>CAVPTW010000014.1:0-132385 GCA_963708735.1 uncultured Gammaproteobacteria bacterium
CCCAAACAGATCCGGGAACTCCCGCTGGTCGTATTTCCAGATATTCAGGAAGGAGGTGCCCTTCACGTCGTTGGGACCCACAAACCACACTGAACTGTATTTCAGCTTGTCTTCGTGGCCCTGCCAATAGGGGCCATCGGGACTGGAAACGAGACCTACCGCGTTCTTTTCGCAGACAGCCAACTCATACGCATATTCCACATCTCCCTGAGCAGACAGATCCCAGTCCCGGGCGGCATAGATGAACTCATCGTGATGGCTACCGGTAAGGGTCAGGTTGGCCAGGGCTTCCAGACCACTCTGGGGATTCAGAAACGGCAGACCGCCAATCCACGGCTTGCCTGTATCCTTCACCACCACGTTGCCATTGGCATCCAGCACCGCCTTGCCCTGGTTCTTCAGGGTGGCCTCGAGAAAATCGTGCGGGAACAGCTTGCTCACGTCCTTCGTCTGCGGAACCACCTTGAGACGCCGGCCCATCTGACTGACATGCAGGTACGCCACCGGGTCCAGCAGGTCTTTGACATGTTCAACGTTGGCGGCGGTGATGACATCCCCTTCCTTCACCTTGCCCTTGGTGTACGCCTCCAGCGATTGCAGTTCCTCCGGGTACGCCTTGCCGATCTCCCCCGTGTTGCCGATCAACGGCCACAGCGACGTCAATACCCCAGCCCCCATCAGACCCTTCGCCGTCTTCTCCATGAAAAAACGTCGGCTGTAATCAAAATCGTATTTCTTGATGTGCATGGTTGATTTCTCCCCCCAACTATTCCGCGATCATGGAAAATTTTTGTCAGACTGCTACTTCAAATCCTCTTCGCTCGCAAGATACGCGCTGAGGTCCACGCCTTCGCCGACCAATAGTTTGTCGGACCCAAGAAACTTGGGTTTGATGAGCCATACCAACAGCGGCAGCACCACGAGGGAGACCGCCATGTTGATCAGCATCACCACCACCAGCAGCAGCCCCATGTCGGCCAGAAATTTCAGGTCGGAAAGGAAATACCAAGGCAGAATGCCGATCAGGACAATGACCGCAGTAAAAAATATTGCCCTTCCCGTCGTCGCCAGAGCACCAACGATCGCAGTACCGTAATCGCGATGCCCCTGATATTCCTCGCAAATGCGGCTGAGCAGATAAATGCCGTAATCGATACCGACTCCGATGCCGATGGCGCTGATCGGCAGCGTATTGACATCGAGCCCGATGCCGAGCTGCTGCATTACCGCAGCCAGAAAAATGTTCGACGCATTGACCGGGATCAACAATATCAGACCCGCCACCAGGGAACGATATGCAAAGGCCGCGGCAATCAGAATCAGGACATTCAGGGCGCCGATTATCGCGTATTGATATTTGTCGACCGTGTCGTTGATGGATTGCTGCAGCGCGATGGTGCCTGAAGCGAGCCTGATCCTGAAAGTCTCGTGATCCAGCCCGATTGCATCCACCGCCTTGCGAACCTGCGCCAAGGCAATGTCGACCGTCTCCTGCTTGTTGTCCTTGTACCAGAGCGACACCGTGCCATTCTGCTGCACAAAGTCAGTTACATGGGCAAACGCTTTGGGACTACTGCCAAACAATACCGCGCTGGCAGCCGCCTCGACGGCCTGATCGGTCGGATCGAGGGGTGCCCATTTTGGATTGCCGCCACTGAATAGCCGGTTTGCCTCCGGAAGGTAATCCGCGAATGACAGCGTGGCCTCGGGCGGTGGATCCGACAATTCCATCGCTCGCTGCAACGCCGCCATCGTGAAAATGGTATTGGCCTGCTTCAGCAAACGCTGTTGCGTCTCTTGTTTGACCTCGAAAATGACTTCCAGTGTGTTCAGCCCGGGAAAATGGCTGTTGATCTTGCTGACCGCCACGTTGTACTGGGAGTCTTCCCACAACAGATTGCTGCCCTCGACCGGATTGCCGATCTTCAACTGCATCATTTTATAGACGCTGAAGCCGAGCAGGACCGCCACCACCACCGTGGTCACCCGTGCGGGAGCGCCGTAGGTGATGCGCCCCAGCCGTTGCAGCCCATGCTTGATAGCACGGTGAACACTGAATCTCTCACCTTCGTCCAACCCAATGATTTTTCTTACGTTTCTGGGCTCTGGCAAAATCGTCACCAGCAACGGCGACAGGAACACAGCACACGGAATGAGCGTCGTAGCCCAAAATCCGGTAAAGAGTGCAAAACGCTGCATGGTGGGGATGGGCGCCAATGCAATGAGGAACAATCCCAGCAGGTCGGTGATAATTCCCAGGGTACCCGGCACCATCATGACGCTCAGGGATATCTCGGCTGCCTTCTTTTTGTCTTTTACATGGTGGTAGATTTCATAAAAACGCTCCGTCGCCTGCACGCAGTGGCTGAACGATCGCGCCACCAGCAACAGGGGCACCACCATGATCAGGGGCTCGACGGGATGCTGAATCCAGCCCACAAAACCAAAGCCCCAGATCGCCGAGACCCCGCTGACCACGAGGGGCGCCACCACTCCGACCCAGTTGCGCATATAGAGCACCAGGGACACCAGCATGGCACCGCCGGTGATGGCAAAAATCATCCACATCTGATGCTGGTAGCGAAACACCCAGCCGGTAAGCATGGGCTGGCCTGCAGCGTAAATTTCATGCACCCCGTCACGCTCGTCTTCAACAAGCTTTTTCTGCACGAACTCGAACACCGTATGGTAATCCAGCAACCGCTCGATGAAGGTGGCCTGAATCAATGTGGCAGTTTCGTCCGGGGAAATAAGAAACTTCTGGCTGGCCGGGGACTTCTTCACGCGCTCGCGGAATTCCGCGATCTCTTCGGGAGTACTGGGCGCGTGATCGCCCATCAGCGGCTGGCTGTCGATACCGAAAGGTGTCGCTTCCGCGTAGCGCGCTTTTTCCGTGGTGATCGAAAGCACCTGGTCATGATCCACCGCAGGCGTCAGATCGATGTTGCGGGTCATGTTCCAGATTTTTTTCAGGGTTTCCGCGTTATAGATCGTCTGCCCGTCAGTGCGCTTCACCATGATCGTGATGGTCAACGGGTTCCCGAAGTTCGGATGATCCTTGAAGGTCTGGACGAAGGGGTGATTCTTGGGCAGCAGATCGGAAAAAATGGTTTTCAGCTCGACGTTGCGCAGCCCGACGGCAAACACCGCCGTCACCGCCCCCAGAACGAGCAGCGACGCCCATACGTTGTGCATGACAAATCCGGAAATTCGCTGGCGCAATGTTTTCAAGGCTTCCCCCATCCGATCTTGATTTAGTTGCCATGGCGATGGCCCATCAGCCACGCCGAGCGGTCACGAAATTAATCGCGCGGACTCTAGCACGCAACAATTCTCTCAGCCATAGAAAACCGGCTTGAATGGCTAGAATTCTTTGTCAATACATTGCGTTACTATTAGGTAGCAGAAGCGAACAGACGGGCGAACGGCGGGTGACTGGTCGCTCCTCGCAGCGGTCGCCGCCACTCTGGGGCATCGGCGGCCGCGGAGCGACCATGGGAGTCGATCTCATTTTGATTCACACAACTTTGCTTCGCCCGCGATGATTCGATGGAACTTCGCTCGGCAGCCTGTCCACTTGCGGGTGCGGGACACGCGAAAAAAAGGGGTGCCCAAGCACCCCCTTTGATCAACCGCCGCCGTCACGCGGCCGCAGCAAATCCCATCAAAGCACTTCGAACAGCCCCGCTGCACCCATGCCACCGCCGACACACATGGTGATGACGACGTATTTCTCGCCGCGGCGTTTGCCCTCGCGCAGGGCGTGGCCGACCATGCGGGCGCCACTCATGCCGTAGGGATGGCCGATGGAGATGGCGCCGCCGTTGATGTTGAGGCGCTCGTCGGGAATGCCCAGCTTGTCGCGGCAGTAGATTACCTGCACGGCAAAGGCTTCGTTGAGCTCCCACACGCCGATATCGTCGATCTTGAGGCCGTGCTGCTTGAGCAGTTTGGGAATCGCGAATACCGGGCCGATGCCCATTTCATCGGGTTCACAGCCAGCCACTGCGATGCCGCGGTAGAGGCCCAGCGGTTGCAGGCCGCGTTGTTCGGCGGTCTTGCGCTCCATCAGCACGCAGGCGGCGGAACCATCGGACAACTGGCTGGAGTTGCCGGCAGTGATCACGCCGCCCTCGAACACGGGCTTGAGGGAAGCCAGCCCCGCTGCCGTGGTGTCGGGCCGGTTGCCCTCGTCCTGCGCCAGGGTGCGGATGTCGATGGCCTCCTTGCCGGTGGCCTTGTCCACCAACCGCACCTCGGCGGTGACCGGGACGATCTCGTCGGCGAAAAGGCCGGCGCGCTGCGCGGCCGCTGTGCGCTGCTGCGATTGCAGGCTGTACTCATCCTGGCGCTCGCGACTGATCTTGTAGCGCTTGGCCACGACTTCGGCCGTTTCCAGCATGGGCATGTAGATGTGCTTGTGCAGCGCGATCAGGTCGGGATCCTGGGCGCGGTACCGGTTCTGGTGTTCGTTCTGCACCAGGCTGATGGACTCCAAGCCGGCGCCCACCGCGACGGTCATGCCGTCATGCATGATCTGCTTGGCGGCGGTGGCGATGGCCATCAGCCCGGAGGAGCACTGGCGGTCCATGGTCATGCCGCTGACGGTGACCGGCAGGCCGGCGGCGAGGGCGGCGCAGCGGCCGATGTTGTAGCCGGTGGTGCCCTGACTCAGGGCGCAGCCCATGACCACGTCGTCGACCTCGGCGGGATCGACCTTGGCGCGGGCCACCGCTTCGCGGATGGCGATGCCGCCCAGGCTCGCGCCGGCGGTGTCGTTGAACAGGCCCCGATAGGCTTTGCCGATAGGGGTGCGGGCTGATGAAACGATTACGGCTTCTCTCATGTCAGTGCTCCTCCGGGAGACCCGGGTTCAGGATTTGGATTTCTGCGCAGCAAGTGCATAGCCGATGAATTTCTCGGTCTGCTTGAGGGCGCTGGACAGCCGCTCCTCGCCCTGGGGATCGTCGATCCGCGCCCAGTTTTCCTGCACCGCCTCCGGGGTCTGTTGGCCCTCGGGAAGATAGATGCCCCGGGTTTCATACAGATGGGCGCTGGCATAGCCGCCGGCGCCGGCGCAGAGAATGAACTTGTTGGGCGCGTCCTCGGAACACAGCACCAGCACCCCGGCGCTGACCGGCTCGGGCTGCATCACGGCCGCCGCGCGGGGATCGGGGATGATGTCTTCGGTCATGCGGGTGAGGGCGGCAGGCGCGAGCGAATTGACCCGCACATTATATTTTTCGCCTTCCTGGGCCAGGCTGTTCATCAGGCCGACCACGGCGAGCTTGGCGGCGCTGTAATTGGACTGGCCGAAGTTCCCGTACAGCCCGCTCGACGACGAGGTCATCACGATACGGCCATAGGTCTGCTCCTTCATGATTTCCCACACCGCCTTGGAACAGTAGGCCGCGCCCATCAGGTGTACGTCCATCACCAGCTTGAAGTCGGCCATATCCATTTTTGAAAACGATTTGTCGCGCAGGATGCCGGCGTTGTTGATGAGGATATCGACGCGGCCCCAGGCGGCCATCGCGTCCTTGACCATCGCCTGCACCTGCTCGAAATCGGCTACGTTTGCACCGTTCGCAATGGCTTCGCCGCCCTTGGCCTTGATCTGCTTGACCACTTCCTGCGCCGCCGCGCTCGAACTGCCGGTGCCGTCGCGGGCGCCGCCCAGATCGTTCACCACCACCTTGGCGCCGCGCGCGGCGAGTGCCAGCGCATGGGAGCGGCCGAGGCCATTGCCGGCGCCGGTGACAATCGCCACCCGGCCATCGAATCGTATCGTCATTGTCGTTGTCTCCGTCGGTCGGATTGGGTAACCACGCTCAGCGGGTGAAGATCATGCTGAGCCATTCGGCCTTGAGCGCGGGCTTGTCCTGGCCCTCGATTTCCACCGTTATGTCCAGTTTGAACAGGAACTGCCCCGGATTTTTCTCCGCTGCTTCCAGCACCGTCGCCTTGGCGCGAATCCGGCTGTTGACCTTGACCGGCTGCAGGAAGCGCACCTTGTCGAAACCGTAGTTGACGCCCATGGTACGGTTCGGAATATCGACACCGACCCCGTTCTGGAGGAAATAGGCCAGCATCGACAGGGTGAGAAAGCCGTGGGCGATGGTGGTGCCGAACGGTCCCTGGGCCGCCTTTACCGGATCCACATGGATGAACTGGTGGTCGAGGGTGACATCGGCAAAATCATTGATGCGCTGCTGGTCGATGGTGAACCACTCGGAAGTGCCGGCATCCTGGCCGATGCAGGCGGCGAGATTCGCGGTGTCGATGCGGATGGTCATGGGGTTTTCCTCAAGGTTTTTGGGCTGCGATGCGGGAGTCGATACATGGGTTCAGTAACCAGACAGGGCGGCAAAACGCCGCAAGTGATAGCGGTGATCGCCATAGAGATGCTCCGCGACCCGCGCCCGCTTCATGAAAAAGCCGATATCCAGTTCGTCGGTCATGCCCACGCCACCGTGGAGCTGGACCGCTTCGTTGGTGGCGAGCGTCGCAACTTCGCCAGCCTTGGCTTTGGCGAGACTGGCCAGCACCCCCGCCTCGGAGCTTCCCGAGTCGAGGGATTGCAACGCCTTGATGACCAGCGACTTGAGCAGTTCAATTTCGCTGAACAGATGCGCGGCGCGGTGTTGCAATCCCTGATAGGAGCCGATGAGCACGCCGAACTGCTTGCGTGTGTTGAGATAGGCCACGGTCTGCTCGCACGCTTCCATGGACAGCCCCAGCAACTCGGCCGCCAGATGCGCGTTGCCGATCTCGGTGAGGCGCTCGATCGCGGCGCTTGCCGTGCCGGGTGCGCCCAGCAGCGCGGCGCGCGGCAGCGCCACATTGTCAAAACGGACCATGGCGCTATTGCGGCTGTCGGCCATGACGACCCGCTCCACGGTCACGCCGGGCGCATTGCGATCCACCAGCACCAGACTGATGCCGTCGCGATCATCCACCGCACCGGCGCTGCGCGCCGACACGATCAACTGATCGGCGCTGTGACCGTCGGGGACAAACTGCTTTTCGCCACTGAGTACGAAGTCGTCGCCGCGCGCTTCCAGTCCGGTGCGCACCCGGAACGGCGCGTGATGCGGACCCTCGTCGAGGGCTGGCGCGAGCTGAAGTTCGCCCGCGACAATGGCCGGCAGCAGCGCATTGCGTTGCGTCTCCGAACCCGCCAGCACCAGGGCAGATACGCCGATCACGGCGGTGGCAAACAATGGCGAGGCGGTGAGGGTACGGCCGCCCTGCTCCATGATCTGGCCCATCCCCACATGGCCAAACTCCAGCCCCCCCTGGGCTTCGGGCACCAGAATGCCGGACCAGCCCAGCTCGACCATCGCCCGCCAGGTCTCCGGACAGTAGCCGAGCGGATCGCGTTCGTCGCGCAGCCTGCGCAACTGGGCCACGGGCGCGTGCGCGGCGAGGAAATCCCGCGCCGCGTCTTTCAGCATGCGTTGTTCTTCGTTGAGTACCAGCGCCATGGTGATCGCCCTTATTCCTTGCCCAAGCCGAGAATGCGCTTGGCGATGATGTTGAGCTGGATTTCGGAAGTGCCGCCCTCGATGGAATTGCCCTTGGTGCGCAACCACTGGGTGGCCATCAGGCCGTGGTCGTAGGCGGCGCCCTCCCAGACCAGGGCGCGCTGGCCGTGGATGCTCACCAGCAGTTCGTGGCGGCGCTTGTTGATCTCGGTCCCGGTGTACTTGAGCACCGAAGACACTGCGCCCACGCCCTGTCCCGCGGTGGCCTCGTCGGTGATGCGCTCGGCGGTGAGTTCAAAGGCGCGGTTATCCATCTCCCAGCGCGCGATGTCGGTGCGCAGCGCGCTGTCGGCCAGCTGACCGCCCGCGAGCCCGATCTGTTCCACCGCGTAGTCGTGCAGATGCTTGGCGCCCGCGTTGCCCTGCCCGATGCTGCCGATCATCTCGCGCTCGTGAGTGAGCAGATAGGTGGCGAGCTCCCAACCCTTGTTGATTGTGCCTACCAGCTGATCCTTCTCGACCCGGACATTGTCGAGAAAGGTCTCGCAGAACGGAGACTTGCCCGAGATCAGCCGGATCGGCTTGACGGTGACCCCCGGGGTGTTCATGTCGAACAGCACCAGGCTGATGCCGGCGTGCTTGGGCGCCGCCGGATCGGTGCGCACCAGGCAGAACATCCAGTCCGCGCGGTCGGCGTAGGAGGTCCAGACCTTCTGGCCGTTGACGACGAAGTGGTCGCCGCGATCCTCGCAGCGGGTCTGCAGGCCGGCCAGGTCGGAGCCGTAGTTGGGTTCACTGTATCCCTGGCACCACCAGATCCTGCCTTCCACGATATTGCGGATGTGCTGGCGCTTGAGGGCTTCGGAGCCGTACTTGAGCAGCGCCGGGCCGATCATGGAGAGGCCCATGCTGAACAGCGGCACCCGCGCGTTGATGCGATTCATCTCTTCGCGGAGGATCTTGGTCTCTTCCTTGCTGAGTCCGCCACCGCCGTATTCGGCCGGCCAGTCGGGCGCGGTCCAGCCGCGCGCCGCCATCACTTCAAGCCAGCGCTTCTGGTCGTCGCTGGTGAACTTCCACTTGGTACCGCCCCAGCAGCGATCCTCGAATTCGACCACTGGCTCGCGCTGCGACAGCGGACAGTTCGCCTCGAGCCAGGTGCGGGTTTCCCGTCTGAACTGCGCCAGATCCGGCATGGTGTCTTATCCCCCAAAAATATCGATGCCACCGCTTCGGTCGGTGTGCCGAAGGCCCTTCACCGAGGTATGCAGCGCGGGAACTGTTACGGTGGCCAATACTTTTCGCGGCGCGAAAAGCCAAGGCGAAGCACTATAGTTGAACGCCCGGGGACGGTAAACCCGAGGGCAACCTGCCCGCCATCAGAGTTCGGGACGCCCGGTCGCCACTGCGGCGCCGACCCCGAACACGCTCAGACCATCCCGGCGGCAGCGCGCATCACCAGCCGTTTGAGCGGTTCGGCACGCTGGAAAAACGCCATGCCGGCAGCACGCGCAAGGGCGCTGGACAGATCCTCGCGGCCGAACAGGGTCTTGAACCCCCGCATCGCGGCCAGCATGGCGAGATTCTCCGGTCGGCGCCGGCGCTGGTAGCACGCCAGCGCGCCGGCATCGGCGACGCCCAGGCCGCGCTGCCGCGCGCGCGCCACTTCGTCCGCCAGCACTTCGGCATCGGCGAACCCGAGATTGACTCCCTGTCCGGCGAGCGGATGGATGGCGTGCGCGGCATCGCCAAGCAGGGCAATTCCCCGCATCACATAGCTGTCGGCGTGATGCTGACCCAGAGGTATCAGCGCGCGCTCGCCGTGCAGGGAGATCGCGCCCAGCGCGCGCTCGCTGGCAATTTCCAGCTCGCGACACAGGGCGTCGTCGGGCAGCGCGTGCAGGCGCTCCGCCACGGCCTGTTCCTGGGACCAGACGATGGCCACGAAACGGGTGTCGCCGTCCTCGTCATGGAGCGGCAAAAACGCCAGGGGACCGGTGGGAGCAAACCACTGCCGGGCGCAGTGGCCGTGCTCGCGCTCGGTGCGCAACACCGCGACCAGCGCCATCTGGCCGGGATCCCAGCGCCGGGAAGTGAACCCGAAACGCTCGCGCAGCGGCGAGCGCGGTCCATCCGCCGCCACCAGCAGGGACGCACGCATCCGCTCTTGGTTCAGTTCGGCCACGCATCCGCCATCGGCCAGGCGGTGGATCCGCGCCAGGGTCTGCGGACACAGAAAGCGGATATTGGGCTGCGCGCGCACCGCCGCGCCGAGCGCCGCCACCAGCGCCGGTTGCGCGACAATGTGCCCCAAGCGGGACTCGTGAATCTCGGCGCAGTCAAAGCTGACGTGGCCGGCACTGGCGCGATCCCAGACCGCCATGGACCGATAGGGACACGCGCGCCGGGCGAGCGCCTCGGGCCAGGCGCCGATCCGCTCAAGCAGACGCCGGCTGCGTTCGTTGAGGGCCAGCGCACGGCTGTCCAGCGCGCGGGTATCGGCCAGCACCGGGGGTGGCTGCGACTCCACCAGCGTGATCGCAAGCTCCGCGCCCACCGGTCCACGGGCAAGCGCGAGCGCAAAGGCGGCGCCCACCGGGCCCGCCCCCACGATCAGGACATCAGCGTCGCGCATCATTGTCGACTACCTGGGCGGCGGGCACCGCGAGACCGGCACCGAAATCCACCAGCGCGCGCCGCAGCGGCGGACAGAGGCCGAGCGCCGTGAGTCCGAGATTGCGGCCCAGAGCCAGAACCGGTGCGCGGCTGGCGAACAGCGCCGGCAGCTGCTCGCTGAATTGGAGCGTGCGCCACTGGTCGGGCTCCCGCGCCTGGGCGTAGCCGGCGAGCACGCCGAGGTCGCCCGGGTCGCGACCGGCCCGGGCGCCCGCGCGGAGACATTGCGCCAACGCCGCCAGATCCCGCACCGTGAGATTGAAGCCCTGCCCGGCGACCGGGTGCAGGCTGTGGGCGGCATTGCCCATCAGGACCAGGCGCGAGCGCACCTGTTCGCGCGCGAGACTGCGTCGCAGCGGAATGCGTTGCGGCGCGCCCATGCCGAGAATGGCACCGGCGCGGTGACCGAATGCGGTCTGGAGCTCGGCGAGCCGTGCGGATTCATCCGCTACCGCGAGCACCGCGGCTCGCTCCGGCGGCAACACCCAGACCAGGGAAGCGCGCGGCTGGCCATCCCGATCCGGCAGCGGCAGCAGCGCCATGGGGCCGTCCCGGGTGAAGCGCTCATAGGCGATGCCCCGATGGGGCGCGGCGAGGGTCAGGGTGGCGATCAGGGCGCAATTGCCGTAGTCGCGCGCAGCGACGTCGATGCCGAATCCCGCCCGCAGCGGCGAGTCCGTCCCGTCGGCGAGCACCAGCAGACGGGTGCGCAACGCGCCGGCGCCGGACGGGATTTCGAGGTGGTCGCGGCGTGGCACCGGGGTCGCGCTGATGCCCGCTGCGCGGCTGACATTGGGGCAGGCAGCCACCGCGGCGGCGAGCAGTCGCACCAGTTCGGCGTTCTCGATCACCTGCCCGAAGGGAGCGTCGCCGGGCGCGGGCCCCAGCCGCGCCAGACCCCAGCCGCCGCGCTCGCTCACCTGGATATCCGTTATCGCGGCCGAACGCGCGGCGATCCCGGGCCACAGACCCAGCGCCGCAAAGACTTCGCGGCTGCTCACCGAGAGCGCCGTGGTCCGTACATCAGCGAATGAATCGACGTGCGCACGCGCCGCACCGACGCGAAGAGCATCCGCCAGCAGGGCGATGCGCCACTCGGGGCCGGCGCGCGCCAGCACCACAGCCGCGGTCAGCGCCGTGAGGCCGCCGCCCGCGATCGCGATATCGACATCGGCGCTTGCGGTCATCCGGGTCTCAGTCCGCCATCAGCCGCTCGATGTCCGCCACGGTCTTGGGGACTCCGGCCGTCAGGATTTCGGGGCCTTTGCGCGTAATGACGACATCGTCCTCGATGCGGATGCCGATGCCGCGCCACTTTTTCGCGACCTTGCGATTGTCGGGCGCGACATAGATGCCGGGCTCCACGGTCATCACCATGCCGGGTTCGAGCAGACGCCACTCGTTGTCGACCTTGTAGTCGCCCACATCGTGGACATCCATGCCGAGCCAGTGACCGGCGCGGTGCATGTAAAAATCCGTGTAGGCATTGCGCGCGATCAGGTCATCGACATCGCCCTTCAGCAATCCCAGATCGACCAGACCCTGGGTGATGATCTTCACCGTGACCCGGTGCGGTTCGTCCCAGTGGTTGCCGGCGCGCGCGACGTCGATGGCGGCGAGTTGGGCCGCGAGCACGACTTCGTAGAGCGCCTGCTGCGGCGCCGAAAATTTGCCGCTGACCGGAAAGGTGCGGGTGATATCGGCGGCATAGTGTTCGAGCTCGCAGCCGGCATCGATCAGCACCAGATCGCCGTCCTGCAGCGGTGCGCTGTTTTCCACATAGTGCAGCACACAGGCGTTGGCGCCACCGCCGACGATGGAGCCGTAGGCCGGATAGCGCGCGCCCTCGCTGGCGAAGGTGTGTTCGATCTCCGCCTGCAACTGATACTCGTACAGGCCCGGCCGCGCGGCGCGCATGGCGCGGCAGTGGGCGCGCGCGGAAATCGCCCCGGCCTTGCGCATCACCTTGAGCTCGGTCGCCGTTTTGAACAGGCGCGCTTCGTGGACCAGATGATCGAGATCGACGAACTCGTCCGGCGGCACTGCGCCGCTGCGAGCGCGGGCGCGGATGCCGTCGATCCAGTCCAGCAAGCGGGTGTCGAAAGTGCGGTTGCGGCCGAGCGCGTAGTACACGCGGTCGCGGCCCTCCAGCAGTCCCGGCAGGATTTCGTCGATGTCGTCGATGGGAAAGGCGTCATCGGCGCCGTACAGTTCACGCGCACCCTCGGGGCCGGCGCGGCGGCCGTCCCAGATCTCACGGCTGCGATCGCGCTCGCGGCAGAACAGGACGAACTGTCCCTGGGGCCGTTTCGGGATCAGCACCAGCACCGCCTCCGGCTCGGGAAAACCGGTCAGGTAGAAAAAATTGCTGTCCTGCCGATAGGGAAAATACGTGTCCCGGCTGCGCACCTGCGCGGGTGCCGCGGTCAGTATGGCAATGCTGTTTTTGCTCATCGTCGCCATCAGGTCGCGGCGGCGGCGGGCGAATTCCTGGGCAGTGATCATCGGTTGCAATCCTGGGCTAGTGCAATTTGACGTCAGGTCCGGCGTGCTGCTCGCGCAATTCAGCGTCGATCACCAGCACCGCGGCGCGTACATACTCGACCAGTTCGGCGTAATCGCGCTCGTCCTCCTCGGCTTCATCGAGATCCGCGTCGGCGCGACCGATGGCGGCGAGATCATCCAGCGCCGCGGCGGTGTCCGCGCTCAAGCCACGCGCGCCGCCGCCCTGCCCAAGCCCGGCCAGAAACCCCTGGCACCAGCAGGCGAGCGCCTGCACGCGCGCGCCCAGGGGCGCGTCGTCCGCTGGCAGAAGCAGTTGGAAACCGTAGTCGAAGCGCGCCAGATCTTGCGCGGCATCAGCGGCAATTTCGGTGAGGGCGCTGCGTAAAGCTTCCTCGACCACCAAGGTGGCGAGTTCCGCTTCGAGCAGATCCAGAACCGCGATCGGTGAGCGCATCCCGCCGGCGCTGGCGCCGCACAGCAGACCGTGCCACTCGGCGGGATCCAGAGATACATTCAGGGCCGCGAACGCGGCGCGCAGGTTCTCGAAACGGGACACGCGATCGACAGGCACAGGGACTGGCGGGCATCCTAGCACGCTGCCCATAGCGCGACATCCGCCACGCCCGTCCGCCCACGCCGACAGTCGCAGCAGAGTCGATTGACCGCTTTGGTGCGCGCCACTTATAGTCGCGTGTCAGGAGCCTGAACCGGGATGGTCATGAACGCGCCCTCCATCGCCGAACTCGAGCACAAGATCGACCGCCTGGCCGCCCTCAGCGCACGCCTGAAAGCCGAAAACGACGTGCTGCGGGAGCGCGAAGCCAGCATGGCGCGCGAGCGCAGCCAGCTGCTCGAAAAGAACGAAATGGCACGCTCCAGGATCGAAAACATGATCGCACGGCTCAAAGCCCTCTCCCCGGAGTCCTGATTACCATGGCCGACGCCAGCGTTTCGACGGTCAGCATCCGGATACTCGACAAGGAATACCAGGTCCATTGCCCACCCGAGCAGCAGGAGGCGCTGCTGAGCGCCGCCCACGGGCTCGACCTGCGCATGCGCGAAATCCGCCGCTCCGGCAATGTCATCGGCCTCGAACGCATCGCCGTGATGGCCGCGCTGAACCTTTCCTACGAGCTGATGCAGGCTCAGCACCATGCGGGCCGCAGTGCCGTCGCCAGCACAGACCTGGACCGCCTCGACGCCAAACTGACCCAGGCCATTCTCGCCCTGGAATAGCCGGGCAATACGGCCTTCTGCCCGACACCTGCGTTTTGCCCGAGCGTTTTTCCCTTCGCCAGGCCCGTTTTCCCTTCGGCAGGCCCGTTTTCCCTTCGCCAGGCCAAAGTCGCAGCGGACCGCCGGCGTGAGGCGCACGGCGACCGACACCTATCCAGTCGATAGGCCGGTGGGTATCAGATGCAACAGACGGCCGCCGCAGCAGGCTTTCAGCAGCCCACCAACGTCAAGATCAGGAGGTTTTTGTCGGCGCGGCGCCGGGGAACGACAGCGCCCGGCGCGTGGCAGTGCTCAGATCAGATTGGAGATTACGACGGTGAAAAACACGCCATACACGAGCAGGCAGAACCCCGTGACAACCGTTTCGCCGCAGATTTTGTCTTTGATTACGTCCATAACATAACTCCCGGTGTACTGTACAGGAGTTATTGTAACAGTCTTCAAAGTATCATTTTAATAATTTTGCATTTCTTTTAGTTATGTCATTCAGTCTGTCAGAAGCATGGCATTCTTCACTCCCTTCCCTCGGTTAGAGGCTCGCCCCGCACCCTGATCTCGTAGATCTCCAGGCCGCCTGAAGGCGCGGAAACCCGGGTGGCAACCCCGTCGCGCAGCTCGATGCCCAGCAGTCCGTAGGCCGCCCAGAGCATCCGGGCCGCCGCGCCGGTGTACCAACTCCAGCCGCCGCGGCCTTCGCGGCCCGGACCGCTGTAAATATCCGCCGGCTGCTGATGGGGTGCCAGGCCATAACAGGCTGCCAGCTCCGGAACATCCCGGCCCAGGGGTGAAATTTTCTGCCACAGCCGGAACGCCTCGGCGCGCAGGTGAGTGGCGTCCGTTACGTTGTCGGCGTCCCAGGCCAGCGCCGTCAGGGCGTCCACCAGCCAGGATGCGCCGTGGGAATACTGGCCGCCGTTCTCGCGCACGCCGGCTGGATAGAGGGCAATGCGGCCGGGCCAGGGTAGCGAATGCTCATCGAACGCCGGCGTCTGGACGCGCACCAGATGTTCGCCTTCAAGCTGCGTCAGATCGGCGCGCAATGCGGCGAGCGCATCGGCGGCGGCCACGGCCCCGGACAGCGCCGGCCAGGCCGCCGTGAGGGCGTTGGCGTGGAGCAGTTCGGTACCGTCGTCGGCGATGGCGCGCACATAGCGTTCGCTGCGGCGCATCGCCGCCAGCGCCGCACGCAAGCGGACGGCTTCAGCGCGCCAGCGGGCAGCGGTTGCCGCGTCGCCACGGCGGTGCGCCAGCGCGTCCCAGTCGAGCAGCACCCGGTGCAGGAAAAAACCGAGCCACACACTTTCGCCACGGCCGCGATGGCCGATGCGGTCGAGGGCATCGTTCCAGTCACCACTGCCGATCAGCGGCAAGCCGTGGCGGCCGCGCCGCGCCAGGGTGTAGTCGATGGCGCGGCGACAATGTTCGTGGAGCGCGACGCGCTCGGCGCTCGGACGCGGCGCAAAGCCAATGCCATCGGCGCCGTAGGGGATGGGCTCGCCTTCGAGGAAGGGCGTCGCTTCCGCCAGGATGCCGGTGTCGCCAGTGGCGGCAATGTACCGGGCGGTGATGTAGGGCAACCACAGCTGCGGGTCGGACGCCCTGGTGCGGGCACCGAAGCCAGTGCCGTCCGTGGGCGTCGGGTGCCACCAGTGCAGCACGTCACCTTCCTGAAACTGCTGGCTCGCGTGGCGCAGAATCTGCTCCCGCGCCAGCTTCGGATCGATCAGCAACAGCGGCAACACATCCTGCAACTGATCGCGGAAACCGTAGGCACCCGAGCGCTGCTCCGGACCGCAGCGTCCCCACAGCCGCGCATTCAGCACCTGGTACGGCAGCCAGATATTGACGAGGCGGTCGAAGTCCTTGCGATTGGTTTCGACGCGCAACTCGCCGAGGCGGCGGCGCCAGTCCGCCTCGGTTACGGCCAGTGTCGCCTGCGCCGCGGCGGCGTCGCGGTAGCGCGCGGCCAGCGCGCGGGCCGCATCCAGGGTCGGCGCCTGACCCAGCGCGAAATTCACCCACAGCTCACCGCCTGCCGGTACTTCCACTTCGCCCGAGAAAGCCGCGACCCGGCTGCCGTCGTCCACGGCCGCCGGATCGCCGGAGCCCAGGCTGACAAAGCACGGCAGCAGACCCGCCGCAGTGCCCGCGAAGCGGCTGCGCACCGTCTCCACCACCGGCTTATCGAGACTGCTCGCAACAAACGCCCAGCCGGGCGCAAACAGGTTGTCGGGATTGCGGGCATAGACAGCGCCGGGTTCCGTGACGAGTTCGAGCTGCCCCCGACTGTCCGCGGGCAGTTCTGCCAGCACCCATTCGAAGTAGGCCACCACCCGGCAGCGGCGCGGCGCGCTGCCGCGATTGGCGATGCGCAACAGACGCAGCTGCGCGGATACATCCGGGGGTACGCAGACAGTCAGTTCCAGGTCGAACTCCTTGAGCGCACTGGCAAAGTGTGCCTGACCGGGCGCGAACTCGACCCGATGCGGAATATCGGTGCGCCGCAGCGGCGCAAAGGTCGGCCCGCCGCAGGTGTCGGTAGCGAGATCGACCACATACAGGGCCTCGCCCGGCAGACGGTGACTGGCGTCGCTCAAGCGGAACGGGGTGAGCGTGTTTTGCTGGCTGTTGCCGGCGAAGGCAGCGACATATCCGGCGCTGTCCAGTATCGCGCCCTGGCCCAGGGCATTGGCCATGAGATGGCTGTAGGGTCGCGGGGCATTGCCATCGACGCCGAGCGTCCAGCCATCCGCGCTGAAATCGTACGCCGGCGGCTCGGCGTCGCGCTGCATGCGGACACGGTCGAGGGCACGCTCCAGCACGGCCGCGGACGGCAGCGGTGTACCGAGCCGGCGCGCGATCAGTCGCGCGGCGATCTGGAGGCTGGCCGCGTAGCCGGTGACAAAACGTACGCTGGCACTGCCCTGGGCCGGAACCGTCACCCCCAAGGTCAAGGACAGCGCGGGGTCGAAGCTGTACAGCAGGCCCTCGTCATCCGGCGCCCGCGGCGCATCCGGCGCCAGACCGTCCGGACACGCCAGACCGCCGGCACCGACGAAGCGGCCGCGGCTGTCCTCGTAGCCCGCCAGGCGCACACCCTGTCCGTCGGTTGCCGCCGCGTGAAAGGCCACCTCGCCCGCGGGCCGGCCATGTATATCCGTCAGCAGACGGCTGTGCGCCAGCAGCGCGGCCAAGGGCGCCACAAACCGGGTACCGACGTGCAATGCATTGAATTCCGGGTGGCGGGAGGCGGCTTCGGCAGCGCCGAGCGTCAACTCCTGGAAGCTCGTCAGGCGCAAACGGCGCGGACGGTTGCTGTGGTTTTCAAAGGTGACGGTCCAGCACTCGAGCGGATCATCCGGAGGCACTTCGACGCGCGCAAACGCGGTCAGGTCTGCCGCGTCGGCGCGGTAGCACAATGCGGTGGTCGAGATCTCGGTCACCCGATGGCGCACCCCGGTACCCGGGCAGGGCTGGCGGGTCAGCGACCAGGGCTGCCGGCCGGGCTCGCTGACGTAGAAGAAGCGCCCGCGCCGATCGAGATCGTCTTCCGGGCGGCGGGTCAGATCGATTTCCGGACAACCGCGCCGGGGACGGATCACCTGGGCATGGCCGCGACCATCCTCGCCCAGACGCAGCATGTAGAGGCCATTGCCCAGCACATGCACCGGGGCGCGGCGCACCCGATGCAGGGTGCCGGCGCGGCGCGCCCGCATCAGCACCCAGGTACCAATCGCGATCGCCAGGGCAGCGGCGACGGCATAGGCACCCAGCAGATCCCGCACCGCGGGTAGCAGCGGCCCGGCGTGGCCGTGCATCCCCTCCGCACGGGTCCACACATACTCCCACTCGCCACCCCTCGGAATATAGAACGGTATGAGCAACGGCGCCCAGGTGGCGAAGCGGCGCAACCCCTCGGGGATCGCCTGCCCGCGCGGGCCGTGGCCCAGCGCCCGGGCGAGGCGCGCATTCACTGCGTCCATGCCGACAAAGGAAAAATTTACCAGCGTCGCTACCCGGAGTCCCATGTGGTCGAACCAGATCAGTACGCGCAACCAGTCGTAGGCCATCAGGCCCAGGAACACGTCGAGACTCCAGGCGCGGTAGTGATCCGTCGGTTGCAGCACTTGCTGCGCGGTGGCGAGCAGGCTGCGCACGGCGCCATCCTGGTTGTACCAGGTCGGATCCTGCGCCATGCGCAGGAAGATCGAGATGATGGGCGCCATCCACAGACCCCAGCGCAGCACCCGCACGGTCTGCGCGCCGACTTCGGCCATTCCGGCGCGGCTGAAGGTGGCGCGAATCGGTGTCAGGCGCCGCTGGATCAGTGCCGTCAGCAGCACCAGATTGAGACTGAACAGGGGTGCGGCGATCGCCCATTGCACCACTCCCGACAGGGATTGGGCGTAGAACAGCTTGACGCCGCCGCTGACCAGACCGAGATCGGTAGCGCCCCACTTGCTGAACAGTGGATAGACCATGTATTCGTAGCTGCTGCGCCCGGCGGCCGGAAAGCTCACCACCGCATAATCGGCGATGCGATCCAGCACCACCCGCAACTGGCCGGCGTCGAAATACCAGGCGATCAGCCCGCCCGTGACGCCGCCCATGACCGCTTGCGCGAGGTACACCGGCAACCGCTGGGGCCGCTGTCGCAGTCCGCGCGCCATGGCGCCGGCGTCGAGCAGCAGACTGACACCGGCATAGATCACGGCGCCGGCGAGCGCGCCACTCGCAAAGCGCATGGCGTCGCCTGCGCCGGTGCGGCCCAGGCCGAACCAGAGTGCGACCGCGAATCCCGCGACGGCACCGCGCAGCAGATTCCCCGGCTCGCGGTAGGCGGCGCCCAGCCGTCCGGCCAGCGCCGGACTGCCGTCGAAGGTTTCGATGAGACTGCGCGCGAGGGGAAACAGCAGCATGCCCAGCAATGTCCCGAACACTAACGGCTGCGCGGTAATCCAGGCCGCTGCCACGCCGCGCCCGGACAGTGCCGCGCCATACACGAGGATCATGAACCAGGCGCTGTAAACCGCGCCCTTGCCGGCGCCGCTGCGCCAGTGATCGGCAGCCGCCTGCCAGGTCGGCCGCCGACCCTTGAGGGCATCCAGCAGCGCACCGGTGATGAGAAAAGTCTGGCCCCACAAGCCCCCTTGCGCGAGCACTGCGGTCGCCACCCCCAGGGGCAGTTGCAGCCACACAGGCAGCGCACCAACCCGCTCGCCACTGCCGAGGTCGGCGATATGCGGCGTCAGCGCCGCCCACAGCGCGCTGCTCCACAGCAGCGCGCGCAGCCGCCAGTTGTGGGTCCAGCGCTGATCCACGGCAACGCCCAGACCCTGCACCGCGAGCTCGCCGAACAGGCCCAGCACCAGCCAGCAGCCGGGCAGCGACCGCAGCGCCGGGGACAGATCCTGGCCCAGCCAGATAGCCGGGAATTCCAGCAGATCGCGCGACGCCAGCAGAAAGAGGCCATTGAACAGCGCGAAGGGCGCTATCAGCAGCACCAGCGAGGTGGCCGCGGGCAGCGGCCGGTGTTGCCGTACCGGCAACAGCCCGGCCGCCAGGCCATAGACGGCAAAGGCCAGCGTGGCGCCCAGCGGGGTGAAACGCAGCAGATCGATCCATTCCCGGGGCGTCTGCCAGAGCGGCAGCTCGGGTGTCGCGGCGAGCGCGAACAGCGCCGCCACCACCGCGTGGCGCAGCGCCAGGAAGACGCCATCGGTGGCGCCGCCGGCGCGGCCGATCAGCAGCAGGCCGAAGCCGGCCCCAGCCGCCGCTGCAAGCGGAACGCCGGCATGGATCGCGGCCAGCGCGCCGGCAAACAACACCAGACCGGCCACCCACAGCGCCAGTCGGCCAAGACGGTCAAAATGGATGGTCGCTGCGGCCCTCACTCAACCTCCCGGGCCGCTGGGCAGATGGAAACGGGATTCACTGGACTCCGTCGTTAAGGTCGGACCGGGACGGTTACGACGATCGGGCAACGATAACACCTCGCTCCACGAGCTCCTGTATCTGGGCATCGGAATATCCGCGCGCGATTTTCAGCACATCACTGCTGTCCCGGCCCTGGGCGACGGTCCACAGCTCCAGCAATTCCGGCAGCTCCGAAAATTTGATCGGGAAGCCAGGAATGGTTACTCCCAATAATGACCGCGTCCAGTACCTTGCGCACCATTTCCCGCGCCCATTTCCCGCGCAATGAAGCACGGATGCTTGATGGTATCCACCACCGACAGCACTGGCGCGCAGGGTACACGCTGTTCGCCCGGTGCATCCAGAGTTGCCTCGTCGCCGTTGGTTGCCATTCTGGCTTTCACCAGCGCCACCAGGTCGCAGGAATGTCTGGCGCGCCGCGGATAGAGGGCTTCAGCGACCGCGCCGACAGTGTTGAAAGGTCCTAGCGATCGTTCCCCCAGGATACAAAGAACTGTGCCGGATCCGGCGGTATCTGCGGTGGGCGCGGTTCACCGACCGTGCCCAGATACAGAAAGCCAATGATGTGTTCGGTCTCACCCACGCCCAACCCGGCTTTCACCACCGGATCGTAGGCGAAATCGCCGGTGCGCCACATCGCCCCGACGCCCTCGGCATAGGCGGCATTGAGCATGTTCTGCATGGCGGCGCCGGCGGACAGCAGTTGTTCGACCTCGGGCACCTTGGTGTTGGTCTTGCACGCTGCAACAGCCGCAATCAGCAGCGGCGCCCGCAACGGTCGACCCAGGGTGCGCTCCCGCTCGCGCTCAGACAGCTCGCCCTCGCGCGCCTCGCGCGCGCGCACGAACAGCTCGCCCAGACGATGCAGGCTCTCGCCTTCGATGACCAGAAAGCGCCACGGTCGCAACATGGCGTGATCGGCCGCGCGCAATGCGGCACGCTTGATGTTGTCGAGAACGGCGCCGGCCGGTGCAGGAGCGATCAATACCGACTGAGAAACCCGATTGTGCAGTGCGGCGATTGCCTCCACGCTGATTTTCCTCCCGACACCGAACAGTTTTGTAATGCTAGGTTATCAGCAGCCGAATCAAGAACGGTATCAGCGGCCCATCCGCGACAGCCGCACCGCGGCGCCCGGCCGCGCGCCGGTGTCCTCGCCGTTGTGCAGGATCTCCTGCCCGGCGACCAGCGTCGAGACATAGCCCTCGGCGCGCTGGATCAGACGCGTGCCGCCGGCGGGCAGATCGCTGACCTGCTCCGGCGCCAGGCTGCGCAGCCGCGCGAAATCGATCAGATTGATGTCGGCGCGCTGGCCCGACAGCAATTCACCGCGGTCGGCCACCAGTCGGGGCGCTCGATCCGGGTCACGCAGTCGCGGATGAACTGCTTGGGCGCCGGGATGTTGTCCCTGCGCCGCGCGTTGCCGCCGAGGAACTTGGCCTGACGTTCCGCCGACAGGCCGCAGCCGCGCATGGTGTCGAGCGCGCGCCAGACATCGTCGCCGTCGTGGTGGTAGACATCCGACGACCAGGTGAAGATGTTTTCGTAAAACTCGGGCAGGCGCGATGGCGGCGCCTCGTTGCCTTCGAAACCGGTCATGCAATGCTCGTAGGCGCCCCGGTGATCGATATAGGCGGCCTGCGCCTTGGTGAGCGCGGTTTCGGGGCGCAGGTTGCGGACATTGAGCGCGCCCGCTGGATGGCGTGCTTCATGCCCGGACCCGCGACCGAGATCAGGTTCAAGGCGCCCGCGGTGCCGCGCCCCTCCTTCGAGCGGATACCGGCGCCGACGGTATCGTTGACGATCAGCTGGTCCGATTCACGGTCGTACCAGAGCGTGGTCTTGAGCGCGGCCACTTCGGCGCGGGTGAGGTGCTCTTCGGCGCGCTCCCAGATTTCCATCGGCTCGGCGATATGGGCGTCGCAGTCGAAACTGGGAAAATCCTTGCTCATGGGGGAAACGTTTGCACAGGCATGGCAGCCTCCGGTGATTTTATGGTTTTAGATTTTCCCCAGTGTGCGATGCAGCCGTGACAAGCCAAGCGTCCTCGGTGGTCACTGGTCGAGACTCTGGTCGAGGCCAGATCTTCATAAAGGGTGGACGGCGCTACCATTGCGGCGGTCCATGGATTACTGAGCCAGAGGGTCCTGCCGGTAAAAGGCACTCAGTTGCCGATACAGCTCGGGCCAGTATTCGGCCAGTCGCGCCGGGGCTTCGAAAAAACACTCGCTGGTCACCGCGAAGAATTCACCTGCGTCCTGCAGGGCATAGGGATCGATGGGCATGTCATCGGCGCCATCGGCGGCGGCGCGTTTTTCGAGGTCTTCCCAGGCGGCGGTGAAGGTGCGGGTCCAGGCCACCGGGTCCATCTCCGGATGCAAGGGTGGCGCGCCATTGGGACCACCGTCGCTGCGCATGTCGAGCTTGTGGGCCATCTCGTGGATCACCACGTTGTAGGCGTCCGCGCCACTCGCGCCGGCGACGTCCTCCCAGGACAGGATCACCGCCCCGTGTTCCGAGGTTTCGCCGGTCAGGGGTTCGCGCTCGGTGTGGACGATGCCGTACTCATCCTCGCGGTCGTGGGCAGGAATGAAAGCTCCGGTGTAGAGAATCAGGGTCACCCAGCCGTCATACCACTCCAGCCCCAGTTCCAGCACCGGCACGACTGCCATGGTGGCGATCCGGAGTTGCATGGCATCGGTGATTTCGAGCCCGTCGGCGGCGGCGAACTGCTTGCGCAGCAGAAAGCGCAGCGCCATGTCGCGCAGCCGCGTCCGCGCCTCGCCCCGATAGCGGGCCGCCACCGGCCAGTCCGCGATGGCGGCCTCCCAGGCTTCGACCGAATCCGTCAGGCGTTGCAGACGGCGACTTTCGCGCCAGCGGCGCAGGCGCTCGAACATCGCGGTGGTTAGGAGCGCTCTTCCAGAAAGCGGTTGACGCGGGCGATATTGGCGTCGTGATTTTCCCGCATCGCGACCAGCTCGGTGCGCAGTGCCGCATCGGCCACGCGCGGGATCATCTCGCCCAGACGTTTGGCCACCCAGCCCTGGCCGCGGTTGAGAAACAGCAGCCGTTCGCCCAGATCGGCGATGGCCATGGCGCGCTGATGGAAGTCGCCCACCTTGAGCGAGGGTTCGCCACCCAGGCGCGGGATCACCTCGATGAGCATCTTGCACCAGCGCGCTTCGTCGCCATGGATGTCCGTCATCAGCTGGCGCTCGGGCGCGGTGGTGCACTGATCGCGGGACTCCCGCGCCACCCGGGTGCCGGCGCGCTCGGCTTCCAGCAACTGGTTGAGAAACTCCACCAGTTCGGCCGGCTCGACCCGGTTCATGTAGGCGTCGCTGCCGGCGTCGGCAGCGCAGACCGGAGAGCTCGGAGGTGCGGGATTATCTGAGGATGACGGCATCGGAGGTGTCCTGTGCGGCGAGGGAAACTGGCCCGAAGTGTAGCAAAGCTCTGGCAAGCAGCGACCGTGCTACACTTCAAGCATCGCCGTGTGCCACCGCGGCGATCACAGACAAACTCCGAGCGCCGAGGCTCTAACTCCCCACCGTCCACCTCACCAGCCGTGCACTTCACCGGTGAGACCCGGGGACAGGAATCCGGCGCCGAGAACCCGAAAAGGGTTCTGAGGGATGCGCGGGAAACCGTTCGTCCTCCCCTTCCTTGGAAAGGTGTTTGCCATGTTACAGGACAGTTTTGGGCGCGAGTTTCATTACTTGCGCCTGTCGATCACCGACGTTTGCAACTTCCGTTGCACCTACTGCCTGCCCGACGGGTATGAAGGCAAGCCCGATCGTGCCTTTTTGAGCCTGGATGAACTGCGCCGGGTCGCCGCCGCCTTTGCTGCCACCGGCACCACCAAGATCCGCCTCACCGGCGGCGAACCCTCGGTACGCGCCGACCTGCCCGCGATCATCGCAGCGGTGAAAGCGACGCCCGGCATCCGCACCCTGGCAATCACCACCAACGGCTACAAGCTGCCCGAGCGCATCGACGCCTGGGCCGCAGCCGGCCTGGATGCGCTCAACCTCAGCATCGACAGCCTCGACCCCGCGATGTTTCACGCCATCACCGGCCACGAGCGCTTGCAGGAACTGCTCGACGGCCTCGACCGCGCGCTGGCACTGGGCATTGCGACGGTCAAGGTGAACACCGTGCTGCTGCGCGGCTGCAACGACAACCAGATCGACCGTTTTCTCGCCTGGCTGCGGGACAAGCCCATCACGCTGCGCTTCATCGAGTTGATGCAGACCGGCGACAACGGCGATTTTTTCCGCCGCCACCATGTCGCGGGCGCGGATCTGCGCCGCCGCCTGCTGACCGAAGGCTGGACCCAGACCATCCGCGCCCAGGACGCCGGTCCGGCGCAGGAATTTCACCACCCGGATTATCGCGGCCGCATCGGCCTGATCATGCCCTACAGCAAGGATTTCTGCGCCACCTGCAACCGCTTGCGGATGAGCGCCACCGGCAAGCTGCACCTGTGCCTGTTTTCCGAGAACGGTATCGATCTGCGCCACCTGTTGCAGGCCGACGACCAGCGCGACGAGCTGATCGCATTTTTGCGCGCGCGCCTGGCCGACAAGAAAGTCAGCCATTTTCTCCAGGACGGTTTCAGCGGCGGCACCCGCCACCTCGCCATGCTCGGCGGCTGAAGGAGGACATCACCATGGCCAAAGTCTATGCCGACCAGTTCGTGCCGTTGCGGATCGCGGTGCTCACGGTCTCCGACAGCCGCACCGAGGCCACCGACACCTCGGGCCAGTTGCTGGTCGAGAAACTCATCGGCGCCGGTCATCAGCTCGCGGAAAAACGGATTCTGAAAGACGATCTCTACCGCATCCGCGCCCAGGTCGCGGTCTGGGCGGCATCCGACGATGTGCAGGTAGTGATCATCACCGGCGGCACCGGCTTTACCGGCCGCGACTCGACACCCCAGGCAGTGGCACCCCTGTTCGACGTGACGGTGGAAGGTTTCGGCGAACTGTTCCGGCAGATCTCCCACCGCGACATCGGTTCGTCCACGGTACAGTCGCGGGCGCTCGCCGGTCTCTCCAACGGCACGCTCATCTTCTGCGTACCCGGCTCCACCAACGCCTGCCGCACCGCCTGGGACGGCATCATCGCCGAACAGCTCGACGCCACCCACCGGCCCTGCAATTTCGTCGCCCAGCTCAAGCAGGTGCAGGGCGCGGACTGCGGCACCCGGGAAACTTTGTCGTGAGCGGGCTCTCGCACCTCAATGCTGCCGGCGAAGCCAGCATGGTGGATGTCAGCGGCAAGGCGGTGACCACCCGCGTCGCCCGCGCCGAAGGCTTCGTCGCCATGCAGCCCGAGACGCTCGCGCTGATACGCAGCGGCGGCCACGCCAAGGGCGATGTGCTGGCCACCGCGCGCATCGCCGGCATCATGGCCGCCAAACGCTGCGCCGAGCTGATTCCCCTGTGTCATCCACTGATGCTCGCACGGGTGCAGGTCGAATTCGCGGTGCAGGACGACGGCGTGCGCATCCAGGCCGAATGCAAACTCGACGGCAAGACCGGCGTGGAAATGGAAGCGCTCACGGCGGTAGCGGTCGCCGCCCTGACCCTGTTCGACATGTGCAAGGCGGTGGACCCGGGCATGGAGATCGGCGCCATCCGCGTGCTGTCGAAAGACGGCGGCAAAACCGGCCGCTGGGAGCGCAGCGGTGATTGAAGTGCTGTTCTTCGCCCGCCTGCGGGAAACCCTCGATCTGGCTCGGCTGGCGCTGGAATTGTCGGAGCCCACCACCGTGGGCGCGCTCAAGGCGCAACTCGCCGCGCGCGGCGCAAGCTGGCAGGCGCTGTTTGCCGGATGCCAGGTGCTGACGGCGGTGAATCAGGAGGTGGCCAACGATGCCACGGCGATCCGGCCGGGGGACGAGGTCGCCTTTTTCCCCCCGCTACCGGAGGTTGATCGTGACCGATGACGTGCGGATTTTGACGACCGCCCTCGATCCCGCCGCACTGACCACGGAGCTGGTAAACGACCGCGCCCACAGCCAGGGCGCGCTGGTGACCTTCGTCGGCATGGTGCGGGATTTATCCGCCAACCCGGTCACCGCCCTGCAGCTCGAACACTATCCCGGCATGACCGAAAAATCCCTGGCCGCCATCATCGGCCGGGCGCGGGCGCGCTGGCCGCTGGGCCGGGTGCTGATCGCGCACCGGGTCGGCCTGCTCCATCCCGGCGAACCCATCGTGTTCGTGGGCGTCACCGGCAGCCATCGGCGCGAAGCCTTCGCCGCCTGCGAATTCCTGATGGACTATCTGAAAACCGAGGCGCCGTTCTGGAAAAAGGAATTCACGCCGGGCGGCGAACGCTGGGTGGAAGCCAAACCGAGCGATTGCGAAGCCGCGCAGCGCTGGCAGGCCGCCCAGCAACAGCAGCAATGACATCCCCACCATGAAGGCAATTGGCGCCCTGCTCGCCGGCGGCCAGTCCCGCCGCATGGGCACCGACAAGGCGCTGCTGCCGATCGGCACCGGCACCCTGCTCGATCACATGCTCACCAAATTGCACGCGCTGGATATTGCCGAAGTAGTGATCTGTCGGAATGCGCCAGGCTGCCTGCCCGACCTGTTGCCGGGATTGGGCCCGCTCGGCGCGCTGCACAGCCTGAGCCGCCAGTACCCCGGTCGGGATCTGCTGGTGGTGCCGGTGGATATGCCGCTGCTCTCTGCGGCGACGCTCGCGGCACTGCTTGCTGCACGCCATGAATCCCGACAACCGCGCCATTACCAAGGTTATCTGCTGCCGCTGTGGCTGCCACTCTCCTCCGCCGCGATCCGTGCTATCGAAACGCGAGTGACCGATGCCGCCGCCGATCGCTCGCTCGCGGCGCTGCTGCGGGACCTGAGCGCGGAAACACTGCCGCTGCACGGTCCGGAAGCCGAGTTCGCCAACGTCAATGCGCCTGTGGAGTGGGAGGTCATCCTGCGGCAGCTGCCTGTACACGGCTGACTGCTGGAACACTTCCGACCAGTATTCGGGTGAACGAAAACCCATGACGATTCAACCACCGGGTACCCAACCACCGGGCATATGAGATCGCTACTGCCACGGATACCGCGGCAACTGCCGAAAGGCCTCGCACAGGTAACTATTCCAGGAGGTGCTGAGTTCGTGCAGAAAGGGATCGTCGCCAGCGAACAGAAAGCGCTTGCCAAGGATAAAGCTGTCGCGGCGATAGATCGCCACTTCGTAGGGTGGACCGACCGAAAGGTTGGAGCGCGTGGTGGCGTCGAGACTGACCAGCGACAGCTGTGCCGCGTCCTCCAGTGCCATGTCGACGCGCGCCACTCGATCCAGCATCGGCTTGCCGTACTTGATCTCGCCGATCTGCAGAAAGGGCGTCTCCGCGGTTGCCGCCGCATGGTTGCCCTGGGCGTAGACGATGAACAATCCGGGCGGTTCGCCCGCGATCTGGCCGGCCAGAATCAGCGTGACCTCGGGGCTCTGACCGCTCGCGCGCAGCGCCGGGCCATGGGTGTTCTGGATTTCCAGATTGGTCGCGCCCACGTATTCCGCGGCTTCGAACAGGTAGCGCGCACTGTTGAGGTTGCCGGCGGGCCCGGGGTAATCCAGGTCGCGCCGCAGGTGGCTGAGGAGCTGCTGGCTGAGCGCGAGATTGCCCGCAGTGAGCAGCACGAACTGGCGGTCATCCGCGGGCTTCAGATCATGCATCTTGCTGTACACCGAGGCGTAATCCACCCCGGCGCTGGTGCGGCTGTCGGATGCCAGCACCAACCCCTGTTCGACGCAGATGCCAAGACAGTAAGTCATGGGCACTACTCCATCAGTGAAACTGCGGCGACCGCCGCATCCTACCGCCGCTTTCCACTACCGAAGCGGATTC
Organism: uncultured Gammaproteobacteria bacterium; assembly: GCA_963708735.1. Classification (GTDB taxonomy): domain Bacteria; phylum Pseudomonadota; class Gammaproteobacteria; order Pseudomonadales; family Porticoccaceae; genus JAGPUQ01. The sequence continues at coordinate 27,727 of CAVPTW010000014.1, forward strand.
AGCGAAAACGCACCACGGCGTGTCCGGGAATGGTGACCTCGCCCTGCGCATTTTTCAGAAACAGACTCACTTTCACTTCGCGTTTGCTGTCGTCTTTTTCCTCGACCTGACCGCCCGCGGTCATGGTTTCGCCGAGAAAGGCGGCACGGCGGTTGGCGTAACCGAAAGAGACCAGCGTCGCGTCGTCGCCGATCCAGTCGGTCACCACCTGGCCGATCCAGTCGCCCTGCAAGGGACCGTCGAGGACGATGCCGGGATAGCCTTCTTCCTGGGTGGCATAGGCGTGGTCGAAGTGGATGCGATGGGGATTCCAGATCGCGGCGTTGTACATGAACAGTTGCACGATGCCGGCGGTGTGGTCGCGGCTGGGCAGGGCGTCGCCCACCTTGATTTTCTCGTATGCGGTCATGGGTCTACCTCGCGATCAGGGAGGTGGTTTCGTTCAGCACCGGCGCGCCGGCAGCGGTTGTCACCACGGTTTCGGTGACGACAAAAATCAGCGGGCCGGTCTTGCCGTCCTTCTGGTAAATATCCTTGAGCACGCGGGTAATCACGAGCTGGTCGCCGGGGCGAATCGGCCGGTGGTAGACGGTGTCCGAGTTGCCCGCCATGACGCGCTTGAGAGGCAGCGGCGGAATCAGTTTGTCCTCGGCGATGCCGTCCTTGCGCAAGGCTTCGGGCGGCAGGATCTCCATCGAGTAACCGAAATGAAACAGCGGCGGCGCTTCGTCGCCGTCGAGATATTTGCGGGCTTTTTGTCCCGTCGATACCGCGTATTTCTGAATATCGCGCCGCGTGACCTCGACCCGTATCGGGGGGTTGGCGGTGCCGATGCGGGCCTTGATTTCCGGGGTCAACAACTCAGCCATGCGTTACTCCTTGGATAATCCGGCGGGCAGGGCGCGCCCGCCGGGCTGGGTCTTGACTCAAACGACCGCCGGCATGATCTGGATGCCCGGCGCGCCGGCGAGGAACTCGCCCAGCTTGCCGCCCAGGGTCTTGAAGTGCGGGGTTTCGCGGTGCGTGGCGAGATCGGCCTTGCTCTTGTACTGCTCCAGCATCACATAGGTGGTGGGATCGTCGGTCTTGTGCAACTGATAGAAGGTGCAGGCGGGCTCATTGGCGCGCACGGCGGCGGTGAGTTCTTTCATCAGCGCTTCAAAGCCGGCTTGTTTGCCGTCCTGGATTTTCAGGGTTGCGATAACACCGATCATGGGTAGCTCCTTTTGCTTTGGTTTATGGGAAAGACATTGTTATAAAACAGGCGTCCGCACTATAACCCGCGCCCGGCGCAGGGTCATCCCGACCCGGCTAGCGCAACAACGGCAGCACCTCGGTGGCGAAGCGCTCGATCTGGGCGTGGCGCTCGCCGGGCGGACTCACCGCATCCAGAATGAGATGACGAACACCCGCGGCGCGGAATTCGGCGATCCTGGCGGCGACGTCCTCGGGCCGCCCCAACGCGCAATACTTTTTCGCCGGCCCGCGGAAGTCGCTGGCATAGCGTTCGGAGAGGTGTGCCGTCGCCACATCCCAGGCGGTCTCAAAGCTGTTGTCGATGCGGAAAAACAGCAGGTGCGCGGTATCGAAGCGGTCGATTTCGCGTCTGGCCGCGGCGGCGCTGTTTTCGATGGTTTGCAGAAAGCCGGCGAACATCTCCGGCGTCACCACATAGGAAACATAGCCGTCCGCGAGCCGTCCGGCGCGCGCCAGCGCCGCCTCGGAGCGCCCGCCGCACCAGATCGGCGGGCCGCCCGGCTGGCGCGGCGGGGGCAGCATCTGCACATTCTCGAACGGGTAGAACCGGCCCGCGTGGCTGACGGGCGCGCCGCTCCAGAGCTTGCGCAACACCTCGATGCCCTCGGACAGGCGCGCGCCGCGCTCCTTGATGGGGACGCCACAGGCGGCGTATTCGTTGGGGAATTCACCACCCACCCCGACCCCGAACAGCAAGCGGCCGGAGGTCAGGCGATCCAGGGTCGCCACCTGCTTGGCCACCGCCACCGCGTGACGCAGCGGCAGCAGGTACACCGAGGTGCCGAGCAGCAGACGGTCGCTCAGGACCGCCGCCTGGGCGAGCTGCATCAGCGGGTCCATGATCGGCACCGCGAAGGCGATATGGTCGCCCACCCAGAGGGAGTCGAGACCGATGCGCTCGGCCAGCGCCACCACCTGACGCACGCTGGCGGCGCTGTCCATGCTGGTCATCCAGCCGTAACGCATGTCGTTTGCAAGGGGCAGTGTCATCGTATCCTCCTGTTCGAATCAGGGTCGTCGGGAGCGAATCCGCACGCGGGCTCGTGGCGCCTGCGCCCTCGGTGCGTTGTTCGAAGCCGGGCGCCGACCGTGCAGATAGGCCACCAGCGCGGGCAGCAGACTGAGCGCGATGATGGCGAGCAGCACCCAGGTGAAATGTTCCTTGACGCCCGGCAGATTGCCGAAAAAACAGCCGAGACCGACGAAACCACCGACCCAGGACAGCGCGCCCAGCACATTGAAAACCAGAAAGCGTGCGTAGGACATGCGACTCGCGCCGGCGACGAAGGGGACGAACGTACGCAAAAAGGGTGCGAAGCGCGCGATCAGCACCGATTTGCCTCCGTGGCGTTCGAAAAATTCGCGCGCCCGATCGAGATGATCACGCCGGATCCAGCGCGAATCCCGGGCATAGACGGCCGCCCCGATACGCGACCCGACGTAGTAATTACAGCTGTCGCCCAACACCGCCGCCACGCACAGGCTGCCGCCGAGCATCAGCGGGTCCAGGCTGCCGACACCGGCGAGCGCGCCGGCCGCAAACAGCAGACTGTCGCCCGGCAGAAAGGGCATCACCACCAGGCCGGTTTCGACGAAGACGATCAGGAACAGGATGCCGTAGACCCAGAGCCCGTACTGCCCGATCAGGCTCAACAGATGGCGGTCGACGTGCAAAACGAAATCGATCAGTTCCATCGGGACGCAATCCGGCAAAGGACGAAACCATACCGGTAGCGGAGCGCGGGCGCAAAAAAAAAGAAAGGGCGGGGATGCCCCGCCCTGGTACTGCCCGCCAGACCGGCTCAGGAGATCCGCAAGCCCAGTTGCGCCATGCCGACGCGGTCGCAAACTGGCTCCCGCTTGGAGCCGGGGGCCAGTGGCACGGAGCCCGGCGTGCGTTCGAAGGAATCGAACAACCCGATGCTGTTGCAGTATTCGCGCAGCTCCGGGATGACATGTTTGCCGATCAGCTCGATGGAGCGGTTGCGCTGCTGGTCGGATGCCACGCCCTGAACGTTGAAGAACGTAAACGAACCCGGACGAATCACGCTCAGGATTGCCTTGATCTTCGGAATCACCTGCTCCGGAGTTCCCACCACGATTTGCAGATTTTCCTGCGCGCGCTGGTAGGAATTCCAGAGTTTTTCCTTGATCACGTCGAAATCCTGCTCCTCCTGCCACTTGCCGCTGCGCGCCGCCGCCAGCTTGTCCTTGCTGACGCCCAGCCAGGAACCACCCGGCGCCTTGGCCAGAATGCGGGTCGCGGTCTTGGAGTTATAGCCCGGCGGCAAGGTATGCTCGGGACGGCTGAAGCCGTTCTGGCCGCCGCCGAACGCATAGCCGCGACCCACCTGCTGGGCTTCGTCCGCGTTGTCGGAGACAAACACCGGCAGCAGATAGCCGAAGTTCTCCGGACCGGCCTGATAGCCCAGCTCGGCGGCGGTATCGGCGTAGAGATCCCACAGATCGCAGGTGGGGCCGAGCGCCGATCCCAACCCGACGTAGGGATAGCGTTTCTGGGCGCACCAGATCACCGTCTCGGGCGAGAGCACGCCGGGAATCCACTGCTGGGGATAGGGCTCCTGCAGCGGCAGCGCCCAGGGGTTCACATGGCGGTAGTGGAAATGCTTGCCCTCGTAGCGCCAGGGGCCGGGCCGGGTCCAGGCCTGGATGATGAAGTCGTGGGCTTCGTTGAACATTTCCCGGTTATAGGCGGGGTTGGCGTTGTTGAAGAATTGCTCGGAGCCGGCACCGCGCACCCAGCCCGCCACCAGACGGCCGCGGGAAATGAGATCGATCTCGGCCAGCTCCTCGGCCATCCGCAACGGATGCTTGATCACCGGCAGCGGGTTGCCCACCAGGATGATCTTGGCCTTGCGGGTGGCGCGCGCCAACACGGCGGCCTCGGTATTGATCACGTTGCCCATGCAGTAGGGATTGCCGTGATGCTCGTTCAACGCGAGTCCGTCGAAGCCGACCTCTTCCGCGAGGCAGTATTCGTCGATGAACTGGTTGTAATCGTCCGCCGCCTTCTTGCGATCGAAGTAGCGGTTGGAAACGCCGAAAAATGCCTTGTTCGCCAGCACAACGTTTTCGTCGATGTGGCGATAGGGACGCTCGGTGAAATAGCCGAATTTCATGGGTGGAAACTCCTGTGAGTGATCTGAGTAACGGCAAAACCCGGGTTGCGCGGCACACCCGGGCCGGGTGTGCCGTACCGGATCTCAGTGCTGCGTCGGCACCGGGATCGGGAGATTGAACAGCTCGATGCAGTTGAGCCCCATGGCCTGTTCGCGCACTTCCTCGGACACTCCCGCGGTGTGGTTGGCGAGCATCTCCTGCGACCAGGGCCAGGTGGAATCGCTGTGGGGGAAGTCGTTGGCCCACAGCAGGCGCTTGGAATTCATGCGGTGCGCGCAGGCGAAGGCTTCCCAGTCATCCTGAAAAGTGAGCCAGACGTTTTCGCGGATGTACTCGCTCGGTGGGCGGGGCAGCAGAGGACCACTTTTGCCGTGGCCGTGCCGGTAGGCGGCTCGGTTCATGCGGTGCATGAAGTGGGGCAACCAGCCAGCATCGCCCTCGGCACCGACGAACTTGAGATTGGGGTGGCGCTCGAACACGCCGCCGAGCACGAACAGCCCGACCAGATCCTGGATGCCACGGATGAGCTTGAGGAAGCTGTTGAGCTTGTGGCCGCGATACTCCGTCAGTGCCGCCGCACTCTCCCGCGAGGTCAGGATGTGGAAACACAGCGGCAGGTCGAGATCGGTCGCACATTCCCAGAGGGCATCGTAATCCGGGTGATCGTAGTCCTCGTGAATGGGCCGGCCCGGCATCATCACGCCCACGAAACCCGCCGCCTTGATGCGACGAAAATCCTCGATGGCGGAATCCACCGACAGCACCGCGGTCTGGCCGAGCCCGAACAGGTTTTTCGGTGCGGCGCTGCAATAGCCTTCCAGCCAGCGGTTGTAGGCCTTGAAGCAGGCATCCTTGTAGAGCGGATCCTTGAGATTGCACAGCACCATGCCGACGGAGGCATAGATGATTTCGGCATCGACGCCGTCGCGCTTCTGGTCCGCGACGCGGTTGGTCGGATCCCAGCCGCTCTGGTGCATGTCGTAAAACTTGCGGTGCGGCGCCAACTTGGGCATGACTTCATCGGGAATGCCGGCGGCGGACATCAGGCCGATCTCGAGGGGTCGCTTGTAGCCCTCGATGGCATAGGCGTCGCCGCCTTTCCCGTCATCGACCAGATAGGGCGCACGATCGCGGTAAACGGGATCGATGAAATCCCGGTAACACTCGGGCGGTTCGACGATATGGGAATCGGCGGAAACAACAGGTGCGCGCAGCATAAATACCCCCAGCAAGAAAAGACCGGAATACCGGAATGGTGAATCGGATGGTCAAAAAATGTGTCTTGCCCTAGTGGATGCCAACGGCGGGTAAAAATCAAGCCACCGCCTGCTCTCCTGCAGCGCGCTCTCGCCCTGACTGAACCGCCACCTACCCTGCTTCTTCCCCCAGGAGTTCCCCGACAAGAAAGGCCGCCTCCGCAAACGCGGCCTCACCCAGACACCGAGCGCCTGAGCAGTCTCAACACATCGCCAGTTCAGACACTTCTGGACCGGAAAGAGCGGAAATCCAACCAGCCGTGAATCTGATATTACAATGGAAAAACTGACCTCTTGCCTGGAGCGACATCGGCGTGGTGATGAAACTGCTCTACTACTACCAAGGCCTGTCGCTGGGGCTACATTGACGTGGGCCTGCTGAACAGGAAGATACTGGACGCACTCATGCCGGGCGGTGTCTTCTTTATCATCGACCACAACGCCGAGCCCGGTTCCGGCACGCGGGACACCGAGCGCCGGAACCGCATCGATCCGGAAGCCAGCAAGCGTGAAGCACTGACAGCCGGTTTCCGCGTGGCCAAAGAAGGCGACCTGCAGGCCCGCAGTGAAGATGACCACAGTGCCATGGCATTTTCTCTCGGTACCCATGGCGCCACCGATCGCGCGGTGCTGAACTTCGTCAAGCCCTGAGAAACACGGACGGCACATGTTCCGAAACTGGTTTTCCCGCCTTCTGGCCCGCAGCGAGCGCAAACCGGCTTGGGGGGGGATACCTGTTCTCTGCTACCACAGCTGGACAGTAAACGGCAGCGACTATGCCAACAATGACCACGAAGCGCTGAGGCAGGATCTGCAGACACTCGCTCGCAAGGGCTACCAGGTGTTGCCTGTCGAGGCGCTGGTGGCGCTGCTGCGGGGCGAGTTGGATACGGCAATCGTGGCCGGGCGCAAACTGGTCTGCCTGACCTTCGACGACGGCCGCGACCATGACTACCTGCCGGCCGACTACGGCGCAATCGGCACCATTCCCGGATTTCACGCCTTGCTGGAGCAAAGCCGGGAATGGCTGCCGCTATGTATTGAGGGTTACCGCGCGGTTTCCTTTGTCATCGCCTCGCCAGAGGCGCGATCCATTCTTGACCAGCAAGCCGCGCGCGGGCAGGACGAGTGGCGCGATTGCTGGTGGGAAGACTGCGCGCGGGCAGGGATCATGGGTATTGCCAACCACAGCTGGGATCACGTACACGACACCCTGCCTGAAGTGCGGCAGCGCGACAATCACAAGGGCAGCTTTCATGCCATAGACACCTTTGACGATGCCGACAGACAAATCGCCGCTGCCCAGGACTACATCAATCTCAAGACCGGCAATCGCAGCATGCCGGTGTTCTGTTATCCCTACGGCCACGTCTCCGACTATGTGCGAGACCAGTACCTGCCACAACATGGAGCAGCTCTGGGACTGCAGGCGGCCTTCAGCACTGCAGGTGCATCTGTCACCCCGCAGAGCAATATCTGGGCATTGCCGCGCTTCGTCTGTGGCTGGCACTGGCGTTCCCCGCAGGAATTCGAGGACCTGCTGGATGCCGTACTACGGGGTGAACGATGAGCGTACTGCGCGGGCTGTTGAAACGGCTTGGGCTGCACCGGGAACCGAAGGTCGCACCGGACTATGGAAATCTGGACAGCTGGTTTTCCGTTCGGGAGATTGAAGATGCCGAGCCCTTGGTAGGCGAGTTGTTCAGGCGACGCTTTCATACCGATAGCTTTCCCGGCGAGCCACGGCATTTTGTCGCCTTTGCCAGGCAAGCCGATGGCAGTGAACTGACACTTGGCTACGTTCATTACACACATTGGGATGGCTGTGAGTTGTGCGGCGGTCTGGTCGTTGACGACAACAACTACCCCCGGCTCACTGCCGAAGCATGGCAAACCCTGCGTCAGTCGGGAGGCATTGCAGAACAACTGTTGCGACAAAGCTTCGCTGCATTGCCTGGATCGACCCAGGCAATCTGGGCCCGTATCGGCCATCCGAAATCCGAAGTTGTGTGTCGGCGTGTGGGATTTGAAAAGACGGATGCCGAATACATCTTCGTGATCTGGCGCGACAAGCGTCTGAATGCGGAAGCCAGGCAGGCACTCATCGAAAGGGTTGTAGGCATCGGACCCTTCTGATTGCTCGCCGGCATCTCTTGTCACGAGCCTTGCGCGCGATGCAACCTGCGGAGTTTGGCGCAGTTCACGTCGTGCGCGCCTGTAAATTGAACTGTGTATCTGCCTATTGAAACGGTGCGGCTTGGCCGCGAGCGGTAGCGACATGGTACTGACGACGAAGATGCTTGACGCTCTGGAGATCGAGTAGCCCGCGCGGTCGGCGAGGCGGGCGAGGTCCGCTATCTCCGCCAGTATGCGGCGGTAGCGCACCGGGTCCTTGCCCGCCATGCCCGCTTCCAGCTCGGCGAAGCGGCCCATGGTCACGCGTGCCTGCGCAATCGGCTCGCGAATCCGGCCCTGATCCGGACGGACGCCACGCCTAAACCGTTCACCGCAACCGCGCCGGCTTTTCCCTCAAAGCCGGCGTTGCGTTTCAGGCGCATCAGCGCGACCGGCTCGCCACGCTGCCAGTTCAGACTCATTTCTGGGTTGGACGGGGACTTGCCACCCCCCGCACTACCGATGACTCAGAGCAAGTCATCGAACGGCAGCACCTGCACCGGCGCGCCGGCCGCGATCGCCCCGTCGCCCGCGGGCACCAGGATAAAGGCGTTGCAGCGTGCCAGCGCCGCGAAGGCGCCCGAGCTCTGCTGGGGATCGGGCAGCGCCCGCCAGCCGCCCGCGCCATCCGGATCGAGGCGACCGCGCAACAGCTCCAGCCGGGTGCGGTTGCGGCGCAGGGGCGCGCCGGCGCGGGCCTGGATACAGAGCGGCGCGGGATCGTCGGCACCCTGGAGTTTGCGAATCGCCGGGACCACCAGTTGCTGAAAGGTCACCAGCGCGGACACCGGGTTGCCGGGCAGGCCACACACCAGCGCCGCGCCCAGGCGACCAAAAATAAAGGGCTTGCCGGGCTTGAGCGCCACTTTCCAGAAGTCCACTTCACCCAGTTCGTCGAGCAGGACGCGCGCGTGATCCGCTTCGCCCACCGAGGCGCCACCGCAGGTGATCACCAGATCGGCGTCTGCGGCGCCCTGCAGGAAGGCTGCACGCAACAGCTCCGGATCGTCGCGGACAATACCCAGGTCGAGCACCTCCGCGCCCAGACGTTCGAGCATCGCACCGATGACATAGCGATTGCTGTCATGGATCTGGCCCGGCGCCAGGGGTGCGCCGGGCGGGCGCAGTTCATCGCCGCTGGCGAAGAGAGCGACCCGCAGCCGGCGCCGCACCGTCGCGGTGGCCAACCCCAGCGTCGCCAGCACGCCGAGCTCGATGGCGCCAATACGCCGGCCGGCGGGCAGCACCAGCGCACCGCGCGCCACGTCCTCGCCGGCCCGGCGCACATTGGCGCCGCGCGCACCCGGTGCCGCCGTCAAGCGCACCTGATCGCCGCTGCGCGCGACATCTTCCTGAATCACCACGGTGTCGGCTCCCGCCGGCAGATGGCCGCCGGTGGTGATGCGCACGCATTCGCCCGGGCCGACCGTCCCGGCCCAGGGCGCGCCGGCGAGTGCGGTGCCGATCACCCGCAGCACAACGCCCGGCGCCAGATCGGCGTGGCGCACGGCGTAACCGTCCATGGCCGAATTATCGGCCGGCGGCAAATCCCGGGGCGCATGGACCGCGTGGGCGAGAATCCGCTGCGAGAGCGCCGCGAGCGGTACTTCTTCCATGTCCGCGACCGGCACCACCGCCGCCAGCATCCGGGCGCGGGCGTCGTCGAGCGTCAACAAAGGTGCTTTTTGCGTCATGGTCTGCTCGGAGCTCGGGTCATGGTTTACTCCGTGGTCTGGCCAGCGGACCGCTGCTACCATGCGGCAAAGTGACCTCCGAGGGCAACGCCGCGTACGATTCGGCGAACATCCCACCTCCCGCAGGGTAACCTTCCACAGGATAACCAAGACATGAAACTCTACGATTACCCCCAGGCTCCCAATCCCCGCCGCGTGAACATTTTTCTGGCCGAGAAAGGCATTTCGGTGGAACGCGTCCCTGTCGACCTGATGAAGGGCGAACAACTGCGGCCCGAGTACCGCGCCAAGAATCCGGCCTGCGACATTCCCATGCTGGAACTGGACGACGGCACCTGCATCAGCCAGATTCGCGCCATCTGCCGTTACTTCGAGGAGATTCATCCCAAGCCCGCGCTGCTGGGCAGCACGCCGACCGAGAAGGCCCTGTGCGAAATGTGGGAGCACCTCGCGTTCATGAACGGCCTGCTCGCGGTGGCCGAGGTGTTCCGCAACACCGCCAAGGGCTTCGCGAACCGCGCCGTGGTGGGACCACATTCCTATCCGCAATCAGCGGAGCTGGCCGAGCGCGGCCGCGCACGGGTCCAGAATTTTTTCGCGGACTTCGAGACGCAACTCACCGGGCGCCCGTATGTCGCCGGCGATTTCTATTCCATGGCGGACATCACCACGCTGGTCACCTGCGACTTCGCCAAGTGGATCAAGGCGGAAATTCCTGCGGAGTGCGTCAATCTCAAAGCCTGGTACGGGCGGGTGTCGGCGCGCCCGGCGGTGCAGGCCAACAGCTGACCCGGACACCGCACAGGCCCCGCGGGTGCGAGGCCTGCGCGGCCTGTGCTAAATTGGCTTGCCTCCAGGGCGAGCGGCATCGCGCCGGCGGATTCCGGTCGGCATCGGCGGCGTACTCGAAATCGAATTCATTCAACACTCCATTCAAGAGGGAACACCACCATGAGTCTTGATCAACGCCAATTTCGGGACGCGCTCGGCGCGTTCCCCACCGGCATCACCGTCGTCACTGCCAAGGATGTCGACGGCAAACCGGTCGGCGCCACCGCCAATAGTTTTTCTTCGGTATCCCTGGATCCGCCGCTGGTACTGTGGAGCGTCGCCAAGACCGCCAACTGCTACAACGCCTTCATGAAGGCGAAACACTTCGCCATCCACATACTCCACTCCGGCCAGGAAAACATCAGCCGCCTGTTTGCCACCAAGGAAGCCGACAAGTTCGCCAACCTCCAATGGTATGAGAGCGCCCAGGGCGCGCCCCTGCTGGCCGACTTCAGCGTGCGCTTCGAATGTTCCACCGAGCATCTCTACGAAGGTGGCGACCACGTCATCATCGTGGGCCGGGTACACGAAATGAGCGTGCAGGAGTGCGAACCCCTGGGCTTCTACAAGGGCAAGTACGCGAAAATCGTGGTCTGACCGATCTGCCCGCTTCCGTCCGTACACCAACCAGCACAACCTAGCCCGGAGGGCCGGCAATGAGCGACACCTTTAACGCCCTGATGCTCGACCGCAATGAAGACAAGACCGTCAGCGCCAGCATCAAGCGTCTGGCGCTTGCCGACCTGCCCGATGAAGACGTGCTGGTGGATATCGCCTACTCCACCGTCAACTACAAGGACGGCCTCGCCGTCACCGGCGCCTCGCCCATCGTGCGCAAGTTCCCCATGGTGGCCGGCATCGATCTCGCCGGCACCGTGGCGACATCCCGCGACAGCCGCTTCCAGCCCGGCGACCGGGTGCTGGTGAATGGCTACGGTCTGTCGGAGCGATTCTGGGGTGGCTATGCACAGCGCCAGAAACTCAAGCCCGAATGGCTGGTGCGGGTACCGGACGCCTTCAGTCTGGAAGAGGCCATGGCGATCGGCACCGCGGGCTACACCGCGATGCTGTGCGTGCAGGCGATTCGCGACTGGGGCGTGCAGCCCGACGCCGGCCCAGTGGTGGTCACCGGCGCCGCCGGCGGCGTCGGCACCGTGGCGATCATGTTGCTGGCCAAGCTGGGCTATCCGGTCACCGCTGCCACCGGACGGGTCGAGGAAGCACGTGCCTTGCTGGAGCAACTCGGCGCCAGCGAGATCATCCCGCGCGCGGAGCTGGCCCGCGACGCCGCGCCCCTGGAAGCCGAGCGCTGGGCGGCCGCGGTGGATACCGTGGGCGCGAACACGCTCGCCAGTGTCATCGCCCAGACCCGTTACGAGGGGATCGTCACCGCCTGCGGGCTCGCCGGCGGCGCCGGACTGCCCACCTCGGTGATGCCCTTCATCCTGCGCGGTGTAACCCTGCGCGGCATCGATTCGGTGATGGCCGCGCAACCGCGCCGCCAGCGCGCCTGGGACGAACTCGCAAAACTGGTGGATCGCAATCTGCTGCGCGCGATCTATCAAGTCGAACCCTTGGCGCGGGTACCGGAGCTCGGACGTGCCATTCTCGCCGGCGCGATCAAGGGCCGCGTGGTGATCGACGTCAACCGCTGACCGCTCTGGCAACGAGCGGCTGGCGCCCGTGCCGGGGCGCACCTATCATCGGCGGCGATAACAAAAACTGACCGGGGCGCCGCCGATGAAATTCAATCTGTTCATGTACGGGACCGTGGGCCGCCGCGCCGAGCTGGAAGCGGGTATGGCGGGCAAGGACCCGGTGCGCTACTGCCGCATGCTGGCGGAGATCGCCGACCTCGCCCGCCTCGCCGACCGCGCGGGCTACTTTGGCTTCGGCCACCCCGAGCACCATCTCCAGATCGAGGGTTTCGAGGCTTCCAACGATCCCGGCCTGATGGCCATGTGGCTGGGCCGCCACAGCGAAACGCTGCGCATCATTCCCTGCGGCTTCGTCTCCACCACCAACAACCCTCTGGTGACCGCCGAAAAAATCGCCACGCTGGACTGCATGCTGGGCGGCCGCCTCGGTGTCGGTCTGGTGCGCGGCTATCAGGCGCGCTGGCTGGAAAACTTCAAGATTCAGCCGCAACTGACCGCCGTCGGTCCCTGGAACAAGGGCTCGGATGCCGACGAGGACAATCGCGAGTACTTCGCGGAGTTCGTCGACGTGGTACTGAAGGCGCTGCGCGAGGATACCTTCAGCCATCGCGGCAAATACTGGCAGTTTCCGCCGCCGGGATTTCGCAATCCACACCTGCACCCGGTGTATTCCCGCTACGGTCAGGGCGTCACCGGCGACATGCAGGTGGAACAGATCGGCATCGCGCCGCGACCGCTGCAAGCCGAGATTCCGCTTTACGGCGGCTTCTCCCACAGTCTGCGCTCGGCCAAATTCTGGGCGCGCCACAAGGGCCGCCCCATCGTGCTGGCCGGCGATCTCGATTTCCTGCAACTGCTGTGGAAGGAATGGGGCGCGGAGGCGGATCGTCTCGACATCGCCTACCGGCCCGGCGATCAGGCCTGCTGGGGTGGCATCATGGTGTGCGCCGAGACCGACGCCCAGGCCCGGGAGTGGTACGGCGAGATGGCCTGGCTGTGGGACCAGTGGATGAAACCCTTCGGACAGGGCGTGCCCGAACTGCTGGTGGGCAGCCCCGACACCCTGAACCGGCGCATCGAGGCCGTCGGCAAGGCGATCCCCCTCGATGAAATCTTCCTGCTCATCCCCCAGGGCATTCTGGAGCCGGACAAACTGCTGCACAGCATCGACCTGTTCGCGCGCCGGGTATTGCCGAACTTTGCGGCTGGCTGAACGCCCAGGGCCAGCACCGCGCCAGCACCCGCGCCATACAATGACCGTCGGTAACACGAGTCGGGAATCCCCCATGCCGAAACGGCTGATCGTCGCCATCACCGGCGCCTCTGGCGCCGTCTACGGCGTGCGCCTGTTACAGATGCTGCGCGAGCTGCCCGGGATCGAAACCCATCTGGTGATCTCGCCCGCCGGTGCCGCCACCCTGCGACAGGAAGTGGGCATGGAACCGGCTGAATTGAAGGCGCTGGCCTCGGTCAGTCACGGCTACCGGGAGATCGGCGCCACCATCGCCAGCGGTTCCTTTGTCACCGCCGGGATGGTGATCGCGCCCTGCTCCATGAACACGCTGGCCGGCATCGCCCATGGCCTGGGCGGCAATCTCATCACCCGCGCCGCTGACGTGACACTGAAGGAACGGCGCCGGCTGGTCCTGTTGACCCGCGAGACGCCGCTCACCCTCGCCCACCTGCGCAACATGACAGCGGTTACCGAGATGGGCGCGGTGGTGGCGCCGCCGGTGCCGGCGTTCTACACCGCACCCACCAGCATCGACGCTATCGTCAACCACACGATAGGCCGCGCGCTCGACCATCTGGGTCTCGGCGATTCCGGCGCCGGGCTGATACAGCGCTGGCGCGGACTGAGAGAAACCTGAGCACCGGGTCCGGCGCGGCTTCACCGCCCACGCCGCTGCCTATCTTTTCGCCTGGGCGCGGATGCGCTGCTGGGCCAGCTGAGTGAGGGTGATGGCCTTGGCTACGTCCGCGCTCTTGCGGATATGGCGCTCCAGCAGCAGTTTGGCGCCATGCTGGGCAACGACGTGGCGCTGCTGCGCGGCGCCATCGCCCCCTGCCAGCGCCTGCTGGCCGCGGCCCGCAGCGCCGGGATATTGATCATCCACACCCGCGAGGGCCATCGGCCGGATCTCGCGGACGCGCACCCGTCCAAGCTGGCCCGCGGCAAGGGACCGCTCCGGATCAGCGACCACGGCCCCATGGGCCGCATCCTGATCCAGGGCGAACACGGTCACGACATCGTCCCCGAGCTGGCGCCGCACCTGACGAGCCGGTGTTCGACAAGCCCGGCAAGGGTGCCTTTTACAACACGGATCTGGCGCAGATCCTTGCCAACCACGGCATCCGCACGCTGCTCGTCGCCGGCGTCACCACCGCGGTAGCGTGCACGCGACGGTGCGCGAGGGGAACGACTGCGGCTTCGAATGTCTGTTGTTGGCAGACTGCTCCGGAGCGACGGATTGATCTTCCCAGCGCTGATCGTCGGGTCTATGCTGAACCGCAACCAGTTTTGCTTTCCTTCCCAGCTTTACCTTGTCAAAACAACAATCGGGCCAAAACTACAATCGGGGGTGAACCATGTTGGACTATGTGATCAGGGGCGGAACCATCGTCGACGGCACTGGCGCCGCACGCTACCAGGGCGATGTCGGCGTCAGGGACGGACGCATCGTGGCGGTCGGCAAGGTCGACGAGCCTGCGAAAGAAACCATCGACGCCACCGGTCTGGTGGTGTCGCCGGGGTTTGTCGATATCCACACCCATTACGACGCCCAGATATTCTGGGATCCGGCGCTGAGCCCGTCCTGCTACCACGGCGTCACCAGCGTATTCGCCGGTAACTGCGGCTTCTCGGTCGCGCCCCTCACCGCCGAAGGCGGCGATTACCTGATGAAAATGCTGGCCCGCGTCGAGGGCATGCCGCTCGCCAGCCTGCGCGATGGCGTGCCCTGGAACTGGACCTCGTTCGGGAGCTATCTCGATCGCGTCGAGGAGCGGCAACCTGCGGTGAACGTCGGCTTTCTCGTCGGTCACTCGGCGCTGCGGCGCGCGGTGATGGGCGAAGCGGCGGTGGATCAGGCCGCCAGCCCGAGTCAGCTCGAAGCCATGCAAAAACTGCTGCATCAGTCGCTCGCCGAAGGCGGCATGGGCTTTTCCTCGTCCCAGGCACCGACCCACAACGACGGCGCCGGCCACCCGGTGCCCTCCCGCGCCGCGACCAGCCAGGAGTTGATCGAGCTGAGCCGCTGCCTGCGCGATCACCCCGGCACCCTGCTCGAATTCATTCCGACGGTCGGGCCGTTTGAAGAAAAGCACATGCAGTTGATGACGGATATGTCGCTGGCGGCGCAGCGTTCGCTGAACTGGAACGTGCTGATCGTCAACACCGGCGCGCGCGCCATTTACGAAAACCAGATCAAGGCGGCGGACTACGCCGCCGAGCGCGGCGCCACCATCCGCGCGCTGACCTTTGCACAGCCGGTCTCGCTGCGCCTCAACCTGCTGAGCGGTTTCGGGCTCGACGCCCTGCCGGGCTGGGCCGCCGTACTGGGTCTGCCGCTGGCCGAACGCATGGCGGCGCTGGCCGATCCCGCGACCCGCGCGCGCCTCATCGAAAATGCCGCGCATCCGGATGTCCCGGTGCTGCTGCGCGCCATGGGCAACTTCAGCGCCATGACCATCGAACAAACGTTTTCGCCCGCCACCAAGGCCTATCAGGGCCGCGGGCTGGCGGAAGTGGCGGCGGAACGCAAGCAAAGTCCTGCCGATGCCTTTTTCGATATCGCTCTGGCCGATGAACTGAAAACCTGCTTCTTGCCGCGCCTCGGCGGTGACGACGACGAGAGCTGGGCGCTGCGCGGCGCGGTGTGGAAGGATCCCCGCACCCTGGTGGGCGCGTCCGATGCCGGCGCCCATCTCGACATGATCGATACCTTTGCCTTCAGCACCACCGTGCTCGGCGAGGGCGTGCGCAAGCGCAATCTGATGACCCTGGAAGAAGGGGTGCATCAGATCACCGACCTGCCGGCCCGGTTCATGGGGCTCAAGGAGCGGGGTCGCATTGCGGTCGGCTGGCACGCCGATCTGGTGGTGTTCGATGCCGACCGCATCCGCAAGGGACCGATCCACATGCGCTTCGACCTGCCCGGCGACGCGGGACGCCTCTACTGCGAAGCCGAAGGCATCTCCCGGGTTCTGGTGAACGGCAAGGTGATCGTCCACAACAACCAGCTCACCGGCGCCCGGCCCGGCACCGTGCTGCGCTCCGGCCGCGACACCGAGACCGTGCCGATCCCCGCCGCGGGCTGAGCAACCCAGCCACAAAGCCCCCGGCAACAGATTCGTCGGGGGCTTTGTGATGGCAACCGATCCGCGCCCGGCTCCCGAGTGCCATGCCGTGCAAAGCCCCGCGTATATACTGTGACGGTTCGATGACACGCGGACCGCGCGCAGCGGCGAAGTGCATCACTCCGTTCCACAACCGATGCCAGTGATGGGCCAACCGCCTCCCATTTCCCGTTCGATCTGGTCGCCGCTGGGATACCCGCTGTTCCGGGTGATGTGGCTGGGCATGACCGTGTCCAACATCGGCACCTGGATGAACGAGGTCGGAGTGACCTGGTTGATGGCGAGCATGGCGCCGTCCAACCTGATGGTGGCGCTGATCCAGACCGCGACCACCTTGCCGTTCTTTCTGCTGTCGTATCCCGCCGGCGTGATGGGCGACATCTGCAATCGCCGTACGGTGCTGATCGCGCTGCACGTCTGGCTGCTGGTTTCAGCGGTGGCGCTCACGGTGCTCGCGCACCTGGAAATGACCACGGAATGGTGGCTGCTGATCCTCACTTTCTGCCTCGGTGCGGGCAACGCCATGATGCGCCCGTCCTGGAGTGCCAATATCCCCACCTTCGTGCCGCGCGCGCGAACTCAGCAATGCCATCACCCTGAACTCCCTCAGCACCAATATCAGCAAGGCCGCCGGACCCACGATCGCCGGACTGCTGCTCGCTGCCGCCGGACCCGTGGCGGTATTCGCGCTCAATGCGGCAAGTTTTGTGTTCGTGCTGGGCACTCTGGTGTTCCGTCACCCGCGCGCTTTCCACGTCCAGACGCAACTGCCGGCGGAATCCTTCGCCACCGCACTGCGCGCCGGCTTGCGCTATACACGCAACGATCCCGAACTGATTGCCCTGCTGATGCGTTGCATCGGCAGTTTCCTGTTCATCAGCGTGTTCTGGTCGATGCTGCCGGTGATCGTCGTGCGGGAAATGGGCGCCGGTCCCCAGACCTACGGTCTGCTGGTGGGCGGTACCGGCATCGGCTCGCTGATCGGGGCGAACCTGCTGCCCCATCTGCTGCGGCGCGCAACTCGCAATCAGGTCTTCGGGGGCGCGTCCTTCGTCTTCGGACTGGCGCTGCTGGCGATGGCTTGGACTCGCGACTACTCGCTGCTGGGGCGCTGCTCGCTGGTGGTCGGCATCTGCTGGATCATGCTGTTTTCGTCGCTCGTGGTCGCTTCCCAGGCCACCGCCCCGCCCTGGGTGATGGCCCGCGTACTGGCGCTGGTGATGCTGGTCTATGGCGGCAGCGTCGCGGCCGGCAGCGCGCTCTGGGGCTGGCTGTCGGACCTGTTCAGCGTCCAGGCCAGCATCGGCGTCGCGGTATCGGGAATGCTGCTGTCCCTGCTGCTCGGCCGCCGCTATCCCATTCCGCAGGAGGGGCATCGCAATCTAGGCACATCCGCGGTTCCGATGGTCGCGCCCGTCCCGGAACTGGACCTGCAACGCGGCCCGCTGCTGGTCACCCTGGACTATCCGGTGCGCGACGGCAATCGGGCCGCCATGCGGGAACGGCTCGAACGGTTGCGGCTGGCTCGCCTGCGCGCCGGGGCCGAGCGCTGGCAGGTCTGTGAGCTGCCCGGGCCTCCGCAAATCCTGCGCGAGTCGTTCAGGGTGCCATCCTGGCTGGCCTATCTGCGCCTTCAGGAACGGCTGACCGCCGCGGACCGGATGGTTGAATCGGAACTGGCAGGGTTGGCCGGCGCACCACCGGTGCTGCGCCATCTGGAGTTCGACGGTGATGGCAGCGATCCTTCCCGGTCGATCCCGGGCCCCGAGCTTCAGTGATGACCCGGAGCTCCGATCATTGTCCGGCGGGATCAGGTTTACTGACTCCCAGCTTCTCCAAGGCCGCAATCGCCGCAGGGTTGAGCTGGTCGGCGGCCAGACGCAACCAGTGAACGGCGGCTTGCGGATCCCGCTCCACACCCTCGCCGCGCAGATACAGGACGCCGAGGTTGTACTGGGCGTTCTCGTAGCCCTGCTCCGCGGACTTGCGGTACCAGCGCGCCGCTTCCCCCTTGTCAACCGGCACACCATGTTGCCCTGTCTCGTGGAGCACTCCGAGGTTGTATTGCGCCACCCGATCACCGGCCTGCGCGTTGCGCTGCAGACCCGCCAGATCGACCGTCACCTGCTGCTCCGGCGCCGCCACGGCGCTCATCGCCGCCACCAGGCAGCAGACCCGGAACAACAAACTCATCACTTTGCGGACTCCCATTTCTCTCTCCTCGGTGGACAGGCATCATGCGGGCCGCCACCCGCCGCGCAAGGACGCGGCGGGAAACTCCGGCTCGCAGCCTGCAACCCGTTCGGCAACCGGCGGCAGGTCGCTGCATCGATCAGAACCGATAGGGAAACTTGAGCGCGAATGTGTAATCGGACGCGTCATTGGTCAACCCCATCCCCAGATTGCTCACCACCGACAGGCGGTCGCTCATCGCATAGGTCACGCCGATGTCGAAGGTACCCGTGGTGGTGTCCGAACCGACCACCGTCTGCGTGCCGAATCCCGGCCGGGTGATCTCGGTTTCGTCGATGAAGCGCTGGGTGAACGAGGTGCTAAAACTGGTTCTTTCGTTGATCGCGAAGGCGATCCCCAGCGAAAACTGGTACTGGTCGCCCAATTGAACCTTGCCGGGAGATGGCAGGGCTTCCGGATCACTGCCCAGGTCGTTGAAGTCATCCTCGAAATAATGCCGCCAGGAGATGCTGCTGAACAGAATGGCCGGGTCCACCGTCTTGAGAAACGACAAACCGGTCTGGACGCCCCACAAGCCGCTGCCGGTGGGCAGTTCCTCCGGAAACTCCAGGTTGGTATTGAGCGGGTCTTCCAGAAAGTCGATGCCGTAGGGATCCCGGCCGGTCGGCGCAATGACACTGGTGTTCCAGACGATATCGGGCCGGTTCGGGGTCTCCGGAAACAGACGGTAGCTGACGCCCAGGGAGATGTCACCCAGGTCGTTGTCGTCGACCTTCTTCTCGGTCTCGAGAATCGACGACAGTTCCTGCCCGCCGGACCTGGTGGTGGTCTCGCGATATACGAAGGGCACATTCAGATTCAGTTGCAGGCGGTCGGTCACCGTCCAGCGACCGGTCAGATTGGTGGTGAGGATGTCCGAGTCGATCTCGTCAATGCTGATGTCGCCCAAGAAAATCGCATCCAGCGCCAGAAAACCGTTGAGCAATAGCTGGCTGCGGTCGAAATGGGCGTACTCGAAACCCAATTCCACGGAAAATTTCTGGTCGAACAGGGTGTGCTCTTCGAGCAGCAGATCCTGGACCCCGCGGCTGGCGCCGGGGCTCTTGCGGGTCGGGGTATCCCCCGGGGCAGCGGCCTGAGCGGTACGATCCTGTGCGGTACGATCCTGTGCGGTTTCGGGCTGCGGCGGCGAGGCCTGCTGGGCGGGCCGCCGCTGCGGTGGCGGGTTGGCTCCGACGCGGTTTTCCAGGAGCTGCACCCTGCGCATCAACTGGGCGTTGATGCGCTTGAGCTGCTCCAGTTCCGCGCGGATGTCCCCCGGCGCGGCTTGCTCCGCCGGCGCGGCGGCCTCCTGCGCCGCTACGGGAAGACCCAGTGCGAGCGACGAGAGCAGTGCCGCTGGCACGGCGAGCTTTCCTGGTTTCATACCCCTCATCCTATTGGTGTCAAACAAATGCCTGCGCCGCCGGTAGCATACCGGCGAGGCAGGCGCGATCAAGCTCCAGGCCGCGATCTCAGAGCAGATTCATGACGCGGTCGGCACGAAAGCGCGGGCCATCCGATTGCGACAGCGCGTTTTCGAAGGCGACCTGCAGCATCAGGTCGTTGACGATGCGATGGCCATCACCCTCCAACCGGACCGCTTGCAGCAACTGGTTGTGGTTGGTCACCGGATTCATCCCCAGGCGCTGCGTCACCTGGTTGCCCAGCGAGGTAATGGTGAAGCCGACCCCGCCGGTGGTGGTGAACTGGGTCACCATATCACCGTTTTGAAACGTCTGATCCACGGGCGCACTGGTCACCTGCGTGTCTGCGAGCACCGGAGCGGCATTCGTGGGAATCACTGCGTAGCCGACGTTGTTTTTCACTTCGTTGTTGGAGCCCGACACCTGGATGGCCTGCACCGCGCCGTCGATCTGGGCCAGCGCCGCGTTGGGCGCCGGTGCCGGCGTATTGGCCACCGGCTCGCCCAAGGTGCCGCCGACCCGATAGGCCACCCGGGTCTCGGGCCCGGAATTGTCGACCTGCAGATCAAGGCTGGCGGTATGGGTTGCCGGAGCCGCTGCGGCCGCCGGACTTGCGGATAGCGCGCCCGCGGTGGCACGCGCATGCGAAGCGGTATCGACCACCGCCGCGGGGTTCGTCCAACTGGTGGTCACGGACATGCCGAAATACTGCACTTGGCGGCCGACGACGAACTTGCCGCGCATCTCGGCGAGCGCCTCTTCGGACAGTTCCTTGAAGATGGCGGCGCCCGCCAATGGCGCCTGCGCCAGCAATGTTGCGGCGATTGCGACGGCAAGGGGTTTGCGCAACCCGTTCCAGGCTGCACTGCTGCTTGAATTCATGGCCCTTTCCTCCTCATTTTCCATTCCGTGAAAGCGTTCGTGAAAGACCGGCTTCAGAACAGATCGGCATGGGTAAAGCCGAAGTCCAGCAGCTCGCTGTCGGTCAACGGGGTGTGGTCATACAGAAACTTGCGTGCCGTCAAGGGCGGCTCTGGGCGGCTCAGCACCGTATCCCGGTCGAAACCGCCGCCCAGGATGGCGAAGACGGATCCGTTCCAGCTCGCCATGAAGTCCTTCATGGGCATGATGCGATTGCCCAATGCCGGGTCGCCGACGTAGACACTGTCCTCGGTGATCTTGCGGATTACCACGAAGTGCTTGTAGCCGCGCAGGTCGAGCAGCGCGATGGTGGGAATGCGCAGCTTGGCGAGCATCTCCGGGGGCAGTTCGTAACCCCGGCCGCGCAGGCCGAGGGTTTCGACGTAATGCCGGATATCCAGCAGCGAGTAGCCCTTCTCCTTGGCCAATTCTTCGTCCGCGACCTGGGCCAGGCCCAGAATCACATCGACCTCGTTGACATCGAGGTCGTAGGCGTAGCGCAGAATGGTGGCGGTCGCCGCCGCGCCACAGCTGAAATCGAAGCGCTGCTGGATAATATTCTGATAGCGGCGCTCGCGGAGGCTGATCACCCGCTTGCTGAACTGCGGCACCTCGCCCAGCCCGTAGAAGCGGTGCACCGTGCCCTCTTGGGCGCCCGCGGGCAGGGCCGCAGCCAGCCACAGCGCACAGCAGCCCAGCGCGGATGCCGCCCACCCGGTTCTTCCCCTGGGGATGCGGAGCGCGGGGTCGGCGGCTGAAACTGAGATTCTGGGGTTCATGTCAGGTCTTGCGATTGCGTGAGAACTTGAAACCGGCTCGGGGCCAAACCTTACATTGCCAGTGCACCCCTGCGCCTCGTCTCCGCGGTCGCGGAGGGAGTACCGGGGGCGGAAACCCGCCCCCGGCACCGGGACCGCTCTAAGGCAAAGCGCCCGCCGGACGATCCGCGCGACGGACGATTTACTGCTCGCCGCCACCACCACCGGGCGGAGGCGGAGCCACCGCCGGCGTGCCGATGCTGGCAATCGCCAGGGCGTTGCCCTGCAGGTTGCCATTGCCGGCCGCCACGTTGATGGCGATGTTGCCGCTGGCGTTGCTGAAGGCGTCGCCCGTCAGCGTGGCGTTGTTCACCACGGCGTTGGGCACTACCTGGATCACCGGCAGCATACCGGTCAGCGCGACGTCACCCAGATCAATGGTTCCGAGCTCGGTAAACACGAAGGCACCACCGTCATTCAGGTCGTCCTGGGGGTTCTGCACGCTACCGTCCACGTCGATGTGGCCGGTTGAGTCACCGCTCGGATGGTCCAGTGCGCCACTCCAGGTATCCAGGTATTGATCGCCGCGCTGGTCGGCGATCCCTTCGTAGGTACCAGTGGCGGTACCGGTGAGGGTGACTTCCATGCTGGCGTCTTCAGTCGAACCCTGGCCTACCGACAGATTGTCGTGCACGGACTGGTTCGAAGAAGCGGTGGCCAGCGCCATGACGCCGGAGTTCTCGGCCAGCGCCAGCTGGTTGGCTTGGCCATTGTTGTTACCCGCGACCACGTTGACGGCAATGTTGCCGGAGAAGCCCGAGCCTACGCTGTCACCGACAAAAGCATCATTGGTGCCGGAGGAGGGGTTCTCGTTGTTGTAGGAGTACTGGTCGGAGAAGGTTTCCGCCTCTGCCGCACCACCGAACAGCAGATCGATGTCGAAGCTGGCGCTGAACGCATAGTGCTGCTCGTCCACGGTTTTCCAGCTTCCTTCTTCGCTGTAGTCGTCGGAATATTCGGCGTGCGCGCTTTGCGAGGAAGACTCGGTACCGGTCCAGGACTCGGCATCGCGCCCGGCGACACCGTGGTCGATGGTGCCATCCTCGATGCCGAGCAGGCCGCCGGCAACAAAACCGCCTTCGGCCGAAACGGCATTCAGATCCTCGCCGCCCAAGAGTCGCCGCCGATATCGGCTTCGAACTCACCCAGCGCCGCGCCACCGACCACACTGCTGACGGAGTAATCACCGTCCGGGGTTTTCACCGCGATCTTGTCATCCACATCAAGATCGACGTCCAGATGGGCCTCGCTGGAGCTGGTGAGGGTGTCGGTCTCGGTTACGGCGTGGGAGGCATCGGCGGTTGCCGCTGCGTGCTGGCTCCAGGTCCAGGTGCCGGAGTTGTTGTTGACCTGATCGTCGCTGGTGCTGAAGTCGATATCGATGGTGTGCGTGCCGTTCAGCGAATCGCCCTCGGCGATGGCCACCGAGTTCTGCTGCACGTTGTTGCTGCCGGCGGCCACGTTGACGCCCGCGTTGCCGGTGGCATCGGACAGCACGTTGCCGTTGAGCGTGGCGTTGTTGTCATCGTTGAGCGAGCCGGGAGTCGACAGTACAGCACCGCTGTCCGGATCGATTTCCAGCTTGCTCAGCTTGTTGTCATGGGTCTTTTGATTGACCTCTGAAAACGCCGCCGCGCTGGAGTCCACCAGCACCAGACCCAGGGTGTAGATCTGGCCGTAGTAGCTGAGGTTGTAGTCGACGTCCACAGTCTTGTCGATGTCGATATCGCTGCGTTTGCCATAGGGCATGGATTCCTGCGCGTGGCTGAAGCCCGCCCCCATGGCCATGGCCACTGCCACCGCAAGCGGCAGCCTCTTGAAGTTACTCATCTTCGTTCTCCTTAGTGATGGCATAGGTCAGAATCACGTCTCCGCCTCCACACCCAACCCACCGAAGCTGCGTCGCTAATGCACGGCTGGCCCTGCGCAATCCACTGCCGGTAAGGGGCATTGGTGAGACACTACAGATGGCGAGCACAGCTTTACCTCGGTTGCGAACGGCGGTCAGGGGGGAGACGAGAACGTGAAGGTGTTGGCCGTGGCGTTGTTGTTGCCGGCGGCCTGGTTCACCAGAAACAGACCCCGGGCGCCCGCAAAGGCGTCCGGAGCCAGGTTGGCGCCGGTCGAAACCTGCGCGCCACCTTCTTCGGGGAGCACGGGCGCGGCACTGCCGACGCTCTGCTCCTGCAACCGGGTATCGTCCAACTGGACGATAGCGAGTGCCGACATGCCGCCGACGGCGAGCGCCGCGCCGTTGAACTGGCTGTTGCCCACACCCGCGGATTGATTGACCAAGTAAATTCCCTGCGCGTCGTCGAAGGCACCGGACTCGATGTCCGCGGTCAGCAACTGATCGGTGGTGG
The DNA here is from genome assembly GCA_963708735.1 of uncultured Gammaproteobacteria bacterium. Classification (GTDB taxonomy): domain Bacteria; phylum Pseudomonadota; class Gammaproteobacteria; order Pseudomonadales; family Porticoccaceae; genus JAGPUQ01. Next base: position 51,859 of record CAVPTW010000014.1, read on the forward strand.
GGACGACGCGCTCCAGCGCCTGGGCGGCATTCACCGCGGCGACGCTGTGGCCCTCGCTCTCGGCAAGGGCGGCGGAGTTCTGTTGGACATTGCCGTCGCCGGCGGTCTGATTCACGGTCACCAAGCCGGTGGAGCCCTGCAGCACTGGACCTATGGTGCTGCTCGCCGCCGCGCTGCCCGCGTTCCCCTGGGCATCGGTCACCTCGACCGCGGCGTCGGTCTGCGCGGCGGCCCCCTGCACCAGGCAGGCGGCCAGGAGCGCAAGACAGAATCGGGGAAAGTCGGTCCGCGACCGGTTGCCGCGCCGCTGGCGGCCCAGCGAACGTTCTACGGCCAGCGATGGATCCATCCGGCGGTGGCTTTTCTCTTCCCGATTCGCCCGCATACCCATCTCCCTTTTTCCCGATCCAGGGGCCGCAGCCGGTGCGGCCCACCATCGACACTCGGACTGTGGTGACTTTCGTCGTCACGTTTAGGTCCTCACGCCTGCGAAAGCACACCGCCAATTCGTGCTCGTCTGAGCGTCGCCTTCTCCCGCGATCCGGCGCCAAGAGCACAGCGACCGCCGGTGCTCTCGCCAGTACTGACGCAATCCTCGGGCCAGGTTTGCAACTTGTTGAAAACAAAGGCTGAATCCATGCTGCGAGGATTTTCGGGCCAGTCGCGGAACGGCCGGCGTCCCGAAAATGTGACGGGAATCACAAGGGGAATGAGAAGAACCTTTTTAAAAACCGTGTATTGCGAGCGAACCTTCAAGTGTCTCAATCGTGTTGCAATCACCGCAGGCCGAGCGCAAAGCCACAGAGCACTGGAGTAGGACTTTTCCGGAAGCTGCTGTGGGCGATGCGCTACAAAATCATCGGCCGGCGCCAAACCGCGCGGTGGCGGAAGCGGCGCGGGCGCGGGGATCCGCCTTGCGACGGCCCGGCAATGGACGGGAAAGGATGGGAACCCGGGTCAGGAGATCTCGATGCCGTGCTTGTCCAGCAGCCGGTAGATGGTCATGCGGGACACCCCCAGCAGACTGGCCGCCCGGGAGACATTGTAGTCAGCGTCGCTCAGGGCGTTCTCGACGGCCATGCGTTCGGCCTGCTCCCGGGTCTCCTGCAGGTTGATGACCCGCGCGCCGCCGGATTCGCGCGGATCCGGCAGATCCAGATCCGCCGGGGCGATCAGCGAGCCCTCCGCCAGGATGGCCGCCTTGCTCACCCGGTTGATCAATTCGCGGACATTGCCGGGCCACCGGTAACGGTGCATGGCCAGGCGCGCGTCGATGCTGAAGCCGTTGGCAGCGGCGGCGGTTTTTGCCCTCGCCTGCGCCAGAAAGCGCTCAGCGAGCAACTCGATGTCAGCGCCCCGCTCGCGCAACGGGGGCACCTCGATGTGCAGCACGTTCAGGCGGTAGAACAGATCTTCACGGAAGGCTTTGGCCCGGACTGCGGCGTCGAGATCGTGATGCGTGGCCGCGACGATGCGCACGTCTACTTGGATCGAACGGCCGGAGCCCACGCGCTCGAAGCAGCCCTCCTGGAGAAAGCGCAGGATTTTCACCTGATGCGAGAGGGGGAGATCGCCGATCTCGTCCAGAAACAGGGTGCCGCCATCCGCCAGTTCGGCGCGGCCGGCCCGGTCCTGGACCGCCCCGGTAAAGGCTCCCTTGACGTGCCCGAACAGCTCGGATTCGAGCAGGTTTTCGGGAATGGCGCCGCAGTTGAGCGCGACGAAGGGGCCCTCGGCGTGGGCCGAGGCGCGATGGATCGCCCGCGCGACCAGTTCCTTGCCGGTGCCGCTCTCGCCACAGATCATGACCGGAGATCGGCCGGGCGAACTTCGCGATGAGCCTGCCCAACCGCTTCAGGGCGGGCAGCTGCCGACCATATCGGCAATCCCGGCTCGACCGGATTGCCCATGCAGCAGGTGCGCGCGCAGGCGGGCCAACCCCACGGCGTGGGACAGCAGGCCCGGAACCAGGTGAGCCACATCGGCCAGCGGGGTGGTGATGAAATCATGGCAGGTGGCGGCCACGACCCTCATGAAGTCCGGATCGGCGCAATGATGCTCGCCGACGATCGCGATCCAGAGCATCCCGGGGCAGGACTGGGTGACGCGTTCGGCCCAAACCACGGTGCCAGCATCCAAGACCTGCGGGGCGACAAAGATGCCCAGCGGGGTGTCCGCGTCACGGTGCCCCGGAAGCCGGGCGGGGTCATCCTCCAGCCGCCATGTCCAGTGCAGCAACAACCGCCGAAGCGCCCTGGCCGTATCTTGCGATTGTTTGTCCGAAATCAGGATAAGCGCATTTATTTCTTTGTTTTTAAAGCAGATCTCCACAGATCTTGCCATGGATCCCTCCTGCAGCAAACCGCTGCGGAACTCCTTTTCATCTTAGCCGCTCCCTGTTGCCGCAGGAAGACAACGCCCCTTCCGGCAGCCTGCGCCACCCGCTCCGTTGTGCTGCCGCGGGCCAATCTTCCGGGCGCTACCTGTTTCCAGCCGCCTCAGCTTAAGGCCATGACCGACCGCAAACTGTGACTTGGATCACGTTGTATCCGCCCAGCCGCTCTTTTCCCCCATCCAACCGCCTCGACAATCCCGCATCGGATCGATGCGCACTGGCAGATTTTCGGTATCGCCATGCGCACTCATGATGCGACAGGTGAGCCCCGGTCAAAGGCGCTCCATCGCAATCGCCGTAGCCTCTCCGCCACTCCACGGCGATCGCAGTCGCCTCGCCACCGCCGATGCAGAGGCTGGCAACGCCCTTGCGCAGGCCGTAGGTTTGCAGCGCGGCGAGCAGGGTGACGATGATGCGTGCGCCGCTCGCGCCCAGGGGATGACCCAGCGCACAGGCGCCGCCGTGGACATTGATTTTGGTGTGGGGCAGATCCAGTTCGCGCATGGCGGCCATGGCGACCACCGCGAAGGCTTCATTGATTTCGTAGAGATCGACTTCGCCGGCGCTCCAGCCGGTCTGGGCGAACAGCCGCTTGAGCGCGCCCACCGGCGCGGTGGTGAACCACTCCGGCTCCTGCGCGAACTGGGTGTAGCCGCGCACCACGGCGAGCGGCTTGAGTCCGCGCCGTGCGGCTTCGCTCTGGCGCATCAGGACCAGGGCGGCGGCGCCGTCGGAAATCGAGCTGGCGTTGGCGGCAGTGACGGTGCCGTCTTTCTTGAACGCGGGCTTGAGTCCGGGAATCTTGTCGACGCGGGCGCTGCCGGGCTGCTCATCGGTATCCACCACTTGTTCACCGGCGCGGGTCTTGACCGTGACCGGGACGATTTCGGATTTGAACTTGCCCTCGGCGATGGCGGCATTGGCGCGGCGCAGGGATTCCACCGCGTAGGCGTCCTGCTGCTCGCGGGTGAAGCTGTATTTACTGGCGCACTGCTCGGCGAAGATGCCCATGAGACCGCCGGTATAAGCGTCCTGCAGGCCATCGATGTACATGTGATCGAGCAATTCGCCGTGACCCAGGCGGTAGCCGCCACGCGCCTTGGGCAGCAGGTAGGGGGCGTTGCTCATGTTTTCCATGCCGCCCGCCACCAGCGCGCTGGCATGCCCGGCGAGCAGGGTGTCGCAGGCCATCATCACGGTCTTCATGCCGGAGCCGCACATCTTGTTGACGGTGGTGGCGCTGGTGCCCACCGGAATGCCGGCGCCGAGCGCGGCCTGGCGGGCCGGTGCCTGACCGGTGCCGGCGGGAAGCACACAGCCCATGAGGACTTCGTCCACCTGATCGGGAGCCAGCCCGGCGCGCGCCAGTGCCGCCCTGATGGCGTTGCTGCCCAGTTCGCCGACCGGGACCGTGGACAGTGCGCCCATCATGCCGCCCATGGCGGTGCGGGCCATACCGACAATAACCACGGGATCGCTCATGGTGTTCCTCTCGTTTTGTAGGGGTTATTTCACTACCCGCAAGCGCGGGCCGCCAGTTCCATTACCCGGCCCCGGTTCAGGGCCGGATGCATCTTCGGACAATTCGGCCGGAAACACCAAGCCCTGGCCGTTTTCGCGGGCATAGATGCCGCGCACCGCAGCGATCGGTACCAGGACGTCAGTGGGCTTGCCGCCAAACCGGGCGCTAAAGAAAATCTGGTCGTTACCGAGGGTCAGGGCGGATACGGCCTTGGGCGCCAGATTGAGCACGATCTGACCGTCCTTGACATAGCTCGTCGGCACGGACACGCCGGGCGCTTCGGCATCCACGATGATGTGGGGTGTGCAGTCGTTGTCGAGAATCCATTCGTACAGCGCCCGGATCAGGTACGGCCGGTTGGATTTCATGGCAACGACTCTACCCCTTTACGAGGCTGTCAGCCCCGCATCCCGCGCTCGACGTCGGTCAGGCTGGCGCGAAACGCCGGCCGGTCGAACAGCCGTTGCATGTAGGCGACCAGGGGCTTGGCCTGGCGGACATTGGGCAGCTCGATGCCCAGGACGTCGAGCCGCCACAGCAGGGGCGCCATGCAGCAATCCACCAGGGTGAATTCGTCGCTCATGAAGAACGGCTTGTCGGCAAAGATGGCGGCGACGCCCAGCAGGCTGTCGCGCAACTCCTTGCGCACACGCTGCGCATGCCGGCTGTCGTCGGTCTTGAGGATGACTTCGGCGGGCTCGCACCAGTCGCGCTCGATCCGGCGCATGTATTGGCGGCTGTGCGCCCGGGTCACCGGATAGACCGGCAACAGCGGCGGATGGGGAAAACGCTCGTCGAGGTACTCCATCATCACCATGGGTTCATGGAGCGACAGATCGCGATCCACCAGGGTGGGCGCGGTGCCGTAGGGGTTGAGGTCGTTCAGCTCCTCCAGCACGACGCCGGGAATCACTTCCTCGATCTCGACGCCGACGCCCTTTTCGGCCAGCACCATCCGCACCCGGTGGCAGTACTGGCACGCGGCGTCGGAAAACAGTGTCATGGTCGAGCGTCTCGGCACTACCGCCATCATGTACTCCGGTCAGTCAACACAAGGTACTCAATGCACATCCTTCCAGTATTCGCGATTCAACAACCACACAAACACGAACAGCAACGCGATGAACAGCAGCACGCCCTTGCCGATCTGACGGCTTTGCTCCGCGACCGGGTTGGCCAGGTAGCTCAAGAAATTCACCAGATCACGCATCGCAACATCGAACTCACCGGGCGAGAGCTTGCCCTTGGTGACCAGACTGTAGCTGCCGCAAGGATCGTCGTTGAGGGGTTTGCTGGTGAGCGGATCGACGCGCATGCCGCCACTGTGGGTAAACGAGGGCCCGGGCGCGCAGGCCTGAAGCCCCTGCAAATCCAGCAATGCGTGGGGCATGCCCACGTCCTTGAAGACCTTGTTGTTGACGCCGTTAGGGCGGGCCGGATCCGCGTAAAAATTGCGCAGATAAGTATAGACCCATTCCGGCGAACGCGCGCGGGTGACCAGCGTCAGATCCGGCGGAGGTGCGCCAAACCATTTTTTCGCGGCGCGCTCCGGCATCGAAATGGCCATATGATCGCCGATCTTCTGGGCACCCGGCGCCAGCTTTTCGAGCATCAGGTTGTGGGGAATACCGAGATCGTCGGCAACGCGCTCCCAACGCGAGAACTTGGCGCCGTGACAGCCCATGCAGTAATTGACGAAGATCTGCGCGCCGCGCTGCATGGATGCCTTGTCGCCGTGATCGATATCGACCGCGTCACAGGCGATTTCACCGCACTCATGCGCGCTTTCGGAACCCACGGCTTTCAACGGGATGAATACCAGCGCGGCGAGGATGGCGGCCACTGCGATGGAACGCCAGAATCCCATGCCACCGTCCATGGTGACGCGCTCGGGCTCTTCCTTGGTACGCTCCATGGCAGTCCAGATCGGCATCAACACAAAATAGGCGAAGTAGATGCCTGTGCAAAACCGGGCCAATGCAGTTCGCTCCGGCGTCGGCGGTCTGACACCCAGAACGCCGAGGATGATGAAGGCCGCGGCGAACAGCACGATGGCCACCCGGCTGACCCAGCCCTTGTAACGAATCGATTTGACCGCGCTGCGATCAAGCCAGGGCAACACAAACAGAATCGCCACGGCGGCCGCCATGACCAGAAAGCCCATGAACTTGTCCGGCACCGCCCGCAACATCGAGTAATAGGGGGTGAAATACCAGACGGGGGCGATGTGCGGCGGCGTCTTGAGTGGATTGGAGTGCTCGAAGTTCGCTTTCTCGATGAAATAGCCGCCCATCTCGGGCATGAAAAACACGATGAAGCAGAACACGAACAGGAACACCGCGATGGGCACCAGATCGTGGACCGTGTAATAGGGATGGAAGGGGATGCCGTCCAGCGGGATACCGTTGGCATCCTTGTGTTTCTTGATCTCGACACCATCGGGGTTGTTGGAACCCACTTCGTGCAGTGCGAGCAAATGCAGCACCACGAGTGCCAGCAGCACGATGGGCAACGCCACCACATGCAATGCGAAGAAGCGCGTCAGGGTGATGCCCGAGATCAGATAATCGCCGCGCACCCACTCGACAATGGCGTCGCCGAAATACGGAATTGCGCCAAACAGCGAAATGATGACCTGCGCGCCCCAGTAGGACATTTGGCCCCAGGGCAGTACATAACCCAGGAAAGCTTCGGCCATCAACGCCAGATAGATCGCCATGCCGAACAGCCACACGAGTTCGCGCGGCGCCTTGTAGGAGCCGTAGAGCAGACCGCGAAACATGTGCAGATACACCACCAGGAAGAACGCGGAAGCGCCGGTGGAGTGCAGGTAGCGCAGGATCCAGCCATAGTCGACATCGCGCATGATGTACTCGACCGAGCCGAACGCGCCCTCGCCGGTGGGCTCGTAGTTCATGGTGAGCCAGATCCCGGTCAGCAACTGGTTGACCAGCACGACCAGTGAAAGCACACCGAAGAAATACCAGAAGTTGAAATTCTTGGGCGCGTAGTACTTGCCCATGTGGGTATCCCACGCCCGCTGTACCGGCAGCCGCGCGTTGGTCCACTGCCAAAGCCCCATCAACCACTTCATGCCGCAGTCTCCTTGTCGACGCCAATGATCACTACGTTGTCACTCTCGTAGGAATGCGGCGGAACGGTGAGGTTCGCCGGCGCCGGCACGCCCTTGTACACGCGGCCCGCGAGATCGAATTTGGAGCCGTGGCAGGGGCAGAAAAAGCCGCCGAGCCAGCTGTCGCCGCCGAGATCGGCCGCACCGACTTCCGGGCGATACATGGGCGCACAGCCCAGGTGGGTGCAGAGCCCGACCAGGATCAGAAACTCGGCCTTGATGGCGCGGTTACTCGGATCCACATAGCTCGGCTGCTTGGAGTCAGCCGATTGCGGGTCGCGCAGGCGCTCGGTGTCTTTCGTCAGCAGCGCGATGGCCTGGGGCGTCCGTCGCACGATGTACACCGGCTGGCCACGCCATTCCTCGGTGATCATCTGGCCGGGTTCGATTTTGCCGATATCAATCCGCACCGGTGCGCCCGCAGCCTTGGCGCGGGCACTCGGGCTCCACGAACCGACAAACGGCACCGCGGCGCCCACGACGCCGGCGGCGCCGACCACGCAGGTGGCGCCGGTCAGAAAGCGGCGGCGGGCTTTATTGACACCCTCGTTGCTCATCAAAGAACTCCTCAAGCGAGCGATCAACAGGCAGGCCATACGACAGCGCGACGCCGCCGCGCATGCGATGGGCATGGGCAAAATGGCGTGTCATGGTAAAGGTTAGGGCCTGACCTGACAAGCCAGAATCCTCGGGCAAACATCTAGTTCATTGATTTAGAACAAAAAAATACCCGGACCAGGCCGGGTATCCAAAAAATCTCTGTCTCGGCTCAGCGTTTGGAGTACTGCGGCCGTTTGCGCGCCTTGTGGAGGCCCACTTTTTTCCGTTCGACTGCGCGGGCATCGCGGGTCAGGAATCCGGCCTGCCGCAGCACCGAGCGCAAACCTTCGTCATATTCGACCAGCGCGCGCGCCAGACCATGGCGAATCGCGCCCGCCTGACCGAAGCTGCCGCCCCCGCGCACGGTCGCGTGGATATTGAATTTGCCCACCGCCTGAACGATCTCCAGCGGCTGCCGTACGATCATGCGCGCGACTTCGCGGCCAAAGTAATTGTCGATAGTGCGGTCATTGACGGTGATATCACCGGGACCCGCCGTAATGAAGACACGCGCGGCCGCGGTCTTGCGGCGGCCGGTTCCGTAATAGGTTGATGCCATGATTGCTGTCCTAGAGGTCCACAGCGCGGGGCTGTTGCGCCGCGTGGGGGTGAATGTCGCCGGCGTAGATTTTGAGTTTACGGTACATGGCCCGGCCCAGTGGACCCTTGGGAAGCATGCCCTTGATGGCGTGTTCCAAGGCCCGTTCCGGCGCCTGCTGGATCAGTTTCTCGAAGCTGATGCTCTTGATCCCACCCGGATACCCGGTATGGCGATGGTACATCTTGTCCTTGGCTTTGCGGCCGGTGACGCGTACGCGCTCGGCGTTGACAACGATGACATAATCGCCGGTATCGACGTGGGGGGTGAATTCCGGTTTGTGTTTGCCGCGCAGCCGATGGGCGATGGCGCTGGCGATACGGCCGAGGGTTTTGTCCGCAGCATCGACCAACAGCCAGTCATGCACAACGGTCTCGGGTTTGGCACTGAATGTCTTCATGATCCGGGCCAGTCAGGGGGGCGCAAAAAAGAGGGCGAATTCTAGCCATGTCGCCATGCGCTTTCAAGCCCCAACCGTGTTTACTTCGTGGCGGCTTGTCGAAAAACTGCCGCGGCAGCCATCCGCCTCGTTATGCTGTGCTCGCCCCCTCGCTTATCTGCCTGCCCTGTTTCGGTCGCTGCGCGCCGTGCGCCTCACGTCCGGCCCGCCCGCGACTTCCAGGACCTGGTGCCCGCCAGGCAACTCTTTCAAACAATGTCGATCCGGTTCAAACAATGTCGATCCGGCCACAACGGCAATTGGTGGGCGTCCGGCAACTGTGGAACAATGCAGCCATCACTTCAAACGCGCGTGCGGCGCCTTTTCCCTTGGATATCATCGACCAGAATGGTTTTCGGCCCAATGTGGGCATTGTGATCTGCGCCGCGGACGGTCGGGTATTCTGGGCCAAGCGGATCGGCCATGACGCCTGGCAGTTTCCCCAGGGCGGCATCCACCGCGGCGAATCCCCGCGCGATGCACTGTATCGCGAGTTGCACGAAGAAGTCGGGTTGGAGCCCGCGCACGTGGAAATCCTCGCGCAGACCCAGGGCTGGCTGCGCTATCGTCTGCCACGCCGTTATGTGCGTCGCACCAGCAAGAATCCGTGTGTCGGCCAGAAGCAAAAGTGGTTTCTGCTGCGCCTGCTGGGCGACGAATCGGACATCCGCCTCGATCGCTGCACGAAACCGGAGTTCGATGGCTGGCGCTGGGTAAGCTACTGGTACCCTGTCGGTCAGGTGATCGACTTCAAGCGCGGCGTCTATCGTCAGGCGCTGAAGGAACTGTCCGGCGCGCTGCCGGACCCGGCCAGCTCCCCTGCCGCCGCGGATCATCACCATGCTTGAGCCCTTGCGCCGGATCGTCCAGGAAGTCAACGCTGCGCGGGATTTTTCCACCGTCCTGGAAATCATCGTCGAGCGTGTCAAGCATGCCATGAACACCGGCATGTGCTCGGTCTATCTCCTCGACCGGACCACCAACCGCTATGTGCTCTCGGCCACCCGCGGCCTGTTGCCCGAGTCGGTGGGCAAAGTCGCCATGACGCCCGACGAGGGCCTGGTGGGGCTGGTCGCCAGCCGCGCCGAGCCGGTCAACCTGGAGCATGCCGAAACCCACCCCCGCTTCGCCTATTTCCCGGAAACCGGCGAAGAAAAATTCAGCTCCTTTCTCGGCGCTCCCATCATTCATCAGCGGGAGGTGCTGGGCGTACTGGTGGTGCAGCAGCAAGAGCGACGCCGCTTCGACGAAAGCGAAGAGGCGTTCCTGGTCACCATCTCGGCGCAACTCGCCGGGGTTATCGCCCACGCCCAGGCGACCGGCGAGCTGGCACGCACCACCTCGCCGGAAGCCGACGCGGGTCCGGCCAACATCTACGCCGGTATCGCCAGCGCTCCGGGCGTAGGCATCGGCCACGCCGTGGTGGTCTCGTCGCCGGCTGACCTCTACGCGGTACCCAAGCGGCGCACCGCGGATACCGAAGGCGAACTTGAGCTATTCCGTCACGCCCTGGAACGCACCCAGGCCGATGTGCGCAGCACCAAGAACGACCTCAAGGGCATCCTCAGCACCCAAGAGCTGGAAATGTTCGATGTTTACCTCCGCATGCTCGAGGACAACTCCCTCGGTGGCGAGGTCATCACGTTGATCAGGGATGGCTTCACGGCCCAGAGCGCCTGGAGCCAGGTGATCATCGAACACATCCGTACCTTCACGCGAATGGACAGCGAATACCTCCGCGAGCGCGCCTCCGATGTGCGCGATCTGGGCCGGCGCGTACTGGAACACTTGCAGCAGACCGCGCGGCCGGTCCAGGTCTACCCGGAAAACACCATTCTGATCGGCGAGGATCTGACCGCGACGCACCTTGCGGCGGTGCCGTTCGACAACATCCGCGCCATGGTCTCGGTGCGCGGTTCGCACAACTCCCACATGGCGATCATCGGTCGGTCCATGGGCATTCCCACCGTCATGGGTGCCGTGGATCTGCCCTGGGCGGATCTCGAAGGCGAGTTGGTGATTGTCGACGGTCACATGGGCCACATCCTGATCAACCCCAGCCCCGAGGTGGAGCGCGCCTATCAGGAGGTATTCCGCAAGGAACAGGATCTCGCCTCTGATCTGCTCGCCACGCGCGACGAACCCAGCGTCACGGCGAGCGGCGATGCGATCTCGCTATGGGTCAACACCGGCCTGCGCGTCGATACCAAGCTGTCTCTGGAAATAGGCGCCGCCGGCGTGGGGCTCTACCGCACCGAAATCCCCTTCTTTCTCCAGGAGCGGTTCCCCTCCGAGGAAGAACAGCGGGTGATCTACCGGGATCAGCTCACCATGTACGCGCCGCGCCCGGTGACCATGCGCACCCTCGATATCGGCGGCGACAAGGCGCTGCCCTACTTCCCGATCAAGGAAGAAAACCCGTTTCTGGGCTGGCGCGGAATCCGCGTCACCCTGGACCACCCGGAGATTTTCCTGGCCCAGGTGCGCGCCATGATGCGCGCCAGCGAAGGCATCGATAATCTCCGCATCCTGCTGCCGATGATTTCCTGCGTGCAGGAAGTCGACAGCTCCCTGGCGCTGATCAACCGGGTCTACACCGAACTTACCGTGGAAGAAGGCTATCGCATCCGGATGCCCAAGGTGGGCGTCATGATCGAGGTACCGGCGGCCGTCTATCAGGCGCGGGAGCTGGCGCGGCGGGTCGACTTCCTCTCCGTGGGCACCAACGACCTCACCCAGTATCTGCTCGCCGTGGACCGCAACAATCCCCGCGTGGCGGCGCTCTATCACGCCTACCACCCGGCGCTGCTGAAGGCGCTGCGCGACATCGTTCGGGACGCCGCGGCGATGAACCGGGAGGTGAGCGTATGCGGCGAAATGGCCGGCGATCCCCTGGGCGCGGTGCTGCTGGTGGGTCTGGGCTATCGCACCCTCTCCATGAGCGCCTCCAACCTGCTCCGTGTCAAGGCGGTGCTCCGGCAACTGAAGACCGCCGAAATGACGGCCATCGCCGCGCGCGTCTGCGGACTGCCGGACGCCAACGACGTCAAGGCGGAATTGCAGCGCACGCTCGACCGCCCGGGGATCTCCCGTCTCATTCACAGCGACCGCCCCGTGCCGGCCAAGCGGCACTGATGCGCTCCACCTGACTGCCCGAACCGAAAATCTGGTGGCGGCAGGCAAAGGGCGCGCCCGGCCTTGCGCCGGTGTCGCGCCAAGGACGCCGCAGCATCCGTCAGATCATCAGACCCATGCGCATGGCGGCGTCGAGGCGTATCACCTCGCCGTTCATCATGCTGTTTTCCACGATGTGGCAGGCCATCTGGGCGAACTCGCTGGGCTTGCCGGCGCGCTTGGGGAAGGGCACCAGGTCGAGGATGCGCTGAAAGCCCGCGTCCCCGGTCTCCGCCCGCGCCAGCGGGGTGTCGAACACCCCGGGACAGATGGTCACAACCCGGATGCCGTAAGGGGCGAGATCGCGCGCCATGGGCAGGGTCATGCCGATGACACCGGCCTTGGAGGCGGCGTAAGCGGTGTTGCCCACCGGCCCGTCGAAACCGAAGATCGAAGCCACGTTGACGAACACACCGCGTTCGCCGTCCGCGGTCACCGGGGTCAGCCCGATCATGTCGGTGGCGGCGAGCCGACACACATCGAAGGTGCCGGTGAGGTTGATGTCCACCACCCGTTTGAAGCTCTCCAGGGGATGCGGTCCCTTGCTGCTGGTGATCTTGCGACCGATGCCGGTGCCGGCGGCGTTGACCACGATGCGGGCGACGCCGAGCCGGCTGCGCACGGTCTGGAGCGCGGCGGCGACGCTGGTGTCATTGGCGACATCCACCGGCACCGCGATACCGCCGACCTCGTCGGCGATCTGGCGGGCCAGATTCTCGTTGATATCCAGTACCGCAACGCGGGCGCCTTTTTCGGCCAGCATGCGGACCGTGGCAGCGCCCAGGCCGGAGGCCCCGCCGGTGACGATGGCAATGTGATCGTTGATTTCCATGCGATGTCCTCGATAGTGAAAACTGGGAGTGAAAATTCAGGCGCGGTCGATGCCCATGCGAATCGCCGCATCGATGCGGATCATCTCGCCGTTCAGCATGGGGTTTTCGCAAATCTGCCGCACCAGGGCGCCGAACTCCAACGGCTTGCCCCAGCGCTTGGGAAAGGGAATGGTGGGAATGATGCTGTCGATCCAGGCCTGGGGAATGCCGGACGCGAGCGGCGTCTCGAACATGCCGGGCGCCACGGTGACCACCCGGATGCCATGGGGAGCGAGATCCCGCGCCATCGGCAGGGTCATGCCCTGCACCCCGGCCTTGGAGGCGGCGTAGGCGACCTGGCCGATGGGCCCATCCTGGGCCACCACGGAGGCGATATTGACGATCACTCCGCGCTCGCCGTCGTCGTTGAGGGGCGGCAGTTCGATCATGGCCTGGGCCGCGAGCCGCGCGACATTGAAGGTGCCGGTGAGGTTGACCCGGATCACCCGCTCGAACTCTTCGAGGGGATGCGCACCCCTGGCGCCGGCGGTGCGGATCGCCACATCGATGCCGGCCGCATTGAGGACGATGCGCGGCGTACCGAGCTGCGCGCTCACGGCTGCGATGGCCGCCGCGACGCCGGGGCCGTCCACCACGTCGCAGCCGAGCGCAATGCCGCCCAGTTCCGCGGCCAGTTCACGCGCCAGGTCGAGATTGCGATCGAGCAGCGCGCAACGCACGCCGGCGGCGCTCAATACCCGGGCTGCACCCGCGCCCAGCCCGGAAGCGCCCCCCGTGATCAGGGCCGTCAAACCTTCCACTTTCACGATAATGTCTCCTCGCGGGTAATGGGTTAGGGCCGCCGGCAAGACCTGCGGCCTGCCACGCGGTCAAAATGTCTAACGGGCAGGATTGTAAGGGATTGAACCGTCGCCACGGCATGATCGGAGCGCATGAACGGTAACCCGGGGCAGCAGCGCCACCCTGGCGAATTCAACCGCAAGATCCGGAGTGTCCGGCGACCGGCAGGCGATCAGAGTAGACGCATACCGCTGCGAGCCATTTTGGATAACACGATGAACATGACCGCCAGCACCTCACCTTCAACCGCAGAGCGCGCCGCACTGGCTGCCACGGCAACGCAGAAGGACCCGCGCTGGACGGCGGTGATCGCCCGCGACCCCGCGGCGGACGGCAAGTTCTTCTACTCGGTCAGAACCACCGGGGTTTACTGCCGACCCTCCTGTGGGGCGCGCCGCGCACGCGCCGAGAACGTGCAGTTTCATCGCACGGTTTCGGATGCGCAGCGCGCCGGCTTTCGCGCCTGCCGGCGCTGCAAACCCGATCAGGCACCCCTGGCCGCACGGCACGCGGCGCTGGTGACCGAACTGTGCCGAATCATCGAGCAGGCCGAGCGGGAACCCAGCCTGGGCACGCTGGCGACCCACGCCGGACTCAGCAGGTTCCACGTTCAGCGCATGTTCAAGGCGATCACCGGGGTCACTCCCCGCGCGTACGCGCTGGCACAGCGGGCCAATCGCGTACGCGCCGCGCTCGCGCACGACACTACCGTCACCGCGGCCATCTACGGCGCCGGCTACAACTCCAGCGGGCGCTTCTACGCGCAAGCAAATCAGTTGCTGGGCATGAAACCGACGGAGTACCGCGGCGGCGGCGCGAATACCGAAATCCGTTTCGCCATCGGCCAATGTTCGCTGGGCGCCATTCTGGTGGCGAGCAGCCTGCGCGGCCTGTGCGCCATTCTGCTCGGCGACGATCCGGATGCGCTCGCCGGCAATCTCCAGGACCGTTTCCCGCGCGCCACACTGGTCGGCGGTGACGCCGATTTCGAGCAGGTCGTGGCCAGGGTAGTCGGTTTCGTGGAAGCCCCTCGGCTGGGCCTTGAGCTGCCGCTCGATGTGCGCGGCACGGCCTTCCAGCAGCGCGTCTGGCAGGCTTTGCGGGAGATTCCCCCAGGCACCACGGCCAGCTACGCCGAGATCGCGCAGCGCATCGGCGCCCCGAAATCCGCACGGGCGGTGGCGCAGGCCTGCGCCGCCAACCCGCTGGCCATCGCCATTCCCTGCCATCGGGTGGTGCGTACCGATGGCGCCTTGTCCGGTTACCGCTGGGGTGTCGAGCGCAAGCGTGCGCTGCTGCTGCGCGAGACCCAACCATGAGCACACCGGTGCCGTCCACCGTGAAGGGGCCTCACCCACAACCAGCAGCCGCTTCTGGAGCAACCCCGCACTCGCGACTGTCCTGCACGCTGGCACTACCCGAGAATTTTCGGGTGGCTGAAGTCCTCGATTTTCACGGTCGCGACAAGTCGGCGGTGGCGGAGCGCGTCGCTGGCAGCCGCTTGTACAAGGGGTTGCTTTGGGACGGCAGCGCGGCCTGCCTGACGCTTGAGTTCGGCGGCGGTCGCGCCAAGGCGGAGCTGGCCATCGATAGCAGGACGCAGGTTCCGCGCGCTGCCCTTGAGCAACTCGTCCACCGCATGCTGGGCCTGACCCAGAGCGTCGAGGCGTTCGAAACCCGCTACCGCACCCACTCCCGCATCGGGCCGCTCATCACCGTGCGGCCCGGCTTGCGCGTGCAGCAAACCGCGACGCCGTTTGAAGCCCTGGCCTGGGCGATCATCGGGCAGCAAATCAGTCTCGCCGCTGCCATTTCGATACGGCGCCGGGTGATTGAAACCGTCGGTGTGCGCCATTCCAGCGGACTGGCCTGTTTTCCCGACGCCGACCGCTTGTCCGCACTCGGCGAAGCGGAGTTGCGCCAGGCCGGCCTGTCGCAGAGCAAGGCGCGGACGCTTCAGCTGCTGAGTCGCGAGGTGGTGGCGGATCGTCTGCCGCTGTCGGCCTGGCTGGTGACGCAGCCCATCGAGGCGATTCGCGAACAGTTGCTGAAGTTGCCCGGCATCGGCCCCTGGACGGTCAGTTACGCCCTGCTGCGCGGATTCGGCTGGCTCGACGGTTCGCTGCATGGCGACGTCGCGGTGCGTCGGCAATTGCAACGGCTGCTCGGTGCCACGGAAAAACCCGACGCAGACTTCACCCGCGCGTGGCTCGCGGAATTCTCACCCTGGCGCGCGCTGGTCGCCGCGCATCTGTGGTCGCTTCCCTCGTGCTCTGAACCCATGCCCGAATAACCTGTGGCAACGCATCCTTGACGCGACGCAGCCGCTATTTTTTGGGCTCGGGAAACAACATGCCGAAAATCGTCTGGTAAGCATCGTCGTTGGCGAGGCCCATGATCATCCCCGCGCGCGCATCGCGGAAATAACGCTCGAACGGCAACCGGGCCGCGAAGGCCGTGCCGCCGAACATCGTCATCAATTCCTGGGTGACGAAGACCGCCGCTTCGGAGCAGGTGACCTTGGCTTGCAGGTAGGGCAGCGGTGCCTGCACCTGGCCGGCGTCGCCGGCGGCGGCTGCCACATGCAGCAGGGCGCGGGCGGCTTCGATGCGGGCACTCAGTTCCGCCATGCGCCGCTGGTTGATGGCGCTGTCGAGGCGGCGCGCGCCGCTGGGATAGCGTTTCGCGGCTTCCACACAGGCAATTTCATAGGCACCGGCCGCCACCCCCAGATAGGCAGCGCCATAGGTCAGCGCCACCACCGGCATCATCACCGCGCCGAGGTATTTGAGCCCCGCGTGCTCCTCGCCGATGCGATTGGCTTCCGGCACCAGGCCGCTGAAGCGCATCGGCATGCTGTTGTTGCCGCGCATGCCGAGCCCGTGCCAGGACTCCAGGGTCTGCCAATCGATCTTGTCGGCCTCCACCAGCAGCGCGGTGAGCTGGCTGGGCTTGGCGTCGGTACCTACCCGGCAGAGCATGAAGTAATGGGTGGCCTCTCCCGCCGAGGTCACATAGGACTTGCGGATACCATCGAGACGATAGCCCTCCGGGGTTTTCTCGACGGCGGACAGCTGCATGCCGGGCACCCAGTCGTCGCCCTTGCCCGAGGTCTCGCCGCCGGCGACGGTGCAGAACACCTTGCCATCGACAATGCCCTTGAGAACGCCCTGGCGTTGCATGTCGCTCGGCATGCGGCTGATCAGTTCGGACGCCTCCACATGCATCTTGTAGCACATGCCGGTGGACGGACACTTCCGGGCGATTTCCTCGACCACCAGGCAGGTGGTCAACAGGTCGGCGCCGACACCGCCGTCGGCGGCGCTCACGCGCAGCTTCCACAGTCCGGCATCGCGCAGCGCGGCGAGGGACTGGCGCGGAAAGGCGCGCTCGCGGTCGGTGGCCGCGGCCTGCGGGCCAACCTCGCGGGCAGCGATCTCGCGAGCGGTGTCACGCCAGCGTTGCTGTTGTTCGGTGAGCGGCAGATAGGTCATGGTGGGATCCTCACATCGTCATTGGCGAACTGGGTGGTGGATTCAAACGGGGTCGGGGCCGGATTGGGTTTGCGCGGCGCCGCCAGCCAGAGACTCAGGGGCGACACCAGCGCCATGATCAGTCCGGTCGCCAGCATGGCCCGATAATCGCCGGTGACATCGTACAGCCAGCCGCCGAGCCAGGCGCCGAGCGCCGCGCCCAGCGATCCCGAAATCGCCAGGGTGCCGAAAATCGACGGGAAGAACGGGCCCGCAAACAGATCGCGCGAAGTGGCGGGATAAATGGGTGCATTGGCGCCATACCCAAAACCCGCGCAGATCGCAAAGCCCACCGCGAGCCACAGCACCGCGGTCCACCAGCCGAGCGCGGCAAGCGCGGCGACCGCCAGCACATTACAGACCGCCGCGAAGGTATAGGCCCATTCGCGACCGATGCGGTCGGAGAGCCGACCCCAGAACAGTTGCCCGGCGATGCTGGCAATGCCGATGGTGCCCGCGATCAGGGAACTCTGCGCCTTGGGAATGCCGTGATCGACCATGAAGGCAAACTGGTGGATCAGCAGAATCTGCGCCAGGCAGGCGCCGGTGAGAAAGGCGAAGCCCGCGTACCAGAAGCGCGGCGAACGCACCGCCGTCGGCAGCACCCAGTGCGGTGTCGCCGACACCGACGCTGCGGTGACGGTGGGGGTGATCGCAAGGCTGGATACCGGCCGCTCCGGCACCCGCAGCAGCCACCAGGCGGACGGGATGATCCACAGCGGCCCCAGCAGCGCCAGCAACAGGAAGGTCTGACGCCAGCCGAAGTGTTCCACCGCGCATTGATTGCCGGCACCCCGATCAGAATACCGAAGCCGACGCCGGCGAGCGCAAAGCCGAGCGCAGTGCCCAGACGCGCGGGATAGCAGCGCTCCACGGTGACGATAAAGGGCACCCAGCCCGCCATCGCGATGCCCAGGGCCGCGACGACGCCAAAGGTGAAATAGAGCTGCCACCAGGTCTGAATCAGCGCGGTCAGGGCGAGACCGATACTGAACAGCAGCCCGCCCAGTGCAATCACCCGGCGCGCGCCCATGCGCTCGATCATGCGGCCGTTGAGCGGGCCGGACAGGCCGTGCACCAGGCTCATCACCGAGATGGCGCCGGCGGTGAGCGAACGGCTCCAGCCCATGTCCTCGACCAGGGCGACCAGAAACACCGAATAGGCGAACCAGACGCCGTAGACCGCGCCCAGGGTCACAAAAGCAACGGCTACCGCCGTGGGGCCGTGGGGATTGCGATGGGGCATGATTTTCCTTGGCGCAGCGTTCCGGATGACGACGTCCCCGCACGGGAGCGGGGACACCTCCCGTCAAATCCGCTAGGGCCGGATCTCGTAGAGCGCGTTGAGCGGATGCTGGATCGCCAGCCGGCGCACCGAGGCAAAGCCCGCGGCGGCGCAGAATTCCCGCACCCGGGATTCCGGCAGACCCACCGTACCCAGGCCGTCCCCGCCCTGGGCAAGCGACGTGGTCATGCAGAAATGCAGGCTCGCGCCCAGCTTGAATACCGCGAGCGGCCCGCTGTTGTCGGCGGGATCGTCGGTGCAGTCGATATCCATCAGCACATAGATGCCGTCGTCCTTCACCGCCCGGCGCAGGGCGCGAATGCCGCCGCGCGGATCGGCCATGTCGTGGATCACATCGAAGGTCGCCACCACATCGAACTGGCCGTCGACGCCCTTGGCGAAATCCGCCACTTCGAAGCTGACCCGATCCGCGACGCCGGCTTCCCGGGCGTTGGCGCGCGCCTTCTCGATATTGCCCGGAAAAATATCGAAGCCGTGAAAGCTCGCACCGGGGAAACGCTGCGCCATCTCGATGGTCGAGCGCCCGGCGCCGCAACCGAAGTCCGCGAAACTGCCGCCGGCGTCCAGTTTGGCGATGACCGCGGGCATCTCCGGTAGCCACTGACTCACCAGGTTGTTCTTGTAGCGCACGCAGGTGTTGTGTTCGAGCCCCTCCCAGAAGTCCGCGTTGTAGCGCGAATAGTCGATGCCGCCGCCCTCGCGGAACGCGCGCAGCAGATCCTGATAGGGATCGAGAATCGCGTTGAACATGCGAAACAGCCCGCCCTGATAGAGCGGCCCGCCGACGTCCACCAGTGCCGGCCGGTGCGCTTCCGGCACCGACACCTTGCGGGTCGCCTTGTCGAAATCCAGATAGCCCGCGAGCGAGATGCCGTAGATCCACTCGCGCAGATAACGCTCGTTGAGCCCGGTGTGCGCCGCCAGTTCCGCGCTGGTGAGCGGGCCCTTTTCGGCGATGGTCTTGAACAGATCGAGGCGATCGCCGATGGCGCACAGGCGGATCGCCATCATGCCAGTGGCATGGCCGATGATCTGGCCGACAAAGGCCATGGGGTCCTGATTGGGTGCGGTCATGAATACTCCCCCGTAATTTTTAGTAGGTGTTGGTCGGTACTATAGCAACGACCGCGCGATTACCGGATCAATAGCGCAGCGCCGGTGCGGGCGCCTTATCCTGCAGCAGATATTCGCCGACGCTGCGGATCCGAAAGCCGATCTGGGCGATGGGACCGATGCTGCGCCCAAGGTTACCGGTCCGAACCAGGATCTCAGAACCCGGGCTCTACCGGCTCGGCACCGAGCAGCACCGCTCCGGCCGACTGCTGGAAACCGCGCCGCGCCTCGATCGCCGCAATGATGGCGTGGACATTGGACAGACAGCGCTCCAGAGGGTGGCCCTGCATGAAGGCCGCCCGCGAACCCTTGACGTAGAGCCGGCCGACCATGTCGCGGGCGATATCGCCGGCGTAAAAGCTGGCAGCGTACAGTTCGGCCTTTGCCTTGCCGCTCAGGGGCTCGCCCCGGTTCACCAGTTCCCACACCGCCTCATAGGTCTCCGCGCAACCGGCGCGGATCGCGCGCAGCGCCGCCGTGGCGTCGGCGATCACGATCTGGATCTCGGCCTGATCCTTGAGCGCGCGGCCGGTAATCGAGGAAATCTTGGTGGTGATCTCCTGGCTCGCGGCGGCAATGGCCCCCTGCAGTACGCCCACCGCCACGGCGGCAAAAATCGGCAGCGTGAGCACGGTCGCCGGATTGCGAAACAGCGGCCGGTCGATCCGCGGCGGACTGCCGGGGAGAGTGGCCAACGCATCGGGCACGAACAGGTCCGCCACATCCACCTGGTTGCTGCCGGTACCGCGCATGGCCGCGGCGTGCTGCCAGGTCTGGGCGATCTCGACGCGCTCGGTAGGCACCAGGAACAACCGCACCTCGGGCCGGCCGTTGACCAGCCGGGGGCCGTCCTCGTCCACCACGCGCGCCATCAGCGCGCACCAACGGGAGTCCTCGCAGCCGGTGACCACCGGCCAGGAGCCGCTCAGGCGATAGCCGCCAGGCGCCGCCCTGGCGGTAGCCAGTGCCACTGCCGAAAAACCGAAGTTGCGATCGGGCTCGGCGAACAGCGCGCGGCGCTCGGCTTCCGGCACCACCGCAGCGGCCATGCAGGCGGGAATCGAGTTGACCATGTACCAGCTCACCGCTGGATCCGCCGCAGCGATCTCGGCGGTGGCAAGAAAAGCTTGTTTGGGCGTCACCTCCAGACCGCCGACCTCAACGGGCGCAAACAACCGGAACATTCCCGCGCGACCCACGGCTTCCACGACTTCGGGAGCGAGGCGGGCGCGCAGCTCGCCTTCGCGCCGTTTTTCGCTGATCAGCGGGTACAGGGACTTGGCCATTTCGACCGGACATGCTGTGTTCATCTCGTCTCACTCCTGAAGCATCGAATGACTGTCATGCAACCTGCGCCGCGGGCCGGCGCAGGAAGATCCCATTCGCGCTACGCTCCCCGGACCGTGCGCGGAACCACGCGAATCAAAGGGCAAACAATCGGCGCGCGTTTTCGCCCAGCACTGCGCGCTGGTCCGCGTCGGAAAGCCGGGCGACACTCGCACGAATCAATTCCGGCGCATCCAGGTTGGCATCGATGTGCGGAAAATCCGAACCCCAGAGAATTCGGTCGCGGCCGACCAGTTCCAGGCAGCTGCCGATGGTGCGCTCCTCGGGTTCGGCGACAAACCAGAGGTTGCGGCGGAAGTACTCGCTGGGCCGGCCCAGCGCCAGTTCGGCGTCGAACCCGCGGAAGTGGCGGTATTTCTCGTCCAGCCGGTCCATGGCGTAGGGCACCCAGCCGCAGCCCGCCTCGATCGCCACCACCTTGAGGTGCGGAAACTTGTCGAACAGACCGTCCATCACCATGGCCATGCAGGCCGGCATCACCTGGGACGCGGCGCCGAGCGCGAAGGTGAAGGTGCGGTTGGCCGGGGTGTCGTACCAATCGCCCACGAAACCCGTGACCAGGCGCCGGGTGCGCACGATGACGTGGACCAGCAGCGGCACTCCCGCCTCTTCAATGCGCGCCCAGAGCGGGTCGAAATGGGGATCGGCGAAGCCCTTGCCGTCCACCCGTTCGGGTGCGAGAAACACGCCCTTGAAACCCTGGTCGAGGCGCAACTCCAGTTCCTTCACCGCACCCGGAATATCCCGTAAATTGAGGTGCGCGGCGATCACCAGCCGGTCGCGGTCGGCGGCCTGAAAGTCATGCACCCAGTCGTTGTAGGCGCGGCAGTACGCATTGGCCAGCGCGTTGTCCGGCGTATCCCAGAAGATGCCGATGGTGGGCAGCACCAGGCCGGCGTTCAGGCCCCAGCGGTCGAACAGCGCGACGCGGTCGGAACCGAACATGCTCGAACGCGGCGCGCCGTCGAGATAGCCGAGGCGGGAGCGCGGATCCATGGCCTGATTGCGGTCCAGCTCCGCACCCCCGAGCGCCGCGGTGCAGTTGGGCAGAATGAGCTGGTTATCGACAAACAGCTGATCGATACCGTCGGCAGTCCGGCGGAACTGGATGCTGCGATGCCGGAAAGCGGGATCGAGGTAGCTGTCCCACAGATCCGGCGGCTCCAGTACATGGGCGTCGGCGTCGAACAGAAAAGGCGCAGCAAGCGCAGATGCGACCATGGTCATGGCACTTCCCCTTCGAACAGAGGCTCCCCCACAGACGGCGGCCCGCAACGGGTTCGCCGCTGCGGGCCGCCGTTTTTCCGGTTTTGCTTACCGGGCGGGCGCCACTCAACCGTGGCCGTGGCGCAATATCCGACCCGGCAATGGACCTGCGGGATCGACCATATCCCGATTGTGCTGGCGCAACAGGGCGCCGTTGACGATGACCGCCTCGATCCCGCTGGCCTCGGAAATGAGCCGGTCGGCACCACCGGGGAAGTCGTAGACCCGTTGCAATTCGCCCGCGCCAACGGTCTCGGGATCGAACACCACCACATCGGCGGCGAGCCCCGGGGCGAGACGGCCGCGATCGGCGATGCCGCACACCTCGGCGGCGCGCGCCGTGAGGTGCCAGATCGCGTGCTCCATATCCAGCGAACCGCGTTCCCGCACCCAGTGGCCGAGCAGATAGGTGGCAAAGCAGGCGTCGCACAACTGGCTCGCGTGCGCGCCGCCATCGGAAAGACCCACCACCACATTGGGATCCTTGAGCAGGACCTCGACCTCGTCCTCGTCGTGGTTGGCGATCGGCATGCGGATGCGCATGGCGAGATCGCTCTCCAGGGCAAGATCGAGCAGCAGATCGACGGGATGCAGATCACGTTCGGCCGCGACCTCGAACAGCGACCGCTCCTCCAGCGCAGGCTGCGGCGGGCAAAAGGAAATCACGGTCTTGGGCCAGCCGCCCATCACCAGCGACGCGTTGCCGGCCATGGCCGCCTTGAAGGCTTCGCGAAATTCGCCACTGCGGTACAGCGCCTTTTTGCCCTCGACATCCGCCGCCGATACCGGCTTGAACACCGGCATGCTTTCGAAGATGAAGGGCGCTTTCATGGTCATTTCGAAATTGAGGGCGCGCGGACTCACCTGCGGGAACACCCGGGCGCCGGCCGCGACCATCTCGGCGGACTTTTTGAGTTGCGCGCGATGGTCGCCACCGCCGAGCGAGATGCCCTGCAGTAGCGCGGTCCAGGTCACGTTGCGACCGGTTACCCGGGAAATCTCGGCGAACTGGTCGTGGAGCACATCGCCACCGATGGTGGATTGCACCATGCCGGTGTTCTCTTCGCCCAACACCTTGCAGATCTCGAGAATTTCGGTGCGGTAGTCCGCGAGCCGGCTGGGCACCGGTTTGCCGCCGGCACCAATGTGGGTGGGCGCCTTGGAGGATGCGAATCCGAGCGCGCCGGCACGCAGCGCCTCGCGCACGATCTCGCGCATTTGCCCCACCTCGGCCACCGTCGCCTGACGCTCGGTGGCATCCTCGCCCATCACGTAGAGACGCAGCGGGGTATGGCCGATCAGCACGCCCACATTGATGCCGCTGCCGTTACGCTCGATCGCATCCAAGTACTGGGGAAAGGTTTCAAACGGCCAGTTCTCACCAAGGCCCGCCTTGAGGGCGTTGGCATCCATGCCCTCGACGTTTTCCAGGGTCCGGATGATGGTGTCGCGATCAGCGGGCCGGACCGGCGCCACGCCGAAACCACAGTTGCCCAACACTACGGTGGTCACGCCATGCCAGGGCGAAATGGTCATCATGCGATCCCAGATGATCTGGGCGTCGTAATGGGTGTGGCAGTCGATGAAACCGGGACTCACCATCTTGCCGGTCGCGTCGATCACCTGACGCGCCTCACCGGGCGCCGCGCCAAGAGCGATGATCTTGCCGTCCTTGATCCCGACGTCGCCCCGGTAGCGGGGCGTGCGGGTACCGTCGACGATGGTCCCGCCGGTTATCTTGATGTCGTATTGCATGGCACATCTCTCCAGGAGCAAACCGGGGACCTCGGCCCCCGGTCGCGTCTTTGGTCATGCCGGAATCTTGTCCACCGGCAGGTTGTAACATTCGATGATGTTTTCCCGCATGATCCAGCGCATCTGTTCGTTGGTCAGACCACCCGCATGCTTCGCCAGCATCTCCTGGGACCAGGGCCAGGTAGCGTCGCTGTGGGGGAAGTCGTTGGCCCATACCAGACGTTTGGGGTTCATCAAGTTGGCGACCTTGAACGCGACCCAGTCGTCCTGGAAGGTCAGCCAGATGTTGCTGGCGATGTATTCACTCGGCATTTTCGCCAGGTTCTTGCCACCGCCCAGCCAGACGCCGTGGCGCTCATAGGCGTGATCCATGCGGTAGGAATAGTGGGGCAGCCAGCCCGCATCGGCTTCGGCGGCGATGAATTTGAGCTTGGGATGGCGCTCGAACACACCACTCAGCACGAACACGCCCATCACGTCCTGTACCGAACGGATGATGCTCATGAAACCGTTGACCTTGTTGCCGCGCACCCGGGCGATATCACCGACACCGCCGCCGCGTGACGTCAGGATGTGGAACGACAACGGCAGGCCGAGATCGACCGCGCACTCCCACAGCGCGTCATACATGGGATCGTCGTAGTCCGCTTCCTTCGGATCGCCCGGCATCATGACGCCGACGAAACCCTTCTTCTTGGCGTCCTGGAAATCCTTGATCATCTGATCGACGGATTCGCCCGAGGTTTGCGCGAGACCGAACAGGCGGCCCGTGGGCGCATCCGCCATGTAGTGCGCCAGCCATTCGTTGTAGGCATGCATGCACGCGGTCTTGTAGGCAAAATCGGGGTGATTGCACAGCGCCATACCCACGGACGGGTAGAGAATCTCTGCCACCACGCCGTCGCGGTCCTGGTCCGCCACCCGGTATTTGGCCTCATGCCCGCTGCGGTGGAGCTGGTCGAAGGTGCAGCCTTTGGTGCGCTCGCCCAGTTCTTCGGGGGTCAGGCCGGCGGCCGCCACCAGACCCAGGGGAATGGCGGTGTCCATGCCGGGGATGACGTAGGTGTCGTTACCCGCCTTGTCACGCACGATGGTGGGCGCGCGATCGCGGAATTTGGGGTCGATATAGTCGCTGTAACAGTTGGCCGGCTCAACGATGTGCGAGTCGGCGGAAATCAGGCCAAATCCCAAGCTGCTCATGGTCTGTACTCCGTGGTGTAGGGTGTGGTGTAAGGTCCGTGGTGTAAGGTCCGTGGGGCAAGGCCGCCAGGCGGCGGCGATCAGAAGGGCACTGACACGATACCGGCCCTGCGTTACCGAACAGCAACCGAGGTTACCGGTCGTTCGCCTCCCCGCCAATCTATGCAATCGATTGCCATAATTCAACCCCGGCCGCAGCCTATCCGCGACCGGACCGGGGGCGAAAAAAGCCCCGCTGATGCGGGGCTCTCCATCCGGGTCCATCCGGGTGCTGCCGACCGATCAGGCCTTGATCTTGTCGGTGAAGTGCGGCCACACCTGCTTCGTCATCAGTTCCATGTGACGCATCATCGGCTTTTGCGGCAACAACTCGTTGTAATTCATCATCCAGAAGTAATCGACGGGCAGCGCCTTGAACAGGGCTTCCAGCTTGCGCTTGACGGTATCCGGGCTGCCGTAGATGACCAGTCCGCGCTCGACGAGGGAATCAAAATCGTTCTTCACCGTCATCGGATCTTCGCCGGGCAGGGTGATCGCCGCGTTGAACCCGAAGGGCTGGAAGAACTTGCACCACAGGAAGGTGCCCGCATCCAGCGCCAGTGCCTTGGCTTCCGCGTCGGTGTCGGCGCAGACGATTTCCCGCGTGATGCCCATGCGGGCGCCGAACCTCTGGGATTTGCCGGTGGTTTTCTCCAGCTCCTCCTGGGCGGCGCGGAACTGGCCCTTGGCCGCTTCCATGTCGCCTGCGATGATGGAAATCGGCGACACATTGTGGCGCATCGCCCAGCGGATGGTTTTCTCCGAGAAGCTGAAGGGCTGGAACAGATCGGGAATGCGCTTGTTGTAGGTCTTGGGCGCGATGCCGATTTCGCGGATGATGCCGTTGGCGTCGACACCCTGGCCGAACTCGGCGCTCACTTCATGGGCAGGCCAGTAAATCTCTGCCGGCGGAATCTGCCAGTGCTTGCCCTGGTGCGAGAAGGTATCGTTGCTCCACGCTTTCATGATGATGTCGAAGTGCTCTTCGTACAGCTCGCGCTTGGTGTCCTCGTAGAGCAGGGCGTGATCGCCATCATTCCGACGCAGCGCCTCGAACCGCTGGCCGAGCACGTTGACCCAGCGCGACTGATAACCGCGGGCGAAGCCCGCGAAAGCACGGCCCTGGGTCATCTGGTCGAGAATCGCAATGTCCTCCGCGACCCGAATCGGGTGGTGGGACGGCAGCACATTTCCCAACTGTCCGACCCGGAGCCGCTTGGTATGCAGCCCCAGATAGAGATCGAGCATGATCGGATTGGTGGAAACTTCCTCGCCTTCGATGTGAAAGTGATGCTCGGTAAAGCCGAAACCGTAATAGCCGGTCTCATCGAGATACCTGGCCTGTTCCACCAGATTCTTGAGCATGCTCTGGTACAGATCGGTGCGCACGCCGGCCATGCCTTTCTCGATCTCGGCCCGCGGGCCGATGGTCGGCATCGAAAATATACCTATTTCCATTATCGTCTCCCCTGTCGTCGAACCGCGATGCGGCGGTCCGGCCTTATTTGATTTAGGTCTATCCCGCCGGCCAGCGGCCGGCGGGATCTTATTGGCAAAACAGCGCCGCCGTACGCTAGCAGGCGATGGCGCCGCCGTCCACCACCATGGCGTGGCCGGTGACGAAGGACGCCTGATCCGAGCACAGCCACACCGCGGCCTCGCCGATCTCGGATGGCGCGCCGAAGCGGCCAATGGGTTCGAAGCCGACCATGGCCTGCTCCATCTTGGGATTGGTCGCAAACATCCGCTCCAGCATCGGTGTACGGATCACGCCCGGGCAAACCGCGTTGACGCGAATACCCTTGGTGGCGTATTCCAGTGCCGCCGTCTTGGTCAGACCCACCACGCCGTGCTTGGCGGCGACATAGGCGCCGGCGTTTTTCGAACCGACCAGCCCGGCAATCGACGCGGTGCTGACGATGGCGCCGGGACCGCGCTGTTCCAGAAACTGCCGCACCTGATATTTGATGCAGAGAAACACGCCCTTCAGATTGACGTTGTAGTTGAAATCGAAATTTTCCTCGGTGCATTCGTGAATGCGGGTCCAGGCGCCTTCGACGCCGGCATTGTTGTAGGCACAGTCGAGCCGTCCGTACTGGCTCACCGTCGCCTTCACCAGGTTTTCAACATCGGCGCCTTTCGACACATCGCAACGCACGAAGGTGGCCTCGCCACCGGCGTCGCGAATCAGTTTCACGGTCTCGGCGCCGGCCGCTTCCTGAAGGTCGGAAACCACTACCTTTGCGCCTTCGCGGGCAAAAATCTGCGCCGCCGCGCGCCCGATGCCACCCGCCGCGCCGGTTACCAGCGCGACCTTGCCTTGTACTGTGCCTGCCATGACTTACTCCCGTGGTTGGTTGATGAATAAAAAATCGTTACGCGCGTGCCGCGGCCTGCGCCGGAATCGGCTCACTGTGCAGCACGCCCCGTTTGACCAGATCAGCGATGCGCGCACCGCTGTAACCCAGGCAATCGCCGAGGACTTCGGCATTGTGTTCGCCCAGATAAGGCGCCTCCAGATCCAGGTGCGCCGGAAACTCGGAAAACCGCAACGGCATGCCCGGCGCCAAAAAATTGCCCAGGGTTCGATCATAGATCGTGCGCACCGTCTCGCGCTCGATCAGGTGCGGGTGCCGACAGGCCTGCTCCACGCTGAGAATGGGCGCCACCGGAATGTGGCCTTCACCAAGAATCCGGATCGCCGCCTCGTCGCTCTCTTGCGCCTGCAGCCAGTCCTCGATGATGACGATCAGGTCCTTCTGATTTTTCGCGCGCGAAGCGTTGTCGATATAGCGGGGATCCTCGGCGAGTTCCGGTCGGCCCATGATCTCGCACAACTTTGGCCACATGTGCAGGATCGGCAGCAGGAACAGATAGGAATCCTTGCTCTTGAAAATGCCGCCGGGAGCGACCGCATAGTGATGCGAGCCGGAGCGGGTGGGTTTGATCTCGCCGTTGCTGCACGACCAGGCCTGCACATTCACCTCGTGGTAGTGGAAATAGCTGTCGAGCAGCGAGATATCGAGATACTGGCCCTTGCCGGTCCGCTCCCGGTACAGCAGCGCGAAGGCGATGGCGCAGGCCGCATGCACGCCGGTGCTGACATCGCCGATCGCCGCCATGGGAAACGCCGGCGGTTTGTCGGGATCCCCAATCATGCTGGTGATGCCCGAATACGCCTGGCCGATGTTGTCGAAGCCGGGCAGCTGCGCGAGCGGTCCGGTCTGACCGAACGCGGAAATCGCGCACATGACGATCCTGGGATTCACCGCCTTGATGGCGTCGTAGCCGAGTCCGAGCCGGTCCATCACGCCGGGCGCGAAGTTCTCGATCAGCACATCGCTCTGCGCCGCCAGTTCCTTGACGATGGCGATACCTTCCGGCGTCTTCAGATCCACCGCGACGCTGCGCTTGCCGCGGTTCTGCTGCACATAGTAGGCACTGCGCCCATCCTTGCCGAGAAAGGGAAACTTGCGGCTCGGGTCGCCGCCCGGCCATTCGATCTTGATTACTTCGGCGCCCGCTTCGACCATCACCCGGGTCGCTGCGGGGCCGGCGAGAAACTGCGTCAGATCCAGTACCTTGTAGCCATCCAGTACATGCTTCATGGTGTAGCCCTCCTGTTATTGTTATGGAGACAGGCGCCGCATCAGGTTCGCGGCGCGCGCAGATTCGACTTATTGGGCAAAGGAGCCACCATCCACCGACATGGCAAGGCCGGTGACAAAGGATGCCCGGTCGGAGCACAGCCAGGCCACGGCTTCGGCGATTTCGCCGGGTTTGCCCAGCCGCCCCACCGGCTCCATCTTGCGCATCATCTCGTAACCTTTCTCCGAACCGCCGACGATGCGGTTCAGCATCGGCGTCTCGATGGCACCCGGGCATACCGCATTCACCCGGATATCCTGCTTGGCGAACTCCAGCGCGGCGGTCTTGGTCAGACCGATCACGCCGTGCTTGGCGGCCACATAGGCGTTGCCGCGCGGCACACCCACCAACCCCGCGAGCGAAGACGTGTTGACGATGGCCCCGGGCGAACCCTGACGCAGGAACTGCTCGATCTCGTATTTCATGCACCACCACACGCCCTTGAGATTGACGTTGATGTTGAGATCGAAATTTTCCTCGGTGCAGGTAATCGTGGTGGCGCGCGTGTCGCCCTCGACACCGGCATTGTTGAAGGCCACATCCAGCCGTCCGAATGCCGCGACCGCTCCCGCCACCAGGGCTTCCACCTCGGGGCCCCTGGCAACATCGCAGCGCACAAAGACCGCCTGCCCGCCCGCCTGTCTGACCAGCTCGACGGTCTCTTCACCACCTTGGATATTGACATCGGACACCACCACCCGGGCGCCTTCACGCGCAAAAATCAGCGCGGCCTGACGGCCGATGCCGGAACCCGAACCCGTGATCAGTGCAACCTTGTCCTGCAGATCTCCCGCCATCTCGTCACCCCGGAATGTTTGCGCAGGCGCTGCGGCCCGCGACAGTTATGGTCTTGCCGCAGCTTACGCGCCACCCCCCGGCTGTCAACCGGACGGCTCGACCGGACCGGGCTTTGACGTATTATGGCAAGCCCTTGACCCGGGGCGAATGTGCCCCACTCGACCGATCCCGCTACCGGAGGATTCCGTGACGACACGCGCCAGCGCCGACGACCTGCTCTACGAGAAAAAGGGCAAGCTCGCCTATCTGACTTTCAACCGGCCGAGCGAGATGAACTCCATCACGCCGGAAATGCTCTCTGATCTGGACCTCATCACCGAGGACTTCAAACAGGACCGGGAAGCCCTGGTGCTGATCGTCACCGGCGCGGGCGACAAGGCCTTTTCGGCCGGCGCCGACCTCAAGAAGACCATCACCAAGCTGACCGATGAAGCAAGCAGCGGCGGGCGCTTCCTCGACAATCCGCAGCAGCGCTTCTTCAGCACCTGCTACAAACCGATCATCGCCGCGA
Source organism: uncultured Gammaproteobacteria bacterium (assembly GCA_963708735.1). GTDB lineage: Bacteria > Pseudomonadota > Gammaproteobacteria > Pseudomonadales > Porticoccaceae > JAGPUQ01. The sequence goes on from CAVPTW010000014.1 coordinate 81,909, forward strand.
TCAACGGCTTCTGCCTGGCCGGCGGCACCGAGATCATCCAGGGCATGGACATCCGCATCGCCGCCGAGCACGCCAGGTTCGGCCTGCCCGAAGTCCATTGGGCGATCATTCCCGGCGGCGGTTCCCATGTGCGCCTGCCGCGCCAGATTCCCTATTGCCACGCCATGGACATCATCCTGACCGGCCGCCAGATCACCGCGCAGGAAGCGCTCGCCTTCGGCCTGATCAACAAGGTAGTGCCGGCCGACCAGGTGATGGCCGAGGCGGAACGCTACGCCAAGCTCATATGCAGCAACGGCCCGCTCGCCGTGCAGGCCGCCAAGGAAGCCGTGATCAATGCCTACAACCAGTCCTGGGAGGAAGCCTTCCGCACCGAGGCCTTGATCGCCGAGCGCGTGTTCAAGACCGAGGACGCCAAAGAGGGTCCAAGGTCCTTCGCCGAAAAGCGCGCGCCGGTCTACCACGGCAGGTAGCCCTCGATGTGCCGGCAGCATCGCGGTACCACCGGCGCTGGATCGGGGCGCGCGGCTGCCGGCGCGGTTTTTCATCCGTCCGTTACGGGCGTGCATCGCCTCCGGCACATCCCGCCGCGGAGGCTCGTCTGCGCGGCCATCGCACTCGCGGCACTGCCGGGCGCGACCGCGACGTTTCCCATCGACTTGCATCCGGATTGGGGCGACATGAAAATCACCGCCGAGACCGGCACCATCGAGAGCTTCCGTCCGCTCACCTATGTGAGGCTGTCCAGCCAGGATTCGCGCACTGCACGCTGCCGCGTCACCTTCGATATGCGCGCACTGCGTCCCGAAGTGTTCCATCGCCAGCTGGCGCCGGGCAAAACGCTCACGATCCACTACAGTCCGATGAGAGTCGTCAATCGCATGATCATCGACGTGCACTGCACCCCGATGCACACCATCACCAAGCCTGCCCCGGAGACTGACCGATGGGAGCCATGACGCCCACGGTGCGCGCCAACGTGAAGGCCTGGGAGTGCGACATCATGGCGCACATGAACGTCCAGCATTACCTCGCGCGCTCGGCGGAAACCGTCGGGCAATTGCAGGCGCTGCTCGGCTTGCCACCCGGTACCGGCCTGCGCCACCGCGCCGAGCGCGTGCTGTTCATGCGCGAACTGCGCAACGGTGACAGCTTCACCATCGACACCGGAATTCTCGCGCTCGCGAGAAACGGTCTGACCACCTTCAACGAAATGCGCAACATCGACACCGGCGCGATCGCCGCGCGCTTCATCATCGAATTCGCCTACACCGAACGCGCCAACGGTCGCGAACGGGAGCTGCCTGCCGCTGTGCGCGATGCCGCACAAGCCCTGACCATCGATGCCCCCGCGGATTTGCGCCCACGGGAACCGCTGCCACAACCCCCCGCCCGCGACTGGGCCACGGCGCAAGCGCTGGGCCTGTTCGATACCGCGCGCGGCACCATCGAACCCTGGGAATGTGACGCCCAGGGAGAACTGCACCCGCGTTTTTTCATGGCGCGCTGTTCCGATGCCGTCACCCACTTGCAGCATCACTACGGCCTGACGCCCGAATACCGGCGCCTGCGCGGGCTGGGCAGCGCCGCGCTCGAATACAACATCGAGTTTCACCGCCCGCTGCGCGTCGGCGACGGCATCATCACACGCAGCGGGCTGCGCGAAATACGCGGCAAGATTCAGTATTTCTTTCACTGGTTCATGGATGCGGCGACCCGCGAAACGGTCGCCACCGTGGAGACGGCAGGCACACTGTTCGATTTCGAGTCACGGCGTTCCGTCAACATTCCGGACGATCTGCGCGAACTGGCCACGCCGCATATCCAGCGGTTTTAACAGCTTGTCACAGAGCGTTGAGTGTCAGCCTGGCGCTCAATGCCGGCTGACCGGCTGCGCCGTCGCTCACCAGAAAAACGCGCTCCGGGGTCAGACCACCACTGTCGGCAAGATAGGCCTTGACCGCCAGCGCCCGCTGTCTGGCCAGCTCGGCCAGCGCCTTTTCCGGGACTTCTTCCCGCGCCAGCAGCTCATGCTGAATATGTTCGTGGAGCGCGCTATCGATCTCGGCATCGGTGGGCTTCTTGCCGCCGTCACTGAGCGCGTCACCGATGATCCCGCGCCGGGTTTTGGCACTCTCTCCCGTCGTACTTTCGTAGAGCGCATAAAGTTTTCGCCGGAATTTCTTGTTGGCAACGGCGCTGCTCAACCCGGGCCACGACTGATCGCCATCGGCGCTGCCTGAATTGAACAACGCAGCGAGTTGGTGCTCAAGCCGGCGTTGCGCGAGCGCCTGGGTGTCCTCGCCGGGCAGGCTGTTACCGGCAACCTCCAGGCGGAGTTGCGGCCGCGCGGCCAGGGCTTTCGCCAGCTGATCCAGCTTGGCTTTTTCGCGCGCGTCCAGTTGCGCCGACCCGGGGGCGAACGCGATGGCATCCAGGGAACCATTGTCTTCGCCGCCACCCACCAGACCCGCGATCAGGTTGAAGGGCGCGCTGACGACCTTGACGATCAGGTTCTTGAACGCCTTGAAAACGAGTCCCCCCACGCTGAAGTTGGGCTCGTTGATATTGCCTTTCACTTCCAGCCCGAGGTCGATGACACCCTTGCTGTCCTTCAGCAGGGCGAGCGCGAGGCGCAGCGGCAGATCAGTGGCCTTGGCGCTTTTGACGCGCTCGCCGAGTTCCATCTGATTCATCACGATATGGTTGTGGCCGACTATCTGGTTGTTTTCAAGCTGGTAGTGGAGATCGACCGAGAGCTGCCCCTGTTTGATCCGGTGCCCTGCATAGACTCCCGAGTAGGGTGTCAAGGTTGTCATTTCGAGATTTTTGAACGCGAGCTTCATGTCCAGGGTCGGCGTGGCCTTGAAGGGATTGACCTTTCCTTTGATGGTTACCGGTGCATAGCGGTCCACCTGACCATGCAAATCGATCGCGATCGGCTCACCGCTACCGGAATCGACGCCCTTGACCCCGCCCTTGAGATTGAAAATGCCGACGCGAAAGTCGGGCGTCATGGTCAGATCCGCGAAATAAGCGGCGCTGTCGGTGACGGTAACGCGCTTGATCACGATCGCCATGGGTGGCGAGGGTACCTCGGGCGTCGCCGGCGCGGTGGCCCGACTGGATTCCGGCGCGGTAACCAGCAGTTTCTCGACGTTGGTGGTGCCATCCGCGCGAATCGCGAAACGGCCGTAAAGCCGATTGAACTCGACGCTGTCGATCGCGATACGGTTGGCGGTCTGTTGAAAATGCAGATCCTTTACCGCGAGCTGTTTCCAGCTGAGAAATTCGCGGTTGAAACGATTGTCGGTGGTATTGAGATTCTCGATGCCGGCATCACCCCGATAACTCAGTCCGCTGCCTTGCCCGGCTTCCGGATAAGTCAGGGTGCCAACGGTGCTCGCGACGCCACTGTGGAGTTGGATATTGATGAACCGACTGAGGTAAGGCTGAAATCCGGCGAGGGAGATTTTTTCGGCTTCGATCTTCAGTGTCGCCTGCACCGGCGCGAGACTGACAGGTCCGCTGACGCGCAGTCGGCCACCGTCATTGACGTCGCCGTCGATGGCGAGCTGAACCGGCTGGCTGTTGTCGCTGCGGAAATTTTCCAGCGTCACCCGCAGCGGGTCGAGCGCAAGCACCACCGGTGGGCTCGGCCCCTGATCGGTGAGCTGGACGCGAAACCCATCCAGACTGGCCTTGGCAAGCGTCGTCAGCCAGGGTTGTGGATCGGGCGGTGCCGAGCCCGGTGCGACCGATGCAGCGGCAAACAGCTTGAGCAGATCCAGTTGGCCATCGGGTGCCAGGGTGCCGGCGATCTTGCCGCCGCTGACCACGACCTGTGCGATGTCGATCGTCCGGGCGGAGCTATCCAGGCCGATGCCATCCACCTGCACGCCGGCGATTTCAATCGGTGTCGCACCAGGCGTCGCCTTGTCGGCAAGCGCCAGATCACCCAGTGTCAGCGCACCACCGGACAAATTGACCCGGAGAGCGCTGCCCGCTGGATCGGTGGTCGTGGCCAACCGGTAATCGACGTGGGCATCGAGTTTGCCGCGCACGAGGCGAAACGGCAGCGCCTCAGCGGCAAAGCGCGACAGCCCGGCAAGATCGAAACCACTGGCCTCGATCCTGCCGCTCGATGCCAGAACCGGCAGGCTGAGATCACCCTGCCAGTGGAGCTGCTCGCCTCCCTCACCCTTGATGGTGAGCTCAGCCTGCGCAGGCGCGTTTTGCTCCGCGCGCGTGCTGAACGCCTTGACGCTGAAATTGATGGGCAGGTATTTCAGCACCGGCGCGTCGGCGTGGGTATCGTCGCGATAGACCAGGCCGCCGTCGCTGATGCTGAGCTGCTGAATCAGAATGGCGGGCAACAGTGCGGATTTCGGTCCCGGCTCAGGCGTGGCTGGCGAGGGCGTTGTACCGCCAAGCGCTGTACCGCCAAGTAAAGGGGTGAAATTGAACCGACCGGCGCTGAAACGGCGAATCTGCACCCGGGGTCTGACCAGATGGATGTCGGCGAAGGTCAGCGCGCGCTTGACCAGCGACGATGCCTCGAAGTTGACGTAAAGGCTGTCCCAGCCGGCGAAGGATTCGCCGTTTTCTTCTTTCAGATTCAGACCATTGACGGTCAGCGCAAGTCGCAAGGGATCGAACTTCACTGCCTCGACCGCGACATCGCGGCCGGTGGCTTTGCCGAGCTGTGCGATCAGCTGCTGTTTGACGATCACCGGTACCAGCAGGAAGCCGAGCAGCAGGTAGAGAATGAACAGACTCGCGAGCACGATGCCCCAGCGCTGGAGCTTTGAGCGCTGGCGCCACAGCAGCTGGTGCGCGCGCTGCCACAAAGTCGCGAAGGTCTCGGCCATCACCGTGGGCAACGCATGCTAGAAACCCACCAGATCAGTAACCGGCAATGCCAGCGCAGCGCCGGTGATGCGTTCCAGCGTTTTACCGACCACATCGATATCGTTGTCAAAACCGCCGTGGGCGGCGCGCTCCAATTTGTCGACAGCGTTGATCGCGCCGCGTCGCGCGAAAAACCGGTCCTCGTCGTGAAAGGTCAAACGTTTTTCAAGCTGGTGAGCTTCCGTCGCCTGACGCCAGTTGGCGAGGGTCTGCCCGGTGCTGGCTGATCCATCCCAGCCCTGGTAACCGCGATCAAACACATTGGCCAGTCCAAGAATGGGCATGCGCTTGTCCGCCTCCAGTGCGTTCGACACCAGATACAGCAAGGACTTGCAATAGATGCCGGCGACGTTGTCGTCCTGTTCACGGGCGTCCGACAGGATGTCGAGGTAGAGATTGTCCATGATCGCGGGCGACGTGGCGTAATAGCGGTTGGCGAATTCCACCGTGCAGGCGGGCGCATACAGGTGGACCGAGCGGACGTGGCGGTCGAGATCCTTGCCGGCGAAATTGGCGAGCAGGCGGCCGAGTGCGATGGAGCCCGCGGAATGACCGACCAGATGCAGCTCGAAGGCGTCGCCCCAGCCACTCGCGAGCGCCTTCAACGCATCGCTCAGCAGATCCCCGCCCCGACCACTGAGCGCGGCCAGCTCGGCGTTCTCTTTCATTTCGCTCCACAGCGGCCGCGCCGCAAAGCGGCCGACGGTGTTCTCGACGATGGGATCGGTCACCGCGTCCGCGAAGCCACCCACCCTTTGCGTCGCGCCGGGAATTTTGTCCGACAGCGCGTTGCCGATCGACTCCAACAGCCCGCTCTTCCATACCAGAAACAGCGGATAGCAGCCGTTGGCCAGGAAGTAGCGACCCATCGCGCGGGCGCGCTTGATCGCATCGGCTTCGCTGTTGAGGCCGCCATGGGCGTAGATGACAAGCCGCTTGCGGTCGTGGCCGGACGCGCGAAACCAATCGTCTGGGAGCACGGCGGCCTGGTGATGCAGGGTGCGATTGACGCCATCGACGGTATCGAAATGGTTCACGCGACCGTTATTGCCGAGCACGATGCTGTGCTGGTACGCGGTTTCCTCGCCCCACCAGTCAGCGGGTGCAGCGGCGGCGCGACCGGCGGCGGTGGCGTTGGTTGCGAACCGCCCCGCAACCACGCCCGGCACGCCGAGGGCGGCGACCCAGGCATCCATGCCATTGGCGAGCCAGTCGGCGTAGCTGAGCACGGCGAAGCCACCGGCCCCCCATTGGGGGCCCCAGGAATTCTGGATCACGAAACCGGTGCGGTTGAATCCGATCAGCGCAAAGGCATGACCGCCGCCGCGGGAGGGCTCGCCGTCAAAGTCGATGACGGGGAGATCGGCGTGCGATGCCGGCGTTTTGGCGCTGGCAACCCCATCCCAGCCGGCATGGGTATTCGCCGACACATAAATCGCGCCGACTTCCTGAATCGCCGCCTGCAAGTCGGTGATCGACTGGCGCTCGATGCGGTAGTAGACCCCGAGCGTGGTCTCTATTGCTTCAGCGTCCCAGCCCGGCACCGGCAGATTGTCGATCCCCGGCTGGTAGTCCCACTTGGCTTCATGACAGACACCGTTGTGGTACCAGCCCTTGAGTGCGCCGCGGCAGCTCGAGCCCTCGTAATTCTCGCCTTCGTATTCGTCGAAGCGGCGCGCGAAGTGATACAGCATGCGCGGACTGATCCGTGCAAAACGCTTGGGCATGCCGGCGGCGCGCCAGCGCAGATAATTGATCACGCAGGCGAGGCCAAAACCGGTGCAGGCACCCTCTTGCCCCTGATCGAGAATGAGCCTGGCCTGGGTATAGTGGCCCAGAAAGCGGGCGATGTCGGCGTCGGCGGGCAGTGCCTGGGGCAGACTGCGCGGCGGTGGGATGTAGGTGCGGTCACGCAGATCCCGGGGATCGGGGTTGACATCCAGCCTCGCCCTGCGAGCGACGGGGGCGGGTGCCGCTGGCGCCTTGCGCCGCGCTCCCGTTGGCCCAGGAGCGGGCGCAGCCATCGCCATCGCTTCCGCCCAGATGGCGCGGGCCCTGGTGAAGGTCTCGGAGAAGGGCGCCAGTCCGTGACTGCCACCGTTCACAACCTTGCGTGCGGCCCGCAGATCATTGGCTGCCAGCGCCTTGCGGAGGCGATCCTGGTTCGCGTCCATAAAGGCCGCCAGCAGACAGGCCGCCACTTCCGGCGCGCAGGCGGCGTCAGGATTTTCGGCCAGCGCGATGTCGAGCACCGCGCCGTAACGCGCGTAGTTGGCGCGCCCGGTCAATTGCACATAGCCGCGTCCGCAGTAGCGCTTGCCGTCGCCGGGTTCCTTGTTGCCGAGCTGTTTGCCGAGCCGGGTGGTGGCCTCGTAGGCGCTGAAGGGTGGCAGACCGGCCAGTGTGTTGAAGCGCGAGGGCAGCTCGGCGATGGGCACAAAGCTCTCGGTTTCCGCACGGATGGTAGCGAGCGCAACAGCGACCATATCCGGGTCGGTCAGACCGAAAGCCGCGAGCGCGGCAGCGACGTAGGGCAGGTTATTGGCGATATTGGCGGATTTGGTGAACGGAAACAGCTTGCTTACCGTAGTCGTATCGAGGCTGACCGCGAACCGGGCCGGCGCTGCCATCTTGAGCGCGGTCTGCACGCGGGGACCGGCAATGCCATCGGCGACCAGTCCGACGCTCGCCTGCCAGGCGCGCAACGCGGTTTCGGTATCGGCGTCGAAGACATCACCATCCGCAAGGCCAGGGTAGGCTTTCGCGACGTCGCCTAGCACTTCACGCAGCGACTTCTTGAGCTGGACGACGGCTTCGCCCCTGTTGTCGCGCACTAACAGCAGCCGTTTTATCGTTGTGCTTTCCATGGGCGCATTCCTGTCACCGTAACCATGGCCAATACGCTCGAAAGTATAGGCAGAACCAGCGCGGCATGCTCCGGGGATACTCGCAATAATCCAACTCCGTTCGCGAATTGTTCGCCTACCTGTTAATGGAACCAGATTGGTACGAGCATCCCCGAGTAGTCAAGAACGCGCCCGCGCAACGGAACGCCCGATTTACGGGTTTCGGACGCGTTCTTGAAATCAGTCGCGTTGATTGATCGCATAACCCGCACCCGCCCGCATAAACGGCAGCCGCAGCATTCCGGAGAGGCGCGCGACCAGGCGCGAATCGCGGGGCTCGTGCAGTCCGATGACCATTCCGGTATGGCCATCGCGCGGCTGATCCCGATAGGTACCGCAGAGACGATCCCACCAGGGCAGGTTGAAGCCGAAGTTGCTGTTGGTTTCGTCACCGTGCACCGAGTGATGCACCCGATGCATTTCCGGAGTGACCACCAGCCAGCGCAGCGGTCGATCCAGCGCACGCGGCAGACGCACATTGCCGTGGTTGAACAATGCGGTCGCATTCAACAGCACTTCGAACACAATGACCGCGGCCACCGGCGGGCCCAGTAGCAGGATCACGGCGAACTTGATCAACAGCGACAGCACGATCTCGATGGGATGAAAACGCACCCCCGTGGTGGTATCGAAATCGATGTCGGCGTGATGGACGAGATGCAGCCGCCACAGGATGGGCACGGCGTGGAACATCAGGTGTTGCAGGTAGATCGCGGCGTCCAGCACCACCACGGACACCGGCAGCGTCACCCAGGCGGGCGCCGCGATCCGGTTGAACAATCCCGAATTTTCACGCACCGCAAACTGCGCCACCCCGGTGGCAACCACCGGGATCAGCACTCGCACCGCCAAGCCGCCGAGCACCATCAGTCCCAGGTTGCTGAACCACCGCGTGGCGCGGGGCAGTGCGAGCGCACGCCGGGGCGCGGCCCTTTCCCACAGCGCCATGGCGGTGAACGTCGCCAGGAAGCAGCCGAGCCGGACCATCGGCTCGTGCGCGCTCAGCCAGTCAGCCATTGCGGCTCAGCGCGTGCGGCAGCGATCCAGGATGGCGTCGAACTGCGCCGGCGCCACCTGCTGGATCGACAGCCGACTTTTGCTGACCAGTTCCATATCGGCAAACAAGGCGTCGGCCTTGATCGCCCTGAGGGTCAGGGGTGTATCGAAAACCTCCTTGAACAGCAGATCCACCAGCACCCAGCGGGGCTTGTCGGGGGTAGCCTTGGGGTCGTAATAGCGCGCCTCCGGATCGAACTGACAGGGGTCGGTGCGCGCCGCGCCGCACACTTCAGCCAGCCCGACCACGGCCGGCTCGGCGCAACTCGAATGGTAGATCAGCACCGGATCGCCCACCGCGACCTCGTCGCGCAGCCGGTTGCGGGCCTGGTAGTTGCGGATACCGTCCCAGCCGCAGCGCTGTTCGCGGCGCAGGTCCGCGATGCTGTAGGTCTCGGGTTCAGTCTTGAAGAGCCAGTGGCGCATTATCGTCGTCTCCCGGGCACGTCGCCCTCATGCGCTGTGATCACCCGCCGGCCCGATCGCCGGGGGATGGACGCCAAAAACGCGGTCCAGATGGGCTTGCGGCAACGGGCTGGTCGCCAGCGACACCCCCACCGTCACCAGGATGCAGAATCCCTCGGCGATGGTGGTGCAGGCAAATGGGTTGTCGGCCTGGCCGGCGACCCAGAACAGCACCTGCGCCAGCGGATTGCCGTCGACCGCTCCGCCCGGCAACCAGGCCTGGCGCAACGCGATGAAGGCCAGGGCGCCGGCGATAAATCCCCAGAGCGCACCCTGGCGGGTCACCCCGCGCCAGAACACGCCGAGAATGAGCGGACCCACCAGCGCCGCCATCAGCCCGCCCAGACCCACCCACACCATGAGCGCGATGTTCTGGCCGATCGACTCCCAGGCCAGCCACGCTGCTCCGATCAGGACCACCACCACGCCCCAGCGGCTGATGCGCAGGATATTGCGATCCACCTGCTCCGGCGTTGCCTCCGGATGCAGCAGCGGCACCAGACCGCGGCGGTAGATGTCGTTGGCGAACACCTGCGAAATGGAAATCACCAGGCCGTCCGCCGTGGACATGATGGCCGCCAGAATGCCGGCACCAAACAGCGCCGCCAGCCAGGCCGGAAATACCTCGATCAGCAACACCGGAATCGCCTGGTTGGGATCGCCGGGCGCCGTCAGCAAGCGGTCGCCCAGCACGGCGCGGGCCAGCAGGCCGCCGAGGATCATCGCGCTCAGGACCAGCCCGAATATCAGGCACAGCAGCATGAAGCGCGTATGGCCGACACCCTCGCGCAGCGCCCAGATCTTGTTGCCGATATGGGGCAGCATGCCGAGCGACAGGTGGGCGAGGAAAATGGCGCTCAAATCCCACCAGGAATCGAACAGCGACGAACCGGGGTAGAACAACTTGACCGTATGCGGGTCCAGTGCGGCCAGGCGATCGAGTACCCCCCCGAGCCCGCCGGGCACGCCGACACCGAAGGCGAACAGGCCGACGATCACCGCGGCCAGCACCAGCATCATGGCGCCCTGGATCCCATCGGTGAGGATGTCGGCGTGCGCGCCCCCGAGCACCACATAGACCAGCAGCACCGCGGCCGTCACCCCGAGCGCCCAGGCGGCATCGAGCCCCAGCAACTGCTGAAACATCACCAGCCCGGCCAGCAACTGGGCCGCGAGATAGAACAGCAGTACCAGCGAAAACACCGCGACCAGGATGCGCAGCGGCTCCGACTGGTAGCGATCGCCGATGAATTCCGGGATGGAGCGATTGCCGAAATGGTGGCCGGTGCGCTGGACCTGCTTGAAGCACAACCAGATGCCCAGGTAGACCGCAAAAGGGTAGAGCAGCGCATAGCCCACGGCGGGCAGTCCGTAGATATAGCCGAGCCCGGGAATGCCGAGAAAAGTGGCGCCGGAGGCGGTGGTCGCGGTCATCGCAAGCCCCAGGAACCACATGCCATAGCCCCTGCGCGCGGTGGAGAAGTCATCGCTGCCGGTGACGCGTCGCATGCCCAGGTAGCCCAGTCCGAGCATCAGGCCGATATACAGAATCAAAAACATCCAGGACCAGATCAGCAGGGGCGTCATGGGTACCTCAGTCAAACAGCCGTTGATAACAGGCTATGCACGCGTCAGACAGGCTGCCAGCCATGGCAGGATCAGGGCGTCAGGGCCGGCACCGCCTCGGGAAAATCCCGCACGGCATGCCAGTCCAGGCCGAGGCTGCCGCCCAGCATCCGCCAGTAGAGAAACGGCAGATAGTATTTTTTCAGCCACCAGTACATGCGCCGCGGAATGCGCGGGTCCAGGGGGAAACTGGGCGCGACCACACCGTCGTAGAGGAACTCGGCGAGCATGATTTTGCCCCTGGACGTGGTGATCGGGCAGGAGGCATAGCCGTCGTAGCTTTTGGTCTCACCCTTGCCGTGGAGCCGTTGCAGCAGGTTGGCGACCGCAACCGGCGCCTGGGCGCGCACGGCGGCGGCGGTCTTGCTGTTGGGTGTCGTGGTGCAGTCGCCGAGCCCGAACACATTCTCGAAGCGGGTGTGGCGCAGGCTGTTTTTGTCGACGCTGAGCCAACCCGAGGCATCCGCCAGCGGACTCGTCTTGATGAAATCCGGCGCCGATTGCGGCGGCACCACATGGAGCAGATCGAACGCCAGCTCGACGCTCTGCTTGCTGTCGCCGCTGGTCACCTCGAAAGTGGCGCGCCGCGCGGCCCCGTCCACCGCCACCAGGTTGTGCCCGAAGTGAGGCTGGATGCCGTAGTGGGCGACCACTGTGTCGAGCGCCCTGGCGTAGAACGGAATCCCGAACATCGCCGGCCCCGGCAGGAAAAAATGCATCCCGGCGTCGACACGCTTCCGCCGCCAGTGATCCGCAGCCAGATAGAGGATTTTCTGCGGCGCGCCGGCGCACTTGATCGGCATCGCGGGCTGGGTGAACAGCGCCTGCCCAGCGCGCAGATTGCGGACGCACTCCCAAGTGTAAGGCGCGAGATCGTAGCTGATAATTGCTGGTAACGCCATTCTTGCCCAGAGTTTCCTCCAGACCATCGATGCGGCCCCAGTCGAGCTGGAGGCCGGCCGCCACCACCAGATAGCGGTATTCCACCTCCGCACCGGAGGCGAGCGCCACCCGGTTGTGCTCCGGAGCGAAACCGACGGCGCGCTCCCGGATCCATGTGACCCCGGCCGGCATATGGCGCGCGGTGTCGTGCCGGGTTTTCTCGATCTGGTAGGCACCGCCGCCCACGAGCGTCCAGGCGGGCTGGTAATAATGATGCTCGGAAGGTTCGATGACAGCGATGTCGAGATCGGCCTGGGCGGCTTTCAACAGCGCGGCCACGGTGAGGCCGGCGGCACCGCCACCGACGATAACCACTACATGGTGCGAGAGGGCGTCATTCATGGGACAACTCCTGGATTGTGCGGTTAGATTCCCGCGAGCACGGCCAGCTTGCAGCCTTGGTTGATAAAAATCTAATATAACCAACACCTCTACCGTTCTTGATTGTGATTCTAAGGGGTCCGGGGCCCGGGTTTGATCTCCGCGCCACTTTACCCGAGCGGAGGTTACCCATGGCAGCCGATGACGCCCCACGCCAAGCGAATCCCTGGCTGCGCCGCTGCCGGCGGGCGCTGCCCCTGTGCGCCGATCTCCGCACCCTGGATCGCGGCGGCCTGATCCAGGATCTGCTGGCCGGGACCATCACCGCCATCCTGCTGATCCCCCAGGCGCTCGCCTACGCCCTGCTCGCCGGTCTGCCCCCCGAAGTGGGACTCTACGCCAGTATCGTCCCGCCCTTGATCTATGCACTGCTGGGCACCAGCCGGACGCTGGCGGTGGGACCGGTAGCGGTGGCCGCGGTGATGGTGGCCGCCGCGCTGACGCCCTACGCCGGCGGCGACCCGGACAAATACCTCACCGGCGCCCTGATCCTCTCCGCACTCACCGGGCTCATCCTGCTCGCTCTGGGTCTGTTGCGGCTGGGCTGGCTGACCGCCTTCATCAGCCACCCGGTGCTGTCGGGTTTCACCACCGGCGCGGCGATCTTCATCATCGGCACCCAGTTGGCCGCGCTCAGCGGCATTGCCGTAGCGCGGGATGCCGATTTTTTCGGTGTGCTGGTAACCGTCGCGCGGCAGATCGGCAACATCAACCCGATCACCGCCGGCTTCGGTCTCACCGCGACGGCCTTGCTGCTGTTCGCGCGCCAACCCCTGGTACGGCTGCTTGCCGCACACGGCGTCAAGCCCCAGACCGCCGCGATTCTCGGTCGCACCGCGCCTCTGGTCGTGGTCGCCACCGCGATCCCGGTCGCCGCGCTGCTGGACGTACACGGCCGCTGGGGTGTGGCAGTGGTGGGCGCGGTTCCCCTGGGCCTGCCCGGATTGCGGCTGGACTTTCTTGCCGAGCCCGGCTGGCTCGCGCTGCTGCCATCGGCCGCGCTGATCGCGCTCATCGCCTATGTGGAGAGCATTTCGGTCGCCAAGGCGCTGGCGTTCCGGCGCCGCGAACGGATCGATCCGGATCAGGAGTTGCGCGCCCTGGGGATCACCAACATCGCCGCCGCCTGCGCCGGCGCCATGCCGGTGGCGGGCGGCTTTGCCCGCTCCATGGTGAATTTCGACGCCGGCGCCCGCACCCAGGTCGCGGCCATCGTCACCGCGTGCTGGGTAGCGCTCGCCACGCTGCTGTTCACCGGACTGCTCACCGACCTGCCCAAAGCGGTGCTGGCCGCGATCATCGTGGTCGCGGTCTGGCAGCTCGTCGACTTCGCCGGATTGCGCCACACCTGGCGCTACGACCGCGGCGATGGCACCGCCCAAGGCGCGACGCTGCTCGGGGTGCTTGCCTTCGGAATCGAACTCGGACTGTTGATCGGCGTGGGCCTGGCGCTGGTGCTGTTCCTGTACCGAACCAGCCGCCCGCATATCGCCGTGGTCGGCAGGATTGCCGGCACCGAGCATTTCCGCAACATCCACCGCCATGTGGTCGAGACCTGGCCCGGCCTGTTGCTGGTACGGGTCGACGAAAACCTCTATTTCGCCAATGTGCCCAAGGTTGAATCCGAATTGCAGAATCTGGTCGTCGACCGGGAGGGTCTGCGCGATCTGGTGCTGATTTTCTCCGGTGTCGCCTATATCGATGCCAGCGCGCTGGAAATGCTGGAAAATTTCGAGGCCGGGCTGTCCGCTGCCGGGGTCCGGCTGCATCTGGCGGAAGTCAAGGGACCCGTCCTGGACCGGCTGCGCAATGGTGAACTCTTGACCCGCCTCGGCACCGACCGCATCCATCTTTCCACCCAGCAGGCCGTAGCCGCCCTCACCGCGGCGAGCTGACATGGCGCCGACGCCCTGGCCCAAGGCGCGGCGACGCCGCTTGCGCAACATCGCCGCCGCCCTTCTGGTCGCCCTCACATTGGCCGCGCTGGCCGGTATGCCGGCGGTTCACCGCGGCCATGAGGCCCTGCTGATCCTGCTCGATATCCAGGCCGGTGCCGGCCCGAGCCGCCTGAAACACCGCAGTCGGGATCCGCTGCGCACCGCGGCCGATTTCCGCATCCTCGGGCGCGACCACCAGGCCGATCGTTACCAACCCGCGGACCGCGCGCCGCGCGCCACCCTGGTGCTGCTCCACGGACTGACGCCCGCGGGACGGCGCGAACCCCGGCTGGAGCGGTTTGCCACCACCCTGGCCCGCGCCGGGTTCCGCGTCGTGGTGCCGGACCTGCCGGGCCTGCGTTCACTCGGCGTCGGCACCGAGGACATTCGCGATGTCACCGACACCCTGCGCCAGGTACTGGGTCCGGAAACGGATCTCGACTGCAACGCCGTGGGATTGATGGGCTTCAGCTTCGCGGTCGGCCCCGCGCTGATCGCGGCCCTGACACCGGACGTGGGGGAGCGCCTGAGTTTCGTGGTCGCGGTGGGAGGCTACTACGACCTGGCAGGCGCCATCACCTACGCCACCACCGGCTACGATCCCCTGTCGGGACGGCGCGGCGCACCCCCGGCGCCGGAAGGGAAATGGTGGCTGCTCCGGAGCGAGAGCCAAAGGCTGACGCGGCCGGAGGATCGCACGCTGCTCGATGAACTGGCGCAGCGGCGGACGCGCGATCCGACCGCGACGGTGGACGATCTCCTGGCACGGCTGAGCCCGGACGGGCGCGCGGTTTATGCGCTGGCCGCCAACACCGATCCGGAGCGTGTCAGGGAACTGATCCGCCAACTGCCGGCGGAAATCCGCACCCAACTGCAAGCGCTGGACCTGGTTCCACAGCAGCTGGAAACACTGCGCGCGCATCTGCTGCTGATTCATGGCACCAATGACAACGTCATTCCGGTCGGGCACAGCCGGGCCTTGCTGGCCAGACTTGGAAAGGCCCGGGCGAGCCTGTTCGAAGCCGGCGGACTGGATCACGTCGATGTGGCACCCGAGCTCCGCGACACCTTTCGACTCTGGCAGGCAACCCGGGAATTGCTGTGGCTCGCCGATGGCGGCGTGCGCGAACCCGCTTGCTGAGCGGGCCGGCCATGAGCCCGGATGGCCCGCGGCGGTTTTCTCGACCGGTCAACAATTGCCTTTCTTGGCCTGTCCGGGCGGGCAGAAGCGGCTGCCATGGTGATCGCCATGGTAATGGTAGTGCTCATCATCGTAGCGTCGGTCACGATCATGACGGTCCCCGTGATCATCGGTGTTGACGGCGGCACCCGCCGCTGCGCCCACACCAGCGCCGATGATGGCGCCGTCTCGGCCGCCAACCTCTTGCCCCACCGCACCACCGATCGCACCGCCCACGGCACCGCCGATGGCGGCATCCAGGGTCTGGTCGCTGGCGAGGGCAAGGCCGGGCGCCAGGGCCAGCGCCAGCGCCAAAATCGCGAGACCTTTGTTCATCTTCATGGGTTCACTCCTCACTGCATCGCTCAAAGACGGGCGATTCTCGAATCCTGTGCAAAATCCCGTTGCAATTCAGCCTGTTTGGCTCCGCGGTGGGAGCGGCGTCACGGGCACGCGCTATTTCTTGAGCGCCCAGCCATTGGCGCCTTCCACCCACCAGCCGCCCGGCGCGCGCTCGATGAAGCGCTGAGCAAAGGTAGTACGGATATCCGCCTCCCACTCGGGATGGCCATTGGCGCGGGCAATTTCCCGGTAGAGCGCGGCGCGGTCGGCGTTCTCGGCCGCCACCAGCCCGTTCACCCGCCCGCGCTGGGGCAGCGGCACCAGCGCCGCATCGCGCAAAACCAGATTGCCGTTGGCCGCTAGGCCCACCGCGCCGGACTCGTAGAAAGGCGTCAACTCGGCATGGCGCGCCTTCATGGCATCGGTCAGCGCGCGGATCGCTGGGGTGTCGATCTCAAGGTTGGCCTGGGCAAACGCAAGACCCGTTGCCAGTGTCAGCAACAAGGCGACGATCACAGACGGTAGTTGAAGCGGCTTCACTGGGTTTCTCCTTTTTCGGCAGGATGGCCGGCGGGTTGGGCGGCCGGCGGGGCGGCATCTTTGGGTATCTGCCAGACCTCGTCGATCACGCGATCGGCCGCCCGCTCCGCCGCCGCGGCCGGGAAGTAGATGTTGATGGTCACGCAGGCCGTCATGATGCCAGCCATACCCGTTACCCAGACGACTTTACTGCCCACTTTCATTCC
This sequence comes from uncultured Gammaproteobacteria bacterium, assembly GCA_963708735.1. GTDB lineage: Bacteria > Pseudomonadota > Gammaproteobacteria > Pseudomonadales > Porticoccaceae > JAGPUQ01. Next base: position 98,401 of record CAVPTW010000014.1, read on the forward strand.
GTTTCCCATGGCACCCGCAGGGGTGGTTCCGTTCATTCCACTATCCGCGCGGCGCCGGCCGCGGTCACGCGACTCAGGCGCGTAAGAAGCTCTTCCCAGTCGATGCGGCGATTGTAGCCGACCACGTCCAGCGCGGGGATGCCGCCACCCTGGATGATCAGGAAGCCGCCATCGGGACGCTCGCGCCCGGGTTCGATGCCAGCCATCAGGCACACTCCATTTGTCAGTGCGCAGGACAGCCCGATGCGCCGATACCCGAAGCTGTCAAAAAACCTCAACGCGCTGCGCTGAATGGCGTTGACAACACCGACGCCGCCGAGCGCACCGATGCTCTGGAGCGCGCGCTGGCTGACGCGGCGCCGGTAACGCCCGGGGCTGCTCTCGATGTGGGCGTCGAACGCTACCGGCCGCCAGTGTACGAGTTCGAGTCTCCGCACCCGGGCGTCGACGCGACCACTGATGCTGCCGAAATCGAACGACCTGGTGAGCATGCCGAGATCGATACCCCGCGCCTTCACTTCGGCGCGTGCATAGGCACCGACACTGAAGGGCTCGATCAGATGCAGGTCGGTGATGGCAACCTGGCCGTCGAACAGAGCGATGGCGATCTCGCCATCGGCGCTGATCTCTCCCGCGCGCACCCGCAGCCGGGGCAAGGTTGCCGACAGTGCCCCGTCCATGACCGGCAGCCCCAGGGCCGCCGACAGCCGGGGCATGGCGATGGGATCGATCGCCGCGCGGCCCTCGCCGTACCAGCCGCCGGCATCGCGGCGCAGGGCAAGATCGTCAAGACGCAAGCTGCCATCGAGTACGGGAATCACCATGGGCGCGAGCGTGACGGCCCCGGCTTCGATCCGCGCCGCGAACCCGAAGGCACCGAACTCCAGCGCCTGCCAACGTCCGCCGCTCACGTCGAGTCGTACGGTGCCAGCCCCATCGCGCCAGACCGCGGCTCCGCTCACCGGACCCAGTCCCAGATCGAACCCCGCGTGCGCAATGCGGGCCTGGCTGAGCTGGACCGCGAGCGCGGTGGGGCGTCCTCCCGTCAGCGTCACGGTCGCCTCCGCGCGACCGCCAAAGGTCAGTTGGTCCGCCTGCGCCGGCACCAGCAGAGGCGCGAGAAAGCGCGGGCCGAACACGGCGAGATCCTCCGCTGCGACGGCGATTTGCGCGGCGCCGACAGAGAAGGGCGTGAGTACCACATCGGCGCTGGCTTGCACCGTGCCGACGCCCGCCATGACCAGCGCGGCGCGTTCTACTCTGACCTGATCGCCGGCAACCACTCCCTGCGCCGACAGTTTCGCCCCGGCGGGAACGTAGATCGGGTGGACATAGAGCGCACCCTCGCGCCAATCCAGCTGCGCTTCCCAACGCCACCCATCGGCGGTGGCTTGCGCATTCGCCACCAGGTCCAGGGCCAGCGCCTCGCCCGCTTGCAGTCCGTCGGCACTCGAAAAGGCACCCCGGCGCAACCGGCAAGCAGCTTCGACCGGCATCGGCCGGGAGTCCAGCGGCAGCCACAGCGTGCAGTCCATTGTTCCGCCCGGATTGAAGCCCGCAAGCTCCGGCAGCCAGGGCTTGAGCAGTTTGAGATCGAACCTGTCGATCCGAACCCTGAGGCCGCCCGCCGCGAGTTCGGCCGCCAGACGACCACCGCCGGCCAGATCCACCGTCAACTGCCCGCGTTTTCCATCTGGACTCAGGGCGAACGCGATGCGCGCCCGGTCCAGGGGGGCGGGTCCCCGCAACAAGCCCCGCTGGCAATGGGCCTGTTCGGCGCGCCACTCGAAAGCCGCGCAGTGCAACTCCAGCTTGCGCAGGGACAGGCTGCCCAGCGCCAGCAGCCCGATATCCAGATCGGCGCTGCCCGCGCCGAGGCGGACATTGAGGTCATCGAGCAGCAGTCCCGGATACTGGATCCGTCCGACGCCGAGCGTGACCGACCAGGGCTGGAAGTGAGGGGCGACTGCCGTTTCAGTGGCCGACAGCACGGTCGGCGGCGCCGTCAGCAGCGCGGCAACAACCCCGAAGGAACGCCAACGGCGCGCCTGCGGGGCAGAACTGTCTGGATTCAGCAGCAGGCCGCCACTGCCTCCCCCACCCCGCTGCCACGCTCGAATGGCAAGCCGCCGCCGCAGCCTTCGAACAGGCCGAAGTGACGGCTGAAATCGCCGTGAAAGTCGAAGTGGGGCGCAAAGCGCGTATCCGCCAGCATGCGCCAGGTATTGCCGCACACCGGAAACACTCGACCGGTCTCGAGGCTGTGGTGTTTGTCGAGCACAAACCGGTCGGGGTGGTCGGGGACGGTACCGCGATAGATCACCGCCTGGCCGTAATCCTCGCAGGCGCTTTCCAGAGCATCGAGTTTGAACAGGCGGTAGGTGGCCGAATAGAACCCCACATTGCCCACCCGCGCGGCAAGCGCCGGGTCGGTAACGGCGAGCGGACGATCCTCGACCAGACGCGGGTCGGCGAACCCCTGGCGCCGGGCAAGATGCAAAAAGTCATTCCAGTAGAGCGCGCCGCCCAGGCACTCGCCGTACAGCTCGGGATCGTTGCGCAGCACATCGGGCACCCGACGGTCGGCGTAGACATCCGAAAAATAAAACTCGCCGCCGGGCTTGAGCAGCCGCTGCACGCCGGCCAGCACCGCGTCCTTGTCCGGCGACAGATTGACCACGCAGTTGGAGACGATGACATCAAAGCTGCCCGGCTCCAGATCAAGCTGTTCCAGGCTTTCGATGTAACCCTGCAGAAACCGCACGTTGTCGAAACCGAAGGCTTCGGCGTGAAAGGCGCGATGGCCTTCTGCCACTGCCAGTTGCGCCTCGGTCATGTCGACGCCCACCACTTCCCCGCGCGCACCCACCAGTTGCGCCAGCGCATAGACATCGCGCCCGGAGCCGCAGCCGAGATCGAGCACCCGGCAACCCTCCAGTTGTGGCGGACACACCAGACCGCAGCCGTAATAGCGCGCGAGCACCTCGGGATGGATGCGCGCCAGCAGCGGGCGCAGCCAGATGGGCACCTGCGACAGGTCGCAGCAGGCCGAGGTCTTGAGATCTGCCGACGATTGCAACTGGCGGCCGTAATAATCCTTGACGAGTTCGTGCATGAAAGTACCGTCAGTGCGTGGGTTTGATGAATTTCAGCGTCATGCGGTCGCTCTCGCCGATGGCGAGGTAGTGATCGCGCTTGGCCGCATCGCCGCGCAGCGAGGGCGGCAGACTCCAGACTCCCTCAGGATGATCGGCATTATCCTTGGGATTGGCATTGATCTCGCTTTTGGCGACAAGCTGGAAACCCGCGCGCTCCGCCATGTCGATCACGAAATCCTCGCGCAGATAACCGCTCTCTTCCTGATCGCTGAGCGGTCGGTTCGCAGGCAGACGATGATCCACCACGCCCAGCATGCCGCCCGGCTTGAGCGCCGCGTACAGGGCCGCAAACGCCGCCAGCGTGCGCGCCTCGCCGCCGCCGCGCATGGTCCAGTTGTGAACGTTGCGAAACGTGAGCACCAGATCGGCACTGCCGGGCGGCGCGATCGCAACCGCGCGCGGCGGATCGAATTCAGTCACTTCAACCTTGTCGTAAAGCGCCGGGGCCGCCGCGAGCTTTTGCAGAAAACTCCCGCGCAGTTCGCGGAAGTATTTGAGTTCCGCATCGGCGCTGAAATGGGCCGCGTACAACCTGCCGCGCTCGCGCAGATAGGGCGCGAGAATCTCGGTGTACCAGCCGCCGCCCGGCCAGACTTCAACCACCGTCATGTCGGGCCGGATGCCGAAAAAGCTCAGGGTTTCGTAGGGATGGCGAGCACCATCGCGCGCGACAAAATCCGGGGTGCGATGCGCACCCGCGATGGCCGCGCGCAGCGCCGGATCCTCGGACGCGGCGGCCGGCACGGCAACCGCCAATACCCAGAACATCCAAACCGCGGCACACCCAGGCAGGTATTTCACTGGTCACTCTCCCGACTCGAACCATCGATCTCCGGCCACCATACACAGCCGCGGGCTTGTCTGTCACCGGCCCTTTCTGTCACAGGCCCTTTCTGTCACCGGCCCTTTCTGTCACAGGCCCTTTCTGTCACAGGCCCTTTCTGCCACAGGTAATGCGCGGCCAACTCCGCCGCCGGCACGCCGCGCCAGTAGGCCCAGCGCAAGCGCCACATCAGGACGATCGTGCGCCACAGACCGCGCTGTTCCCAGCGGCGACCGGAAGTGATCACCGGTGTGCGGATACAGGCCGGACGCGACAACGCAAGGAGGCGCCGCGACAGCTCGATATCCTCCATCAGCGGCTGATCGGGAAAGCCGCCCACCGCGGTGAAAGCCGCGCGGGTGACGAAAATCGCCTGATCTCCGGTCGCAATGCCGGTCAGCCGCGAGCGCAGGTTCATCAGCCGCGCGATGACCCGGAGCATCCGGGGACGCCCCTCGATGCGCACGTCGAAGCGACCCCACCGGCGACGGCCGCCGGCCAGGGCCTTCTCGATCAATTCCGCGGCGCCCGCGGGAAGGCGGGTGTCGGCGTGCAGGAAAAGCAGCACGGGAGCGCGGGAGTTGGCGGCGCCCGCATTCATTTGGCGCGCTCTGCCACGCGGTCCGATGAGCGGCGGGACGCCCGCCGCGCTGGCGATGGCGACACTCGCGTCGCTGCTGCCGCCATCGACCAGTATCAGTTCACAGCCGGCGTCCCGCTCCGCCCGCAGCGCCGCCAACGCGGCGGGCAGTCCGGCCGCTTCATCGAGCATGGGCACGATGATCGAAATACGGGGCGCTGCCGGACTCATCCGACAAGCCTCCAATCAACAACCCCATCAACAACCCAACCACTACCGACCACCGTCTCAGCCGCCGGTTCGCAGGTCAGTGTCCGGCGGCGCTGGCGTATCGCCGGAATTCGCATCGTTACCATCGCCATTTTCTCCCGGCACATACACCCGCATCGCGGCGCCCAGAAAATGCAGTTGCTTGCCGAAGTTTCGGCATCCCGAGCACAGCAGCAGATGTATCCTCAGCGCAACGCGCTCGACCGCGGTCAGCCCTCGCTCCCGGGCTTCCGACATCAGGCGGGTACTTTCGCGGCAGCTCGGCATCAGCGCACACCCTCGACAAACCAGTGAGTTTCCAGACACGCACGCAACCGCAGTCGTGCCCGGTGCAGCAATACATTGAGATTGGTCCGGGAAAGCGCGAGTGCGTTACAGATTTCATCCGCGTCGAGCCCTACGAACTCCCGCATCATGAATACCCGCGCCTGGCGCTCCGGCAGCCCTTCGAGACAGGCCTCGAACACGCGCCAGAACTGGGTTTCGCGCAGGCTGCCCTCGGGCTCGTGCCAACCTGTGGGCCGTGCATCCAGATGCCAGTGGCCGCGCGCGTCGAACAGCGCGGCAAATGTTTCGCCTTCATCCTCATCGTCGCCCAGGCTGCTGGCAGTGACGGTGCGTGAGCGCTGGCGCAGCGCATCGGCAATTTTGTACTTGAGAATACCGAATACCCAGGTTTTCAGCGCCGAGCGCCCGCCAAAGGAGCGTTGGTTCTTGAGCGCGCCGGCCAGGGCTTCCTGCACGGCATCTTCGGCAAGATCCGGATCCTTGAGCTGCAGGGTGGCGAACTTGATCATCTGGCGCCGCAGCGGCACCAGAAATTCAGGATCGGCCAACTGCACGTCCTCGCCGGCAGGCTGCGCGGTTTCCCCGGCCATCCGCTCGCTCATGCCGATTCACTCCTGTGTTGCAACGTTAAAGACCCCCATTACCGAACGCCGAACACTGAATGCCAAACGCCGAAGGGACCTCTCAGAGCGCACCGCCGCAACTGCTGCCCTGCCCGGCGGTGCAGCCGTAACAATGGTCGGCAACGCGGATGGGTGCGCCTTCGATATCGGCCTCCAGCAGGTCACGCAGGTGGCCCGGACCGGCGACCGGCAGGCCCAATTGCTGGTTGAAATCGCAATCGTACAGCCGACCCTGCCAATCGACACTGATCAGATCGCGGCACATGACCTGCTCGAGGTTGGCAGGCTGATAGTTGTCCTTCAGCAACCGCAGGTAGTCCGCGAATTGTCCTTTCGAGATCAGCGCCGATCCAAAGCGATTGATGGGCATATTGGCAAGCGCAAACAGCGTATTGAACAGCACGCCGAACTGCCCGGCGAGTTCGCGTTTGTAGTCCGCTTCGAGCTGGGCCTGTGGGGGGGGCAGGCTGGCCCCCTGAGGATTGTAGACCAGGTTGAGCAGCAGACCCGTACCGTCGTGGCCATAACCCAGCGCATTGAGTTCCTGCAGCGCCCGGATGCTTTTTTCGAACACGCCCTCGCCGCGCTGGCGGTCGACGTTGTCGGCGGAATAACAGGGCAGCGACGCCACCACCTCCACGCCCTCGGCGGCAAGAAACTCCGCCAGACCTTCCTGCCCGGGCTCGAACAGGATGGTGAGATTGCAGCGGTCGATCACCCTGACGCCGAGACTCCGCGCCTGCCGCACCAGATCGCGAAATCCCGGATGCAGTTCCGGCGCGCCGCCGGTGATGTCGAGCGTCCCGATCCCGCGCGCCGTCAGCACCCGGGGAATCAGCGCCTGGGTGTCGGCGTCCATCATCTCGGTGCGGGTGGGGCCGGCGTTGACATGACAGTGCAGGCAGCGCTGGTTGCAGCGGTAGCTGAGATTGACCTGGAGGGTGCGGGTGGCACGGCGCTGGAGCGCGGGGAACTCCGTCAGTTCCAGCAGGGGCAGGGTGGCGCGCATGATGTCCTTTCGACGAATGGGTTGCCGGGCGACCCGCTCGGTCGCCCGGCGTCCGGCATTCTTACACTGGCTTACACCGGGCTGCCAGCGCGTCCCTCAGGGCAACGCGTTGCCCATGATGATGGTGCCGCTGGCGCCGAACATGCCCCCCACCCCGTGACAGACCGAGATGTTCGCGCCCGCGACTTGGGCGGGCGCAATGCCGCGCATCTGACGCACGCTCTCCTGCAGGGCGTACATGCCGTACATGCCGGAATGCATGTAGCTCAAACCGCCGCCGTTGGTGTTCATGGGCAGCTTGCCGCCGGGCGCGGTGTGGCGCTCCCAGATGAAGGCACCCGCCTCGCCCTGGCCGACAAAGCCCAGATCCTCCAGACCATAGATGGGCAGATGGGCGAAGGCGTCGTAGATCATCAGGTGATCGACGTCGGCATGGCGGATGCCGGCTTCGGCAAACGCCTTGGCGCCGGACACCCGGAACGCGCGCGACGAGCCGAAATCCTGCATCTGGCTGATCATCGGGGTTTCGACGCTTTCGCCGGTGCCCAGGATGTACACGGGTCGGGTGGGAAAATCCTTCGCACGCTCCGCGGAGGTGAGCACCAGGGCACCGCCACCGTCGGTCACCAGACAGCATTCGAGGACATGAAACGGGTAGGCGATGAGTTTGGAATTGAGCACATCCTGCACCGTGATGGGATCGCGGTGGGTGGCGCGGGGATTCATGCCCGCCCATTCGCGCTGCACCACGGCGACATTGGCCAGTTGTTCGTGGGTGAGGCCGTGATCCTTCATGTAGCGCAGCACCGGAATGGTGAACATGGTGGGCGCGCCCAGCACGCCATAGGGCAGCTCGAACTGACCGGCGAGACTCGCCTGGTTGATCCCCACGGCCTGGCTGCCGACCCAGGAGCGCCCGCTCTCGCCGTGGGTGATGAGAACGGTGGTACACAATCCTTCCGCGATGGCCGCCGCGGCGTGTCGCACATGGAGCATGAAGGAGCAGCCGCCCACCATGGTGCCATCCACCCAGGTGGGCGTGATGCCCAGATAATGCGCGAGCTCCGTGGGCCACTCGGCGGCGCAGGCGACGCCGTCGATGTCCTTGGGCGTCAGCCCGCAGTCGGCCAGTGCATTGAGCGCGGCATCGGCGTGCAACTGAATCTGCGACATGTCCGGGACCAGCCCGAGCCGGGTGGTCTCGGCGGCGCCCACGATGGCGATGGCACCCGGCTTCATCGCGCACCTCCCCGCGCCGGGCGGAATTTCGGCAGCGCGATATCCGCGCTCACCGAATCGAACACCACTTCGAGCGGCATATCCAGCACCAGGGCTTCCGGCGTCTGGGGCACGCCCAGGATATTGGTCATCATGCGCGGGCCTTCCTCAAGCTGCACCACGGCGATCGCATAGGGCGCGTCGATCCATTTCGGCAACCGGTGATTGATGACATAGCTGTACAGCGTGGCGCGGCCGCTGGCACGGACTACCGACACCTGCCGCGAAGCGCATTCCGGGCAAAAGGGACGCGGCGGAAAATACACATGGGTGCAGGCGTCGCACTGCTGCAGCAGCAGTTCGCCGCGCCGCGCTCCCTCCCAGAAATGGCGGGTCTCCGGCGTCGGGCGCGGCAATGTTTTCGGATTCATGCTCATGGCGAGGCGCACAGGTGGTTGTTGTTATGGCAAGCGATTGTTGCGCTTCGGCACGAGCTTGTCGAGTCAGTCTGTGTAAAATCGGACCCAATCCCGACCATACGGAGCACACAAAAATGACCATTCGATACGACAACCGGGTTGCGGTGGTTACCGGCGCCGGCGCCGGACTCGGCCGCAGCCACGCGCTCTTTCTTGCCTCGCGCGGCGCGCGCGTAGTGGTGAACGATCTGGGCGGCGCGGTCGACGGCAGCGGCAGTTCGGCGACGCCCGCCCAGCAGGTAGTGGCGGAGATCAAGGCCGCCGGCGGCGAGGCGATAGCCAATGCCGATTCCGTCGCCACGCCGGCGGGCGCGGCGCGCATCGTCCAGGCGGCACTCGACCACTGGGGGCGCATCGATATCCTGATCAACAACGCCGGCAACCTGCGCGACAAGACCATCGCCAAGATGACCCCGGAGGATTTCGATGCCGTGGTGGCGGTGCATCTGGCGGGCGCCGCCTATTGCAGCATCGCCGCCTGGCCCCACATGAAGGACGCCAACTACGGGCGCATCGTGATGACCACCTCGGCCGCCGGCCTGTTCGGCAACTTCGGCCAGAGCAACTATGCCGCCGCCAAGCTGGGCGTGGTGGGGCTGATGAACGCCCTCAAGCACGAGGGGCGCAAGTACAACATCCATATCAACACGGTGGCGCCCATGGCGCTGACCCGCATGACCCAGGACATCATGTCGGAGCAGATCAAGCCGCTGGTGAAGCCGGAGTTCGTGACGCCCATCGTGGCCTGGTTCTGCGCCGAGGAAAACGACGTGTCCGGCGATGTGGTGGAAGCGGGCGCCGGCTACTACGCCCGGGTGCAGATCATGGAAGCCGCGGGCGCGGTGCTGGGCGGCGGTGAGGTACCGACCCCGGAAGCGATACGCGACAACTACGCACGCATCGCCGACATGAGCGGCGCCCAGCCCTACGACTCGGCCAACGACGTGATGCGCCATGTGTTTCGCACCCTGCGGCCGCGTTAGCCGGACCGGAACGGCACATCCACCGCATCCGCGCAGGTGACGCGGTTCCGTCATTCCCGCGCGACCGCCATGGATGGCGGAAATACTGGAAACGCAGGAGCGGTTTCCAGTGAAACGGGAATCCAGGTGCCGCAATATCTCGGAATCCGGTGGCGACTGGACCCCCGCTTTCGCGGGGGTGACGGGAGGACGCGGGGGTGACGACAAGACAACATCCGACATCAACAAGACATCAACAAGACATCAACAAGACATCTGCGAGACATCACATGAGACTAGCCAACAAGGTCGCCCTGGTCACCGGCGCCGCCGGCCCCATGGGTCTGGGCGTCGCCAAGCGCTTCGCCGAAGAGGGCGCCTCCCTCATCATCACCGACATCTCCGGCCGCCGCCTCGAAGCCGCGGTCGAGGAGATCACGCCGCTGCTCGCGCCCGGCGCCAAGGTGCATGCGCACCGCGCGAGCGTGCTGGTTGAGGCGGAAGTGGACGAGCTGCTGGCGTCCTCCCGCGCGCACTTTGACCGCGTCGACGTGCTCATCAATGTGGTCGGCGGCCTCTTTATCGACGCCAAATACACGCCGGTGCTCGAAGTCTCCGAAGAGCGCTGGGACGGCTGCTTCCGCGTCAACCTGAAAGGCATTTTCTACCTGGTGCGCAAACTCGCGCCCGGCATGCTGGCGCGCAAATGGGGCAAGATCGTCAATGTCTCCTCGGTGGAATACGCGGGCGCCGCCGGCCACGCCGACTACGGCGCCGCCAAGGCGGGCGTCACCTCCCTGACCCGCAGTCTGGCCGAGGAGCTCGCGCCCCACATCAACGTCAACTGCATCGCGCCCGGCATCATCCGCACCACGGCGATCCGCGACGTGGGCGAAGACGTCGCCCGCGAGTTCGAGCAAAAGAACCTGATGAAGCGCATGGGCGAACCCCTCGACATCGCCAATGCCGCACTGTTTTTCAGCAACGACGAATCGAGCTATGTCACCGGCGTGACCCTGCCGGTGTCGGGCGGGCTGTGGCCCGCGTTGTGAACTGGAGCGGGCGCCGGAACCCGAATTAACAGGAAGGTAATTCATGGCACTGCATCCGGACTTCCCGCGCTCGCCCTACGCTGTCCTGCCCCCGGAGCTGCGCTGGTTCCCGGCCGCGGAAGAACTGCGCAGCACGGCCTATGAAAAGCTGCTGCCGCCGCTGGTGGCCAAGGTGCGCGAGGAAGTCGCAGCCTGGCGCGAGGCGCGCTATGCCGGCGTGCATCCGCCACTTCGCGTGCGCTGCTGGCCTGGTGGTTCGAGACCGAACACCTGATCGAACAGGCGGACGGCACGCAAAGCCCGTTTCGCTACTATTTTGCCCAGCGTGAAGCGGTCGAGACCCTGATCTGGCTTTACGACGTGCGCGGCGCACGCGACAAGTTCGACCTGCTGCGCTTCGATGCCTCCGGCGCGGTGTCGAGCAACATGTTCGACGAGGACTGGCCGCGCTTCGTGATCAAGATGGCCACCGGCGCCGGCAAGACCAAGGTGCTGTCGCTGCTGATCGCCTGGAGCTACTTTCACAAACTCTACGAAGCGAATTCGCAGCTCGCGCGCAACTTCCTGCTGATCGCGCCCAACATCATCGTGCTCGATCGCCTGCGCGCCGATTTCGACGGCCTGCGCATCTTCTTCAACGATCCGGTGCTGCCCGACAACGGCCACGCGGGGCACAACTGGCGCGACGATTTCCAGCTCGCGCTGCATATCCAGGACGACGTGCGCGTGGTGCGCCCGACCGGCAACCTGTTCCTGACCAACATCCACCGCGTCTATCTGGGCGAGGTGCCGGAGCCCTCGCTCGACGATGACGACCTGCGCGACTATTTTCTGGCCCCGTTCGGGGCCAAGCCCGTCGGCAAGACCACCGACAGCCGCGTCGATCTGGGCGAGATCGTGCGCGAGATCGACGAGCTGGCCGTGTTCAACGACGAGGCGCACCACATCCACGATCCGCGCCTGGCCTGGTTCAAGTCGATCCAGGACATCCATCATCGGCTGCTGCAAAAAGATCTGCGCCTGGCGCTGCAAGTGGACGTCACCGCCACGCCGCGCCACAACAACGGCGCGATTTTCGTGCAGACCGTCAGCGACTATCCGCTGGTCGAGGCCATCGCGCAGAACGTGGTCAAGCATCCGGTGCTGCCGGATGCCGCCAGCCGCGCCCGCCTCGCCGAGCACCAGAGCCCGATCGTCACCGAGAAATACGCCGACTACCTGCAACTGGGCATCGAGGAGTGGCGCAAGAGCCAGGCCGAACACGCGGCGCTGGGCAAGAAGGCCGTGCTGTTCGTGATGGTGGACGACACCAAAAACTGCGACGCGGTGGGCGAGTACCTGCAAAAAATCTGCCCCGAACTGCAAGACGCGGTGCTGGTGATCCACACCAAGAACAACGGCGAGATTTCCGAGGCCGCTTCCGGCAAGAGCAAGGACGAACTGGAACTGCTGCGCCAGCAGTCGAACGCCATCGACACCTGGCAATCGCCCTACAAGGCCATCGTCTCGGTGCTGATGCTGAAAGAAGGCTGGGACGTGCGCAACGTCACCGTCATCGTCGGCCTGCGCGCCTACGCCGCCAAGAGCAACATCCTGCCCGAGCAGACCCTGGGGCGCGGCTTGCGGCGCATGTACCCCTCGCTTATGCCCGCGTCCGCCGGCGGGGGCTCCGATACACCAGAAACCGTCTCGGTCATGGGCACGCCCGCGTTCATGGAGTTCGTGGAGTCGATCCAGAGCGAGGGTGTGACCTTCGACCGGGTGCCCATGGGCGGCGCGGGCGGACGCGAGCGGCAGGATTCCGTGGTCGTCGAGGTCGATACCGAAGCTCCCGACAAGGACATCGACGCGCTCGACATCGCGCTGCCCCGCCTGACCCGGCGCTTCAACCGCGAGTTCAGGGACCTGGCCGAGCTGGACCCAGCCGCGTTCGGCAATCCCCGGCTGCCGGTCAAGCCCTTCACGCCGGACCAGACCCGCGAGATCGTCTTCAAGACCCTGCTCGAATCCGAGGTCGATCACGTCATCCAGCTCGACGGCAGCGGCGCGGCGGACTACCGCTCCGTGGTCGCCTTCTTCGCCCGCCAGTTGCTGAAAGACCTGCGCCTGGTCGGCGGCTACGACCTGCTCTATCCCAAGGTGCGCGACTTCCTGCGCGAGCACTTGTTCGATCACCCGGTCGATCTGGACGATCCGGTGATCCTGCGCAACCTGTCCGAACCGGAAGTCGGCAAGCTGCTGTTCGACCACTTCCGCGCCGCCATCAACGCGCTGACCATCCGCGACAGCGGCAGTTCGCGCAGCGAAGGCCAGATCCGCCTGCGCGACACCCGGCCCTTCCGCACCGAGCCGCGCGGTTTTTTGCCGGCCAGAAAATCCGTCTTCAACCGCATCGTCGGCGAAGCCAACGCCGACCGTCTGGAACTGGCCTTCGCGGCATTTCTCGACAGCGCGCCCGACGTGCAGGCTTTCGGCAAGAACTACCTGGCCGTCGGCTTCAAGCTGGATTACGTCAAGGCCGACGGCGAGCTGTCCACCTACACGCCGGATTTCATCGTCCGCACCACGGATGGCGCGGTGTGGCTGGTCGAGACCAAGGGCCGCGAGGAGCTGGACCTGCCGCAAAAGATGGCGCGGCTGGCGCAGTGGTGCGCGGATGCGACCGAAGCGAGCAAAAGCGAGGACGGCGTGCGCTACGGCTTTGTCTACGTCGATCAGGAAAGCTTCGAGGCGCACCGGCCAACGGATTTCGCCGGGCTGCTTGCGGCGTTTCGCGGTTATCAGACTGAACGGGCGGAATCGAGCTAGAATGCCCATAAACCCAGCTTTATGGATAACCGGCCATGAAAACCACACTTGAACTCCCCGACCCGCTGATGCGCGAAGTGAAAATCCTCGCCGCGCAAAGCAACCGCAAGCTGAAGGACGTAGTGGCCGAATTGATCACCCGCGGGCTCCAAAAAGCACCGCCTGCGGCGGAACCGCCGCTGGATCTGACGCAATGCCTTGGCAAGTGGCCCCATTACCAATCGCTGGACGAAGTAGTGGAGTACGTCCGCGAACTGCGCAAGGATCGCGATGAGGATTGACGCACTGCTCGGCCAGCGCGTGTATCTGGACACCAATGCCCTGATCTACGCTTTCGAAGGTGATCCGGCCACGCAGCCGGCCGGCGTCGCGGCGCTCATGGGCGCCGTCACCCGGCATGAAGTGACGGCCTACGCGTCGCTGCTCGTGCGTGCGGAAGTGCTGGTACTGCCATTGAAGAGCGGCAATCAGCCACAAATCGCGTTCTACCGCCGCCTGCTGGATGAGTCCGGTCCGATCCGCATTGCAGCGCTTACCCCCGCGGTCGCCGATGCCGCCGCAGCGCTGCGAGCAGTGCATTCGGCGCTGAAACTGGTGGATGCGCTGCACCTTGCCGCTGCAATCGAAGCCAGTTGCCGAATCTTCGTCAGCGGGGACGTTCGTCTGCGCGCCGCTGCAAAAAGCCGTATTACCGTGCTGTCCTACGACCAACTCGCGGTGCAGCCATGAGCAAACCACCCAAACCCACCTACGAACTCACCGCCGCCGAGCAGCGCAACCTGATCGCGCTGCTCGGCCAAAGCAGGCCGCCGCCGGAGTTCACCGGTTTGGCCCACGCCCCCCTTTGCCGAATACCAGGAGGCTGTGCCATGAATCCACTCAGCGATGCTGAACTGACCGCGCTGCTGGATGATCTGGAATCGGATTGTGTCGAGCGCAAGGCAGCATGGGCAGGAGACGCCCCCGAAAAAACCCGGCAGGCAGTCTGTGCGTTTGCGAACGATTTACCCAACCACGGCCAACCGGGGATCGTATTCATCGGCGCCAACGACGATGGCAGCGCCGCCATCATCGCGGTCACCGACCGACTTCTGCAAACGCTTTCCGATATCAAGACCGACGGCAAGACCGTCCCACCACCCACCCTTACGGTGGAACGGCGTGTCCTGAAAGACGCTCCTATGGCGCTCATCACGGTCTGGCCGGCCGATGCGCCACCTGTGCGTTATGAGGGTCGGATCTGGATTCGAATCGGCCCGCGTCGCGGTCTGGCGAGCGCGCAGGACGAGCGCATCCTCAACGAAAAGCGTCGCTACCGCGACCTGCATTTCGAGGCCCATCCGATTGCAGCAAGTTCACTCAGCGATCTCAGTCGGGCGATCTTCGAGCAGGAATATCTGCCGAATGCAGTGGCCGCCGACGTGCTTGCTGCCAACGAGCGCAGCTTTGAGCAGCGGCTCGCCTCCTGCGGCATGGTGGTGTCGGCTGATGAGCCGACGCCGACGGTGCTTGGGCAGCTTGTGCTCGGTATCTCGCCACGCACCTGGATCCCCGGCAGCTACATCCAGTTTCTGCGCATCCATGGCACCACTCTGGGTGATCCCATCGCCGACGAGGCCGAGATCGACGGCACCATAGGCTCGATGCTCAGGCGTCTGGACGAAAAACTGAACGCACATCTCACCACCCGCGTCGATTTCACCTCGCAGGACCGGGAAGTACGCCGCAGCCCCTATCCGATGGTGGCGCTGCAGCAACTGGCGCGGAATGCCGTTCTGCATCGCACCTATGAGGGCACCAATGCGCCGGTGAAGCTCTACTGGTTTGACGACCGCATTGAGATCATCAACAGCGGCGGGCCATATGGCAGCATGACGAAGCAGAATTTCGGCAAACCCGGATTCTCCGATTACCGAAACCCGCAACTCGCCGCGGCGTTCAAGGTGCTCGGCTACGCGCAGCGTTTCGGCGCCGGGATCACCTTGGCCCGTCAGGCGCTGGAAAAGAACGGCAACCCGCCCCCGGAATTCGAGATCGAACAGAATTTCGTTATGGTGATTGTCAGGAGAGCGCCATGAGTGTTCCTGTCCTCACCTTTTTCAATAACAAGGGTGGCGTTGGCAAGACCTCGCTCGTGTTTCACCTGGCCTGGATGCTGTCCGAGATGGGCAAGCGCGTGGTGGCCATTGACCTCGATCCGCAAGCCAACCTGACGTCGGCTTTTTTGTCGGAAGACGAGCTGGAAATTCTGTGGGATCCCGACAACACGGCACCACGCAACACCACCATTTACCAGTGCATCAAGCCGCTCATGGAAGTCGGCGACATCCTTCCTCCGCAAACCCGATCCATCAATTCACGTCTGCAACTGGTGCCCGGCGATCTGGCCTTGGCGGGGTTTGAAGATGCGCTGTCGGAGGCTTGGCCGGCTGCCATGGGCTCCACCAACCACTACCGCCCCATGCGCCTGCTGTCGGCGTTCTGGCAGGTGGCCCAAATGGCAGCGACTGAGCACCAGGCGGATATGATTCTTGCCGACGTCGGGCCGCACTTGGGCGCCATCAATCGTTCCGCATTGATTGCGAGCGACCACGTTGTTATTCCCCTTGCCGCCGATCTCTTTTCGTTGCAGGGCCTGCGCAACCTCGGCCCCACCTTGCGGACCTGGCGGACCGACTGGAAGAAGCGAGTGGACAACTGGCCCAATCCAGCTTTCGCGCTGCCGGCCGGTGCCATGCAACCCGTGGGCTACGTCCTCATGCAGCACACCGAGCGCCTGTCGCGTCCTGTCCAGGCTTACAAAAAGTGGGCAGACAAAATTCCCGAGACGTATCAAAAAAGCGTGTTGAATCAAACCGTCTCGCCAAAAATTCAGCCCATCGATGGCCATTGCCTGGCTCGGCTGAAACACTACCGCAGCCTCGCGCCCATGGCGCAGGAAGCACATAAACCCATCTTTCAGCTCACCACGGCCGACGGTGCCATCGGTAGCCATGCCCAAGCGGTGAAGCAGGCCTGGAGCGACTTCAAGGCGCTGGCCGTTGCCATTCTCGAACGCATTGAACCACCCCAATCGGCACCCTGAACGATGGCCCGTCAAGACAAAAAAGCCTACGAACTCACCGACGCCGAGCAGCGCGACCTGATCGCGCTGCTCCAGCAGGGCCGGCCGCTGCCGGAGAAGTACCGCTTCATCCTGTTCGAGGACAAGCGCGAGGTCGAGCTGGTGTGGAACGGCAAGACGCGCGATGTCTGCACCACGGTGCTGCCGTTCCAGACGCTGGAGCACATCGACGAGCCGCGCACCGAAACCAGAATGCAGGAAGACCTGTTCGACAGCCGCGGCCGCCAGTTGCGCGGCTGGAGCAACAAGCTGATCTGGGGCGACAACAAGCTGATTCTGTCGTCGCTGAAGGCCGGTGCGCTGCGCCAGCAGATCGAGGACGCCGGCGGCCTGAAACTGATCTACATCGACCCGCCCTTCGACGTCGGTGCCGACTTCTCCATGGATATCGAGATCGGCGGCGAGACCTTCCACAAGGAACCGAACCTGCTGGAGCAGATCGCCTACCGCGACACCTGGGGGCGCGGCGCGGATTCGTTTATCGCCATGATCTACGAGCGGCTGATTTTGATGCGGGATTTGATGCACGAGGAGGCAAACATTTTCGTCCATTGTGATTGGCGCGTGAATTCATTCATGCGTCTGGCATTGAACGAAGTATTTGGCACAAATAGCTTCGTGAATGAGATTATTTGGCAGAAGTGCAACACGAAGAATTACACATCCAGATCACTCAGTAATATCCACGACACGATCTTCTATTACTCGAAGACGCGCGGTTATCGCTTCAATGAAATCTACGATGAGTTAAGCTCAGAGTATGTTGAAACTGCATACCGCCACACTGATGAAAAAAAGAGACGGTATAGGTTGTTGCCTTTGCACGCTCCGGGTCGAAGGAGCGGCCAAACCGGTGACGAATGGAAAGGGATGAGGCCACTTGAGGGCAATCACTGGCGTTTTCACCCAGATACTCTTGATGACATGGATGCGAAGGGGTTGATTGAGATCAGCAAGACTGGTGTCCCTGCTTATCGGAAATATCTCGATGATTCTGAGGGCGTTCGCGTCGGTACAATCTGGCTAGATGCCAAACAACTTCCCGATTCGGAGAAAGTTGATTATCCGACCCAAAAACCAACAACAATTATCGAAAAGATTTTGAAAATCGGCAGCAACGAAGGCGATCTGGTCGCCGATTTCTTCTGCGGCTCCGGCACCACGGCGGCGGTGGCGGAAAAACTCGGCCGCAAGTGGATCGCCACCGACCTCGGCAAGTTCGGCATCCACACCACGCGCAAGCGGCTGATCGGCGTGCAGCGTGAGCTGAAGGACGGCGGAAAAAGACTTCCGTGCCTTCGAGGTGCTGAACCTGGGCCGCTACGAGCGCCAGGCCTACCTGAACGTCGGCGGCCGGCTGACCGGTGCGCAGAAGGAACAGGCACTGGCCCAAAAGGAAAACGAATTCCGCGAGCTGATCCTGCGCGCCTACAAGGCCACCGCCTTTGGCGGCAGCGCAGGTGCCGGTTCCGCAACCGCCCCGCAGGACGGTTTTTTCCACGGCGCGCGCAACGGCCGGCTGGTGGTGATCGGCCCGATCAACCTGCCCGTGGGGCGGCTGTTCGTGGAAGAAGTCATCACCGAATGCCGCAAGCGCGGCGCCACGCGGGTGGACGTGCTGGCCTTCGAGTTCGAGATGGGGCTGTTCCCGGCGGTGCTCGAAGAAGCGCGCGGCAAGGGCATCGACCTGACCCCGAAATACATCCCCGCCGAAGTGTTCGACAAGCGCGCCGTGGACAAGGGCCAGGTGGTGTTCCACGACATCAGCTTCGTCGAGGCCACGCCGCGCTACGACAAGAAGGACAAACTCACTGTCCAGATCGAGCTGACCGACTTCTCGGTCTACTACACCCAGGGCGCCTTTGAGGCCGCGATTGCCGCCATGAAGGAAGGCAAGAGCGAGGTCATGTGCGAACAGGGCCAGCTCTACAAGGTGAGCAAGAGCAAGGACGGCATCGTCACCCGCGAGCGCCTGACCCGCCACTGGACCGACTGGGTGGATTACTGGGCGGTGGACTTCGACTACATGAGCCGCAAGGAGATCATCAAGGTGGCGAAGAACATGGGCCTTGATTCCGTCATTCCCGCGAACGCGGGAATCCAGTCTTCGAGCACGCCCACCACATCCGACATGGATTCCCGCCGGAGCCTGCCCTCGACTCCGATCGGGGGCGGGAATGACGAAGTGGTGGAATTCGAAGAGCGCTGGACCGGCGGCTATATCTTCGAGAACGAATGGCAGAGCTTCCGCACCCGCCGCAACCGCGATCTGGAACTGACCACCGCCCTGCACAGCTACGACCGGCCGGGGCGCTACACCGTGGCGGTGAAAGTCATCGATATTTTCGGCAACGACACCATGACGCTGGTGCCGGTGAATGTGGGGTGAGGGAGCGCCCAGCCCTTCTTGGGCGGCGGGGAAGAGGGCATGGCAATTTACCCCGCCTTGCTTGGGGGCTAGCATAGTCGCGGGTTTGCGGCAGGAGCGGACAAGTGAAGCGATGGACAAGGATTGGCGTTGTGGTCTGGCTGGGATGGGCTCCGCTGTGGGCGCTGGCGGGGCAGGCGCAGGTTTTCCCGCTGCCCGACACGCCGGCCCCGAAGGATACGCAGGCCGAGCAGCAGCCTGACCAGGATGAGGTCAACATTCCCTTGCTTCCGGGTACGGCGGAGACCAAGCCCCCACCCATCACCAACCCTGTTCCGCAAGCAGATGATCGCGGTTTGCGTGAACTTCCCCTGCCCACTCCGCAGCGTGTCGAGGCCAGTCGCTTGCCGCCCGTTGGCGATGATGTACTGCAACGTTTCGGTCGGGCCTATCGGGACGTCGAGGCCATCAATGCCCGCTACGCGCTTTTGATGCCGACGGCGGACCCGGCAGAGCGCCAGACGCTGGCGCAGGATGGCAATGCGGAAATGCGCGCGGCCATCGAGCGGGCCGGGCTGAGCGTGGTCGACTACAACGCGATTTCGCTGCGGCGCTGGCAGGACGCGGCGTTTGCCAAAACCGTGAACACCGTGCTGAGTGCGAATCCCTGAAGCATTCCGCGCGGGGATAGCGGAGAGCGCTGATCCATTCCCTTATCTCGATGCGTGCAGCACCCTCGCGATCCGTGGGTGAGTGCCCATTAATCCACTGCCGGGATCACTCCGCGTTCCTTCAGCGGCGGCGTTTGCCGTAGCTGCGGTACTTCAGCAGTTTTCCATTGCGGAAGCTGGCGGTTGCCCGGCCCGTCCCGCGATCCGGATATTCCCAGAGTTCATCCTGTCCGCGGTCGCTCGATTCCTTCCCGATGCGGTCCGGTGTCCCCAGGATCAGGCGGACCTGGTCCTGAGTCATCCCGGCGACAACTTCCCGGCGCTGAAAGGCGTCTTCAATCTGCTTTTCCTTGGCATAGTTGGCCAGCCATTCGGCGTCGGCCTTGCGCTGTTGGGCGTCGGCTGCTGCATCTTCCTGTTGCCAGCGGCGCGTCGTTTCTGTTTTGGCGGCGGATTCATGCCGGTCGCGGCTTGCTTGCGCCGCTGGATCGCCCGCTCCGGCGCGGGTGGCCAATTCCGGGTCGATGCGCTCACCGGCGCAGGGATGATCGGTGTAGACGGTGCGGCCGTCCTGTTCGCAGCGGTAGATGTCGGCCTGTGCGGCCAGCGCCGCGAGCTGCAATCCCAGACCGAACATGATGATGTGCCGCTTGCTGGCCATGTGCGCGCTCCGCCGATGCCTGTCCATTTTTCGGCAGGCGGGCGGAAAGCATGAGCAGGGCGGGACGCTGCAAGCACCCTTTCCCCTGCGGCGGGCGCCGCAGGGGTGGGTGGATCAGTCGCGGATGATCTTCAGGCGACGCGGCGCAGCACGGCGGTGCTGCGTTCGGTGCGGGCTTCGGCCCAGCGGATCAGCGAGATTTCGCCTTGCGGATTTTCCGCCAGCGCGGTGCAGCTTTCCACCCAGTCGCCGCAATTGCAGTACTGCAGGTTGTGGATGCGGGAGATTTCGGCGTGGTGGATGTGGCCGCAGATGACGCCATCGATGCCATAGCGGGCGGCTTCGCGGGCCACGGCCTCCTCGTAGTTGCCGATGTACTTGACTGCCTCCTTGACCCGGCCCTTGACGAAGGCGGACAGCGACCAGTAGGGCTGGCCCATCGCCTGGCGGACCAGGTTCACGGGATGGTTGAGGCGCAGCAGGGCGTCGTACATCTTGCTGCCGAACATGGCGGTGAGCTGGGAGTATTGCACCACGCTGTCGAATTCATCGCCGTGCAGCACCAGGAAGCGGCGGCCATCGGCGGTGGTGTGCATGGCGTGGCGATGAATGGCGATGCTGCCGAAAGTGGCGCCGGAATGGTCGCGGAACAAAGCGTCGTGGTTGCCAGGGATATAGATGACTTCAGTGCCCTGGCGCGAGGCCCCGAGCAGGAAACGCAGCACGTTGTTGTGCGCTTGCGGCCAGTAGATGCCGCGGCGCAGGGCCCAGACATCGATGATGTCGCCCACCAGATAGAGCCGTTCGCAGGGATGCTGCTTCAGGAACTCCAGCAATAGCTCGGCCTGGCAGCCACGGCTGCCCAGGTGGACATCGGAAATCCAGATCGTGCGGTAATCGGGCGGGGTGGGGCTGGGTAGCGCGTGCATGGGGAATCCTCCGGTCGGGATGGGCGGCGGGTTCAGTTCATGGCGGCGGTAACAGGCGGTGTCCCGCCATCGTTGTGATTCATTGCGGTCCGTCGTCGGCGACACAATCCATCCCTGGCCAACATCGGGCTGTTCATCGTCGGCCTCCATCCAGCGGAAAACCCTCGAACAGGGTGAACGGCAGCGGGAGCCGGGCTGGCACCAGATGCCCCAGGAATTCTTCAACCGAACGCTGCAGCGACCAGCCCATGGCGCTGGCGCGACAGTGTTCCGGAGCGATGTCGAGACATTGCAGGGCGGCCTGCGCCAGATCCTCGTCCAGATAGCCGTTTTCCCCGTTGCGAATCAGGGCGGTCGGCCCGACCACCGGATAGGCCGCCACCGGTACGCCACAGGCCAGCGCTTCCATCATCACGAGGCCCAGGGTGTCGGTGCGGCTGGGGAAGACAAAGCAGTCGGCGCTGGCCAGGTGACGCACCAGCGCTTCTCCGGTCTGTGCCCCGGTGAACCGCGCGGCAGGGTAGCGCGCCTCCAGTTCGGCCCGGGCGGGACCGTCGCCGACCACGTACTTGGTGCCGGGTAAATCAAGGCGCAGGAAGTCCTCGATGTTCTTCTCGGGCGCCACCCGGCCCATGTAGAGAAAAATGGGGCGGGGACCGGCGAGGAAGTCCTTGTCCATCGGGCGGAACAGCTCGGTGTCCACGCCGCGCCGCCACAGCACCAGGTTGGTAAAGCCGCGTCCGTGCAGCTCGTCGATCAGATCCGGATTGCTCACCAAGGTGCGCGTCGCGCCGCCATGGAACCAGCGCATCGCCGCATAGCCCGGCCCGGTGGGCAGAAAGGGCAGGCGGGCCTTGAGGTATTCCGGGAAGCGGGTGTGGAACGAGGTGGTGAATTGCAGGTTGCGGGCGGTGCAATAGCGCCGGGCCGCCAGCCCCAAGGGGCCTTCGGTGGCGATGTGGATGTGTTCGGGCTCAAAGGCTTCCAGCATGCGCCGCACCCGCCCGTCCGGCCAGATGGCCAGACGAATCTCGGAATAGCCGGGCATGGGAAGGGTGGTGAACAGGCTGGGTTGAATGACCTTGACCAGGTGGCCGAGGGAGCGCAGTCGGATGTCCAGCGTCGTCAGGGTGCGAACCACCCCGTTGACTTGGGGCTTCCAGGCATCGGTGACCAAGGCAATCCGCATGCACCGCCTCGCTGCAGTTGGGAGATTCCAGCCCTCCGGACGGGGGCGTCGCGGTTGGCGCTGCGCGAAGTATGCAAACGGCCTGTGACGGTTCGATAACGGCCCGGTAACGGTTTAGTGACGATCCTCGGGCGCGGCTTCCGGCGTGGAACGCAAGGCCTCAGCGGCCTCTGGTGAGACGGAGCGCAGATGCACGTCGCGTTGCGGGAAGGGGATATCGATGCCCGCTTCGCGCAACGCGCGCTCCAGGGCCAGATGGAGCTGGTGGCGGACCGCGACTGAATCGCCCAGATTCTTGACGAATAGGCGCAGCTCGAAATTGAGCGCGCTGTCTCCAAAACCAATGAACAGGGCGGCCGGGGTGGGATCTTTCATGACCAGCGGATTCTGGTGTACCACGGCTTCCATGACCGTGAGCGCCTTCTGGGGGTCGGCCCCGTAGGCGATACCGATGGGAATCACCACGCGGGTCATCAGGTCGCTGAGAGTCCAATTGACGATGGGATCGGTGACGAAGCTTTTGTTGGGAACGATCAGTTCCTTGCGATCCCAATCCACGATGGTGGTGGCGCGGATGCGAATGCGCGAAACGGTCCCGGACACGCCGCCTACGGTCACGGTATCGCCGATGCGCACGGGGCGCTCGAACAGGATAATGATGCCCGCGACGAAGTTGGCGACGATTTCCTGCAGCCCAAAGCCCAGGCCCACGGAGAGCGCGGCCACCAGCCATTGCGCCTTGCTCCAGTCGATGCCCAGTTGATTGACGACGATGAGTAGACCCACCAGGAAGATGGCGTAGCGACTCAGCAGGGTGGCGGCATAGCGGGTGCCTGCATCCACGCCTTGGCGCTGCAGGATCAGCACTTCCAGAAGACCCGGAATATTGCGCGCCGCGCCCAGGGTGAAGGTCAGCGCCACCAGCGCCAGACCCAGACTACCCAGGGTGATGGCGCGCGTGACGGGTCCGGCGCCGTCGCTGCCGGGCTCGGTGATGGACCATAAAGTGACGCGGTCAAGTATCTTGAGCGCGCTCAGGGTGTCCCCCCAAATCATGTACAGCCCGCCGATCACCATCACCGCCAAGGCCAGCCTGAGCAGGGTGCGAACCTGGTCGTTCATGGTCTCCAGGTCCATCACGGCCTCGGGCAGCGGCTTGATGTTCCCTTCTCCTCCGGCTGACACGACCGATTCATCGTCGTGGCGAGCCAATCCTTCGAGGAGACGGCCGCCGACCCGCGCCACTTCGATGCGGCGCAGACTCACCGACAGACCGCGGATCAGCAGGCTGATGACCAGAGCGCTGGCGGCCAACAGCCAGCCGCTGAAAAACACCCGGGCCTGCAGTTGCACGGCGGTGTAGGTGTAGCCGAAGACCGGCATGAGGGCCAGCGCGGCAGCAATCATCAGCACCAGCGCGTAGCCGATTTGGCGTCCACGTCCGGCCCAATCATCTGCGTGGGCTTGCAGCCAATTGCCCAATACGCCATGCGTGGGATGAAAGATCCGCGCAACGAACACCAGCAGCGCCGACGAGAAAGCGATGAATACGGCCCGACCCAGGACGGAGGTGCTCAAACCCTGAGGCTCTGCGGCCGTCAAACGCATCAAGATGGTGGCGAAGGCGGTCAGCACGACCAGCCAGCGCAGATTGCGATAGAGCAGTTCCCGGGTGCGGGGCTGCCAATGGAAATGGGCTTCCAGTACGCCGCCCCGGGTGCCTAGGCGTCTGAACGATTCGATGACCCAGCCAATCAACGCGGCGTGCGTCAACCCGTCTCCCAGTCCAAGGATAAACGGAGTTCCTTCCGCTTGATTGCCCAGCATCCAGCCCATCAGGCCCGCCAGCAGTGGCAAGGGCAGTGCCAGAATGAAACTGGCCAGGATGGCGCCGACGGTGAGGCCAAAATGATCCTGAGCGGGATCAGCCACGCGATCGCGCGTGTTGATCAAGTAGTGTCGCAGCCTGCGTCGTCCCTGGACCGCCAGACCCAGGATGAGCAGGCCCAGGGTCACGGTCAACGGCCGTTCCTGCGCCTCGCTTGCTAATGCCCAACCCACGCGCCGCCAGCGTGACGGATCGATCAGGGTGGTCAGCTCGGCGGTCAGTTCGGCGAACCAGGCGGCCCGGATGGGCGGGTCGCTGGCAATCCACAGCAAATTTTCATCCAGCAACCGGGTGTAGTCCCCACCGATCTGGGTGAGTTGCTGCTGATTCAGGTCCAACTGGCCCAGGCGATCGATCAAGGTGAGGTAGCTGCGGCTCAGACGCTCCAGCAAGTCTTTCTGGCTGTCCAGCAGCAACTCCAGTTCGGCGAGCAGGTTGTCTGTTTGCCGGGCGCTGAGGGGCGTTTCCGAGTCATAGGCGAGTAACAGCGCGCGCGCACGTTGCACCGTATCGTCCAGTTCGCTGCGCTTTTCCTCGATCTGGAACTGCCGGAGGCGGGTTTCGGCGATCTGTTCGCTGCGCGCGCGCGCCTGTTGCCGATAGACCTTCAGGTCGGGCAGGCGCTTGCGCTGTTCGTGCAGGACCCGACTCAGCGCCTGTCCGACGCCGGCAATCTCGATCTGGGTCTGGGCGCTGTGGTAGAGCGCCTGCACTTCTTCCATCTGGTGGGCGGTGTCCTCATTGGTTCGACTGACCTGATCCAGTTGTTGGGCCAGTTGAGTCAGCTCCTGCGACAGGCTCGCGTTCTCGGCTGCCAGGGTATTGACCAGCGGATGCTCGGAATCAACCTGCTCGATGGCGCGTTTGGTCTGGGTCGCGGCCTGATCGGCGCTCTTGATCCGGCTGCGACCCAGGCGTTGAATCAGTAGGTCCACTCGCGCCTGCAGGGAACGACGTAAATTGCGCGCCGCATCGCGTTCAGCCGTGAGCAGAGCCAGTCGCATGGGGTGAGTTTGTAATTGGGCCTGACGCAGCCGGATTTCCGCTTCCAGGACCTGATAGCGCGCGGCTTGAGCGAGAAAGGCTGGTGAGGACGCTGCGCCTGTACCTATCGCATGGGTGAAGGTCTTGGCCAAGGCCTCCTGTTCGGCTTCCATGGCCGCCATTTCGGATCGGGCCTGGGACGGGCTGGCGGTCAGGGCGAGCAGCGCATTTTCCAGCTCTGCCAAATGCGATTGGGTTTCCGCCAGTCGCTTCTGTGCACTGTCCAGCACCTGCTCCATGACCGCCAGATCGGTGCCGGGGGATGGCAGGGGGCCGGCCGGGCTGCCGCCACGCTTGAGCTTGTCGATGCGGCTGTCGGCCTGGCGGGCGGTTTCGCGCAGCGCGGCTGCCTCGCTATCCAGCGCTTTGATGCGTTCCAGGCTGTCCCGCACGGGCTGCAGGGCCTCAGCGTCCTTCGCCACCGACGCGGCCTGTTGTAACTCAGCCACACTGGGAATACTCGGATCGGTATCTGACTGATCCGCCGCCCTGGCGACATGCAGGCTTGTGAGTGCGAGGATCAACAGGATTAGGCGGAGACGGAAAAGCGGTTGCAGGGCGGTACGCATCGGGAAGCCGTGTGGAGAGCAATGGAGCGGTTTTACCCCAGCCCATCCAACCTGCGCAAGGGCGAGGCCCGGGCAGAGTGCCCGGACCTCCTCAAAGATTACGAGGTCTGGATCGTGAGTTTTTGTTTGCGAACCACTTCGCGCTTGGGCAGGTTGATCTCCAGCAGGCCGTCCTTGCAGCTTGCCGTGGCCTTATCCACATCCACGGGCGCAGGCAGGTTCACGGTGCGGACGAATTCCTGGCTGCTGATCTCCCGGTGATGGAATTCGCCGGTTTCCTCGGATTCGGTCCGCTTGTGGCCGCGCAGGGTGAGGCCCTGCTCGCTGACGGTCACCTCCAGATCCGCAGCGGTCAGTCCCGGCACCTGGGCCCGCACGACCACTTCCGCATCACGGTCGATGACATCCATCGCCGGCAGGGCGAGCTCGGACTGCTTGAACCATTCGTCCCAGCGCGGCCAGTCGCGCGGACTGAGGGACATCGGGCGATTGAAGAAACGCTCGAACTCCCGCTCCATCTCACGCAGGGGATGGAACCAGCGGACGCCGGAGTTGGGCGAGTTGGATAAGGCTGGCGTCTGGCCGGTAGTTGAGACGAGATTTTGCTCGGCTTCGCTCATTGCGCACCTCCAGTAAAGACGGAATGAAGCATCGGGTTGAACGCCCTCGCCTTGAATTCAGGCGGTCGGGAACCCTCCGCCGCAATCTGGACCCATCATTGCCGGACGCGCTTGACCTGCGTCAAGAACCCATTGTCGTGACCCAAAACGGTCATGCGGATTCATCAATCGGTCCAATCCGCTATGCTTGGACCCTTGCAAACGGCTCCAAGGGGGAGCCGGCAATCAGCCAGGGAGGCGACCATGGGACCATTGGAAGGCATCAAGGTACTCGAAATTGCCGGGATCGGACCCGGCCCGTTCTGCGGCATGATGCTGGCGGACATGGGGGCGGAGATCCTGCGGGTCGACAAGAAGAATGTCCCCGGTCTGAGCGGCAAGTTCGACGTGCTGGGTCGTGGCCGGCGTTCGGTGACCGTCGACCTGAAAAAGCCCGAGGGCGTGGACACCGTGCTGCGTCTGGCGGAACGGGCCGACGTGTTGATGGAAGGCTACCGGCCGGGCGTGATGGAGCGGCTCGGCTTGGGGCCGGAGGTGTGTCTGGCGCGCAACCCCAAGCTGGTCTACGCGCGCATGACCGGCTGGGGCCAGTTCGGTCCCCTGGCCCATGCCGCCGGGCATGACATGAACTACATCGCCATCAGCGGCGCCCTGCACGCCATCGGTCGAGCTGGCGAGCGGCCGGTGCCGCCGATCAATCTGGTGGGCGATTTCGGCGGCGGCGGTCTGCTGCAGGCCTTTGGCATCGTCTGCGCCCTGCTGGAACGGCAGCGCTCCGGCAAGGGCCAGGTCATCGACACCGCCATGACCGATGGCGCGGCGTTGCTCATGACCATGATGTATGGCTTCAAGGCAACCGGCATGTGGAAGGACAGCCCGGAGAGCAACCTGCTGGACGGCGCCGCGCACTTCTACGACACCTACACCTGCAAGGATGGCCGCCACGTCGCCATTGGCTCGATCGAGCCGCAGTTCTACGCCTTGTTGCTGGAAAAAACGGGACTGAAGGACGACCCGGAATTCCGCAACCAGATGAACCAGCGCAAATGGCCGGAGCTCAAGGCCAAGCTGCAAGCCGTCTTCCTGACCCGGACGCGGGATGAATGGACCGAGATCATGGAGGGCAGCGATGTCTGCTTCGGCCCGGTGCTGAGCATGGCGGAGGCGCCGCGGCATCCCCACAACGTGGCGCGCCAGACCTTCGTGGAGCGTGACGGCGTGGTGCAGCCAGCCCCCGCCCCGCGCTTCAGCCGCACGCCGGGCGAACTGCCCACGACGCCGCCCAAGGCAGGCCAGCACAACGACGAGGCGCTGGCCGATTGGGGACTGTCCGCCACGGAAATCGCGCAACTCAAAAGCCTGAAGGTCATCTGAGGCTTGAATCTGCCCCGCGCGGCGGCGCGTACCGCTGTGCGGGGAAGGGCCCAGATCAGGCGTCGTTGCGGCCGATGTCATCCAGGCGGCGCTTGAGCGCCATGCGATCCAGCGATGCCAGCGGCAGGTTGACGAAGATCCCAATGCGCCGTTCCAGATGCCGCAGGGTGTCGGCAAACGCCAGGTGTTTTTCCATCTCCGTGCCCTCGACAGCGGCCGGATCCGGCAATCCCCAATGGGCGCTCATGGGCTGGCCAGGCCAGATGGGACAGACCTCGCTCGCGGCCCGGTCGCAGACCGTAAAGACGAAATCCAGCGGGGGAGCGCCGGGAATGGCAAATTCATCCCAGCTTTTCGAGCGCAGTTCCGCGATGGGGTAGTTCTGCCGGCGCAGCAGTGCCAGGGCCAGCGGATGAACCTCGCCCTTGGGGAAGCTGCCGGCGCTGTAGCCACGAAACCGTCCATTGCCCAGCCGGTTGAGCACGGCCTCGGCCAGGATGCTGCGGGCGGAGTTGCCGGTGCACAGAAACAGGACGTTGTAGGGTCGCTCGGACATGGGCGGTCTCTCCATCAAAAAGGGCCGGAAAAGGGCGGGCCAATGGGCACGCGGCGGCCCGCATCAACAGGCGCAGCGCAAAGTCTCCATCAAGGGCGCGCAGATGCTGGCATCGCCCTGGCAACAATCCTCCAGCAAATAGGCCAGCAGGGCCTGCATGGCGGCATGATCGGCGCGGTAGCGAATGACCCGCCCTTCGCGCGTGTTCACCACCAGATGGGCCTGATGCAGAATGCGCAAATGGGCGGACAGGGTGTTCTGCAACACCCCCAGCCTCATGGCGATGTCACCGGCCGGCAATCCCTCGGGTTCCTGCTGGATCAGCAGCCGGAAGATGCCGAGGCGGGTGCCATGGGCCAGCGCCGCGAGGGCTTGGAGCGCGTCGGATTCGTTCATGTATTTATAATTCCAGAATTATGGAACTATCGCAACCGGGGTGTTTCGATTCGGCGCGCTTCATCAACGCGGAGCCCGAGCGGGTGGCCCATGCGATGACTTGCGGATGGGCGATCCGGATCGCCGTCGGGGGCTTGCAAGGCCTCGCCGTCCGACGGAATTTACAGCCCCCCTGTTTTCAGCAGCAACCCCAGCACGGCGCAGCCGGCAATCACCTCGATCACGCTGCGCTTGAAGCGAAACAGGGCCATCGCGGCGACCAGCGCGATGAGGGCAGAACGCCACTCAAACGGGCCGGAAAAACCCTGTGGCCACAGCACGTGGTAGCCGAAGAACAGCGCCAGATTGAGGATGACCCCCACCACGGCGGCGGTAATCGCAGTCAGCGGCGCGGTGTACTTGATGTCGCCGTGGGTGGATTCCACCAGCGGGCCGCCAGCGAGGATGAGCAGGAATGACGGCAGGAAGGTGAACCAGGTCACCAGCACGGCGGCCAGCGCGCCGGCGAGGAAGAGTGATTCCGGCCCGAGCAAGGCTTTCGCGTAACCACCGACAAAGCCGACGAACGCGACCACCATGATCAGCGGGCCCGGCGTGGTTTCTCCCAGCGCGAGGCCGTCGATCATCTGTGCCGGCGTCAGCCAACCGTAATGGCCGACCGCACCCTGATACACATAGGGCAGCACCGCATAGGCGCCGCCAAAGGTCAGCAGCGCGGCCTTGGTGAAGAACCAGCCCATTTGCGTCAGGGTGTGATGCCAGCCATGGGTGGCCGTCAACAGCCCCATGGGTACGACCCATAGCAGGGCGCCCACCGCGACCACCTTGAGCAATCCCGTCCAGCGGAAGCGGGCGTGCGCGGGCGTTGGGGTGTCATCGTCGATCAGCGCAGGCCCAAAGGATCTGGCCATGCCGGCATGGCCGCCACCGGCCGTGAATCGGTCCGGTGCGATGCGGCCGCCGAGGATACCGATCAATGCAGCGCCCAACACGATGAACGGGAATGGCAGCTTGAAGACAAAGATCGCCACGAATGAAGCCGCCGCAATCGCCCACAGTGCGGGGTTCTTCAGCGCCCGTGAACCGATGCGGTGGGTGGCCTGCACCACAATGGCGGTCACTGCGGGCTTGATGCCGTAGAACAAGCCCGCCACCAGCGGCATGTCCCCCAAGGCGATGTAGATCCACGACAGCAGGATCAGGATCAGCAGCGAGGGCAGCACGAACAGTGTTCCCGCGACGATGCCGCCCCAGGTGCGGTGCATCAGCCAACCCAGGTAGATCGCCAGTTGTTGCGCTTCCGGGCCGGGCAGGAGCATGCAGTAGTTGAGCGCATGCAGGAAACGCCGCTCGGAAATCCAGCGCCGCCGCTCCACCAGTTCCTGGTGCAGGATGGCAATCTGCCCCGCCGGGCCGCCAAAGCTGATGAAGCCGAGTTTGAGCCAAAACGCAAAAGCCTGCCAGAAGCCAACTTGTGGCGGCGGGGAGGTGGCGCGCTCGCTGGCAGCCGCATCAGGCGGGATCATGAGACGAAAACTCCGGGGTGTCGGCAATGCCGTGGCCGGAACAGTGTATGCGGGAATGATGAACACTGACGGTATATTTGCCCCATCAATTCGCGTCATCGCCCCTGGGCAAAGTGAGCTGAATCTGTCCATGCGCAGTGAAGGCATGACAGCTCCCATTGGCCAGGCGAGCGTTAAACGACGCGGCATAATGCAGGGCTTTGCCAGGGATGTGTCCCAACAGGCGTGAGGAATGCGCAAGGAAGCCCCGCAAAACTTGCCAGGCAGCGGCCATTTGCGGCGGACATGGCCAAGTCCTGCGAGGAGACGGTGGCCGCCGCGCGCAGGTTCATCGGCTGATACGGCGCGGAAGCGGGGGATCCTGGAAATAAAAAGGCCGGAGCAAGTCCGGCCTTATCATGAATTTTATGGCTCCCCGGGACGGACTCGAACCGCCGACCCGGTGATTAACAGTCACCTGCTCTACCGACTGAGCTACCGGGGAACAACAAGCGGCGAATCCTAGCCGACGCCCCGGCTGCCGTCAAGGCGAGCCGGGGCGCGAACGCTTAGCTGAGGGCCTCGGCCAGCCGGTCCAGGGCCTTGTCCAGCAGGGCCTGGCTGGTGGCATAGGACAGCCGCATGTGGCCGGGGCTGCCGAATGCCGAACCGGGGACCAGAGCCACCAGGGCTTCGTTCAGCAAGAACTCGCCCAGGGCCACGTCATCGGCCAGATCCGTGCGCCGTGCCAGCACGGCCGAGAAATCCGGGAAGGCGTAGAACGTGCCATCCGAGGGCAGGCAGCGCACGCCGGGCAATGCATTGAGTCGGGCGACCACGGCGTCGTGGCGTTGCCGGAAGGCTTTCACCATTTCACCGACGCAAGCCTGATCACCGCGCAGGGCGGCTTCCGCGGCGACCTGGGAGATGGAGGTGGGGTTGGATGTGCTCTGGGATTGCACGTTGGTCATGGCCTGGATCAGCGCCTCGGGCCCCGCAGCATAGCCGATGCGCCAACCGGTCATGGCGTGGCTCTTGGAGACGCCGTTGATGACCACCGTGCGCTCGACCAGATCCGGGCAGGCCATGGCGATGTTGACGAAAGGCTCCGGCGTCCACAGGATGACTTCATAGATGTCGTCGCTGACGATGAGCACTTCGGGATGGCGCCGCAGCACCTCGCCCAAGGCTTGGAGTTCGGCGCGGCTGTAGGCCTTGCCCGTGGGGTTGGATGGGCTGTTGAGCACCAGCATGCGGGTGTGCGGGGTGATCGCCGCTTCGAGTTGTTCGGCGGTGATCTTGAAGCCCGTGTCCATGGTGGTGGACACGATCACCGGGGTGGCATCGGCAATCAGCACCATGTCCGGGTAGGAGACCCAATAGGGCGCGGGGATGATCACCTCATCGCCTGCGTCCAGCAGGGCCAGGCACAGGTTGAAGAAGCTCTGCTTGGCGCCACAGGACACCAGGATCTGCTTGGGGGTGTAGCGCAGGTCGTTGTCGCGCTGGAACTTCTCCACCACGGCCTGCTTGAGGCCGGCGGTCCCGTCCACCGCCGTATACTTGGTGAAACCGCGGTTGATGGCATCTATCGCCGCCGCCTTGATGTGGTCGGGCGTGTCGAAATCCGGCTCCCCGGCGCCCAGACCGATCACATCCTTGCCGCTGGCCTTGAGCGCGGCGGCCCGGGCGGTGACCGCCAAGGTGGGGGAGGGCTTGATGCGTTGAACTCGCTGAGACAATCGAATGCCCAAGTTAATGTCCTCTTTGCCGGCTGCGGAATAACCGCCCATCTTAATTACCCCCCTGGACCATCGCAATGACCGATCGATTCGAAGTGCATGCCGACTACGCGCCCGCCGGCGATCAGCCGGAGGCGATCGCGCGTCTGGTGGAGGGCCTGCAGGACGGGCTGGCGCGACAGACCCTGCTGGGCGTCACGGGTTCCGGCAAGACCTTCACCATCGCCCATGTGATCGCCCAACTGCAGCGCCCGACCCTGATTTTGGCGCCCAACAAGACGCTGGCCGCCCAGTTGTATGGCGAAATGAAGGGTTTCTTTCCGCGCAACGCAGTGGAATATTTCGTTTCCTACTACGACTATTACCAGCCCGAGGCCTACGTCGCCTCCACCGACACTTACATCGAAAAAGACGCTTCCATCAACGAGCACATCGAACAGATGCGCCTGTCAGCCACCAAGGCCATGCTGGAACGCCGCGATGCCATCATCGTGGCCAGCGTGTCGGCGATCTACGGCCTGGGTGATCCCCAAGCCTATTTCAGCATGGTGCTGCATCTGCTGCCGGGCGACCGCCTCGACCAGCGCACCGTGCTGCGGCGACTCACCGAACTGCAGTACACCCGCAACGAGCTGGAGCTGACACGGGGCACCTTCCGCGTGCGGGGCGATGTGATCGACATTTTCCCGGCCGAATCGGAACAGGAAGCCGTGCGCCTGGAACTGTTCGATGAGGAAATCGAGTCGATCCGCGCCTTTGATCCGCTCACCGGGGAACTGGGGCGGCCGCTCGCGCGCTACACCGTCTTTCCAAAGAGCCATTACGTCACCCCGCGCGAAAATTTGCTTGCCGCAGTGGAGCAGATTCGCATCGACCTCAAGCTCCGGCTCGAGAGTTTGCGCACGCAAAACCGCCTGCTGGAGGCCCAGCGACTGGAGCAGCGCACCCAGTTTGATCTGGAGATGATCGCCGAGCTGGGCTATTGCTCAGGCATCGAGAATTACTCGCGCTATCTCTCCGGTCGCAAGCCGGGGGAACCGCCGCCGACCCTGTTCGACTATCTCCCCGGCGAAGCCTTGCTGGTGATCGACGAGAGCCACGTCACCGTTCCCCAGCTCGGGGCCATGTACAAGGGCGACCGCTCGCGCAAGGAAAACCTGGTGGAATATGGCTTTCGGCTGCCCTCGGCCCTCGACAACCGCCCCTTGAGATTCGAGGAGTTTGAACGGCTCGCGCCGCAGACGATCTATGTTTCCGCCACCCCTGGGCCCTATGAACTGGCCCATAGCGATGCGGTGGCCGAGCAGGTGGTGCGGCCCACCGGGCTGGTGGATCCGCAGGTCGAAATCCGGCCGGCGCGGACCCAGGTTGATGATGTGCTGGGAGAGATCCGCGTGCGGGTGGAGGCGGGGGATCGGGTGCTGATCACCACGCTGACCAAGCGCATGGCGGAGGATCTGACCGATTTTCTCGCCGAGCATGGCGTGCGGGTGCGCTACCTGCACTCGGACATCGACGCCGTGGAGCGGATTGAGCTGGTGCGCGGCCTGCGACTGGGGGAGTTCGACGTGCTGGTGGGGATCAACCTGCTGCGCGAGGGGCTGGACATGCCCGAAGTGTCGCTGGTGGCGATTCTCGACGCCGACAAGGAGGGCTTCCTGCGTTCGGAGCGCTCGCTGATCCAGACCATTGGCCGCGCCGCCCGCAACCTCAATGGCCGCGCCATCCTCTACGCCGACTACATCACCAACTCCATGCGTCGGGCGATCGATGAAACCGACCGCCGCCGTCACAAACAGGAAGCCTTCAACCGCCAGCATGGCATCACCCCCCAGGGGATCCAGAAGAGCGTCGAAGACATCATGGAAACGGGCAGGACGATTCCGGGCCGCAACCTGCGCGATAAAAACCGCCGTCCGCGGCCCGAAGATCGGCCCTTGCTTGCCGATCCCGTGGCCATGGACAAGAAAATCCGCGAACTGGAAACCCGCATGCAGCGCCATGCCCGGGATCTGGAATTCGAACAGGCGGCCAAGGTCCGCGATGAAATTCACCGCCTGCGGGAGGCGCAGATTGCGG
>CAVPTW010000015.1:0-27455 GCA_963708735.1 uncultured Gammaproteobacteria bacterium
TGGAGGCGGAGGCGGAGGCGGCGGTGCCTGACCTGTAATCTCGATCGTCAACGTGGCGGTGGAGGTATCGCCGTCGGCGTCGGTCAGCGTGTAGGTGAACACGTCGCTGTGATCGCTGGTCAAGTCGCTGTTGGCCGTGTAGACATAGCTGCCGTTGGCGTTCAGGACCAGATCGCCAAACGCGCCATGCACAACCTGGCCAATACCGGTGTTATCGGTGAGCGGGCTGTCGAGGTGGCTGCCGGCGACCACGCCGGTGATCGGCACTGCCGTGTGGTCGGCGCCCTGGACATCCGCGTGCAGGCGGTTGAGCGCATCGTCGTCGACGCCGGTGAAGACGTTGCCGCCGGTGCTGCCGCCGGTACCCACTTCGTCGATATCCGAAACCGCGTGCGGCAGGTCGTCGACAATGCGCGCGGCCAGCGTGTCCGTCGTGGTGTCGCCGTTGCTGTCGGTCAGGGTTACCGGCAGGTTGTCGAACAGGTCGTTGGCGCCTTGCCCCGTGGGGTGCGCTTCGTTGTCGAGCAATGTGTAGGCATAGGTGACGACGCCGGTTGCGGCGTCGTAGCCGGTAACGACCAGGGTATTGCCCAGGGAGGTTGTTACGGGATTGCCGGTCAGCCCGCCAGCATTGAGCACTTCCACACCGCCAATGGCAAGACTACCCACGCCATCGGGTGCGCTGATGGTGAAGTTGCCGATCTGGGTCAGCGCCGGCGGATTGGGGGCGCTGCCGTCGGCCAGATTGGGCTCGCGTACGGCTACATCGCCGCCGTCAGCGGCGGACGACAGTCCCGTAATGGCGACCGGATTATTTGGCGGCGGTGGCGGCGCGATGGATTCAACCGGGAAGGAATTCGCGGTTGGCGTAATCAGCGGCGGCGGCGTGATGTCCGGATCGAAGCCGGCTTTTGGATTGACTGCGTCGAGTCCGCGAGCGAAGCGGACAGCGTCCTCAATGGAATCACCACCGCCGCCACCTTGCCCGGCGGCCGGCGCCTCGAGTTCCTTGCTGATGTCCTTGCCAGAGGCTACTGCTCGCTGGAGTTCGGCGAATTCTGAATTTTCCTTGGCGTCGGCGGAGACCGGGGGAACGGCGCCATCGGTGTGCGCTGCGCTCGCGGCTTCACCTTTCGCTGGGGCGGCATGCACCGGGGCATGCGCCGGGGCATGAACTGGGGCATGAGTCGCTGCGCTGGCTTCGGCTGGGGCGTGGACGGGTGCTTGCGCTCGGCCGCCGGGCGGAGCCGCGGCTTCCGCGGGCTTGGCAGTGTTGGCTGCCTGCGCGGCCGCCGCAGCCTGGTCGGATTCCCGCTGCGTGATCTGCGCCTGTATGGCTTCGCCTTGCTTGACTTCGTCGTTCATCGCCGTTCTCCCGTAGTTGTCTCAGAAACCCTGTCCGTCGGGTTGCCCCGCTGTCGTCTTTAAGATTCGGTCGTGAGCATCACGGCCCCCAGGCCGTGCTGCTTGTCATCTGGATCGAGTACAGCCTCCTGGCCAATTCCCGCCGGCATCCGTGCCGGCGGTCGTGCCTTGGCAGTTGCCCATCAGGGGCGTATCGATCATCAAATTGCCGCGCCCACGGTGGCCATCAGGTCGCCCATGCCGTGGAAAATTCGGTACTCATTGAGGATCAGGTCATGTTTCGCGTTGATCAGATCGCGCTTGGCGCTGACTGCTTCGTTCTCGGTGTTGAGCAGATCGAGCAGGGTCCGTCGCCCGAGGTCGAACTGGTCCACATATGCCCTTTTGGTTTCTTCCGCGCTGTTGGCATAGTCGATGAGGATCGGAATTTGCGTCGTCAAGGTGTCGTTGGCGACCCAGGCAAGGCGGATTTCCTGCTCCACTTCGCGCCGGGCGTTATTGCGGATTTCCTTGGCCTTTTCGACCAGGTACGCGAACTCCTGTTTGCGCGCCTGGTCGGAACCGCCGCGGAACAGGTTGTAACGCATGCGCAGCATCACTTGCAGGTCGTCGATTTTTTGCTCGGATCCATCGATGTTGTCATTGGCGTCGCGCTGGACCTCCAGGTCAAAGCGGGGGTAGAACGCTGATTTGGTTTGTTCGTAGGTGTAGCCAGTAGCTTCCAGATCGGTTTCCGCCACCTTGAGGATCGGGTGGTTGTCGAAAGCCCGGGCAACCGCGGCTTCTACATTGGCCGGCAGATAGTTGTGGTAGGAACCGGGGAATTCCAGTTCGCTCTCGCCCGGGAAAGTACCAACCACCTGCTGATAGTTGATGCGCGCGTTGCGCAGGTTGGCGGTCACGTTCTCCAGATTGGTACGAGACAGCGCAAGCCGGCTTGAGATCTGGGCAAGGTCGGCACGACTACCCACTCCGGACTGGAACCGCTGGTTCATCCTGTCGTAGACCTGCTGGTGGTAGGCCAGTGTGTCCTGGGCCAGTTTGAGAATGGCTTCCTGTTTAAGGACCTCGGTAAACGCCCGAGTGACGGACAGGGAAATATCTTCACCCACGGAAGTGGCGCGAAATTTGGCGCTGCGTTCACGGGCCTGCTGGTTCTTGTGCTCAAGAGGTGTGTAGAAACCGTCGAATATCAGCTGACGGGCGCTGAGTTGCAGCTCGCGTCGATCCAGCTCATTGCGGGTCCCGTTGGGATCGGCGGCAAACGAACGATTGGCGGGGTTGCGTTCCTGGAAGCCGTATCCCGCCACCAGATCCAGTGTGGGGTAATAGCCCGCCAGGGCCTCGCGCACCTTGCGGTTGCGTGCATCGGTCTCGCGCAACTCGGCAAGTACCAAGGGGTTGCTCTTGACGGTTTCTTTGATGACATTGCGAATGTCCACCGCTTCGCCAGGACTGGCAAAGGACATGGCGACGAGCATGGCGGCCCCCATCAGGGGAGCCTGTCGGCGCTTGGCAAACCGGGTTGATTGTGACATCACTGAACTTCCTCCTTGCTACGATGATGGTGCTGAGAGATCCTGAGTCCGCACCTGCCAGAATGACGCGTCAACCTGGTGTTCGCCCTGCGTACCCGATTCGCTCTGGTAGTGTGATTTGTATCACAGTGCGGATGCGGGAACGTTACCGTTTATCTGCCTGATTTGCCACTCATACGATGAGCTCGCCACTCGATCCGGATTTTCGACCATTGAGTACTTCCCGCAGGTTCAACGCTCCCGAAAGGCAAGTTGCTTGGTCTTGAGAATGGGTTTGAGCAGGTAATCCAGAACGGTCTTTTTTCCCGTCAGGATGTCGGCCTGAACCGTCATGCCGGGAATGATGGGAAGAGGATCAGAAGCGCTACCGAGCACGCTGCTCTCGGTCTTGAGGCGCACCTGGTAGTACCAGACACCCTTTTCCTTGTCTTCAATGGTGTCCGGACTGATCTGGGTCACATGGGCGACAAGGCCACCATGTATCGAAAAATCGTAGGCGGTGAACTTCACCATCGCCTGCTGGCCCGGGCTGATGAAGGCAATGTCCTTGGGAAGGACCTTGGCATCCACCAGCAATGAATCGTCCATGGGCACTATCTCCACCAGGTTCATGCCCGGCTGAATCACGCCGCCGATGGTGGTGACGAGGATGCGTTTGACGGTCCCCCGCACGGGCGATTTGACCTCGGTGCGGGCCACGCGGTCGGCATAAGCCTCGTTTCCTTCCTGCAACTGCCCCAACTCCGAGGTGGCATCGTTGAGTTCCTTGCGTGCCTCGGCGGCGAAACTCTGTGCGAACGAATCGATGTTCTTGTGGGCTTCGTCGTATTCGGATTGCAGGCGTGGGATCGCGATGGTGGCTTTGCCCAACTCTCCCGTGAGATCGTTGAGCTGACGCTCGAGGCGCAGCAGTTCGACACGGGAGACGGCGCCCTTCTCTACCAGCGGCTGAGTGACCGTCATCTCCCGCTGGAGCAGGTCGTGGCTCTCTGCCAGGCTGGCACGGGCGAGACGTACCGCTGACAATTCCTGGCGCTTTTGTTCCAGCCGCTGCCGCAGCACATCCATTTTGCTGCCGTATTCAAGCGCCCGGGATTTGAACAGATCTCGCTCGGTCTGAAGCAACACCGCCTCGATGGGTTCCTTCGCCTGGGCCAGTTCCTGTTCGAAGGTGGTGCCGCGGGATTCCGCGCGCAGACGAATGATTTTCGCTTGCAGCTGCGCGGCCTTCAGCGACCGCTCGCGGAAAGAAGACGCCACCAGCGTGTCGTCGATTTGCAGCAGCGGCTGATCCTTTTCCACAATGTCGCCTTCGGACACAAAGCGCTGCGCCAGAATGCCGCCCTCCAGGTTCTGCACGATCTGAACTTCGCTGGACGGCACGATGCGCCCCTCGCCCCGCGTGAATTCGTCGACCTTGGCAAAGTAGGCCCACACCAGCAACACCAACACGACGGCGCAGAGGCTCCACAGCAGCCGCCGATGCAGCCCCGGAGCCTGCAACAATATGGCCTCCGAGGCGTAGGACATGTACTTGAGATCGGTTGCCGGCCTGATGGCCAGATTGCGGCGCAAGCGCGCCAGCGTGTTCCGCACTTGCGGTGTGCCTTTCGGTGCCTGGTTAGTCATGGTGTCTCCCCCGTCCTCAGGCCGGACTGCGGATATTGCCCGCTCTCAGAGCTTCGAGAACCTGCGCCTTGGGTCCGTCGGCCACCAACCGGCCCTGATCCAGCACCAGCACGCGGTCCACCAGGTCCAGCATGCTCATCTTGTGCGTGGTCAGGAGCAGCGTCTTGTCCTTCGCAAAATTGGCGAGCAGTTGTTTGATGCGCGCCTCACTGCCCTGATCCATGGCTGAAGTCGGTTCGTCGAGCACCAGGATGGGAGGATCGCGGAGAAACATGCGCGCGAGGCCGAGCGCCTGGCGCTGACCACCCGACAAGGTTTCGCCGCGCTCGCCCACGATCATGGAGAGCCCTTCGGGATGCGCGTTGATATGGCCCAGGATGCCGGCCTTGTCGGCGGCGGCGACGATGGCGGCATCGCTGACGCCGGTGAGGCCAAGGGAAATGTTCTCGCGTATCGAGCCGTAGAACAGGGTCACATCCTGGGATACATAGCCGATCGCGCGGCGCAGGCTGGACGGGTCCAGCTGCTTGATGTCAAAGCCGTCGTAGGTCACCGAACCGCGCTCCGGATCGTAAAGGCCCAGCGCGAGCCGGGCCAGCGTGGATTTTCCGGACCCGACTCTGCCGATGATCCCCACTTTTTCGCCGGCCGCGATGCGAATCGACAGGCCCGTGAGCGATGGTCGGGGTTGGTTGGGATAGGCAAATTCGACATTCTCGAATCGAAGCGCCCCGGTAAATTCGTGCTCCTGCAGGAAGCGTTCGCCCGCCGGGCGCTCGACCGGCAGTTCCATGATTTCGTCGAGGGATTTCAGCGCTGCCTCGGCATGATCATAGGTAGTGAGCAAGGAAGCGAGTTGGCCCAGCGGCGCGAGTGCCCGCGAGCTCAAAATGCTGCACGCGATCAGGCCCCCGAGGGTCAGCTTCTGGTCGGCAATCAGATACACCCCGCCGACCACAATGGCCACCATGCCCAGCTGCTGGAGAAAATTAACGGTCATCAGCGTGGAGTTCGATACCATCCGCGACGACAGTCCCCACTGCGACACATAACCAACCGCCTGTTCCCAGATGCGTTGCGCGCGGCTTTCGGCGGTAAGCGTCTTGATGGTTTCGATGCCCACCATGCTCTCGACCAGGTTGGCGCTCTTTTTGGCCGAACCGCGCATCACGTTTTCGATCATGGGCCGCAGCCGCCGTTGCGCGGAGTAACCCAGCAGCAGGGCAACGGGAATTATCGACAACGGCACCATCACGAGCCAGCCGCCGATGTAAAAAATCAGGATGAGAAACAGCACCAGAAACGGCAGGTCGATCAGCGTCAGCATCGTCGACGATGTGATGAAGCTGCGAATGCTGTCGAACTCGTGCAGCCGATTCACGAAGGAGCCGACCGAGATCGGACGATGCCGCATTTTGATGCCGAGCATGCGCTCGAACAGGCTTGCCGAGAGCATGACATCCGAGCGTTTGGCCGCCAGTTCAACCATGTAACCGCGCAGGATTTTGAGTCCGAGATCAAACAGATAGACCAGCACCACGCCGACGGCCAACGCCCACAATGTTTCGACGGCATTATTGGGGAC
Organism: uncultured Gammaproteobacteria bacterium; assembly: GCA_963708735.1. Classification (GTDB taxonomy): domain Bacteria; phylum Pseudomonadota; class Gammaproteobacteria; order Pseudomonadales; family Porticoccaceae; genus JAGPUQ01. Next base: position 6,118 of record CAVPTW010000015.1, read on the forward strand.
GACGCGGTCGTAGACGTTCATCGCAAACAGCGGCTGCGCGAGTACAAAAAGATTGATGAACAGTGACGCGAGCAGCACGTCACGATAGAGGTGCCAGGAAGACTTGAGCACGCCCCAGAACCAGTGTTCGCCCGGACTGCTGTAGATCTTTGGGGTGCGGGCGTCGAATTCCTGCATCGGCCGCAGATAAAACAGGTGCCCCGAGAAGCCTTCCCGAAGCTCCTCCAGAGAGCGTTGCTCCCGGTGCTGGCTGGCGGGCGCCATGAGCACGCCCCAGCCCTGCTCGGCGTCGATATCCACCAGCACCGCCGAACTTCCGTCGTCGTACAACAGCACCGCCGGCAGTACATCGCGGGGAATTTCGGCAATTTCGCGCTCCACCAGCAGCGCCGCCAGGCCAGCGCGGTTGGCCGCACGGATGAAGAGATCGTTGGTCAACCGGCCTTCATCGAGGGGCAGACCCGCGGTAACGGCGGTGACGGTCGACAATTTGCCCTCGATCTGGGCCACCAGCAGGAGGCTGTCGAGGAGCGGCGCGTACAGTGGGTCGCGCGGTTTGGGTGCCGCGACAGGCTGTGGCGCGGTTGGCAGTTCAGTGTCTGGCAGTATTGTCCTTGCCGGTTCGGTGGTCATGCTCTCGCCTATGCTCCGGTATCGGTGATACAGGTTCAGATAGAGTCTTGCGGATGGCTTTGCTTCCCGGGAGATGCGTCGGGCCGTGATCGGCCTGCCTCGGGCACCCGCAAATCCGCGGCGGACGCGTGCGTGGGCGCTCGCCGCCATCAGATTCTGTCGCGGAAGCAGTTTAGCCCGATGTCACGCCAAAGATGAGATTCGGCTCACAATTATCTGATCGGCGGCTTGTTTGTCGGACCAAAGGCGCAGGCAGAACTGATCGGACGAAGTTGCCGCAGCGCGGGTGCCAGGGCGCGTCGGGCGGGCTTCCTTGCCCGCGGAGCGGCGAGAACATTTCAGGGGTTGTAGCCCAACAATGCCTTGGTTTCGAGATATTCCTCAAGACCCCAGACACCGTGTTCGCGCCCGTTGCCGGACATCCGGTAGCCTCCGAAAGGTGCGCCCTGATCCCAGCGCGCACCGTTCAACTCGACGTGACCGGAACGAATCCGTCGCCCCACCCGCTTGGCGTGTTCAAGATCGCCGGACTGGACATAGCTCGACAATCCGTAAGGGTTGTCGTTGGCGATGGCGACTGCCTCGTCTTCGGTGTCGTAGGGAATCAGCGCCAGCACCGGGCCGAAGGCTTCCTCGCGGGCGGTCAGCATGTCGTTGCGGACATCGGTGAATACCGTGGGCTTGACGTAGTAGCCTTTATCGAGTCCTTCCGGTCGCTCCGGCCCTCCCACCAGCAGGCGCGCACCCTCGTCGATACCGCGCTGGATGAATGCGATCACCCGCTCGTACTGGGCGCGGTTGGCGATGGGACCCATGTAGGTGGAGTCCTGCTTCGGGTCGCCGACCACGATCCCCGCCACTGTCTTGACCACGATTTCCTCGATCTCCTTTTGGTGCTGGCGGGGAATCAGCATCCGGGTGGGTCCGTTGCAAGCCTGCCCGCTGTTGAACATGCTGACGCGCACACCGGCTTTCACGGCGCGGGCGAAATCGGCGTCGGCAAGGATGATGTTGGCGGACTTGCCGCCAAGCTCCTGCGCTACCCGCTTGATGGTGGGCGCGGCCGCGATGGCCACTGCCGCCCCGGCGCGGGTTGATCCCGTGATGGAAACCATATCCACCTCGGGATGGCGGGCGAGCGCTTCACCGACCACGGGTCCGGCGCCGACGATCAGATTGAACACCCCGGGAGGCAGGCCCGCCGCAGCGACGATTTCGGCAAGGATGAAGGCATCCAGGGGTGCCAGTTCACTGGGTTTCAACACCATGGTGCAGCCCGCCGCCAGTGCGGGCGCGACCTTGCCGGCGATCTGGTTCAGCGGGAAATTCCAGGGCGTGATCAGGGCGCAGACCCCGATGGCCTCGCGGATCACATGGGTCTTGCCGTGATCGGATTCGAAGGCATAGGTGCGGGCGAGCTCGGCCGCTTCCTTGAAGGTGAACAGCGGGTTGCCGATCTGGGTCGCCTTGACCAGCGCGCAGGGAGCACCCATTTCCGAGGTAATCGCTTCGGCCAGTTCGGCGGTGCGCGCTTCGATGCCCGCCGCGATGCGGTCGAGATAGTCCGCCCGCTGCGCGGGCGGGGTGCGGGACCAGCCGTCGAATGCGGCCCGCGCGGCAGCTACCGCGCTGTCCACGTCGGCATGGTTGCCCATGGCGACTTTCGCGACCACCGCTTCGGTGGCGGGATTGATGACATCGGTGGAGGCATTGCCAGCGGGCTGCTGCCATTTCCCGGCGATATAAAACTTGTCTCTGACCAACATGGTGGCTTGCTCCTGTGCGCGGAAGGCTCTGGTGGATGATGGGTTGCGGCAAGCGCCAAAGCGCGCCCAAACCGCTCGGGTACTGAAGAAATGGCCCGCATTGTGCCGACTTTCCCCGAAGTCGATCAAGTTCGATGTCGGTCGCGCCAACGGCTAGAATACACGCCCTGTTTAGGTGATTTATCGAGCAAATGCCGCGCCCTGACCATGTGCCGACCCACCGTTTTTGTGTCGCGCCCATGCTGGACCGCACGGACCGGCATTGCCGCGGGCTGTTCCGGCAGTTGAGCCGCCACACCCGGCTTTACACCGAGATGCTGACTACCGGCGCCCTCCTCCAGGGCGACACCGACCGTTACCTGGGATTCGATCCGCAGGAGCACCCGGTCGCGGTGCAGCTCGGCGGCAGCGATCCGCACGAACTCGCTGCGTGTGCACGTTTGGCGCAACAGCGCGGCTACGATGAAATCAACCTCAATTGCGGCTGTCCCAGCGACCGCGTCCAGTCGGGGCGCTTCGGGGCCTGTCTGATGCTGGATCCCGGGCTTGTGGCAAGTTGCGTTGCGGCTATGGTGGACGCTGTCGCCATCCCGGTGACGGTAAAGTGCCGCATCGGCGTCGATGACCAGGACGGTTACGACGCGCTTGCCGGTTTCGTGGCGACGGTCGCTGCCGCGGGCTGCGATACCTTTGTGATCCACGCGCGCAAAGCCTGGCTGAAAGGTTTGAGTCCCAAGGAAAACCGCGAGATTCCGCCGCTCGATTACCCGACGGTCTATCGTCTCAAGGCCGGGTTCCCCCATCTCAAGATCGTTCTCAACGGTGGCATTCGGGATCTCGCGTCTGTCCCTGGCCACCTGGCGCGGGTCGATGGGGTCATGCTGGGGCGCGAGGCCTATGAGAATCCTGGCCTGCTGGCTGCTGTCGACCGTACCCTGTTCGGCGCCCTGGCTGAGCATCCGGAAATCCTTGCCCAGCGACTGCGCACCTATCTTCTGGCGGGGCTCGGCGATGGCGTGCCGCTGCACCGGATGACGCGCCACTTGCTGGGACTGTACCAGGGCCGTCCAGGCGCCCGTCATTTTCGGCGCCACCTGAGCATCCATGCGAACCAGCGCGGCGCCGGTATTGAAGTATGGGATACCGCGCTGGCACTGATTACGGCTGACGGCGACCCAAGATTGGTCGGTCAGCGGCAGGAGGCGAGTACATGATTGAGCGTATCCGGGCATTTTTTGGCAACCGCATGGCCGCGACCCGTGGTTCTGACCCCGAGGATGCGCTCCGACTCGCTACCGCTGCGCTCATGGTCGAGGTCATGCGCACGGATGGAACTCTGAGTGCCGCCGAAACGGTACGTATTCCTGAACTTCTGATACAGCGCTTCCATCTCGCCCCGCAGGAGGCGACAGAATTGATCGAACTCGCGCGCCAGGAAGCCGCCACCGCGACATCCCTGTATCAATTCACCGCATTGGTAAATCAGCACTTCAGTGAAGATGACAAGTACGCGCTGGTGCACAATCTGTGGCAGGTTGCGTACGCGGATGCTGCCCTGGATAAATACGAAGAAAGCCTGATTCGCCAAGTGGCAGAACTTATCCATCTGCCCCACAGTTGTTATATTCAAGCCCGCAATCAGGTTCGGGACGCCCTGCGTCAGGCCCTGTAACGATTTCTTACGGACTGGCGTCCTGCTCGATAGCGTGTACCAGATCGAGGAACTCGGCTTCGCGTTCGGGATTGATCCGCGCGAGCAATTTATGGGCGTCGATGACGTACTGCCGCACCTCGGCTACAGACGCGTCGTCGGCGGGAAGTTCGTGCAACGGAGCTCGCGGCGGCGGCGTTGCAACGATATCGAGGAATTCGTCCAGCGCCATGGTGGACAGGTCCCGCAACACATCGGGGTTGTTGCAATACACCAGGGGTTTGAGATGAAACTGGTCGCGACAGTGCAGTGCGAGACGCCCGATCAGGCCCAGCGTGGTGCTGTCCATACCGGTTGCGTCCTGTAAATCGATCAGGACATGTTCCGGGCAATCGCCCTGAAAAATGCGTTCCATATAGCGGCCGAGGGAAGCGCACAGCGTCAGCCGGACATAACCCCGCAATTTCACCAGATAGGAGTGATCGAATTCACCGACCAGGATTTTTCCGGGATCAAGCATTGTGGGTCACCGTGAGTACCGATACATCGTCGGGGGCTTCCTTGATGCGTTTCAGCCCGAGAGCGTCACAGATGCAGTCGTGATCCGGCGCGACCCCGGCGAGCAGCTCCAGCAGATGGGCTTCCCTCAGAACGCTGGTCGCACCTCCGATCTGTTCCATGAGGCCGTCGGAAACCACGACCAGCGCCGAATTCGGCGGAAAATCCCGTTCCTGTATTTCCCAGGTTGCGTCCTTGAAGAGGCCTAGCGGCTTGCCGCTGCCCGGAAGGAATTCCGCGGATGTGTGCGTGACAAGAATTGGCGGCGGCGACAGCGCGCTCACCACATAGCGAAGCCGATCTCGTTCCACGTCGATCGCGCCGGCAAAAAATGTGAGGTGCTTGTCGAGATCCATGGCCAGCATCTGCCGGTTGAGGTGCTCTGCCAACCCACCGGGGGCTCGCGCCAGGGCGGCGAAATCCTGATCGGCTACGTGGCGACGCCGCAGTTGTCGCAAGAGAAACGCCAACATCACCGTAACGAACGCGGACGACGCGCCATGACCTGAAACGTCGCCGAAATAAAAAAGTATATAGCGGTCGAAGACCGCGTTATAGCCGACAAAATCGCCACTGAGATAGAGCGAAGGTACTATCGAATGTGCGACCCGATAACCTCGGCATCGCAGCGGTTCGCGCGGCAGGACATCCAGCTGCACCTGGCGACCGGCAAGTTGGTCCATGCGCAGGACATTGAAACTCTCCCGCAGTTCGCGATTGGCGCGCTCCAGCTGGCGCCGGTAATCCATGTTTTCCTGATACAGATCCTTGAAGCCGCCCGCCCGGTTCACGGCATCCATCAGCTCGGTTGGGGTAAAAGGCGGGATCAGGACATCGATGGCGCCGCGCCGAAAGCTCACTGCGACGTCTCGGGGGGAAGGATCGTGGAGAATGACGATAACCGCGAGACCGGAATCGCGGCAGCGTTGGGCGAAGCTCTCCTCGACGTTCCCCGGAACTTCGCCGGCTTGCAGATCAAGCAACAGCAGCGACGGCAGAAACTCCGGTATCCGCTCCAGTGCCTGACTACGTTGCTCGACCGTTTCGACAATCCAGTCGTCGGCGGCCAGCAGTGCCGCCCAGACGGCGCGTTCGGTCCTGTCCGCGGAAATGAGCAGTGCCCGTTTGTTCTCCACTACCCGACTCCAGGCCTTGACTTCGGCCAACGATCTTCTGCATCTCACAGCGCCCGGCGCCGTGGACCGGTTACAGCCACCAGCGTACGCCAGTGGAACGGGCTTTTCAGAGCGGCGGTACGCTGGGGCATTCGTGGCTGGCAATTCTAGCCAACTGGGCGGTCAGATAATACAACCGCCATGCGCAGGGGTGTATCCGACGTCGATCCGTGGCGCGGGACTAATGGGTATCGAGCACGCGCGTCAAAAAAAACCCCGCCAGGGGCGGGGTGGAGTGGAGTGGAGTGGAGTGGAGTCAACTGCGGGGGCAGTCGTTATCAGAAGGCGTACTGGAGTCTTGCTACCAGCGCATCACCATCGTCTTCACCGCCGATTTTCTCGTCGGTGTCGGCGTGAACATAGTTCAGGGCGACTTTGATCAGCTCATTGGCATACCAGTTGACACCCAGCGTCGCGGTATTGCCGGTTTCTCCGATGACCTGCACCGAAGCAGTGTTGTCGTTGTCCGAAACATCCAGCTCGTCGTAGCGAGCAAATACTTCCCAGGCACCACCGACACCGGCGGGTTTCACCTTGTCAAAGGCGCCGATTTCATTTTTGTAGGCACGGCTTTCGCCGGTAATGATCCAGCCCAGTTGCACATAGTAGCCGTCGGCTTCGATGTCCTGGGCGCTGGCCGCACCGGAAATTTCGCCATCGAAGTATTCGGCCATGGCGTGCACCGGACCAAAGGATGCGGCCAATTCACCGTTCCAGGCTTCGAGTTCATCCGCTACCGCGGTACCGCCGGTGTAACGCGCACGAACCGACCCGCGCCATGGCCTTTTCGCCCCCGCGCACTCCCAGCCGCGAGCCCAACTGGGTAAACTACCATCGCGTCTGGTGTAACCCACGCCCAGATGAACGAGGCCATCCTCGCCGTACATGGACGCACCACAAACCGGGCAGTGACAGCGCTGTTCAGATCATTGTTGTCGTCGATGTCCTGTTTGTAGGCACCCAGGCTGTAGGTAATCATTTCGTTGGAACCATGGAGTTTGGCACCGACGTTGTTGCCCGTGTCGAACGTATTCGCGGGCAGTGACCGCTCCACTGCCGTGATCCACTTGGAGCTGCCGGTATCTTCCAGCCCGAAATCTTCCTTTTGCTGCCCGAAGGTCAGTTCGGCCAGAGGTCCGAACCCGCGATAGGTGGTGTGAAGCTGGTCGATGGAGCCGCTGTCGGTCAGGTTGTAGGACATCAGATAGCCCCAGTCGGCATAGTGACCTTCCAGTTCGAGCCGTGCGCGGCGGAAGAAAATATCGCTGCCGTCTTCGCCGGGGACGGCATTCATCACGCCATCGTAGCTGTTGTAGTCGAGCTGAATACGGCCACCGATCTTGAATGAAGCCTTGCCATCCGTGGTCTTGGCTTCCAGACCACCCTTGGTTTTAACGACGATATCCGGACCATCGGTGGTGATGGTGCCAGCCTGTACGCTGGCCGCGCCAGCAGACAGAATTGCCAGGGCAATAGCGGTTTTCTTCATCACAATCCCCTCTTCTCGTGGAAAATTTCTTTGAGGTCGACGACCTCGGCCCTTGGGCTGGGCGTCATTGTCGGGAACGGATGTGACGGTTAGGCGAAATATTCGTGACGCTTTGATGACAGCGCCGAGAACTTGCAACCTGCGGTCGGAGAAAAGCAGGAGATAATGAAAAGCCGGCACGGAGCCGGCTTTGAATGCAGTCTGGTCGGAGCCGAATGCGAGGTTACAACGCCGCTTCCAGTTCCGGCAGTGCCTTGAAGAGATCCGCCACCAGACCGTAATCGGCGACCTGGAAGATCGGCGCGTCGGCATCCTTGTTGATGGCGACGATGACTTTGGAATCTTTCATTCCCGCCAGATGTTGAATGGCGCCCGATATCCCCACGGCAATATAGAGATCCGGCGCAACGATTTTACCGGTCTGTCCGACCTGCATGTCGTTGGGAACAAAACCCGCGTCCACGGCGGCGCGCGACGCACCGACCGCCGCGCCCAGCTTGTCCGCCACGCGATACAGCAGCGCAAAGTTGTCGCCGTTCTGCATGCCGCGACCGCCCGACACGACGACCCTGGCGGCGGTCAGCTCCGGGCGATCCGACTTGGCGACTTCCTCGCCCTTGTATTCGGTCAGTCCGGATTGGTGCACCGCGGCGACGGTTTCGATGCTGGCACTGCCGCCTTCCGCGGGCACCGGATCAAAAGCCGTGGTGCGGACGGTGAGCATCTTTATGGGGTCCAGGCTTTGCACCGTGGCGATGATGTTGCCGGCGTAGATCGGGCGCTGAAAGGTGTCTGCGGAAATCACCGCACTGATTTCGGATATCGCCTGTACATCCAGCAGCGCGGCCGCGCGCGGCAGCACGTTCTTGCCGGTGGTGGTGGCCGGTGCCAGTACATGGGTGTAGTTTTTGGCGAGCTCGGCGAGCAGCAGCGCGGTGTTTTCGGCCAGCTGATGATCATAGGCAGCATTGTCGGCGACCAGCACCTTGGCGACACCGGCAACCTTGGCGGCAGCCTGGGCCACGCCGGCGCAGTCGGCGCCCGCAACCAGTACATGGATATCCGCGCCCAACGCCTGGGCGGCGGCTATGGTGGCGAGCGTCGCCCCTTTCAGGGCACCCTTCTCGTGTTCGGCCAGAACCAGGCTAGTCATGGGATCACCTTCGCTTCGTTTTTCAGTTTATCGACCAGTTGCGCCACATCCTCCACCTTGATGCCGGCCTTGCGATCCGGTGGCGGCTCGGCCTTGAGCAGTTTGGTGCGTGGCGCGACATCGACGCCCAATTCCTCTGGCGTGGTGGTATCGATGGTTTTCTTCTTGGCCTTCATGATGTTCGGCAGGCTTGCGTAGCGGGGCTCGTTCAGGCGCAGATCCGCAGTCACGATGGCGGGGAGCTTGATGGCGATGGTCTGAAGACCGGCATCGACTTCCCGGATGACTTCAAGATGGCCGTCGCCAACCGTGATCTGGGATGCGAAGGTCGCCTGGGCGTAGCCGGTCAAGGCGCCGAGCATCTGGCCGGTCTGGTTGTTGTCGCCGTCGATGGCCTGTTTGCCGAGCAGTACCAGATCAGGCTTTTCCTTGTCGCAGATGGCTTTCAGGCACTTCGCAACCGCGAGAGGTTCCAGTGCGACATCCGTCTGCACCAGAATGCCGCGGTCGGCGCCCAGTGCCAGAGCCGTGCGGATCTGTTCCTGCGCGGCCTGTGGCCCCAGCGACACGGCCACAACTTCCGTGGCAATACCTTTTTCCCGCAGGCGGACCGCTTCTTCGACCGCAATTTCGCAAAAGGGGTTGATCGCCATCTTGACGTTGGCCAGATCGGGACCCGAATGATCGGATTTGGCCCTGACCTTGACGTTGTAGTCGGCGACACGCTTGACCGCAACAAGTATCTTCATGAATTGCCCTTGCCAGTTGCATGAATCGTGAAGGGAATAGATCGGGGCGCCAGCGGCCCGGCCGCGCCACCCTTTTCAGGGGGCGTAATCATGCCGAGGCAAGGGGCATAAATCAATCGGACTCCCGTTCGGCGCCGCGTGCCTGCGGCAGCCCTTTCTGACTGCGGAGTCGGATGACCCGACCAGCCGCATTGGTCTGTGCGGCGCCAGACGGATAAAATCGCGCCTTTCCCACGCGAGAAGGTCTGGCATGAGCAGAGAATCCATGGAATACGATGTCGTGATCGTCGGCGCCGGTCCCGCCGGCCTTGCCGCTGCCTGCCGTCTGCGCCAACTGAACGACGCACTGTCGGTGTGTGTGGTGGAAAAGGGTTCCGAGGTCGGTGCCCACATTCTCTCCGGCGCGGTGTTCGAACCCACGGCCCTGAACGAATTGTTCCCCGACTGGAAAGCGCGCGAAGCACCGCTGCTGACCGCCGTCGCCAAGGACGACATCTATGTGCTGCGCAGCGCGCAGGGCGCCATCCGGGTGCCCGGACTGTTCGTGCCCAAGACCATGCACAACGAGGGCAACTACATCATCAGCCTGGGCAACCTGTGCCGCTGGCTGGCGACCCAGGCCGAGGCGCTGGGCGTGGAGATTTTTCCGGGCTTTGCCGCCGCCGAAGTGCTCTATCACGACAATGGCGCGGTCAAGGGCATCGCCACCGGCGATATGGGGATTGATGTTCACGGTGAGCACAAGGATACCTACACCCCGGGCATGGAACTGCATGCCAAATACACGCTGTTTTCCGAAGGCTGTCGCGGTCACCTGGGCAAGCAGTTGATCGCCCATTTCGGGCTGGATCAAGGTAAGGACGCTCAGCATTACGGTATAGGAATCAAGGAAATATGGCAGGTTCCTGACGACAAACATCACCAAGGATTGGTGGTTCACACCGCCGGCTGGCCGCTGGATCAAAGCAAATCCGCCGGTGGCGGCTTCCTGTATCACCTGGAGGACAACCAGGTCTCCGTCGGGCTGATTGTGGACCTCTCGTATTCCAACCCCCATGTGAGTCCGTACGACGAATTCCAGCGCTACAAGCACCACCCGGTGATCCGCCAGTATCTGGAGGGCGGCAAGCGTATCGCCTACGGCGCCCGCGCCATCGTCAAGGGCGGGCTCCAGTCGCTGCCCAAAATGAGCTTTCCCGGCGGCCTGCTGATCGGCGACGACGCCGGAACCCTCAATTTCGCCAAGATCAAGGGCTCCCACACGGCGATGAAGTCCGGCATGATCGCGGCGGAGGTGGTGATGGCGGCACTCGCCAACGACCGCAGCAACGACGAACTCACGGAGTACGCGGACGCTTTTGCGTCATCCTGGGCCTGGAAGGAACTGCACCAGCAGCGCAATTTCGGCCCGGCGCAGCACAAATGGGGCAATATCCTCGGCTCGGCCTTTGCCTTTATCGACATCAACCTGTGCAACGGCAAACTGCCGATCACCCTGCGCGATCCGGTGCCGGATCATGCCCAGCTCAAGCTGGCCAAGGATTGCCCCCGCATCGATTACCCCAAGCCGGACGGCGTGCTGAGCTTCGACAAGCCTTCATCGGTATTTTTGTCGAATACCAATCACGAGGAAGATCAGCCCTGCCACCTCATCCTGAAGGACCCGAGTATTCCCATTGCACGCAACCTGCCGCTCTATGACGAGCCCGCGCAGCGCTACTGTCCGGCAGGTGTGTATGAAGTGATCGACAACGCCAAGGGCGAGAAGATATTCCAGATCAACGGACAGAACTGCGTCCACTGCAAGACCTGCGACATCAAGGACCCGGCCCAGAACATCGTCTGGGTGGCGCCCGAAGGTGCGGGCGGGCCGAATTACCCCAACATGTAAACCTCGGGGGGCCATGCCCGCGATCCCGATCCCGCAAAAAAACGGTCGCCCGGCGCGGCCGTTTTTTTATCGGTTATTTTTTATCGGTTGTTTTTTATCGGTCGTTAGAGCCGCAACTGACGCGCCGCCAGATCCCGCATGATTTCCTCGGAGCCGCCGCCGATCGCGAACACCCGCACTTCGCGGTAGATGCGTTCCACCTTGTTGCCGCGCATGAAGCCGCTGCCGCCGTAGATCTGCACCGCCTCGCGGGCACAGAACTCCAAAGTCTCGGTGGCCTGCACCTTGAGCAGGCTGAGCTCGACGACCGGGATCTGTCCCTGCTGCATCTGCCAGGTGGTCTGCTCCAGGAAGGCCTGGGTGGCGAGGATGCGCTTGGCCATGTCGGCGATCTTGTGGCGAATCACCTGATGATCCAGCAGGCGCTTGCCGAAGGTCTTGCGTTCGCGCGCCCAGGCCACCGCCTCGTCCATGCACACCATGGCGAGTCCTACCGAAGTGGCGGCGATGCCCAGACGCTCCATGTTGAAGTTGATCATGATCCCGGAGAAACCCTGGTTCTCGACGCCGATCAGGTTGGTCACCGGCACCCGGCAGTTGTCGAAATAGAGCGCCGCGGTATCGGACGCCCACCAGCCCATTTTTTTCAGCTCGGTCTGGGTGAAGCCCGGCGTGCCCTTTTCGATCAACAGCAGGGAGATGCCAGCCGCGCCCTCCCCGCCGGTGCGCACCGCAACCGTGTAGAAATCGGCGCGCATACCGCTGGTAATGAAGATCTTGCCGCCATTGACCACATAGTGATCGCCGTCGCGGCGCGCCGTGGTTTTCAGGTTTGCCACATCCGAGCCACCGCCGGGCTCGGTAATGGCAAGCGCGGCGATCTTGTCGCCGGCGATCACCGGGGGAATCACCCGCCGTTTGATCTCCTCATTGGCGAGCGCCAGGATCGGCGGCAGGCCGATGGTGTGGCTGTTGAGGCTCGCGTACATGCCGCCACCACCGGCGCGGGCCTGCTCCAGCGCGGTGACTACCGCCATGAAGGGATCGGCGACCGGAATGCCGCCGTATTCCTCGGGATAGCCCAGTTGCAACAGCCCGATCGCCGCGGCCTTCTTGTACATCTCGCGCGGAAACACGCCGGCCTCTTCCCAGTCATCCACATGGGGAGCCACTTCGGTATCCACGAAACGGCGCAGCGTGTGCCGCCAGGCTTCATGGTCGGCGTTGTAGTAGAGCGGCGACAGCGGCAGATCGAACCAGGAAGTGAACTCCCCAAGAGCCATGGCGGTTTCTCGTGTGTGGATGGATGGCGATGGCGCGTCAGCGTTGCGGCAATTCCAGGGTGAGCGCCGCCGGGACCCGCGGGCCTTCGTCGGTGGCGATGCTGATGGTGACATCCACCAGATGGCGACCGGCTGCGTCCCGATAGCGCTTGGTCACCAGACCCTCGCCGTACATGGTGTCGCCAGCGTAGATCGAGGCCCGCATCTGCATCTGGCGCTTGCGGATGAAGGTACGGGGGCCGGCCCAGTCCGTCGCGACGCGGTCGATGAAACCCTCGATCGCCATGGTGTTGAGGTAGATATTGCGCTGGCCCTGGGCGCGCGCGTACTCGGGGTCGTGATGGCCGGGAAAATAATCGTTGGTGGCCGCCGCGTTCAAGATCACCTTGACGAAGGGCACGTGCATGGTCACCTTCGGCAGCACTTCGCCTTCGCTGACGTCGTTCCAATATTTCTGATCCTGCTTCAGCTCTGCCATGACTATGCCTCGTGGGTCCGGTAGCGGAACAACTGGTTGGTCTGCAAGGCCACCCGCTCACCCTCCTGGTTGAGGAATTCGGCTTCGGTGGTGAGGAAATGGCCGATTCCGAGCCGCGTGTCCTTCTCTTCGGAAATCTGCACCAGACGGTCCTGCACGCTGACCCGATCGCCCAGATACAGGTGGCGGTCGAACTCGGTGCTGGTGGCCACGTTGATCAGGGTATCCCCCGGCAGTGGTACCCGCAGCGCCATGATGTAGTGCTTGCGTTCCTTAGTCGGATGCCATTGCAACGCCATGCACCAGGACAACAGCAGCCCCGGCGGCGCGACGATGCCCCCCCAGTGCCGGCGCGCGTAGTTTTCGTCCCAGTAGCTGGGGTTCGCGTCCTCCACCAGCGCGCAGTAGACCTTGATCGCCTCCCAGGTGACGGAAAACTCCGCGACGGTTTTCTCGCCGGCCTGGCCGACCAGTTTCAGGGCATCGGCATAGGTGCCGAACGTCAGTGGAAAGGGTGCTTGAGCTAGGGTGGCCATCGCCGGAATTGCCTCCTCAGGAGCGAACGGGTTGGAATTGCGGGATTTTCATCTCGCCACGATCTTCGAAAGTGACCTCGACCGGCATGCCGACGCGCACGGTGTCTGGGTCGCAGTGGAGCACGTTGGCCATCATGCGCGGACCTTCGGCCAGCTCGATGACGGCGAGCACATAGGGCACATCGCCGCGATACGCCGGAAACGGCGCCTGATGCACGACAGAGAAACTGTAGATGACACCGCGGCCACTGGCATTGATCCAGTCGAGATCCTGGCCGAGGCACTGGGGACACCAGACGCGGGGATAGAAAAATGCCTTGTCGCAGGCCTTGCAGTGGGGCAGCACGAATTGTTCGCGGGTCGCGCTCTGCCAGTAGTGCGCGGCGCCCGGCGTCATCTTCGGCAGCGGCTTGGCGGGAATCGTCGGGTCATTCATGGTGGTGATCCCTCAGGACTGGCGGCCGAGAATCAGGGTGGAATGTTCGCTCATCATGCCGCCGTAGGAGTGCACGATGCCGATGTCGGCGCGCGGCAACTGGCGGTCGCCGGCGATGCCCATGACCTGGCGGGCGCCTTCGACGATCATCGACAACCCCGAGGAGTCGCCGGTATGACCGAACGACAGCAGGCCGCCGTAGGTGTTGACCGGGAAATCGCCGCCGGGCCGCGTCGCACCGGATGCGAAGAAGGCGCCACCCTGGCCGCGCGGGCAGAGCCCGAGCTCCTCCATGAACACCAGCGGGTTGACGCTGAAGGCATCGTAGATCTGCGCAAACTGCATATCGCCCGGCCCGAGCCCGGCGCGCTCGTAGGCCATGCGCCCTGCCCGCCCGCAGCCGATATCCATGAGATCGGCGGCCTGGTGAATGTTGCGATGACTGTGGTATTCGCCCATTCCCAGCAGGTAGGCAGGCTGGCGCGTGATGCGCTTGGCGATGGTTTCGTTGGCGACCAGGATGGCAGCACCGCCTTCGAGCGGGATGGAACAATCGTAGAGATGAAAGGGTGTGGCGATCGGACGCGACGCCCGCACCTTGGCCACGGTCAGGGGCTCGGTGCCGTAGGTCACCGCCTGCGGATTGCGCAGCGCCCATTCCCGCGACGACACCGCGACTTCGGCGAAGTGCTCCGCCGTCGTGCCGAATTCGTGCATGTGGCGGGTGGCTACCTGGGCGTAGATCGCCGGGATGAACGTACCGTAGGGAAACTCGAAGGCTTCGTGGCTCACCATGCGCGCCATCAGCTCCGCGCCGCCGGTGCTCACCTTGGGAAACTTGCCGGCGCCGATGCAGAGCACACTGTCGGCCAGCCCCTGGCGGATCGCCACCACCGCCCGTTGCACCATGTAGCCGTAGGTGGCGCCGCCCGCGTTCATGGTGTCGCCGTAGAGGGGATGGATGCCCAGTTCTTCGTAGAGTTGTTCGTGCACGAAGATATCGGCGTTGCCGCCACCGGCCATGCCTGCGGGGCACGCGAGCAAACCCTGGATGTCCCCGGGTTTCAGGTGCCACTCCGCGAGCAACTGGCGCACCACTTCGATGTAGAGAGCGTGACCGTCCTTATCGGGATAACGGCCGGGTTTCATTTCCGATACCGCTGCTATGGCAACTGCGCCCGCCATGATCCCCCCTCGTCGCTTGGTGAAATGCGCCGCCTTTTTTTGGCTGGTCAGGCTGCGGTCGCGGACGATACCACGCGCACCCGGACTCGATCAGCGGCCAGGCAAGGCTGCGCGCGACTCACGGGTTCTCGCTGCTCCGCCGCGGTGAGGACGCTCAGATCACCCGGCGCGCCCGCAGCGCGGCGATGTCTTCGGGGCTGTAGCCGATTTCCGCCATGATGGCGTCGGTGTGTTCGCCCAGCGTCGGGGGTCGGCGCGTGATGCGCCCCGGCGTTTCGGAAAGAACCACGGGCGTACCCACCACCGGCGCCGGCTTGGGCAGCCCCGGATAATCGATCGGGTTCAGGATGCCCATCGCCTGCACATGAGGGTCGTCGTGGGCCTGCTGGGGCGACAGCACCGGCCCGGCGGGAACCCGCGCTTCTTCCAGCGCCAGCAGGGCTTCGGCTGTGGTGCGCTCGGCGCACCAGGCGCCGGCGCGATCGCTGATGAGCTGACTGTTGCGACCGCGCTCGGCATCGGTGGCAAAGCGGGCATCGCCGAGCCAGTCATCGGCGCCCACCAGTCGCGCCCAGCGCTCGAACAGGGGCTGGCCCACCACCTGGATGATGATGGCGCCATCGCGGGTCTTGAAAATATCCGCCGGCGCGGCGTTCTGCGCCCGGTTGCCGGTGCCGACCCGATCCACGCCGAGCAGGATCTGCTCGATCATCGCGCCATTGGCATACGCGAGTGCGGTGCGCAGCAGTGCGCCCTCGACGATCTGGCCGCGTCCGGTTTTCTGCCGCGCAATCAGCGCCGCGAGGGTCCCGAGCGCCGCCGAAGTGGCGGTGCCGTAATCGGCATAGGGAGCAAAGGACTTCATCGGCTGGCCGGGAAAGCCGCCGATGTAGCTCGCCCCCGACATGACCTGGGCGATGCCGTCGAAACCCACCCGTTCGCTGTAGGGACCGACGGACCCGAAGGTCGAGATCATGGTGAGAATGATGTCTTCCTTGATGGCCGTGAGGGATTCGTAGTCGATGCCCATTTCCACCAGCGTCGGATGCGGCAGATTGGCCACCACCACGTCAGCGGTACGGACCAGGCGCTTCACCACCTCGCGGCCTTCCGGCTTGGTGGGATTGAGCGTCATGCCGCGCTTGTTGCAGTTCATCTGGAAAAACAGCGCGCCCTGGCCATCGTCGGTCACCGGGGTGGTGTAGCGGTCCTCACTGCCGCCCAGCTTTTCGATGCGAATGACATCAGCGCCGAAGTGCGCGAGCAATTCGGCGCAGTAGGGTCCGGCGATGTAGCGCCCGAAATCCAGTACCCGTATGCCTTCCAGTACAGCCGTCATGGCGCGCCACCCCGATCAATGGTCAGGGCGCGAGTATAAGACGTAGCGGCGGGAGCCAGTGCCATTGCCCGTGCAGCGGTGCGCCGCACGGGCAATCGTCGGAGGGACTACTTGTAGAACGCGCGGCTGGTATCGGAGTGATCGGTAACGTCGCGGACGCCAGCCAACTCCGGAATTCTGGACATCAGGGTTTTCTCGACGCCTTCCTTGAGCGTGACATCGACCATGCCGCAGCCCTGGCAGCCGCCGCCGAACTGGAGCACGGCGACGTTATCGACGATGTCCTCCAGACTCACCTGACCGCCGTGCGCGGCAAGTCCGGGATTGACCTCGTTGTAGAGCACATAGTTGATCTTGTCTTCGAGGGGACTGTCGTCGCCGATGCGCGGCATCCGCGAGTTGGGCGCGCGGATCGTCAGCTGGCCGCCCATGCGGTCTTCGGCGTAATCGACCTTGGCGTCTTCGAGGAAGGGCAAGCTGCGCTTTTCGACATATGCGAGCAAGCCATCCAGTGCCAGGATCTGATCGTCCGGCTGTTCCTCGCCGGGGCGGCAATAGGCGATGCAGGTCTCCGCCTTGGGGGTGCCGGGATCGGCGACGAACAGACGAATCGCGATGCCTTCGCAGTTCTGCTTGGCGAGCAAACCGGCGAGGTAAGCCTGTGCCGGGGGGGTGATTTCGATCTGGGCCATGGCGATACTCCGCAGTAGCTCTGGTCGAGCTACCAAATTGGTAATCTACTCTAACAGAAGCGGGTAGTCAGGCTCAACGCATCCGTCTGCCGCGGGCGCGGGCGACCCGGGAGTGGCAACCGTTTTTGCTACACTGCGCGCCCCCAATTCCGATCGCGACCCATGCCAGCAGACCGCAGCCAACGCATCTCGGCCCTGCACAGCGCGGCGCGGGAACGCATCCTGATGCTCGACGGTGCCATGGGCACCATGATCCAGCAGCACCGGCTGCAAGAGGCCGATTTTCGCGGCGAACGCTTCGCCGACTGGCCGCAGCCGCTCGGTGGCAACAACGATCTGCTGGTGCTGACGCAGCCCGCCATCATCCGTGCCATCCACTGGGCCTATCTCGATGCCGGCGCGGACATCATCGAGACCAACACCTTCAATTCCACCGCGCCGTCCCAGGCCGACTACGGCGCACAGGCCCTGGTGCCCGAACTGAATCTGGCGGCCGCACGCATCGCCCGGGAAGCCGCCGATGCCATGACGGCGCAGACGCCCGAGCGTCCCCGCTGGGTGGCCGGCGTGCTCGGCCCCACCAGCCGCACCGCGTCCATATCGCCCGACGTGAACGACCCGGCCGCGCGCAACACCAGTTTCGATGAGCTCGCCGAGGCCTACCGGGAGGCGACCCGGGCGCTGATCGAAGGCGGTGTCGACATCATCATGATCGAGACCGTCTTCGATACGCTGAACGCGAAGGCCGCAATCTTCGCGGTGGGCGATGTGTATCGCGAGCTCGACGTCGAGTTGCCGCTGATGATCTCGGGCACCATCACCGACGCCAGCGGCCGCACCCTGTCGGGCCAGACCGCCGAGGCCTTCTGGATCAGCGTTGCGCACGCGCGACCCTTCGCGATTGGCCTCAACTGTGCGCTCGGCGCGCAACAGCTGCGGCCTCATGTGGAGGCGCTGGCCAAGCTCTGTCCCACGCTGGTATCGGCGCATCCCAATGCCGGGTTGCCCAACGCCTTTGGCGAATACGACGAAACCGCGGCGGAAACCGCCGCCATCCTCGCCGAGTTCGCGCAAAGCGGCCTGATCAATATCGTCGGCGGCTGCTGCGGCACCACGCCCGAGCATATCCGCGCCATTGCCGATGCGGTGACCCCCCTG
Source organism: uncultured Gammaproteobacteria bacterium (assembly GCA_963708735.1). Classification (GTDB taxonomy): domain Bacteria; phylum Pseudomonadota; class Gammaproteobacteria; order Pseudomonadales; family Porticoccaceae; genus JAGPUQ01. Next base: position 24,290 of record CAVPTW010000015.1, read on the forward strand.
CCGCCCCGGCTCGTTCCGGCGCCCAGGAACGCCTGTTATCTGGCGGGGCTCGAACCCTTCGTGATCGGCGCGGATTCGCTGTTCGTCAATGTGGGCGAGCGCTGCAACATCACCGGCTCGGCACGCTTCAAGCGCCTGATCACCACCGGGGACTACACGGCCGCGCTCGCCGTCGCGCTCGATCAGGTCGAAAACGGCGCCCAGATCATCGACATCAACATGGACGAGGGCATGCTGGATTCGGTCGCCGCGATGTCGACCTTCCTGCGCCTGATCGCGTCGGAGCCCGATATTTCCCGGGTGCCGATCATGGTGGACTCATCCAAGTGGGAGGTGATCGAGGCCGGGCTCAAACAGATCCAGGGCAAGCCTCTGGTCAATTCCATCAGCCTCAAGGAGGGCGAGGCAGCCTTCATTCGCCAGGCCCAGCTCTGCCAGCGCCTGGGCGCTGCGGTGGTGGTAATGGCCTTCGACGAGGACGGCCAGGCCGATACGTTGGCGCGCCGTATCGCCATCTGCACGCGCTGCCACGAGATTCTGGTGGGTCGTCTCGGCTTTTCACCCCACGACATCGTGTTCGATCCCAATGTGTTCGCGGTGGCGACGGGGCTTGAGGAACACAACCACTATGCGGTGGATTTCATCGAGGCGGCGCGCTGGATCCGCGCCAACCTGCCCGGCTGCGGGGTCTCCGGCGGTGTCAGCAACGTCTCGTTTTCCTTTCGCGGCAACGACCCGGTGCGGGAGGCTATTCACTCGGTATTTCTCTACCACGCCATCGCCGCCGGGATGACCATGGGCATCGTCAACGCCGGCCAGCTCGCGGTTTACGATGATCTGCCCGCCGAACTGCGCGATGCCGTCGAGGACGTGATTCTCGACCGCAACCCGCGCGGCACCGAAAACCTGCTCGCCATCGCGCAGAAATACCGTGGCGACGGCAGCGCGCCCGAGGCCCGCGAAGACCCGGCCTGGCGCGAATGGCCCGTCAACCGGCGGCTCGCACACGCGCTGGTCAAGGGCATCACGACCTATATCGAGGAGGACACCGAAGCGGCGCGGCGCGCAGCCGTGCGGCCCCTGGATGTCATCGAAGGTCCCCTCATGGACGGCATGAACGTGGTCGGCGACCTGTTTGGCGCCGGCAAGATGTTCCTGCCCCAGGTGGTCAAGTCCGCGCGCGTCATGAAGCAGGCGGTGGCCTACTTGCAGCCCTACCTGGAAGCCGCCAAGTCGGGCGCCGCGCGCGCCAACGGCCGGGTACTGATGGCGACCGTCAAGGGCGATGTCCACGACATCGGCAAGAACATCGTGGGCGTGGTGTTGCAGTGCAACAACTACGAGGTGATCGACCTGGGCGTGATGGTGCCCGCCGAGCGGATTCTCGAAACCGCGCGGGAACGCCAGGTGGACATCATCGGCCTGTCGGGATTGATCACGCCGTCCCTGGACGAAATGGTCCATGTCGCCTCGGAAATGGAGCGTCAGGGCATGAATCTGCCGCTGCTGATCGGCGGTGCCACGACCTCCAAGGCCCACACCGCCGTGCGCATCGAGCCGCGCTATCAGCGCGGTCCCACGGTGTATGTTCCGGATGCCTCGCGCGCGGTCGGCGTGGTGTCGCAGCTATTGAGCTCCGAACAAAATGCCGACTACTGCGCCGGCATCCGGAGCGAGTACATTGAAGTCCGCGAGCGCACCGGTGCGCGCCGACCACGCCCTACCCTGCCCTACGCCAGCGCCGTGGCGCGTGCGCTCAAGCTGGACTGGGCGCACTACCAGCCGCCGCGACCCAGGCAACTCGGCATCCAGGTGTTTGCGGACTATCCACTCGCGGAGCTGATCGACACCATCGACTGGACGCCCTTTTTCATCACCTGGGATCTGGTCGGCAAGTATCCGAAGATTTTCGACGACGCCGTGGTCGGCGCCCAGGCGCGCGAGCTGTTTGCCGATGCCGAGGCGATGCTGGCCAAGCTGATCGCGGATGGTCGCCTCAAGGCCAATGGCGTGATTGGCCTGTGGCCCGCCAATCGCATCGGCGCCGACGACATCGCCGTCTACGCGGATGAATCCCGCGCGCGGACCCTGGCCATCCTGCACCACATCCGCCAGCAGTCGGTCCCCAATACCGACGCCGATCCCCTGCTGTCGCTGGCGGACTTCATCGCCCCGCTGGAGAGCGGCGTCACCGACTATATCGGTGCCTTCGCAGTCACCACCGGAATCAACGCGGATACCATCGCCGCCGAATACCAGGCGGCGGGCGACGACTACAACGCCATCATGGTCAAGGCCCTGGCCGATCGCCTGGCCGAGTCCTTCGCCGAACACCTGCACCGCCGCGTGCGGCGCGAGTTCTGGGGCTATGCGGCCGACGAGGTGCTGGACAACGACGCGCTGATCCGCGAGCAATACCGCGGCATCCGGCCGGCACCGGGCTATCCGGCGTGCCCGGATCACACCGAGAAGCGCACGCTGTTCGCGCTGCTCGACGCGCAAAAGAATACCGGCATCGAGCTCACCGAAAACTGGGCCATGCATCCGGCGGCGGCGGTGAGCGGCTGGTATTTTTCGCATCCCGCCGCACGTTACTTCAACGCGGGCAAGTTGCAGCGCGATCAGGCCGAGGATCTCGCGCGGCGCAAGGGCATCACGCTGGCGGAGCTTGAGCGGGAACTGAACGCAATACTGGGCTACGACCCCTGATGGGCCGCAACTAACGGGAGCACGTCATGACAGATGAACAAAGCGGGCAAGGCGACAAAACCCCGGGAAAACCCGGCTTTTTAAGCATCGTGCGCAGTATCCTTTCTGCCGCCATCGGGGTGCAGAGCAGCAAGAATCGCGAGCGGGATTTCACCCAGGGCAGTCCGCTCGCGTTCATCGCAGCCGGAATCATCTTTACGGTGCTGTTTATCCTCACCGTCGTCACGGTAGTGCACCTGGTTCTATGACGGCGACATGCCAGCCGTCGCTGCGGAAGATCAGGCCCGGCTGCTGACCCAGAGCACGGCTGCCAATACTGCGATGACGATGATGGCCACGGCAGCGATGGCGTCTGCCATGCTGTCACGATCTTTGGTCTGTTCTTCACTCATGAGGGTGCTCCGGTTCGTAAAGTCAAGGATTAGGGGGAGTCGAGCGCGCGCATTCTAGCAATCCT
>CAVPTW010000016.1:0-22347 GCA_963708735.1 uncultured Gammaproteobacteria bacterium
AGCCTGTCGGACTTAACCTCACGGCCATTGGATTCCGTGGGACATCGTGGATTTGCACCACTGAGGTGCATGTTTTGGCCGATTTCGCCGCCATTTTCGCTGAACCGAGCATGCTTGCCCCGCTTTCAGGCCATTCGGACGGATTTGGGCTGCAACACGGCCATGCGTTTCAAGTTCCACGCCAGGCAAACCAGCGTCCATTCGTGGCCAACATTGGCCAGGCCGCGTAGCAGAAACTGGCGGAAGGCCATCACCGACTTGATGATGCCGAATACCGGCTCCACCGTCTGCTTGCGCAGCGCATAGGCCGCCCGCCCGGCCTGGGTCTTGAGGGTGTGCTTCATCTGATCGACCGGGTTGTCGGCCGGTAGCGCCGCAGGCTCTTCAAAACGATCGCGCCAGGCCGGGTGGTGCGCATCGCGACCCACCGCCATCAGCGGTTCGATCCCGGCATCATGGCAGGCCTTGACGTTCTTCGCGCTGCAGTAGCCCGTGTCTGCCAACAGCTGATCCGGCTGGCGCAATCCATCGGGCAGGCGCTGCAGCGCCGCCAGCGTCGGCGCCACCTGCTCCTTGTCGTTGCCGGCCTGAGTGATGCGCGGGACGAGGATCAGCATCGATTCGGTGTCGACCGCAGCCTGCGCGTTGTAGCACTGATCGAATCCGCCGCTCGACACCTTCATGATGCGTGAGTCTTCGTCGGTCAGATTGACCTGATCGTCCGCGCGCGGGCCGGTTTGTGGCGGCGCCGGCGGCTTGCCGCCGGGCTTCTTGCCGGTCGCCTTTTGCTTCGCCTCGCGCTCGGCCAGCTTGGCCTGGTACTCGGCCTGCGCCCTTTCGTCACGCGCCTGGGCGCGCTCTTCGATGACCGCCTTGGCTCGCGCGATCGCGGCCAGGCGATCCTCGCGCCGCTGGATCTCGTCGGGCAGGCTGACGCCATCGGGAACCGTGCTCTGATCCGCCGCTTCGGCCAGCGCCAGCATCTCCTGCACTTCGGCCTTGAGCTGCGCTTCGATCTTCTCGGCGTACCCATACGACAAGGCGCTGTGCCGCGAGGCGTTGGCGTGGACCTTGGTGCCGTCCAGGCTCACCGTGCCAAATCGCGAGAGCTGGTTTTCCCGGGCCACCTGCAGCACTTGCACGAAAATCGCCGCAAACTGCTCGCCGAAGCGCCGGCGAAAGTGCGACAGCGTGTCGTGGTCCGGGTGCTGGTCGCAGGCGATGAAACGAAACGCCAGCGAATCGTAGGTCGCACGCTCGATCTTGCGGCTTGAGTGAGTGCCGGTGGCGTAGCCGTAAATCAACAGCGAGAGCAGCAGCGCCGGGTGGTAGGCCTCACTGCCGCGACCGGCGTAAGCGCGCTCAAACGCCGACAGGTCCAGCCCTTCGACCACATCCACCACGTACCGCGCCAAGTGTGACTCCGGCAACCAGTCCTGCACCGAAGGGGGAAGAAGGTAGTCGGTCTGACGATCAATGGGGCGAAATCGGCTCATGTCATCGGGTGTTTCGGAAGGTGTGCAATTTTAACCCGAAGGGTGGGAAAGTCCGACAGGCTGCTAGGATAGGTAGCGTATGGGGCGTCACCGGCTTGGCCATGCCGACTGCCGTACAGCAACCGCAACATCTAACCCCTTTAGTCTCCATTAGTCTCCCTTTAGTTCTGCGACCCCTTTAGCTCTACACCAGCCCGCCCGTTGCATCAAAATATTTCGATGCCGGACCGGTGTGTGACCGGCTTGCGCAGTTCGCCCCACCTGGTGCCGGCAATGTGGCGCAGCCTGGCAGCCACCAGCCCAAGCACCGACTCGCCATCCGGAAAGGCGCCCCGCGCGGGGTGTCGCCGAATGCGCGGTGCGTGGCTATTTGCGTTCGAGGGCGCAGCGTGACTAGACTGGACCAATACCGTTATGAAAATCCTGTTCATGGAGGATACGGCCATTTTCGAGATGCTGTCGCCATGGGTCGACCACGCTCCTCAGCAGCATGGTTCTGCGGTCCTTGCCGCCTTTCCCATCGCGCACGGTGATGCCCGGACGCTCAAAGTCCACGTTCTTGATGCTCCACCGCATCGCCGCCATCAAACGCAGTCATCGGACCTCCATTGCCGTCAGCACCACCGGCAGGCGCGGCGGCTTCTTCGCCGGTGTCACGCCATCCAGCCGGGGAAGTTCGGCAGCGATCAGGTACCTGATCGAGCAGGCAAGGCTTTGAGGGCTATTCGATAGCCATGTTTCCTTCCTGGAATGTAGACGTGTTTTTTGCGGGGCCGATCCAGGAGAACAGGTGGTTGGAGAATGGGGCGAGTGTTACATGTCGAAATCGACGTGTCGCATCATGCCGATTCAGACGTGGAATTTAAGTTAGGGATGAAAAAGTGGCTATAGAGATCGCGCATAACCATCCAGGCTCCCTCCCATTTGTTGAAGCTGTAGGGAAGCTAATTCAAAACATGGGCATGATTGAATTTCAAACCTACGAATGGATTTCAATCCTGCAAGAAGATCCCATGGTTTTAGAACTCGCGCGGCGATCGAGGCTCCGTGATCGAATTGAAATAATAAGAAAAATGATCAGTCGGGCTGATTTCTTGTCCGAAGCAGAAGTCACCGAATATCGCGAGCTCTGGGCTTCAGTGGTACAGCATTCCGAGATTCGTAACATCGTGGCGCATAACGGAACGATGATGGGTTTCCCGAATAATGATGCCTCGCAAGCTCCACATGTTATTGGCGTCATGAACTTCAAACCAAGAGATAAACGTCGCGAAGCAGAACTTGTTTCGGTTGATGAAATAAACGGTTCGGTCAACGCAACGTACCAAGTTGGCATCAGGCTTCTGGAGTTGGGAAAGGCGTTGGCTGAGAGAAAAAGCGATGTAGTGGCCTAACCGTCGCCTGCGCAAAACGCAAAAGCGAAGGAAACGGGTGAGGTCTTGACATGCCACTTCTATCTCTCCCCCTTCATTACCTTGCGCACCGTAGCGAATCTGAGAGGGCGCGCCATGGACGGGAGGCCAGCTCGGCTGGAAGTGGCATATCAAGACGTGACCCCTAGCCTTGCACTAGCCTTGCAAGTTCCCGCTCCCTCCTCTAGGTTCCGCTCGCCGTTGCTGCGGCGGTAGCTGCGTTAGAGGTGCTGTTCCACATCCATACTGTTGTGGAGAATTCGGACAACAACGATCCTGGATTCCGTGCCGGCGCGGTAAAAGATGGTATGACTGCCCTGACTGAACTTTTTGTACCCTGGCTTTATGTCATCGGCATCGCGGCCAATATCCGATTGGCGAGCCAGCAGCTTGAAAGCATCGTCAAGCTGCTTGAGGTATTTATCGCGTTGGCGCTTTCCCCATTTTTCGGAGGTGAAGCGGCCTATATCGACAATGTCTTTTCGGGCGGCGGCAGTGAGCAGGTATGGACGCATCAGTGAGCTTCGTTGTCCAGTTCCGCAATGACGCTTTCAAGGGAATAGTCTGCTATTCCGCTCTGCTCGCCTTCATCCAGGAGGCGTCGGAGCCGTTCAAGTTTGGTTTCCGTTTCTTCAAGCAGGCGCAGTCCGGCACGTACTACCTCGCTCGCCGAGCCATAGCGGCCATTCTCAACCTGGGTGGCTATAAACTCGTCAAAGTGGGGGCCAAGTGTAATGCTGGTATTTCTAGCCATCGGGAGCCTCCTGTACCAAATATTGGTATATTGTGCCAAGAGCCCATGGCAAGGCAAGGCAGGCCGACGCGGTAACGCCCGCCGACGCCCGTGGCGTAACGCGATTGGCTCCCCAGCGTGCGGGGCCCGAAGCTGCTAAAGGGGCCAGGTCGTGTTTGACTCAAGACCTACATACGCTGGCCCCTGATTTCCTCTGAGCTCTTAACCACCTGAATCCGGATGGCCTAACCTCTGAGCATCGAATTGGAGGGCAGGCTGTATTGCGCAACGACGGGCTGATCCATGAAACAAGATCTCTGTTCCTTACCCGTGACCCCTGCTCCTTCCAGGGATGCGTCCCAAGCGATGACGCGGCGATCAAGCGGATCTGCTTGGCTTACGAATTGTCCGGGATTCAGAGAAGCCTACGCCCGCACTGGCCTTTCGTTTCCTTTACGCCCCAAAGCCAGTGGGGGAGAATGGCGACCCTTCTCTTTGTCCCGCCCCGGAGCCCCCGATGACCCAGCGCCGCGATCTCGCCAACGCCATCCGGGCCCTCAGCATGGATGCCGTGCAACAGGCCAACAGCGGTCACCCCGGCGCGCCCATGGGGATGGCGGATATCGCCGAGGTGCTGTGGAACCACCATCTGGTGCATAACCCGGCCAATCCGGGCTGGCCCAACCGGGACCGCTTCGTGCTCTCCAACGGCCATGGTTCCATGCTGCTCTATTCGCTGCTGCACCTGACCGGCTACGACCTGTCCCTGGACGATCTGAAGAACTTCCGCCAACTGCACTCCAAAACGCCGGGCCACCCTGAATACGGTGAGACGCCCGGCGTCGAGACCACCACCGGGCCGCTGGGCCAGGGACTCGCCAACGCGGTGGGCATGGCGCTGGCCGAAAAAGTGTTGGCGGCGCAGTTCAACCGGCCCGGGCACGCGGTGGTGGATCACCACACCTATGTGTTTCTCGGCGACGGCTGCCTGATGGAGGGCATCTCCCACGAGGCCTGTTCGCTGGCCGGCACGCTGGGGCTCGGCAAGCTGATGGCGTTCTACGATGACAACGGCATTTCCATCGACGGCGAGGTCGAGGGCTGGTTCACCGACGACACGCCGCGCCGTTTCGAGGCCTACGGCTGGCAGGTGATTGCGGATGTGGATGGCCACGATGCCGACGCCATCGAGGCCGCCGTTGCGCGCGCCCGCCAGGACACCGCCAGGCCGACGTTGATCTGCTGCAAGACCATCATCGGCTTCGGCGCGCCCACCAAGCAGGGCAAGGAAATCTGCCACGGTTCACCCCTGGGCGATGCCGAAATCGCCGCGGCCCGCGTCGCCCTGGGCTGGACCGCGCCGCCGTTCGAGATTCCCGCGCCGATTCGTGCCCAATGGGACGCCCGGCCCCGGGGCGCCGCCGCCGAAGCCGCCTGGAACCAGCGCTTCGCCGCCTATCGCACCGCTTATCCCGAACTGGCGGCGGAACTGGAACGGCGCTGGCGCGGGGAACTGCCGGCGGCCTTCGCGCCCGCTGCCGAGGCTTACATCCGCCTGTGTCAGGACAAGGGCGAGAGTCCCGCCACCCGCAAGGCGTCGCAGAACTGCCTCGACGCCTACGGGCCGTTGCTGCCGGAATTGATCGGCGGCTCAGCGGATCTGGCCGGGTCCAACAACACCATCTGGAAGGGCAGTCGGTCGATTGCGGCAAACGCCGCGGGCGGCAACTACATTCATTACGGCGTGCGCGAATTCGCCATGGCGGCGATCGGCAACGGCATTGGGCTGTACGGCGGTTTCATCCACTACAGCGCCACCTTCCTGGTGTTTATCGACTACTGCCGCAACGCGTTGCGCATGGCGGCATTGATGAAGCAGGGCCATATCTTTGTGCTGACGCACGATTCCATCGGTCTCGGCGAGGACGGCCCCACCCACCAGCCGGTGGAGCATCTGGCGAGCCTGCGCGCGACGCCGAACGTGGACACCTGGCGCCCTTGCGACGCGGTGGAAACCGCCGTCGCCTGGCGCGCCGCCATCGCGCGACGGGACGGCCCCTCGGCCCTGATCCTGACCCGCCAGAACCTGCCGCACCAGCCGCGCAGCGCGGACCAGGTCGATGCCATCGCCCGCGGCGGCTATGTGCTGCGCGACTGCGCGGGAACGCCGGAGCTGATCCTGATCGCTACCGGGTCCGAGGTACAACTCGCGGTCGCGGCGGCAGCGCAACTGGCAGCCGCCGGACGCAAAGTGCGCCTGGTGTCGATGCCCTGCTGCGAGCGTTTCGACGCCCAGCCGGCGACGTATCGGGAAGCCGTGCTGCCCCGCGCGGTGCGGGCGCGGCTCGCGGTGGAAGCGGCTCAGGGCGACGGCTGGTACAAATATGTGGGCCTCGACGGCGCCGTGATCGGCATGACGAGCTTCGGGGCCTCGGCGCCGGCGGATGCCCTGATGGCGCAGTTCGGCTTTACCGCCGCCAACGTCGTCGCCACCGCGGAGGCACTGCTCGCCTGATGCCACTGCGCCTCGCCATCAACGGCTACGGCCGCATCGGGCGCAGCGTGCTGCGCGCCCTGGTGGAGCGGCAACTGCTGTCCGAGCTGCGCGTGGTGGCCATCAACGAGGTCGCCGATCTCGACACCATCCTTTATCTGACCCGCTACGATTCCACCCACGGCCGCTTTCCGGCCGCGGTCACCGCCGGCAACGGCGAGTTGCGCATCGGCGACTGGCCGATTGCGGTGAGCCGCATCGAGCAGCCTGCCGACCTGCCCTGGGCCGCCCACGCCATCGACGTGGTGCTCGAATGCTCCGGCACCTTCGCCGACCGTGCCGGCGCCGAGCGGCATCTGGCGGCGGGCGCGCGGCGGGTGCTGTTTTCGCAGCCCGCGCTGCCGGAAATCGACGCCACGCTGGTGTATGGCGTCAATCACACACAGCTCGCCCGCGAACACCGCATCGTGTCGGCCGCCTCCTGCACCACCAACTGCGTGGTGCCGGTGATCCGCGTGCTGGACGATGCCCTGGGCATCGAGGCGGGAGTGATCACCACCATTCACTCGGCGATGAACGATCAGCCGGTGCTGGACTCCTATCACCATACCGACCTGCGCAAGACGCGCGCGGCGATTCAGTCCATCATCCCGGTCGATACCGCGCTCGCCCGCGGCATCGATCGGGTGCTGCCGGAGCTGGCGGGCCGCTTCGCGGCGCAGGCGATGCGCGTGCCGACCCAGAATGTGTCGGCCATCGATTTGTCGATTCAGGTGCAACGGGATACCGACGAGGCCGAAGTGAACCGCATCCTGCACGCCGCCGCGCGCGACCGCCTGCCGGGCATCCTGGGCTACACCGAGGAGCCGCTGGCGTCGTGCGATTTCAACCACGACCCCCACTCGGGCGTGGTGGATGCCAGCCAGACCCGGGTCGCGGGCGCGCGCCTGGTCAAGGTGCTGGTGTGGTTCGACAACGAATGGGGCTACGCCAACCGCATGCTGGATATTCTGCGGCACTGGCGGCCCCTGTTACGGTGAAAATGGCGGCGCCGAAACGTCGTCGCGGATGCCTGCATTCATAGAGGAACCCATGACCATACCCCTGATGAGCGATTTCGATCTGGCCGGCAAGCGCGTGTTGATCCGCGAGGATCTCAATGTGCCGATCAAGGATGGCCGCGTCACCTCCGACGCACGCCTGCGCGCGGCACTGCCCACGCTCCAGCGCGCGCTGGCGGCGGGGGCGCGGGTGATCGTCATGTCCCATCTGGGGCGACCCAAAGAAGGCGAATTCGCTGCGGAATTGTCGCTCGCGCCGGTCGCCGCCGCGCTGGGCGTCCTGCTGGGGCGTCCCGTGCCCCTGATCGCGAACTGGCAGGCGGGCGTGGACGTCGCGCCCGGCGAGCTGGTGCTGCTGGAAAACGTGCGCTTCAACCCGGGCGAGAAAAAAGACGCCGATGCCTTGGCGCAAGCCTATGCCGGCCTGTGCGATCTGTTCGTGATGGATGCCTTCGGCACCGCGCACCGCGCCGAGGCCTCGACCACGGGCGTGGCGCGCTTCGCGCCCGCCGCCTGTGCCGGCCCGCTGCTGGCGCAAGAGCTCGATGCGCTTGGTCGGGCGCTGGCGCATCCCGAGCGGCCGCTGCTGGCCGTGGTCGGCGGCGCCAAGGTTTCCACCAAGCTTGAAGTGCTGGAATCCCTGGTCGGCAAGGTCGATCAACTGATCGTCGGCGGCGGCATAGCCAATACCTTTCTCGCCGCGGCCGGCAAGCCGGTGGGCAAGTCCCTGTGCGAACCGGACCTGCTGGAAGTGGCGCGCGGCCTGATGGCGCGCTGCGACATTCCGCTGCCGGAAGACGTGGTGACGGCCAAGACGTTCGCCGAAGACGCCGTCGCCGAGATCAAGGCGGCGGATCAGGTGGCGGACGACGACCTGATTCTCGATATCGGCCCGCGCACCGCGCAGGAATTCATGCGCCGCATCGGCACCGCGCGCACCATCCTCTGGAACGGTCCGGTGGGGGTGTTCGAGTTCGCCCGGTTCCGCGCCGGCTCCGAGGCGGTGGCGCGGGCGATTGCGGCCAACCCGGGCTTTTCCATCGCCGGTGGCGGGGATACCCTCGCCGCCATCGACCTGTTCGGTATCGGCACACAGATTTCCTATATTTCCACCGGTGGCGGGGCGTTTCTCGAATACGTCGAGGGCAAAACCCTGCCGGCGGTAGCCGCGCTGGCCGCGCGCGCCGCCACCCGGTCCTGACCCCGTTTCCCGTCCCGCAAGGAGGACAGCACCATGGCCCTGATCAGTCTGCGCCAACTGCTCGATCACGCCGCCGAGCACAGCTACGGCGTGCCGGCATTCAACGTCAACAACATGGAACAGATGCGCGCCATCATGGAGGCAGCGGCAGAGACCGACAGCCCGGTGATCGTGCAGGCCTCCGCCGGGGCGCGCAAATACGCCGGCGCGCCCTTTCTGCGCCACCTCATTCTGGCCGCCATCGAGGAATTCCCCCAGATTCCGGTGGTGATGCACCAGGATCACGGCACCAGCCCGGCGGTGTGCCAGCGCTCCATCCAGCTCGGTTTTTCCTCGGTGATGATGGACGGTTCGCTGAAGGAAGACGGCAAGACCCCGGCCGACTACGACTACAACGTCGCGACGACCCGCCGCGTGGTCGAGATGGCGCACGCCTGCGGTGTCTCGGTGGAAGGCGAGCTGGGCTGTCTCGGCTCGCTGGAAACCGGCCAGGCCGGCGAGGAGGACGGCGTGGGCGCGGAAGGCGGTCTCAGCCACGACCAGTTGCTGACCGATCCGGATGAAGCGGCGGATTTTGTCGCCGCCACCCAGGTGGATGCGCTCGCCATCGCCATCGGCACCTCCCACGGCGCCTACAAGTTCAGCCGCCCGCCCACCGGCGACATTCTCGCCATCGACCGCGTCAAGGCCATCCACGCCCGCATTCCCAACACGCACCTGGTGATGCACGGCTCGTCTTCGGTGCCCCAGGACTGGCTCGCCATCATCAACCAGTACGGCGGCAAGATTCCGGAAACCTACGGCGTGCCTGTGGCCGAGATCGTCGAGGGCATCAAACACGGCGTGCGCAAGGTGAACATCGACACCGATCTGCGCCTCGCCTCGACCGGCGCCATCCGCCGCTGCCTGGGCGAAAACCCCGCCGAGTTCGATCCCCGCAAGTATTTGGCCGAGGCCACCCGCGCCATGAAGGGGATCTGTGTCGAGCGCTATCGGGCGTTCGGTTGCGCCGGGCAAGGCAGCCGCATCAAGCCGCTCGGCCTTGAGGCCATGACCCAGCGTTACGCCACCGGGGAACTGGCGCCGCGGGTGCAGTGATCTTTGATCCTGCGCTGGCGCCGGTCGGCGCGGCGCCTAGCAGCTTGTTGAAAAGCTGCTAAGGGGCGGAACAGTAGCGCCGGGTGAATTCTTCGGCGGGCAGGGGCCTGGCGTACAGATAGCCCTGATGACAGTGGCAGCCGAGGGCGTGGAGAAATTCCGCTTCGGCCGCGGTTTCGACACCTTCGGCCACCAGGTGCAGACTGAAGGCGGTAGCGATGGCCACTATGGCCTTGACGATGGCGGCGTTGTTGGGATCTTCGATCAGATTGGCAACGAAACTGCGGTCGATCTTGATTTCGGCGAGCGGCAGGCGCCTGAGGTAATTCAACGACGAATAGCCGGTGCCGAAGTCGTCGATCGACAGGCAGACCCCCAGCGCTTTCAGCTCCGCCAGGCGGGCGACGGTTTCGTCCACCTTGTCGATCAATACGCCTTCGGTGATCTCCAGGGTGAGCAGCGCGGGTTCGACCCGGTGTTCGACGAGCGCCCGCTGCACACAGGCGACAAAATCCGGGTTCCGGAACTGGACCGGACTCACGTTGACCGCCATCATCAGATGCTGCACCGACGGGCGCTCAGAGTTCCACAGCGCGAGCTGCCGGCACGCGGTGTCGAGCACCCAGGCGCCGATCTCGACGATCAGGCCGGTCTCCTCGGCGATGCCGATAAAGTCCCCGGGCAAGATCAGTCCGCGCTCCGGGTGGTGCCAGCGCAGCAGGGCCTCGGTGCCGACGACGCGGCTGCCATCCAGGACCTTGGGTTGGTAGTAGAGTTCGAATTGCTGGTCGGCCAGTGCCGCGCGCAGGCCCTGCTCGATCGCGAGGCGCTCGTCGGCCGCGGCTTGCAACTCGGACTGATAGAAAGATACCGTGCTGCGGCCGTCCTTTTTGGCCTGGTACAGGGCGGCATCGGCGCGGTGCAGCAGTTCCGTGGTGTCGTCGCCATCGGTGGGGAACAGGACGACGCCGATGCTGACAGACAGGTGATATTGATGGTTGGCGATCTCGTAACTCCCCGACAGCCGCTCCAGCAACCGGTAGGCCGCGCGCCGGACTTCGTGGTCGGCGGCCTCATGCAATACCACCACGAACTCATCGCCGCCGAGGCGGGCGATGGTGTCCTCTTCCCGAGTCAGCGCCTGCAGGCGCGTGGCCACTTTGAGCAGGATCTGATCGCCGGCGCGGTGGCCCAGGCTGTCGTTGATGCGCTTGAAATGATCCAGGTCGATGAACAGCAACGCACCACTGGTGCCGGAGCGCTTGGCGGCGGCGACCGCCTGGCGCACCCGGTCGAACAACAGACGGCGGTTGGGGAGCCCGGTCAGGGGGTCGAAGTAGGCGAGCTGTTCGATGGTCTCCTGGGCCGCTTTTCGTTCACTGATATCGGCCACGGCGCCGCGCACGACGAGCGGCCTGTCGTCGGCGCCGCACTCCACCTCGGCCTGGGTGCGGGTCCAGCGTACCCGGCCGTCGCGGTCGAGCACGCGGATGTCGAGATCGAACCCCTCGCCCTTGGCGATGGCGTCCGCCACTTGTACTTCCACCCGCAGCCAGTCGTCCGGGTGAATCGCTGCCCGCAGGCCGTCGTAACCGCTGGCAAAGGCTCCGGACTGGACCCCCAGGATGTCTTCCGCCCCGTCCGACCAACGCATTTGGCGGGTGGCTGGATCCAGTTCCCAGCAGGCGATGCCATAGGCCCGGTTGGCGAGACGAATCATTTTTTCCCGGCCCGCCAGTTCTTCGACCAGCGCCTGGCGCTCGGCCTCGGTGCGCTTGCGCTCGGTGATGTCGCGCGTGGTGACCAAGAGAACTGGCACGCCCTCCAGGGTGGACGGCGTGATACTGGCCTCGAACTGGCAGACACTGCCGTCGGGCCGCACCACCTGCCAATCCACCCAGGCATGGCGATCACGCAACGCCGCGGCGGTGACCTCGGCGCTTCGCTCGGCGGAGGCACGGCCGTCGGGCTGCCAGGGCCCCGACACATCAGCCGCGGTTTTGCCGATAATTTCGGCGCGTGGACGCCCCAACATGCGCGCGAAGTGCTCGTTGCATTCGACGATGTGGTTACCCTTTATCAGGGCTACCCCCTCGTGCATCGCCTCGATCAGGTGGTTGTAGTCGAGCCGGCTTTCCCGCAGGGCCGCGGCGGTGGCAATCGCTTCGGTGAGATCGTACAGTCCCACCACGAAGTGGGTGACCGTGCCGGATTCGTCGCGGATTTTGCGCGCGGTCTCGCTGAGTTGCAGCAGGGCGCCAGCCCGGTTGTGCCGAGTGGTGCGACAGGTGATCGTATCGGGCGGTCCCGGCGCGCGGAAAAACTTCTGGAAAGGCGCCTTCTCGACATCCCCATAGAGGACCTCCAGCGAGGCGCCGACCAGCTCTCGTTCGGAGCGCTGACTCAGTTCCAGGCAGGCCGCGTTGACGCGCACTACCCTGAAATCCGCTGCCGCGGCGACCAGCAGCGGCGCGCCGATCTCGAAGGCCATGGCAGCGATACGCCGCTCTTCGCGCAAGCGGTAGATATCCGTGATGTCGCGAAAGATGACCGCCGCGCCCGCGATGCCGCCGTCAGGATCGGCTATGGGGTAGATGGTTTCGTTGATCCGCCGTTGGCGGCCGCCGCGGTCGGTGAGCAGCATGTCCGAATGTTCGCTGGCTCGGCCGCTGGCCAGCACCGCCTCCAGCGGCGCGTGAGAAATGGCGCCGTTTTGCGGTGCGCTCAGTGTGTTTACCACGGCCGCCGCCGGCTTATCGATGGCTTCGTCGGCCGACCAGCCGGTGAGGGCGCAGGCCGCCGGGTTCAGATGCAGGACCCGGCCACCGGCATCGGTCACGACCACCGCATCGGTGATGGCGTGCAGAAAGCGGTCTAGCCTGGGTAATTGCTCCTTCATGGACTGTCCACGGCTGTTATTGTTTTGTTGTCACGCGGTAGGGGCCGCGATGGTGGCATTACTGTATACGGTCGCGAAAACTCGAGCAAAAGCGTCTCAAGGGGTTGCGCCTGCACCCGAATTCAATCAAAACCAGCGCTTGCGCCACATCAGGGCCACGACCACGACCAGCGCCGCGGCCATGATCGCCACCACGATTGCGAAGGCATGTCCATCCTGGGTGCCGGGCAGCCCCGCGACGTTCATGCCGAACAGCCCGGTGATGAAGGTGATCGGCAGAAAGATCGCGGACAGGATGGCGAGCACATACATGCGCGCGTTCTGTTGCTCGGCGTTGCGGTTGAGCATCTCCTCCTGTAACACCATCGCCCGCTCGCGCACCAGATCGAGGTCCTCCACGTAGCGCGCGATGCGGTCGGACTGTTCCCGCAGTGCCGCGGAGCAGTCCTCGCCCAGGGTATCGCGCGCCTGGCGCGCCAGTGCCTCCAGGGCTTCGCGCTGGGGCGCGAGAAAACGGCGCACCTTGGCGGTCTGGCGCCGCAGGGCCGAGATCCCGCGCGCAGCTCGTGGGTGGCACCGTCTATCAAGCGCGTCTTCGAAAGTTTCCATCCGGTCTTCGAGCTGGTCGACGAACAGGGCGATGCGGTCCGCCAGACGCTGCACCAGCCGATGCACCAGCTCGGCGATCGTGCGCGGCCCGTTGTGGTCCTGAAGTTCCTCTTGCAGATCCTGCACGGATAACAGGCGGCGCTGACGTACGCTGATCAGCCGCTCGGGCTCGATCCACAGGCGCAGCGACACCATGTCCTCGGGATCGGCCCCGGCATTGGTGTTGACGCCGCGCAGGATCACCAGGATTCCGTTGGCATGGGCCAGCGTGCGGGGCCGGGAATCCGGGCGGGTGAGGCTGTCGATCGGGCCGGCGTCGAGGCCCAGTCCGGACAGCGCTGCCCGGGCACCGGGCTGGGAGTAATCGAGGTGATACCAGCGCGGCTCCCCCGTGGCCGTGGCCGTGGCCGTGGCCGGGGCGATGGCGTGGCAGCCGCCGGCGCCGTCGAGGGTGCAGGCAAAAACAAATCCGGGGTCGCTGGTGTGTTGATCGTTGGTCATGACGACGTCCGTTGCGTATTCGCCGCGTTATAAGGGGTTCGGAGGATAGCGGCAACCGCGGCCTGGGCTATCATGTTGCGGGCAGTCCATCCGGGCTGCGCGCCGGTCGGCGGCAGGAGAACCAGTGATGCGGAACCAGGAGTTGGAATACGTCGGTTTCTGGGTGCGGGTTGCGGCGAGTCTGATCGACACCGTGCTCATGGTGCTGGTCGTCACGCCCTTGCTGGCCGCCGTTTACGGCCGCGGCTATTTCGACATGACCATCGGTGCGGTGCCGGGCACACCGGACCTGCTGATTTCCTGGGTGTTGCCCGCGGTTGCGGTGATCGCCTTCTGGGTTGCCCGCCAGGCCACCCCCGGCAAGATGGTGTTCTCGGCCCGTATCGTCGATGCCCGCACCGGGCGCGAGCCCAGCGCCGGTCAGTGCATCGGTCGCTATCTGGCGTACTTTGTGTCCAGCGTGCCGTTTTGCCTGGGTTTTCTCTGGGTCGCCATCGACCGTAGAAAGCAGGGCTGGCACGACAAGCTCGCCGGCACCGTGGTGGTGCGACCGCGGCGCGGCAGTCTGGTGCCGGTCGTATTTCCGGAAAGCGACGATTTTCCTGAACCCAGCGCGGTGTCCATGCGCCCGCCGCGCATCGAAAAGACCGGAGGCAAATGATGAAAAATCTGGTGGGCAAGGCGGCCATCGTCACCGGTGCCGGGCGCGGTATCGGCCGTGCCATCGCGCTCGAACTGGCGACTCAGGGCGCCGCCGTGGTGGTGGTCGATCCGGGTCTCGGGCGCGGCGGCGAAGCCGCTGAAGATGTGCCGGCGGCGCAGGTGGTCGGTGAGATCGAGGCACGCGGCGGACAGGCCGTCGCCGCGCTCCAGCCGGTGGATGACTACGCCGCCGCCGGCGCCATCGTCGGCCAGTGCGTCGCGGCCTTCGGGCGCGTCGATGTGGTGGTCAACTGCGCCGGGGTGCTGCGCGAGCGCATGATCTGGAATCTCAGCGAGGATGACTGGGATACTGTGATCCGGGTCCATCTCAAGGGCCACTACAACATGTGCCACCACGCCGCCAAGGTGATGCGCGGCCAGCGCTTCGGCCGCCTGATCAATTTCGCCTCCGACGCCTGGCGCGGCAGCGTCGGCCAGGCCAACTACGCCGCCGCCAAGGGCGGCATCGTCTCCCTCACCCGGGCGCTGGCGCGGGAGCTGGGCCGCTACGGCGTCACCGCCAATGCCATCTGCCCCATCGCGGCCACCCGCATGACCATGAACCAGGGCGTGATCGACGGCATGAAACGCCGCCTGGAAACCGGCCTGATAACCCAGGAACGCTACGACGCCATCATGGCCATGCCCGGCCCCGAGTTCGTGGCACCCATGGTGGCTTATCTGGCGACGGACGCAGCGCGCGACGTCAACGGCCAGATCTTCCATGTCGAGAAGGGCCGGGTATCCATCTACTGCGAGCCGGTGGAAGAAAAGGCGCTGCTCAAGACCCAGGACGACGGCCTGTTCACGGTCGAAGAACTGATGGCCGCGGTGCCGGGCTGCCTGCTGGTGGGCCATCCCAACCCGGCGCCGGCGGAGGAATCCGGGGCGTCCTGACGGGCCGCGCTCAGCACGCGCTGACCCGGGCTTCCACCCGCAACCGGGTGCCGAGTTCGGCGACGAGGCGGTCCCCCGGCGCCAGCGGTCCCACGCCCTCCGGGGTACCGGTGAGCACGATGTCGCCGGGCTCCAGGGTGAACCAGCGACTCATGTAGCACAGCAGTTCCAGCACCGGGGTCAGCATGGTGGCGGTGTGGCCGTGCTGGCGCAGCACACCGTTCTGATGGAACCGGAACTCCAGATTCTGCAGGTCGCCGACCTGGCCGGGCGGCAGAAATTCCGACACCGGACAGGCGCCGTCAAAGCCCTTGGCGCGCTCCCAGGGATGGCCCGCCTGCTTGAGCTTTTTTTGCAGATCGCGCAGGGTCAGATCGAGCGCCAGGCCGACGCCGGCGATGGCGGCCTGGGCCTGGGTGGCGTCGCAGTCGCACAGGGGCGCGCCGATCAGCAGCGCGAGTTCGGTCTCGAAGTGGCATTCGCCGTGGTCCACCGGGATGGCGATTTCGCCCGCGAAGGGCCGCAGCGCAGTGCCCGGTTTGATGAACAGTACCGGCTCCGCCGCCGGCTGGCTGCCCATTTCGGCGACATGGGCGGCGTAGTTGAGGCCGACGCACACCACCTTTCCGTTAGGTAGATGGCCCTTGGGTAGATGGCCGTTGGGCAGAGCGCCGGGAGCGCCGGCGGTGAAACGATGGGAATAGCTCATGGGCTTCCTGTTCCGGGTCGAAAGAGGTCCGGGTCGAAGATCTTGCCCGGGTTCATGATGTGGTTGGGATCGAACACCGCCTTGACGGCGCGCATCAGCCGGATTTCCTCGGCGCTGCGGGAGTGATGCAGCAGGTCTTTCCTGAGCAGCCCGATACCGTGTTCGGCGGAGATGCTGCCGCCGAACTCCTGCACCAGCGCGCCAAGTGCGCGACTGATCGCCGCGCCCTGCGCCTGGAACCGTTCCCCCGACCAGGCGGCGGGTTTCAGCGCATTGACGTGGATATTGCCATCGCCGAGATGGCCGAACCAGACCACTTCCAGCGCCGGAAACTGCGCCGCGAACAGGGCTTCGGCGCGGGCGATAAAGTCTGGCAGGCGCGAGGTGCGCACCGCGATATCGTTTTTATGGGGCTGCCAGGGTGCCAGCGCATCCGAGATGTCCTCGCGCAGGCGCCAGAGGTCGCGGGCCTGGGCCTCGCTCTGCGCCAGCACGCCATCGTTCACCAGACCCGCCGTGCGCAAGGTATCGAATACCTGCAATGCCTGCTCCAGGTCGTCGTCGCTCGCGACCTCCACTTCGATCAGTGTGTAACAGGGCGTCGCGGCGGCGAAGGGTCGCGCCAGGCCGTGGCGCGCCACTACCCGGGCCAGGGCCGCTTCGGAAAAGAATTCACAGGCCGCGAGGCGGCACTGGCGCCGAAAGGCGGCGAGTACGGCGGGCAGCGCCGCGAGGGCGGGCGCGCCAAGCACCAGCACGGCCGTGGGCGGCGGCGGTGGAGCCAGCCTGAGGGTGGCCGCGCAGATCACGCCCAGGGTGCCTTCCGAACCGATGAAGAGCTGGCGCAGATCGTAGCCGCTGTTGTCCTTGACGAGGCCCCGGCCGAGCCGGAGCAGTTCGCCCGCGCCCGTCACCACCGTCAAACCCAGCACCCAGTCGCGCGTCATGCCGTAGCGCAGCACCCGGATGCCGCCGGCGTTGGTGGCGATGTTGCCGCCGATCTGGCTCGATCCCGCGGACGCGAAATCCACCGGGTAATACAGCCCGGCGGCCTGCGCCGCGGCCTGGATCTGTGCCGTGACCGCACCCGCTTCACAGGTGAGGGTGGCGTCCTCGGTGTTCACCGCGCCGATGCGGCGCATGCGGTCGAGGGCGATCACCAACTCGCCCCGTGCCGCCACCGCGCCGCCGCTGAGTCCGGTGCGACCGCCACTGGGCACGAGGGCAATGCCTGCGCGGTTGGCGAGCTGCACGATCGCCTGCACCTCGGCGCTCGACGCCGGCAGCACGGCGGCCAGGGGTGCGGGCGACCACCGGGTCGTGCGATCCGCACCGTGGCGGAGCAGATCGGCGCCGTCGCCGATGACATGCTCCGCGCCGACGATGGCCCCCAGCTCATTGAGCAACGCGGTGCGACGGACGGCGGCGGACATCGTTCAGAACCCCAGTGCGGCTAACACCTGGGCGCGGATCGGCTCCGCCTCGTTGATCAGATGGTGCCGGGCGCCGGGCACCAGGTGAAAGTGCCCGTTGGGCAGCTTCTGGCGCAGCAGGCGCAGGTTGTAGCGCCAGTCGAGGGTAGTGTCCGCATCGCCCTGCACCAGGGTCACCGGATGGGGCGATGGCGGCAGGCGATGCAGTTCCTCCGCCCAGCGTTTCATGGCGCCGATCCATTCCAGCGGGACATGGCGTTCCTGCAGAGGATCGCGCCGCTGCACGAAATCGAGAAATTCCGGGTCGCCGGAATTGATCATGAATTTGCGGTCGATGGCTGTGCGCCAGCGATGCGAGGCAAGATAAACCAGCCGGTTGAGTCCCCAGTGCCGGGGATGCACCAGGGGTGCCAGCAGGGCAATCCGGTCCAGCGGCCGGGGGTGTTCGCCGTCCAGCAGGTATTTGATCAGGATGGCGCCCCCGGTGCTCTGACCCACGCCGTGCCAGGGTGAGGCCAGGGCGGCGGCGCGGGCGAGAATGTCCTCCAGCACCTCGGTGTAGTGATCGAAGCTGGCGATGGTGACGCGCTCGCCGTCCGAGAGGCCATGGCCCGGCAGGTCGAAGGCGACGACATTCAGCGCGCGACCCAGCAAGTGGCGAATCAGGTGTCCGTACAGCCCGACGTGATCGAAGTAGCCGTGCACCACAAAGACCGTGCCGCGCGGCGCCGGGTGCAGCCAGTAGTGGGCGGCGATCCGGTAGCCGTTGGTGGCCACGGTGCCCATGCAGTGACGCACGTCGGGTGCGAGGGATTCGGGTTCAAGACGGTAGTGGCGCAGATAATCCGCCGCTCCCGCCAGCGCGCCGCTGTCCACGTCGGTATCGGGGTCGAAGGCGAGGGGCGGCAGGTTATGGCGCAACTGCTCGAGCGTGGCGATCGAAACCGGTTCGGACTGTGGCATGGGTGGGAATGGGTATCGGGAGCTGCGTCGAGCCTAGCACATCAGCGCCCCGACGCCGCCCCCTGCTGCCGGTATTCGGGCCATGCTCGCATTGCCCGCGCCCGCCGTTCGCGGCATAGTTCCCGGCGTTTCCCGACCGGTAAGCGCCCATGCCCGAATACCTGATCGCTCCGTCCATCCTGTCCGCCGATTTCGCCCGTCTGGGCGCCGAGGTGGACGCGGTGCTGGCCGCCGGCGCCGATGTAATTCACTTCGACGTGATGGACAACCACTATGTGCCCAACCTCACCGCCGGACCCATGGTGTGCAAGGCGCTGCGCGATTACGGCGTCACCGCGCCCATCGACGTGCATCTGATGGTGGAGCCGGTGGACGACCTGATCCGCGCCTTCGCCGCCGCCGGCGCTTCCTGGATCACCTTTCACCCCGAGGCGAGTCGCCATGTGGACCGCTCGCTGCAGGTGGCGCGCGAGCTCGGCTGCAAGACCGGACTGGTGCTGAATCCGGCGACCGGGCTCGAAACCATCCGTCACGTGATGGACAAGCTCGATGTGTTGCTGCTGATGTCGGTCAACCCGGGCTTCGGCGGCCAGGCCTTCATTCCGGAAACCCTCAACAAGCTGCGTGCCGCGCGCGCGTTGATCGACGCCAGCGGCCGCGCCATCCGCCTCGAAGTGGACGGCGGGGTGAGCGCTGCCAATATCGCCGAGATTGCCGCCGCGGGGGCCGACACCTTTGTCGCCGGCTCGGCGATCTTTGGGGCCGGCGATTATGCGGTAGCCATCGCCGCCATGCGCGCGGCGCTGGCCGGGGCGCGGTAGTCCGCCCTCACCGAATGGGCTAGAATCCTGCCGCCATCCGATTTCCGCGCGACTTGATTTCCGAATACCTGATTTCCGAATAACTGGAGTGCCGGTCATTATCACTGCCCCGATCGCACGATTTCTCCCGCTTCCCCGTTGGCGCTGGCGCCGGGGCTGATCGCCCCTGCCCGCAGGGCACCTCGCGTCATCGTTCAATTTTGGGGAAAGCTGTCATGACACCGGAACAATTCGCCACCATCGCCGAGCAGGGTTACAACCGCATCCCGATCACGCGCGCCGTGCTCGCCGATCTGGAAACGCCGCTGTCCTGCTACCTGAAGCTCGCCCGCGGCCGCTATTCCTATCTGCTCGAATCCGTCGAGGGCGGCGAGAAGTGGGGCCGCTATTCGCTGATCGGCCTGCCCGCGCGCACGGTGGTAAAGGTGTCCGGCCACGAGTTTGCGCTTGAAGTGGATGGCGTAGCGGTGGAGTCCCGCACCTGTGCCGACCCGCTGGCCGAGATCGAAGCCTATCAGGCAGGTTTCCGGGTGCCGGAGCTGCCCGGGCTGCCGCGCTTCACCGGCGGCCTGGTGGGCTACTTCGGCTATGACACCGTGCGCTACGTGGAGCCACGACTGGCTGATTCGTGCCCGCCGGACGAGCTGGGCGTGCCCGACATCCTGCTCATGGTATCGGACGAGGTGGTGGTATTTGACAACCTGGCCGGCACCCTGACCCTGATCGTGCATGCCGACCCAGCCGTTCCCGATGCCTGGGCCGCGGCGCAGGCGCGGCTCGATGCCATCGCCGCGCGCCTGCGCCAACCGGTGCCGGAACTGCCGCCGGTGCGGCTCGAGGGCGGTGGCGTCCAGGAGGAGGACTTCGTCTCCAGCCTGGGGCGCGCGGGTTACGAGGCGGCGGTGGAGACCATCAAGGAATACACCCGCGCCGGCGATGTGATGCAGGTGGTGCCGTCGCAGCGCCTCACGCTGCCGTTTCCCGGCGCGCCGGTGAACCTCTACCGCGCGCTGCGCAATCTGAACCCATCGCCCTACCTGTATTTTCTCGATCTGGGAGAATTCCAGATCGCGGGATCGTCGCCGGAGATCCTTGCCCGCCTCGAACAGGGCGAGGTCACGGTACGGCCCATCGCCGGCACCCGCCGCCGCGGCCGCACGCCGGACGAGGATCTGGCCATGGAGCGGGAAATGCTCGCCGATCCCAAGGAGATCGCCGAGCACCTGATGCTGATCGACCTGGGCCGCAACGACGTCGGGCGCATCGCGGCCACCGGCTCGGTGCGGGTGACCGAGCAGATGGTGGTGGAGCGCTTTTCCCACGTCATGCACATCACCTCCAACGTGGTGGGCCATGTGCGGCCGGGGTTGTCGGCGCTCGACGTGCTGCGCGCCACCTTGCCGGCCGGCACGCTGAGCGGTGCGCCCAAGATCCGCGCCATGGAGATCATCGACGAACTGGAACCCGTCAAGCGCTGCATCTACGGCGGCGCGGTCGGCTACCTGGGCTGGAACGGCAACATGGATACCGCGATCGCGATCCGCACCGCGGTGATCAAGGACGGCCGGCTCCATGTCCAGGCCGGCGGCGGCGTGGTCGCCGACTCGGTGCCGGCGCTCGAATGGAAGGAGACCATGAACAAGGCGCGCGCCCTGTTCCGCGCTGCCGCCATGGTGGTGGACGGTTCGGCCATCGATGGTGCGGGGGTGGCGTCGTGATCCTGATGATCGACAACTACGATTAGCATCCATCAAGCTCCACTGTGTTCCATGGAGAAAGTGTAAATCATTGATTTTTATAGATGTAAATTCCTTGATGGTCTGGTGAAGGCTAGACCAATCTGCTGCAAGTGTGTATATTTCTGTGTATATAGGGCCTCAAGAGAGGTGATATACACACATGGCCATGAACCTGCTCTCGGCCAGGAAGGTCGAGACCATTCCTTCTCAAAAAGAACCGTACTGGCTCAAGGACGGGGGCAGTCTGTTTCTGTACGTCACGCCCAGCGGAAGCAAGTTGTGGCGCTACCGCTATCGGCTTGGCGGAAAGCCTGCCATCTACGCGATCGGCAAGTACCCCCAGGTCTCGCTGGAGGCGGCGCGGACCGAGCGGGATCGCGCGCGCGAACTCGTCAAGAAGGGCGTACATCCCGTGGTGGAGAAGAGAGTCAACATCTCCACTCAGCTTGAAAAGAACGAGAACACCTTTGAGCCGGTGGCCCGCAGATGGATGGCGAGCAACGTGCAGTGGAGCGAGGGCTACGCCGATCAAGTCAGGCGCACTTTGGAGAACGACGTTTTTCCCAAAGTGGGCAAGCTGCCGGTCAGCTCAATCCGGACTGCTCACCTGCGCCCCGTCATTAAGGGTGTTGCGGAGCGCGGCGCTCCCACCGTTGCGATCCTGATCAGGCAATTGTGCAGCCAACTCTTCGCATACGCGGCGGGTGAAGAGCTTTGCGACAGCGATCCGACGGCGCTGCTGAAACGGTCGGTCAAACGCCCCCGAGTTCGACACCATCCACCGCTACCGTGGCAAGAGATCCCGAAGTTCTTGAGCCGTGTGGATGATGCAGGTTACCGGGTCACTGTCATTGCACTGCGCTTGATGGCCCTCACTTACGTCCGCACGGCCGAACTGCGCAAGGCGCACTGGTCCGAGTTCGATCTGGACAGTGCGATGTGGACGGTTCCTGCGGGGCGCATGAAGATGCGCGACCCTCACATCGTTCCGCTCTCGAAGCAGGCCATCGTGCTGTTGAAAGAACTCCACACGCTGACAGGCGGAAGTAAGGTGCTGTTTCCCGGCTTCAGGAAGCCGGGAACGGTGATGTCGGCTACGACGCTCAACAAGGTGTTGGAGCGCATGGGCTACGGTGGACAGTTTTCTTCGCATGGCTTCCGCTCAACAGCGACCACGCTGCTCGGCTTGTTGAGCTACCCCGAGAACCGGGTTGATCTGCAACTCGCCCACTCGAAGCGGAAGAAAGATTCGTCGCGCGCGCCCTACGACCACACCAAGTACATCGCATCGCGGAAGATCATCATGCAGGATTGGGCGGACATCCTCGATGCGATGGCTCGTGGCGATTCGATGAGCGAGGTCATGGAAACCTTCGGGCCGCTGTCGAAACGGCGCAGGGCCTTGCTGCGGGTCATCGAGCGGGAGTGAGGCGCGTGCCGGGCCGAGGCGGCTCAGGACATTGAGCGGGCGCGTCGAAGAAAGTCCTCTTGAGGCTCCGTCAGGGCAACGTCGGGTCTAATCAGGTAGGCGGTCACGATCATCGGTGCGCTCGCCAGCGGCCGCAGGGCGATGCCTTGG
>CAVPTW010000017.1:0-15435 GCA_963708735.1 uncultured Gammaproteobacteria bacterium
AATCGCCATCCGCCACCCGACGCCAGCCCGATCCAGTCCATGCGCATTCATCAGGTCAAGGGCCGGCTCGTCAACAGCTACATCATCGAGCAGGACCCAACCCAGCGGAACGGCGCACTGTGTGTGGTCGATGTCGCCTGGCGGGGCGAAAAATATGTGCTCGGCCATGTGCGCGCAGTGCTGGGCCGCGACCCGCGCGATATTCGCCTGGTAGTCTGCACCCACGGCGATCCGGATCACAGCGGCGGCGTCAACGCGCTGGCGCGGATCTGTGGCGCACAAACGGGCTTTCCCAAGGCCACCCATTCCCTGCGCCGCCACCTGGTCGGAGACCCGGCCGGTTTGGTGATAAAACCCATCACGGCCCTGCTCGAAGGCCTGCGCCCGCGCGCCTGGGCCATGTACGCGAGCCCAAGCCGCGGGGCCCGCGCCCGGGAACTGCCGATGTGGCTGCCGGACGCGCCGGCGGCTGACAGCACGTCGGCGCCTGCGGAGAAAGGCCGCCGCAAACCCGACCATCGCCTCAAGCACAACCGCGAACTGCCCGGCTTCCCCGGCTGGCAGGTGATCCATACCCCGGGCCACTCCTGGGACAGTGTCTGCTATTTCCACGCCGCGAGCGGCAGCCTGATCAGCGGCGATACCCTGCTCGGCAGCGGCAGCAAGGGCCGCCTGGTGGCGCCCTCGGTGTACGCCAATCCGCTCCAGATGGCGCGCACCCTGCGCCGTCTCAAGGCGCTGCATCCCACAGCGGTCTATCCCGGTCACGGCAGTGCATTCGAAGGCGAGGGACTGCTCGATCATCTTTGACGCCGGCCTGCCACGCCTGCCATGCCGACCCCGCGACCGTGCTCGGCGCGCCGCTGCCGGCCTCGTCCGCCCCTGCCGGCCAGTGCTAATATCGGACCGATTCCCGATGGCAGGCACGAACCATGAGCGCGACTGCGGACCTCGCCACCCTGACGCAACTGCTGGCCACCGCCCGCCGCGCGGTGGTGTTCACCGGTGCCGGCATCAGCACCGAGTCCGGCATTCCGGACTTCCGCAGTCCCGGCGGCATCTGGTCCAGATACAAGCCGGTGATGTTCGACGAGTTCCTGCGCTCGGAAAGCGCACGGCGCGATTCCTGGCGGCTCAAGTTTCAGTTCGATGAATCCCTGCGCGCGGCGCAACCCAACCGCGGCCACCGCGCCGTGGCCGAACTGGTGCGCCGGGGCGTGGTGACCCAGGTCATCACCCAGAACGTCGACGGCCTGCACCAGGCCGCCGGGGTGCCGGACGCGCAGGTCATCGAGCTGCACGGCAATACCACCTACGCCCACTGCCTCGATTGCGGCGAACGCCATGATCTCGCACCCATCCGCGCCGCCTTTCTGCGCGACGAGACCCTGCCCCTGTGTCGCCGCTGTGGCGGGCTGGTCAAGACCGCCACCATCTCCTTCGGCCAGCCGATGCCGGAGGACGCCATGGCGCGCGCCGAGCAGGCGACGCTGGCCTGCGATCTGTTCCTGGTGCTGGGTTCGTCGCTGGTGGTGTATCCCGCGGCCGGTTTCCCCGCGCACGCCAAGCGCCAGGGTGCGCGCCTCGCCATCATCAACCGCGACCCCACCGAGCTGGACGGTCGCGCCGACTGCGTGATCCACACCGGCATCGGCGCCGTGCTCGGGGAGGCCGTGGGCATCGCATAGGCCGTCCAGCCGCCGCTGCGCCACCCCGTCCCCGCGGTTGACAAACCTCCGCGGGTCTTGCCAACTTGCGCCGCCGGCACTCTGCAAATAACACCAGCGCGGCATGCGGGGCTCCGGAACTTTGCGCAATGATCCGGCACGAACGATCGCCGGCGCACTGGGGCACCAGCCCGCGTTCGAATGTTCGCTGGGCGGCGCGCCCATCGTGTACTTCGATACGCTCGACAGCATCGGTCGCTACATCGAGCTGTGGGACAACAGCGCCGTCTTCAAGGATCTTTTCCAGATGATCGAGGACGCCGCGATCGGCTGGGACGGCCACGACCCGGTGCGCGCCCTGCCCCGCTGACAATGCTTCTATCCATAACCACTGACGGGAAAACCAGTCCATGTCCGAAGAACGCAAGAAGGACTCCCCAGAACAGGCCGAATTCCGCGCCCACTGCCGCGCCTGGCTGGCCGCCAACCCGCTGCCCGAAGCGCCGGTGCGATTGCCGCAGTCCGCCATCGAGATCATGCATACCACCCAGCTCGATTACTTGCGCGAGTGGCAGCGCCTGGCCTACGAGGCCGGCATGGTCGGCTGCGACTACCCGGTGGCCGAGGGCGGCGGCGGTCGCACGGATTGCCAGATCGTCGCCAACCAGGAGATGCAGCGCGCCGGACGCCCGTTCCTGCCCAACATCCTCGGCCTCGGCATGGCCGCGCCCACCATCCACATTCACGGCAGCCAGACCGTGCGCGAAACCCTGTTGCCACGGCTGTTTTCCTGCGCCGACATCTGGTGTCAGGGTTTCAGCGAGCCGGGCGCCGGTTCCGATCTCGCCAATGTGCAGACCTTTGCCGAACGGCGCGGCGACCGCTGGGTGATCAACGGCCACAAGGTGTGGACCTCGCTCGCCCATTTCGCCGACTGGATGATCCTGCTCGCGCGCAGCGACCGCGCGAACAAATACGAGGGCATGACCTACTTCGTGGTGCCCATCAAGGCCGAACTCGGGCGCTCGGTGACGGTGCGCCCGCTGATCAAGATCACCGGCGAGACCGGCTTCAACGAAGTGTTTTTCGACAATCTGGAAATCCCCGACGACTACCGCGTCGGCGCGGTCGGTCAGGGCTGGCAGGTGGCCCAGACCACGCTGCTCCACGAGCGCGGCGCGGGGCCCATGGTGACGCCGTCGAGCGGACGCGGCGGCGATCCCGACCGGCAGATCGCCGATGCCTACGGTCTGCTCGAGCTCGCCCGCAAATCCCCGCGCGCCGGCAAGACCGCGGCGGACGACCCGGTGCTGCGCGATCGCATCATGCAGCTCATCATCCGCCAGGAAGGCTCACGCCAGGGCGCGCGGCGCGCGCGGGTGGCGGCGCTGTGCGACCACCCGCAGCGGATTCCATTGCAGGCCAAGCTGGTGATGTCCGAAATCCGCCAGGATGTCTGCGCGCTCGCGATGGAAATCCAGGGCGCCGCGAGTTCGCTTGCATTCAGCGATGCCAATGCCCCGGACGGCGGCGAATGGGCGCTCGGCTACATGAACTCCTACGGCGTCACCATCGCCGCCGGCACCAACGAGATCCAGCGCAACATCCTCGGCGAGCGGGTGCTGGGACTGGCCAAATCGAAATAGCTAATCGAAATAGGTAAAAGCCGAAGTAAATAAAAATCCAAATCCGGAAACACGAGACCCGCACCATGACCCAGCCCAAGGACTTCGGCTTCGACGACGATGCCGCCATGCTGCGCGACACCGCGCGCAAATTTCTCGCCGACAACCTGCCCACCGACAAACTGCACCGCCTGGTCGCCGCCAACTCCGATCCCTACCGCGCACCCGCCTGCGACTGGGATCAAGTGCTGTGGCGGCAGCTCGTCGAGCTGGGCTGGACCACGGTGGCCGTGCCCGAAGCCGATGGCGGCATGGGCATGAACCTGACCGCGCTCGCCGCCCTCGCCGAGGAAGTCGGCCGCGCCGCGCTGCCCTCGCCCTTTATCGCCACGGCGCTCGCCACGCTCGTGCTGCGCGAATGCGGGACCGAGCCCGCGCGCAAGCTACTCGGCGAAATCGCCACGGGGCGCGCCGCGACCTTGGCCACCATCCCGCGCAGCGGCGCTTGGGAAGTGGACGCCTGCGACGTGCGCCTCGAAGACGGCAAGCTCCTGGGCGGCGCCTGGTTCGTGCAGGACGCCCGCAAGGCCGAGGTGCTGATCGTGAAAGCCGCTACCACCAAAGGCATGGCGCTCTGTGCGGTGCCGGTAACAAGCGCGGACGTCGAAATCGTGCCGGACGCCATCATCGATCTGACCCGCGATCAGGCGCATATCCGGTTCAACGATGTCGTAATAGCGCCAGACCAGTTGCTCGCCGCGCCGGGCACAGGCGCCGCCGCACTCGTCGCCGCCGAACCCGCCCTGCTCACCATGGTGGCGGCCGACATGTGCGGCGCTGCCGAGTGGCTGTTGCAGACCACCGCCGAATACGCCCGGCTGCGCGAACAGTTCGGCCATCGGATCGGCTATTTTCAGGCCGTCAAACACCCGCTCGTCAATCTGATGATTGCGCTCGACCAAGCCAAATCCCTCGTTTACAACGCCGCCTGCGCGGCGGACAACGAACCGGATCGGGCGCTTGCCTTCGCCCGCATGGCCAAGGCCGCCGCCTCCGATGTCGCCGCCTATGCATCGAACCGCGCCATCCAGTTTCACGGCGGCATCGGCTTTACCTGGGAATGCTCTGTGCACCTCTACACCAAGCGACAGAAGCACAACCAGATGTTTTATGGAGATGCGAGTTATCAGCGCGCCAAACTGGCGGAGTTGTTGATGGGGGCGGTGGGCGTCGGCTTTACCGCATGAAGAAACGTGAAATCAAGGTGAGTCCTGTATTTTGATCCCTTCGCAAGGGCTTTACATGACACTTGACTCTCGTAGCCCTCAGGCTACACTCTGAACATGCTCGTTGAAGAGACTGCGGTGTATCGCGAGTGGATCAACTCGCTGAAGGATCTGGCTGGAAGAGCCCGAATCCAGGTGCGCGTTGACCGCCTGGTGCATGGGAACCCGGGTAAGCACCGAATCCTGACCGAAGGTGTATCCGAACTGAAAATCGACTTCGGACCCGGATACCGTGTCTACTACACCCAACGTGGTGACCGCCTCCTGCTTTTGCTCGCCGGAGGTGCCAAATCCACGCAACGGAAAGACATCGACAAGGCCATCGAGCTGGCCCGTAATTTTCAAGAGTAGCAAGCCATGTCCAAGCCCGCCGCAAGGAAAACCTCAAGGACCAAAACGGTCCCCTATGACGTCGCGGAACAACTGCGCACGCCGGAAGAAATGGCCGCCTACCTGGATGCCTGGTTTGAAGAGGCGCCAGACGACGCCGCTGGTATCGCCAGAGCCCTGGGAGACATCGCGCGCGCCAAGGGCATGACCCAGGTCGCCAAAGATGCCGGCCTGAGCCGTGAAAGCCTGTATCGGGCGCTCAGCGCGGATGGCAATCCCAGTTTCGCCACGGTGTTGAAAGTTGCCCGAGCCCTCGGTGTAAAACTGCGTGCGGCAGCGGCATAACCGGAAGCAGATCTATGCGCGCGAAAACCAGATACACCGATAAACCGATTAGCCCCATTAAGGTTGTACCGGATTTTCTGCCTGCGCCAGAAGAACTCGTGTTCAAGGAAGATACGGTAAAAGTCACGATTGCCCTGAGCAGGGAAAGCATTGAATTCTTCAAGCACGAGGCGGAAAAGCATCATACCCAGTATCAGAAGATGATCCGTCGGTTGCTGGATTCCTATACCCTGGCACACAAGCAGCCACCCAAAAAGCGTTCCGGAAAAAGCTAGCGGACGTGCGACCACGAGCCGAAGTTACGCCCGCCCCGCGGATGGAGCCAATGTTCACCGCGCCGCCCCATAGAACCGACAGCGGGACGATCTTCCATCCATTTACCGGCCGGCACTCATCTCCATGACTAACGCATTCCCCCTACCTGTACCGGCGCCCCGCCCATGAGCCAGGTTCTCAGTGTAAAATTACATGCGTCGGTGGGGTAAGGAGGCAGCGCAACGTTTAGTTAGCGCAGCGGTATTTACCCAAATCGAGGATTTTAAATGAAGGTGTTCATTAGCTGGTCTGGCGAAAAAAGTAAAAAGCTGGCTGAGATACTCAAAAAGTGGCTGCCGGGAGTTATTCAAGCCATAAGACCTTTCTTCACACCCGACGATATCGAAAAGGGAGCTCGGTGGAACACCGAAATCTCCAAAGAATTGGAGGAATCAAGCGTTGGCATCATTTGTCTGACGCGAGCAAATCTTCAGGCACCCTGGCTCATGTTTGAGGCTGGCGCTTTGGCCAAAAGCATAGATAGGTCTCGTGTCGTTCCGATGTTGTTTGGCGTCAAGCCGACTGATTTGCAAGGCCCACTTCTGCAGTTTCAAGCCGCTTCTTTTAATAAAGATGATATCCATAAGCTGATGAAAACGCTGAATTCAGCGCTTGCGGACAAGGCTCTTGATAGCGATGTCCTTGAAACTGCATTTGCCAAGTGGTGGCCTGAACTAGAACAGAACGTCAGTGGTGTGCTGGCGGCAATTACGCCAGAGCAAGAGATAAAACTTCGCCCGGACAGGGAGCTTTTGGAGGAAATTCTGGCACTAAGCCGGGCGTCGTTCTATAGCTCAAGCCCGCATAGCGGATTAGTGATTGACCCTATTCTTTTGCGTCCCATCGACGACTTGGAGATAACGACAAAAACCGCGAACATGCTGAGAGCGGAAAATATATTCTATATCGGCGATCTCATTCAACGGACAGAAATGGAGCTTTTAGAAGCTCCGAACTTTACAAAAAAAAACTTGGCCGAACTCAAAGACATCCTAGCAAACAAGGGGCTTTGTTTGGGGATGCGATTGGATAATTGGCCACCACCGGGATTGCGTGATGCTTAACGGACCGAAAAAGGGGACGGATTTGTTCTCTTTTTGAGACAGTAGTATTGCGCACAATCCCGGTGCTCGTTCACGAACGCGGCTTTCGCCGCAGCTCCTGAACGGGCAAATCCCTTTCGTTCGGCAGACGCTGCAAACGCACGCTCCCTCCAGCCCCTTGCTTCCCCCGGTTTTCGTACATACACTAACCCTGTGGCTATCACATACGATCCGAAGAAGAGAGCCGATGCGCTAGCCCGGATATTTCACCATTTTTTGCCTGATGCGCTGTCGGGCACATTGGTTTGGCAAATAACGGCGCTTGCCTCGGCACAGACCTGCTCACAGGGGATTTCCTGATTTTTGGGCAAAGCTCCCCCCAACCCCCGTTGTTTGTCAGCGTGCCGGGGCAGCACTCAGGGCGGGTTACGGAGAGAGCGCACGTACAGCATGCGCAAACACGTCGCGCAACGGATGGTGGGAGGCATACAGCAGGCGGATACGCCGGGTATTGCGGATAACGCAGGCGCCGATTTTCAACAGACGGGTCCTGATCGTGGCGCTGGTGGCTTTCGCCAGCTCGGTGCCTTGCAGGCCCAGTCGTTGTAGGGCCTGTATCAACGTATAGGCCAGGGCCGAGAAAGAGTATCCGCAGCCAATTGGCTAGGAACCGGTGGCAGCTGGCGCGGGTACCAAACAAATCCAGTTGGGCTTCCTTGATCCGGTTCTCCGCCTCACCACGTTGGCAGTAGAGCGCGTCGTACAGTTCGTTGGCAGGCAGGGTCAGGTTGGTGACCACAAAGCGCGGATTGTTGCCTTGTGCGCCGAACTCCAGGCGCGTGATCACCCGGCGCTTGCGATTCCAGCTGTCGGCTGCGTAGCGGAACTCGCGGATACAGCGCTGCTTCTGTCCGCTCTTGCGGTAGGCGTTCTCCAGCTTCACCTCCCAACGCAAAGCGCGCACCTGCAAGCGTGCATTGCGGGCTACGCCAATGACATAGCCCACGTCATGGTGTTCACACCAGCGGATCAGTCGCTGGCGACAGAATCCGCTGTCACCGCGCACGATGAAACGGGTTTTGGGCCAGTGCTGCCGCAGATAGGAGACCAGCAGCTTGATCACCGCCGGTGCGTGCTTTGCGCCGTCGATCCTACTGCGGCGCAGCACACAGGCCAGCGCATACAGGCGCTGGGCAATGAGATCGCGCAGGGAATGCGTGATAAGGTCAGCGTGACGCGGATCATGAATAACAGCGGCTGCCGCCGCTGACAGGCCGATCTTGCGATCCACCTGGCGCAACAACATCAATCCGCCGTCGGAACTGAGGGCGCCACCCGCGAAATTGGCCGTTATCCGTCGGCGCTTTATACGGCCAAAATCCAACTCGTCTGCGGTACACTTTGGCATCGGCACAGCCCCTCGAAAATCTACTTCGCAAGCTGATTTTACCGAGGTCTAAAGGCTGTGCCGACGCTTTAGCTGTGAAATATCCGGGCTAGCCGAGCGCGGGCTTGATTTTGAAGATGCCGCGCTGGTCTTCGCCGGCCCGTATTTTGAGGTCGAAGACGTTCGCAAGGAGTACGGCGAGCGGCGCTTCATCTGCTTCGGCCGCCTCCGCAAGCGATTGGTAGTGATTGGCTACACCCCGCGTGGCGCGGATCGCCATGTCTTCAGCATGAGGAAAGCCAATGACCGCGAGCAAGCGCGCATCGCCCCGCTCCTTGGGCTCTGACATGGCGCGTGTCAAAGCCCATGTCATTCAGCCGCACGAGTACGACGAACTTCCCGAACTAACCGACGAGATGCTGGCGCGCGGCAAAGTGAACAAGGGCGGTCGCCCGCGCTCGGCGAACCCTCGAAAACTTATCTCCATCCGCCTGCCCGAGGACGTCATTCAAAAATGGCGGGCAACTGGACCCGGCTGGCAAACGCGAATGGCCGACCAGCTTGCCAAGGTTCCTCCGAAGTGACGCCCACGTCCCGCCGGCGCAAGTCCGCTCTACGGCTGTGGACACTCACCACATCAAATCATCAGGCACCGGATAATCCGCGTAGGGATCGGTTTCCGGATTCACCTCCGGCGCGGACTGCGCATTGAGGACAACCACGCAACCCGGGTCGCGCTGGGCGATTTTCTCGGCGGTCACCGACGGCACCAGTTCATAGGTCTGGTCGAATCTGACCACGGCCAGAACGCCGCTGATGATCTGGGCGCGCTGCGCCTTGTGCAGGGCGATTTTCTTTATCTTGCCGGCATCGACGAACTGAAACGTACTGTCGCCGCCGCTGCGCGCCAGCCGCTGGGTCTCGATCAATTGGCGGATCTGGGCGGCCTGGGCTTTGCGCTCTCGCTCCGCCACCTGTTCACGATTGCGGTCGCGGTCGCTTTCGGCTTTTTGCAGCTGGGCCAGACGCGCCTGCTCGGTCACTGCGTCGGGAGTGTTGCCGCGCTGCGCCTGCCGCTTTTCCTTGGTCGCTTTCTTGATCTGGTGGGGCTTGACCAGGCCCGCTTTGAGCAACTGGTCTTGCAGGGGACTGGCCATGGTCGTCGAGCTCTGTGAATAAAGTGGTCCGGCAACCCGGGCGCGCTGCCGGTCGAACAGACCGGGACGCGGGATGCCCTCATGAGCGGCGCATAGTGCCCCATTTGCGCGGACGATGGGTAGGGGAAGACGGGTTCTGTCAGCGCCGGCACGGACCCCGCCCGCTGCGGAGGCAATCGCGTTACGGTACGGCGTCGGCCGGAGTGGTCATGCCCTGTGCGGTGTGGATCGTGACCGCCAGTAACGCCTGAATCGATGCGCCCCTTGCCGACAGTGAAGTAAGGGTCAGGACGGTATAGCGCGGTACTGGGCGGAGAAAAACCCAAATACCATCGATGGCATTCCGACCAACATTGTCGCTACAACACTTGCCGGAAGTACCGACCCGGTACTTCACAGCACTTCCGGCGTTAAGGAATCCGCGCTTCGGATAATCAGCGGACAAAGCCGTTGACATAGGCTTTCAGCAGCGTTGGATCATCCCAGGGCACATCGTGATAGCCCTGGGTCAAATACGCGCTGTGCGGGTCGCGCAGCCATTCGTTCGGAAACAGCGCGACGGTTTCCGGATAGTCCGCAGGCACCTGCCGTTCATAAGCGACGCCAGAAAGCCGGGGTGTGGATCGTGACTGCCAGCAACGCCTGAATCGTCGCGCCCCCTTGCCGACAATGAAGAAGGGTCAGGACGTATAGCGCGGTACTGGGCGGAGAAAAACCAAAACACCATCGATGGCATTCCGACCAACATTGTCGCTAAAACACTTGCCGGAAGTACTGACCATGCCGGTACTTCACAGCACTTCCGGCGTTAAGGAATCCGCGCTTCGGATAATCAGCGGACAAAGCCGTTGACATAGGCTTTCAGCAGCGTTGGATCATCCCAGGGCACATCGTGATAGCCCTGGGTCAAATACGCGCTGTGCGGGTCGCGCAGCCATTCGTTCGGAAACAGCGCGACGGTTTCCGGATAGTCCGCAGGCACCTGCCGTTCATAAGCGACGCCAGAAAGCCGGCACCACAGCGCACGGCAGAGATCGCGGCCAAACTGCCGGGCCACAGTGCAGGGCGGCGTTGGACGCGGATTGAATTCGATAAAGTAAGCTGCATCGGTCTCGTGTTCGATAATGAAGTTGGCCGCGCCGAAACCACTGTAGCCACACTCGTTCAACAACGCCCGGGTGGCCTGCTCCGCCTCCGGATTCTCAACCCAGCGCAGGACACTGCTCGGGCCCATGGGTGCCGGGTGAGTGAGGTGCTTGAGCAGGGTTGCCGTCTCCAGCACCTCTCCGCGCCACGCCACGCCGGACTGCGACGCCACAACACCCTGAATGTACCGCTGCGCCAGTATCCGTTGACCCTCATCGCGGCCGCGGAGGTCGCGGTACGCAGCGACCGCTGCGGCGGACGTCGCACAGATGCGTACCGCGCTGCCGCCATGGCCGTACTCGCCTTTGAGCACCAGTGGGTAACCGTAGGCATCGCCAAAATCCGTTACATCCGCCTGATGCTGGACCAATACCTGCTCCGGCACACGCAAGCCGAGCGCCTCCGCGAGGGCACTCGTCTCGATCTTGCTCAGCATGGCCCGGTGAAATGCGGGTTCGCCCAGCGAACGCCTGACCAGATCCACCACATCGGCAAATTGCGCATGCACCTGCCCGTTGGCGTCCGCAGCGATGATATTGTGAAAAAAACGTACCGCGAGCTCACAGGCCGGGATCAGGAACACCGGCTGATACTGCCGCACCGATGCGACCAGATTGGGAAAGGCGCTGCCCGTCGTCGGCGCGGTGAAAGCGTATTCGTTGTAGCGGGTTTTCGACAGATAACTTTCGGGATGACAGTAGGACGCAACGCTGAATCCTGCATGGGTAAGCGCCCCCGGTAGTCGCGCTGCACCGAGCCAGCTGGGCGAAAACAGCACGACCATGATACGCGGGCGCGGGGCAGCTGCTTCATCGGCCATCGTCTGATCCAGTTGGCGGTACGAATCGGGACCGGCATGTTAGGGAAGTTGACGCCACACCGCACAACCAAAGGCGCTGTGTCAGAGGCCGGCGGGCCATGCCATTCTGCCACAATGGGCATCATCGACCACTCCGGAGCCATGCCATGGCAGCAGGGATCGCCGACACGTTGCGGCAGGCCGTGGACCTGCATCAACAGGGCCAGATAGCGCGGGCGATGGCTTTGTATCGGCAGATTCTGCAAGGCCACCCCAGCCACTTCGACGCGCTGCATCTGCTGGGCGTGGCGTGCCTGCAAAACGGCAATCCCGAGGCGGCACTGGCGTTGATCGGCCAGGCGATCCGCGTAAACCCCCGCAGCGCGGATGCCCTGACCAACCTCGGCAACGCGCTGCGCGAGCTGGGTCGCCACACGCAGGCGCTGACCTGCTACGACCGCGCGCTCGGCATCCGACCGGATTCGGCGGAAACCCGTTACAACCGTGCCTTGACGTTGCAGGAGTTGCAGCGCCATGACGATGCCCTGGCCGAATACGACCGCGCGCTCGCGCTGCGGCCCGGGTATATCGAGGCGCGCTACAACCGCGGCGTGGTATTGCAGGACAGCAGGCGTTACGAGGATGCCGCGCTGGCATTTGCACAGTTGCTGGAACTCGCGCCCGCTTGCCCCTACGCGGCCGGCAAACTGGGGTACCTGCGGTTACTGTGTTGCGACTGGACGTCCTGCCACGCCCAGCTGGCCCAGCTCAGCGGCGACGTCCGCGCCGGTCGACGCGTGTGCGATCCGTTTTCCTTCGCTGCCATGTCGAACTCGGCGGCGGCACAACTTGTCTGTGCAAGAACCTATGCCGCGGACAGGTATCCGCCGGCAGCCCCGCCCCTGTGGTCGGGCGAACGTTACGATCACGACAAAATCCGGGTTGCATACCTGTCGGCGGATTTTCACGAACATGCCACCACGCATCTGATGGCGGGACTGTTCGAGCATCACGCTGCGGACCGCTTTGAGATCACGGCCATTTCCTTTGGCCCGGATCGGCAGGACGGCATGCGCCAGCGTCTGATCAAAGCCTTCGGCCGTTTTATCGACGTGCGCGGCAAGAGCGATCGCGAAGTCGCGCTCTTGCTGCGCGAGATGGAAATCGATATCGCCGTTGATCTCAAAGGCTACACCCAGGGCAGCCGCCCGGGAATTCTGGCCCAGCGCCCGGCACCGGTTCAGATCAACTATCTGGGCATGCCGGCCACCATGGGCACGAGCTGCATGGACTACATCATCGCGGATGCCTGGGTCATTCCGCCGGACCACCACCTGCATTACGCGGAGCAGATCCTGTACCTGCCGGACAGCTATCAGGCGACCGACGACAGCCGGAACATCGATGCTCACACCCCCTCCCGCGCCGATCTCTCCCTGCCTGAGGAGGGTTTCGTCTTTTGCTGCTTCAACAATAACTACAAGATCACGCCGGATCTTTTCACGCTCTGGATGCGGCTGCTGCACCAGGTATCGGGCAGCGTGCTCTGGTTGCTGGAGGACAACCCGGTCGCGACGCGCAACCTGCGCGCGGAGGCGCGGCTGCGTGGCATCGCGCCAGAGCGGCTGGTATTTGCGCCGCGTGTCACCGCGGGAGCGCATCTCGCCCGCCACCGGCGCGCTGATCTGTGTCTCGATACCCTGCCTTACAACGCGCACACCACGGCGAGCGACGCCCTGTGGGCGGGCTTGCCGGTGCTGACCTGTGCGGGAGAAACCTTTGCGGGGCGGGTCGCCGCCAGTCTGCTGAGTGCGGCCGGTCTACCCGAGCTGATCACCCAGGATCTCGATCACTACGCGGCCCTGGCGCTGGAACTCGCCCGCAACCCCGCGCGGCTGCGCGAAATCCGTGCCCGCCTCGCGCACAACCGCGGCACCTGTCCGCTCTTCGCCACGGACCGGTTTCGACGCCACCTTGAATCCGCTTATGTCATCCTGTGGGAGCGCTGCCGAAGACAGGAAACGCCGGCGGCTTTTAGTGTGCTTCCGGTCGACCACGCCATACGACCTTTGGCGGCACCCGATAGAGAAGATCGCGGTTGAACTACCTTGTCGAACTTCGGTCGCTGCCCAGGACAGCGATTGCGATTGGTTCAGCCGTGCCGGGCGCGCACCAGGTCGACGATGACCTGCAGGATCGCGGCCGGGGACGGCGGGCAGCCGGGGACGCTCGCATCGACCGGCAGCACGTTGGCGACCGCGCCGCAGCTGGCGTAACTCTCGCCGAAGATGCCGCCGGTGCAGCCGCAGTCGCCCACGGCCACCACCAGCCGCGGCGGCGGCGTTGCCTGCCAGGTGCGCAGCAGCGCCTCGCGCATGTTGCGGGTCACCGGGCCGGTCACCAGCAGCAGGTCGGCGTGGCGCGGGCTGGCCACGAAGTGGATGCCGGCGCCCTCGAGGTTGTAGTAGGCGTTACCGAGCGCATGAATCTCCAGTTCGCAGCCGTTGCAGGAGCCGGCGTCCACCTGGCGGATGCACAGCGCGCGGCCGAGCAATTTGCGCAGGTCGGCGTGCAGGCGCTGTTCGGGCAGGCGCGCGGCATCGGCGCTCGGCAGCGGTTCCGTGCGCAGGCCGCTGCGGGCGATGACGCGCAGGGTTTTCAGCATGGCAGTTCCCCGATGTTCACAGGTCGTGACCGCTGTAGGCGAGGTTGAACGATTTATTGATCAGCGGAAAGTCCGGCACGATATTGTCGATGATGGCGTGTTCGAGCACCGGCCAGTTGTGCCACGAGGGATCCTGCGGGCGGCAGCGAGCGATGCGGCCGTCGCCGCCGACTTCGAGCGCGACCAGCAGCGGGCCGCGCCAGCCCTCGACCAGCCCCAGCCCGGGCCGGTCGCTGCGCGGCGCCGGCAGCGGGCCGCGGATGTCGCCCGACGGCAGGTCGCGCAACAATTGGCGGCACAGCTCGATGGCCACCCGCGTCTCTTCGAAGCGCACCATGACCCGCGCCGCCACGTCGCCCTCATCGCGCGTGATTTTGCGCACTTCGAGCCGGTCGTAGGGCGGCGCCGGGCAGTCGCAGCGCAGATCGAACGCCTGGCCGCTGGCGCGGCCGGCAAGTCCGATGAGACCCAGGCGCGCCGCAAGTTCAGGCGCCACCTTCCCAGCCCCGACGAAGCGATCCTGCAAGCCCGGGTGGTCGGTGTAGATGGCATCGAGCTGCGCGAGCTGCGCTGCGAGCGCGTCGAGGTCCGCGAGCACCCGTGCGACCGCCGCGGACGACAGGTCGTGCATGACGCCGCCCGGCACCACTTCGTCCATGGGATAGCGGCAGCCGTAAATGTCGGCATTGGTGCGCAGCAGGCACTCCTTCAGGTGCCCAAACTGGCTGAGGCCGAAGGCAAAACCGGCATCGTTGCCGAGCGCGCCCAGGTCGCCCAGGTGGTTGGCGAGCCGCTCGCGCTCCAGCGCCAGCGCGCGCAGATAAAGCGCCCGCGGCGGCGGTTGGGTACCGCACAGCGCTTCGAGCGCCATGCAGTAGGCCCAGGAGAAACCGACCGCGCTGTCGCCGCTGACGCGCGCCGCAAGGCGCTGACCCTCGCTGGCGTGGAAGCGCTCGAACCGCTTTTCGATTCCCTTGTGGGTGTAGCCGAGGCGCTCTTCGAGCCGCAGTACCTTCTCCCCCACCACCGAAAACCGAAAGTGTCCCGGTTCGATGATGCCGGCATGCACCGGGCCGACCGGAATCTCGTGGACGCCGTCGCCGGCGACGCTGACAAAAGGGTATGGGCCACCGGACTCGCCGACATCGCCGGCGGTATCTCCAGGGGCGTCGGCGCGCAGGGGGAACAGCCCTTGGGGCCAGGTGTGGCGCAGCCAGGGCCGTTGATCGCCGGCCGTGGCGCGCACGCCGAGCAGGTCGTAGGCAGCGCGCTGCATCCGTCCGGCGGCGGGAAACAGCCCGCTGATGTCCGGATAGTCGAGCGGCCCCTCGGCCGGCAGCAACAGTTCCAGCCAGTCCAGCGTGCGGCCTTCCTGCAATACCACGCAGACGCGGTAGGCGCCCTCGATGGCCCGCGCATCGCTTGCCCACAGGGCACCCAGGCGCGCCCCGGCGGCACGCGCCTGGGTGAGTTGATCGAGCCAGGCTTCGGCATCGAGCCGCTGGCGTCGTACGGCCGTGAAACCAGGTACCGAGGCCAGTTCCAGATCCATGGCGCTCACCCGATCAGCCGCGCAGCGACGCGGTACCAGGCGGCGAGCTGGCCCGGAATATAAAGCCCCAGCATCAGCACCAGCAGCAGATGCGCGAACACGGGCAGCAGCGCCGGCG
>CAVPTW010000018.1:0-67507 GCA_963708735.1 uncultured Gammaproteobacteria bacterium
AACTGTCGCAGCAGATCGAGGAAATCTGAAGGTTGCCCCACCCAGGACTCAGGTGGCCTGCGGGCTCGCGTTGGCACGCACAGACGGTGCCGGCGCCTCGCGCACCTGCTCGCCCTGCGGCCCCCAGTGCGAGCCCGGCAGCGTCCACAGCGGAGGCAGTTGCGCGAACAGCGGGCGCTGGCTGATGGCCAGCGCGGCGGCCAGCCGATCCTCCACCCCCAGTTTCTCGAACAGCGTGCGCACGTGGGTCTTCACCGTATCCACGCTCACGTGCAACGCCTGGGCAATGGCTTCGTTCGAATTGGATTGTGCCAGCAGCAGCGCCACGTCCCGCTGGCGCCGTGTCAGGCCGGGACACAGGTAGGCCAGCCGCGCATCGGGCGCCAGGGACGCCGCCGTGCGCTCCAGCGCCTGGCGGTACAGCCGCTCGACGTGGCCGCGCAGGGCCTGCAGCAGGTCACGCTCGGCATCGGAGAACGCCGGCCGGCCCAGCAAGCGGTGGCACGAGACCGACAGCACATAGCCATGCAGCGCCACCACCACCGCCATCGCGCGGTGCGCTTGGAACGGCAGGAACACCTCGCGGGCGATCGGCAGTTCCATGAATTCTTCATCCGTGAAGAAATCCGACTCGCGCAACGCGCGCTCGCCGAACAGCGCCGGATCGTTACGCCAGAACGGGTGGCTGGCGGCATGGCGCGCGTGCAGCGCCCGCAGGCTCTGCGCGCGCTGCGGGTCCTGCTGTGGCGGATTGTGCAGGAAACACACCCGGAAGTCGTTGCTGCCGCCGTGGAACTCGCCATAGCTCACCTGCTCGCACGGGATCAGCGCCTCCACGCAGGCGAAGATGGCCGGCGGCAGCGTGTGCAGGTCGAGATCGGCCGAATACAGGCGCACCAGCGCGTGGTCGAAGGCGGCCTGGAGGCCGGGGGGAAAGGCTGAAACGGGCATCGCAAATTCACTCTTTTGGGTGATTGCCGAAGGCAGGGGCGTGGGCCGATGATGTCATTTTTCAACACGCGATGCAGACGATGTTCATGCCGCTTTTCTCTTTCTTTCCCACGATGTCGCGCCCATCGACGCCCGGGTGGCGCGCCGGACTGCTGGCCGGCGGCTTGTGCCTGGCCGGCGCGGCCATGCCCGCATCCGCTGCTCCTTTGTGCGTGAGCGGCACCTCCTACACCACCACGCAGGACTGCGACGTGCCCACGGGCGTCACCGCCATGGGCATCGAGGTCTGGGGCGCGGGCGGCGGCTTTGGCAACGGCCCCGGCGGCGGCGGCGCGTACTGCAGGCGCGACGTGACGGGCCTGGCCGCCGGCACCACGCTGACGCTGGTCGTCGGCAGTGGCGGTGCAGTGGGCAATATCAACGGCAACCCGCCCCCGGGAGGGGCGGGCGGTTTGCCAGGTGGTGGCAACGGTGGCAACGGTGGCAGCGGTGGTGGCACCAGCGGCGGCGGCGGTGGCGGCGGCGGCGCCTCCTATGTCACGGGCACCGGCGTGACCGGAGTGGGTGCGGCGGGGGGTGGTGGTGGCGGCGGTTATGGCGCCGCTGGCGTTTATGGCAGTGGCGCCGCTGCTGCGGCCGATGGTACCG
This sequence comes from uncultured Gammaproteobacteria bacterium, assembly GCA_963708735.1. GTDB lineage: Bacteria > Pseudomonadota > Gammaproteobacteria > Pseudomonadales > Porticoccaceae > JAGPUQ01. The sequence goes on from CAVPTW010000018.1 coordinate 1,600, forward strand.
GTGGTGCAGGAGGCAAGGGCGCGGATGGCTTCAGCGGCTGGGGCACTGGCGGCGGTGGCGGCGGTGGTGGTGGCGGCGGCGTGGTTGGTGGCCCGGGCGGCGCGGGCGGCGCGGGCACGTACGGCTATCCCAACGGCAGCCCAGGTACGGCGGGCAGCAACCTTGGCATGATGCAGGCGTGCGCGGGCACGTCGCTTGCGGGCAGCGGCTCCGCGTCCGGCGGGGCGGGCGTCACGCCCGACCCTGGCGGCACACCGGGCCGGGGAGGCACTGTCTATGGCGAGCCCGGCTCCCAAGGCCTTGTGCGCCTCACATTCACCGTCGCGACAGCCCCTGCCACGCCCGTTCCGGCACTCGGCAGCTGGGCGCTGGCGCTGCTTTGCCTGCTGGTCGCCGGGCTGGCCTGCACGCGGCTGGCGCGTGGCCGGCAATAGACTGGCACGGCGCGAACTCACTCTTTTAGGATCAAACCCAGCTCATCGGCAGTGTTCACCACAAAGGTGTTCAAGTGCTCCAGGCATTGCCATGACAGCTTTTTCTGGCTTGAGAAAAATCACGATCAGAAATGCCACGCTGCCAATCACCATCCACAGACACACAGACAAGCTGCCATAGAAGGAGTCAAGCATGACCGCAGAGCCGGCCCTGTTCGATTGGACAGCACTCGTCACCCATGGTTTGGGTTGACAATAGACCGTTACGCAGATTTTGTTACAGGCCCGCGATGAATGATTACGCTTCCCTGATTCTGGGTGTTGCATGTGCCGGCATCGGCGGTGAGCTTTTCGTTCGCGGTGCGGTCGGCCTCGCCCAATGGGCGCGGATTTCTCCGGGCATTATCGGTGCAACCGTAGCCGCATTCGCCACATCAGGCCCGGAATTGTCGGTCTCAATAAATTCGGCTCTTGCCGGAGAGCCCCAAATAGCCCTCGGCGACGCCCTCGGCAGTAATGTTGTGAACGTCGCGCTGATTCTCGCGCTGGCGTTGGTAATTTCCGGAATCCAGAGTCCTCGTGACAGTGTAAAGCGGGATTTTCCCGTGGCATTGTTGATCCCGGTCATCACGGGTGTTCTGTTTCTGGATGGCGAGCTGTCGCGATTCGATGGTTTGTTGATGTTAGGCATGTTTTTCGTGTGGCTTGTGGCGGCGATTATCGAAGCGCGAAAGCAGCGAAATGTCGCGGCGAAAATACTTGGCGAACATCGAGGTTGGCTGATTGTGCTTTCGTGCGTCGTCGGCCTTGCCTTTCTTGCCGCTGCCGGCAATTTCATCGTGGCGGGAGCAAGAGGTATCGCCATTGCCTTTGGCATCGATGAATTCATCATTGGGACAACCATTGTGGCGGTTGGCACGTCCGTGCCCGAGCTCGCGACAACGGTCGTCGCCAAGCTCCGCGGATACGACGAGGTTGGCCTGGGAACCATTCTTGGCAGCAATATCTTCAACGGCATTTTGGTGGTTGCTGTCGCGGCCGTTATTCACCCCATTACCGTTGCATGGCGTGAGGTAGCCATTACCTTGGTATTTGGTCTGTTAACCCTGGTGTTCGCTTACCCTTCGCGCACAGGCTTCATCGAGCGCAGGCGGGGCGTGTTGCTGCTGGTGCTGTATGCTGCCTATCTCGCTACCATTCTTCATCAGCAAGCAGCCTAACCAGCCGCTGCACGCACGGCGGCCCTGCCGGACTCCGGCCTGAACCCAAACGTTAACCCGCGTTGACCACGCAGCGGATATCCTCGCCTGCGGCGGGGCCGCCGCCGCGCCGGAGCGTTGCGCAGCGGAAACACGCCATGGCGTCCGGCACATCTTCGCGCAAGGCCTCGACCAATTCAGGCGCGCCGATGTCGCCAACCGGAATTTGCCGTGCATGATCCGGGGTTCACCAGCGCCTGCCGGGATTGCCTGAGGGCCGGTTGACTCAGGGCGCAGACGGGCTTGTATCGATATTTTTTGATGCAAGAGTCCCGGTGGTGTACAGTTCGCCGCATGATGACGCCCGCCTCCCTTCCGACACCGCCGGGCACGGCGCCGCAAGCGCAGCCCGTCGCCGCTATCGCCGCGCTCTGCAAGGCCGTCGGCGACCCTTTGCGCGCCCTGATCCTGCGGGTGCTGGCGCGGGATGCCTACGGGGTGCTGGAGCTGTGTCAGGTGTTCGGCGTGCGCCAGCCGGCGCTCAGCCATCACCTCAAGATACTCGCCGGGGCCGGGCTGGTGGCGACCCGGCGCGAAGGCACCTTTATTTTTTATCGGCGCGCCCCGCGCCAGGACGATGGCCTCGACCCGCTGCGCGCGCAGCTCTGCGAGGCTTTGGACTGCGGCGAGTTGCCCGCCGCGGTGACCGCTCAGCTCGGCGCCGTGCAGGCGGCCCGCGCCGAGAGCTCGCTGGCGTTCTTCCACCGGCATGCGGACGCCTTCCGCGAGCACCAGGATCTGATCGCCGGTTACGGCCAGTACGGCGACACCATTGTGCAGGTGCTGGACGCGGTGCGCCGACCGGGCGACCTCGGCGTCATCGAAGTGGGACCGGGCGAGGGCGAACTGCTCGCCGATCTGGCGCCGCGATTTTCCCGGGTGATCGCGCTCGACAACTCGCCGGCGATGCTGGCGCGGGCGCGGGATTTTGCCGGCCGGCGCGGGCTCGACCCTATCGAGTTCGTGCTGGGCGATACCGCCGCCGGGCTCCGGCGCGGACTGCGCGCGCCCCTGATCACGCTCAACATGGTGTTGCACCACAATGCCTCGCCGGCGCGCATGTTCGCCGACCTCGCCGCGCTGCTGACGCCGGGCGGCTCGCTGCTGGTGACCGAGCTGTGCGCCCACGACCAGGACTGGGCGCGCACCGCCTGCGGCGATCTGTGGCTCGGCTTCGAGCCACAGGCCCTCACCGAGTGGGCCGTCGCGGCGGGGCTGAAGGCCGGCGACAGCCAGTTCCTGGCGTTGCGCAACGGCTTTCGCATCCAGATTCGTCAGTTCATCCGTCCCGGGGCTCCCGGGCCAATTCTGCACACCATGAGGGCACCCTCCCGATGAGTCAGTACGCGATCTTCACTTCCGAATCGGTTTCCGAAGGCCATCCCGACAAACTGGCCGACCAGATCTCCGACGCCGTGCTCGATGCCATGTTGCGCGGCGACCCCGAATCGCGGGTCGCGGTGGAGACCATGGTCAAGACCGGCATGGCGATCGTCGCCGGCGAGGTGCGCACCAGAACCTATGTGGACCTGGAGGAGATCGTGCGCAAGGTTATCCTCGATGCGGGTTACGACCATTCCGACCTGGGTTTCGACGGCGCGTCCTGCGCGGTGCTCAACGGCATCGGCAAGCAGTCCGGCGATATCGCCATGGGCGTCGACGAGGGCGACGACAAGGAGCAGGGCGCGGGCGACCAGGGCCTGATGTTCGGCTACGCCACCAACGAGACCGAGGTGCTGATGCCGGCGCCGATCTATTACGCGCACCGGCTGGTGGAGCGCCAGGCCCATCTGCGCAAGCACGGGGTGCTGCCCTGGCTGCGCCCGGACGCCAAGAGCCAGGTCACCCTGCGCTACGAGGACGGGCTGCCGGTGGCGGTGGATGCGGTGGTGCTTTCCACCCAGCACAGCCCCGACATCGGCCGCGCCGACCTGGTCGAGGCGGTGATGGAGGAGATCATCCGCCATGTGCTGCCGGCGGAATGGCTGCACAAGGACACCAAATACCATGTCAATCCCACCGGACAGTTCGTGATCGGCGGCCCCATGGGCGACTGCGGCCTCACCGGGCGCAAGATCATCGTCGACACCTACGGCGGCATGGCCCACCACGGCGGCGGCGCCTTTTCCGGCAAGGACCCCTCGAAAGTGGATCGCTCCGCGGCCTACGCGGGCCGCTATGTGGCCAAGAACATCGTCGCCGCCGGCCTCGCCGACCGCTGCGAGATCCAGGTTTCCTATGCGATCGGGGTGGCCGAACCGACGTCGATTTCGGTCAATACCTTCGGCACCGGCAAACTGTCCGACGCGGTCATCGTCGCGCTGATCCGTGAACACTTCGATCTGCGCCCCAAGGGGCTGATCGCGATGCTCGACCTGAAGCGGCCGATCTACCAGCAGACGGCGGCCTACGGCCACTTCGGTCGCGAGCTGCCCAACTTCACCTGGGAGCGCACCGACCGGGCCGAAGCGCTCCGCAACGCCCACTGACCTCCAGTTTTGACCCTCAAGGAAATTGCGATGAAACAGGCCGCCAAGACCGCCGCCACACCGGATTACAAAGTCGCCGACATCACCCTGGCCGACTGGGGCCGGCGCGAAATCGAGATCGCCGAAAGCGAAATGCCGGCACTGATGGCGCTGCGCGAACAGTACCGCGCGGCCCAGCCCCTGGCCGGGGCGAAGATCCTCGGCTGCATCCACATGACCATCCAGACCGCGGTGCTGATCGAGACCCTGCGCGCGCTGGGTGCCGAGGTGCGCTGGTCGTCGTGCAACATTTTCTCGACCCAGGACCATGCCGCCGCCGCCATCGCCGCCGCCGGCGTCGCGGTCTATGCCTGGAAGGGCGAGACCGAGGCCGAGTACGACTGGTGCATCGAGCAGACCATCCTCAAGGACGGCGCGCCCTGGGACGTCAACATGGTCCTCGACGACGGCGGCGATCTCACCCGCATGCTCCACGACAAATACCCGGCAGTGCTTGACCGTGTCCACGGCATCACCGAGGAGACCACCACCGGCGTGCATCGCCTGCTCGACATGCTCGCCAAGGGCACGTTGAAAGTCCCGGCGATCAACGTCAACGACGCCGTGACCAAGTCCAAGAACGACAACAAGTACGGCTGCCGTCACAGCCTCAACGACGCCATCAAGCGCGCCACCGACCACCTGCTGGCCGGCAAGCGCGCGCTGGTGATCGGCTACGGCGATGTCGGCAAGGGCTCGGCGCAGTCGCTGCGCCAGGAAGGCATGATCGTGCGCGTGGCCGAGATCGACCCGATCTGCGCCATGCAGGCCTGCATGGACGGCTATGAAGTCGTTTCCCCCTATCTGAACGGCGTCAATACCGGCAGCGCCGAGGGCATCGATCGCGCGCTGCTGGGCCAGACCGATCTGGTGGTGACCGCTACCGGCAATCTGGACGTGTGCGACCGCCACATGCTGGCGGCGCTCAAATCCGGCGCCGTGGTCTGTAACATCGGTCACTTCGACCACGAGATCGATACCGCCTTCACGCGCGAACACTGGTGCTGGGAAGAGGTGAAACCCCAGGTGCACAAGGTCTATCGCGCGGCCACCAAGGCGGCGGCCAAGGGCGATCACATCCTGCTGCTGTCCGAAGGCCGCCTGGTCAATCTGGGCAACGCGACCGGCCACCCGAGCCGGATCATGGACGGCTCCTTCGCCAATCAGGTACTGGCGCAGATCCATCTCTATCAGCAGCGCTTTGCGGAACAGCCGGCAGAGGCGCGCGAGGCATTGCTGCGCGTCGAGGTGCTGCCGCGCCATCTGGACGAAGAGGTCGCTGCCCACATGGTGCGGGGCTTTGCCGGGGTCATCACCCGCCTCACCCCCAAGCAGGCGGCCTATATCCAGGTGCCGGTCGAGGGGCCGTTCAAACGCCCAGACTACCGCTACTGAACCGGAGCCCGCCGATCCCATGCGCACCCGGGTGCCCGTCAGCTTCGAGTTCTTTCCGCCCAAGACGCCGGAAGGCGCGGCCAAACTCCAGCACACCCGGGCGGCGCTGACCGCCTTCGGGCCGGACTTCTTTTCGGTGACCTACGGCGCCGGCGGCTCCACGCGCGCCAACACCCTGGCCACGGTGCTCGCCATCCACGACGCCGGCTGCCCGGTGGCGCCGCACCTGTCGTTCGGTGGCGATGATGCCGCAGGCGTGCTGAAACTGGTGGACCAGTACCGCGCCGCCGGTATCCACCGCCTGGTCGCCCTGCGCGGCGACCTGCCCTCGGGCATGGGCGGCGCCGCGCAACTGGTACACGCCAACGAGCTGGTGGCCCTGATTCGCCGTCACAGCGGCGATCACTTCCGCATCCATGTCGCGGCCTACCCGGAAATCCACCCGGAAGCGCGCGGTTACGGCGACGACATCCACTGGCTCGGCCAGAAATTCGCCGCCGGCGCCGACGCCGCCATCACCCAGTATTTCTACAATGCCGACGCCTATTTCCAGTTGCTGGACGCCTGCGCCCGGGCCGGCATCGACCGCCCCATCGTGCCCGGCATCATGCCCATCACCCACTACCAGAACCTGGTGCGTTTCTCCGCCAGTTGCGGAGCCGAAATCCCGCGCTGGCTCCAGCACAGTCTGGCCGACCGGGGCGACGACACCGAGGGCCTGCGCCAGTTCGGGGTCGAGGTGGTGGCGCGGCTGTGCGAACGCCTGCTCGCGGGCGGCGCCCCCGGGCTGCATTTTTATACGCTGAATCAGGCCGAGGCGACCGCGGATATTCTGCGGCGCATCGGGTTTGCCGCCGCGCACTGACGGCTGCGATGGCAATCCCCCGAGTTTTCACCGACCAGACCATCGCCGCCGGCGCCGAGATCGGGCTTGAACCCGGCCCCAGCCATCATCTGCTCAAGGTGCTGCGACTCAGGCCCGGCGCCGGGCTGCGCCTGTTCAACGGTCGCGGCGGCAGCTTTGCGGCGGTGCTCAGCGTGCATCGCGGTCAGGAAGCACGCGTCGCGGTGGGCGACTTCGATCCGGCGGATCACGCATCGCCGCTCGCCATCGAGCTCGCCATCGGCGTCTCCCGGGGCGAGCGCATGGACTGGGTGGTGCAAAAGGCCGTGGAACTGGGTGCGAGCGCGATCCGCCCGCTGGTCACCGAGCGCACCGAGGTGCGGCTGGCCGGCGAACGGCGCGACAAGAAACTCGGCCACTGGCGCCAGATTGCCATCGCCGCCTGCGAACAGTGCGGGCGCAACCGTCTGCCGGACATCCATGCCCCGCAGCCCCTCGCCGACTGGCTGCCGGCCGCCGCCGGATTGCGCCTGGTGCTGGCGCCGGGGGCAACCGCCGCGCTCGCCGGTATCGACGTCACCGCGCCGGACGCGGTCACCCTGCTGATCGGCCCCGAGGGCGGACTGTCCGCGGCCGAGGTCGATGCGGCCATCGCCGCCGGATTTCAGGCCGTGGGGCTCGGCCCGCGCGTGCTGCGCACCGAGACCGCGCCGCTGGCGGCGCTCGCCATCTGCCAGGCGCGCTGGGGGGATTTCCGGTGAATGTCACGGGGGTCGGATCGCAAGTCCGGACCCCGTGACGGGCCGGTTTCAGCGCGGTGCGGCGGGATTCACCAGCCCGCGCACCAGGGTTTTCGGCAGCAGTTTTTGCAGCTCTTCCTGGGTCCAGCGGCCGGCGGTGAACACGCTGCGGTGTTTCTCGGGCAGCGACACCAGGCTGATCTCGCCGCCGCCGACGATGAAGTCGCGACCGTTGACGTGGGCCGCGGCGTCGGTGCACAGGAACACCACCAGCGGCGACACCAGCTCGGGGGTGAAGGTGTCGGAGCCTTCGGCCATGTCCTCGATCTCGAACATGAAATCGGGCAGCGGCAGCTTGCCCTGGCGCGCCAGTTCGAGGGCTTTCTTCATGTCCACGGCGCCCGCCATGCGGGTCCCGGCGCGCGGGCGGATGGCGTTGCAGGTAACGCCGTACGGCCCGAGTTCGAGCGCCAGGGTGCGGCTGAAGCCGACGATCCCTTCCTTGGCGGCGGCGTAGTTCGACGCCGCGTAGCCGCCGAGGCCGGCTTCCGAAGCCGTGTTGACGATGCGGCCGCCACGCTGTTTAGCGAACACCTCCGCCGCCGGCTTGGTGACGGTGTAGAGCGCGCGCAGATGGACCGCGATCACGCTGTCCCACTCCTCCTCGCTCATCTTCACGAACAACTGGTTGCGGATATTGCCGGCGTTGTTGACCACGATGTCCAGCCGCCCGAAGGTGTCGAGCGCCTGCTCCACCATGGCCTTGCCGTCCGCCGTGCTGGTGACATTGCCGCCATTGGCCGCCGCCTCGCCGCCGAGCGCGCGGATTTCCGCGACCACGGACTGCGCCGGAGAGGCATCGCCACCTTCGCCGGCGACACTGCCGCCGAGATCATTGACGAGCACCCTGGCTCCCTCGGCCGCGAGCGCGAGCGCATGGGAGCGCCCCAGCCCGCGACCGCCGCCGGTGACAATGGCGACCTTACCTGCCAACAGATTACCCATAACGATTTCCCCCCTTTTTGATGATGTGAAGCGTTGAAGTCGATGTGGCGCGCCGTGGTTGCCTGGCGCGCGCCCTGGTTATCGATCCCGGATTCTACGGGGCGCCCGCCGGCGGGTCACCCGCAATGGGCTGCTGGCGCCCTGGTTCGCCACGCCGCCACAGTTCCCCGGTGCCAAGACAGTCCGAGCCCCAGCGCAGCAGGGCGGCGAACACCAGCCACAGCGACCAGGAGAGCATCGCCAGCCGGTACAGCCACAGCGGCAGGCTCAGGACCGCGCCGGTGGGCAGGGCGCCCGGGCGGTGTCCAGCTTATGTTCGCTATCGCACAGAAGCTGATAATGCATGCAGCTATGGTTAACAAGGAAGTATTCATCGCCGGGAAATGTCATGGACGTTCAAAACGCTGCCATCGCGCAACCAGATAAGCTCGCACCCTGCGGTGTCGAATTGGGTTTCCGCGTCAAGCGAAATTGCCTTGGTGCGCTGGCGGGCTTGGCATTCGCGGGCTTGCTTTCGCTATCCGCCACAGCACAGGCCGCCACCGCGCCATCACTGGGTGACGCTGGAAGCTTCGCCATCCTGAGCGGGGCTTCGATTACCAACACCGGGAATACCGTCATCAATGGTGATCTCGGCATATCCCCCGGCAGCTCGATCACCGGCTTTCCCCCGGGGATAGTGACGCCGCCCGGTACGATCCACGCGGCTGACGCGCTGGCGGACAACGCCAAGGCGGACCTCGTCACCGCGTATGACGCGCTTACGGCGCAAGCGTGCGATTTCGGTCCCTTCGGCCCGACCGACCTGGCTGGAACCAGCCTCGCGCCAGGCGTTTATTGTTATTCGTCGTCGGTTCAGAACAGCGGAGTACTCACGCTCAGTGGAACTTCCGCTACTGATGTCTGGGTTTTCAGAGTTGGCAGCACACTCACGACCGGACCGGGATCCTCCGTGGTTGTTACCGGTCCCGCGCAGAGTTGTAACGTATTCTGGCAGGTCGGCAGTTCCGCAACCCTGGATACAACTACTGCATTCTCTGGAAACATTCTCGCCTTCCAGAGTATCAGCATGAACAACGGCGCCAGCATCGCGGGCAGGGCCTTGGCGCGCAATGGTTCTGTAACCCTGATCAACAACACCACCGACGCGACCGAGTGTACCGGCGTACCTCCCTCGGGAGGAGTCGGAGTCTTCAAGGTCTTCAGTCCGACCACCATCGATGCGGGCGATCTCGCGGCCATCACCATTACCTTTACCAACACCGATGCAGGCCCCGCCACCTTGGTGACGGATTTCATTGACACCCTGCCCGGTGGGCTGACCACCGTCGGGCTTCCCACCACGACTTGCGGGGGGGTGCCGAGCGCAACCGCCGCGTCCGTGACCTTGCCGGCCGGGACCACCATCCCGGGCGGCACCACCGCCGTTCCTGGCTTCTGCACGTTGAGCGCGCAGGTAACCGCCGCGACCGTTGGCAATTTCCTCAACACCCTGCCCGTCCTGGAGACGGACCTGGGCAGCGGTCCCGCCACGTCCCCCGGAGTAACCTTGATCGTCGTCGCCACCGCCGGTATCCCGGCGCTTTCCGAGTGGATGATGATCATGCTGACGGCGCTTCTCACCGTCGCTGGCTTGACCGCGCTTCGCAGGTCGCGAAGCTAGTCTTCCAGAATTTACGGACAGGCAAGCGACGCTCCCTGGCTTGCGGGCCAGTCCGTTCCTGCACGGTCCGCTTCGACACAGCCCGCGCCGACAATTGAGGCTCGCCACAAATCGGTCTAAGCTGCCCGCCCGCATTCCCGCTGCTCCCGACACGTCCGCGACCATTCATGCAACTGGCTCTGTTCGATCTCGACAACACATTGATCGCCGGCGACAGCGACTATTCCTGGGGCGAGTTTCTGGTGCGCATCGGCAAGGTCGATGCCGAGACCTATCAGACTGCCAACACCCGATTCTACGAGGATTACCGGCGCGGGCAGCTCGATATTCACGCCTATCTGCGTTTTGCGCTGGCGCCGCTTGCCGCCACCGAGCCGGCGGAACTTGCGGCGATCCGCGAGCGCTTCATGCAGGAAGTGATCGCCGACCTGTGGCTGCCCCGGGCCGAAGCCCTGATCCTCAGCCACCGCGAACGCGGCCACCGTCCGGTGATCGTGACCGCCACCAACCGCTTCGTGGTGGAGCCGATCTGCCTGAAGCTGGGCATCAGCGACATCATCGCCACCGAACCCGAAATCATCGCTGGCCGCTACACCGGTGCGGTGCGGGGCGAACCCAGCTTTGGTCCCGGCAAGGTCAGCCGGCTGCGGGAATGGCTCGCGCAACACGGCTATGCGCTGACCGGCAGCTACTATTACGGCGATTCGATCAACGATCTGCCGATCCTCGAAGCGGTGGATAATCCCGTCGCGGTGGACCCGGACGACCGCTTGCGGGCCGCCGCCATTGCGCGCGACTGGCCGGTGATCAGCCTGCGCGACTGAGCCGCGCCGGGCAGGCGCACAATCGCTTCATCTTCGACGAACCCAGGGCCAATCATGCTGACTTACCCCGTCATCGATCCCGTCGCCGTCGCGCTCGGCCCCGTCAAAGTCCACTGGTACGGGCTGATGTACCTGCTGGGATTCGCGGCCGCCTGGTGGCTTGCGGTGCGGCGCAGTCGACAGCCCTGGGCGCCGGTGCGGCGCGCGCAGGTGGACGACCTGATCGTCTACGCCGCCCTGGGGGTGGTGGTCGGCGGGCGGCTCGGGTCGGGTCTGTTTTACAACTTCGATATCTGGCGCACCGACCCGCTGTGGATCTTCCGGATCTGGGAGGGCGGCATGGCCTTTCACGGTGGCTTGCTCGGCGTACTGACGGCGCTGTCGCTGTACGCGCGCAAGCTGCACCAGCCGTTTCTTGCCGTGGCGGATTTCATTGCACCCATGGTGCCTATCGGGCTTGGCCTCGGCCGCATCGGCAATTTCATTGGCCAGGAGCTCTGGGGCCGGCCCACGGATCTGCCCTGGGCGATGGTGTTTCCCCGCGACCCGGAGCAGCTCGCGCGCCATCCTTCGCAGCTTTATCAGGCACTGCTCGAGGGGCTGGTACTGTTCGTGCTGCTGTTCTGGTTTTCGCGCCGGCAACGCCCGGACGGTGCCATCGGCGGGTTGTTCCTGGCGCTGTACGGACTGTTCCGGTTTCTGGTGGAATTTGTGCGCGAACCCGACCGCAACATCGGCTTCGACCTGTTCGGCTGGCTCACGCGCGGCCAGCTCCTGAGCCTGCCCATGATCCTCGCCGGGCTGCTGCTGATCGGCTGGGCCTACGGCAATGCGCGACGACACGCGCACCCCTGAGGGAGACGAAGATGCGCCAGTATCTGGATCTGATGCGCCACGTCCGTACCACCGGCGTGCGCAAGGACGACCGCACCGGCACCGGCACCCTGTCGGTGTTCGGCCACCAGATGCGCTTCGATCTGGCGGCGGGCTTCCCCCTGGTCACCACCAAGAAAGTGCACCTCAAGTCCATCATCCACGAACTGCTGTGGTTCCTCGCCGGCGACACCAACGTGGAGTACCTCAACCGCAACGGCGTCTCGATCTGGAACGAATGGGCGGACGCGGCCGGCGAACTGGGCCCGGTGTACGGCGCCCAGTGGCGCAACTGGCCGGACGGTCGCGGCGGCCATATCGACCAGCTCGCTCAGGTTATCGAGCAAATCCGCACCGCGCCCGACTCGCGGCGCCACATCGTCAGTGCCTGGAACGTGGCCGCCCTGCCCGAGATGGCGCTCGCGCCCTGCCACTGTCTGTTCCAGTTCTATGTCGCCGAAGGCCGGCTCTCCTGCCAGCTGTACCAGCGCAGCGCCGACATCTTTCTCGGCGTGCCCTTCAATATCGCGTCCTACGCGCTGCTCACACTGATGCTCGCGCAGGTGACCGGCCTGCAAGCGGGCGAGTTCATCTGGAGCGGGGGCGACTGCCACCTCTACCTCAATCACCTGGATCAGGCCGATCAACAGCTTGCCCGCGCGCCGCGCCCGCTGCCCCGGATGCTGCTGAATCCCGAGGTGCGCGACCTGTTCGCCTTCCGCTATGCAGACTTCCGGCTCGAGGGCTACGACCCGCACCCGGGGATCAGCGCCCCCATCGCCATCTGATGGACGTGGTGCTGATCGCCGCGGTGGCGCGCAACGGCGTGATCGGCGCCGGCAACGCCCTGCCCTGGCACCTGCCCGCCGACCTCAAGCGCTTCAAGGCGCTGACCCTGGGTCATCCGGTACTGATGGGCCGCAAGACCTTCGAGTCCATCGGGCGGCCGCTGCCGGGGCGCGCCAATATCGTGGTAAGCGGCGATCCGGCCTTTGCGCCGGAAGGCGTGACGGTGGCCGCTTCGGTGCCGGCAGGATTGGCGCGCGCGGGGGCGCTCGGCACGCCGGTGTTCGTGATCGGCGGCGCGCAGATCTACGCACAGTGCCTGACCCTCGCCGACCGGATTTATCTGACGCGGGTGGATATCGAGGTGGCGGGGGATGCCTTTTTCCCACGGTTGGACGCAAGCGAATGGCGCGAGACCGCCGGTGAAAACTGGCCGGCGGCGGATGGTCATCCGGCCTATGCGTTTGTCACCCTGGAGCGGCTGCTCGATTAGCGCGCTGTCCCCGGAGCCGAGCCCGGGCGGGAAAGGCTGCCTCATGAAAGTGCGCGGCTATGTCCTCGGGACGCTCGCCAGTGTCGCGGTCCATGCCCTGGCACTGACCCTGCTGGCGCTGGCCTGGCGCGCGGACTTCCAGCGGCGCAATCTGTCCACCGCGCACACGCCGATCCCGGTGTGGCTGGTGGAAGATAAAAAAGCTGCGCCAACGGACATCGTCGTGCCCGCGTCCGGCCCGCGCGCGCCGCCGGTGATTCCCGACAGTCCGGTGCAGCAAATCAGTGCAAAACCGCAGCGTCCGCGCGCACCGGAACCCGTTCGTGAGTCCGCATCTGAACCCGCGGTGCAGCAGCCGGCGGACACGGCGTCGATCCCGCCCGCAACCCGCGCCGCCTCACCCGACTCCCCGACCCAAGACGAGACGCAGCCACGATCCCGGGACGACGTCGCCACAGGACAACCATCTCCAGAGCCGGCGTCCACCAACGCGGGAAAGATCACGGACGCGCCGATTGAACGGGAGTATCGGGCACTGTCCCGGCCGGAACCGGCCTATCCACACCAAGCGCTGGCGCGTGGGATCGAGGGCTATGTGGTGCTGGAGTTCACCGTGACCGCCGCCGGCACCACCCGCGATCTGCGGGTGCTCGAAGCCAGTCCGACGGATGTCTTTGATGCGGCCGCCCTGGCCGCGGCGCGCCAGTTTCGCTACCAGCCGCGGATCCAGGCCGGCGCGCCCGTGGATGTGCCGGGCGTGCGCAGCCGGATCCGGTTTGAGATCCGGCCGCGCTGACGGCACCGGTTTTTTTGAACGTACCGATTAACAGCTTGTTGAAAAACGTCGGGGGTGCGAGGCGCACGGCGCGCAGCGACCGAGACATATCCGATAGATAGGCGAGGGAGCGAGCACCGCGCAACGAAGCAGATGGCTGCCGCAGCAGTTTTTCAACAAACTGTTAAAGTTTGCCGAGATCCCGCACCGCACCGCGGTCCGCGCTGGTGGCGAGCAGGGCGTAGGCCTTGAGCGCCGCCGAGACCTTGCGCGGGCGCTTTTCGGCGGGGTGCCAGCCGATTTTTTCGCGCCGTTCCCGGCGCGTGGCGAGCTCGGCTTCGCTCACCTGGAGTTCGATGGTGCGGTTGGGGATGTCGATGCGGATGGGGTCGCCCGTTTCCACCAGGCCGATGGTGCCGCCGGCGGCGGCTTCCGGCGAGACATGGCCGATGGAGAGTCCCGAGGTGCCGCCCGAGAAGCGGCCGTCGGTGATCAGCGCGCAGGCCTTGCCGAGCCCCTTGGATTTCAGGTAGCTGGTGGGATAGAGCATCTCCTGCATGCCGGGGCCGCCGCGCGGGCCTTCGTAACGCACCACCACCACGGCACCGGGTTTGACGCGGTCGTGGAGGATGTCGTCGACCGCCGCCTCCTGACTCTCGACCACATGGGCCGGGCCCTCGAATACCAGGATGGAGGCGTCGACGCCGGCGGTCTTCACCACGCAGCCGTTGGGCGCCAGGTTGCCGTACAGCACGGCGAGGCCGCCGTCCTTGCTGTAGGCGTGTGCGACGGCGCGGATGCAGCCCTCGGCGCGGTCGTCGTCCAGGGTCGGCCAGCGGGTGGCCTGACTGAAGGCGACCTGGGTGGGAATGCCCGCCGGGCCGGCGCGGAAAAAGTTTCGCACCGCTTCCGCGGGATTGCGTTTGATATCCCAGGTATCCAGCGCCTCGCCCATCGTATCGGCGTACACGGTCGGCAGATCCGTATGCAGCAGGCCGGCGCGGTCGAGCTCGCCCAGGATGCCCATGACGCCACCGGCACGATGCACGTCCTCCATGTGGTATTTGGGCGTGCTCGGCGCCACCTTGCACAGGTTCGGCACCTTGTGGGACAGCCGGTCGATGTCGGCCAGGGTGAAATCCACCTCGGCTTCCTGCGCCGCCGCCAGCAGATGCAGGATGGTGTTGGTGGAACCGCCCATGGCGATGTCGAGGCTCATGGCGTTCTCGAACGCTTCGAAACTGGCGATGGAGCGGGGCAGCACCCGGTAATCGTCGTCGTCGTAGTGGCGGCGGGCCAGTGCGACGATGCGCCGGCCGGCTTCCAGAAACAGTTGCTCGCGATCGGCATGGGTGGCCAGCACCGAGCCGTTGCCGGGCAGCGACAGGCCGAGCGCCTCGGTCAGGCAGTTCATCGAGTTGGCGGTGAACATGCCGGAGCAGGACCCGCAGGTGGGACAGGCGGAACGCTCGTACTCGGCGACTTTCTCGTCGCTGGCGCTGTCGTCCACCGCGATCATCATGGCGTCGACCAGATCCAGCTTCTGCGCCGACAGCCGGGTCTTGCCCGCCTCCATGGGGCCACCGGACACGAAAATGGTGGGGATATTGAGGCGCAACGCGGCCATCAGCATGCCGGGGGTGATCTTGTCGCAGTTGGAGATGCACACCAGGGCGTCGGCGCAGTGGGCATTGACCATGTACTCGACCGAGTCCGCGATGATGTCCCGCGACGGCAGCGAATAGAGCATGCCGTCGTGGCCCATGGCGATACCGTCGTCCACCGCGATGGTGTTGAACTCCTTGCCGACGCCGCCGGCGCGCTCGATCTCCCCGATCACCAGCTGGCCCAGATCCTTGAGGTGCACATGGCCGGGCACGAACTGGGTGAAGCTGTTGGCGACCGCGATGATGGGCTTGTTGAAATCCGCATCGGTCATGCCGGTGGCGCGCCACAGGGAGCGCGCACCCGCCATGTTGCGGCCGCGGGTGGTGGTGTGGGAGCGATAGGTCGGCATGGCGAACCCCTGACGGCAGCGGTTGGTCGAAACGGGTCCGGAGAATACCAGAGTCGCAGGCAGGCTGAATCGGGATGATCCCGGGGCCGGCTGTCGATCAGACCGCGCCGGCCGCGCGCAGCGCCGCGATCTCCGCCGGCGCGCGGCCGAGTTCGCGCAGCACCTGATCGGTATGTTCGCCCGGTGTCGGCGGGCGGCTGCGAATCGAGCCCGGCGTCGCGGTCAGCTTGATGGCGATTCCGGGCTGGGTCGCGTCGGGCTGACGGGGATCACCCGCGGGCAGGATCATCCCGCGGTGGCGCAATTGCGGGTCGTTGACGGCCTCGGCGAGTCCGTTCACCTCGCCGACGCAGACATCGGTCTCGGCAAAAAACGTTACCCATTCGGCGAGTGTGCGGGTGCGCATGATCGCCTCGATCTCCTGCTTGGCCGCACGCTGCGCGGCGCTGGGCGAACGCTGGAAATCATCGGTCTGCATGCCCTGGGGTTTCAGGTCCGGGCGCCCCAGGGCCTCGCAGAAGTTGCTCCACAGCCAGGGCTCCATGCAACCGACCGACAGCCAACGGTCATCGCGGGTCGGATACACCGCGTAGTAGGGATGCGCGCCGGCAAAGACATTTTCGCCGCGCTGGGCTTCCGCGCCACCGACGAAGTAATTGCGGATTCCCGGCACCGCGGTGAGCAGCGCAAAGGCGGTATCGAGATAGGCCACATCGACCTGTTGGCCGCGCCCGGTGCTCTGGCGGGCGAGCAGCGCGAGCAGGATGCCGATCACCCCGTGGAGGGCGGCGCCGGCGTAATCGGCGACGATGTTGAGCGGGATCGGAGGCGGGCTTTCCCGGGTGCCGAGCTGGCCCAGCACGCCGGCAATGGCGAGGTAGTTGAGATCGTGTCCCGCGCGGTCGCGATAGGGGCCGTCCTGTCCGAAACCGCTCAGCGAGCAATACACCAGCCGCGGGTTGATCGCACTCAGGGTCGCGTAATCCGCGCCCAGCCGCGCGCCGACTCCGGGGCGGAAGCCCTCGATCACCACATCGGACTTCGCCACCAGCTCGTGCAATATCGTCTGCGCCGCCGGATCCTTCAGATTGAGCGTCATGCTCCGCTTGTTGCGGTTGGCGAATTCCGAGCGCACCCAGAGATCGTCCTCCTTCGCGCCCATGTGTTTGCTGGCGCCCGGGCGGGCCGGGGTTTCGATCTTGAGAACTTCGGCCCCCATATCGCCCAGCATCATGGTGCAGAAGGAACCGGGCGCAACCCGGTTCAGTTCCAGAATGCGGATTCCGTCGAGCGGAGATTTCATGGGACGCTGTCCTCGATGCTGTTTTAGTGGTGATGGTTTTTGCTGGGGGGCGCCGTTTTCAGAACGGCGAGCGCACCCGGTCAGGCCGCCTGGATCCGGATCAGGGCTCCGAAGGCATCTTCACGGGGCACTTCCAGCACATTGCGGTTATCCGCCGCCGGGTGAACCCGGATGCCGTGGCCGGCGAGCGACCTGGCGGTTGCCGGCAGATCGGGCGATTCCAGCACCAGCGCGTACATGCCTTCGCGCTTTTCCTCCAGATGACGTTCGATGGCGCGGGCGAACGTCCGCGATGCATCCTTGACGGCCACCAGTTCGATCACGCCGCCGGTCGGCGGCCGGCAGATGGCCGACCAGACGCCGCGCTCGGCGTCGTCCAGGATCTTGCCCACGGGCAGTTTGAACTGGCTGCCGTAGACCTCCACCGCGTGCTCGATATCCTCGACCGCCACAATGACCCGGACGATACCGGACAGACGCGGCGCGCGGTCGTCGAGCGCGCGCTTGTACTGACCCTTGAACGAATTGACCGGGTAGACGCGAATCAACACGCCGTGGGTAGAGTTTGGATGGACATCGCGGCCAAAAGCGCCGGGCATCAAGGGCATCACATTGAGGCCGCGATCCGCCAGCTCGGCGGCTTCATCGTCGGGTACCGGCGCTTCCAGCATCAGGGCAAACAGGCCTTCGCCGCGCCGATCGAGGAACCCCAGCAAGCTTTTGCTGAGCGGCGTATCCGGATCGACGGGACACATCAGTTCGATATTGCTGCCGCCGGCGGGCACGCACATGCCAAGCGCAGCGCCGTACTCCTTGCGGCTCATCTTCGAGAGGTCGAGTACGGGCATGTGAAACTTGTCCCTGAACAGGCTGACCAGGGCGCTGAAGTCGTGGGCGGCAATCGCGATGCGGGGCATTCCGGTGATCATGGTTTTCTCTCCTGCGGACCGCGGCGAGGTATCGCCGGTCCGTGGTGGGCTGTTATTTGCGACCACCAGCTTACCGCCTGGAGCGGCCAATTCAACGGCCGGCGCCTTGGGCCGCGCCGGTGTCCGCCGGCAGTCGCCACTCGTCCGGGTGCTCGTGGTCATCGAACAGCACGAGCTGCCTGGCTTGCGTGGGAAGTCCGTGCGGACGGCAGCTATCGCGAAACGACGCCGGAATTCTTCCGCCACAGCAGACTGAACAGATCGTCCCGGCGGTCCTTGCGGTTGGTGACCGCGCCCTCGTGGCGCAGTCGGGTAAGGCGATCCAGATCGAGATCGGCGATCACCGCCATTTCCGTGTTGGGGGTGCTCTCGGCAATTATGGCGTCATGGGGAAACGCAAAGTCGGAGGGCGTGTAGACCGCGGACTGGGCGTACTGAAGATCGACGTTTTGTACCTGCGGCAGGTTACCCACGCTACCGCCAATGACTACATAACACTCGTTTTCGATGGCGCGTGCCTGGGCGCAGCGCTGCACGCGCAGAAAACTGTTCTTGGTGTCGGTCCAGAAGGGCACGAAGAGAATATCCATGCCCTGTTCGGCAAGCAGTCGCGCCAGCTCGGGAAACTCGACGTCGTAGCAGATCAGAATGCCGATGCGCCCGGCGTCGGTGTCGAACACCTGCAGGCTGTCGCCGCCGGAGATCACCCAGTCGCGGCGCTCGTGGGGCGTGATGTGGAGCTTGGGTTGCATGGCGATGGTGCCATCGCGCCGGCACAGATAGGCGTGGTTCTGTAGTTTGTCGCCCACCATGACGGGAATGCTGCCCGCGATGAGGTTGATGTTGTAGGAGACCGCAAATTGCGCCATTGCCTCGATGCTCCGATCGGCAAAGGTGGCAAGGAAGCGAATCGCCTCGAACTGGTTGCTCTGGTCGCCCAGCCCCATCAGCGGGGCGTTGAAAAACTCGGGAAACAGCACGAAATCGGACTTGTAGTCGGCCACGCAGTCGACAAAGAATTCCACCTGCCGCAGCCACTCGTCGAAGGAACGGCTCTGCCGCATCTGCCACTGCATCACGCCGACCCGCACCACCGACTTGCGGATGCTGCCGATAGGGAGGTTTTCCGGTTCGTAGACGATGTTGTTCCATTCGAGCAGAGTGGCATACCCGCGCGAGCGCTCGTCCGCCGGCAGGTAGGCGCGCAGCAGCCGCTTGACCTCGAAGTCATTGGCGAGCTGGAAGCTCAGGATGGGATCGTGGATCTCGCGATGCCGAACCGCGTCGATGTACTGGATGGGCGACAGGGTGTCGGCGTGTTCGTGGTAGTTGACGATGCGCCCGCCGGCCAGGATGGCACGCAGATTGAGGTTGCGGCACAGATCCTTGCGCACGTCGTAGAGCCGCCGCCCGAGCCGCAGACCGCGATAATCGGGGTCGACGAACACATCCATGCCATAGAGCGCGTCGCCGTCGGGATCGTGACGAATGCGATCACGTCGCGCCATCAGATCCTCGTAGGTGTGCTGACGACTGAAGCGCTCATAGTTGCAGCGAACGCTCAGCGCCACGCCCACCACCCGGCCATGGTCCTCGATCACGATCTGCCCCTCGGGGAAATCGGCGATCAGTGAGCGGATCGAACTTTCCGGCCAGGCTCCGGCGATGTCGGCATAGACTTCATCCATCAGCTCCTTGAGCCGCGGATAGTCGTCCATCGTCAGATTGCGTACCTTCAGGTGAAGGTCGGAGGATGTTTCACTGCTCATCACGAATATCGGGTTCTATCCTGGAGATCGCCAAGGTACCGGAAGCTGAATTGAGTTCCTGAATCCGTATGTGTTCGCGCCTTACCCACTTGCGGGGGAATAGTGTACGCCGAAGTTCGCGTCGCGGCCTCCGGCGCAACCCGCCCAGCCGGCGAATGCGCGTCCGCGGAAAGTCTCGCAGACAAACGCGACCACAACCGTTTCCAATGCGTGGAAAAACGACATTCGCCGCCTGGCCGACTTTTGTGTCGCGGAGCAGTCCGATCTCGGCGGTGATCCTGGGCCTGCCCACGGCTGTTGCACTTGCTATCGAATTCACAGCGGTCACGTTCGCCATATTCGCGAGCCGGACTCTCGTGTTGACCATGTTCGGCGCGCTTGCGGCGGCGCATTTGTTGTGAGGCGCGCACAGCGCGGCGCGACGACAGACCGCGGCCGAGTCTCCGTGCCACCCCGCAAATCCGCCTCCGCCCGCTGCAAAATGACAACGGCGCCCGCAGGCGCCGTTGTCGATCACTTCACCGGATGATTGGTCTAGTTAGGCGCCACTTCCGAATAGCTCAACTCCCCGATCACGCGCCGGTTTTTCGCACGGCCTTCGGCGGTCGCGTTATCCGCGATGGGCCGACTCTCGCCGTAGCCAACCGTGGAAATGCGGTTCGCCGCGATGCCATAGTCCTTGGCCAGCTTGGCCTTGACCGCAGCCACACGACGCTCCGAGAGCTTTTGGTTGTAGGCGTCGCTGCCGATCGAATCCGTGTGGCCTTCCAGCACCAGTTCGATGTCGTCATGGGCTTTCATCGCGTTGGCAACGGCTTGCAGCTCATCACCGTAGATCGCGCGAACATCCGCCTTGTTGAACTCGAACAACACATTCAACTTCACCGTGATGGTGCGCTTGTCGGGCGCCACGACAGGCTCCGATGCCGGTGCTACTGCCGCCGGCTTGGCAGCCGGCATCGGAGTTGCCTGAGTGACCGCCACCGGTTTCGGGCCGTTGAAATAATAGTTGAGCGCCAGATTCAGGGAGGCATCGACCGCTTTGTTGTCACTTTGTCGTACCTTGTACATGCCGCGTACATCCCCGCGGACCTCGAAGTGATCGGAGATCATTTTGGAGAGGCCGAGACCGGCGCCAACGTCCCAGCTGTGCTCGTCTTTGCTGCCATCGGTGAGGTAGGGTGAACAGCAGCCCTGCTTGTTCAGGTCAAGGTACGTGATGTCCGCGACAAAGTACGGCCGCCATTCCTTGCTGTCGGGGTTGGCCTCGCCAAACCAGTAATACACATCGAGTTTGCCGATGTCGAGCCGCTCGCCGGTATCGCCGGAGATATCCCTGCCGAGATTCGCCTCAAGTGCCCAGTCGTTGAAAAACCGGTAACCGAGATTGACCGTACCAACTCCGGAGAGTTGAGAGCCGCCAACGAAGCGTGTGCTGTCCAGATAGTACCCGGACGCCGTGCCACCAATATAGGCTCCTTCGTTGGCCTGTACGTGACCCGCAAGTCCAGCAGTCAGCGCAACGGCCCCCGCGATCGCGAGTATTTTGTTCCTCTTGTTCTTCATAGAAACTTCCCTCTGTTGAATTGTACTTGCTAAACCTCAGCGGCCCGGATGGGCGGCAGAAGTATCCCTATATCCGTCCCAATAACAACAAAACGATCAGAATTACCAATACCAAGCCAAGTCCACCGCTGGGACCGTAACCCCATCCCCGGCTGTGAGGCCAAGCTGGAATGGCGCCGATCAACATCAGCACCAGAATGATCACCAGAATTGCGCCTAAACTCATATCGTATCTCCCGACGATAGATCGTAACGACGCAGTACACGGGCAAATTTCCGCAACGCGCCGATACCTGTTTCCTCCGCACGCCGGCACCAATCTTCCAACTGTTTCACCAGTTGTTCCTTTGAGGCGGCAGATCGATTCCATAAAGCAGCCAATTCTTGGCGCATGGAATAAATGGTGTCCAGCACCTTGCTTGAGCTCAAAGCCTGTGCCAGCGCAGCGCGTTCCTGCGCGGGTAATTCCCGCTCATCCCGTTGCAGAACGTACTCGACTTTATCCAACGCAGCAAACCTGACGCATTTTGCAAGCGGGCCAGCCTGCAACCTGCGCATTTCGTCCACCGTGGTCCGGCGCAAAAGTCTGGCAAATGTGGCAAGAACATACCAACGGTGTGCGATAACAGCGCGCAGGGTATCCGCATCACAGGGGAATTTGGCGGTTTTTCGACGAACCCGGGGAGCTACCTGGTTTACTTTTGCCAAGCCAAGCGCCTCCAGCATACGGATGTAGATCCAACCGAGATCGCACTCCCACCACCGGAATGAAAACCTGGCGGAGTTGACATAGGCATGATGATTATTGTGCAGCTCCTCGCCGCCGATCAGAATGCCCCAGTGTGCGATATTCCTGGAGGCATCGGGCGGCGCGAAATTGCGGTAACCCCAATAGTGTCCAAGGCCATTTATCACGCCGGCGGCGAACAGCGGGATCCACAGCATCTGTATCGCCCAAATGGTAATCCCTAACGGACCAAACAGCGCGATATCGATTGCCAGCATGATACCGACACCAAGGCCACTATGCCGTGAGTAGAGATAACGCTCGATCCCGTCATCCGGCGTACCCCAACCGTATTTACCAAGGGTTGCTGCGTTTTTACTTTCCCGCCGGTAGAGCTCGATGCCATCGAACAGGACCTTGCGGATTCCATGGACCTGAGGACTGTGCGGATCTTCCTCGGTGTCGACCGTGGCGTGGTGTTTGCGATGTATGGCAACCCACTCCCGGGTCACCATGCCCGTGGTGAGCCACAACCAAAAACGGAAGAAGTGACTCGCAACCGGATGTAGAGTCAGTGCACGATGTGTCTGATGGCGATGTAGAAAAATTGTCACCGAAATAATGGTGACATGAGTCAAGACCAGCGCAACCAGAACAACACCCCACCCTGGCAAGTCGATAAAGCCAAGCCGCATAACGACACCCTTCAAGAGACCGCACAGCTACAGCTGGCGCCGACGCGCAACACAGAATCTTCCAAATGCTGAATGTTACTCAAATAACCACAACAATCTGTACGGTAGCGAACATATAACACGCTATTAGCCGGACCAAATGAAAAAGCGGCATCATGTCAAAGTGACGCTGCCTCATTATTTCATTCCTGATGGTCTAATGATGCACGCTCATGGCCAGCTACGCCTTCGCGAGGCGCTCTTTGATTGATCTGGTCTGCAGAATTTAGGGGTCCATATGAATGGGTATGCGCGCCACCGTATCGATCGAAATGTTCTGGCGACCGTCGGAGCACTTGTGTCTTCATTGCAATGCAGTGGTTGCGAAGCGCTTTTCGAGCCAGCATGAAGCGGGACCGACGCTTGATCTGAGTATTTTGGGGGGAATGCCGACTAGAAGCGTTCACTGCTGCTTCGAACAGCCTTGATCATCCCGTTGTGGTTACAACGTTGAAACCCTTGCGGCAAACGATCCAGAGCATAGGATTTGCAGACGACTATGCTGCCAACGGACGTTGGAGCAAAAAGACGCCGTGTAGGCGCTGCTGTGTGTTCATTGCAAACCAATCCTGCTCTGCGAACCTATGCGGGGACGGCGGCAACGCCTCGTGTGTAGCCTGCATCGGCCAGTAAGCGGGCATATTCTTTCTTGACCACTTGGTAGCACTCGCACGCGCGGGTCTCAAGTCCCGAGCGCTCAAGCACAGAAATATGGCCGCGCCGATAACGAATGATTCCGGCGCGCTGCAAATTGCCCGCGGCTTCCGTGATGCCCTCACGACGAACGCCGAGCATGCTGGCAACCAAACCGTGGGTCATGATCAGTTCTCTTGACGCACCCCGATCAAGGGTCAACAGTAGCCAGCGGCACAGTTGTTGTTCTATCGAATGATGCCGATTACAGGCTGCGGTCTGGGTCATCTGCGTCATCAATGCCTGGGTATAGCGTAGCAATAACAGCTGCATGGCCCCGCCACGGTTGAACTCGTCCTTGAGCGCTTTCGCAGATAACCGGTACGCTTGGCCGGCAGTTTGCACTACGGCCGAGCTCGGCGTGCTTTCACCACCCATAAACAGCGAGATGCCCAATACGCCCTCGTTACCCACTCCGGCAGCTTCGGTAGAGGCACCGTTTTCCATGACATAATGCAGCGATACGATGGCGGTGATGGGGAAATAGCCATACCGCAGCTGTTCCCCGGGTGCGTAGAGCATGTCGCCGAGTCGCAGTTCGGTCAGCTCCAGATGCGCAGCCATGCGTGCGAGATCGGCCTTGGAGAGTGCCGCAAGAAGATGATTTTGCTGCGGGTCAGGAAGCGACGACATTGGCAAGCCGCGAATTGGTCATACTATTTCCTGATGGTGCATTCGACGCCGATACCGCGGTAGCCAATAAAGCGGCAGGAACTGTCGAACATGGGCTCGCCGCTGACCCGAAACTGCTGTTGTAATCCATCGACGTTGATACGGCTGAAAATGAAATCCAGAAAAGGCTCGCGCGCTGCAATCTTTGCCTGAAGCGCTGCTCGCTCCGCCTGATTCCAGCCTTTGTCGTCGTCGCTCACGGTTGTGTCCCCAAAAGCACCCACACGGATCCCAAGCATCTCCAGCACCGGGCCCGAGACCTTGGTAAAGTTTCCGTTGCTGTCCTGTTCCCAGTACCAGTCAGAGGCCAATTCGGTCAGACTTCGGAAGCGTGCTTCGCTCTCGCGGAGCTCGGCGGTGCGTTCCTCTACCCGCTGTTCCAGCAGCTTGGCGCGTCTGTCGAGCTCTTTGTAGAGCAACCTTACCTCCAGCATATTGTGGATGCGGGTTCTGACCTCGACGAGATCAAACGGCTTGCTGATGAAATCCTTCGCGCCTGCCTGCAATGCGCGCAGTTTGTGGCCGGGTTGTGCGGTGAGTACAAGGACCGGAAGGTAACCATCCTCGGAATTTGTCTTGAGGCCTTCCATTACCTGGAATCCATCCATGCCCGGCATTTGCAGGTCGAGCAGGATCAGATCGTAGCGATGCGCGCGATGGAGTGCACAGACCTCTCGCGGATCCCGCGTTGAGGCAACACGGGTATAACCGCCCTCACTCAGTAATTGTGTAAGCAGGCTGACATTGGACTCCTGGTCGTCAACGATCAGAATGCTCGCGTTTAGGATATCTTGACCGCTAACCATTGGAATTCTGCTTTGTCATCAGTTTGGGCCAGTTTTGGAAAAAGCGACCGCCAAGTCCAGCACATCCATGAATTCGTTGACTTTGATGGGTTTGGTGAGATACCGAAAGAATCCCGCGTCCAGGCCTCTGGCAATATCGCGGGGCATGGCGTTGGCGCTGAGCGCCACCACGGGGATGTGCGCCGTAACCGGGTCTGCGCGCAGGATTTTCAACGCCTGGACACCACTGATGCCCGGCAGATTGATGTCCATGAGAATGACATCTGGCCGGGAAGCGCGCGCAATCTCGATACCACGGTAGCCGTCTTGCGCGCTCAGTAAACGGATATCGGGGCGCCGCTGGACGAGATCCTCGACCAACATGAGATTGGCAGCATTGTCTTCGACATAGAGCAGGGTGTGCGCCTGTGCGCCTGTCGAAGCTCGCGCTTGACCAACCGCAGTGGGCTGGCCGGCCGCGGGTCGCGGCTGTGTGGTCAAATTCAGGTCTATCCAGAATACGCTGCCCACGCCGACGGTACTTTCCACGCCGATTTCCCCTTTCATCAACTCAATCAGCCGCTTGCTCACCATCAGCCCGATGCCAGTACCCTCCTCGATACTTGCTTCCTGGCCAAGTCGATTGAACGGCTGAAAAAGCTGTGCAAGTTTATCGGACGTCAAACCTTCACCGGTATCGCTGACACAAATGCGAATACGTCCTTGGGTGCTGGCCACGTAATCCACAACGACTGAGCCATTTAACCTGTTATATTTGATCGCGTTGGAAAGCAGGTTGATGAGAACCTGCTTAACCCGGGTGCGGTCGGCCTTGACAAAGTACGGGACATCGAACCTGGGAAAGGTCATACGGATGCCGCGTTTTTCCGCCTGCGGCTCCATCATGGCCTGGCACTCGTGCACAACCTCGCCGAGCGATACGGGTTCCAGCGATACCGGAAGCTTCCCGGACTCTATCAAAGCCAGATCAAGTATTTCGTTGATGAGTTCGAGTAGGTACCAACCCGCCTTGAGTATCTGATCGATGCTGCGGGTTTGGGATGCCGTCGGTGCGGGTGTGCCGGATTCCATCAGCTGGGCGAAGCCAAGGATAGCACTGAGCGGTGTGCGTAGCTCATGGCTCATGCTGGAAAGAAACGCCGATTTCGCGAGGTTGGCTTTCTCTGCTACAGCGATGGCGTTGGTAAGTTCAAGTTCGACCTGTTTGCGCACGGAATTGTCGGTGCCGATCAACAGATATCCGATGATTTCGCCATAATCATCGCGCAACGCTGTGATCGAAACGATGGCAGGAAACCGACTGCCATCCTTGCAGATATAGGTCAACTCGTAGATGTCCTCGATGCCTCGCGAAGCCTTGAAAGCCAGCGCTTGAAAGCCTGGCGTAATGGTGGTTGCAAGCTCCAGGCTAAGTGCGTGCGCCCGTGCCATCACTTCGTGCGGATCATGAATATCGCTGGGATTGATCTTGTTCACAACTTCTACGGCCAGGTAACCCAGCATGCGCTCGGCGCCGACATTGAATAGTTGAATAATGCCCTTTTCATCGGTGGCGATGATCGAGAAATTGGCGCTGGTAAGAATCGCGTTCTGCAGAGCGCCGGTTTTGAGCAAAGCCTCTTGGCGGCGTACTTCGATAATGCAGTCTGCGCTGCCGCCATCGCCGGAAGGGGCGGGGTCGGGAGGGGCGGGCAGGTTTTCTGATGCGGACATGGCTATTTTCCGTGGCATACAACAACGACATGCCCGACCCATACTGCCTTTTTCGGCGAGTAAAAGGCGGCCCGCGGCATTTAATTACGCATGTCACCGCCCGCGTAGCTAGACGACCACCGATGATTGGGATTTACTTGACGGCTGTCTGTCTGCTGGCGCACATAAGCGGCTCAATGCCAGCAAGCGGTGTCGGGCATGGGCTTGAGAAGCCAGGTAACCCGCCGCAAACTGCCGCAGCATAAGCCCTGCCAGCCGCCGAGTTGCGTGCGGAACAATCTGGCGCGCGGGTTATGAGTGTCATCCGCCAAGCCATCGTCGACGTTAATGTCAGATCTGCAAAGCTCCTTCTAGCCGAGCGCATTTCACTTGGTCCGCACTCGAGATTAGATGTGTAGTGTTTCCCGGCGCGTGACCCCATTTGGTTTTATGCAAGCCAAAGAGCATCGTGCACAAAGCCGATATTTTCACCTCATCGCGTATTTGCAGCCAGCCTGTGGATCCATGACGACTACCCTCCAAAAACAGGGGGCTGGATATGGTCAGGCGCTGAAATGCTTGAGCGCCAGCTTCATGTCAAACCGTCAATATTAGGAACCGTTGATCATTCACTGTAATTTCCGTCTGGCGACGTCGGTATTGAGCGATCAGACAATACGATGTCCTTTTTTACCCGCAAATAGCGTATTTGTGCGCATGGCGTCGCCTATTTCGCCTCTTTCCGCACTTTTCCGGTGCGGCTCGGCAACTTCGGTTCCGGGATCCGATAAGTTGAACCAATGCTGGAGGATGTAGATCCGCAACACCCGCTCGACGCCCACCGGCCGGCGCCCTGTGGGTTGGGATAGAACGGTTCAATGGCAGCGGTCAATTCCTGCCACGGAACGGTGCGTTCGATCTCGTCGAGAAATAGTTCTTTGCGGGTCGTCCTGCAGAACTTCGCGAAGCGCTCCTTGACGAAGGTTTGCTGCCGTACGTGCTCCACTCGCCGGGTCGTTGCCGCTGCGTGCATGGTCGCCTGCCGGGGGACATCATCAGAGTTTTCTTACGATGTGCGGTTCCGCACAGACGCAAACTAAATTCATGGTTATTTTTGCATGGTGTCATTGACGAATCGGGAGCGCGGCAATCTAGCCAGACTCGGGTTCAGTATGGGGTCTTGATGAGCGATCTGAAGAAACAGCGCGCAGTTAGCGAAAGAAACCAGCATGCCATTCATTCGTGGAGTTTGTTTCGTAGCATTGGCGCGCCTTTCAGACCATTTCCGGCAGGAGTCGCGGACAAGACATTGATGCGATCAGCTATGGGTAAAGATGATATTGTAACCCAGCTGGTGAAGCCGTTGCAGCCGGGGTTGGACAAGACGAAAGAGAAATGGAAGCAGCAAATTGTAGCAGCCAGGATCGCCTGGGCGAAGTTGACGGAAGATGAGCTGATCAAGCTCGATGGCGACCGACGGGGTCTGGCGGTGTTGATTGAGGAACGTTACGGTATAACGCAGGATGCCGCCGAGATGCGGGTAAAACGTTTCTTCCAAAATCGTTAGGCAGGCGACTGGCCCCAACACTGAAAATCTTCGGTGCAAGACCATGAGCTGGAAAAGTCGCTAAATGTTTTACGATATGCTATCCAGCGTTGTGCATGACATGTTGAATTTACCTTCGACAAACCCACGGAGAAATGTATGAAAAATCTTTGGAATCGATATTTGGCGTTCACGCTTGCAGCGACCGCGATCCTCTATGCTGGTCTATTCAGCGCAGTAGCCAAGGCTGATAACCCTACCGCTGAAGATCTGAACCGGGATGCCAAGCAATCACTTCAGGTCCTATACAAAAGCAATTCCCTGGCCCTGGAAATTTCCAAACACGCCAAGGCGGTGCTGGTGTTTCCCAACATGGTCAAAGCGGGACTGATTTTTGGCGGCGCTTACGGGGAAGGCGTTCTGTACAAGGGATCGGCGGTCGCGGGTTATTACAATTCCGTATCCGCATCCTGGGGGTTGCAGGCTGGCGCCCAGAGCTATGGCTACGCGGTTTTCTTGATGACCGATAATGCAATTGATTACCTCAACAAATCCGAGGGTTGGGAACTGGGTGTTGGACCTTCGGTGGTTGCAGTCAATGAAGGCGTAGCCAAAAATCTATCAACGTCGCTGCTGAAGGATGATGCCTATGCCTTTATCTTCGATCAGCAGGGTCTGATGGCTAGCCTCAGTATCGAAGGTACCAAGATTACGCGCATCAAACGGTAACCAGATGCGTTGGTTGAAGTGTGAATTGTGGAGGTGTTTCGGACCTGTCCGGCCAAGGTCTCGGCTGTTCGGTTGATTCCCACCTGGAGCAACGACATGGTGATGCTGACTGGCAAGTTGGACGCACCGCTACCGGGGTCGTTCTGAGGGTCGCGCGGGCAACCGAGCGCATTCAGGAGGCCAAGGCCCCGAGCTTCGCCAACCTGAACCGAGCCATTACCGAGCCATTGTTGCTAAACCGCTGCCAACGGATTGCGCAGCGGTCTTTTTATGTACGAAAGTCCTCCGTTCATCGGTTCTATGCTCCACTTACGAGCACTTCCTAACGCAACGCCACTCAAGTTTGCGGCTCGCCGAATGAATCTGCCGGGTTTGATCCGTGTTGATCAAATTCCGCTGGCGCTGTGGTTGACCCTGCTTGCCGCTTGTACCCTCTTTTGACTATTGTTCCAGAGATGGCCCGGGATCATGCGGCTTCAGCGCCGATCGACGGAAAACAGGGGCCACTGTCAGCCGAACGCAGTACAGCGATTCTCAACGAGCGGAAGTCAAGAGGTACGGAAACCAACATCTTCGATGTGCATCTTGCGGTTGACGAAGCTATCGCCGGTAGCCCCCTGACCGCCGGTAACAAGGTCGAATTGCTGCAAGATGGCTCCGCCACCTATAAAGCGATGATTTCAGCCGTCAGCGTCGCCCGTGACAACATCAACACGGGGACCTACATCCTTAGCGACGACGAAGTCGCTCAGCGTTTCGTCACCGCCTTGATCGCCAAGCAGCAGGAAGGTGTACAGGTAAACCCGATTCGTGACAGCGTGGGCACTCTCGGCGCACCGACGGAATTTTTCTGCACGCTCTCCGATGCCGGCATCAATATCCTGCAGTTCAACCCAGGCAACCCCTTGGCCGCAAAATCGGATGGGGAGGTGAACCAGCGCGATCACCGCAAACTTCCAATAGTCGAAGGGCGCGTGGCATTTCTCGCCGGCGTCAATATCAACAGTGTCTCTTCCGGTCGATCATTCAGTCAGCGGTGCAGAATGCGGCCCGGCGGCGCACTGCCCTGAAGGGACACCGACCTGCAGCTGGAGGGACCGGTGGTCGACGCACCAGCATGATGACCCGCGTGGTTCGATATGCCATATGTTCCAGACGGTTGTGGTCAGTCGTGCTTTTCATATTGTGGTGTGTACCGCTAGCGCGTGCACAGGACGCGGCTTCACTGAAGGCGCATCATGCTGCGTTGCTCGAGCAATTGGCGAGTAATCAATTTCAGCGACCCATTTACCTCGAATCCAGCGAAAACGCTGAATTTATCAAAGGGGACACCTATGCGGAGCTGCAACAGCCCTATGCGGTAGTGGCGTCTGCCCTTGAAAACGGTGATCACTGGTGCGATGTTTTTATTCTTCACATCAACGTGAAAGATTGCGTCACCTCAGTCCGGGGGGGCCGCAAAATATTAAGCATCAATATCGGACGCAAATCAGATCAACCACTCAGCGATACCCAGCTGGTTGAATTTGTCTACCGGGTGGTGGCAGCTGGGTCAGACTACCTGCAAATGGAACTAAAGGCGGAGAAGGGACCGCTTGGTACCAGTAACTACCGGATCGCGCTTGAAGTCACCGCGCTCGACGCGCAGCATAGCTACCTCCACATGTCCTATTCGTATGCTTACGGTAATGTCGCGCGCGTGGCGATGCTGGGTTATCTGGCGACGATCGGGCGCAACAAAGTGGGCTTCAGCATCCCGGCAATCAATTCCAGGGGCCAGCCGACCTATGTCGGTGGCATGCGCGGCGTGGTCGAGCGCAATACGATGCGGTATTACCTGGCTGTCGAAGCCTATCTCGGTGCCTTGTCAACGCCGATGCCCGCGCAGATCGAAAAGCGCTTGAATGACTGGTACGCGGGTATCGAGCGTTATCCGCTTCAACTGCACGAACTCGAACGCGACGAGTACCTGGATCTGAAGCGCAGGGAAATTCTACGCCAACAGTTGCCGGATTCGTCAGCCGGGACAAAATAAGTTCGGGAAGCGCGCGAGAATCGATCGCGGCCCAAGTCTGAGAACCTACCGAATAACCTTCGCGGTCCTTTGTCGGGGCTTTGCCTCATCGAAGCACCCGGGACCGATGCGCTGCTTGCTCATATTGCGACTAGGAGCAGCATCGATACTTTGGGTGCAGCGTGTGAAGAAACCATGACGCCGCATGATGTTCTGCTCTCGATGGCCAAACACCCACTGTTTTAGTCAGATCTTTGGTGCGGGTAACTTCCGACGAACGTTGCGGGAAAGCCCTGCGCGGGCAAACCGCAAGACGCAGACTTGTGCAGCTTGAACAACCTTCCGATTTCCATTCAACGCGCGTTGCCGCACAGACAGTGCAGTCGCAAACGCAGAGTATGACGGTGGCTAGTCGCCGCATGGGGTCACCAAACTCACACTTTGCTGCTATTTTCAATGAACAGTTGGTCTGGATGGGTTTGATACTCAACCATGCTGTAGGGCAGCGGTGCGCAGCTCCGGTTGCTACCCGATCTTGGGGAAAATCCGCCATTTCAGGATTTGGAGGTAACAATGAGGTACTGCGTGAAGTTTGCACATCGAATTTCGGTAGGTGGGGTCGCAGTGGCATTGGCGCTCGCCGTCACGGCTTGCAGCGGAATGTCGGCGCAGGATAAGCGCACCGCGGTCGGTGCGGGCGTTGGTGCCGTTGGCGGTTCGGTGCTCACAGGCGGCAGCGCGGTCGGAACGATCGGCGGTGCGGCGGTAGGTGGCGTGATAGGCCATGAGGTCGGCAAATAGCTCAGAGTATCCTTCCCGCCGCCGGATGCGCGGGGGAGGTCAAGCCAGGTTCGCGTTGCACTGAGCCGATAATCCGCTGGCCTGCTGGCTATCGATAATCGGTTGCGACAGGCTAATAGGGCAGCAGGCGATCCGTTTCCCTCTTGACCACGGCGTAGCACTCGCAACTCAATGATTCCAGTTTGGTCCGGTCCAGCACCTCGATGTGCCCGCGGCGGTAGTTGATCACACCGGCGCGCTGCAACTTGCCAGCTGCTTCGGTAACTCCTTCGCGGCGCACTCCCAGCATGTTGGCAATCAGTTCCTGGGTCATGATCAACTGGTTGCCTGGCACGCGGTCCAGGGACAGCAACAGCCAGCGGCACAGTTGCTGGTCGATTGAATGGTGGCGGTTGCAGACCGCCGTCTGGGACATCTGGGTTATCAGCGCCTGGGTGTAACGCAACAGGCGAAGTTGCAGCTCGCCGTGGCGATTGAATTCCTCCTTGAGGTATTGCGCGGGTAGCCGGTGAGCAGTGCCCGCGCTTTGGACAAGCGCCCGACTCGGCGTGCTTTCCCCGCCCATGAACAGGGCCACACCGACGATGCCATCGTTGCCCACCACCGAGATTTCCGCTGACGCGCCGCTTTCCATGACATAGAGCAGCGACACGATGGCGTCAATGGGGAAGAACACATGGTGCAGGATAGCCCCGGATTCATAGAGAATCTTGCCGAGCGGCAGCGCAACAAGTTCGAGATGAGGAAAAATGCGGTTTTGGACTTCGACAGGCAACCCCCCCAGAAGGCGATTTTGTTGCGGCGGCGGCTGCTCGGGCATACGCGTTTCCTTTTTTTTGGGGAGGCCATGGTAACCTTCTGTGTGGGCAAAAATACCACAACTCCCATTTACCGTACTAGCCGGTTATGTACCGTGCCGGTCATGCCCACAAGGGGTTGGGATACCTCCGGGCGTCGCAGGTGGCCCCGTAAGCGTCATCCAGAACCCGCTGCGTGCGCCTGCGCACCGATTCGATCATTGCGTTCAGTGTAAGAACATCATGTTTTGGGCAGGCGGAAAGGGGTACGAACATACTTGAAATGATTGCGGTCGTCTTGCTTATGCTGTGGGCGCTGGGACTTGTGTCGTCCTACACTCTCGGCGGATTCATTCACCTGCTGTTGGTGGTGGCAGTCATAGTGATTCTGATTCGGGTCATTCAGGGCAAAAGAATTTAGGCCCTTCGATTCAACCCCGCTGCGGGTACCGTACTGGCCTCGGTTCAGGAATTCCCGCAAGGAGACAACGAGACAACAGGACGGATTTGCGAATTCCCACCGGCCCTCAAGGGCGCTGCGCACAGGCTGTCAACGGCAGCCATCTCGCAACTGCCAGAGTCTCCAACGTGCAGGAGACGAACCGCTGATGTGTCTTCCCGCCTGTCTCTGACAGCGGACCTGGATAAGCCCAAACGGCTGATTCTCTATGTTTGATAACGTACAGACCAGGCCAACCGGAAGCTCTAAATTCACCCAGGTTCCGATCGACAGGACGCAAACGGAGAAACAGAGCTCGGCGTCGTGTGCGGGCTGATCTCCAAGAATGCCACCGTGGAGACACCCGTTCGCTTTTGTGGATTGGGGCGGACCGGGTCGATCTGGCCCGGTGTTTTTTTAAATAGACATGTCAACAAGGAAAGCAATCATGATTGGTATTCTGGTCGCAGTGGCACTGGTTTTCACCATTATTTATCTGGCACAAAGAACCTGAACCAGCGGTATAGCTTCCGGTCCAATGCTTTATCGGACTGAAGGCAATGCAAAGCCGGCCTCCGTGCCGGCCCCCATGTCTCCGCCGGGCCTGTTAGAGGCCGGCGGCGGCCCCAACACATCAGATCTGGCGCCATTGGAGGGAGAACGCGGTCGATCCACAGAGACTCCGGTGCACGTCGAAGTCAGAAACCTCTCCAAAGTCTATGACGGAAACAAGGGACTACAGCTAACGAGCTTTCAGGTCCGCAGCGGCGAATCCGTTGCAATCATCGGCCACAACGGTGCCGGCAAGTCGACTCTGCTGAAAATCCTGGCCGGCTGGATCATTCCGGATACCGGCTCGGCAACAGTGGAAGGCATCGACCTCAAACACAGGTCGGCACTGGCCCGAAAACTGGGTTTCGTGCCGGAGAAAACCAACCTCTTCGATTTCTTTTCCGTTGCATACAATCTCAGGCTGTTTGCGCGTCTCTTTCATGTTCCGGACGCCCGGGTCGAAGAGACACTGGTGCAATTTGAACTGCTGTCGTTTCGCCGCAACAGAATAGACCAGCTGTCAAAGGGACTCAGGCAGAGGGTCAGCATCGGTCGCGCCCTGCTCGCCGACCCACCAATGCTGCTTCTGGATGAACCCACCTCAGGCCTCGATTTTGACATGACAAGGCATATTTATCGTCTGCTTGGGGAAATTCACTCGAGCGGGAAGACAATCCTGTTCACTTCGCACCGGCCCGAAGAAATCAGAGCGCTGGCGACACGAATCATCGTCCTGCATCAGGGCGGCCTGGTATTTGACGGCACTCCTTCTGAATACTTCGCATCGGGCATTCACCTGAATCTCTACGCATGATGCGAAACGTTTTGACACTGACGCTGAACGATCTTGCCATCGCATTCAGGAACAAGACGCTACAACTGGTTCTCCTCATTCCTCTGTTCGTGTTCTTTTCCCTGGAAATGGTGGACCAGGGTGATTCCGGATTGCAACGAGTCAATATCGGGTTGCTCAAGAGCGCGCACTATTCCCAGGCGTTGATCGGCGGTATTGAATCGGCTGATCGAACCTTCGACGTGGTGTGGCTGGGTGATACCGAAGCAGCGCAAACCGCGTTGCAAGGCAAAAAGATTGACGGCTTTCTGGCCAGTTCTGCGCGCGAGCCCGGGAGCGTGGAACTGTTCGTGTCGACGAAAACCTCGCTGAAGACTCTCGCCATGGTCGAGGGCATTTCGGCGATCCAGGATGCCACCGAAGGGAAACGCAAACCATGGATCGCCGCGATCCAGCCGCTCCATGACAGCGACCTCCAGAGGCAGACGTTGCCGACCTGGATTTTGATGCTGGTCTTGCTTATCGGCTTCATCATCGTCCCGGTGCAGGTCGCGGAGGAGAAGGAAAAGCACCTGCTGCTGGGGCTCTTGCAGACGCCCATCCGCGAAATCGAGTGGCTGCTGGCGAAACTGTTGCTCGGAATAGTCCTGACGATGCTCGCCGCAGGATTGCTGCAGTTGCTGGGCAGATTCGCATTCGATGGCCGCGCCGCGGCCAGCTACCTGGCGATCCTCATCGCCGCTGGATTCTGTTTCAGTGCGATCGGAATCTTTCTCGGCTTTCTGTGCCGCAGCCAGGCAAGCGCACGCACGCTCGGGATGCTGGTCTATCTTCCCAACCTGCTCCCGGCGGCGCTCTCGGAGTTCTCCCAAAAGCTCAGCAGCGTGGCTCCGCTGCTGCCTTCATTTCACTTTTACATGCCGATGAAAGCGATCCTGCTGGAAGGTGGCAGCCTGACGACCTATCCGATCGAGTTGATCTATCTGCTCTCGGTTGGCGCTGTAATGCTGCTTTTGTCCTGGCTTCTCATGAAAAAACGCTGGCTTATGTAGCGGTCCGTCAAACCAGGCCCACCGCCTGCACCGCCTCCGGACTCAGCCCGTCTGCGCCCCGACGCGCGTGTTCCTTGAGCTTCGCCGTCATGACTGGCGTCCAGAAGCGCCTCATGTGCGCGGCGGCGTTTTCGATGCGGGCCTCGGGAGTGAGGGCGGGCACATTGGCGACGATCTGGTTGGCCATCTTGACCAGGTGTTCCACGGACGACTCTGACACCTTCATTCACTCCCGATGATGCGTTGCGGATGGGTATAGACCATGTGGCGGCCGGGGCGGGCGAAGCCGACCAGCGTGAGGTTGGCCGCCTCGGCCAGCTCGATGGCGAGCGCCGTGGGCGCGGACACCGCAGCCAGGATGGCGATACCCTGGCTCGCGGCCTTGACCACCATTTCGTAGCTGGCCCTGCTGGAAATCAGTGCGAAGCCCGCATCCCAGGGCGCCGCGAGTCGGCAGCGCGCACCGATCAGCTTGTCGAGGGCATTGTGACGGCCGACGTCTTCACGCAGCGCGAGAATCTGGCCCGCGACATCGCACCAGGCGGCACCGTGGACGGCGCCGGTGTGCGCCTGCAAGGGTTGATGGGCGGACAATTGCGCAACCGCGCGTTCGATGGCGGCGTGGTCGATCCGGAAATTTCCGGCCACGGGGGCTGGCTTGCGCACCGCCTGTTGCAGGGATTCGGCTCCGCACAGACCGCAGCCGGTGCGGCCGGTGAGGTTGCGGCGCACGGCCTTGAGCGCCGCCAGACGTTCGGCGGCGATGGTCATGGCCACTTCGATGCCGCTGGCTTGCGGCAGCACTTCAAGATCGTAGAGTTCGCGGGGATCCGCGAGGATGCCTTCGGTCAGGCTGAAGCCGAGGGCGAATTCCTCCAGGTCGGCGGGAGTCGCCATCATCACCACATGGGAGATGCCGTTGTAGACCAGCGCCACCGGCAGCTCGCAGGCGACGGTATCGGTCACCTCCGCGCTGCCGCCGCGGCGCCAGTCACGGGCGCCGACGACCTGGCTGATCGGGACGTCGGCTAGCGGTGCGGCACCGACTGCCTCCTCAGCCTGCGGGACTGGGCGTTTCATCCCGCTGCCTGGCGCGGCGCAGCAGTTCGCGCTGCTCGGTATCGAAGGCGCGCTGGCGGCTCTGCCAGTTCGAGGGCGCGGTGACCTTGCTCACCTGCACCGCGGTCACCTTGTACTCGGGGCAGTTGGTGGCCCAGTCGGAGTTGTCGGTGGTGACGACATTGGCGCCCGAGAAGGGATGGTGGAAGGTGGTGTAGACGACGCCCGGCTGCACCCGCTCGGTGATGCGGGCGCGCAGCACGGTATCGCCGACACGGCTCTGGATACCGACCCAGTCGCCCTCGGCGATGCCGCGCTCCTCGGCGTCGTGGGGATGGATCTCCAGAATGTCCTCGGGATGCCAGGTGCTGTTGGCGGTGCGCCGGGTCTGGGCGCCGACGTTGTACTGGCTGAGGATACGCCCGGTGGTGAGCAGCAGCGGAAACTTGCGGTTGGCGCGCTCTTCGGTGGGCACGTATTCGGTCATCACGAACAGGCCCTTGCCGCGCACGAATTCGTCCTCGTGCATGGTGGGTGTGCCCTCGGGCGCCGCGTCATTGCAGGGCCACTGGATGCTGCCCAGGCGGTCGAGCTGGGCGTAACTGACGCCTGCGAAGGTGGGCGTGAGGGCGGCGATCTCGTCCATGATCTCGCTCGGATGCGCGTAGTTCATGGCCATGCCCAGGGCGCGGGCAAACCCCTGGGTCACCTCCCAGTCGGCCAGCCCGGCGAGCGGCGGCATCGCCTTGCGCACCCGCGAGATGCGGCGCTCGGCGTTGGTGAAGGTACCGTCCTTTTCCAGGAAGGAAGCACCGGGCAGAAACACATGGGCGAACTTGGCGGTCTCGTTCAGGAACAGGTCCTGCACGATCAGGCATTCCAGTGCCGACAGCGCCGCCTCGACGTGGTGGGTGTTGGGATCGGACTGGGCGATGTCCTCGCCCTGGCAGTAGAGCCCCCTGAAGTCGCCGTCGATGGCAGCGTCAAACATGTTGGGGATGCGCAGACCGGGTTCGTCGTCCAGCTTCACGCTCCACCGAGTCTCGAAACTGGCGCGGGTGGCGGCGTCGGAAATATGCCGGTAACCGGGCAGTTCGTGGGGGAAGGAGCCCATGTCGCAGGAGCCCTGCACATTGTTCTGGCCCCGCAGCGGGTTCACCCCAACGCCTTCGCGACCGATGTTGCCGGTGGCCATGGCGAGGTTGGCGATGCCCATCACGGTGGTCGAACCCTGGCTGTGCTCGGTCACTCCCAGGCCGTAATAGATGGCGGCATTGCCCGCCGTCGCATAGAGCCGGGCGGCGGCGCGCAGGTCGGTGGCGGGAATGCCGGTGACCGACTCGGTGGCCTCGGGCGAGTGCCTTGGGTCGCTGACGAAACTGCGCCAGGCCTCATAGGCCGGCTGCTCGCAGCGCGCGGCGATGAAGGCGCGATCCTCGAGTCCTTCGGTCACCACCACATGGGCCATGGCATTGATGAAGGCGACATTGGTGCCCGGGCGTACCGGCAGGTAATAACTGGCTTTGACGTGGGGCGAATCGACCAGATCGATGCGGCGCGGGTCCACCACGATCAGCTTCGCGCCCTCGCGCAGGCGGCGCTTGAGCCGCGAGGCGAACACCGGGTGCGCGTCGGTGGGATTGGCGCCCATCACCAGGATGACATCGGCGCTGGCCACGGAGGCAAAGGTCTGGGTGCCGGCGGATTCGCCCAGGGTGGTCTTGAGGCCATAGCCCGTGGGCGAGTGGCAGACGCGCGCGCAGGTATCCACATTGTTGTTGCCGAAGCCCGCCCGCACCAGCTTCTGGACAATGTAGACCTCTTCATTGGTGCAGCGCGAGGAGGTGATGGCGCCGATGCTGTTGCGGCCGTATTTTTCCTGAATGGCGCGCAGCTTGGCGGCGGCGAACTGAAAGGCCTCGTCCCAGGAGACGGCGCGCCAGGGCTGGTCGATGCGTTCACGCACCATGGGGGTGGTGATGCGGTCGGCGTGGGTGGCGTAGCCGAACGCGAAGCGACCCTTGACGCAGGCATGGCCCTCGTTGGCCTTGCCGTCCTTCCAGGGCTTCATGTTGACCACGGTGGTGCCGCGCATCTCGGCCTTGAAGCCGCAGCCGACGCCGCAGTAGGCGCAGGTGGTGATGACGCTGTGCTCGGGCTGGCCGAACTCGATCACCCGGTTTTCGATCAGGGTCGCGGTGGGGCAGGCATTCACGCAGGCGCCGCAGGACACGCACTCGGAATCGATAAAGGGCTGGTCCTGGCTGGCGCTCACCCTGGACGCGAAGCCGCGGCCGTCGATGGTGAGTGCGAAGGTGCCCTGGGTCTCCTCGCAGGCGCGCACGCAGCGGGAGCAGACGATGCATTTGGCCGGGTCGAAGGTGAAATAGGGGTTCGAGGTGTCTTTCTCGGCGTCCAGATGATTGGCGCCGGCATAGCCGTAACGTACCGCGCGCAGCCCGACTTCGCCCGCGGTGTCCTGGAGTTCGCAGTTGCCGTTGGCGGCGCAGGTGAGGCAGTCGAGCGGGTGATCGGAGATGTAGAGCTCCATCACGTTGCGGCGCAGGCGCGCCACGGCGTCGGTCTGGGTGGTCACCACCATGCCGTTTTCCACCGGCGTGGTGCAGGACGCCGGATAGCCCTTGCGACCTTCGATGGCCACCATGCACATGCGGCAGGAGCCAAAGGGCTGGAGCGAATCCGTCGCGCACAATTTGGGCACCTTGATGCCCAGCTCGGCGGCGGCGCGCAGCACCGAGGTGCCGGCCGGGACGGAGACTTCGCGGCCGTCGATCAGCAGCGTAACCGTCGCCTCGCTCAGGCTGGGCGGCGTGCCGTAGTCCCGTTCGGGTCGATCCTGCCGGGGGTCGTAGTACTGGGGTTCGAAGCCCTTTGCTTGATGGTGCTGGAGCATATTCGCCTCCCGGGGTCAGGCCCCGAAATCCTCCGGAAATTTTTCCACGGCGCTGCGCACCGGCATCGGCGTGAGTCCACCCATGGCACACAGTGAACCGTATTCCATGGTGTCGCACAGTTCTTTCAGCAGCAGCAGGTTGTCGGCACGCTCGGTGTCGGCGCGGATGCGGTCGATGACCTCGACGCCGCGCACCGAGCCGATACGGCAGGGCGTGCACTTGCCGCAGGATTCGGCGACGCAGAATTCCATCGCAAAGCGTGCCTGCTCCGCCATGTCGACGCTGTCGTCGAACACCACCACGCCGCCGTGGCCGAGCATGGCGCGCTGGGCGGCAAAGGCTTCGTAGTCGAGGGGCAGGTCGAGTTCGTCGGCGCGGAGATAAGCCCCGAGCGGCCCGCCCACCTGCACCGCGCGCAGCGGCCGGCCGCTGGCGGTACCGCCTCCGAAGTCTTCGATCAGCGCGCGCAGACTCATCCCGAACGGCACTTCCACCACCCCGCCGCGCTTGATATTGCCGGCCAGCTGCATCGGCAAGGTGCCGAGCGAACGGCCAGAGCCCAGGGCGCGATACCAGTCGGCGCCACGCGCGAGGATCGCCGCCGCGCTGGCCAGGGTCAGCACATTGTTGATGACGGTCGGTTTGCCGAACAGGCCCTGAATGGCGGGCAGCGGCGGCTTGGCGCGCACCAGCCCGCGGCGGCCTTCGAGGCTTTCCAAGAGCGAAGTCTCCTCGCCGCAGATATAGGCGCCGGCACCGAGGCGGGCTTCCAGTTCGAAGGCGCGACCGCTGCCGCACACATCCGGGCCCAGATAACCGTCTTCGCGGGCCAGCGCGATGGCGGCGCGCAGCACGGCGAAGGCGCGCGGGTACTCCGAGCGCACATAGACATAGCCCCGGGTGGCGCCCACCGCGAGCCCGGCGATGATCATGCCTTCAATGAGCTGGAGCGGGTCCGCCTCCAGCAGCAGGCGGTCGGCGAAAGTGCCGGAATCGCCTTCATCGGCGTTGCAGACGATGTACTTCTGATCCGCCGCCGTATCCAGCACCGTCTGCCACTTGATGCCGGCGGGAAATGCCGCGCCACCGCGACCCCGCAGCCCGGAGGTCTTGATGGCATCGACGATCTGCTGGCTGCTCAGCGTCAGCGCGCGGTCGAGCCCGGCGAAGCCGCCGGTGCGGCGGTAATCGGCGATGCTCAGGGGGTCGATCACCCCGGCGCGGGCGAAGTTGATCCGGGTCTGTTTTTGCAGATAGGGAATCTGTTCGGTTGGACCCAGCGCCAGGGGATGCTCACCCCCGGTGAGCAGGTCGCGGTCGAACAGCTCGGCGACATCGGCGACGGACACCGGTCCGTAGGCGACGCGCCCGGCGGCGGTTTCGACTTCGATCAGGGGTTCGAGCCAGAACAGGCCGCGGGAGCCGTTGCGTACCAGGTCGATGTCGAGGCCGCGGGCGCGGGCCTGATCCACGAGGGCGGCGGCCACCTGGTCGGCGCCCAGGGCACAGGCGGTGCTGTCGCCGGGGACAAACACCCGCACGTTCATGAATTCCCCCTGAGCCTGGCGAGCAGGTTGTCGAAGGACTGGGGCGACACTCGCGCGTGGAGCTGATCGTCGACCTGCATCGAAGGACCACAGGCGCAGTTGCCCAGGCAATAGACGGGTTTCAGGGTCACTTTGCCGTCCGCCGTGGTGGCGCCGAACTCGATTCCCAGACGTTGCTTCACATGAGCCTCCAGCGCCCGGGAGCCCACGGCCTGGCAGGCTTCGGCGCGGCACATCTGGACCACATGCTCACCGGCGGGAGAAGTGCGGAAATGGTGGTAAAAACTGATGACGCCATGGACCTCGGCGCGCGACAGGTTGAGCGCGGCAGCGACGGCCGGCACCGCTGTCGCCGGCACATGACCCAGTTCGTGCTGGATTTCGTGGAGGATCGGCAGCAGCGCCCCGGGCAGGTGCCGCAGCCGGTCGAGTATGCTGGCAACCCGGAGATCAACCGTATCAGCGTCCATCAAGGTTCCTCACGCAAGAAAGCCCCTCGCAAAACCATGCAACGCCATGAAAAAATTTGGGTTTTCAACACAACAGGCCTTGCTTGGCGCAGCGCTGGCCGGGTTGCGATGATAAACCATCCCTTCCCACCAAGTCTGCCGGAAACGGCCCCCCTCAGGGCGCGGCCGGCGCCGGTTCCACTGACTTTTCTGGCCGGTGTTCAGGGCTCGCCTCGGGCACGAAAACCAGCGCAGCGGAATTCAGGCAGTAGCGCAAGCCGGTGGGCGGCGGCCCGTCCTCGAACACATGCCCGAGATGCTCGCCGCACTTCGACAGCACCTCGGTGCGGTGCATGCCCCAGGCCCGGTCGGGTTTCAGCACGACGTTGCCCCGTTCCAGCACATCGCGAAAACTGGGCCAACCGGTCCCGGAATCGTATTTGTCTCGGGAGTGAAATACCGGCAGCCGGCAACCGGCGGTGAGGTAAGTGCCGACCTGCCTGTTGTCATGGAGCGCGCCGGTGAACGGGCGCTCGGTCGCTCCGCGCCACAGCACATCGTATTGCTCCGGGGTCAGCAATTGCTTCCACACCGGTTTGGGAATGGTCTCCAGATGTTCGCCCTTCGCGATCAGCTCGCGCGCCTGCGCCACCGTCATCTCCGCCACCGTCATCGCGGACTCCGTGCTCCAGGCGACCCGCCCGGCCATCAACGCACCCGCCGTCAGCGCCGCAATGGTCGCGCCGGCCAGTACCCGCAACCTTTTGTTCATGCCTCTCGGCTCCCGCCCTATCGCGTGCCTTGGGACGCCGGAAAATGGATGCCGGTTCCGGCACTGGTCCTGGCTGTGATTGAATGTGGCTCACCCATAACCGATAAGAGGCAAGGCCCATGGCGCGCAAAAAAGTCTGGATCGAAGTGGCGCTGAACGGCGCCTGGCCCCGCGCCCTGCAACCCAATATCCCGGTCACAGCTGCCGAAATCATCGCCGAAGGCGTGGCTTGCGTGAAGGCGGGGGCGGCCATAGTCCACGCCCATACGCTCGATCCGGTCAGTGGTCGCCAGAATGCCGATCCGGACAACTGCCAGGCCTTCATCGCAGGTATCCAGCGCCAGGTGGACGCCATCGTCTACCCTACCGCTGTGGGCTTGCCGATGCCCGAGGATGCCGCCCTGCGCTGCGCCACCACCGACGAGCTGACCCGGCGCGGCGCGCTGGAATGGGGCGTGCTCGACCCCGGTTCCTGCAATTTTTCCACCCGCGAGAGCGCGGCCAATCTGTTCGGCAGTGACGGCGATGTCTATATCAACGGACCGCGCGTGCTGCGCGCCAGCGCCGAACGCGCCGCCCAAAACGGCTGGCGCCCCGCGTATGCCTGTTACGAGCCGGGCTTCATCCGCGAAGGCGCCAAGTTGCACCGCGACATCCCCAGCCTCAAAACCCCGGTGTTCCGTTTCATGCTGTCGAGCGGTTTCACGTTCTGCTTTCCGCCGCGCGACTGGGCGGTGGAAGCACTGGCCAGGCTGATGGCCGAGGAAGCGCCGGGCGCACCCTGGATGGTGGCGGGGTTGCATGTGGATCTGATCCCGCTGATTCCCGCCATCGTGGCCCTGGGCGGCCATGTGCGGGTGGGACTGGAAGACGCGCCATTCCATTGTCAGCGTCGCAATGTCGAGCTGGTTGCCGAGGCGGCGGCCGCGATTCGCGCCGCAGGAGCAGAACC
This sequence comes from uncultured Gammaproteobacteria bacterium, assembly GCA_963708735.1. Taxonomy (GTDB): domain Bacteria; phylum Pseudomonadota; class Gammaproteobacteria; order Pseudomonadales; family Porticoccaceae; genus JAGPUQ01. Next base: position 44,544 of record CAVPTW010000018.1, read on the forward strand.
GGCCAGCGCAGCGGATGTGCGCGCCAGTCTGGAGATGGCCGACGCGGCGCGGGCGGCCTAGCCGGCTGCCCGGCACTCACAGACGGCGATGCTCCAGCACCGGCATATCGGTGCGGATGCGGGCCAGCCGTTCGGTGTCGATGTCCGCCAGGATGACGCCTTCGCCGTCTTCGAGCTCCGCCACCACCTCGCCCCAGGGATCGACGATGGCGCTGCCGCCCCAGATGGGTCGCGTGGGGTGCTCCCGATGGCCGAGATCGGCGCCGATCACATAGCACTGGTTCTCGACCGCGCGCGCCCGCAGCAACAGGCGCCAGTGCGCGGCGCCGGTGGTGGCGGTGAAAGCCGAAGGCACCGCCATCAGGGTGGCGCCGCGCGCGGCATAACCGCGATAGAGCTCGGGAAACCGCAGGTCGTAACACACGCTGATGCCGAGCTTGCCGAACGGCGTGTGGACCACCACCGGATCCTGTCCGGGGCGGAAGCTGTCGGACTCGCAGTAGCGGCGACCCGCGGCCGCGACGGTGACATCGAACAGATGAATCTTGTGGTAGCGCGCCACTTCCTCGCCGCTGTCGTTATAGAGCAGCGCGGCGGCAAAGGGTCGCGGATCGGTATCCCCGGCCAGACCGCTGAACAAAGGCAGAGTGCCGCCCAGGATCCACACCCCGTGGCGCCGCGCGCGCTCGGCCAGAAACGCGCGGGCCGGACCGGCCGCGTCTTTTTCCGCACCGGCCGCGGCGGCCAGTCCGGCGGCATCCGCGCCGTAATAGGCGAAGTTCTCGGGCAACACCAGCAGCCGGGCGCCCTTGCCGGCCGCCTCGTCGATCAGGGCTCCGGCCCGCGCCAGCTTGTGGTCGCGATCGCCGTCGCCGCGCAGTTGAATGGCTGCCAACCGGTGCATGGCCGCGTCCTCCGCTATTTCGCCGAATCGCTGAAAATGCGCTCGACTTCGATGTGGGGATCCTCCCAGGGACCGGTGACCCGGTACCCCAGGCTGGAAATTTTATCGACCTGACGATCAAACACCCGACTCGTGAGATACACGCCGGCCGCCGCCGGCAGTCCGCCCGCCAGGGCGGCGATCCAGGGCAGGTTGGTGCCCACCGGCAGGGTCGCCACCAGGTGCGCATCGATGGTTTCGTCCACCAGGTTGGCACGGCCTTCCAGACGCATCCTGCCCGAGGGTAAATCGACTTTTACAGGATTGGCAAAAATCAGGGTGCCGGTGTCGAAGGTCAGGGTGGTTTTTACCGCGTCGAAAGCCACTCCGCTGGCGAACAGGTCGGAAAAATCGAGACGCAGGCGACGCAACCAGGTATCGAAGTTGATCAAACCGATCAGTTTCATCGCGACGCTGGAGGCGGCGCCCGACGTCCGGTGAAAGGAGCCCTTCAGGATCTGTATCCCCACATCGCCGCGCAGCACCCGGGCACTGAATTTCCAGGGTTTGTCGTCCCATTCCAGCACGGTCGTGAAGGTCGAGTGCGCGCTCTCGATGGCGCCCGGCAAACCCCAGGCGCGCAGCACTCCGGCCAGATCATCGCTCTCGAGGACGCTCTCGAACCGGGTCTGGTCGTGCTCGCCGAGCCGACGCCATAGCAGCGTGGAGGAACCCTCCCCGCTACCGACCGCGAGGCCGGTGATCTCGCCACGCAGCGCGCTGGCCTGGATGCCGTCCGGCACCCGGCGCAGGGCAAACCCGAGATGGCCCAGCTCCCGCTCGCCGACGCGCAGGCCCTGGGTGGAGAAGTCCAGATCCGGGAGCGACCGGGGATCGAATTGCGTCAGCACGCCCTGGTCGCCGGCGAAATCCGGTTTGGGCAGCACCAGATGATCCAGATGCAACCCGACCGGGCTGCCATCCAGCGGGACCACCAGGTCGCCCGCCGCCGTGGCGCTGACGCCGTGCAGGCGCCAGGCGCCATCCGCCACTGCTCCGGCAACCCTGATGCCATCGAGTTGCAGCCCCATTGCCTGCAACCTGTCTATCTGCAAGCTCAGGCGCGGCGCAGGGGCGCTCATGAAATCCCGCGGTCCCGCCCCGGCGGGCAGGCGTGCACGCCAGGCATCGACATCCAGCGCGCCGAGGTGGCCGCGCACGCTCAGGCCCGGCGTGGACGGCAGCTCTGCCGCCACGCCGCCAAGGGCCACCTCGGCACGCTCGATCCGGCCATTCCCGAACCGGGCGCGGGCCGCCAGATCGGTGCCCAGATGGGTGTCCACGTCGATATTCTTGGCGCCGAAAGTCAGGCGCGTGGTCAAGGTCAGCGGCGCATCGGGATTCACTTTCGCGAACGGCGCCGGCAGGCTGGAACGGACACCCTGGAGACTGGATTCCAGCACCAGTTGCGACGGCTTCCCGTCGCCGGGAATGCGATAACTGACGGAGTAATCTGTGTCTCCCGCTACCGTGCCCCGCAGCCAGTCTGGCCACACCGGCAAATCTTCCACCGCGACCTGGCCGCGTGACTCGATCCAGGTCTGGCCGTGCAGGTCGCCGTGAACGGTCGCCTGCAGTTCCTGACCCCAGAAGCGCGCCGTAAGCCCGTTTGCCGTCAAGCCATCGGCCTCGGAAAAAGTGAGGTCGCCACGGATGCGTTCGAATTTCAGGCCGCTCGCGCGGTGCGTCAGTGCCGCATCCGCGAGTTTGGCGGCGACCCGATAACGTTCGCCGGTGCTCTGTTTCGACAGCGGAATCCGCAGATCCAGGGCGACCGCGACCGGACCCTCGGCCTGCCAGTCGCGCAGCGGTTCGATCCGGCTCCGCAGGGGCGATTGCGCCAGTACCCCGAGCGCCCGTGAAACCTCGGTCGCGGCAGTGGCGGTGACCGCCAGCAACGGCTTGCTGTTGCCCGCCACCTCGATAGTCCGAAACCGGATGTCCCGCACCGGGACACCGGCGATGGTCGCGGCCTCCGCCCGGCCGGACACATCGGTATTGTCGACCACGACATAGGCATTCACATCGGTCAACCCCGGCCACCCGGGATCGTAGTCGATCGCTGCTTCCGCCACCCGGGCATAAACCTCGATGGCCCGGTGCGGGCCGGCCTCCTTCGCGATGGTCCCGCGCCAGATGAATCCCCCTTCGACCACGCGCATGTCGCCCAGGGAGCGGTCGAGCCACTGCAACAGCTCCGGCTCCAGCACCCGGGGAATGTACTGTCGCGCATACGCCGCATCGCTGTTGCGGATGCCGGCGCTGAGCCAGAGTTCGCCGTGGGCGCCGTGGACCAGCGGCTGGTACAGGCTGAAGGCCGCGCGAATGCTGCCCGCGTCGCCGCTGGCGTCGATGTCGAGCGGAGCACCCTGGATCGTCAGCGCCGAATAGTCGTCATTGAGCGCGAAATCCACGCGGCCACGGACTTGCCCCACGCGGGAAAAATGGTCATAGGCCTCGGGAAACAGTATCGCCAGCTCGGTCTTGCCATCCAGGGTCAGGACACCATCGTGGCCCGTCGCCGCCAGCGTTCCGGACACACCGGTCAGCGCCGGGCTGCCGTGCCAGGACGCGACCGCCACATTTTCGAGTGTCGCTCGAAATCCGGTCACATTGCCGGGGCGGCCGAGATCGATGTCCACCCGGGGATACGCCAGCCGCCCGGTCGGATTCAGCGCGGCAATCACTTCAGCGGCGGGCTTTGGAAGCAGGTCGCTGGCGAGTGCCATGGCGTTGAGCGTGCCCAGATCGAGATGATCGGCGGCCAGACTGAATTGGGGGCTAGCGGCGCCCAGGCGCTGGCGAAACTCCAGGGTCAGTGGCGCGATGTCGCGCCCATTCCAGGTGAAGGCAAGCTGCTGCAGACGCAAGCCCCAGTCGTCGGGGCCGAGCCAGCCGGTGATATCGGCCTTGAGATCGCGCAGCGGGCTCGCCGTGGGCGCTGCCCCCAGCGGCACACTGTCGGTGGCGACCCGCCCGACGATCTCGGCTCGGCCGTCCCCGGCTGCGGTCAACCATATCTCGGCATCTACGGGCGCCGCGACTGGCACCAGCCGCTGCACCCAATCCGGCGTCAGACCGCGCAATATCACCCCGAGCGATCCGGCGAGATTGAGCCGCGACAGTTTCAGGTAGCTGCTGCCCTCCAGATCGCGCCAGTCCGCAGCGTTCGCGCCGACGCCGCGCCACTCCGCGAGGGCCGTCGCAAACTCTTGCCCGGCAATTTCCAGAGTAGCGCCGGCGCGATGAAAATCACCGCTGTTTTCCAGCAGCAGATTGTTCGCCGCGATCAGCTCACTGGCGCCGGAGCGGAAATGGAGGGTGATTTCAGCCCGCGCAACGCGCGTCCGCCGACTTGCCAGCAGCATGTCGATCACCTGCCTCGCCGCGCCCTGCGTATTGGGTGCGCCGCTATCCAGGGCCCAGCCGGTGGGCGTTTCCGTGAGACGGATCTGCAAACGGGCGAGCGACAGGTCGGACCAGACCGGCCGGCGGGCGAACAGACTGTGGAACAGATCAACCTCTGCGTCCAGGGCATCCATCACCAGAAACGGCGGCTGGCCAGATGCAGCGGCCACACGCACTGATCCCGCCCATAAATGCGGCGACAACCGGGTCCAGGCGCCGTTCAGTTGCCGGGCCTCGGCGACGGCGCCCAGACGTTCGGACAGGACGGAGTCGAGCCGCGGTTGCAGATGGTCCAGCCGCGGCAGCAACTCCCGGCCCACCCCCACCAGCAGGGCATAAGCGATGACGAGCAGCGCCGAGCATGCCCAGACCCAACGCACCAGACGTCCCGCCATGCCCGCCATGGTTACTGCTGCGCGGGCAACTGCGGCGGGACGCGTTGGCGGCAGCGGCGTCCCGCCAGGTCAGAGCGGCACAATGTCGAATTGCTCCTGCGAATAAAGGCTCTCCACCCGGAATTCGATCGGCCGCTTGATGAAAGCCTCGAGATCGGCAACATCGGTGGAGTTCTCGGAGAGCAGGCGGTCGATCACGCTGTGCGCGGCCATCACGCGAATTTTCTGGCACTCGAACGTCCGTGCTTCACGCAGAATCTCGCGGAATATCTCGAAGGTGACGGTCTCGGGCGACTTCATGTAGCCCCTGCCGTTACAGACACCACAGGGCTCGCAGAGTTGCTGCTGCAGGTTCTCGTGGGTGCGCTTGCGGGTCATTTCCACCAGGCCGAGCTGGGATACGCCGGAAATCGTGAGTTTGGCGCGATCCGTGGCGAGCGCGTTCTCCAGGGCGCGCAACACCTGGCGGCGGTGTTCGGGATCCTGCATATCGATGAAGTCGAGGATGATGATGCCGCCCAGGTTGCGCAGGCGGATCTGGCGGGCGATGGCGCCCGCCGCCTCGACATTGGTCTTGAAGATGGTCTGTTCGAGGTTGTGACGACCGGTGTAGGAGCCGGTGTTGACGTCGATGGTCGTCATCGCCTCGTTCTGATCGATGACCAGATAGCCGCCCGATTTGAGGTCCACGCGCCGCTCCAGCGCGCGCGATATTTCCTCTTCGACGCCGTACAGCGAAAACAGCGGGCGCTCGCCCCGGTAGCGCTCGATCAGGTCCCGGACTTCGGAATTGAAGTAGGCAGTGAAGCGCCCGAGCAGGTCGAATACCTCGTCGGAATCCACCCGGATACGGTCGATGCCTTCGGGATTTAGATCGCGCAAGGTGCGCAGGGTCAGCGGCAGGTCTTCGTACAGACAGCCAACGGTCTCGCTGGAAGCGATCTTGTCCTTGACGTAGGCCCAGAGCCGGTGGAGAAACGCGACTTCCGCGCTCAACTCCTCGCGGGTTGCGCCTTCGGCGACGGTGCGGATGATGTAGCCGCTGGGTTCCTCGCACACTTCCTGCCCGGCGATCGCCAGTTCGAGCGCCTGCCGCAGGCGCTCGCGCTCGGCTTCGTCCTCGATCCGCTGCGAAATGCCGATGTGATCGGTCTTGGGCATGAACACCAGCAAGCGCGAGGACACCGAAAGGAAGGTGGTGAGGCGCGGCCCCTTGGTCCCGATGGGGTCTTTCAGCACCTGTACCGCCAGCAGGTCGCCCTCGTGCAGCAGCTCGCGGATATCGCGCTCGCCGCTCGCCCAGCGGTCGACCGTCTCGCCGGCGCGCGGGCGCAGGTCGTTGATGTGGATGAAGCCGGCCTTGTCGCGCCCGATATCGATGAAGGCAGCCTGCATTCCAGGCATCACCCGAACCACCTTGCCCTTGTAGATATTGCCTACCAGGCCGCGTTTTTGCGCGCGCTCGATGCTGATTTCCTGCAGCACCCCGTTGTCGACCCGGGCGACCCGGGTCTCCGAGGGCGTGATGTTGATCAGTATCTCTCCGCTCATATCCGGCTCGGTCCGCAGTCGATGGCAAAATCACACAACAGTTTATAGGTTTCAGCCACCGGGAGCCCGACCACGCCGGAGTAGCTGCCCTCGATGCGGGTCACGAAGATACCGCCCATACCCTGTAGTGCGTAGCCGCCGGCCTTGTCCGCCGGTTCGCCGCTGTGCCAGTAGGATCGGCATTCGGCGGTCGATAACTCACGGAAGGTCACCGCGGTCTCTACCAGGACGCCGGCCGCGGCCGCGCCCCGGACCAGCGCGACCGCGGTGAGGACCTGATGGGTGCGTCCGGACAATGCCATCAGCATGGCGACCGCCTCGGCTTCACCAGCGGGTTTGCCGAGCATACGGCCCTCGCACACCACGGTGGTGTCCGCACCCAGCACCGGCAGGACAGCGCCGATGGCGTCGGCGACGGCGCGCGCCTTGGCAAGCGCCAGGCGCGCCACATAGTCGCGCGGCCGTTCGGCGGGTTTGGGGGTTTCATCGAGATGCGCGGGAACCACGGCGAAGCGGACGCCGATACCCGCCAGCAGGGCGCTGCGCCGTGGCGAGGCCGACGCCAGCACCAGATCCGCCGCGGCGAGGGCTACCGCGCCGCCCTGTGCGGGGTTCGCAGCCCTGCGGTCGGCTGCATCACCAGCTCCGGTCATGCAGCCGACCGAGCAAAAATACCAGCAGCGGCCATACCAGCATCGCACCCAGCGCCGAATAGAACTGGGCGAGGTGCAGGGTGCCACCCCGTTCCAGCAGGCCAAAGGCCACCATGATCAACTGGAACACCAGTGTCAACGCGCCGGCGACCAGGCACTGATAGGGGATGGTGAAATGACGCACCCGGTGTTCGAGCCGTTGTGCCAGGTAGGCCGTGACACAGAACGCCAGGGCGTACTCACCGCCCGGAGTGCCGAGCATCAGGTCGAGCAGCAGGCCGATCAGAAACGCAAACCCCAGCCCATAGAGGACAGGACCAAACAGCACCCAGTACAGGGTTACCAGCAGGACCAGGGGTGGCATCAGATACTGCGTCCAGGACCGCGCCCCGTTGATGGTCAGCACCAGCGCGACGCACAGCGAGCCGGCAACCTGCAGCACGGCGTTGCCCCTAGCCGCCATGGGGGGCCCCGGACGCTGGCTCGGGAAATACCAGCAGCAGATGCCGACTGCGATCCAGCTCGGCTGCCGGCGTAACGGTGACCTCGACAAATGGCTGTCCGGGCTGGAGCTCGATGCTCGCCACCCGACCGACCGGATAGCCGGCGGGAAAGTGACCCCCGAGGCCCGAGGTCAGCAGCAGATCGTTCACTGCAATCTCCAGCGTCGGCTGCACATGGCGCAGCCGCAGACGCCGGTAATCCCCGGTGCCCTCCGCGATGGCGCGCATGTCGGTGCCCGCCACCCGCACCGGCACCGCGTGGCGCTCGTCGCTGACCAGCAGGACTTCCGCCCGCTCGGCCGACACCTGCACCACCTGGCCCATCAATCCGCCGCTGTCGAGCACCGCCTGACCGATGAAGACCCCATCGTGCTCGCCGCGATCGATGGTGATCTGATGGCGTCGGGGATCGGGAGAGACCCCGATCAGCTCCGCCATCAGCAGGCGCAACTTGGGCGTTTGGTGTGCATTGAGGAGGGTGCGCAGCCGGACATTCTCCGCGCCGAGTTCGGCGAGCTGCTGGAGCTGGCCTTTGAGTACCAGCAGCTCGGCCTGCAGCTGCCGGTTTTTGACGGCGAGTCCGCCCGGACCGGCGACGTTGGTCCGGCTCCATTCCACCATCTGACCGGGCAGATTGCCCAGCCAGGACAGGGGCCGCGCCGCGGTTTCGAGCCAGGCGCGCGCCGGGGCGAATACCGCGGTGTAGTGGTCGGCCAGGAGGAGTATCACCGCCAGCGTCACCAACAGCAGCATCCGTGGCGCCGATACCGGTTTGGTGAAAATCTTGTTCTCCATGGCGCTCCGCGACCGTTCGGCGCAGGGACAGAGAGCTCCCCGAACCGGCTCAGGTCATGAGGATATCGAGATGGCGCTTGTCCATCATCTGCAGTGCCTTGCCACCGCCGCGCGCGACACAGGTCAGCGGATCTTCGGCAATGATCACCGGGAGCCCGGTCTCGTGGGTGATCAGCAGGTCGATATCCCGCAGCAGCGCACCGCCACCGGTGACCACGATGCCGGTTTCGGCGATATCCGACGCGAGCTCCGGTGGCGACTGCTCCAGCACTCGCTTGACGCCCTGGATGATGGCGGCGAGCGGTTCCTGGAGGGCTTCGAGGATTTCATCGCTGTTGAGGGTGAAGCTCTTGGGCACGCCTTCGGCCAGATTGCGCCCGCGCACGTCGATCTCGCGGACCTCCTTGCTGGGGTAGGCGCCGCCGATCTCCATCTTGATGCGTTCGGCGGTGGCGTCACCGATCACGCTGCCATACTTGCGCCGGACGAAATTGATGATCGCCTCGTCGAAGCGGTCGCCCCCCATGCGGATCGAGTCCGAGAACACCACGCCGTTGAGGGACAGGATGGCCACCTCGGTGGTACCGCCGCCGATGTCCACCACCATGGAGCCGCAGGCTTCATGCACCGGCATGCCGGCACCGATCGCCGCCGCCATCGGTTCCTCGATCAGAAACACCTCGCGCGCGCCGGCCCGCTCGGCGGATTCACGAATCGCGCGCTTTTCCACCTCGGTGGCCAGACAGGGCACCGATACCAGCACCCGGGGACTGGGCGGGATGATGCTGTGGGAGTGCACCTTCTTGATGAAGTACTGGAGCATTTTTTCGGTCACCTGGAAGTCGGCGATGACGCCGTCCTTCAGGGGTCGAATGGCGGTGATGTTGCCCGGCGTACGCCCCAGCATGCGCTTGGCCTCGGCGCCCACTGCCTCGACCGATTTCTGGCCGTGGTGGTGGCGAATGGCCACTACGGAGGGTTCATTGAGTACGATACCCTTGTTTTCGATATAAATGAGTGTATTGGCGGTTCCCAGATCGATCGAAAGGTCGTTCGAGAACATCCCGCGCAAGCGTTTGATCATGGACAAATGGAATTCCTGCTAAGGGGCCCGGCGGCGGTGCCACCGGACGGCGAATAGGGGTGTGACCGCAGACCAATTCCCGCACCGGGATTCAGCTCGGGAGGTCATCCGTGCTACCCTGTGGGCGTTGCCGGAAGCTCGTGAAACAGGCGGAAACTATAGCATGTCGATCCAACGCGCCGACATCGAAAAATTGGCCGAGCTGGCGCGTATCCACGTTAATGAGGATACCGTCACTGCCACGACACTCGGCATCAACCGGGTGCTGGAGTTGATCGATCAGCTGCGCGCCGCCGACACCACCGGCATCGCCCCCCTGGCCAACCCCCTCGACGCCACCCAGCGCCTGCGCGAGGATGTGGTCTCTGAGTTCGTCGATCGGGATGCACTCCAGGCCGTCGCCCCGGCGGTCGAGGGCGGACTCTACCTGGTGCCCAAAGTCGTCGAGTGAGCGTGCGCACGCCGCCAGCGCTGGCGGCACCCCGCAGCCCTGTACCGGACCCTGTTCAATGCATGACCTGACCCTAGCCCAGATGTGCCACGGCCTGGCGCGCCGGGACTTTTCCAGTGCCGAACTCACGCGTCATCTGCTGACCCGCGTCAAGGCGGCCAATCCGCACTACAACGCCTTCATTACCATCGGCGAAGAACGGGCGCTGGCCCAGGCCGCCGCCGCCGACCGGCGCCGCGCGGCGGGGGATGCGCCGGCACTGTGCGGCCTGCCCATTGCCCACAAGGATATTTTCTGCACCCGGGGTCTGCGCACCAGCTGCGGCTCGCGGATGCTCGACAACTTCGTGCCGCCCTACGACGCCACCGTGGTCGAGCGCTTTGCCGGCGTCGGTGCCGTGGTACTGGGCAAGACCAACATGGACGAGTTCGCCATGGGCTCGTCCAACGAGACCAGCTACTACGGTCCGGTCAAAAATCCCTGGGCGATCGACTGCGTCCCGGGCGGCTCCTCCGGCGGCTCGGCGGCGGCCTTGGCGGCGCGTCTGGTGCCGGGCGCCACCGCCTCGGACACCGGCGGATCCATCCGCCAGCCGGCGGCGCTGTGCGGCGTCACCGGACTCAAGCCCACCTACGGTCGCGTATCCCGCTGGGGCATGATCGCGTTTGCTTCCAGTCTCGACCAGGCCGGCCCCATGGCCCGCAGCGCCGAAGACGTGGCGCTGCTGCTCCAGGTCATGGCGGGCTTCGACGAGCGGGACTCCACCTGCCTCGACCGCCCCGTGCCGGATTACTGCGCGACCCTGGAGCAACCCCTGGCCGGACTGCGCATCGGCGTGCCGGAGGAATATTTCGGCGCCGGCCTCAACCCCGGCACCGAGCGCGCGGTACGCGAGGCGCTCGCCGAATTCGTGCGCCAGGGCGCCCGTCTGGTGGCCATCAGCCTGCCCCATTCCGGACTCGCAGTGCCCGCCTACTATGTGATCGCGCCCGCCGAAGCCTCGGCCAACCTGTCGCGCTTCGACGGCGTGCGCTACGGCCACCGCTGTGCGGACCCGGTCGATCTGCGCGACCTCTACATGCGCACCCGGGAAGAGGGCTTCGGCGACGAGGTCAAACGCCGCATCCTGATCGGTACCTACTGCCTGTCCGCCGGCTACTACGACGCCTACTACAACAAGGCGCAGCAGGTACGGCGACTGATTCGGCAGGATTTTCTCGACGCCTTCGCGAACGTCGACCTGATCCTGGGCCCCACCTGCCCCAACCCGGCCTTTGCGTTCGGCGCCAAGGGTGACGATCCGGTGGCCATGTATCTCGAGGACATCTACACCATCGCTGCCAACCTCGCCGGGCTGCCGGCACTGTCGGTGCCCTGCGGTCTGGTGGATGCCAAGCCCGTGGGCCTGCAGATCATCGGCAACTACTTCGACGAGGCGCGCATGCTGAACGCCGCCCATCGCTACCAGTTGGCGACCGGCTGGCATCAACTGGCGCCGCCCGCGCTGGCGGAGGCCGCCGCATGAGCTGGGAAACCGTGATCGGACTCGAAGTCCACCTCCAGCTCGCCACCCGCTCCAAGCTGTTCTCCGGCGCCGCGACCGCGTTCGGCGCCGCGCCCAACACCCAGGCCTGCGCCATCGACCTGGCGCTGCCCGGTACCTTGCCGCTGCTGAACCGGGCTGCGGTCGAAATGGCGATCCGCTTCGGGCTCGCGGTCGATGCCGAGATCAATCCGGTGTCGGTGTTCGAGCGCAAGAACTACTTCTATCCGGACCTGCCCAAGGGCTACCAGACCACCCAGCTCGCGCATCCCATCGTGGGGCCGGGCCATCTCGACATCGAGCTCGCCGACGGGCGCGAGAAGCGCATCCGCATCCACCACGCCCACCTGGAAGAGGACGCCGGCAAGTCGCTGCACGAGGACTTCCACGGCCTGTCGGGGATCGACCTCAACCGTGCCGGCACGCCGCTGATCGAGATCGTCACCGAGCCGGACCTGCGCAGCGCCGAGGAAGCCGTCGCGTTCGCGAAGAAACTCCACGCCATCGTTACCGCGCTCGGGATCAGCGACGGCGATATGTCCCAGGGCTCGATGCGCTTCGATGTCAACGTCTCGGTGCGCCGCCCGGGCGAACCCCTGGGCACCCGCACCGAGACCAAGAACCTCAACTCGTTCCGGTTCATGGAGCGCGCCATCGCCAAGGAGGTCGCGCGCCAGATCGGCGTTCTGGAGGACGGCGGCCGGGTGATCCAGGAAACCCGCCTCTACGACGGCGACACCGACAGCGCCCGCGCCATGCGGAGCAAGGAAGAGGCCAACGATTACCGCTACTTTCCCTGCCCGGACCTGTTGCCGGTGCAGGTCGAGCCGGCCCTGATCGAACGGCTGCGCGCCACCCAGCCGGAGCTGCCGGAAGCGCGCCGGGCGCGCTTCGTCACCGAGTACGGACTGTCCGACTACGACGCCGGTCAGCTCGCCGCCGACACGCCCACCGCGCACTACTTCGAGGCGGCGGCCAAGGCATCCGGCGATCCCAAGCTGGCCGCCAACTGGCTGATGGGCGAGATTGCCGCGCGCCTCAACAGCACCGAGACGGTCATCGCCGCCTGCCCGGTGAGCCCGGCCCAGCTCGGCGGCTTGCTGCAACGGATTCTCGACCGCACCATCTCCAACGCCATTGCGCGCCAGGTGTTCGAGGCGCTCTGGAACGGCGCCAGCGACGCCGACACCGTGATCGCGGCCAAGGGGCTGCAACAGGTCTCCGACAGCGGCGTCATCGCCGCCCTGGTCGAGCAGGTACTGGCGGCCAACCCCAAACAGGTGGCCGACTACCGCGCCGCCGCGGACGACAAGAAAGCCAAGATGCTCGGCTTTTTCGTCGGTCAGGTCATGAAAGCCTCGGGCGGCAAGGTCAATCCCCAGCAGCTCAACGAACTGCTCGCCACCCAGCTCAACGGATAATGCAGAGGACATCGCCATGGCGCTGAAAAAAGACAAGGTGCAGGTCATCGGCGAAGTCTTCGACGCGGCGCGGCTGCGCAGCTTCCTCGACTATCAACCGCCCGCCGGCGTCGACCCCGACTACCATGTGCTGGAGAAAGCCTACCGGGGCATGGGTGCCGAGAATTTTGCGGACTTCCTGGCGCTGTTCATCGCCGCCGGCCGCAACCCGCACGCCACCAATCCCGCCGGACAGACCCTGGCCGAGGTGATCCGGAACCAGCGCCACGCCGAACCCTATCTGGCGGCGCTCGAGCGTCTTGCCTGAGCCGCGCGCCGCCGGCCGCTTCCCCATCCTGAAACCCGCAACTCACTGAGGAATCCACCATGTCCGCTGCCGTCAGCTTCACCCGCGATGGCGAGATAGGCGTCATCACCGTCGCCAATCCGCCCGTCAACGCCCTGTCCCAGCCGGTGCGCGCCGGCCTCAAGGACGCGGTCCAGGCCGGCCTCGCCGACCCCGGCGTCAAGGCCATGGTGCTGATCTGCGACGGCGCGACCTTCATCGCCGGCGCCGACATCCGCGAGTTCGGCAAGCCGCTGGCGGCGCCGAGTCTGGTGCCGGTGATCGACGCCATGGAAGCCTCGGACAAACCCATCGTCGCCGCCATCCACGGCACCGCGCTCGGCGGCGGCCTGGAAGTGGCGCTCGGCTGCCACTACCGGGTCGCGGTGCCCAGTGCGCGCGTCGGCCTGCCGGAAGTCAACCTGGGCCTGCTGCCCGGTGCCGGCGGCACCCAGCGCCTGCCGCGTCTGGTGGGTGTCGAGAAGGCGCTCGACTTCATCGTGCAGGGTACCCACGTCCCCGCCGCCGAGGCCCAGCGTCTCGGGCTGCTCGACGAGCTCATCGAGGGCGATCTCAAGGCCGGCGCCATCGCCTTCGCGCGGCGCGTGCTGGCCGAGAAGCGCGGCGTGAAACGGGCGAGCGCGCTGCCGGTCGCGCCGGTCGCGGCCGACTTCTTCGCCAACTATGAAGCCGGCATCGCGCGCCGGCTGCGCGGCTTCAAGGCGCCCTTCCATATCATCAAGGCGGTCCAGGCGGCGGCCGAACTGCCCTTTGCCGAGGGCATGAAGCGCGAGGCGGAACTGTTCCAGGAGTTGATGACCTCGAGCGAATCCCGCGCCCAGCGCCATGTGTTCTTTGCCGAGCGCGAAGTGGCCAAGATCCCGGGACTGCCCAAAGACACGGCGCAGCGGGAGATCAAGACCGCCGCCGTCATCGGCGCCGGCACCATGGGCGGCGGCATCGCCATGAACTTCGCCAATGCCGGCATTCCGGTGACCCTGCTCGAAATCAACCGCGAAGCCCTGGACCGGGGTATCGGCGTGATTCGCAAGAACTACGAGGCGACCGCGAGCAAGGGCCGGCTCACCGCCGCGGATGTCGAGAAACGCATGGGGCTGATCACGCCGTCCACATCCTATGACGACATCAAGCACGCCGATGTGGTGATCGAGGCCGTGTTCGAAAACATGGAGATCAAGAAGGAAGTGTTCCGCAAGCTCGATGCGGTGGCCAAGCCGGGGGCCATCCTCGCCACCAACACCTCGACCCTGAACATCGATGAGATCGCGAGCGCCACCCAACGGCCCCAGGACGTGATCGGCATGCACTTCTTCAGCCCCGCCAACGTGATGCGGCTGCTGGAGAACGTGCGCGGCAAGCAGACCGCCAACGATGTCATCGCCACGGTGATGAACCTGTCCCGGCGCATCGGCAAGATCGGCGTCCTGGTCGGTGTGTGCGACGGCTTCGTCGGCAACCGCATGCTGCACCAACGCACCCGCGAGGCCATGTTCCTGGTGGAGGAGGGCGCCAGGCCCGAGCAGATCGACAAGGTGCTCTACGACTTCGGCTTTCCCATGGGCCCCTTCGCCATGGCCGACATGGCCGGGCTCGACGTGGGCTACAAGGTGCGCCAGGAGCGCCGCAAGGCCGGCAAGATCGAGCCACGCGAATCCCTGTGGATCGACCGGATCGTCGAAATGGGCCGCCACGGGCAGAAGACCAACGCCGGCATCTACCGCTACGAAGACGGCCGCACCCCGCTGCCCGATCCGGAGATCGAGCGCCTGATCGCCCAGTGCGCCCGCGACGCCGGCATCGCGCAGCGGCAGATATCCGACCAGGAAATCCTCGAACGCTGCCTTTACCCCATGGTGAACGAGGGTGCCAAAATCCTGGAGGAAGGCATCGCCGCGCGCGCGCTGGACATCGACATCATCTGGATCAACGGCTACGGCTTTCCCGCCTACCGCGGCGGCCCCATGTTCTGGGCCGACGAGATCGGGCTCAAGACCGTCTGCGATGCCTACCAGAAATACGCACGACAATGCGGCGACACCTACTGGAAGCCGGCGCCGCTGCTGGAAAGGCTGGCGCGGGAAGGCAAGGGTTTTTACGACCTGTAACTTTTTTGCGGCCCGCAACAACGCCACGCCGGCCGGTGACCGTCAGCCTCGCCTGACGGCCCAGCGGTGCCGGCAGGCGTTGTTGGCGTAGGAGCGCGTAATGCCCGAAAAAGAAGCCACCGCCCGCATCAAGATCAACCGGCTGCTGGAAGCGGCCGGCTGGCGGTTCTTCGCTGACGGCGCGCTGCCGGCCAATATCAGGCTTGAGCCCGGCGTCGCGCTCAAATCCCACGATCTCGACGCGCTGGGCAACGACTTCGATAAAACGAGCAAGGGCTTCGTCGATTTCCTGCTGCTGGATGCCAAGGGCTTTCCGCTGCTGGTGCTGGAGGCCAAGGCCGAAACCAAAAATCCGCTGGCCGGCAAGGAGCAGGCGCGCAAATACGCCCGCGCGCAGAACTGCCGCTTCGTCATCCTTTCCAACGGCAACCTGCATTACTTCTGGGATCTGGAGCGCGGCAATCCCCATGTCATCACCGCCTTTCCCACCCCGGAGTCGGTGGTCGGCTACCAGAAGGTCACGCCCAACCCGGCGCGGCTGACGGACGAAAAAGTCGCTGACGACTACATCGTCCTCACGCAGCGCCCGACTTACGCTCTTGATGCCGGCTGGAAGAGCGCGGCTGAGCGCCCGGCCTACATCCAGGCCAACAAGCTGCGTTTCCTGCGGCCCTACCAGCTCCAGGCCATCCATGCCCTGCAACGGGCGGTCGGCGAGGGCAGGGACCGCTTCCTGTTCGAGATGGCCACCGGCACCGGCAAGACGCTCACCGCCGCCGCCATCATCAAGCTGTACCTGCGCTCCGGCAACGCCCGGCGGGTGTTGTTTCTGGTCGATCGCCTCGAACTCGAAGACCAGGCCAAAAAGGCCTTTGCGGGCCTGTTGTCTGCCGACTTCCAGACCGTCATCTACAAGGAAAACCGCGACGACTGGCGCCGCGCCGAGATCGTCGTCACCACTGTGCAGTCGCTGCTGTTCAACAACAAATACCAGCGCCTGTTCTCGCCCACCGATTTCGATCTGGTGATCTCGGACGAGGCGCACCGCTCCATCGGCGGCAACGCCCGCGCCGTGTTCGATTACTTCGTCGGCGACAAGCTGGGGCTCACCGCCACGCCGCGCGACTACCTGCGCCGCTTCGACAGCGCCAAACCGGGCAGCCGCGATCCGCGCGAGGCCGAACGCCGCCTGCTGCTGGACACCTACCGCACCTTCGGCTGCGAATCCGGCCAGCCGACCTTCCGCTACTCGCTGCTCGATGGCGTGAAGGACGGCTATCTGATCAACCCCACCGTGGTGGACGCCCGTACCGACGTCACCACCGAACTGCTTTCGGAAGAGGGCTTCGTCGTCACCGTCACCGACGACACCGGCGAGGACCAGCAAGAGGCCTTCAAGCAGCGCGAGTTCGAGAAGCGCTTTTTCTCGGATGCCACCAACCAGCTTTTCTGCAAGACCTTTCTGGAACACGCCCTGCGCGACCCGGTCAGCGGGGAGGTCGGCAAGTCCATCGTGTTTGCCGTCAGCCAGCACCACGCCGCCAAGCTGGCGCAGATCCTCAACCAGATGGCCGACCGGATGTTCCCCGGCAAGTACCAGTCCGACTTCGCCGTGCAGGTCACGTCGCAGATTCAGGACGCCCAGCAGTTCACCATCAACTTTGCCAACAACAACCTGCTCGGCGCCGGCAATTTCATCTCCGCCTACAAGACCAGCAAGGCGCGGGTGTGCGTCACCGTGGGCATGATGACCACCGGCTACGACTGCACGGACATCCTGAACCTGGGCCTGCTGCGGCCGATCTTCTCGCCGACGGATTTCATCCAGATCAAGGGTCGTGGCACCCGCAAGCACGACTTTCGCGAGCAACTGTTCGACGACGCCCTCAAGGCCGGCGTCACCCGGCCCGAGAAAACCGCCTTCAAGCTGTTCGACTTTTTTGCCAACTGCGAATACTTCGAGACCGAGTTCAATTACGACGAAGTGCTGAAGCTGCCGCGTCCCCGCATGCACAGCGCCGACGACGGCCGCGATACCGGCGCGATGGCAGTACGACGGCAACTACGAGCACCTGGGCAGCGACATCCTGGCCGGCATCAAGGAAGAGACCATCGGCCACGACGGCATGAAGATCGACCGCATGTTCTTCGCGCGCTTCGAAGACGCCGTGCGCGAGAACGCCGACATCGTCGCGGCCGTGGAGGCCGGCCAGTGGGATCACGTCATCGACTACCTGAGCGCCCGGCCTACATCCAGGCCAACAAGCTGCGCTTCCTGCGGCCCTACCAGCTCCAGGCCATCCATGCCCTGCAACGGGCGGTCGGCGAGGGCAGGGACCGCTTCCTGTTCGAGATGGCCACCGGCACCGGCAAGACCCTCACCGCCGCCGCCATCATCAAGCTGTACCTGCGCTCCGGCAACGCCCGGCGGGTGCTGTTTCTGGTCGATCGCCTCGAACTCGAAGACCAGGCCAAAAAGGCCTTTGCGGGCCTGTTGTCCGCCGACTTCCAGACCGTCATCTACAAGGAAAACCGCGACGACTGGCGCCGCGCCGAGATCGTCGTCACCACCGTGCAGTCGCTGCTGTTCAACAACAAATACCAGCGCCTGTTCTCGCCGACCGACTTCGATCTGGTGATCTCGGACGAGGCGCACCGCTCCATCGGCGGCAACGCCCGCGCCGTGTTCGATTACTTCGTCGGCGACAAGCTCGGCCTCACCGCCACGCCGCGCGACTACCTGCGCCGTTTCGACAGCGCCAAGCCGGGCAGCCGCGATCCGCGCGAGGCCGAACGCCGCCTGCTGCTGGACACCTACCGCACCTTCGGCTGCGAATCCGGCCAGCCGACCTTCCGCTACTCGCTGCTCGATGGCGTGAAGGACGGCTATCTGGTCAACCCCACCGTGGTCGACGCCCGCACCGACGTCACCACCGAGCTGCTTTCGGAAGAGGGCTTCATCGTCACGGTCACCGACGACACCGGCGAGGACCAGCAGGAGGCCTTCAAGCAGCGCGAGTTCGAGAAGCGCTTTTTCTCCGACGCCACCAACCAGCTTTTCTGCAAGACCTTTCTGGAACACGCCCTGCGCGATCCGGTCAGCGGCGAGATCGGCAAATCCATCGTGTTTGCCGTCAGCCAGCACCACGCCGCCAAGCTGGCGCAGATCCTCAACCAGATGGCCGACCGGATGTTCCCCGGCAAGTACCAGTCGGACTTCGCCGTGCAGGTCACGTCGCAGATTCAGGACGCCCAGCAGTTCACCATCAACTTTGCCAACAACAACCTGCTCGGCGCCGGCAATTTCATCCCCGCCTACAAGACCAGCAAGGCGCGGGTGTGCGTGACCGTGGGCATGATGACCACCGGCTACGACTGCACCGACATCCTGAACCTGGGCCTGCTTCGGCCCATCTTCTCGCCCACCGATTTCATCCAGATCAAGGGCCGCGGCACCCGCAAGCACGACTTTCGCGAGCAACTGTTCGACGACGCCCTCAAGGCCGGCGTCACCCGGCCCGAGAAAACCGCCTTCAAGCTGTTCGACTTTTTTGCCAACTGCGAATACTTCGAGACCGAGTTCAATTACGACGAAGTGCTGAAGCTGCCGCGTCCCCGCATGCACAGCGCCGACGACGGCCGCGATACCGGCGCGGTGGCGTACGACGGCAACTACGAGCACCTGGGCAGCGACATCCTGGCCGGCATCAAGGAAGAGACCATCGGCCACGACGGCATGAAGATCGACCGCATGTTCTTCGCGCGCTTCGAAGACGCCGTGCGCGAGAACGCCGACATCGTCGCGGCCGTGGAGGCCGGGCACTGGGATCAGGTGATCGACTACGTCAACCGCGAGGTCTTCGACAAGCCCGAGGAGTTCTACAACCTCGACAAGCTGCGCCGGGCCGCCGCCGTGGATCGCCGCCTGACCCTGCGCGAGATTCTGGAGAAAATCTTCGGCCTGATCCCGCGCTTCAAGTCCAGGGACGAGTTGCTGGAGGAGGAATTCGCCAAGTTCGTCGCCGACGCCAAGCCCGGCGAGGCCGCCGCCATGCCGGCCATCAAGACCTACTTCAAGGCCTACGTCAGCAGCGGCCAGATCCGCGACATCATCGACCGCAAGGACTTCACCGTTCTGGCCACCCACCCCATGTTCTGCACCCGCGACTTCAAGGCGGTGCCGGCCAGGTACCGCGCCCTCATCCCCGATTACGTCAAGGACTACGTTTCGCTCAACCAGTTCGCGCCATGAAAATGCGGCGGCCGGCGACAGGCGAGGGTGCGGCGCAAGAATCGGGGTCGCGCGGCCACGGCATCCGGCGTAGACTGATGTCAACGACATTGATTGAACTTCGGGGGCTGCCATGAGCCAGATTACCGCCCGGCTGCCGGATGAGCTGGTGGCCGAACTGGACCACGCCGCCAGGCAGCTTCGGCGCACGCGCGCCGAACTGGTCCGCCAGGCCGTCGAATACTATCTGGACGATTTCGAGGACATTTCCCGCGCCATCGAGGTGCTCAGGGACCCCGCCGATCCGGTGCTCGACTGGGAAAGCGCCAGGCGCGACCTGATCGACCAACCGTGACCTACCGGGTCCACATCAAGCGCAGCGCCGCCAAGGCGCTGCAAACCATCGCCCGGGACGAGCGCCTTCGCCTGATCGAGGCCATCGACCGGCTCGCGGACAATCCCGGCGCCGGCAGCGTGCTCAAGGGGGAGTTCTCCGGCCTGCGCCGCCTGCGGGTCGGCAATTACCGCATCGTCTACGAAGTGCAGGCGCAGCAACTGGTGGTGCTGGTCGTGCGCATCGGGCACCGCCGCGACATCTACCGCTGAATACCGCCGAAGATCGCAAGCCCTCGGGGCCTGCGCATTGTTGGAAGCGGTGCGCGCCCAGGCGGCCAGGGAAAGCTTCGTGCGATGATTGCAGGGCGATTCTGACCAGACTAGACTAAGCCAAATCAAACCATAGATAGACCTGCCGAGGTGGCCCATGACGACCCTCAACATGCTTGAAGCCAAGACCAACCTGTCCCGCCTGGTGGACGCCATCGAGCGCGGCGCCGAGCGCGAAATCGTCATCGCCCGCAACGGCAAGCCAGCCGCCCGGCTGGTGCCGATGGCCGACAGCCCGGTTGAGCAGCGCATCGGCGTCGCGCGCGGCCTGTTCGAGGTGCCGGACGACATCGACACCCACAACGCCGAAGTCGCCGGTCTGTTTATCGGCGGCGCTGCCCGGTGACTGTCGCCTGATGAATCTGCTGCTGGATACCCACGTCGCGCTGTGGGCCATCGTGGACAGCCCGCGGCTGTCCGATGCGGCGCGGGAGCTGATTCTCGCGCCGCGCGCGGTAGTCTGGATCAGCGCCGCCACCGTGTGGGAAATCGCCATCAAGCACAGCCTGGCGCGTGGCGACATGCCGGTGTCCGGCAGTGCAGCCATCGGCTACTTCCGCGCCGCCGGCTACCGCTTTCTGCCTATCGAGCCGGAACACGCCGCCGCAGTGGAAACCCTGCCGCCGCATCATCAGGATCCCTTCGACCGCCTGCTGATCGCCCAGGCCCAGGTCGAACCCATGCGCCTGCTCAGCCACGACGCCCACCTGGCGCGCTACGGCGAGTTGGTCGTCCCCGTCTGACCACCGCCGAGCATCCATGGCTCGGCGACACAAGCAGAACCCCATGCTCGACACCGCCACCAAACGCCGCATCGACACCGCCCGCGACATCCTGGTCGGCAAGGTGCCCGACCCCAAGAGCCAGGTCGAGCAGATCACCATCGCGCTGATCTACAAGTTCATGGACGACATGGACCTTGAGGCCGAGGAGCTGGGCGGCCACCGCAAGTTCTTTGCCGGCGATTTTGCCCGCTACGGCTGGGCCAGGCTGATGCGCTCAGGTTTAGGCGGCCACGAGACCCTCAACCTCTACGCCGAGGCCATCGCCAGGATGCCGGAGAACCCCGGCATTCCGCCGCTGTTCCGCGACATCTTCAAGAATGCCTACCTGCCCTATCGCGACCCGGAGACCCTGCGCGCGTTCCTCAAGATCATCGACGAATTCGCGTACGACCATTCCGAGCGCCTTGGGGATGCCTTCGAATACCTGCTCTCGGTGCTCGGCTCGCAGGGCGACGCCGGGCAGTTCCGCACCCCGCGCCACATCATCGATTTCATCGTCGAAGTGCTCGACCCGCAAAAGCACGAGACCGTGCTCGATCCGGCCTGCGGCACCGCCGGCTTTCTGATCTCGGCCTGGAAGCACATCCTGAAACAAAACAGCTCCCCTCGCCCGCGGGCGGGAGACGACTGCATGGATGCAGGAGGTAGAGCAATTCCGGGAGCAATTGCCGAGGGGCCGGGGGAGAGGGCCGGCGACCTGCTCACCCCCGACGAGCGCGGCCGCCTGGCGCGCAACATCAAGGGCTATGACATCTCGCCCGACATGGTGCGCCTGAGTTTGGTGAACCTGTACCTGCACGGCTTCACCGACCCGCACATCTTCGAGTACGACACGCTCACCAGCCAGGAGCGCTGGAACGAAACCGCCGACGTCATCCTCGCCAACCCACCCTTCATGTCGCCCAAGGGCGGCATCCGGCCGCACAACCGCTTCAGCGTGCAGAGCAAGCGCAGCGAGGTGCTGTTCGTGGACTACATGGCCGAGCACCTGACGCCCAGCGGACGCGCCGGCATCATCGTGCCCGAGGGCATCATCTTCCAGAGCCAGGGCGCCTATACGCAATTGCGCAAAATGCTGGTGGAGGAGTACCTGATCGCCGTGGTCTCCCTGCCGGCCGGCGTGTTCCAGCCCTATTCCGGCGTCAAGACCTCCATCCTCATCCTCGACAAGTCGCTGGCCCGGACCTGCGACTGCATCGCCTTTTTCAAGGTACAGAACGACGGCTTCGGCCTCGGCGCCCAGCGCCGCGCCATCGACAGGAACGACCTGCCCGCCGCCGCCGCCGCCCTTCACGCCTTCCGTCATTCCCGCGCAAGCGGGAATCCAGGCGACGCAGCCAACCAAACTTTCCGTCATTCCCACGCAAGCGGGAATCCAGCGGATTTCGACCCGACCCATTACCCCGACCTGCTGGTGGTGGAGAAGTCCCGCATCGCCGCCAATGGCGACTACAACCTGAGCGGGGAGCGGTATCGGGAGAGTGAGGAACGCACGCATATCTTCCCCTTGGTGCGGCTCGGCGATATTTGCACCATCAATCCACGCAAGGCGCAGTTGGCTGACCTGCCCCCCCACACAGCCGTCTCGTTTGTTCCGATGGCGGATGTGAATGAGCATCGCATCGCGTTTCACCCCAGTGAGGAGAAGCTCCTTTCAGAAGTTTCCGCGAGCTACACATACTTCGAGAACGACGACGTCTTGCTTGCCAAGGTCACGCCTTGTTTTGAGAACGGCAAAGCCGGCATCGCTCGCAACCTGCGCAACGGGATTGGGTTCGGCTCAAGCGAGTTCTATGTTCTGCGCAGTTGTGGTCAGGTCCTTCCCGAGTGGATCTACTTCTGCGTGATGCATCCTATTTTCCGAGACGAGGCAATCGCCCAAATGACTGGAACGGGTGGTCTGCAACGCGTGCCACGCGACTACGTTGAGAATTTTCGAATCCCCCTCCCGCCGCTGGAGGTGCAGAAGGAAATCGTTGCGGAGATCGACGGCTACCAGAACGTCATCGCCGGCGCCCGCGCCGTCCTCGACAACTACCGCCCCCACATCCCCATCCACCCCGACTGGCCGATGGGCGTTTTGG
>CAVPTW010000019.1:0-15445 GCA_963708735.1 uncultured Gammaproteobacteria bacterium
GAAATTCGTCATGGCTGTCGGCGGCAAACAGACTGTCGTCGCCGGGCAGTACGGGCGTTTCGCGGACTTTTTCAGGGTCCACTATCATGCCCTGGATCGTGCCATCAAACAGCAGCCGCCAGCTCACGACTTCCCGCAGATGAAGAGTCTTGAACCCGTCGCCCGAAAACACCGCGTGGGTGCCGATCGTATCAGGGACTTCCTGGATCGGGTCGGACTCGCTGTCGCAGGCGTAATCGTAGTACTCGGCGGCAGTCTCCAGCTCCATCGCCTTGTGCAGGGGTGCTTCATAAAATACTTCGTCGATGCCGGGATCATAGTAGCCCTCCCAGCGCCCGTTGAGGGGATCCTGAATGTCGGGGCAGGGGGTCAGGCTGTTGAGCCAGGGCACCAGCCCGACGATGTCGCCATCGGCCCGCAACGCCCAGCACAGCACCTTGATGCTGAACAGGCGTTCCGGATGGGACTCGTTGGAGTAGAGCATCTGCATCCCGTCGAGCTCGGGTGCGAGACGGATGAAGCGGCGATTGAACGGGTGCGAGAAGGGCAGGCGGGTGAACAGGTCGATGACATTGCTGTTGGGGTCGTCAGTGCAGACGGGGGGTTCATCAGAAGCGCGCATGGTTCACTCCTAGCGATGGTTCGCGGCAAAGCCGTCCGGCTTTCTAGCTGTGAGTTGCAGGATCACAACCATCGCGAGCTAAAGTACCCGTGAATTTTGTCGAGCACAATAGCTTGGGGTCGGAGATGAGAAGCGAGGGCCTGACGACCATCGGGACGGCGCTGTCGGGCCATCGCAGCGCCGACCTCGAAATGCTGTTCGGGCAGTGTTTTTTTGCGCGCTGGAACACGCGCCTCGAGGGTGGCGGCAGCGAGCCGCAGTATCTTCCGGGCACTGCCAACCGACCGCATCGACTGATTTATCGCGAGAATTTCTTCGCCAGTGCGCTCCACGAGACGGCGCACTGGTGCATCGCGGGCGAGCGGCGGCGCCGGCAAGAGGATTTTGGCTACTGGTATCTTCCCGACGGGCGCGATGCTTCCGCGCAGCGGGCGTTCGAGGCGGTCGAGGCCCGGCCCCAGGCGCTCGAGTGGGTGTTCTCGGTGGCCGCCGGCCATCCATTCCGGCCCAGTGCGGACAATCTGTCCGGCGCTGGTGGCGATGGCGTGGCGTTTGCGCAAGCCGTCGCCGGCGCATTGTTCCGGTATCTGGAAGACGGGTTGCCACCGCGGGCGGCACTGTTTGCCGATGCGCTCGGCGCGGCCTATGGCACCGGTGACTGGCGCCGGCCCGAACGGTACCGACCGGGTTTGGCGCTGCGGTGAAAATCCTTGCCGACGAAAACATGCCGCTGGTGCGCGAGTGGTTCGGTCGCCACGGCGAGGTTCTGACCCGGCCGGGACGGACCATCGACGCGAAGTCGGTGCGGGGGGTGGATGTCCTGCTGGTGCGTTCGGTGACCCGGGTCGATGCTGCCCTGCTGGCCGGGAGTCGGGTGAAATTCGTGGGGTCCGCCACCAGCGGTTACGATCACATCGACCGCGACGGGCTGGCGGCGGCGGGCATCCACTTTGCCCATGCGCCGGGCTGCAACGCGGGTGCCGTGGTCCAGTATGTGCTCTCGGTGTGTTGCGCGCTGCGGCCCGATTGGCGCCGCAGGGTAATCGGCATCGTCGGCTGTGGCGCCGTGGGTGGGCGTCTGTACCGTGCCCTCACCGCCCTCGGAGTGAGTTGCCGCGTCTACGACCCCTTGCGGCTGGATCGGGAAAATATTCCGGATCTGACCGATCTGGACGAGGTCGTGCGTGCCGCCGATATTCTCTGCCTGCACACACCCCTGACGCATACCGGCTCCTTTCCCACCTTTCACATGGCGAATGACAGGATGCTGGCGGCATTGAAGCCCGGGTGCTTGCTGATCAATGCCGCCCGCGGTGCCGTGGTCGACAATGTTGCGTTGCGCCAGCGGCTGACGGTGGCACCCGGGCTGACTGCGGCGCTGGATGTGTGGGAAGGGGAGCCGGCCATTGACCCCGATCTCTGGCAGCGGGTGGCGATCGCGACCCCGCACATCGCCGGCTACAGCCAGGAAGGCCGGGTCAACGGTACTCGCGCGGTGTACGAGGCTTTTTGTGCATGGCGGGGCGTGCCACCGATTCCGCCGGTGTCCGAGGCGCCGCAGCCGCTGGTTCTGCCCAGCGGTCTGGATCCGCTCGCCGACGCCGTGCTCGCGACCTTTGACGTGCGCGCCGAGCATCGTCGGATGGCGACGGCCATCGCGTCGGGCGTGGCGATTGCCGAGGTGTTCGATCAGCTGCGCCGCACCAGTCCGGAGCGCCGCGAATTCGGTCATTTTCAGATCGCGGTGACCGGGAATGACCCGCTGGCCGCCGATCTGCGCCGGCTCGGCTTCCGGGTGGGCGCCGAGCCGTCGCCGCAGAACCAATGAACTGACTCAGCCGGCGCGCAGGCGCTCGAGGAAGCGCTCCAGCCGGTCCATCGCCTGGGTGAGCTCGTCCACCTTGGGCAGAAACACGATGCGGAAGTGCTGGGTATCGACCCAGTTGAACGCCTTGCCCTGCACCAGCAGCAGTTTCTCCTGCAACAGCAGGTCAAGCACAAACTGTTCGTCGTCGGCGATGGGGTAAACGTCGGGGTCGAGCCGGGGAAATAGATAGAGCGCCCCCCGGGGTTTCACGCAACTCACCCCGGTCATGGCGTTGAGCCGTTTCCAGGCGATCTCGCGCTGCTCGTGGAAGAGTCCGCCGGGGCATACCAGATCCTCGATGGTCTGACGCCCGCCGAGCGCGGTCTGGATGGCGTACATGGCGGGGACGTTGGCACACAGCCGCATGGAGGCGAGCATTTCGATGCCCTGCAAATAGCTGCGCGCGCGGTGTTTGGCGCCGCTTGCGACCAGCCAGCCCGAGCGGAAGCCGGCCAGGCGATAGTTTTTCGACAGGCCGTTGAACGTAATGCACAGCACATCCCGGGCGAGGGTCGCGAGCGGCACATGGACCGCGCCGTCATAGGTGATGCGATCGTAGATTTCGTCGGCGAAGACGATCAGCTGGTGGCGGTGCGCGAGTGCAACAATGGCCCGCAGCAGTGCTTCGCTGTAGACCGCGCCGGTCGGATTGTTGGGGTTGATGACGACGATGCCGCGGGTCCGCGGGCTGATCTTGGCTTCGAGATCGGCGAGATCAGGCTGCCAGCCGTCGGCCTCGTCGCAGTGATAATGCACGGGAGTGCCGCCGCCCAGCGTCACGGCAGCGGTCCACAGCGGGTAGTCGGGTGCCGGCACCAGAATTTCGTCGCCCGGGTTGAGCAGCGCCTGCATCGCCATCACGATCAGTTCACTCACGCCGTTGCCGAGGATCACGTCGTCCACTTCAACGTCGGGGACGCCCTGCAACTGGCAGCGCTGCATGACGGCCTTGCGGGCGGAGAATATGCCTTTCGAGTGGCTGTAACCCTGTGCCGCCACCAGATTGCGGATCACATCCTGGATGATTTCGTCCGGCGCCTCGAAGCCGAACGCGGCCGGGTTGCCGATGTTCAGCTTGAGGATGCGGTGGCCTTCTTCTTCCAGGCGGTTGGCGTGATCGAGCACCGGGCCGCGAATGTCGTAGCAGACGTTCTCCAGCTTGGCTGACTTGTGATAGTGCTGCATGGGAAATGGCTCGAAAGGCGCTTAAAAAGCGCATCATTGTAGCGTAAATTACCCGTTGGCTTAATGCAGAGGCAAGCGTAGTCATGAGCGACTGGAAAGATAAGGACGACGCCTACTGGCGTGCCAAACTGACCCCCGAGCAATATGAAGTGTGTCGGCGCAAGGGCACCGAGCGGCCATTCTCCGGGGAATACAACAATGAAAAACGTGCCGGTACCTATGTCTGCGCGTGCTGCGGCACGGCGCTGTTCGATGCGGAGGCCAAGTACGATTCCGGCAGCGGCTGGCCGAGCTTTTTCCGCCCGGTCGACGCCGCCCATATCGAGGAGGACACCGATGTTACCCGCGGGATGGTGCGCACCGAAATCCTGTGTGCCGAATGCGGCGGCCATCTGGGGCATGTATTCCCGGACGGTCCTCAGCCCACCGGACTGCGCTATTGCGTGAACTCGCTGGCGCTGAAACTGGAGCCGCGCGAGGACTGAACCCTGCGTTGCCTGGCATGGCGTCCGCGCTTGACACTCGCGACGGGCAGTCCCTAGAATGCGCGTCTTTCGCGAGCATACTGTCCCGTTCGTCTAGTGGCCTAGGACACCGCCCTTTCACGGCGGTAACAGGGGTTCGACTCCCCTACGGGACGCCAGCGAAACGATCAGGCGGGAATAGCTCAGTTGGTAGAGCGCAACCTTGCCAAGGTTGAGGTCGCCGGTTCGAGCCCGGTTTCCCGCTCCAAAACTGCAAAGGCTCAAACCCCCCGGGGTTTTGGGCCTTTTCAGTTTTTGGTGCTCGATTTTGCCCGCGAGGTGTTTCCTGTTCGCGCAGTTCGCCGGCACGGCTATCGCCTGCCGGGCTGCTACACTGCATCTTGAAACCCGAACCCAAGCCCCGCAACTGCGACCTCGATCCTCATGACCAGCGCGCTTTCCATTCGCTCCCTTCGCAAGGTGTATGACAACGGACTGGAAGCGCTCAAGGGGATCGACCTCGATGTGGCCGAGGGCGATTTTTTTGCCCTGCTGGGGCCGAACGGCGCCGGCAAGTCCACCGCGATTGGCATCATCTGTTCGCTGGTACGCAAGACCAGTGGCACCATCAGCGTCTTCGGCACCGACATCGACCGCGATTTTTCCCAGGCCAAGCAATACCTGGGCGTAGTGCCCCAGGAGTTCAATTTCCAGCAGTTCGAGAAAGTGATCGACATCCTGGTCACCCAGGCGGGCTATTACGGGTTGCCGCGCAAGATCGCCGAGGAGCGCAGTGAAAAATACCTGCGTCAGCTCGGCCTGTGGGACAAGCGCGACAGCCGGGCGCGGATGCTGTCCGGCGGCATGAAGCGACGCCTGATGATCGCGCGGGCACTGGTGCACGAGCCGCGGCTGTTGATTCTGGACGAACCCACGGCGGGCGTGGACATCGAGTTGCGGCGCGCCACCTGGCAGTTCCTGCGGGACATCAACGCACGCGGGGTGACCATCATCCTCACCACGCACTATCTCGAGGAAGCCGAGAATCTGTGTAACCGCATCGCGATCATCGATCGCGGCAAGATCGTCGAGAACACCAGTACCCGGCAATTGCTTGCCAAGCTGAGCACCGAAACCTTCGTGCTCGACACGCGCGAGCAGCTCGATGCTTTTCCGGATCTTCCCGGTTACCCGGGCCGCCTGGTGGACAGCCACAGTCTCGAAATCGCGGTGGAAAAATCCCAGTCGTTGAATGAGCTTTTCGCCAGTCTGTCGGAGCACAATGTCCATGTGCTCAGCATGCGCAACAAGACCAATCGCCTGGAAGAACTGTTCGTATCCCTGGTCCAGGCGGGGGCAGACCAGGTTGGCGGCAACACCGATGGAGAGCGATCATGAAAGCACGCCAGCAATGGGTGGCTTTCGCTACCATCCTGACCCGCGAGGTACGCCGCTTCATGCGTATCTGGCTGCAGACGCTGTTGCCACCGGCGATCACCATCGTGCTGTATTTCGTGATTTTCGGCACTTTGATCGGGCCGCGGATCGGCGCCATGGCGGGACATGCCTACATCGATTTCGTGGTGCCCGGATTGATCATGATGTCGGTCATCACGAATTCCTACAGCAATGTCGTGTCGTCGTTTTACGGTAACAAGTTTCAGGGCAGCATCGAGGAAATCCTGGTATCGCCGGTGCCGAATTATGTGATCCTGCTCGGCTTCGTGTTCGGCGGAGTCGCCCGGGGCATTGCCGTAGGCGCTATCGTGACGCTGTTGTCGCTGCTCTTCACCAGCCTGCAACTGCATCACCTGGCGGTGATTCTCGGCATGGTGCTGCTGACCGCGATACTGTTTTCCATCGCCGGGCTCATCAATGCGATTTTTGCCGAATCGTTCGATGATATTTCGATTATTCCAACCTTCGTTTTGACGCCCCTGACCTATCTCGGCGGCGTGTTCTACTCCATCGACATGCTGCCGGAGTTCTGGCAGGCGGTGTCCCGGGCCAATCCGATCCTGTACATGGTGAATGCGTTTCGCTATGGCTTTCTGGGCACTTCCGATATCCCGGTGCTCGGCGCCTTTCTCATGGTATCGGCGTTTGTTGTCCTGGGCTATGTCTACGCGCTTCACCTGCTGGCGCATGGCCGGCGCCTGCGCCGCTAGCCCGCCATGACGGACCTGCCGGGCTCCCTGCTGGGACGCGCCACAGCCTATCCGCAGCGGTACGATCCGGATCTGCTGCATCCGATAGCGCGGGCCACTGGCCGCGCGGTGCTGCCGCCGGCGGCGCTGCAAGCGTTGCAGGGCACCGACTTCTGGACGGCCTTTGAGCTTTCATGGCTGGGGCCGCGCGGGATGCCTCGGGTCGCGGTGGCGGAAATCACGATCCCGTGTGCCTCGCCCAACATCGTCGAATCCAAGTCACTCAAGCTGTATCTGAATTCGCTGAACGATACCTGCTTCGCCACGCCGGATGCGGTGGCCGCCCGGATGCAGGCTGATATTTCCGCCTGCTGTGGCGCGTCTGTGGAAGTATCGCTGCACAGTCTCGGCGACTATGCCCGGCAGGGTATCCGCCAACCGCCTGGAGCATGCCTCGACGCGATCGAGCTCGATGCTCCGGCGTTTGAACCGGATGCGGCGAGCCTGTGCGCGGCGCGCGGGACGCGGGTGGCCGAGGTGCTCTACAGCGATCTCCTCAAGACCAATTGCCCGGTGACTGGGCAGCCAGACTGGGCAACGGTTGTCATCGATTATTGTGGCCCGCGCATCGACCGGGCGGGGTTGCTGGCTTACATCCTCTCGTTTCGCCACCACAGCGACTTTCACGAACACTGCGTAGAGCGGATGTTCTGCGATCTCTGGTGCCGGGTGCAGCCGGAACGGCTCAGTCTGATGGCGCGATATACCCGTCGTGGCGGTATCGATATCAATCCCTGGCGCACTTCCGTGCAATGCCAACCACCGCGGGGACGTCTTGTCCGTCAATGACTGCTGACGCGGGGATTTGTGAAGCGTTCGGTCCAGGACTTCAGGACGTGGGTGGCTGGCGAAACTTGCGCTGCACTTCGCGAAACGCACCCTGCAGCGTGCCGACCACCTTGTTGTAGTCGTAGTTGTTGATCTGGTCGAGATCCATGAACAGCGAGAAACCTTCGGTGCGGTAATCCAGGCAGGATTGTTCGCTGCCGAGATTCTTGCGATGGTCCACAACTGAATATACCTTGATCGGGTGTTTGAAGCCCTTGACCTCCATCTCGCCGCGATCACGGCACATGATCTGATCCCGCACGAATTGCCAGGTGGCGTGGGAAATGAGAATTTCCCCGGGCTGCGCCGCCGTTTCCAGCCGGCTCGCGAGATTTACCTCGGAACCCAGCAGCGTGTAGTGCAGGCGGCTTTCGGTACCGAAATTTCCGACCGTGCAAAATCCGGTACTGATGCCCATGCGCACCTGCATCGGCCGCATCAGGCCCAGGTTGCGCCAGTGCGCCTGGAGCTCGGCAACCTTGTTGCGCATGGCGATTGCCATGCTTACGCAGGCCAGACAATCCTCCTTGGGGCCGCGGGGCTGCGGATCGCCAAAAAATACCATCACGGCGTCGCCGATGAATTTGTCGATGGTGCCGCCGTGTTCGAGTGCGATCTTCGACATCTCGGTAAGATAGTCGTTGATCACCTGGGTCAGTGCGGACTCGTCCATTTCGTCGGCAATCTCGCTGAAGCCCACGATGTCCGAGAAAAAAACCACGATGCGTTTGCGCTGCGACGACAGTTTCACCGCCTTGCCGGATTCGATTCCCTCCCGCAAGTTGGGCGAAACATATTTGGCAAGCTGGTAGTTGTGCAGTTTCAGATTGATTTGTTCGCGTTTGAGGGCTTCGATCCGGTTACGCAGCAACCGTGACTGTTGCAGTGCGCGATGACCGTACAGAATCAGGAACAGGGCAAAAATTCCCGCCGGAACCATATGCAGTGGCGCTTCCAGCCGCAGTTGCAAGTCTGGCTGGAGCACCGCCACCGCTGCCGCTCCCACTGCGAAAGCAAGGTTGTCGCGGACCCATCCTCGCCCACCGCCACGCATGAAGGCGTAACACTGGAGCAAGGTCAGGAGAATGGTCAGCAGCAGCAGCGGGAACCGCAGTGACGCGACCAGCATGCCCAACAGCAACGCATCCACGTGGCCGAGGATTGCCACGGTGGCAGCCGTGACCTGGTGCGCCCTGCGCCAGAGCAGGAATTCGCTGATGGAGACGTAGAGCACCGCTGCCAGCGCGCCGCCGACCAACAGGAGATCGGGGTGCTGCCAGCTCGGTAGTCGAGTCAACAATGTTGCGGCCGCGCCCAGCGCCAGAATGGCGCGGAATGGTGCAGTGCTTGGCGGGGCTGGTGGGAGAGTGTCCGAAGCTTCCGGTATCATGGAACAGGATCGGTGCGTGCGTAGCCGGAATTGTAGCCCACTGCGTGCAGGTTTCTGCCAAATCGCTGCACTATCGGTGTTGGGTCGGATGGCTTGACGCAAATCATGGCGGCGTGGCCACCGGTGGTCAGAATGCGGTTCGGAATGAATGCAGGTGGGTGACGCGATGGCGGGCGAATTCGGTTATGCACAGGGCGTGGTGGATGCTGCCTTCGCCACGGCGGAGGAACGCCCGGACATGAGCCCCGATGCCATGGGTCGGGCCCTGATCCAGGTGGTGATCGCCCACTATCGACGCTACCGGACCAGTGGTGATGTCAGTAGTGAACTCATTTATCTGGCTGAGAGCCTTGATGACGACGAGCCCGTGATCACGCGGGGTTGCTGAATGATCGGCATCGGAGCGAGCTTCGATTGCCTTGGGAGCGGTCATTGTGTAGAGTCTCGGCCCCTCTTTGGTGAGGTGTCCGAGCGGCTGAAGGAGCACGCCTGGAAAGTGTGTATACGGCAACGTATCGAGGGTTCGAATCCCTCCCTCACCGCCAAATCAACAAGCCCCCGTCAGGGGGTTTTTGCTTTGGGGAGCGATCGTCCCAGCTTCAGCGCCGGTGGCGCACACTATCGGTTCGGACCCTGAATTCGCCGGTTTTGCGGTCGTTGAAGAAGTGCTCCAGCGTCTGCTTCACTGACGGAAATGCAATCTCGTCCCAGGGGATATCCTCTTCTCGAAACAATTCCACCGCCAGGGATTCTTCTCCGGGGGAATACTCGGGTGCAGCCAGCGTCGCGCGGAAAAAAATATACACCTGATTGATGTGAGGGATATCGACCATGGTGTAGAGCTGTGGATCGACCACGCGCGCGTTGGCTTCCTCCAGGCATTCCCGGAGCGCGCCCTCCGCGGTGGTCTCGCCGTTTTCCATGAAGCCGGCGGGCAGCGTCCAGTAGCCGTGGCGCGGGGCGATGGCGCGCTTGCACAGCAGCACCCGGTCGCCGTACACAGGCACGCAGCCGGTAATGATGCACGGGTTTTGGTAATGTACAGTCTCGCAGTCATCGCAGATGTGGCGGTGGCGGTCGTCCCCGGAGGGAACCCGCAGGCTCACTGCGCTGCCACAGGCGCTACAGAACTTCATGGTAGACGGTCGTCGGAATTTGGCATCCCTGGGTTTGGCGACATCCAAGCTGCGTGAAGATGCAGCCTGGTATTGGTCGTCCCGGTTCCGGCCGCCCCGGAAGTTGAACGGCTGCGCGGGACCGGCGCGGCGAGCGCGGCATCCCGGTGGCAACCAGCGGCACAGTTAACCTCCTGAGTGTCAGGTTCGAGAACTGCATGAAACATGAACCCGACGTGCCGATTCTAGCGCAGATTGCCGCGCGCCTGCGCGCCTACCCGCCGGCCCCGGCGCAGCCGCAGCCTGGACAGCGCGAAGCGGCGGTGCTGTTGGCGCTGACTCGGGCACGGGAGCCCGAGGTCGTTTTCATCAAGCGCGCCGAACACCTCAACAGCCATCGCGGGCAGGTGGCGTTCCCGGGCGGCATGTGGGAAGCGAGCGATGCCAGTCTGCTCGATACCGCCTTGCGCGAGAGCGAGGAAGAAGTCGCCCTGCCCCGGGATCGAGTGGAAGTGATCGCCCGGCTGCCCAAGCGCGCCACCCGCACCGGCACCCCGGTGACGCCCTATCTCGGCGTGGTGCCCGCCGATGTCCCGTTGCGGCACGACCCGGCGGAGCTGGACGCGGTGTTTCGCGTGCCTCTTGGGTATCTGCTCCAGCAGCGCCATCTGGTGAGCGGCGAATTCGAACTGCTCGACGGCCGTTATGAAATGCCGTGCTATCACTACGGGGATTACCGCATCTGGGGTTTTACCCTGAACGTTCTGATTCATTTTCTCAACACGGCGCTTGATGCCCGGCTCAGTTTTGCGTACCTGCATGACCGCTTGCCGCCCCATCTGCGTGCGCATCTGATCGAACTAGAGGAGGAAGACTTGCCATGATCTACGCCTACAATGGTCACCGTCCCCGCGTCGGACGCGATGTATTTGTCGCGCCCAGCGCGGATGTCATCGGCATGGTGGTGCTTGGGGACGGTGCCAGCGTCTGGTTCAACACGGTGATCCGCGGCGATACCGATTTCATCCACATCGGCGCGGGCAGCAATGTCCAGGACAACGCAGTGCTGCATACCGATCCGGGCATCCAGCTGCACATCGGCGAAAACGTCACCATCGGCCACTGCGCCATGGTTCACGGCTGCACCATCGGCAACAACACCCTGATCGGCATCAACGCCGTCATCCTCAATCGCGCGCGCATCGGCAACAATTGCCTGATCGGCGCCAATGCGCTGGTTCCGGAGGGGATGGAAATTCCCGACCATTCGCTCGTGCTCGGCACGCCCGCCAAGGTGGTGCGGCAGCTCGATGAGCGGGCGATCGCAAGCCTCGCCGAGTCCGCGCGCACCTACCGGATCAAGGCGCTGGAATTTCGTCAGACCCTGACGCCGGTTGCGGATGAAGGCTGATGTCGGCGCGGCCAGGGTGCGCTCGCCCTGCGTGTCGCTCTGCGCGCTGGGCGCTGACGACATCTGCATCGGCTGTCACCGCAGTGCCCGCGAGATTGCGGACTGGGTGTTGTCGACGGACGAGGAGCGCCGCGCCGTGCTGACGCGGGCCGCCCACCGGGCGCGGCGCAACAATCCGTTTGCATCCTGACGACGGTTGCAAAAACTGTCGCCAGCGGGTCGGCATGCGATGGCGCCTGGACGCTCAGCTCAGCAGCACTTCCAGCACAAACTTGGTGCCCCAGAACGCCAGCATCAGTGAGCAGAACCCGCCCAGCGCCCAGTAGGCCGCCACGCGTCCGCGCCAGCCGCGCCGAAAGTGGCCCCACAGCAGCACCGCGTAGACCACCCAGGCGACCAGCGAAAACACCGTCTTGTGGGCGAGATGCTGCGCCAGGATGTTTTCCACATAGATAAAGCCGAGCACCAGGCCCGCGCTGAGCAAAACAAATCCCGCCACCAGAAAGCGGAACAGCAGCCGTTCCATGGTCAGCAGGGGCGGCAGCGCGCGCAGCGGCCCACCGGGCTGGTGGTTGTGAAGCCGGCGGTTTTGCCACGTCAGCACCAGGGCCAGCAGCGCGGCGATCGTCATCAGACTGTAGGAAAGCACCGACAGCAGGATATGAGCGCCGAGGCCCAGGGGTACCGAGGTCAGCTCGCGGATATGCTGATCGGTGACCGCCGCCAGCACGAGCATTACTACCGTCGGCGGAAACAGCAGCAGATACAGATTTTCCAGGGGGTCGCGGATCGAACTCAGCACCACGATGGCGTTGATCAGCAGAAAGATCAGCGCCGAAAACGGGATCAGGCTGACATTCAGCTTGCCGGCCTCGAACACCTGGTGCCAGCCGGCCAGGGCGTGGGCCGCCAACGCCATGCCCGCCAGCAGCAGCAAGGGAAGCTTGGGGCTGACCCGAGCGCGCAAAAAATCCGCGAGGCGCAGCGCAAACGCCAGGCTGTAGAAGAGTGCGGCCAGGGATGCGGGTAACCAGGGCGTCATTGGCGGGAGCGGTTTTTGGAAGACGCCAGAGTGTGGCATATCCGCCCCCTGGCGCAAAGACGCCGCCCGGGTGTGCGTCCCGGTTTGAGAGTCCCGGTGCGCGACGGGCGGCTATAATGCAGGTCCCATTTCGTTCGGATGTCCGCAATGGCATTGTTTGAGAACCTCGGCGGCCGCCTGGGCGACAGCTTTCGCAAGATTGCCGGCAAGTCCCAGCTCAGTGAAGACAATATCCGCGACACGCTGCGTGACGTGCGCATGGCGCTGCTGGAGGCCGATGTCGCGCTCGCCGTAGTCAAGGACTTCATCGACCGCGTGCGTTCGCGCGCGCTCGGCACCCAGGTCGGACGCGGGCTGAATCCCGGGCAGCAGTTCCTGAAGCTGGTGCAGGACGAGCTGGTGCACCTGATGGGTGACGCCAATACCGGGCTGAACCTCGCGGTGCGTCCGCCGGCGGTGATCCTGATGGCGGGACTCCAGGGCGCGGGCAAGACCACCTCGGTGGCCAAGCTCGCGCGCTATCTCACCGAGCGGGAAAAGAAAAAAGTCATGGTGGTGAGCGTGGACGTCTACCGTCCGGCCGCGATCCAGCAGCTCGCCACCCTGGCGGCGGAAGTCGGCGTGACCTGCCTCGCGAGTCGCGGCGACGAGACCCCGCTTGCCATTGCCGAGCGCGCCATGGGCGAGGCGCGGCGCGGTTTTGCCGACGTGCTGATCGTCGACACCGCGGGCCGGCTGCATATCGATACGGCACTCATGGACGAAATCCGCGCGCTGAGCGTGGCGCTGGAACCCGCCGAAACCCTCTTCGTCATCGACGCCATGATCGGCCAGGACGCCGTCAACACCGCGCGCGCCTTCGACGCGGCATTGCCGCTGACTGGCGTGATCCTCACCAAGGTGGATGGCGATGCCCGTGGCGGCGCCGCGCTCTCGGTGCGTCACGTCACCGGCAAACCGATCAAGTTTCTCGGTGTCGGCGAGAAGACCGACGCCCTCGAACCCTTCCACCCCGACCGCATCGCCTCGCGCATCCTCGGCATGGGCGATGTGCTGTCCCTGATCGAAGAGGTCGAGCGCAAGGTCGATCGCGTCAAGGCCGAAAAGCTGGCCCGCAAGGTCGAGAAGGGCACCCGGTTCGACCTCGAGGATCTGCGCGACCAGCTCCAGCAGATGCAGAATCTGGGCGGCATGGGCGGGCTGCTCGAAAAACTCCCCGGCATGGGCAACATGGCGCGTCTGGCGGAGCAGAGCAACATCACCGCGCAGTTCAAGACCATGACGGTCATCATCGATTCCATGACGCGGGCCGAACGCGCCGATCCAGAAATGCTCAACGGCTCGCGCAAGCGCCGCATCACCACCGGCTCGGGCACTTCCATTCAGGATCTGAACCGGCTGCTCAAGCAGTACAAGCAGATGGCCAAGACCATGAAAAAAATGAAAGGCAAGAACCTCGGCCGGATGCTGCGCGGCATGGAAGGCATGTTGTCGCAGGCGGGCGGTCCCGGAGGCTTGCCACGCCGCTGAACACCGCCATGCGCAGGTCCGCCCTCGCTCCAAGCCGGCCATGTGCAGCAGCGCCGTCGGGCCGCTGCCGAGGTTCGTGTCTGGCTGCGTATGGCAAGCCTGCGACCCTGGTCAAACCGCCGTTTGATCAACCCGCCACGCCTGAATCCGGTTCCACGATCCGGTCTGCGCCATTCCAGCTCAGATCGGATCGCCGAGATTCATTGACCAGGTGGCGATGCCGGCACCATTCTCCAGGGACCCGGGCAGGTCGGTACGTACGGATAATAGGCATTCGCCGCGTCGCAGAAATACCAGTATTGCGACGGTGGTGGCTGCGGTGCGGGGGGTGGGGCCTGCTGAATGACCACGACGGGTGGCGGTGTATAGGGGTCGGGATAGCCCTGTACCCACTGCGGATAGAAGTACCACAGGCCTCCTACGACCCACCACCAGCCCAACCGGCCGTCATGGTAGTCGTGGTGCCAATTGCCCCCGCGCCAACGGTCGAGATCGTGGTCGTTGAAGCGCCGAATGTCACCGTGCCAATTACCTCGATCACCCCAGTTGCCCCGACCGCCTCGGTCACCGGGGTCCGCACTGGCGAACATCGGAACTGCCACCGTCAGGGCAGTAACGGCGAGCAACCAGGGTATCGTCTTTGTCATGGTCATTTTCATTTCAAACCCTTTGAAAGTAGCTTGATCAACAATTCGGGGAAGATGTTAGGAAAAAATGGCAATGAAGAAAATGGACAATTCGAGAGATGTCTCACGCCACTCACGATGATCGCCGGATCTGGTTTCTGGTTCCGGGTTGATCCCGTGATCAAGGAGCACACGGGGGTGATCGGCTGATGTTGTCATCCATGGCGAACTGCTCAAAACGCTTGCCCGGACCGGGCATCACGGCAACGTCCGGCCCAGAGGGCATGGTCGCACCACCGGTTAGCGACAGCATGACAACCAGGGGGGCAGGTCAGTTTTCCGGTCAAAGTGGCACCGCTGCCTTTCGCTACCACCGCGGTTTAAACTGGATCTTTGGCGAATAACCAACACAAAAGATGGGGTCGGATCTAAAATTTGACTATTAGTCTGAATTCCAGACCCCTGTCGCCCTAGCCGAGAATCCGTGGCGCCTTGCGCGAAGTTGGAGCGGGCTCATCGGCGGGTACAC
Source organism: uncultured Gammaproteobacteria bacterium (assembly GCA_963708735.1). Taxonomy (GTDB): domain Bacteria; phylum Pseudomonadota; class Gammaproteobacteria; order Pseudomonadales; family Porticoccaceae; genus JAGPUQ01. The sequence goes on from CAVPTW010000019.1 coordinate 14,817, forward strand.
CGACAATAATGGGACAAACGGCGGTGACTTCTGCCGGAATCCCGAGTTCGGCCTTCATGTCCGGCGCATTGAGGGCCGCGACAGCCGAACCAATGACGCAGGTGCCCAGCCCCACGGAACAGGCGGTCAGCATCAGATTCTCCGCGGCCAGCCAGCAGTCGGCGGCAACGAATGGCCCTGTCTTGTCGGCACAAATGACGATAAGCGTGCCGGCATTGTAGAAGACGTTGAAATCCGGCCGGGAGAATGCCTCGAGCATATGACTTCCCTGATGCAGCCTGGCGTGGACCGCTTCCTGGACGATGAAGGCCTTGGCGCGCTCGGAGATTCGCTTCAGCTTTTCTGCGTCCTGCACGATCAGAAAGACCCACGGCTCCTCGTGGATGGCCGTCGGTGCTCGTACCGCCGCCGCCAGCAGGCCGTTGATGGCGTCCTGCCCTACTTTCTCAGGCGTGTAAGACCGCACCGAGCAGCGCGTGTTGATGGCTTCCGTGACGCTCATTTGGGTGGCAATTTGAGTCATGTCTTTCTCCCCGCCAGTTTGTTCAAAAGGCCGATAACCGTTGGACTTCACTTTGATCCAACCTGCTACCGAATTCAAGGAAGGTCTGGATAACCCAAATTTCAGC
>CAVPTW010000020.1:0-140682 GCA_963708735.1 uncultured Gammaproteobacteria bacterium
AATTCCGACGACCGTCTACCATGAAGTTCTGTAGCGCCTGTGGCAGCGCAGTGAGCCTGCGGGTTCCCTCCGGGGACGACCGCCACCGCCACATCTGCGATGACTGCGAGACTGTACATTACCAAAACCCGTGCATCGTTACCGGCTGCGTGCCTGTGTACGGCGACCGGGTGCTGCTGTGCAAGCGCGCCATCGCCCCGCGCCACGGCTACTGGACGCTGCCCGCCGGCTTCATGGAAAACGGCGAGACCACCGCGGAGGGCGCGCTCCGGGAATGCCTGGAGGAAGCCAACGCGCGCGTGGTCGATCCACAGCTCTACACCATGGTCGATATCCCTCACATCGATCAGGTGTATATTCTTTTCCGCGCGACGCTGGCTGCACCCGAGTATTCCCCCGGAGAAGAATCCCTGGCGGTGGAATTGTTTCGAGAAGAGGATATCCCCTGGGACGAGATTGCATTTCCGTCAGTGAAGCAGACGCTGGAGCACTTCTTCAACGACCGCAAAACCGGCGAATTCAGGGTCCGAACCGATAGTGTGCGCCACCGGCGCTGAAGCTGGGACGATCGCTCCCCAAAGCAAAAACCCCCTGACGGGGCTTGTTGATTTGGCGGTGAGGGAGGGATTCGAACCCTCGATACGTTGCCGTATACACACTTTCCAGGCGTGCTCCTTCAGCCGCTCGGACACCTCACCGAAGGGGCCGAGACTCTACACGATGACCGCTCCCAAGGCAATCGAAGCTCGCTCCGATGCCGATCATCAGCAACCCCGCGTGATCACGGGCTCGTCGTCATCAAGGCTCTCAGCCAGATAAATGAGTTCACTACTGACATCACCACTGGTCCGGTAGCGTCGATAGTGGGCGATCACCACCTGGATCAGGGCCCGACCCATGGCATCGGGGCTCATGTCCCGGGCGTTCCTCCGCCGTGGCGAAGGCAGCATCCACCACGCCCTGTGCATAACCGAATTCGCCCGCCATCGCGTCACCCACCTGCATTCATTCCGAACCGCATTCTGACCACCGGTGGCCACGCCGCCATGATTTGCGTCAAGCCATCCGACCCAACACCGATAGTGCAGCGATTTGGCAGAAACCTGCACGCAGTGGGCTACAATTCCGGCTACGCACGCACCGATCCTGTTCCATGATACCGGAAGCTTCGGACACTCTCCCACCAGCCCCGCCAAGCACTGCACCATTCCGCGCCATTCTGGCGCTGGGCGCGGCCGCAACATTGCTGACTCGACTACCGAGCTGGCAGCACCCCGATCTCCTGTTGGTCGGCGGCGCGCTGGCAGCGGTGCTCTACGTCTCCATCAGCGAATTCCTGCTCTGGCGCAGGGCGCACCAGGTCACGGCTGCCACCGTGGCAATCCTCGGCCACGTGGATGCGTTGCTGTTGGGCATGCTGGTCGCGTCACTGCGGTTCCCGCTGCTGCTGCTGACCATTCTCCTGACCTTGCTCCAGTGTTACGCCTTCATGCGTGGCGGTGGGCGAGGATGGGTCCGCGACAACCTTGCTTTCGCAGTGGGAGCGGCAGCGGTGGCGGTGCTCCAGCCAGACTTGCAACTGCGGCTGGAAGCGCCACTGCATATGGTTCCGGCGGGAATTTTTGCCCTGTTCCTGATTCTGTACGGTCATCGCGCACTGCAACAGTCACGGTTGCTGCGTAACCGGATCGAAGCCCTCAAACGCGAACAAATCAATCTGAAACTGCACAACTACCAGCTTGCCAAATATGTTTCGCCCAACTTGCGGGAGGGAATCGAATCCGGCAAGGCGGTGAAACTGTCGTCGCAGCGCAAACGCATCGTGGTTTTTTTCTCGGACATCGTGGGCTTCAGCGAGATTGCCGACGAAATGGACGAGTCCGCACTGACCCAGGTGATCAACGACTATCTTACCGAGATGTCGAAGATCGCACTCGAACACGGCGGCACCATCGACAAATTCATCGGCGACGCCGTGATGGTATTTTTTGGCGATCCGCAGCCCCGCGGCCCGGAGGATTGTCTGGCCTGCGTAAGCATGGCAATCGCCATGCGCAACAAGGTTGCCGAGCTCCAGGCGCACTGGCGCAACCTGGGCCTGATGCGGCCGATGCAGGTGCGCATGGGCATCAGTACCGGATTTTGCACGGTCGGAAATTTCGGTACCGAAAGCCGCCTGCACTACACGCTGCTGGGTTCCGAGGTAAATCTCGCGAGCCGGCTGGAAACGGCGGCGCAGCCCGGGGAAATTCTCATTTCCCACGCCACCTGGCAATTCGTGCGGGATCAGATCATGTGCCGTGATCGCGGCGAGATGGAGGTTAAGGGCTTCAAACACCCGATCAAGGTATATTCAGTTGTGGACCATCGCAAGAATCTCGGCAGCGAACAATCCTGCCTGGATTACCGCACCGAAGGTTTCTCGCTGTTCATGGATCTCGACCAGATCAACAACTACGACTACAACAAGGTGGTCGGCACGCTGCAGGGTGCGTTTCGCGAAGTGCAGCGCAAGTTTCGCCAGCCACCCACGTCCTGAAGTCCTGGACCGAACGCTTCACAAATCCCCGCGTCAGCAGTCATTGACGGACAAGACGTCCCCGCGGTGGTTGGCATTGCACGGAAGTGCGCCGGGATTGATATCGATACCGCCACGACGGGTATATCGCGCCATCAGACTGAGCCGTTCCGGCTGCACCCGGCACCAGAGATCGCAGAACATCCGCTCTACGCAGTGTTCGTGAAAGTCGCTGTGGTGGCGAAACGAGAGGATGTAAGCCAGCAACCCCGCCCGGTCGATGCGCGGGCCACAATAATCGATGACAACCGTTGCCAGTCTGGCTGCCCAGTCACCGGGCAATTGGTCTTGAGGAGATCGCTGTAGAGCACCTCGGCCACCCGCGTCCCGCGCGCCGCGCACAGGCTCGCCGCATCCGGTTCAAACGCCGGAGCATGAGCTCGATCGCGTCGAGGCATGCTCCAGGCGGTTGGCGGATACCCTGCCGGGCATAGTCGCCGAGACTGTGCAGCGATACTTCCACAGACGCGCCACAGCAGGCGGAAATATCAGCCTGCATCCGGGCGGCCACCGCATCCGGCGTGGCGAAGCAGGTATCGTTCAGCGAATTCAGATACAGCTTGAGTGACTTGGATTCGACGATGTTGGGCGAGGCACACGGGATCGTGATTTCCGCCACCGCGACCCGAGGCATCCCGCGCGGCCCCAGCCATGAAAGCTCAAAGGCCGTCCAGAAGTCGGTGCCCTGCAACGCTTGCAGCGCCGCCGGCGGCAGCACCGCGCGGCCAGTGGCCCGCGCTATCGGATGCAGCAGATCCGGATCGTACCGCTGCGGATAGGCTGTGGCGCGTCCCAGCAGGGAGCCCGGCAGGTCCGTCATGGCGGGCTAGCGGCGCAGGCGCCGGCCATGCGCCAGCAGGTGAAGCGCGTAGACATAGCCCAGGACAACAAACGCCGATACCATGAGAAAGGCGCCGAGCACCGGGATATCGGAAGTGCCCAGAAAGCCATAGCGAAACGCATTCACCATGTACAGGATCGGATTGGCCCGGGACACCGCCTGCCAGAACTCCGGCAGCATGTCGATGGAGTAGAACACGCCGCCGAGATAGGTCAGGGGCGTCAAAACGAAGGTTGGAATAATCGAAATATCATCGAACGATTCGGCAAAAATCGCATTGATGAGCCCGGCGATGGAAAACAGTATCGCGGTCAGCAGCACCATGCCGAGAATCACCGCCAGGTGATGCAGTTGCAGGCTGGTGAAGAGCAGCGACAACAGCGTCACGATAGCGCCTACGGCAATGCCCCGGGCGACTCCGCCGAACACGAAGCCGAGCAGGATCACATAATTCGGCACCGGCGATACCAGGATTTCCTCGATGCTGCCCTGAAACTTGTTACCGTAAAACGACGACACGACATTGCTGTAGGAATTCGTGATGACCGACATCATGATCAATCCGGGCACCACGAAATCGATGTAGGCATGTCCCGCCATGGCGCCGATCCGCGGCCCGATCAAAGTGCCGAAAATCACGAAATACAGCACGATGGTGATCGCCGGTGGCAACAGCGTCTGCAGCCAGATACGCATGAAGCGGCGTACCTCGCGGGTCAGGATGGTAGCGAAAGCCACCCATTGCTGGCGTGCTTTCATGATCGCTCTCCATCGGTGTTGCCGCCAACCTGGTCTGCCCCCGCCTGGACCAGGGATACGAACAGTTCTTCCAGGCGATTGGTCTTGTTGCGCATGCTGAGCACATGGACATTGTGCTCCGACAGACTGGCGAAAAGCTCATTCAACGACTGGGATTTTTCCACCGCGATTTCGAGACTGTGGCTGTCCACCAGGCGGCCCGGGTAACCGGGAAGATCCGGAAAAGCATCGAGCTGCTCGCGCGTGTCGAGCACGAAGGTTTCGGTGCTCAGCTTGGCAAGCAATTGCCGGGTACTGGTGTTCTCGACGATCTTGCCGCGATCGATGATCCCGATGCGGTTACACAGATTCTCGGCTTCCTCGAGATAGTGCGTGGTGAGGATGATGGTCACCCCGCGTGCGTTGATGTCCCGCAGGAACTGCCAGGTGGCGCGCCGTAACTCGATGTCCACGCCCGCCGTGGGTTCGTCCAGAATCAACAGCCGCGGCTCGTGCACCAGTGCCCGCGCGATCATCAGGCGTCGCTTCATGCCGCCGGACAGCATCCGCGCCCGGCTGTCGCGCTTGTCCCACAGGCCGAGCTGACGCAGGTATTTTTCACTGCGCTCCTCGGCGATCTTGCGCGGCAACCCGTAATAGCCCGCCTGGGTGACCAGGATGTCGATCACTTTCTCGAACTGCTGGAAATTGAACTCCTGGGGCACTACGCCCAGGTATTGCTTGGCCTGGGAAAAATCGCGGTCGATGTCGGTGCCGAAGACGCTGATGGTGCCACTGGTCTTGCGTACCAGCGAACAGATGATGCCAATCGCGGTGGACTTGCCGGCGCCGTTCGGCCCCAGCAGGGCAAAAAAATCGCCCTCGGCCACATCAAGGTCGATCCCCTTGAGCGCTTCCAGTCCGTTGTCATACACCTTGCGAAGGGAGCGAATGGAAAGCGCGCTGGTCATGAGGATCGAGGTCGCAGTTGCGGGGCTTGGGTTCGGGTTTCAAGATGCAGTGTAGCAGCCCGGCAGGCGATAGCCGTGCCGGCGAACTGCGCGAACAGGAAACACCTCGCGGGCAAAATCGAGCACCAAAAACTGAAAAGGCCCAAAACCCCGGGGGGTTTGAGCCTTTGCAGTTTTGGAGCGGGAAACCGGGCTCGAACCGGCGACCTCAACCTTGGCAAGGTTGCGCTCTACCAACTGAGCTATTCCCGCCTGATCGTTTCGCTGGCGTCCCGTAGGGGAGTCGAACCCCTGTTACCGCCGTGAAAGGGCGGTGTCCTAGGCCACTAGACGAACGGGACAGTATGCTCGCGAAAGACGCGCATTCTAGGGACTGCCCGTCGCGAGTGTCAAGCGCGGACGCCATGCCAGGCAACGCAGGGTTCAGTCCTCGCGCGGCTCCAGTTTCAGCGCCAGCGAGTTCACGCAATAGCGCAGTCCGGTGGGCTGAGGACCGTCCGGGAATACATGCCCCAGATGGCCGCCGCATTCGGCACACAGGATTTCGGTGCGCACCATCCCGCGGGTAACATCGGTGTCCTCCTCGATATGGGCGGCGTCGACCGGGCGGAAAAAGCTCGGCCAGCCGCTGCCGGAATCGTACTTGGCCTCCGCATCGAACAGCGCCGTGCCGCAGCACGCGCAGACATAGGTACCGGCACGTTTTTCATTGTTGTATTCCCCGGAGAATGGCCGCTCGGTGCCCTTGCGCCGACACACTTCATATTGCTCGGGGGTCAGTTTGGCACGCCAGTAGGCGTCGTCCTTATCTTTCCAGTCGCTCATGACTACGCTTGCCTCTGCATTAAGCCAACGGGTAATTTACGCTACAATGATGCGCTTTTTAAGCGCCTTTCGAGCCATTTCCCATGCAGCACTATCACAAGTCAGCCAAGCTGGAGAACGTCTGCTACGACATTCGCGGCCCGGTGCTCGATCACGCCAACCGCCTGGAAGAAGAAGGCCACCGCATCCTCAAGCTGAACATCGGCAACCCGGCCGCGTTCGGCTTCGAGGCGCCGGACGAAATCATCCAGGATGTGATCCGCAATCTGGTGGCGGCACAGGGTTACAGCCACTCGAAAGGCATATTCTCCGCCCGCAAGGCCGTCATGCAGCGCTGCCAGTTGCAGGGCGTCCCCGACGTTGAAGTGGACGACGTGATCCTCGGCAACGGCGTGAGTGAACTGATCGTGATGGCGATGCAGGCGCTGCTCAACCCGGGCGACGAAATTCTGGTGCCGGCACCCGACTACCCGCTGTGGACCGCTGCCGTGACGCTGGGCGGCGGCACTCCCGTGCATTATCACTGCGACGAGGCCGACGGCTGGCAGCCTGATCTCGCCGATCTCGAAGCCAAGATCAGCCCGCGGACCCGCGGCATCGTCGTCATCAACCCCAACAATCCGACCGGCGCGGTCTACAGCGAAGCACTGCTGCGGGCCATTGTTGCACTCGCGCACCGCCACCAGCTGATCGTCTTCGCCGACGAAATCTACGATCGCATCACCTATGACGGCGCGGTCCATGTGCCGCTCGCGACCCTCGCCCGGGATGTGCTGTGCATTACGTTCAACGGCCTGTCGAAAAACTATCGCCTGGCCGGCTTCCGCTCGGGCTGGCTGGTCGCAAGCGGCGCCAAACACCGCGCGCGCAGCTATTTGCAGGGCATCGAAATGCTCGCCTCCATGCGGCTGTGTGCCAACGTCCCCGCCATGTACGCCATCCAGACCGCGCTCGGCGGGCGTCAGACCATCGAGGATCTGGTATGCCCCGGCGGACTCTTCCACGAGCAGCGCGAGATCGCCTGGAAACGGCTCAACGCCATGACCGGGGTGAGTTGCGTGAAACCCCGGGGGGCGCTCTATCTGTTTCCCCGGCTCGACCCCGACGTTTACCCCATCGCCGACGACGAACAGTTTGTGCTTGACCTGCTGTTGCAGGAGAAACTGCTGCTGGTGCAGGGCAAGGCGTTCAACTGGGTCGATACCCAGCACTTCCGCATCGTGTTTCTGCCCAAGGTGGACGAGCTCACCCAGGCGATGGACCGGCTGGAGCGCTTCCTCGAGCGCCTGCGCGCCGGCTGAGTCAGTTCATTGGTTCTGCGGCGACGGCTCGGCGCCCACCCGGAAGCCGAGCCGGCGCAGATCGGCGGCCAGCGGGTCATTCCCGGTCACCGCGATCTGAAAATGACCGAATTCGCGGCGCTCCGGACTGGTGCGGCGCAGCTGATCGAACACCTCGGCAATCGCCACGCCCGACGCGATGGCCGTCGCCATCCGACGATGCTCGGCGCGCACGTCAAAGGTCGCGAGCACGGCGTCGGCGAGCGGATCCAGACCGCTGGGCAGAACCAGCGGCTGCGGCGCCTCGGACACCGGCGGAATCGGTGGCACGCCCCGCCATGCACAAAAAGCCTCGTACACCGCGCGAGTACCGTTGACCCGGCCTTCCTGGCTGTAGCCGGCGATGTGCGGGGTCGCGATCGCCACCCGCTGCCAGAGATCGGGGTCAATGGCCGGCTCCCCTTCCCACACATCCAGCGCCGCAGTCAGCCCGGGTGCCACCGTCAGCCGCTGGCGCAACGCAACATTGTCGACCACGGCACCGCGCGCGGCATTGATCAGCAGGCACCCGGGCTTCAATGCCGCCAGCATCCTGTCATTCGCCATGTGAAAGGTGGGAAAGGAGCCGGTATGCGTCAGGGGTGTGTGCAGGCAGAGAATATCGGCGGCACGCACGACCTCGTCCAGATCGGTCAGATCCGGAATATTTTCCCGATCCAGCCGCAAGGGGTCGTAGACGCGGCAACTCACTCCGAGGGCGGTGAGGGCACGGTACAGACGCCCACCCACGGCGCCACAGCCGACGATGCCGATTACCCTGCGGCGCCAATCGGGCCGCAGCGCGCAACACACCGAGAGCACATACTGGACCACGGCACCCGCGTTGCAGCCCGGCGCATGGGCAAAGTGGATGCCCGCCGCCGCCAGCCCGTCGCGGTCGATGTGATCGTAACCGCTGGTGGCGGACCCCACGAATTTCACCCGACTCCCGGCCAGCAGGGCAGCATCGACCCGGGTCACCGAACGCACCAGCAGGACATCCACCCCCCGCACCGCCTTCGCGTCGATGGTCCGTCCCGGCCGAGTCAGAACCTCGCCGTGGCGACCGAACCACTCGCGCACCAGCGGCATGTTTTCGTCGGCAAGGATTTTCACCGCAGCGCCAAACCCGGTCGGTACCGTTCGGGCCGGCGCCAGTCACCGGTGCCATAGGCCGCGCCGAGCGCATCGGCAAACAGTGCCGCCCGCGGTGGCAACCCGTCTTCCAGATACCGGAACAATGCGCCGGCGACGGCTTGCGCAAACGCCACGCCATCGCCACCAGCGCCGGACAGATTGTCCGCACTGGGCCGGAATGGATGGCCGGCGGCCACCGAGAACACCCACTCGAGCGCCTGGGGCCGGGCCTCGACCGCCTCGAACGCCCGCTGCGCGGAAGCATCGCGCCCGTCGGGAAGATACCAGTAGCCAAAATCCTCTTGCCGGCGCCGCCGCTCGCCCGCGATGCACCAGTGCGCCGTCTCGTGGAGCGCACTGGCGAAGAAATTCTCGCGATAAATCAGTCGATGCGGTCGGTTGGCAGTGCCCGGAAGATACTGCGGCTCGCTGCCGCCACCCTCGAGGCGCGTGTTCCAGCGCGCAAAAAAACACTGCCCGAACAGCATTTCGAGGTCGGCGCTGCGATGGCCCGACAGCGCCGTCCCGATGGTCGTCAGGCCCTCGCTTCTCATCTCCGACCCCAAGCTATTGTGCTCGACAAAATTCACGGGTACTTTAGCTCGCGATGGTTGTGATCCTGCAACTCACAGCTAGAAAGCCGGACGGCTTTGCCGCGAACCATCGCTAGGAGTGAACCATGCGCGCTTCTGATGAACCCCCCGTCTGCACTGACGACCCCAACAGCAATGTCATCGACCTGTTCACCCGCCTGCCCTTCTCGCACCCGTTCAATCGCCGCTTCATCCGTCTCGCACCCGAGCTCGACGGGATGCAGATGCTCTACTCCAACGAGTCCCATCCGGAACGCCTGTTCAGCATCAAGGTGCTGTGCTGGGCGTTGCGGGCCGATGGCGACATCGTCGGGCTGGTGCCCTGGCTCAACAGCCTGACCCCCTGCCCCGACATTCAGGATCCCCTCAACGGGCGCTGGGAGGGCTACTATGATCCCGGCATCGACGAAGTATTTTATGAAGCACCCCTGCACAAGGCGATGGAGCTGGAGACTGCCGCCGAGTACTACGATTACGCCTGCGACAGCGAGTCCGACCCGATCCAGGAAGTCCCTGATACGATCGGCACCCACGCGGTGTTTTCGGGCGACGGGTTCAAGACTCTTCATCTGCGGGAAGTCGTGAGCTGGCGGCTGCTGTTTGATGGCACGATCCAGGGCATGATAGTGGACCCTGAAAAAGTCCGCGAAACGCCCGTACTGCCCGGCGACGACAGTCTGTTTGCCGCCGACAGCCATGACGAATTTCGTTACTACTTTCAACACCATATCGCCAACAAGATCAAAGCCTGCGATCCCGAGGCATTGCAGGCCATTGCGCTGCTGGCGGACTCCTGACCACTTCCATCCGGGCCCGCTGACCACGGGCCCGTACCCTTCCGCAAAGCCCCCCTCACTCCCGGTTCAGCCACGGCGAATGAAATACAGATAGACGCCGTTGTCCGCGCTTTTCTTGACCAGTTGATGCCCGAGATAGTGACAGAAGCGGGGAATATCGCGCTCGGTTGCGGGGTCAGTGGCAATCACCTTGAGGACATCGCCCACTGCGACCTTGCGCAGCGCATTGTGGAGCATCATCACAGGCTCCGGGCAGCGCAACCCGGAGGTGTCCACACATTGGCTGTAGGGCGGCTCCATGCCCGTCATTCTCGCAAATGCCCCGCCTCACGGGAACGGACTCGTCCCCGCGTCCCCGTGCCCCACACGGGATGTCTGCTAGCAGCCTGTCGGACTTAACCTCACGGCCATTGGATTCCGTGGGGGATATTGTGGATTTGCACCACTGAGGTGCATGTTTTGGCCGATTTCGCCGCCATTTTCGCTGAACCGAGCATGCTTGCCCCGCTTTCAGGCCATTCGGACGGATTTGGGCTGCAACACGGCCATGCGTTTCAAGTTCCACGCCAGGCAAACCAGCGTCCATTCGTGGCCAACATTGGCCAGGCCGCGTAGCAGAAACTGGCGGAAGGCCATCACCGACTTGATGATGCCGAATACCGGCTCCACCGTCTGCTTGCGCAGCGCATAGGCCGCCCGCCCGGCCTGGGTCTTGAGGGTGTGCTTCATCTGATCGACTGGGTTGTCGGCCGGTAGCGCCGCAGGCTCTTCAAAACGATCGCGCCAGGCCGGGTGGTGCGCATCGCGACCCACCGCCATCAGCGGTTCGATCCCGGCATCATGGCAGGCCTTGACGTTCTTCGCGCTGCAGTAGCCCGTGTCTGCCAACAGCTGATCCGGCTGGCGCAATCCATCGGGCAGGCGCTGCAGCGCCGCCAGCGTCGGCGCCACCTGCTCCTTGTCGTTGCCGGCCTGAGTGATGTGTGGGACCAGGATCAGCATCGATTCGGTGTCGACCGCAGCCTGCGCGTTGTAGCACTGATCGAATCCGCCGCTCGACACCTTCATGATGCGTGAGTCTTCGTCGGTCAGATTGACCTGATCGTCCGCGCGCGGGCCGGTTTGTGGCGGCGCCGGCGGCTTGCCGCCGGGCTTCTTGCCGGTCGCCTTTTGCTTCGCCTCGCGCTCGGCCAGCTTGGCCTGGTACTCGGCCTGCGCCCTTTCGTCACGCGCCTGGGCGCGCTCTTCGATGACCGCCTTGGCTCGCGCGATCGCGGCCAGGCGATCCTCGCGCCGCTGGATCTCGTCGGGCAGGCTGACGCCATCGGGAACCGTGCTCTGATCCGCCGCTTCGGCCAGCGCCAGCATCTCCTGCACTTCGGCCTTGAGCTGCGCTTCGATCTTCTCGGCGTACCCATACGACAAGGCGCTGTGCCGCGAGGCGTTGGCGTGGACCTTGGTGCCGTCCAGGCTCACCGTGCCAAATCGCGAGAGCTGGTTTTCCCGGGCCACCTGCAGCACTTGCACGAAAATCGCCGCAAACTGCTCGCCGAAGCGCCGGCGAAAGTGCGACAGCGTGTCGTGGTCCGGGTGCTGGTCGCAGGCGATGAAACGAAACGCCAGCGAATCGTAGGTCGCACGCTCGATCTTGCGGCTTGAGTGAGTGCCGGTGGCGTAGCCGTAAATCAACAGCGAGAGCAGCAGCGCCGGGTGGTAGGCCTCACTGCCGCGACCGGCGTAAGCGCGCTCAAACGCCGACAGGTCCAGCCCTTCGACCACATCCACCACGTACCGCGCCAAGTGTGACTCCGGCAACCAGTCCTGCACCGAAGGGGGAAGAAGGTAGTCGGTCTGACGATCAATGGGGCGAAATCGGCTCATGTCATCGGGTGTTTCGGAAGGTGTGCAATTTTAACCCGAAGGGTGGGAAAGTCCGACAGGCTGCTAGGACTTGCGCGCCAGCAGCGCCTCCACGCGTGCGACCTTGTCGGCCAGACTCTGCACGCGATCAGTGCGTGAACCTACCTTGAGGGTTGAGGAAATACGCACCCGGCCCATGGCATGGACGCGGCGATGGCATTCCTTGATCGCCGCCATCACCGCGTCCCATTCACCCTCCAGATTGGTGCCGTAAGCATGCATGACGGCGGTCAGACCGCGCTCGGCGAACACCCGCTGGCACTCGGCGATCTCGGCCGCGACGGACACATCGCCGCCCAGCGGAATCAGGCAGAAATCAACGTGTATATGCATGGCGGCACTCCGGTCCGGAAATCACGGCCAGCCTAGTCGAGGCGACACTCGCCGGCAACATCATTGCCCCTTGGCGGGCGCGCGCCGCTGGGAGATACTCCAGCTTCCTATCACCGTCCGGAGACCGGCTGTGGCGTTGGAAACGGTCGCACATATCGACGAGATACCGCTCGGTACGCGCAAGGTGGTGAAGGCCGGTGGCAACAAGTTATTGCTGTTTCACCTCGACACCGGATTTTACGCCACCCAGGCCTATTGCCCGCATCTGCTCGCCCCTCTGAAAAGCGGCAAGTTGCTGAATGGCCACATCCTGCAATGCCCCTTTCATCGTGCACAGTTTGACATCACCAACGGCGCGGTGCTCCGCTGGGCGAACTTTCCGCCGGGAATACAAGCCCTCAACGTGCTGCGCGGCGAGCGCTGCCTTACCACCTATCCGGTGGTCATCGAGGGCGATCAAGTGCGCATCGAGATTCGCTGAGCCCGACGGTAGCGCTAACGGTGGCGTGGTCGGCCGGCGCGACCGCAAACGCAGGGCTGAACCGCGATCGATTGCATTCCCGCCATCAACCCCATTCCACAGCCACACACATAACAGGAGAATCATCATGGCACCGCAAAAAATCGCACTGGTTACCGGCGGCGCGCGCGGCATCGGCGAAGCGATCTGTCGCGTACTCACCGAACACGGGCACAAGGTCGTGGTCAGCGACGTAAACGGCGCCGGGGCCACAGCGCTCGCCCGTGAACTGGGCGGCTACGGCATCGCGATGGACGTCACCCAGCCGGATTCAGTCACTGCCGCGGTCGCCCAGATCAACCGGGACGTGGGGGTCCCCTGGCTGGTGGTGAATAACGCCGGCTGGGACAATCTCATGCCCTTTCTGGACACCGACGAGGCATTTCAGGAGAAAGTCATCGCCATCAATTACGCGGGCCCGGTGCGGGTGTGCCGTGCCGTGCTGCCGGGAATGATCGGTCTGGGCAGCGGGCGGATCGTCAACATTGCCTCCGACGCTGGTCGCATCGGGTCTGCCCTGGAAGCGATTTACTCGGGGACAAAAGGTGGTCTCATCGCCTTCACCAAGACCATCGCGCGGGAGTTCGCGCGCCACAACATCACCGCCAACAACGTATGTCCGGGGATTACGGACACGCCGCTGATCGGGGAGATAACGGCCATCAATCCGATCGCGGCCAGGGGCATCGCCGGTATCAAGAAGTCAGTGCCATTGGGGCGCATGGGTACGCCCATGGATATCGCCTACGCCACCGCGTTTTTCGCCGCCGAGGAAGCCGCGTACATCACCGGGCAGACTGTCTCGGTGAGCGGCGGCATCACCATGGCGAGTTGAGGGCGGCGCCGCTTCTGCAAGGTAACAAGTTCAGCATCTGAACCCGCAGGCAGGCAAAAGAACGCACAGCAGTACTGCGGTTCCCAACAGGATGGCGGGCTCCCATGGGAGCCCGCCATTTGGTGCGAAGGGCTTGTTCGAAGGTGGCTGTGCCGACGACTATGAGTGAGCGCCGCGCCGAGTGAGCGCCGCGCCGTTCGCGCGACAACTGCCATTGTGCCTCCGCAATTCCGGGGGCGGTTCAGTGCTTCGGACAGCAGGCGGGGTTGAACGACCAAGATGCGCCCGGCAAGATCCCGTCCTGTAACAGAAGTTGCCGCCAGGGAAATGACGGGATTCGGCGCGCTAGCATCGTTAGCCCAATGCGGATCATCCAAATGCGGAGAACAAAATGACCAGCCAACGCACCACGGTTGAAGTGCGCGATCACGTCCTGATCATCACCATGAACCGGCACGAAAAGCGTAACGCCATCGACCACGAAATGACGCTGGCGCTCGACGCGGCCCTCAACCGCCTGGAAGACGAACCAGAACTGTGGGTTGGTGTCATCACCGGTGGGCCGGCCATGTTCTGCGCCGGGACCGACATGGCCGCCACCTCGGGAGCGCCGACCGCACGCGGCGGCATCTACGGCGTGGTCGGTCGCACCCGCACCAAGCCGCTGATCGCTGCGGTCGAGGGTGTTGCCTTTGGCGGCGGTTTCGAAGTCGTCATGGCCTGCGACCTGGTCGTCGCCGCCACCAACGCCCGCTTTGGTCTTCCCGAAGTCAAACGCGGGCTGGTACCCACCAGTGGCGCCATTTTTCGCGCCAGCCGGGTGCTGCCTCTCAATGTCGCCAAGCAGCTGATGTTCACCGGTGCCGAGCTGTCCCCCGCCGACGGATACCGCCTTGGGCTGGTCAATGAACTCTGCGAACCCGGTGGTGCGTTGGCCGGCGCGCTGGCCTTGGCCGCGCAGATCACCGCCAACTCTCCGGTGTCGGTACAACAGTCGCTGCAAGCCATCGATGCGTTGGCATCCGCCAACGATGCACTGGGCTGGGAGCTGACGACGAAGGCCAAAAAGGTCATCAATGCGTCCGCCGACGCCAAGGAAGGCGTGGCTGCTTTCTTCGAGAAGCGTCCGCCAAAGTGGATGGGGCGCTGAGCGCCTCGAGTTTCGAGGTACAGGCACTGCTTCCATCGGCGGACTGTTGAAAAACGTTGCGCGAGGGCCGGATGCGCGGCACGCCGCCACCGAGATCCATCAACCGGACCGGTGCAGGTGCGAAATATCCCGGATGTTCAAAAAGTCAGAATTCAAAATGCCGCAGCCAAAAGACGGTCGGATCGCGTTCGTCACTTGACCTGCCCCACGGCCTGGGCAAAGCTGGCAGCGCACAATAATCGTGGGGCCAGACCCCGCTTCATTCACCATACGGACGCGCCCCGCGGCGACGCCGTTGACATCAGGCAGAAAAAAACATGAAAGACGTGAAGGGTAAAGTAGCGTTCATCACCGGTGGCGCCAGTGGTATGGGTTTGGGCATGGCCCGCGCGTTTGCAGCGGCGGGCATGAAAGTCATGATTGGCGACATTGAAGCCGGCCCGGCACAAAAGGCGGTTGACGAACTGAAAGGCAAGGGTCTGGATGCCGCTTGCGTGCAGGTCGATGTCAGCAAGATGGAATCCGTGCAGGCTGCGGCCCAAAAAACGGTGGAAACCTTCGGCAAGGTGCACGTCATCAGCAACAATGCCGGCGTCGCGGTGGGCGGCTACAGCGAATCCTGCAGCCTGCGCAACTGGAAATGGGTGGTGGACGTCAATCTGTGGGGCGTGGTCTACGGCCTCCAGTCCTTCGTGCCGCTGATCCAGTCCCACGGCGAAGGCGGTCATGTGATCAGCACAGCGTCGATGGCGGGCATGGTTGGCCTGCGCGGCGCAGGCCCCTACAACGCCACGAAATTCGCTGTGGTCGGCATGATGGAGACCTTCGCCGCCGATCACCGCAAGGATAATATCGGGGCCTCGGTCCTGTGCCCGGGCATCGTCGCGACCAACATCGGTCATTCCGGACGCAATCGGCCGGAGGAATATGGCGGTGCTGTCGCCCCCAGCGAAAAGGACCGCACCGCCGAAATGCTCGCGCAAGGTCTGAACCCCGATATCGTCGGTGATCTGGTGCTGGAAGCCATGCAGGCGGATCAGTTTTATATTTTCACCAATCCCGGCCTGAAGCATTTGATTGAAACCCGCTGCAAACGGATTGTGGACGGCTATGACTGGGCCGCAAACTGCAACGCGCTGAAAGGGGTGAAGCAATCCGGCCTGCTGCCGGCATAGGCTTATTTCAGGGTCATGGTGAGAATGCAGCCCGCGGGCCATGGTCTACATGGATCATGGCTCCGCGAAGGCGCCCCGGTGATCCATGATCCGGCCAAGCTCAACGCACCGAGGTCGAAGGAGGCGATACTTCCGTTCGATGTTCGATCTCGCGCGCGGTCAGGGTTATCCAGTGCAACACCTCCGCGACTGCATGGAAATGCAGCAAGGTCTCCTCCCTTCGATAATCGAGCTTCTGTCCGGCCAGCTTGCCCGACCAGCCTTCGGCGCCGAGCAACGCAATGGGCTTCTTGAACTGCCACGCCAGAGCCAGCTCCGCGAGCGTCCCGGCAGCGCCGCCGATGGCGACCACCATGTCCGCCGAGAGCGGCACGATGGCGTTCTGTAGATGGGATGCACCCACGGGAACCGCAAGATCGAGGTACGGATTGGCGTCACCGAAATGGGCACCCGGCAGGATGCCCACGATGTAGGCGCCCTCGACGCCATTGCGCCGATGCGTGTGGATTGCCTTGCACAGGCTGTACATGACGCCCTCCTGCCCGCCGGAGACGACGTTGAGCTTCATGTTGGCCAATCCCTCGCCAAGTTCGTGGGCCAACTGGTGCTCTGCCTCGTTGGCGGAATAGCTGCCCAGCACGGAAAGGTTGAGTCGACGGGGCATATCAAAGGCTCGCTCGGGCCGATCGCTGCCCAACTGCCCGCGCGACCGGGAGTGCTGCGACCCAGTCCGGGCATGGCGGATTGCCAAATTCCATGGCGTCGTCGTCCACCGGGCCAAACCTCAGATTTTTAAGATCGCGCAGGTAGTTCTGCGGGGCGATCCACGGGTCCTTGTCGCCCTGCCTCGGCAGCTTGCCGGCGGCGCGGCGCACATAGCCGGACAACAGATTGAACCGGGCGGTTTCCTTCATGGCGGGGTCGTGCAGACGCGGCGTGCGCAGGCGCATTGCGGCCCTCGAGTATGGCGTAGCTCTTGGTCGGGCAGTCGCGCTGTAGTCGGGCAGTCGCGCTGTAGTCGGGCAGTCGCGCTGTAGATAAAAGGCGGCGCCGATGATCAATACGTCGAAATACGCTACCGCCACACTAACCCAACCGATGTTTCGCGGACCTTCCGCCAAGCACACAGACTACGCGACGCCGGCGGACCTTGGCAAAACCAACGCAGCGAATCCGCGAACGCAACCATGCTTCAGCGCATGGAATTTCACGATGGCTGGAGTCCCACGAAAATCGAGCAAGCACTCCGTCGTGGACCCATTGCAGGGACCCTTGTCGCGCGGTGTCAGCGACTGGCAGTGAGCTGTGCGGGGGAGGAAGTTTCGATCCAGCGCCGCACGCGACTGGCGTCGCCAACGCGGGTGGAAGTCCCCCAGGAGTTCATCAGCACCATGACCACCGGCTTGCCGGTGATGGTGGTCTGCATCACCAGGCAGCGCCCCGCCTCCTTGATGTACCCGGTCTTGGTGATGTCGATGTCCCAAGTCGGATTGCGCACCAGCGGATTGGTATTGCGGTAAAGGGTGGGATAACGGCCGCGGACCTTGACGGTCATCTCGCGCGTGGTCGAGAAATTGCGGATGTGGGGATAGCGACTTGCTGCCTTGACCATGCGCGCAAGATCCGCGGGCGTGGAACGGTTATCCCCGGACAGCCCGGTCGCTTCCACAAAATGCGAATGGGCCATCCCGAGCGCCTGGGCCTTGCGGTTCATGGCCGCCACGCCGGCGGCTTTGCCGCCCGGATAATTGCGCAGCAATGCCGCCGCCGCGCGGTTTTCGGACGACATCAGCGCCAGCGTGAATGCCTGGCGGCGCGTCAGAACCGTGCCCACGGCCAGCCGCGAGCTGCTGGCGCGCAGGTGATCGATATCTTCGTTGGTGATCTGAATGCGCTCGTCCAGCGCTTGTTTGGCGTCCAGCACGACCATGGCGGTCATGAGCTTGGTGATCGAGGCAATGGGGAGGGATTCTTCGGCGTTTTTGCGATACAGCACCTCGCCGGTGTCGGCGCGCATGACCAGTACCGAGCGCGACTGGAGTTGCGGCGCCAGCTGTCTGCCCGCCGCTTCCGCGCTACCGGCCGCCAGAGCACCCAGCGCCAGCGTCGCTGCCAGCAAACTGCGGAAGGTTACGCGCACAGAGTAGCTGTTCATGATCGTCCTCGAATTGGGTGAGACGGGGCACTCACGCCTCTACCCACCCAGTATCCTCAAATTCCCATCAATTTCCAGCGGTAACACGCTGTCTTTGAATATTTTTTTACATTAGCGAACCGGACAACGCCATTCCGGCAGCCAGCCAGGCTCGCCGATCCCGGCAGCGGCGGACTGACAGACGAACAAATCACCTACCGCAACCAGTTCTCCGTCGCGCTCCATCAGGGGCACCCGATCCCGCAACCAGGGCTCAAGATCCAGCTCCAGCAGCACTTTCTTCAGGGTATTGGAGGCGCCACGCCCCTGGGGATGGACGCGCTCCCCGCCCCGTCGATAACGAACGCTGAGCCGGGCGCCCGGCAAGGTAACACGCAATCCATGCCCAAGCGCTGGCTGGGCGCTGAGACGAGCGCCATCCGGCAGTTCGAGCGGCATTTCCGGCGACCACGACCAGGGGCCCCGGTCGCGAGACGGAGCTGCACCCCAATGAGCAGGCAGCAGGTAAAGCCGATTGCGGAAACGCCGCCATTGTCCGCCCAGCCACTCCACCAGAGGGGTCGCGTCGGGAGCGGCGCCGATCAGATCGCGAAACAGGGCGTCGAGGACAGGTGCACCAGGTTCCCGACCGGTCGCCTCCGGCAGTTGCCAGTGGCGCAGCAGATTGCGTTGTCGATGCGTCGCCAGCGCCGCCAGTCCGGCCAGGCTCAGGCTGCGCCCGACCCGTTCGGGGCGTTCGTCAAGACCCGCCAGATCGATCGCGGCCAGATCCCGCCCCAGTTCCGCTGCCACCCGGTTCTGGTCGGCGCCCCGCTGAAGCCGCGCCACGGCATCCGGCCAGCGCGCGGTCAGAGTGGGCAGGACACGGTGACGCAGATAGTTGCGGTCGAAATCGAGGCGCGCATTGCTCTCATCCTCGATCCAGTCAAGGCAATGGCGCACGGCGTAGTCGCGCAGCACTGCGCGGGGGATGTCGAGCAGCGGGCGCAGTAGCCAACCGTGGCCGAGCGGGCGCGCGACCGGCATCCCCGCGGGAACGCCACTCCGCAGCAGCCGGTACAACAGGGTTTCGGCCTGATCATCGGCATGGTGGCCGAATACCAGCAGGTCGCCGTGCTCCAGCTGGCTTTTGAACACCGCGTAACGCGCGGCTCTGGCGCTGGCCTCAAGGCCTTGCGAACCGGGAGCCACTGTCCACCCGCTCGGTGTGGCAGGCGATGCCCAGCGTGTCGCACACGCGCCGGCAGTGCGTTTCCCAGTGATTGGCCTGCGGCGACAAGCCGTGATTGACGTGCACGGCGCGCAGCGGCTCCGGCCCCCACCGACGCCACAGCAGGTGCAACAGAACATGGGAGTCCATGCCGCCACTGTAAGCGATCAGAATGCGGGTCGCGGGTCGCGACGCCAGCGCCGCGGCGAGCACGGTGTCGAGATCGGTCACGACAACCCCGGCATCCACAGGCGCATCAGGGATTGCCGTAGGACATCAGGCGCTGGAAACGCCGCTCCAGCAATGTGTCGATCGGTTCCGCGCACAGGCGGTCGAGCTGGGCGGCAAGGCGGGTGCGCAGGGTCGTCGCCATGGTGCCGAGGTCGCGATGCGCGCCGCCCAAGGGTTCGGGGATGGTCTCATCGACGATACCCAGCTCCTCCAGCACCTTGGAGGTGACGCCCATGGCTTCGGCAGCAAGCGGCGCTTTCTCGGCGGTTTTCCAGATGATGTTGGCGCAGCCTTCCGGTGAGATCACGAAATAGGTCGAGTATTGCAGCATGTTCAGCCAGTCGCCGACGCCGATGGCGATGGCCCCACCGGAGCTGCCCTCACCAATCACCGTGCAGATGATCGGAGTGCGCAGCCGCGACATCACCGCCAGGTTCTGGGCGATGGCCTGACTGATCCCGCGTTCTTCGGAATCGATGCCCGGGTACGCACCGGGCGTGTCGATGAGAGTGAGCACCGGCAGTGAGAAACGTTCGGCAAGCTCCATCAAGCGCAGCGCCTTGCGGTATCCCTCGGGTTTGGGCATGCCGAAGTTGCGACGGATTTTTTCGGTGATGCCGCGCCCTTTTTCCTCGGCGATCACCACCACGGGCCGATCATCGATGCGCGCCACACCGCCGATGATCGCCCGATCATCGCCAAACTGACGGTCGCCATGGAGTTCATCGAATTCGCTGAACAGGCGCGGGATGTAGTCGCTGGCGTAGGGGCGCAACGGGTGACGGGCGATCTGCACCACCTGCCAGGACGACAGATTGCTGTAGATGCTCTCGGTCAGCTTGCGGGATTTTTCCCGCAGCGTGGTGATCTCGGCGGCAATGTTGAGCGCGTTGTCGTCGCTGACGAGCTGGAGTTCTTCAATCTTGGCTTCCAGCACGGCGATGGGTTGTTCGAAATCCAGATAATCGAGATTCATTGAAAAATCCAGTGGCTCTCCGCCGCGGCGGACGGAGGTATCAGTAGTTGAGTTGCAGGCTGTCGCGACCGAAATTATCCCGTAGCCGGTGGAGGAGTTCATCCTCGGGATTCAGCGCCCAGTCCGGTGGCAGTGCAATCTCGCCCACGGCGTCGGCGCGGCGATAGCGCAATCGCAGCGGGCAGCTCCCGTGCCGGTACGGGGCGAGAATGTCGGCCAGCTGCATTGCCCCAGCGGGGCCGACGCGGTCGCCGCGCAATTCCAGCACCAGGCTTTTCAACGCGGCGCGCCTGGCCTCGGCCAGGGTATGCACGACATCGGCGCGCATCTTTAGCCCGCCGCTGTAGTCGTCTTCGCTGACCTGGCCCTCGACGACGAGAATGGCATCGCGGGCGAGCTTTTCCCGATGCTCGCGGTATAGCTCGGCAAACACCGCCACCTCGATGCGACCGCTGCGGTCATCCAGGGTGATGAAACACATGGTGTCGCCGCGCCGGGTCTTCATGGTGCGGGTACCGACCACCAATCCCACCAGACGCTGGGTTTCGCGCGCGGCACGCAGCGCGGCAATGCGCAGCGGCACCAGGCGCTCCAGTTCATCGACGTACTCGTCGAGGGGATGCCCGGTCAGGTAGAGCCCGAGCGTCTCCTTCTCGCCGCGCAGGCGCTCGGCCACACCGAATCCGGGGACGGTCGCGTAGGCCGCATAGCCCCGCCGCGTCGCCCGCTGGGCCGGCGCGCCACCGAACAAATCGCCGATGCCGGCATCCCGATTGCGGGCCTGCTGCTCCGCCAGACGCACCGCTTCATCCGTGGCCGCGAACAGGACGGCACGGCGATAACCGATATCGGCGGCGGTCGCGAACGCATCCTGCTCCGGGCCCAGGGTGTCCATGGCGCCGGCGCGAATGAGCGCGTCGAGCGCGCGCTTGTTGAGCCGGCGGGAATCGACGCGGGCACAAAAATCGAACAGGTCGAGGAAGGGTCCACCGGCTTCGCGGGCCGCGATGATGGCGTCCACCGGCCCCTGCCCGAGACCCTTGATCGCGCCGAGCCCGTAGATGACGCCGCCATCCAGGGCGACCGAGAACTGATAGAGCCCGGCGTTGACATCCGGCGGCACGACCTCGAGCGCCAGGGCCCGGCATTCGTCGATCAGTGTGACCACCTTGTCGGTGTTCTGCATGTCGGCCGACAGCACCGCCGCCATGAAAGCCGCCGGATAATGGGCCTTGAGCCAAGCCGTCTGATACGCGAGCAGCGCATAGGCCGCCGAGTGCGATTTGTTGAAGCCGTAGCCGGCAAATTTCTCCATCAGGTCGAAGATGTTTTCCGCCAGCTCCGCAGCGATGCCGTTGGCAACGGCGCCCGCGCGAAAAATTGCGCGCTGCTCGGCCATTTCCTCGGCTTTCTTTTTGCCCATGGCGCGACGCAGCAGGTCAGCCTCGCCGAGGGAATAACCGCCCAGTACCTGCGCGATCTGCATCACCTGCTCCTGATACAGGATGATGCCGTAGGTGGGTTCGAGCACCGGCTTGAGGGCGGGGTGCTGGTATTTCGGATGCGGATAAGCCACCGGCTGCCGGCCGTGCTTGCGGTCGATGAAGTCGTCCACCATGCCCGACTGCAACGGGCCCGGCCGAAACAGGGCCACCAGCGCCACGATATCCTCGAAGCGGCTCGGCTTGAGGCGCAGGATGAGTTCGCGGATGCCGCGCGATTCCAGCTGGAACACCGCCGTGGTGCGCGCCTTTTGCAGGAGCACATAGGTCGCCGGATCGTCGAGGGGAATCGCGGCAATCACGATCGGCGCTGCGCCGGTACGCGCCCGTTCACGATTGGCGTTGCGTACCGCCCAGTCGATGATGGTCAGGGTGCGCAGGCCGAGAAAGTCGAACTTCACCAGACCCACGCGCTCGACATCGTCCTTGTCGAACTGGGTCACCAGGCCTTCGCCGGCAGCATCGCAATAGAGCGGCGCAAAGTCGGTGATCGCACCGGGCGCGATGACCACGCCGCCCGCGTGTTTGCCGGCGTTGCGCGTGAGGCCTTCGAGCTGGAGTGCCATGTCCCAGATTTCCTGGGCCTCGTCATCGCCGGCCAGAAAATCGCGCAGCACTTCTTCCTGTTCACGCGCCTTTTCCAGGGTGATGCCCAGTTCGTTGGGGATCATTTTCGACAGCTTGTCGGCGAGCCCGTAGGACTTGCCCTGCACCCGAGCCACATCGCGCACCACCGCCTTGGCGGCCATGGTGCCGAAGGTGATGATCTGGGACACCGCCTCGCGGCCGTAGCGATCCGCCACATAGGCGATCACGCGGTCGCGGTTGTCCATGCAAAAGTCGATGTCGAAATCGGGCATCGACACGCGCTCGGGATTGAGGAAGCGCTCGAACAGCAGGTCGTAGGCGAGCGGGTCGAGATCGGTGATCTCGAGCGCATAGGCCACCAACGAGCCAGCGCCGGAACCGCGTCCCGGACCCACGGGAATGTCGTTGGCCTTGGCCCAGCGGATGAAGTCCATCACGATCAGGAAATAACCCGCGAACCCCATCTGTTCGATGATGCCGATCTCGAATTCCAGCCGCGCGCTGTAGCGCGTCGCGCTGCTCCTGGTAATCGGGCCGCACGGGATCCAGCAGCACCGCCAGGCGCCGCTCCAGCCCTTCCGCGGCAACCCGGCGAAAAAACCCGGCGGCCGACATGCCGGCCGGCACCGGGTATTCCGGCAGCCGCACCTGGTCCAGCCGCAGTTCCAGATTGCAGCGCCGGGCGATCTCGACGCTGTTGGCGAGCGCCTCGGGCAGGTCGTCGAACAGTTCCACCATCTCGGCGGGCGAGCGCAGATACTGGCGGTCGCTGTAGCGGCGCTCGCGGCGTGGATCGTTGAGGGTACGGCTCTCGTTGATGCACACCCGTGCCTCGTGGGCATCGAACTGGTCGGGCGCGAGAAAACGCACATCATTGGTGGCGACCACGGGGCAGTCGTGCGCGGCGGCAAGGGCCACGGCGCGATGCAGATACTCGTCCTCGTCGGGGCGGCCGGTGCGATGCAGTTCGAGGTAGTAACGCTCCGGGAAGTCTGTCAGCCAGCCCCGCAACAGCGCTGCGGCGTCTTCGCGCTGGCTGAGCAGCGCCTGCCCCACGTCGCCGAAGCGGCCTCCCGAGAGCGCGATCAGACCCTCGCTCGCGGCCCTGATCCAGTCCCGGCGCAAGGTCGGCCGACCCTGGATCTGACCTTCCAGATAACCGCGCGACATGAGGCGTGTGAGGTTGCGGTACCCGATTTCATTTTGCACCAGCAGGGTGAGTCGCGCCGGCGCGGCACCATTGGCGTCAACCACGGTGAACTCGGCCCCGCAGATGGGCTTGAGACCCCGGCGCTCGGCGGCTTCATAGAATTTCACCAACGCGAAAAAATTGCAGACGTCGGTCAGCGCGACCGCCGGCATCCCCAGTTCGGCGGTGCGTTCGACCAGCTCGTCGATACGGACCAGACCGTCCACCAGTGAATACTCGCTGTGGACACTGAGGTGGATGAATTGCGGTTCGGAAACGGTCATCCGCGGATCAGGTGCCCTGCCGCGCCCGCCGCGCGATGGCAGCCCGGGTGAGCTCGAGACCGGTCTTGTCACACGGCGGCAGTTCGATGTCCGAGGTGCCGAGCGGCGTCACGCGCTGGCCCCATCGAAGCAAACTCGCGGCCCAGGTCAGGCCGGCGCCAAACGCCGTGAAGAGGATGGTCATGCCGGGTTTGACGCGGCCATCCTCCAGTGCTTCGCAAAGAGCGATGGGAATCGAGCTGGTGGAGGTGTTGGCATATTTCTCGAGGGTCAGCACGACCTTCTCCGAGCTCACGCCCAGGCGCCGCACCACCGCTTCCACGATGCGGAGATTGGCCTGGTGGGGCACCACCAGGTCGAGCTCAGGCAGCTGGACGCCGCCCTGAGCCAATACCGCCTCGCAGGCATCGCCCATGCCCTTGACGGCATGTTTGAAAATTTCAGGCCCGCTGAAGTCGATGGAGATGTCGAGCGGCCGGTACTGCGCGATGGCATTCAGGCCGAAATCGGGGATGGCGAGCAGCTCGCGGGTGCCGGGCACACAACCGAGCTTGCCGGCAAAAAATCCGCTTTCGCGCGCCGATGCCTGTAGCACGAAAGCGCCGGCGCCGTCGCCAAACAGGACGGCCGATTCGCGCCGCGACCAGTTCATCAACGAACTGAGACGCTCCGAACCGATGATCAGAGCCGTGCGGATACTGCCGGCACGGATCATGTCGGAAACCATATTGAATGCGTACAGAAAGCCGCTGCATGCCGCATTGATGTCCAGTACCCCGGCGTGCGTGGCCCCGAGCCGATTCTGCACGATGGAGGCGGTATTGGGCACCAGTTCGTCGGGCGAGCTGGTGGCATAGACGATCATGTCCACGTCGGCCGCGGCGACACCCGCAGCCGCCAGTGCGCGGGCGCCTGCGACCACTCCCAGCTCGGCGCCCATGACATGGCTGATGCGGCGCTCACGGATACCACTGCGGCTGAAGATCCACTCATCCGAAGTGTCCATGATCGTTTCGATATCGCGATTGGACAGGACAGCGGGAGGTAAGCAGCGTCCCCATCCGGTGATTTCGGCGTAGATCATGGAGCTTCCCGGCTGCATCTGGGGGTTTTGATTATGCCGGAATTGTCGGGCAGATGCGGCGCGCGCGCAATGCGAATCCGGATTTCCGAATTTAACTGCGCTCCGACGCCGATGCGGCCCGCCGCACCGGACCAAACGACATGCGATGCCAGGGACAGGGTCCGTGACGGGCGAGCGCGTCACAATGCTCACGGGTGCCGTAGCCCTTGTGGCGGGCAAAGCCATAGCCGGGATACAGCCGGTCCAGCGCCACCATTTCCCGATCCCGGGTAACCTTGGCAACGATGGCGGCCGCGCTGATACAGGGAACCCGCGCATCGCCCCGTACAATGGCTTCGGATGCGTGGTGCCAGCCCGGCAGCCGGTTGCCGTCCACCACCACGAAACCGGGTACCAGCGCGAGGCCGGCGACCGCACGCTCCATGGCCAACAGCGTCGCCTGCAAAATGTTGTGCTTATCGATTTCAGCGACGCTCGCCCGCCCGACCGCCCAGGCACTGGCGTTGGCGAGAATGTCGCCATACAGGGCTTCGCGCCGCGCGGCACTGAGCACCTTGGAGTCGGCGAGACCGGTGATCGGCCGCGCGGGATCCAGTATGACCGCCGCTGCCAGCACATCCCCCGCCAGACAGCCGCGACCGACCTCATCGACGCCGGCAAGCCACACGCCACCATAGCCAGGCCCCATATTCATCGTGCCGAGTCGATCAGTTCAGCCAGGGCCGCAGCCGCACGTTCGCTGGCGCCGCGGCGCAGTTGCCGGTGCAATGCATCGAACTCCGCGATCAGCGCCGCACGCTCCGGGGTCGGACCCAGACACCGCAGTACCTGATCCGTTAGCGCTTCCACTGTCGCCGCGCCCTGCAGCAGTTCAGGCACCAACTCGCGCCCGGCCAGCAGGTTAGGCAGGGATACATGCTTGAGCTTGACCAGGCGGGATACCAGGGCCTGGGTGAAGCGACCGACGCGGTACGCCACCACCATGGGCTTTTTGAGCAGCATGGCTTCGAGCGCACTGGTGCCCGAGGCCAGCAGCACGGCGTCGGCCGCCGCCATGGCGACGTGGGACTGGCCGTCCAGCACCTGGACCGGTAATCCGGGATAGGCGGCCAGCAGCGTATCGATCTGGGCCCGACGTGCGGCGTTGGCGGCTGGCAATACACAGCGCAGTCCGGGCATGCGCTCCCGGCAGGCGGCCGCGGTATCGAGAAACAGCGGCCCCAGCAGGGCGAGTTCGCTGCCGCGGCTGCCGGGCAGCACGGCAAGCACCGATGCATCCGCCGGCAAGCCCAACAGTCGTCGCGCCCCGGCAGTGTCCGGCTCCAGCGGCAGCTCATCGGCCAGCGGATGGCCCACCCAGGTTACCGGCACACCCTGGTGGCGGTAGAACTCGGCCTCGAAGGGAAACAGCACCAGCATGTGGTCGACGGCGCGGGCGATTTTATGGATGCGGCCCTGCCGCCAGGCCCACACCGAGGGGCTCACATAGTGCGCGGTCCGGATCCCGGCGCGACGCAAGCCCAGTTCAAGACCCAGATTGAAATCGGGCGCGTCGATCCCGACGAACAGCGCGGGCGGGTGCGCACAAAAGTGACGCGCGAGTCCACGCCGGATACGCAACAGTTCGGGCAGGCGTTTGAGCGGCTCGACGAAACCCATCACCGCCAGCCGCTCGAGGGGATACAGGCTGTGAAAGCCCTCCGCCGCCATGGCGTCGCCGCCAATGCCGGCAAACTCCGCATCGGGATAGCGTTGGCGCAGCGCCCGCATCAGCCTCGCGCCCAGGCGATCGCCGGAAACCTCGCCCGCAACTATTCCTATGTAAGGACGGCCTAGGTAAGGACGGCCTAGGTAAGGGTGGCCGATGTAAGGGCGGCCGGGATCCATGGAAGGGCCGGTAGGCACCGGATTCAGCGGATGACGCCGCGTTGGGAACGCCGAATCGACTGGAGCAACGGCGCGAGTACGCGGTCGGGGTCCGGCGTGGTGTCCAGGGCCGCGAGGGCCTCGTCCAGCTTCAGACCGCGCCGGTAGAGGGTTCGATAGGCCCCCTTGATCAGCCGGATCTGCGCGGGCGAGAAGCCGCGCCGCGCCAGTCCCACCTTGTTGATGGTCCTCGGCGTCGCCGGATAGCCGACGGCCATGACGTAGGCGGGCAAATCCTGATTGAGGAAGGCGGCCGGGCCCAGGAAGGCATGTGCCCCCACCTGCACATGCTGATGCAGCATGGTAAAACCGGAAAGAAACGCCCAGTCATCGACCCGCACATGGCCGGCAAGGGAGGCGTGATTGACCATGATGATGTGATCTCCGATCACGCAGTCATGCCCGATGTGAACATACGCCATGATCAGATTGTGGCTGCCGATGCGGGTCTCACCCCGGTCCTGCACGGTACCGCGGTGGATGGTGACGCCCTCGCGGATGCGGTTGCCGTCTCCGATGATCAATCGGGTCGGTTCGCCGCCGTACTTCATATCCGGCGTGTCCTCACCCACCGTCGCGAACTGGTAGATGACGTTCTCGCGCCCGATGCGGGTCGGACCCTTGAGCACCACATGGGAGTGAACGACGGTGTCGTCACCGATTTCGACATCGGGCCCGACATAAGTCCAGGGGCCTATGGTCACATTACGGCCCAGGCTGGCCTTCGGGTCCACCTTCGCCAGGGGATCGATCATCAGGCCTTACTCAGGGCGCTTCGAGCGCGCACAGAATGCTGGCTTCGCATACCAGTTTTTCGTCGACGCTGGCGCTGCAACTGAAACGCCAGATATTGCGCTTGCGCGTATCGATCTCCGCCATCAGCATCATGCGATCACCGGGCACCACGGGACGCTTGAACCGCACCCCGTCAACACCGGCGAACAGATAAAGACGCTCATCGCCTGGCTGTCGATCGACGGTCATGAACCCCAGTACACCGGCCGCCTGCGCCATTGCCTCGATGATGAGAACGCCTGGAAATATGGGCTTGATCGGGAAATGGCCAGTAAACACCTGTTCGTTAACCGTGATGTTTTTGTACGCCAGAATGCGCTCGCCCGCCACCACTTCCACTACCCGGTCGATCAGCAGCATCGGGTAGCGGTGGGGCAGTAAACGCTGAATGTCTTCGGTCGACAGGGGTTTCATGTCATGCGCCTGGAAAGTGGGTTCACGATTCGTCACTGATCTTGTTTTCCAATTTTTTGAGCCGTCGCGCGATCTCGTCCAGGTGCCGAAATCGTGCCGCGTTGCGCCGCCACTGCGGAGTTTCATCCATCAGCAAATCGGCGGAATAAGCCCCGGGCCGGGTAATGGATTT
Organism: uncultured Gammaproteobacteria bacterium; assembly: GCA_963708735.1. Lineage (GTDB taxonomy): Bacteria > Pseudomonadota > Gammaproteobacteria > Pseudomonadales > Porticoccaceae > JAGPUQ01. Next base: position 28,259 of record CAVPTW010000020.1, read on the forward strand.
TGACAACGTGCAGCGCGCATGAGCGATGACATTGTCGCAAATGCTGACGTGTCCAACCGCCCCCGACTGACCGGCAAAGATACAGTTCTTGCCCACGGTAGTGCTGCCGGCGATCGCCGCATAGGCGGCCATCGCGGTGTTCTCGCCCAGGCGCACGTTATGGCCGATCTGGACATGGTTATCGAGAATAACGCCCGCCTCGATGACCGTGTCACCCAGTGCGCCTCGATCAATGGTAGTGCAGGCGCCAATCTCGACGCCGTCACCGATGACGACACCGCCCAACTGGTGAATCTTGACCCAGCGCTCACCATCGTTGGCAAAACCAAAACCGTCGGCACCCAATACCGCGCCACTGTGAATCACCACGCGTTCCCCGATGCGGACATTGTGATAAATGGTGACGTTCGCGGCGATGCGGCAATCGGGGCCGATAACAGAATCCGTGCCGACACTGGTGCCCGGGCCGAGCACAACGCGCTCGCCGATCAACGCGCCCGCGCCGATGGTCACGTGTGCACCGATTGCGGCACTGGCCGCTACCGTTGCGGCAGGATGAATGACGGCGCTGGGATGCACGCCGGATTCCCCCCGCGGCGTTGCAACAAACAACGCCGTGGCGCGGGCATAAGCGACATAGGCGTCATCCGCGATCAGGGCATCGCCCGCGAAGTGACCCGCGTCAGCTGCGCTCAGAATGACCGCCGCGGCGCGCGTCTGCGCCAGTTGTTCGTGGTACATGCTGTTGGCGAAAAAACTCAGCTCGCCCGCAGACGCATCTTTCAAGGTATTTAAACGGTAAACCCTGAGCGTCGGATCACCACGCACGGTGGCGCCTATATACGCGGCGATCTCACCAAGGACCCGGCCGCTTTCCGCCACTTATTTGGTCTTGGCGTTAAGCCGTTCGAGCAGCTTGCTGGTGACATCCAGCGCCGGGTCGGCCACGATCACCGCCTCGCGCTGCAACAACAGCGTGATGCCTTCGGCTTCCACCAATTCTTTTAGCGCGGCCTGAACCTTGGGCTGCAACTCTTCCATGATCTTGCCTTGCAGCTGCTGCACCTCGGCTCGCAATTTGCGTTCTACCAGGTCGTAATCCGCCCGCAGGTATTCCATTTTCTTTTGATTTTCGGTCGCCTGCTCTTGGGACATGGTATCGCGCTCGGCTTCGATTTTCTTCTGCAACGCTTTTACATCGGCAGCTATGCTGTCATATTTCGCCTGCAGGCCGACGAATTCAGATTCCGCCTGGAGCTGCTTCTGCCGCGCCTTGGCCACGTCGGATGTAAAAATTACCCGTTGAATATCAACCACCGCGATTTTATCGGCCGCTGCCGCTGGCAGCGCAAAAAATACCAAGGCAAGCATGGACCCCACAAAAATTCGTCTCACAACATCCCCCTCTCTAGGTGATTAAACTGTCACGAACACTGAAAATCATTCCCGGACCGCGCTTCCGGACCCTGTCTCCGGCTACCGACTCCGCAACCCGTCCAGACCTTAGAAAGTCTGTCCAAAGGAAAACTGGAAAAACTCGGTTTCGTCTGTCGACTGGGCATTGAGTACTTTCGCGAAACTCAACTGGATCGGGCCAAAACCGCTGAGCCAGATTCCGCTCACGCCGGTTGAATAGCGCAAATCGCCAACATTTGGCGCCGAACAGTCCACCTGGGCCTTGCCACAGTCGGTGCTGAAGATGTTACCCGCATCCAGAAACAGTGCTGCCTGGATATTGCGACGGTCCTTCAGGAAAGGAACCGGGAACAGCACTTCGGCACTGCCATTGACGTCGATGTTGCCACCAAACGCATTGGAGCGGCTGAGCGTTGGGAAAAGCGGAGTATCCTCGGGGCCCAGGGTATTGCGCTTGATCCCGCGCACCGAGTCGAAGCCACCACCGAAGTAGTTCTTGAAGAATGGCAGCCCCTGGGTATTGCCGTAGCCGTCTCCGTAGCCCAGCTCTTCACGCAAGTGAAACGTCAAATCACCCGACAGGGGGTGATAATAGTGCCCGGTGTAGGTGAGCCGGTAAAACTCCAGATCGCTGCCAGGGACGGTCAGCTCGAACCGGATTCGCTCCGAAGCACCCCGGGTAGGCAGCTGGCCACGATTCAAGTCCGACTCGCTCCAGTTGAAATTGGAGGTCAGCATATTGAACTGATCGCCATTTTTCTGGATGAAATTGAGAAGCTCCACCGTCGTGAGGAGCCCGGGTTTCAACTGCAGGGACTCCACACCAAACCCCAGCCCGATACGGCCGGTATCGGAATAGGGGTAACTGAAGTTGGTATTCGCGGTGTAGCTGTCCGTGGAATAGGAAGTCAGGTTCAACTGACCATAGTTGGTCTGTGTCGCTGCCAGGGAGTAGCCGACACTGACGCCATCCTTGGTGAAATAGGGATCGGCATAATTGATTGACGCCATTTTGCGGTATTCGCTGGTACTGACGCCGAAGCCGACGGTGTTGCCAGAGCCGAGGAAATTATTTTCCTGAATGTTGGCGCCCAGGATGATGCCCGCCCCCTGGGCAAGACCGATGCTGGCACCGATGCTGCCGGATGGTTGTTCTTCCACGGAATAGAACACGTCCACCTGGTCGCTGGTGCCGGGAACCTCGCGCGTTTCGACGTCCACCTTCTTGAAAATCCCCAACCGCTCAAGACGGACCTTCGAGTGCTCGATCAGGTCTGTCGATGCCGAAGCGCCTTCCATCTGCCGCATTTCCCGACGCAGGACTTCGTCGGCCGTTTTGGTATTGCCGCGAAACTCCACACGCCGGACATATGCACGATCGCCCGGCGTAACGACGAACGTCACCTTGGCGGTTTTATCTTTCTCGTTAACTTCGGGAAAGCCCTCCACTTTTGCAAAGGTGTAGCCCTCGGCACCCAGTCGCTTGGACAGCAGCTCGCTGGTCGCCGTCATCAGAGCCTGGGAAAAGACCGCGCCCTTTTTCATCACGATCAGTTGCCGGAGGTCTTCCGCCGGCAGCATCAGTTCTCCGCTGAGCTCCACGTCCCCCACTTTGTAGACATCGCCTTCGGAGATGTTAACGGTGATGAATACGGCATCCTTTTGCGGACTGATTGAAACCTGGGTTGAAGTGACCGCAAAGCGCAGATACCCACGATCGCGATACCAGCTCTCCAAGCGCTCGAGGTCACCGGACAGCTTTTCGCGCGAATACTTGTCGTCGCTGCTCAACCAGGAAAACCAGCCTGTTGTCTTGAGCTCGAACATCTTGAGCAGGGTGGCCTCATCGAAACTGTGGTTACCCACGATATTGATGTGCTTGATCGTCGCAACCTTACCCTCGGAAATGGTGAGGTCGATGCGCACCCGGTTGCGGGGCAGATCATGCGCTTCGGCGCTCACCGTGGCACCATAACGTCCCTGCGCGACATATTGACGCCGCAACTCCTGCCCCATGCCCTCCAGCACGGTCTTCTTGAAAATCTGCCCCTCCGCCAGACCAGCGTCACGCAGGGCCTTCAGTAGTTGGTCCGTTTCGATGGATTTGTTACCGTCGATTTTGATCTCGGCAATGGCGGGACGCTCCACCACCCGCACAACCAGCACGTTGCCATCGCGCACAATTCGTATGTCTTCGAAGTATCCGGTTCGAAACAGGGTTTGCACCGCGGCGCCGATCCCCGCATCATCGATCAGGTCGCCGGCACTTACCGGGAGGGCTGCGAACACGGTGCCCGCGGAAACCCTCTGCAAGCCCTCGATACGCACATCCTCAACCTGGAACACCGCAGCAAAGGTCAGTCCGGGGACCAACAGCAGCAACATACCAAGCGCGCTCGCGCCGCTCCGGATCCTGGCCAGACTACGCCTCAGTACTGGTTTGATGGTAAGCAACTCCGGGCACACAAGCACAGATTCAGGAAGTGTGGGCACGGAGCGCACCCATCGGGCGGATCGCATTCAAAAGCGCGAAACGTCATTGTATAAAGCCAGCAGCATCAAACCTATCACCAGGGAGAGACCAATACGGTACCCTGCCTCCTGTATGCGCTCCGATAGCGGCCGCCCTCGCACGGCCTCCAGTGCGTAATACGCGAGGTGTCCACCGTCCAGTACCGGGATGGGCAGCAAATTGAGCACCCCGAAGCTGACGCTGAGGAGCGCCATGAATTGCAGCAGGGGTACCAAACCATACTGTGCCGAAGCGCCGGCCACTTTAGCAATGGTGATGGGTCCACTCAAGTGCCGTACCGAGATATCACCAATTATCATCTTGCGAACCGACCCGAGGATCATCGCAGCGGTGTCCCAGGTCGTGGTAAGGCTCCGGGTAAAGGCTGCCACCGGACCGTAACGCTGCTCGCGTCGATATTCGGCCGGCCATTCGACAGCGGCCACCGCCACGCCCACCTGACCGAAGGTCTCTCCCCCCGAGGTAACCCGCTTTGGCGTCACGCTCAGCGCCGGGCGCTCACCGGCCCGCTCAACCACCAACGCGATGGCCTGTCCGGGTCGCGCCCTAACATATTCGACCCACTGCGCCCAATCGGCGATGGCGATGCCATCCGCCGTGAGGATGCGATCACCAGCGCGCAGTCCTGCCTGGGCCGCGGGACTCCCGGATTCCACGCTCGCCACCACGGCCGGGATTGGTGGACGATAGAGCTCTATGCCGATATCGCCGATGGGGTCGGGCGCGGCGGGATCGAGATCCCAATGCGCGAGCTGGGCGGTTACCTCGCGCTCGTCCGTGGCACCCCGGGTGACAACCCGGAAGCGGATGGCCCCGCTGTCGCCCAGACGGCGCACCAGCATCTCGCTCAAGGCCTGCACGGTCGGCGTCGCCGCACCGTCCACCGCCACGATCTCGTCGCCCGCCACGAGGCCTGCGGTCGCGGCGACCGAGCCCGGCATCACCTTGGCCACCACCGGGGCGATGCCCTGGACGCCGAGCACGAACACGACCCAGTACGCCGCCACCGCAAGTACAAAATTGGCGAGTGGTCCAGCAGCCACCGTGGCGATCCGTTGCGCCACCGATTTGCGGTTGAAGGCCTGATTGCGCTCGCTCTCCGCGACCTCGCCCTCGCGCTCGTCCAGCATCTTGACATAGCCACCCAGGGGCAGCGCGGCAACCACAAACTCGGTGCCACTGCGGTCGTGCCAGCGCACCAGCGCCGGGCCGAAGCCGATCGAAAACCGCAAGACCCGAATGCCGCAACGGCGTGCCACCCAGAAATGGCCGTATTCGTGGAAGGTGATCAACACCCCCAACACCAGGAAAAAATAAAACACCTGCTGCACCACTGCCACCCGTCAACCCCCGGCTACATAGCGTTCAATAAACCCGCGCGCTTGTTCGCGGGCGCGGACGTCAGTGCCCAGGACCGCAGCAATGCTGTCCGGTTCCGCAACGCACCAGCGCTGCATCACCTGGTCCACCACGGCGAAGATCCGCGTAAAGCCCAGTTTGCCGGCAAGGAAGGCCGCGACCGCTTCTTCATTGGCCGCGTTAAGCGCGGTTGGCGCGTCTCCCATGACTGCCGCCGCTGCATGTGCCAGCCGCAGGCAGGGGAAACGCTGTGCGTCCGGCGCGGAAAATTGCAGCTGCGCTGTGGCAGTCAGATCGAGTCGCGCGGCACCGGACTCAATCCGCTCCGGCCAGCCGAGCGCATGCGCAATGGGCGTCCGCATATCCGGGTTACCCAATTGTGCCAGCACCGAGCCGTCGGCGTACTCCACCAGCGAATGCACAATGCTCTGGGGATGAATAAGAATTTCGATCCGCTCTGGCCCCACGCCAAACAACCAGCAGGCTTCGATCAGCTCCAGCCCCTTGTTCATCATGGTGGCGGAATCGACGGAGATCTTGCGGCCCATGCGCCAGTTCGGGTGAGCACAGGCCTCATCCGGAGTCGCGCGTTCGAGGTCTTTGAGCGGCGCGGTGCGAAACGGTCCCCCGGATGCGGACAGAATCAGTCGTCGCACACCACCCCGGTCCACGCCAACCGGGGACAAACACTGAAAAATCGCATTGTGCTCGCTATCGAGGGGCAGCAAGGTAGCACCGCCGCGCGCTACCTCGGCCATGAACAGGCGTCCCGCCATTACCAGGGCTTCCTTGTTGGCCAGCAACAGACGCTTGCCCGCACGGGCGGCAGCGAGCGTCGGCAACAATCCCGCCGCACCGACGATGGCCGCGATCACGGTATCGGCACGCTCGTGCCCGGCGACGGCGTCCAGGCCTTCAGTACCTACCGCGACGCGGATCGTCGCAGGCACCAGCGCGCGTAACTGCTGCGCCGCCGCCGCGGTGGGCACCGCAACCAACTCGGGCAGGAACCGTCGGCACTGATCCGCCAGCACATCGAGTCGCTGATAGCCGCTCAGTGCGATGACCCGAAAGCGCCCGGGATGGCGCGCGATCACATCCAGCGCGCTGGCGCCGACGGAACCCGTCGAGCCCAAAATGGAGACACCCTGCATCGCTGCCTGACCTGTACTCAACCGGGCGCTGCCCGGGTAAAACCCAATACTGCCATACCGAGCACAAATACCGGCAAGGCGGCCGACAGACTGTCCACGCGGTCCAGCACGCCGCCGTGACCGGGCAACAACGACCCACTATCCTTCACCCCGCGGGCGCGCTTGATCATGCTCTCCCCCAGATCACCCAGCACTCCCGCACAACTGGTGACCACCATCAGCGCCAGCCACCAGGGCCAGTCATGGCCGGCGACGCCGAGCCAGCGAGCCGCTGCCGCGCCGACCAGCAGCGCCAGCAACAAGCCGCACAGCACACCTTCCCAGGTCTTGCCGGGACTGACGGCCGGCGCCAGGCGATGGCGACCGATGGCGCGCCCACCGAAGAACGCACCGATATCGGCACTCGCGACCACCCCCACCACCAATGCTAACCAGCCGGCACCATGCAGACGGCCGAGCAGCCAGTAGAGTGCGATCCAGGCCGGCAGCAACACCATCAGCCCCATCAATAAAACCACCGGACGGTTATCCCACCGGCGCGCGCTGCGGGGGTAATCGAGTACCCAGAACAGCATGAGCAGCCACCAGCCTGCCGCGACCACCAGCAATGCAATCGGCGGCCCCACGGCGCCCCAGTGATAGGCCGCCATGGCGGCCGCAACGACCGCGACATATGCCAATTGCTGCGTCAGCGATGCAAGACCCGCCAGACGACTCCACTCCCATGCCCCCAGCAGAATCACGCCACCAATAAGCGCAACGAACGCCATCGGCGGCAACAAAAGCAGCGATCCCGCAAAAGCGATGATGAGAATGAGACCGGTGATTACCCGCTGCTTGAGCACTTGGTCTCCAGCGCCCGCATCTGGCTGGCCGCGCGGCCGAAACGGCGCTGCCGGCGATGATACTCGTCCACCGCGCGGTTGAAATGTCCGCTATCGAAATCGGGCCAGTAACAGTCGGCAAAATACAGTTCGCTGTAGGCGAGCTGCCACAACAGAAAATTACTCAGGCGCTGCTCACCGGCGGTGCGGATGCACAGATCGGGTGGCGCCACATCGGCAAGACAGAGACGGCGCTCGACCGCGGCCTCGTCGATATCGGCGGGCGACAACTCGCCACATTGCACCTGCTCCGCCAGCTGCCGCGCCGCGCGGGCGATATCCCAACGACCGCCGTAATCAACGGCCAGATTGAACTGCAAACGACCGCCGGCGGTCGCCGCCTCCACCCGGTCGATCAGGCGGACCAGCCTGGCGCTGAAGCGCTCCCGGGAACCCACCACACGCAGGCTCACATTGCGCCGCACCAGCTCGCGCTGTTCTCTTCGGAGGTAGTTGGCGAACAGCGCCATGAGGCCGCTGACTTCTTCGGCCGGACGCTGCCAGTTCTCGCTGCTGAACGCGAACAGGGTGACAACCGCCACGTCATGGGCCTGACAGCTGTCCAGCACGTCACGGACCCGCTCAACACCCGCGCGATGCCCGCTGATACCACGGAGGCCACGCGCCTTTGCCCAGCGGCTGTTGCCATCCATGATGATCGCCACATGCCGCAGCGGGTGGTCGTTCGAACCCAGGCCTTCAGCCTCTGTCATGGCTTTCACCCGAGGGTCAGATTTCCATCAGATCTTTTTCTTTTTCGACTACCAGCTGATCCACCTTGGCGATATGGCGATCCGTTATCCGCTGAATGTCTTCCTGCGCACGACGTTCGTCGTCCTCGCCGATCTCCTTGGCCTTCAGCAGTTCGCGGATATCGGCCAGCACATCGCGGCGGATGTTCCGCACCGATACCCGGGCATGCTCGGCTTCCGCCTTCGCCTGCCGGATAAGACCCTTGCGGGTCTCTTCGGTGAGTGCCGGCATCGGAACGCGAATGACCTCGCCCGCGGTGACCGGGTTGAGGCCCAGCCCGGAATTGATGATGGCGCGCTCGATATCGCGCACCATCTGCTTCTCCCACGGCGTGATCGACAGCATCCGCGCATCCGAGACGGTAACGTTCGCGACCTGCCGCAGCGGCGTCGAGTTGCCGTAATAGTCCACCATGACACCATCGAGAATCCCAGGGTGCGCACGCCCGGTGCGCAGTCTGCCCAGGGTAGTGGTCAGGGCTTCCAGCACCTTTTCCATCCGCTCATTGGCATCGGTCTTCAGTTCCTCGATCACCTTTCACTCTCCCCGATCAGCGTGCCGTCATTGCCACCCAAGGCAATCTGCAACAAAGCACCAGGCTTCGACATCCGGAACACCCGCACCGGCATCCGGTTATCCCGGCACAGACAGATTGCCGTGAGATCCATCACGCCCAGCCTGCGCTCGAGCACCTGATCGTAAGTGAGGCGCGGATAGAACTCCGCCCGGGAATCCTCTACCGGGTCAGCGGAATAGACGCCATCCACCTTGGTCGCCTTCAGCACCACGTCGGCGTCCACTTCGATTGCGCGGAGACAGGCCGCAGAGTCCGTGGTGAAAAAGGGGTTGCCGGTGCCGGCGGCAAACAGCACCACTTCGCCCGCCGCCAGATAACTGATCGCCCGCCGCCGCTCGTAGTGTTCCACGACGCCCGGCATGGCGAGTGCAGACATGACCCGCGCCGCCAGACCATTGCGTTCGAGCGCATCGCGCAACGCGAGCGCGTTCATCACGGTCGCGAGCATACCCATGTGATCGCCCGTAACCCGGTCCAGTCCCGCCGCCGCCAGTGCGGCGCCGCGAAACAGGTTGCCGCCGCCCGTCACCAGGCCCACCTGCACACCGATCGCGACCAGTTGCGCAACTTCCCGGGCGGTGCGGTCGAGCACTTCGGGGTCGAGCCCGAAATCCGCGTTGCCGACCAGCTCTTCACCACTCAGCTTGAGCAGGATGCGGCGATACTTGGGGCTTCCGGCTACTGTGCTCACAAGTGTGCTCGGGATCGCTGGGGACCGTGCCGGTTCAGCGCGACGCCTGTACCTGGGCCGCGACTTCGGCGGCAAAATCGGTAGTCTCGACCTGGATGCCTTCACCGACTTCAAAACGCACAAAGCCGACGATGTCGGCACCGGCGTTTTTCAGCAGCTTGCCGACCGTCAACTCGGGATCCTTTACAAAGGGCTGCTCGACCAGGCTGGATTCGGCGAGAAATTTGTTCACGCGCCCGGCGATCATTTTCTGGATGATTTCTTCCGACTTGCCGCTCTCGCGCGCCTGAGCCGCGTAAATTTCGCGCTCCTTGGCAATGAGGTCGGCCGGCATCTGCTCCGGCTTGGCTACCTGCGGATTGATCGCCGCTACATGCATGGCAATGTCGCGGGCCAGTTCGCGCGAACCACCGGTAAGCCCAACCAGTACGCCAATGCGGTTGTTGCTATGGACATAGTCACCCACCACCGCCGCTTCGAGTACCCGCGCGCGCCGCGCGCCGATGTTTTCGCCGATTTTCTGCACCAGCGCCTGGCGTGCGTCTTCCAGCTCGCCCGTCATGATCGCCGCGATATCCTCGGAGCGCTCGGCAAGTACCCGGTCCGCCACGCGGGCGACAAAACCGAGAAAATTCTCGTCGCGCGCCACGAAATCGGTTTCCGAATTCACCTCCACCAGCACGCCATAGCTGCCGTCCGCCGCCATCCGCGCCGCGACCACCCCGTCCGCCGCCGTACGGCTGGCTTTCTTCGCGGCTTTCATGCCACTGGATTTACGCAGATTTTCAATCGCCACTTCGATGTCGCCAACAGCCTCCTGAAGTGCTTTCTTGCACTCCATCATGGGAAGCCCCGTGCGTTCGCGAAGGTCTTTCACCAGCGCTGCGCTGATTGTCGTCATGGTGTCGTCTCCATATCCCCGCAGGGAATTTATCCGTATTCTGAATCGGGTTCGGGCCGGCGGCGGCACGGCATCAACTGCTCGCTCCTACCGGGTGATGCCACCCAAACCCTGCCCAACCCGTGGCAAAGCAAAGAGAATAATAAAGGGGCCAAGCCCCAACCCCGATCGCGGGGGTTTACACTTCGCTCAGCTGTCACCCGCCCCGGACTCGATCAGAGCGGGCTCGATCACTTCGACGAATTCGTCCCGCGCCGCACCAGGAGAGGCCACCGCTCGACCCAGCAATACCGCATTGGCAACCGCTTCGGTATAAAGCTTGATTGCGCGGATGGCATCGTCATTGCCGGGAATCACCACATCAACCCCGTCAGGATCGCTGTTGGTGTCCACCACGCCGATCACGGGGATGCCCAGTTTGTTGGCCTCCTGGACCGCGATGCGTTCGTGATCGACGTCGATCACGAACAGCGCATCCGGCAGACCACCCATGTCCTTGATGCCGCCGATGGAGCGCTCAAGCTTCTCCATCATGCGCGTACGGTTCAGCGCCTCTTTCTTGGTGAGCTTGTCGAAGGTGCCGTCGTCGCGTTGCTGTTCCAGCTCGCGGTAACGACGAATCGACGTCCGTATCGTTTTGTAGTTGGTAAGCATGCCGCCCAGCCAGCGGTGACTGACGTAGGGCATCCCGCAACGCTCGGCCTGCTCCCGGATCAGTTTTTGCGCGGCGCGCTTGGTGCCGACAAAAACGATTTTGTTACCGCGCGCGGCGATCTGGCGCACCTGCTCCAGAGCCGCGTTGAACGCGGGCACCGTGTGCTCGAGATTGATGATGTGTATCTTGTTGCGCGCACCAAAGATGTAGGGGCGCATCTTGGGATTCCAGTAGCGGGTCTGGTGGCCGAAGTGGACACCCGCCTGCAACATGTCGCGCATGCTGACAGTGGTCATAGCGTTTTCCTCTGTTTTGGGTTCAACCTCCACATACCCCATCATCCAACCCCGCAGGGCACCCAGGACAATGTGCCGGTATGTGTGTGGCGTTAGCGCACAGTGCGCGTTGATCGCCCCCGACGGGGCGGTCGGCTTTATACCACAAAGAGGGGCCGAAGTGGCGCAAATCCTGACGCGCGGCTTGCGTCAGGGCGTCCGTCCCGGCGACTTGGGCGGCGGACATCGGGTACACTACCCCCCTTCCCGAAACACGCTCAAACCATGGCCGTCAGCATCAAGACCCCGGCGGAAATTGAACGCATGCGCGTCGCCGGGCGGCTGGCGGCGGAGGTGCTGGAGATGATCGCACCCCATATGGAGGCCGGCATTACCACGGCGGAGCTGGATCGTATTTGTCATGACTACATAGTCAACGTCCAGCACGCCATCCCGGCGCCGCTGAATTACCGCGGCTTCCCCAAATCCATCTGCACATCCATCAACCAGGTGGTGTGTCACGGCATTCCGTCGGCCCAGCGTGCGCTCAAGAACGGGGACATCATCAACATGGACATCACCGTCATCAAGGACGGCTTCCACGGCGACACCAGCATGATGTTCGGCATCGGCAAGGTGCCCGAGCACGCCGAACGCCTGATGCGCATAGCCCGGGAGTGCCTGTATCGGGCCATCGCCCTGGTGCGCCCCGGTTGCCGGCTGGGCGACATCGGCCACGTCATCCAGCAGCACGCAGAGAGTCATTATTATTCCGTCGTGCGCGAGTACTGCGGCCACGGTATCGGGCGGCAGTTCCATGAAGATCCCCAGGTTCTGCACTATGGACAGCCGGGTACGGGTCTGGTGCTGGAGGAAGGCATGGTCTTTACCATCGAGCCCATGATCAACGCCGGCAAACACCACACCCGGCTCAAACCCGATGGCTGGACCGTGGAAACCCGCGATGGACGCCTGTCTGCCCAGTGGGAACATACCATTGCCGTTACCGCAACCGGGGCGGAAGTTCTCACCGCGCGCGCTGACGAAACCTTCTGCTAACCCGGGTACCGCCCTCATGCCACTGCGTCAACCCGGTCTCGACTGCTCACCGGTAACCGCCGATCTGGCGGCGCGCCTGAATCACACCGCATCCCTTCCGACCTGCCGGAAGGCAGTGCAGGAGGCCTGCGAGTCGCTCGATCTGCGCTACCGCGGCGGTGAACCCGTGCGCCTGCTGGTGGCGGAAAGGGCCGCCTTCATGGACCGGGTGGTTGCCGCGATCTGGGGACGCTTCAGCTGGGACGATGACATCGCGCTGATCGCGGTCGGCGGCTATGGACGCGGCGAACTCCACCCGCACTCCGATATCGACCTGCTGATCCTGACCGGGCGCCGCCGACTCGACCGCTACCGCGACAACATTGCCGGATTTCTCGCCGCACTCTGGGACTTGCAGCTCAAAATAGGCCACAGCGCGCGCACCCTGAGCGACTGCATCCGGGTGGCGCGCGCCGACATCACGGTGGCTACCAACCTGATGGAAACCCGCACGATCGCCGGTAACGGAGTCCTGGAGCGGACCATGCTGGCGAAAACCGGTCCTGACAAAATCTGGCCCTCGCATCGCTTCTTTCGCGCCAAGCGCGACGAACAGCGCGAGCGCCACGAACGCCACGGCAACACCGAATACAACCTCGAACCCAACATCAAGGAAGCCCCGGGCGGCCTGCGCGACATCCAGACCATCCACTGGATCGCCCGTCGGCACTTCGGCATTACCTCGCTGGAGACGCTCGCCAACGGCGATCTGCTGACCCGCGAGGAATTCGCGCAGCTGCGCGAAAGCGAGGAGTTTCTCTGGCGGGTGCGCTACGGGCTGCACCTGCTGGCGGGGCGCGCCGAGGAATGCCTGTACTTCGACTATCAGCGCCGCCTGGCGGAGCAGTTCGGCTACCGGGACACTCCTCAGAGCCTCGCGGTGGAACAGTTCATGCAGCGCTACTACCGCACGGTCATGACGGTGCGGCGCCTCAACGACATGCTGTTGCAATACCTCGACGAAGAAATCCTCCACAGCGGCCGCGGGGCTCGCATAACCCGGCTGAACGACCGCTTCCAGATTCGCAATAACCACCTCGAAACCACCGCCCCGGACGTGTTCGAGCGCGAACCCTCGGCACTGCTCGAAGTCTTCGTGTTGCTCGGCGAAAACCCCGAAATCCTGGATTTGCGCTCGACCACTATCCGTCAGATTCTCGGCAATCAATGGCGCATCGACGCCGAATTCCGCAACGACCCGCGCAACCATGCGCTCTTCGTGCGTCTCCTGGGATGCAAGGGCAATCTGTCGAACCAGCTGCAACGCATGACCCGCTACGGAATCCTGGGCTCTTATCTGCCGGAATTCGGCCGTATCGTCGGTCAGATGCAGCACGACCTGTTTCACGTCTATCCGGTGGATGCCCACATCATCCAGGTGATCCGCAACATGCGTCGCCTCGCGAACCAGAGCGAGGCCGACCGGTTTCCGATCGCCTCCCATGTGTGCAAAAACCTGCCCAAGCCGGAACTGCTCTATATCGCCGGGCTCTACCACGATATCGCCAAGGGCCGCGGTGGCGACCACTCCCAACTGGGCGCCACCGACGCGGCCCTGTTCGCGCGCCGGCACGACTTCAACGAGCAGGAAGTGCGGCTGATCACCTGGCTGGTGGAACACCATCTACTGATGTCCGCCACCTCGCAGCGCGAGGATATCGACGACCCGGATGTGATCCACCGCTTCGCGCGTCTGATGGGCGACCAGATTCATCTCGATTATCTGTTCACGCTCACGGTGGCGGACATGAACGCCACCAACCCGACCCTGTGGAATCAGTGGAAGGGCGCCCTGATGCGCCAACTCTATCTGGCGACCCGTGACGCGCTCGACCGCGGCCTGGAAAACCCGGTCAATCGTCTCGAATGGATCGAGAGTTCGCGCACCGAGGCACTGGAACTGCTCGCGGCCGAGGGCATTCCCGAAGCCCGCTGTCGCGCGATCTGGGGCGCGATCGGCGACGATTTCTTTCTCAAGGAAAAAGCCTCGGCCATCAGCCGCTGCACCCGGCAGGTGTGGGAACAGGAAGGCAAAAATCCAATCATCTATCTCGAAAACGCCGGTGTCGAAGATGCCACGGCGACCCGTGTGTTCGTTTATACGAGCGGTATCGACAATGTGTTCTCGAAAATTGCCGCCGCCCTCGATCTGCTCAATCTCAATGTGGTCGATGCGCGCCTCTATGCCCCGGGCGAGGGGCGCACGCTGAACCTGTTCTACGCCCTCGACGACAGCGGCCAGGCTTTTGCCGACAACGCCCAGCGGGTCCGGCAGGTCACGCGCGCGCTGCGGGATATTCTCACCCAGCCCATGGAGGCGCTGCCCAAGCCCAATCGCCGGGTGTCGCGGCAGCTCAAGCAATTGACCACGGGAACCGCCGCCTTCATCAACAACGACGAGCACGGCCAGACCCGCATCATGGTGCTGACTCCAGACCGCCCCGGCTTGCTGGCGCACCTGGGCCGGATTTTTCTGGAGTGCCGGCTCACCGTGCACAGCGCCAAGATCGCCACCCTGGGCGAACGGGTCGAGGACAGTTTTTACGTCACCCGGGCCGATGGCCTACCCCTGTGCGATCAGGATCTCTGCGAACAACTGCGCACTCGCATCTGCGCCGAACTGGATCAGCGCAATCGCGAGGAGATCGCCGCCACCGACGCACTGCGCGAAATGCCGCTGCGCGCCTGACTTCCGGTTTCGTCCATCATCAGGTCCAACAATGAATCCCCACCTGCGCCAGCTCCAGCCCTATCCGTTCGAAAAACTGCGGCGCCTGCTCGCGGGCGTCACACCACCGCGGGAACTCGCCGCCATCGACCTGTCGGTGGGCGAACCCAAACATCCGGCGCCCGCCTTCGTCCGCCAGGTGCTGGCCGACCATCTGGAACAACTGGCGACCTACCCTGCCACCAAGGGCTGCGCCGAACTACGCGCTGCCATCAGCACCTGGCTCCAGCGCCGTTTCGCGCTCAACGCCGTACCCGATCTGGAGCGCGAGGTACTGCCGGTCAACGGCACCCGTGAGGCATTGTTCGCCTTTGCCCAGTGCGTGATCGACCCGACCGCCGATGCGCTGGTGGTGATGCCCAATCCGTTCTATCAGATCTACGAGGGCGCGGCCCTGCTCGCTGGCGCCGCAACCCACTATCTCCCCTGCACGGCCACCACCGGGTTCGCGCCGGATTACGACGCCGTGCCGGCTGCGGTCTGGCAGCGCTGCCAATTGCTGTACATCTGCTCACCCGGCAACCCCACCGGCGCGGTGACGCCCGTCGCGATCCTGAAGAAACTCATCGCCCTCGCCGACGAACACGACTTCATCATCGCCAGCGACGAGTGCTACTCCGAGATCTATGGCGATGAAAATCGGCCGCCGCCGGGTCTGTTGCAGGCCTGCGCGGAACTCGGTCGCGACGACCTCCGCCGCTGCGTCGTATTCCACAGTCTGTCCAAACGCTCCAACCTGCCCGGACTGCGCTCGGGCTTTGTAGCGGGCGATGCGGACATCCTCGAGCAGTTCCTGCGCTACCGCACCTATCACGGTTGCGCGATGTCGCTGCCCTCCCAACTGGCGAGCGCCGCCGCCTGGGCCGACGAAACCCATGTGCGGGAAAACCGCCGTCTCTACCGCGAGAAATTCGACGCCATGCTGGAAATTCTCGGTGCGCATCTCGATGTCGCGCGACCCGACGCCGGTTTCTATCTCTGGCCGCGCACGCCGATCGACGACGAGGCCTTCACCCGCCGCCTGCTGGCCGAGCAGCACGTCACCGTGGTGCCGGGCCGCTATCTGGCGCGCACCGGCGCGGATGACGTGAATCCCGGTGAGCACCGCGTGCGCATAGCGCTGGTAGCCCCGCTGGCGCAGTGTCGCGAAGCGGCAATCCGTATCCGCCGCCTGCTGGCGAACGGCTGATGCGCAAGATCGAACGGGCGCGCTATATCGCCGCGCGCCTGCAGGAGCTATACCCGGATCCGCCGATTCCGCTGGATCATCGCGATCCCTTTACCCTGCTGATCGCGGTGCTGCTGTCGGCCCAGTGCACCGATGCCCGGGTGAACCAGGTGACACCGGCGCTGTTCGCGCGGGCCGCTACGCCCGCACAAATGGCGGCGCTCACCGTGGAAGAAGTTCACGAACTGATCCGGACCTGCGGCCTCGCGCCGCAAAAAGCCAAGGCGATCGTGCAACTGGCGCACATCCTGGTGGCGGAACACGGCGGCGCGGTGCCCGAATGCTGCGCGGCCCTCGAACGCCTGCCGGGCGTCGGCCACAAGACCGCGAGCGTGGTGATGTCCCAGGCCTTTGGGCATCCCGCGTTTCCCGTGGATACGCACATCCATCGTCTGGCGCAACGCTGGGGCCTGAGCGACGGCAGCAGCGTTGCACGCACCGAGCGCGATCTGAAGCAGTTGTTCCCGCAGGAGTCCTGGCGCGATCTCCACCTGCAAATCATTTACTACGGCCGCGAGCACTGTAGCGCGCGCGGTTGCGACGGCACCCGCTGCGACATCTGCCGCACCTGTTATCCACGCCGGAAACGCCCGCTCGTAACCCGCAAAGCCTGAGCCTCGGCTCCACTTGCGGCCGCTGTCGCAGGCAATCGAATTTGCTATTCTGGCCGCCGCTTTTGTCGGTGAGTTCGCGC
The DNA here is from genome assembly GCA_963708735.1 of uncultured Gammaproteobacteria bacterium. GTDB lineage: Bacteria > Pseudomonadota > Gammaproteobacteria > Pseudomonadales > Porticoccaceae > JAGPUQ01. Next base: position 45,205 of record CAVPTW010000020.1, read on the forward strand.
GTGACCTCTGTTGCTTACGGCACCACTGTTGTTTACGGCATCCGCAACTGCGACACGGTCACCAAGGCGCGGCGCTGGCTCGACGACCAGGGTATCGCCTATCGCTTCCACGACTTCCGCCGCGACGGGCTGGAGCTCGCGCGAGTGGAACGCTGGCTGGTGGAACTGGGCTGGGAACAGCTGATCAACCGGCGCGGGACCACCTGGCGCCAGCTGGACGCGAACATCCGGGATCGGGCAGCGACGACGGCACCGGAACTGCTGCGGCAGTATCCGACCCTGATCCGACGTCCGGTGCTGGAACAGGGTGAGCGCATCCATCTCGGCTTCAGTCCCGACGCCTACCAACACATCTTCCGCTCGGCCTGAGCGGAACAGATCGCAGGAGAAATTCAATGGCAGAACTCTACGGCCTGGGCCTCGGCATCGGCACCCAAAATGCCGGCGGCGACTGGCTCGAGGTCTTCTACCCCCATCCGATGCTCCATCCTTCGGTGGCGCTCGGCGCGGCCGTTGCGCGCGCGATCAACTATGAGGGTGGCAACGCCGCAATTCAGACGGATATTCCCATGCTGACGCGCTTGAGCAATGTGTTCGATGCCGCCGGCGAATCCGCGCTGGCGGAACAGGCCGCCCAACTGAAAGCCGTCTCCCGCACCCCGGTGATCACGCTGCTGGCGACCAATGCCGCACCCGCCTCGGTGCCGGAAGCCTATTTGAAGCTGCATTTTCTGTCGCACCGCCTGGTGCGTCCCCACGCCACTGACCTGTCCGGTATCTTCGGGTGCCTGCCCAACGTCGCCTGGACCAGTGAGGGGGCGATCGATCTGGCCGAACTGGCGCAACAGCAATGGCGTGCGCGCTTGCAGGATCGGGCGCTGACCGTATACAGCGTCGACAAATTTCCCCGCCTGGTGGATTACGTGGTGCCGAGCGGTGTCCGCATCGCCGACACGGCGCGGGTGCGCCTGGGCGCCTATCTCGGCGAAGGCACCACGGTGATGCACGAAGGCTTCATCAATTTCAACGCCGGTACCGAAGGACCGAACATGGTCGAGGGGCGGATCTCCGCCGGCGTGTTCGTCGGCGCCGGCTCGGATCTCGGCGGCAGCAGCTCCACCATGGGCACCCTGTCCGGCGGCGGCAATCTGGTGATCTCGGTAGGCCGAGAGTGTCTGATCGGCGCCAACGCCGGCATCGGTATCCCGCTGGGCGACCGCTGCACCGTGGAGGCTGGGCTCTATGTCACTGCGGGTACCAAGGTGTCACTGCTGGACGACCGCCAGCAACCGGCCGGCACCGCCAAGGCTCGCGATCTCGCAGGCCGTTCAGATCTGCTGTTTCGCCGCAACTCGGTGACCGGGGCTGTCGAGTGCCTGACCAACCAGACCGCGGTGGCGCTGAACGCAGCACTGCACAGCCACAACTGACCGCATATCGAGACGACCCCTTTTACCCAACCCATGAGCCCCATGAGCCCGATGTCGCCAACCCTGGCGCTCGCCTGCGACCTGATCCGCTGTCCTTCGGTCACTCCCGACGACGCCGGCTGCCTCGATCTTTTGGGCGCGCGTCTGGCGGCCGCCGGGTTTGTGCTCACGCCGCTACCCTTTGGCGAGGTCAGCAATCTCTGGGCGGTGCGCGGCAACGAGGGTCCGCTGTTCTGCTTCGCCGGCCACACCGATGTGGTCCCTCCCGGCCCCGAATCCGAGTGGCGCCATCCACCCTTCGTGCCACACATTGAGAATGGCATCCTCTACGGTCGCGGCGCCGCGGACATGAAGGGCGCGCTCGCCGCCATGATCACCGCGGTCGAGGACTTTGTCGCCGCTCATCCGCGCCATCCCGGCCGCATCGGTTTTCTGCTCACCAGCGATGAAGAAGGTTCGGCGCACGATGGTACCGTCCGGGTAGTGAACTGGCTGCGCGCTCAGGGCACGATCCCCGACTGGTGCCTGGTGGGCGAGCCTTCCAGCAGCACGACCCTGGGCGACATCATCCGCAACGGCCGCCGCGGCTCCCTCAACGCCACCCTGCGGGTGCACGGCATCCAGGGCCACGTCGCCTACCCGGAGCGCGCCGACAATCCCATCCATCGCGCCGCGCCGGCGCTCGCGGCGCTGGCGGCGGAAATCTGGGACCGAGGCAATGCCTACTTCCCGCCCACCAGTTTCCAGATTTCAAACCTGGCCGCCGGCGAGGGCGTCACCAATGTCATCCCGGGCGAACTGCGGGCACTGTTCAATTTCCGGTTTTCAACCGCCGTCACTGCGGCGCAATTGCAGGCACGCACCGAGGCGATTCTGGACCGCCACGGGCTCGACTACGATCTGGACTGGCAGCTCAGCGGCGAACCCTTTTTGACGCCCACCGGTGATCTGGTGAACGCAGTTGTCGACGCGGTCTACGACCGGACGGGAACACGCACCGAGCTGTCCACCGGGGGAGGAACTTCCGACGGCCGCTTCATCGCGCCCCTCGGCACTCAGGTGGTGGAACTGGGTTTGCTCAATGCCAGCATTCATAAAATCGATGAACAGGTAGCGGTCGCCGATCTGGAATTACTGTCGGGAATTTACCGGAGCTTGCTCGAACGCTTGCTGCTTGCGCCGCGCTAGTCGTGCAGAAGACGTCCTCAGCGCTTGGGTCGCACCAGCAACGCCCGCAAGAAACTGGGTAACGCCCGCGCCACTGCCGCGACTTCCGCAGCCCGCATGCCGAAGGCGTAATAGCGCTCGGCGGGTACCCAGCGCATCAGCCGGTGATGCAACTTGCGGCCTCCCTTGTTGCGCAGATGGGCAAAGTGGTCGCTCGGGCTTGCGCCCTGCACCACCAGCATCGGAAACACCGCGAAGCAGTCCGGCAACACCGAATACGCCGAGTCGATGCCCTTGCCGGCACCCCGGCGCAATGCCACGTCGTCGAAACCAAACGGCCGTTCGGCGAGCCAGCGCAGCATACGTTCGCTGGCAATGTAGGCATGCGCGCAGGCGGATTCCACTTGTACCAGATCGCGCGCAACGAATCTTGTCCGGAACGGCCAGTGGCCAAGAAAGAAAATGTTCCAGTCCGCCGGCAAGGCTGCCAGTTGCGCCGCGAGCCGGGCACGGCGGGCCGCGGTCGGCGGCCGGCTGAAGCGAATGTCGTCCTCAAGAATCAGTACGCGTCGCAAGCCACGCTCCAGCGCGTGACGGGCCACGGCGCGATGGCTTTCCCAGATCCCCTGCACAGGCCGCTCGGGATGCGGAAGCGGACGGTAGAAGGTGGTCAGCGGAGCCAGTCCGACCCGGTTGATTTCGGCGTTTGCCGCCGCCATTCGGTCCGGTCGGGTCTGCAACGAGATGCAGTAGACCGCATCCACAACGTCGGACCAATCCGCATCAACAGCAGAGCCAACCGTCAGCCGGGGCACGGATTCGAAGAAAGCTGCGGGTGGATCAATTGCCATGGTGCCACTTTTGGGACGCCCATCCGCCAGAGATGGGCCGGCCATTTTAGCACCGCTTTGGTGAATACTGCCGCGACCGGGTCAATCATCACCCAAGCAAACTCAGTCTGATTGAGCAGAGTTGCCCTGAAGCTTGCGCAGCGCATAGACATCGAACCGCGTCGTTTTTCCAGTGACAGAAAAAGTTGGCTCACGCCCGGCAAGCGGCGGCGCGTGGCGCGCCCGCTTTACCACCACCCGGTACCGCGCCCGTTCAAGCGCCAGTCCCAGCAGCTCGTCGCAATCGGCATCCGCACCGACCAGACGCTGCAAGACCTGCATTTCCTTGCGCACCAGGGCGCTCTTGTGGCGCTCGGGAAACATCGGATCGAGATAGATCACGTCTAGCACATCAGCGGCCACTAACCAGTCCCGGGCGTCCGCCTCGACCAATGACATGCGCTCGACCGCGGCCAGGAGTTCGACGCTCTGGGTCCCCTGACGGGCGCGCCGCAGGCCATCTTCCAGCAGGGCGGCGACAACCGGGTGCCGTTCGACCATAACGACCCTGGCTCCCAGTCCCGCCAACACGAAGGCATCCTCTCCCAATCCTGCTGTGAGATCCGCGATCAACAATTGAGCTGTGTGCTTCAGCCCCACCGCGCGGGCGATCGCTTGACCAACGCCACCGCCATGATGATGCCGGTGTCGCATTCGGCCGCCGGTAAAATCACAGACGATGGCCCCGAAGCGGTCTGCAGAGCTAAGCAAGGCCAGACCGTCACCGCTCAGATTCAGAATGAAAGGTGCCATCTCCGGGACAGCGACCCCGGGGTCAAGGAACCTCAACGCCAGGCGCCTGGCGAGATCCCTGCCTGCCTCCAAATTGAGACGATCGGCGGCGACGGCCACCAGTGGGCCTGGGCAAGCCATTGCACGCGTGTCCGCGGACGGCTCACCCGGCATAAGATTGCGATGTGTCAAACACCAAAACGCCGTGGACGTTAAACCTCTGCATTGCGAGCCTCCGGACCAAGACGGGCATGACACCGCGGGTGTGGCCGTGGCCGATCAAGCGGCCCCTGCGCCAACGCCGACACTGCTGCCTAATCCAGCGCAGGTCGTTGATCCTAGCCTTTCGCTGTCGGCTACGGCTAGAATGCAAGTCACAGTTTAAGAGACTCGGGCGATGCGACGATTTCTGTTTTGTGCGTTTGGCCCGATTCTCCTGGCCGTGGGATGCAGCCGGTATGAGGTCACTCTCAACGATCAGCCGATCCACAGCCCCCCGCATCTCTTCGCGAACTATCGTATCGATGACGTGGCGCTACATGACTGTGTCGCCCAGACCATTCGCGACAACCAGATTACTACCGGAAGCCAGCTCACCCGCCTGGTGTGTACCCACGCCGGCATTGTGGATCTCACAGGGCTCGAGATTTTGGGGTCGCTGGAAATACTGAATCTGGCGGGCAACAACATAACCAACGTCGAACCCTTGCTTTCCCTGCCTTCGCTGACGCAACTCGACCTGAGCGCAAATCCTGGTCTCAATTGCTCTGCGGGGACTGCCTTGACGGCCCGCGGCGTTGTTGTTGTACTGCCGGCGCAATGTCAGAAATAGCTGTTGCCTGGGTTGCAAGCACGGTTTCAGTTACCCACAGTTTCTGTGGATAACTTTGTTGACAAACATAATAAAGAGCGCCGGAAACCTTGCAGTTAGCCGCCTTCCTACAGAATGACTATTTTTTCACCAAATTTAAATTTTAATAAAAATCAACGGGTTATATCTATTGCAAATAAAAATCAAAGGGTTGCTGCGTTTTCGTAAAACGACGCTAATGATTTTTCGCCAACTGTGGAAAACAAACCCGTGATATCCATGCTCGCGTGAGCGGGGGCGGAGCGCGGCTATTGTCCCTGCGCACCAGAATGGGTGCCTGAATGCCCGAACATTGGTCATCTCGGGCCATCCAGGGATCGACCGCGAACCCGCCAACGTGATCAGTCAAACCTCAGCCCCAGACGTTCGCCAATCAATTCGTAGGACTCCACCACTCGACCCAGATCCTGACGGAATCGATCCTTGTCCAGCTTTTCCCGCGTGTCCCGATCCCATACCCGGCAACCATCAGGCGTCACTTCATCGCCGAGCAGCAACTCGCCATTAATCAGCCCAAACTCCAGCTTGTAGTCCACCAGCACCATGCCGCCGGCAAGGAACAGGGGTGCGAGGATGTCGTTGATGCGAAACGTGAGCTCCTTCATTCGCTCCACTTGCCAGGTCTCGGCCCACCCCAGACTACGAATGTGGTACTCGTTCACCATGGGATCGCCAAGCGGATCGCTTTTGAGGAAGAACTCGAATGTCGGCGGGGTGAGCACCCGCCCTTCCTCGATGCCATAACGACGGCACAGGCTGCCGGCAGCCAGATTGCGCACCACGCACTCCAACGGCAGCATCGTCAACCGTTTTACCAGCGTTTCGCGATCATCCAGCCGCCGCACAAAGTGGGTAGGGATGCCGGCTGCGGCAAGCTTCTCCATCACGAACGCATTGAACCGGTTGTTGACCGCTCCTTTGCGCTCGAGCTGCTCGCGCTTCTTGCCGTCAAAGGCCGACGTATCGTCGCGAAACAACATCACCAGATGTTCAGGATCATCGGTCGCAAAGACCGATTTGGCCTTGCCGCGATAGAGCTCCTCGCGTTTTTCCATACTATTCGCCCCTCTCGGCTAGGTGCATCAACCCAGTTCCTGCCAACCGAAACCTTCGTCCTGGCTGGCGTAAAGTACCTGATCGAGATGCCCGGTCACTGGCGCCAATGCCTGTTGCACCAACTCCGGGCTGTTGTTCTGCTGGCTGATATGCCCGACGACGAGCGTGCGCAGCCCATCGTCACCGAGCCGATGCAACAGTTGCGCCGCCTGCGCATTGCTGAGATGACCCCAGTCGCCACCCACCCGGCGCTTGAGGGCGTCCGGATAGGGTCCGTCCGCCAGCAGCGCAAGATCATGATTGGCTTCCAGCAACAATCCCCGGCACGACCGATAACGCGCCACGACATGGGACGTGATGCTGCCCAGATCCGTCAGGATGCCCAATTTTAGATCCGCCACCGTGAAGACGTACTGCACGGGTTCGCGCGCATCGTGGGGAACGGCCACGGCCTCCACCTCGATGCCGGCCAATTCCACCTGCGCACCGCTGCTAATCACCCGCACCGGATCATCGGAGCCGACGTCCACAGCCCGCGCAGTGCCCGCCGTCATCCACACCGGAATGCCAAAGCGGCGCGCCAACGGCAGCACGCCACTCACATGGTCGCCGTGCTCGTGGGTGACTAGGATGGCGGTCAGATCGGCGGGCACACGGCCCAGAACGGCAAGACGTCGGCAGGTGTCGCGGATCGAAAACCCGCAATCGACCATCACGCAGGTGCCACCAGCCTCCACGAGCGCGGCGTTGCCACGGCTTCCACTACCCAGGGAAGCAAACCGCACCGGCAAGTCAGGCGAGGTTGGCGCGGATCCGTTTGAGCAATTCGAGCATCCGGGTTCGTTCCAGTGGATCCTTCTCGCCGTTGATCCGCACCTGGACGCCTTCGTCAGTGTTCTGCAGCTCGATCCGGTAATTCGCGGCGACCGGCGCTCCCCGATCACTTTTGCCGGCACCCAGCATGCGCGCAAAAAATCCCGGCCTCTTCCGCTCGATATCTTCCTTGAGGCTAACGTAGAACAGTCCGCGGGTGCGATCCTGGTCTACCAGTACAAACTCATCGCGCGAAACCGACTGGGCGACCGACGCCCAGGAGCGGTCATAGCCCAATTTGATCAGCAGATAGGGCGTGGCATCCGGCGCGGTGACCACTTCGACCTTGGCGCCACTGCCGATGGATTGCGCCAGCAGCGATACCTGACCGGCACTGGCGTTCCCAGCCAAACCACTGGCGATGAAATCCGCCATGGTGCGCTCGCGCTCATCCGCGAGCGATGATTCCGGCCACGGCGGCACCACCGCGCCACCTTTTGGCATCACCGCGTGACTGATGGAAACCTCGGTAGTATCGACCTGCATACCCTGCTCTATCCGCAGGCGGTAGCGGTGGAGATTACCGGGGTCATCGTCGAACTCGACCCACACCGTCTCAATCACACCTTCCGCCGCTTCGGCGCGGGCAACCGCGATATCGTTGGTGTTCAGAATATTGCGCACCCGCGGCCATACCTCCGCCGGCGCGCGATTTATCCATATCCAGCGTTTGTCGCCGAGCGACTGAACCTTGATTTCTTCCTCGAGCAGGGAAGTTCCCAACGGCTGCGGCCGGGGAATGCTGTTATTCGCCTCCGGAATCAGCGGCTCCGCAACCGCCGGGATGGTATACAGCTCCCCGAGCGCCTGGCCATCCAGACCATCGGGCACGCGGATGGCCGGCTGTTCGCGGGCGGCGAGATAGTCATCAGAACGGTTATGGAACATCCCGTCCTTGGCGAACATTCCGCAACCAGGAAGCGTCAGTGCGAAGCAAAGCAGTACCCCGAATCGTTTCATCAGCATCACCTCTGTACGGGACACCATTCCCGAAACATCCTGCCGGATTGGCATCCTCTCCGCTTGGATCATGGCCCGAGCCACAATCCTCAACCACACAATCTGTTACAGCAGCCCGGCATCCTGCATCGCTTCCCTGACCCTCGCGTGCAGGCCGGGAGAAAGTGGCGTCAACGGCAGCCGGATAACGTCCGCCATCAATCCCAGTTCGGCAACCGCCCATTTCACCGGGATCGGATTCGACTCCAGAAACAGCGCCCGGTGCAGCGGGAGCAGCCTGGCATTGATCGCCCCTGCCCGTTCCCGATCGCCGGCCAGCGCCGCGGCACAGAGATCGCGCATCTGCTGCGGTGCAACATTGGCGGTGACGCCAATGTTGCCCTTGCCGCCCAGCAACATCAGCTCCATCGCGGTGGCGTCGTCACCGGAATACACCGCGAAGTCCTCCGGGCAGCGGGCAACCAGGCCACGCGCGCGCTCGAGATCTCCGGTTGCCTCCTTGATACCGACAATATTGGGCACCTGCGCCAGTCTCACCACGGTATCCGGCAGCATGTCGCAGCTCGTCCGGCCCGGCACATTGTAGAGAATCTGGGCAATGTCCACGGCCTCGGCTATCGCCCGGTGGTGCCGATACAGACCTTCCTGCGTCGGCTTGTTGTAGTACGGCGTAACCAGCAGACACGCATCCGCGCCGCACTCCCGTGCTCCGGCGGTCAGCTCGATGGCCTCGGAGGTGCTGTTGGCCCCGGTCCCCGCAATGATGGGCACCCGCCCGGCCGCTTGCTCGACACAGACCTCCACCACCCGCAGATGTTCCTCGACCGACAGCGTCGGGGACTCGCCGGTGGTGCCGACGGCGACAATCGCTGCCGTACCAGCTGCCTGATGCCAGTCCACCAGTCGGCGCAGTGCCGGGTAATCTATCGCCTCGGTCCCCGGCACCATGGGGGTAACCAAGGCAACGATGCTGCCGATAATCATTGGGGCTCCGCGAAATTTTTCCATGGTAGCGATGGCATTCAAGACGCACAAGCGACGGCGAGCGCACCCGGTGCACTCCCGGCACGGCAAAAAACCGGCACCGCAAAAACGAAAAAGCGCCCCCGATTGTTCGGGAGCGCTTTGCCGCGATTGGTGGAGCTAGGCGGGATCGAACCGCCGACCTCTACAATGCCATTGTAGCGCTCTCCCAGCTGAGCTATAGCCCCAAGCCTCTATAAAAAATACGCCCACCGGCGCGCGAGGAGCGGCATTCTAGGCAAGCGCCTTGAGGGGTGTCAACTTGAGTCGCGGGGTGGACGACGGCATGGCGTTGCCGGCGACCCGCAAACCGCGCGGCAAGCATCAATCCTCTATTACTGGGCTATCTCCACGCGCATTCCGGAGCGCCGCAAAGTCCTGCTGCCACTGCTTGAGCTGCTTTTTCGAGGGGCCACCCACATGAGCCAACGCCGCGCGCAAACGGGCGCGCACCAGATCCGGGCCCAGGATCACCATGCTGTCGAACAGCGGCGGCGCCGAAGTTGCGCCAGCTATCGCGACGTACAACGGGGCGGTGAAATCGCGCAGCTTGTAGCCCATCGCCACCGCCAGTTCATTCAACGCCTGATGAATCGGATCGCGCCGCCAGTCGCCGAGCGCCTCGAGCGTCCAGGCGGAAAATTGCAGGATGCGGGCGCAGTCATCGGCGCTGAGCGTCTTGTGTCTGAACGCATCGGTGCCCAGTACGGGAAGTCCGGATAACAGAAAACCGGCGATGGGTACGATATTGCTGAATTTCTCCACCCGATCCTTGATGAGCGGCACCATGCGTTCGAGGTGATTGCGGTTCAGCGCCCAGGCCGCGACGCGATCCGCGAAGGCCGCATCGTCGAGGTCTTCCCGAATCCAGCGCCCGTTCAGCCAATCCAGCTTCGCGGTGTCGAAGACGGGACCGCCCAAATGCACCCTGTCGAGATCGAAGTGCGCGAGCATTTCGTCCAGCGTGAACTTCTCGGCTTCGTCCGGCATGGCCCAGCCCATGCGTCCGAGATAATTGAGCAGGGCCTCGGGCAGGTAACCCATCGCCCGATAGTAGTTGATGCTGGTGGGATTCTTGCGTTTGCTGAGCTTGCTCTGATCGGGATTGCGCAGCAGCGGCAGGTGGCACAGCTCCGGCATCTGCCAGCCAAGGTATTGGTACAGGAGTTGGTGCTTGGGCGCGGAATTGATCCACTCCTCGCCGCGGATGACGTGGGTGATACCCATCAGGTGATCGTCCACCACGTTGGCCAGATGATAGGTGGGCAGGCCATCGGCTTTCAGCAACACCTGCATGTCGACCTGCGACCAGGCGATCTCGATTTCCCCGCGCAGCCGGTCGCGCAGGCGGCACACACCTTCGGGCGGAACTTTCATGCGGACGACATGGGGTTCACCCCGCGCGAGCCGCGCCTGGATTTCCGCAGCGGTCAGCTGGAGTCCGCGACCGTCATATTTCGGCGTCTCGCCACGGGCAAGCTGCGCGCGGCGCATCTCGTCCAGCTCCTCGGGAGTGGCGAAGCAGCGAAAGGCGTCGCCCTGGGCCACGAGCTGTTCCGCATAGCGTCTGTAGATGTCGCCGCGCTCACTCTGCCGATACGGACCGTGTGGGCCGCCCACATCCGGGCCTTCGTCCCAGCGCAGACCCAGCCAACGCAAGGCGTCCAGGATCATGGCTTCCGATGCGGCAGTACTGCGCGCGCGGTCCGTGTCCTCGATGCGCAAAATGAACTGCCCGCCGTGGCGACGCGCGAAGCAATAATTGAAGAGCGCGATGTAGGCGGTGCCTACATGGGGATCGCCGGTGGGCGAGGGTGCGACGCGGGTACGAACCGTCATGGGGCTGCGTCCGAACTTCAGGGGCGCGGATTATAAACCGCGGCCCCGCCGTCAGCGGGGTTCGGGACGGCCCAGAAAAAATCCCTGGCCGGCATCGACGCCAAGTTCCGCGCAGATGTTCCACTCGGCTTCCTGCTCGATGCCCTCGACCAGCAAGGGAATCTCCCGGGCACGCATCAGTTCGGTCATGAATTTCAGATAGAACTGATTATCGCGCTGCTGATCGATAGCGCGTGTGATGCTTCGGTGGATCTTGACGTGGGCCAGGGGCAGGCTGCCCAGATAGGCAAAATTGGACGACTCCAACCCAAAGTGATCGAGCGCGAGACCGCTGCCGTGGGCTCCCACCAGGCGCTGAAAATCTCGCGTCGCACCTTCCGCGATGGCCAGCGCCCGCTCCGGCACCTCGAATACCAGGCGGTTGGCGAGCGCCCGGTTAACGGCAAGAAACTCGCCGAGCCAATCGCGAAAACCGGCGGACTGAACCGACTGGATACTGAGATTCACCGCGTACATCGGCAAATCGAGGTCGGTGCGCACCGCCAGCAGTTCCAGCACCAGGCGATCATAGGCGGCGGCGCGCCCGACCCGCTCCACCATCGGCAGCAACACCCCCGCAGCGATCGCGTGCGCCTCCGGCTCGGGCCGCATCCGGCTGTAGACCTCACAGCCGATCGGGTTGCGCCCAGGCACACTCACTGTGGGCTGATACAGGAGTTCGAGAGAACGCTGCTCCAGCATGCGCTCGATCAGATCGATCCAGTCGAAGCCCGGGCGCGACACCAGCGGAATGGCGCCGGTATCCATGGCGCCGTGGCGAAGGTAATTGGGCACCGCCCCAGGGGCGACCTGGCGCAACGCCTGATCTGCCTCCCCGAGCAAATCGGTTTCACGGTCGATGGCGGGACTGTAGCTGTAGCCCATGCGAAACCGCAGCGGCAGTTTTTCCCGATGCGGAAAGGCTGTGGCTTCCGCGCAGCGCAGCGCATGCAGCGCCGCCACGCCCGCTTCCCGGGCATCCAGATCAGGGATAAAGACCGCGAATTCCGCGCCCTGCCGACGCGCCACCAGAACTCCGGAATATTCCGCCAGCCCGGCCTGCAAACCGTTGCCTATCGCCGCCAGCAAGGCGTTGCCCTCTGTGCGACCGGCCAGATCATTGATCCGGGCCAGGTCATCCAGCGCGATGATCGCCAGCATCCCGCGCCGCGCTTCCATGTCGTCGGCAACGAGGGCATTCATCCGCGCGTCGAAGTCCGCGCGATTGGCCAGGCCCGTCACCGGGTCAACCGCAGCTGTGCGACGCAGATCCGCGATCATGCCAGCCTGGCTCGCAAACAATTGCTTCAGGCCCTGGGCCATGCGATTCATGGCATCGACGACGGAACGCAGTTCGCGCGCACGCGGCAGTTCCTCCTGGACGACGAACCGCTGTTCGCGAATGGCATCCGCCTGTGCCTCGATGCGCCGCAGTGGCCGCAACAGCCAGCGCAAACCCAGGACGCCAAGCCCGCAAAACAGGATCGCAGCCACGGTGAACCACAGCAGCTGCTCCCACGCCAACTGCCACAACTGGCGATAGGTCTGACCCTGGTTACTGACTACCACTACCTCGCCCATGCGGTTCCAGCCGTTCGACACCTCGGCACGGCCGGTAGATTCGGGTAGCGCCATCAGTGCGACAAACCAGGCCGGCACACTGAGATCGCCTGCGGGAAACTCCCTTGCCAGCCGAATATCGCCCTTGGGCCCCCGGAACTGGATGCGCTGGTAGTACCCACCGTCGGAAATGGCGTTAAACAGCACTTCCTGCAAGGTCGGATCCGCAGCGATGTCTCCCTGAGACAACGCCAGCGCGATCGACGTCGCCGCGTCCTGAGCGTGAACCGCCATCTGCTGCGCCACCAGCGCACGGGTATTGGAGAGACTGATCGCGCTATTGACGCCATACAACAGCAGGGTCAGCGTCAGCACAGCCAATACCAACTGGCGAAAGAGTGTCACGCGCATACCTGTCCGAGGAGATCGTCGCAGTCTAGCCAAAGGTGTGAAACATTACCAAATGCGCTGCCTGTCACAGTTCGACAGTGACACGAGCGGCGCGACTGTCGCACGGTGCTAGCATCCCGCGCATGGGCAAAACTTCCCTTTCGATGCTGACCGCCGCTGCCAAACGATGGAGCTGTGCACTGTTGGTGTGCAGTGGCATGCTGCTGGAAAATACCACCAGCGCCGACCCGGGGCTGGTGGACTGGAACGAATCGACTCAATTCAACACTTGGTATGTGCAGGGCGCCGAGGCTCGACTGCAACGCTGGCGAGCCATTATCGCCAATGGTCAGGGTCTTGATGAACCGGAGAAGTTGCGTCAGGTCAACGATTTCTTCAACGGCGCCCGCTTCATGTCCGACGAGGAACTCTACGGCGTCGCGGATTACTGGGCGACGCCGACGGAGTTCATCGAACACGACGCTGGCGACTGCGAGGATTTCGCCATCGCCAAGTACTTCACACTGAAAGCGATGGGCGTGGATACCGCCAAACTGCGCATAACCTACGTCAAGTCGCTGACACTCGATCAGGCCCACATGGTGCTGGCCTATTACCCGACGCCAGATGCCGAGCCGTTGATTCTCGACAACCTCAACCTCCTTATCAAGTCGGCCGGCGAACGCGCCGATCTGCGTCCTGTGTACAGCTTCAATACCGAGGCGCTGTGGCTCTCCCGCACCCGCAACGAACAAATCAGGACAGGAAACCCCGCGCAGCTGGAACACTGGCGCCAGATGGTGGCACGCCTGGACCCTGAATTGCGCTAGACCGACGCCGCAACGCCGATAAACGTCTACGCGCGCACGCTGGTGACACCGGCAACTATGTCGAGCGCGCGCAATTCTTCGAGGATCCGAACGCCAGCCGCGACCACGGCGTCGACATCATCCCGCCCCAGCTCATCGGCAATCTGCCGCAACACGTCGGCGCCGGTGCGGACGGGCACCCCCGCTGCTGGCCGCAGCAGATCCAGCAGGCGGGCGGTGACCGCATTGGCTTCCAGGAATTTCACCGCGTCGTCGCGATTGCGGTACACCACCAGAAACGTGGGCTGTGCCGGCGGCGCGGCCGGCTGGTACGCCTGCCCCAACCGATGCACGGGATAGCGGTAGGAAAGGCTCCACGCCAATGGCGACACCAGCGGCCACCCCGACAGCAGGTCGCCCCCAGGATCGACTCCGGTCACCGGATAGTCGATCTCCGCCACTTCCAGCGCCAGCTCCACCCACTCGTAATGGGCCAGCTCCAGCAGGAAATCGGGATCGCCGGGAGCAGCTTCGTATTCGTTCTGAAGATACGCGATGAATTCGCGGCCGATATCGAGAAAATAGGGCGATTCCGCGCGATGCCGCACCATGAAGTCCCGCACCAGCGCATCCGTGCGCGCCAGCCCCAGGATATCGCACAGCACCGGGAAGCCGCTGCGAATAAAACCGGCGATGTTGTTGAACACGAGCTCCCGGTAAATCCGCAGGCGCCGCGGTTCGACACCGACAGGCGCCGGATTGCGATCGGGGTCGCGCAGGTGCGCGGCAAACCGGCGCTGCACGAGCTGAAACTCCGGCAATCCAGCGCAACCGCTCATGCCGTCACCACAGCGGGGCGCCGCGCGGCCAAAGCCTCCGCCTGGATCGCGCCGATCTTGGCGACTTCCGCGAGCAACAGTTCCACCGGCGGCAGATTGAAGTCGCGCTCGAGCAACGTCGGGAAAACCCCAAAGCGCCGATAGGTCGATTGCAGCAGCGTCCACACCGGATCGATCACATCGGCACCGTGGGTATCCACGAGCAGATCCTCGGCTTCCACGAAATGGCCGGCGATATGACCATAGGCGATGCGGGCGCCGGGAATCCGCGCCAGGAACGCTTCCGCGTCATAACCGTGATTGACGCTGTTGACATAGACGTTGTTGATGTCGAGCAGCAGATCGCAATCCGCTTCCGTCAATACCGCGTTGAGAAACTCGATCTCGCTCATCTCCGCGAGCGGCGCGGCATAGTAGGAAACATTTTCGATGGCGATGCGGCGCTCGAGAATATCCTGCACCTGCCGGATGCGCGCTGCCACATGCCGCACGGCTTCGGCAGTGAAGGGCATCGGCAGCAGATCGTAGAGATGACCCTGATCGCTACAGTAGCTCAGGTGCTCGGAGTAGCAGAGGACACGATGGCGCAGGAGAAATCCCTTGATCCCGGCGAGCAGATCCCGATCGAGCGCGTCGGCGGAACCCAGGGACAGCGACAAGCCGTGACAGACGAAGGGAAAGCGCTCGGTGTATTCCGCCAACTGACGCCCGAGGCGTCCGCCGACACGAATCCAGTTCTCGGGCGCAACCTCGAGAAACTGGATGTCGGCGTCGGTGCGGGACGACAGCGGACCCAGCAGGGTCCGCCGCAGCCCCAGACCGGCACCCGCGAGCAGGATCACGGCCGACATGCGAGATCAGGGCTTGGTATCGGAGTCCGCGGGTTTGGTGTCGGCTCCCGCGGCTTCGCCTTCCGTCTCGGCGTTGGGCGCTGTCTTGCCGCCTCCGCACTTGCCCTCGCCACACTTACCCTCGTGCGTTTTCTTCTGCTTTCACCGCACTTGCCCTCGCCACAGTTGCCCTCGTACGCTTTCCTCATGCTCTCGCCGCACTTGCCCTCGCCGCACTTGCCCTCGGTCATGGTCTTTTCGGCAAGATTGTAGCCACCGCTGAGACTGTTGGCCTGAAACGGATTTTCAGCCGCCTGCGCCAGGGGCGCCAGGGCGACCGACGCGAGGAAAGCGGCGCCGACGGCCGCAGCAACGGGGTTTTTCGCTGGTGTTGTCATGATGGGTGTCCTTTGGTTGTTGGTGCCAATTGGTTGGTGCCAGGTTGTTGGCTCCGGGCTGTTGGCGCTGTGTTGGTCGCCGAACCGGCTGCCCCCTTACAGGCAGGGGCCGGAGGTATGATTGACGCGGCGATGGAAAGTTGCAACCGCACGGGAAGCTGCGGAAGCCGTTTCCCGGATACGACACCAGCGCAGCAACGCCTCGGTGACGATCCGCACCACCGCACCAAAGCGTGACCCACAGGAAGGAACCGCGGATCAGGCCCCATTGATAGACGTTGTGGCAGGTGGCGCTCCGCTTATTGCTGCCCATACCGACGGAGATATTCCGTTAGGCGCTGGAAACGACCATCCGTGACCAACGCCGGATCGGCCGTCCTGATGGCGTCCAGACAGCCATTCAGTTTGCTGAGTAGCCATTGTTTTTGGTCGCCTATCACCAAGTTCAGAAAATCCAGCGCCTGTTCCGGAAACCTGCCGCATAGACCGGCCTCATGAAATCGACGCACCAGATAGTCCGGGTGGGCTGGCGGTTGCAGCCAGGCACGGAGCTGCGCCAGTGCATCCGGAAACGCATCCCCTGCCTCGATACACAAGCGGCCGAGGCTTTCGGCGATGGCGGGTGAAATATGGTCCCGGGTTTTAGGCCAGATGGCGTGCAGATACGGGGCAACCCGGTTGGTCCAGTAGTCGGCCCGTTGATCGCCCGCGCCCTCCAGCGCTCTGACCAGAGCTTGCGCTGATTCGCGCAGACCGTCCGGCGGTAGTGAGCGTGTAGCGGCCGCCAGTTCGGCGATGGTGAAGGTGTCACCCCGCTCAAGGGCGGCGAATGTCTGCAACGATGCATATTGCCCACCGTGCTTGCCCAGTGCCGCATAGTGGCGTGCGGTGTCGAGGAAGGCCGGCTTGAGTGCTTCCATCAAGGGACGGTACCGGCGCGGTGACCACAGGAAACCTTCCCAAGCCGCGCGCGCTTCGGTTTCGGAGCGTTGCCAGTCGAAAAGCGACAGCAGGTGGTGCGTGGCCCAATTCGGGTCGACGCGGAATAACGCGATGACGTTGGCTGCCAGCAAGACGCGGCCATGCCGGAACTTGTCGATCCGGGTATCGCAGAGTTCGGTGAATGTGGGCTTGAGCTCCTCGGGCAAGCCTTGTCCATCCTCCAGAGAACGTCGATACCACCAGCGCAGCAGTGCCTCAGTGACGTGACCCACGGGATGGTTGATGGCGCGCATGACGGGTTCGTCGGTATCGACGCCGTCCTGGTGATCCAGTGCCAAGATACGGCGAGCGAACGTGAAAACGTATGCTTCGTGGTCTTCGAAGGTCTTGGCGATGGCCTGCAACCACCTGCTAACGCCATGAGCGAGCGTTTGCAGCATTTCATCGGGCGCATTGACCAGGACCTGGGCCATGTACCGCCAAGAGCGGCTTTGCAGTTCATCTTCTGACCACGCCTGTAACGCGTCCCGCCAGCGATCGTTTGGCGAAGTATTCTGTCTTGCCAGATGACACGAGGCGTATGCCGTAGCTTGGAAGCTATCCTTGCACCGCTCTCGCCAGTCATCTTGTTTGGACTCGGGTAGTACCGGGTTTGCGATCAAGTAGTTCAACACACCGCGCCTACTGCGAGGTATTGATACGAAATCCCGCCATGGGTCTGTGTCCACGACCGAGCCGCTCTCCATCCAGAAGGAAACTCACCGCGCTGATGCGCCGCGTACGCCCTAGGATACTGAGCTGAAAGCCCGTTGCTTGTCTCTGGCGACCGGCCCATACGACGCGGCCGCAGCGATCGTCTGCCAGACCACCCAGATTCGCGTTCCAGATAACGGGTCCAGGCTCCGGCTCGATGTCGTCCTTGAACATGTCGCGCGGAGGAGCGGCGAGCATGTCCTGTTCCAGTTCATGCAGCATCACCTGATTGATCTCCTGCGCAGTGCCACCAGCAGGCGAATGGCCTCCCTTTCAGTTTCCACCGACCACAGCCACCAGTGATCGTCCGCCAGCAGCCAGTCGAGCGCTTGGCGATGGGGGATCACGATG
Source organism: uncultured Gammaproteobacteria bacterium (assembly GCA_963708735.1). Taxonomy (GTDB): domain Bacteria; phylum Pseudomonadota; class Gammaproteobacteria; order Pseudomonadales; family Porticoccaceae; genus JAGPUQ01. The sequence goes on from CAVPTW010000020.1 coordinate 62,957, forward strand.
TCCTGTGCGGCATCAAAGGATTCGATGCCCGGATCATCGGCCACGTCGTTTTCGACCAGGACTGCGGCACGAGCGATGTCCGCACCGGCGATGGCGCATCAGTAGACGAACTGCGCATCCGGGTCAGGTCGAACAATGCGGTCCAGTCGCGGAAGCCACGGTTCTGCGGGCGTTCACTAATCGAGGGTTGATGCATGTAGGACAGGTCGCTCCTGACCTCGGCGCTGCCAAGCTCGCGCAGCAGATCGAGCGCGTCGCGCAACAGGGCGCTGACATCGGACAGAAGCTCCGGCAATGCGGCGTCGCAGCGCTCGTCGCTGGGCAGATCGCGCAGGCTGGAATGGACGTGATCCGTCGACAGCACGATCTCCCATTCCACCAGCTCCTTGATACGCTCCGGCGCGCGGGCTTCGCCGTCCTCGGCGGGCCAGCGGAACGGTTCGCGCAGCGATACGCGCGGTGTCAGATCTCGCGCAGCTCCAGGCGCAGGGTGGCGGTGAGGCCATCGCGCTTGAAACGGTCGCGCCAGCGGTACAGGTCGAAGTCGCGCAGCCACGATTTCACGCGCCCGGTCAGCAGCAGTCGCCACAAGGTGCGCATCAGCGGGCCAGAGATCGCGTTGGGTGCGCCCTCACGAATGCGCGCCAACTCGGCGGTGTTGCCGTCGCGCTCGTGTTTGGACAGCTCGTCGAGACGGCCTTCGATCCGCCAGACCAGATCGTCAGGAAGCTGCCCGCCGCGCTTGACCAACCAAAGCAGCAGCGCCGGGTCATTCAGATGACGGATCAGCCAGCGCGCCAGTTGCCGCATCACCTCGTCCCAGCGGCTTCCGCGCGCAGCGGCATCGACGAAACACATCGACGGCGCGAGTGGATATGGCGCGGGCCTGCGGCTCAGGCTAAAGGCGAGCTTGCCGTCGGCAGGCGTCTTCGGCGGTACACCGAAGCTGGCCAGGTCGGCGTGCCGGTAGCGTTGCTCGCTCAGCGCGTCCAGTCTTCCGATGCGGCACCGGGTCCAGATCAGCAAAGCGCCTGGCGTGCAGCTCGCCCAGATCGCTCGGCGCGCACAGCAGGCGCCCGACGAAGTCGTCCGGCCGGGTACTCGCCAAGGGGCCAGCCATGCGCTCTGACACGGTGGCTCCGTAGGTCGCGCACGCGTCGCGTCCGTTTCGGCCCAGGCGCGAAGGTCTGTGCAATAGGCGTGCAGATGCGCTCGGGGTAGAGGATGGGGGTGACGTTCTTGGCCCGCCACTCGTTGGCCCGTTCTCTTCCTTGCCTTTGGAGAAACTGCCGAAGCGAACATCTCCGGCGGCGACTCACCCAGCAGGCGGTCGGCGTCCAGCGCGTCCGCGATGTAACGCAGCACCGGGTCGTTGATGCTGTAGCCGACGAAGCTCACCTTGTAGTTGCGGAACAGTTCGCTGACGCAACGCGCTGCCCAGCGCTCAGTGAATCGGCCAGTCGAAGTCGCGACTGGAGACGACCAGCCGATCGAGCTCGCTCGCGATCGGCGTGGCGCCGAGCAGGCCGTGCAGGACGCCAGGCCATCCCAGCGGCGCTTTGGCACCGGCAGCAGGGCGCCTGAAACCGCTCGATGGACAGGGACGTCGCCGTAATCACCTCCTCGAACAGACGATCGAAGTTGGTGGTAATCAGGCGGGCGTGGCCGTTGCGGCACTTGCCCAGTGTCAGCACGGCTTCATGCGTGGCGGTCGCGTTCCGGGGGCTGAGATCGGGGGTCAGGATGCCGGCCAGCGCCCGGCGCACCGTCTCGCGGCCGCCGACGATGTCCGCTTCCAGCAGGCCGACTGCAGTATCAAACTGTCCGGACTTGATCGCCGCTTGCTGCACTGCATTGGGCGCGGTGGCCAAGGTTTCATACACCTTCTCCACCAGCCCGGCGAAGCCCGGCAGGCGCGCCGGGTAAGAGATGCCCGCGCCGCAGAAAAACACCACGCGCCCATCCTCGTGCGCCTGCAGCAGGCGTTCGAGGATGTCGGGGCCATGGCGGACGAACTGCATTCAGCGATCTCCAATAAGATCGTAATTAAGCATGATAGTTATCAAGGCTCGCTGATGCTCAATTAACCAACTTAAAACCAACGTTAAAGAAATTACCAGCGCAAGGTTTAGCGGTTCAAACTTGCATCCTCAATCACTTTAGTCAGGGCCGCGTGTTCCCATTTCACGGCCTTACACCCATTCTGCTGAAACGCCGGTGGCACTCTGGCGGGAGGCGTATCGCCCTTGTAGACACCAATGACGCCCTTGCCGCGCTTCAGGCTCTCCTCGATCTCCCAGTTCACCCATTTGCTTGAGGCGGTTTTCTCGGAGAGGTAGACCACCGTCACCGAGCAGCGATAGATTTTTTCGCGGATGTTCCGCTTGATGTACTCGGCATTCGCGCTGTCGTAGGGTTCCTTGACCGAGTGATCATCAAAATGCAGATCCAGCTTGTCGTTCTTGGCCTGGCCGCGAAGCAGGTTCACTTCGTCCAGATCCTCATGGTCAAAGCTGATGAAAACGTGTCTGCTGATGTCCCCTTTGGCTTCGGCCAGCCTTTGCTTAACCTTGTCCTCCAGGCTTTTGATATCCGAGTTGAACAAACCGCCACCGGAACTACCGCCCATATTCAATCTCCTTCGTTGAACTGAAATTCGAGACAGGCAATACAGCGACCACACGGCGGAGTGTCACCTGTATGGCATGAGTAGGTCCCACTGAGGCCCCTTTCCGTCGCAAGCCTGACAACATCGGCCTTCCCCAACTCGATCAACGGTGTCAGCATCTTGATTGGGCGCCCCATTGCTGCCGCGATGGCCTGCTCAGCCTGTACAAGGAAGGGCTGTCGCTGATCCGGGAACAGACTGAACTGTTCAGCCAGAAGGCCAATGGCAACCGACGATGCGCCAACTTGATAGGCGTAGGCGCTGCCCATCAGCAAAAACAGCAGATTCCGGCCGGGCGTGAAGGCATCTTCCTTCACGTCCATTCCCGCGTTCGTCAGACCCGACGCAATGATTTGGCCGAAGCCACTGAGATCCATTTTTGTAGGCTCAGGGAGTCCAAGCTGCCGGTGCACGGTTTGGCAGGTCGCCCACTCCCTGGCGGCGGCCCGCTGTCCGTAATCGATGAACAAGGGGAAGTGATCGATATGGTCTTCCTTGGCCATCACGCCAATCAGGGTCGAGTCAAGGCCGCCCGAAACGAGGTTCACGAAACTCACAGATAGGCCTCCCGCTTTGCGACGCGCATTGTTAGCCAAGTCGCAAGATCGACGCAGCCTAGCGAGTGACCAAATCGGGACGCGACCTCGCGAAACGTATCTTCGATTTCTTCGTAGCAGGACAGGCGTCCGAGCCGGCTCGGTGTAACCCTGAGTCCGCGCGTCAGGTGGAGATAATCGAGTACGTGCACGTCCAGCACTGCAAGGTCGGCACAGTATCCAACTCGCCGCAAGAAGAGGCTTGCCTGTTTTGGCCCGAACCCCCAGACGCTCAGCATCAAAGCCTTGCGCGCATCCTTGGCGCCGTCGGCAGCAAACAGCAGCCGACGCAGGGAGTTACCCGTGCCATAAATCTCCGCCACCGTGGTGGCGAGCAAAGACGCCAGCCGGTTTCGAAACCGTGCCCGCACCCGGCGCACACCACCATCTTTGTCAGTCAATAGCAGCGGCTCGCTGAGCGCATCGAGAATCAACGTTTGGTAGTCGGCCATCTCTGAGAGATGCTTCGAATGCAGCAGGCCACGATTCCGCAGTCGGTCTGCGGTGGCTGCGGCCAACTCGAACTTCATTTGGCTGCCGAAGATGCAGATGGCTGCTTCGTACAAGAGTTCATCCTCGGTCAGTAGTCGCCAGTCCGGCACTGAACTGCCTTGTGATTTGATCTCACTGCACATGGCGTCAATGGTGCGATTGATGATGTCGGCGTTCATGACGCGCTCCAGTCGAATGCCGCAGCACACTGGCAGAACACATGCGCGGGAAAGTTGAGACGGCAGAAGTCGACCACTGTCCCGTTGGAGATCGCGGTCCGCAGCCTTTGCATCCACGAAGCGTAGAACTCCAGATTGTGGGCCAGCGTGCGCGCCTGAAACGAAAGCCCGGCCTCTGACCAAGCGGTCTGTGTGGCAAAGAAGTCCGCCTGCGACAGGTGATAAAGCAACGCTGTTTCATGGTCGACCACGGTTTGGCACCACTCCAGACCGTCAAAGCTGTCCGCACCCATCGCCGAGTACAAAGCAATCGAGATCGGGTTGCCCGTGCCGAGCAGGTGCAGGACTACGTACCGGTCAAGTTTGTCGAGTTCGTTGCGAATGGCAAGCAGCGCGCGAGCACGATCGATAACGCCGTCGCCCAACCTGCGCTCCGCAACGGCCAGCATTGATACACCGGTCTCGGCAGCAACAGCGCTACAGAGGCCAGGCAATTCGCTGGCTGAGGCGTGGATGATCGGCACTACCCGGCAGGCACCGGCTGCTGCTTGATCCCCCTCCCACCGTGCCACCAGCAGCGCCACGTGTTCAGCGGCGTCGGTAGGCGGTTGCTGCTCGTCGAAGCCAAAGGCAAGGTCGCAGGGAAAGGCGCCGAGCATCTGATGGAAAGCAGGTTGCCGCCATTGCTGCTGAGCATCCTTCCAGAAACTCTCATAGTTGCCTGAATCCATCAGGGTCACCGCACCGGCATCACGTGACGCTTGCAACAAGGCCGCGGCATCGGTCGGTTGAGCAAGTGCGGCTAGGTCGAATGCAGACACCAGGTACTGCCCGTTAAGCCCCACCAGCGAGGCGAGCACCTGCAGGTAATCCTGCGGTGGCAGCGCGGTTTTCACCGACGAGACCGAGGGGAAGTAAACGGGCAGCGGGAGCGCCTTGCCGCCAAGGTCCAGCTCTTGAAGGCGGGTCACCGTCATCCCTTGCTCTCCGTCTTGGCGATGGCAACGCGTCGGGTTTCGTTGAACCAGTTGGCGTGCTCCGTCGAGACGTGTTCTTCGACCCGCTCTGCAAGGTGGATCAGCCGTTCCGGTTCCGGCAGGCTGCGATAGGGGCCGGCGGCGGAGAGAAAGAGATACTTCTCGTGTTTCAGCCTCTCCGCCGTAGCGCGATAGGTCACCCACAGCGTGGAGTACTGATTCATCTGCTGTACCGCCTCCAGCAGCGCGATCACTGTGCCGGACAGTGCCATGGTCCATTTCGCAATATCCGCCGGCAAGAGACTCATCACCGGAATCAGCACGGCCAGTGCGACCTGCGCGAGCTTGAGCCACTTGTACCAGCGTTGACTGTGCTGACTCTGGTTGTCATACCACTGCATCTGGTCTTCAAGCCGCAACCAGGCTGGGTGTGCAGCGGCAAACTCGGGTACGGCGAACCTGGCTCCGTAATGTTTTTCTTGTCAGTGCTGGCCATGACGCTCTGCTCCTCTTGCATCAATTGAACACGCGTTCCAGCGTCGCCGGGATCAGCGCGTCGTTGGCCTGGCGGATGGTGGCGTGGCGGGCTTTCAGTGCAGCCACCTTGGCTTGCAGGGAAGCGAAAGTGCGCTGCGTTGAAAGCGATGGGGTCGGAACCTCAATCGCCATCAAGTCTGGGGCTTTCAGCGTTTTATTTCGCGCAGCCGTGCCGGGAGAAGCAGCATCAATCTTTGCAAAGCCCTCGGCTGTGGTGAAGTAGTAATAGAGGAAACTCGCGACTGCCTTATCGGCGGCCACTTCGCAGGTCAACATTCGATGATTACCAACGCAACCATCATCCTCGCGCTTTGCAATGGCGATGGCTTGCTCCCACGCCATGATGTTGCTGAAGATCAGGTCGCCCTCTCTGATCGCAAAGAGGTTTTGCCAGGAGTAGTCGGTGCCTTCCATCGTGCGGCGCTGAAACGTGCCCTTGAAAAAGCTGCGGATACCCAGCTCGGTGTAGCTGGCTTCTGGATCAATGGCGATTTCCCGCCGCACCAATGGGGCTATCTGGGCCATCGACCTCATAGGTGCGTCGGCAATGGCGTCACGAAAGCGCACGGCGAGCAGTCGGTCGGCGTCGCGCTCGATGGCGTCGAGGTGTTCGTTCACCTGCCGCACCTTATCCGCCAGCGTGTCGAGGCGGCTGACGATGGCTTGTTGTTCGGCAAGCGGCGGCAGCACGAATTTGCTGTGCGAGAAATCGATCCTCCTTGATGCGCACGCGGTTGGTCGTGCCTTCGCTGGCCGCCTTGCACAGATCGACGAAGTGCCGGGAGCGCACCATCCATCCCATGAATGCCGGATCGACTTGCTTGCTGTCGGCAAACTCGAAGGAAGGAAAGTCATTGCTGACGATCGCGCCATCGAGCTCTTGCGGAACCAGCCCGATCGCGCCGTTACGGGCATCGATCTTGGAAAGGATCAGCTGGTTGGCACGCACCACCCGCCGTGGCATCGTCACGTCTGCGCCGCGAACCTTGCCACGGCTGATGACGCCCTTACCCCAAAGACGGATGGTGACTTCGTCGTACTCGGCGTCCGGCACACACACGGCAGTCTCGCTGGATCGACAGAGCACATCGCCCAATGCGATCTTCGGCCACTGCCTCATCCCTGCACCTCGGCCACCAGCGCCTCGATTTCACCGAGCAGGCGCAGCACATCTTCTTCGCCCGCACGCATGGCGGCGACCAGGTCTTTCGGGTCGGCGTGCTCCAGCCCTTCGGCGGCGTGCGGGTTCTTCAGGTCCAGGTTGTAGATCGGCCAGTAGCGCGCGTCGCCTTCGGCCTGCGCGGTCTTGGCGGCGGCCTCATGGGCCTGCTGGCGGGTTTTCAGCTCGCGCAACTGCGCTTGCAGTGCGGCCTTGTCGCCGTTGGCGGCATTGCCGATGGTCTGCTCCAGTTCGCGGATCGGTTTGCCCAGCGCCAGCGCGTTGGCGCGTCCGGCTTCAGCCCGTTGCCAGTGTGGCGTGGCGGCGTCGATGGCGGCGGCGCGCTTGGCGGCGAAGTCCACCCGCCAGGCCTGCGGACCTTCCTCGCGCTGGTTCCACCAGTCGATCACCGGCTGGAGGGCCTCGTAGGGCAGCGGCGCGGTCTTGCTGTATTTCTTGCGGCCCTCGGGCTTGGGCAGCTCGTAGTACCAGATCTCGTCGGTCGGTCCGCCGCGCTGGAAGAACAGCAGGTTGGCCGGGATGTCGGTGTAGGGCGCGAACACACCCTGCGGCAGTCGCACGATGGTGTGCAGTCGGAATTCCTTGAGCATCTCCTCCTTGATGACGGCGCACACACCATCGCCAAACAGGGTGCCGTTGGGCACGATGACGGCGGCGCGGCCACCCTGCTCGGCGCCATGCCCGGCATAGCGCAGCTTGCGCATGATGTATTGCAGGAACAGCAGGGCGGTTTCCGCTGTCTGCATGTTGGCCGGGAAGTTGGCCTTGATGCCGGCCTCTTCCTCGCCGCCGAAGGGTGGGTTGGTGAGGATCACGTCCACGCGCTCGCTGTGGCCGATCTCGGTGATGCGCCGTTCCAGGGTGTTGCCGTAGGCGATCTGCGGCGCTTCCAGACCGTGCAGCAGCAGGTTCATCTGCGCCAGCATGTAGGGCAGCGGCTTGGCCTCCTGCCCGAACAGGGTGTCGCGCTGCAGGGTACGGCGCTGCTCCGGGTTGGTCACCTGCTGGGCGATATGGTCGTACGCTTCCACCAGAAACCCGCCGGTGCCACAGGCCGGGTCGAGCACGGTTTCGCCCAGGCGCGGGTCGGTGACCTGCACCATGAAGCGCACGACCGGGCGCGGGGTGTAGAACTCGCCCGAGTCGCCGGCGGCGTCGCGCATCTCGCGCAGCATCGATTCGTACAGATGCGAGAGGGTGTGGATCTCCTCGCTTGAGCCGAAGTGGATGCCGTTGATCTTGTTGATGATGTCGCGCAGCAGGTAGCCGCTGACCATGCGGTTCTGGACGCCGCGAAATACATTGGCGATGACCTCGCGCTGGCTGCCTTTCTCGCCGCTGCCGGCCAGACCGCGCAGATACGCGAACAGGCCCGCGCCGCGTGAGCCGTCAGCGCGGTGGCATTCGTCCTGGTTGATGAAGGCCAGCAGTTCGTCGCCGGTGAGGCCATCCTCGCGCGCAGCCCAGTCGCGCCAGCGGTAGGGGGATTCGATGATGGGGTGATAGGGCTTACCGTCGAGCTCCGCTTCTTCCTCATGCACGACTTCGAGGTCGTCGAGGAACTTCAGGAACATCACCCAGGTGAGCAGCGGCAGGCGGTCCACGTCGCCATTCAGGCCCTTGTCCTTGCGCAGGATCTTGCGGGCGCTGCCGATCAGCGCCGACAGGTTGTCGCGCGTGGTCAGAGGCGCCTTGGCGCGTTTGGTTCTGGTCTTCTTTTCGATTGCGGCCATTCAGTGGGGTCTCGTCATTGGTAAAGGGCCGTCTGCAGGCGCGAGACGGCTTCCTTGAAAGGCTTGATGCCGCCGAAATGCCGGGTGGCGATTTCGGAGGGGCTGCCGTAGCGGTCGAAGGGTTGCACCTTCATCAGCTCGGACAGGGCGTTGAACTGGACGATGCCGCGTTCGATGTACTTGTCGAGCAGCAGCGTGAGGATTTCGCGAGCCGATTCGCCGTACTGGCCAAACAGATCCTGCGCTGCCTTCCTGGCCTGCTCGGCACGCTGGCGGCGGGTGAGCAGCGGCGCGTTCCAGGCCAGATGGCACAGCAGGTCGAAGGGGTCGGCGTCGGGCTGGTCGGCACTGGCGGCCAGTTCCTCGAAGCTGATGCCGCGCTCGGTCAGTTCGCGCAGCACCTCCGCGCGGGTGTCGGGATTGGCCCAGGCGGATTGCAGCGCAGCGCGGGTCGGATACAGGGTGCGCACGGTGCGACCGGAGTATTCGGTGTACTTGACCACCTGAAACTTCTTGCCGTCGCTGTCGAGGTCGTAGACGAGATGGCCGATCACCTCGACGTCGCCGCCGTCGACGTAGTATTTCCGTGGTTCTCCTGATTGTTCGCTTATGACGTCACCGGCGCCCGGCATCATATGCTCTTCAGCCAGCTCATATTCTTCCACCGGCATACCAGTGGACGGTGGTATCTCCGTCTGCGTGGCACTGACTTCTTCTCCCTGTTCATCGATAACAACTTCCGCGATTCGCGCAGGGTCTCCATCGAAATCCGGATCGGCGAAATGCCGGGTGGCGGTGCCGGTGAAGTCGATGATGTTGAAGTATTCCTTGCCGTAGTCGACCTTCAATCGCGTGCCGCGCCCGATGATCTGTTTGAACTCGGTGCTGGAACCGACCACGCGCGCCAACACCACGTTCTTGACCATCTCGGCATCGACGCCGGTGGTCAGCAATTGCGAGGTGGTCAAGATCACCGGCGTGGGCTTGTCCACGTCCTGAAAATGCGCGAGGTGGGTGAGGCCAATGGCGCCTTCGTCGGCAGTCACACGGCAGACGTAGTCCGGGTATTGCTTGACCAAATCGCTGTTGAGGTTGACCAGTTCCTGGCGCATTTCGGCGGCGTGTTCCTGGTCGACGCAGAACACGATGGTCTTGGCGAAGCGGTCGGTGCCCTTGAGGAAGTCGGCAAGGTGTCTGGCAATCGCCTTGGTGCGCGCACGCAGTGCGATAACGCGCTCGAAATCTTTGGTCTGGTACTCGTCGTCCGGCACCGGGCGGCCGAAGCGGTCGAGTTCGTCCTTGGACGGACGCCAGCCGGCGGCATCCACCGTGGTGATGACGCGATGCACGCGATAAGGCGCGAGGAATCCATCATCGATGCCCTGGCGCAGGCTGTAGGTGTAGACCGGGTTGCCGAAGTATTCGTAGCTGTCGCGCGACTCCTCACGCAGCGGCGTGGCTGTCATGCCGAACTGCACGGCGGGCGCGAAGTAGTCGAGCACTGCCCGCCAGTTGCTGTCGTTGCGGCTGGAGCCGCGATGGCATTCGTCGATGATGATCAGATCGAAGAAGTCAGGCCGGTATTGACGGAACACGTCTTCGTTGGCGGTGGACAGTGCCTGATAGATGCCGAAGTACATTTCCCTGCTTTGGCTCACGTCGCCACCGGCGATCTTGTGGCGGGCATCGCCAAACGGCGCGAACATCTTGGCCATCGGGTCGTCCACCAGGATATTGCGGTCGGCCACGTACAGGATCTTCGGCCGCCGGTATTCGCCGGTGCGATTGATCCGCGCCATCCCTGGCGCGGCCCCTGCGGGCGCACTGCGTGCGTCCAAATTCGCTCCCGGCGAATTTGTCCAACGGCTGTTCCACAGCTTCCAGCAGAGCTGAAACGCCACGCAGGTCTTGCCGGTGCCTGTGGCCAGGGTGGCGAGCACGCGCTTTTGACCCAGCAGGATGGCCTCGATCACGCGGTTGATCGCGATCTGCTGGTAGTAGCGCGGCACCTTGCCGGAGACCAGGTTGAAGGGTTCGAGCAAGTGGGGTGTGGCCGGATCGGGCAGCGCGGTGGCGGCCGTCAGCCGTTGCCAGAGTTCGGCGGGCGTGGCGAAGCGCTCCACCTCGCGCTCGGTGCCGGTGGTGTAGTCGATCTCGATGATGCGGTGGCCGTTGGTCGCATAGGCGAACTTCAGCCCGAGAATCTGAGCGTACTCTCTGGCCTGTTGCACCCCAGTTTCCGCCGGCAGCCCCAGTTCCTTGGCCTCCACGACGGCCAGTGGATAGTCGCGCCGGTAGTACAGCAGGTAGTCCGCACGCTTCTGCTTGCCGCGGCGCACGCGACCACCGGTGACGATGATGCGGCCATTGGTGAAGGTGCGCTGCTCGCCGATCACATGGGGTGCATTGCCCCATCCGGCGTCTACCAGCTTGGGGGTGACCAGCTCGCGGCAGGTGTCGGCTTCGGTCATGATTTGCGTTGTTGTCATCGTTGTCGTTACCTAATCCAGCACAACGAGAAATTCCGTGGCCTGAGTTTCCGGCAGTACTCCGGGGAACTCCGGGTTACGCTGTACTTTCACGAGACCGCAACCTTCCGCATTGTGCCTTATGCACGGCAGGTTGCTGATAGCGCGCCCGCCGTGCAAGGCCAGTGGTGGTTGTCGTCCGCGTTCGGAAGTAGAAGAGTACGCCGGCAAATTGGCACTGGGGGTCGAACCGAACAACAGGTGGGAACGTGTCCGGGCTTGTCTTGCCGCCACGGCAGTGTGTACTGAAACCAACAACGCTGCGCATGACCATAACCGTCCCTGTAAGGCCACCATCATATCAAGCGAAAACAGCGCCCTCAGTCCAACGATGGTCGGCGCCAGCGATTAACGCAGGTTTGCACTGCGGTGATCCGAAACACGGTGCCTGCGCTATCATTGCCGCCCCTCAGAATACAGTCGCGCCCCGTGTCAGCCGAATCCGCACCCACCCCGGTAAACGGTCACCATGCCGCGCTGCCCGCTGCCCCGCTCTGGCGCCGCCTCGCGGCACTGGTCTACGACAGCCTGCTGCTGATTGCGCTGGGTTTTGCGTACAGCGGAATTATCTTGACGATTCAGGTGCAATTTTTCGGCGCCCACGCGGCGCAGCCGCTGGGCGGCCTGGGACTCGCGGGACTGTGGCTGTTCCTGTCGTTGTATTACATCTGGTGCTGGCGCCGCGCGGGCCAGACCCTGGGGATGAAAACCTGGCGGCTGCGCCTGCAACAGCCGGATGGCGGTCCGCCTACCTGGCGCCAGGCCTGGCTGCGTTGTCTGCTGGCGCCGCTCTCGCTGGTTTCGGTAGTAGGCTATCTCTGGTGCCTGTGGAGTCGCTCGGGGGATTGCCTGCACGATCTCGGCAGTGGGACACGCCTGGTGGTGCTGCCGAAATCCCGTTAGCTGTCTTCCGCTGCCTATACGACGATCAGCCGCCGGCTAGGCCGCCCGGCGCAACAAGACCAGCCCCACCGCCAGGCAGGCCAGCACCGGCGCCAGTACTGCCCAGAACGGTGAAAACCCGAATACCAGGCTCGAGGGTCCGAGCAATTTCAGGCTGGTCTGAAACACCACGCCGACCAGTACGCCGGAAAATACCCGAAATCCCGTGGTGGATTCCCGCAGCGGGCCGAACACGAAGGACACGGCAACCAGCAGCAGGCTGAAAATAATCGCCGGTTGCAGCACTTTGGACCAGAAGGCAAGTTGATAGGCTCCGGCATGCAGCCCCTGGCGTTCCAGGTAATCCGCGTAGCTGCCCAGCTGGCGCACCGGCAAGGCTTCCGGCGCCATCAGTGTCAGCGTGAGCAGATCCGGGGAGAGGTCACTGTCCCAGCGGCGGCTGGCGAAGTGGTCGGTCTCGATGGCGGTGTCGCCCAGGCGCGTGATCACGCCGTCCTCTTCAACCCAGTGATCGCCGAGGTAACGGGCACGGGCGGCGAAGCTCGCTTCCCGCAGACGGTGCTCCGCATCGAAGCGATAGCGCGCAACCCCGGCCAGACGGCCGCCGGGATAGATGGCGTTGAAGTGCATGAATTCGTCGCCTTCGCGATTCCACACGCCGCTGCGCGCGGAGAACGTTTCCTGATCGCCGCGCAGCGCCATTTTGCGACTCTCCGCCCACTGATCGGCTTCCGGCACCACCAATTCGCCGAGCAGACTGCCGGCGAGAATCACCAGCAGTACCGGGCGCGCGGCAAACCACGCAATCCGCAGCAGTGATACCCCCGCGGTGCGCATCACGACCAGCTCGCTGTTGCCCGCGAGGCTGCCGAGCCCGACCATGGCGCCGATCAGCACCGCAAACGGCAGGTTGTCGTAGATCCGCCCCGGCATGGTCATGAACATGTAGAGGAGGAGTTCCGGAAAATCAAAGTCGTTCTGAATGTCGCGCAGCCCTTCCACCAGCGCCGCAATCGTATTGAGCGCCAGCAATACCAGCAGCCCGACCGCGATGGCGCCGAGCACCGTGCGGCCGATGTAGCGGGATAACTGCTGCATCAGGTGCGCATCCAGGCGCGCAGGCGTTCGGGTCGCCAACCCATCCACCACAGCACCAGCGCCACACCGAGAGCGAGAAACAGCAGGTGAATCCACCACAGACCCAGCGCCGGTGAGAGCGCCCCGGCCTCCAGCGCGCCGCGCGCGGCGTTGAGGCTCATGAGGTAAATAATGTAGAGAAATACCGCCGGCAGAATGCGCGTGTAGCGGCCCTTGCGGGGGTCGGTACGGCTCAGGGGCAGCGCCATCAGGGTCACCACCAGTACCAGCAGTGCCGTGGAATAACGCCATTGCAGGGCCGCGACATATTTTGGATCAGCGGATGCGCGCAACACGCTCGTGGCTATGGAATCGCTCCAGCCCGGCCGGTTGCGGGGCGCGGGTCTGGCGAGGCGCTGACCGTATTCCGCGAACTGGGTGACATCGAAATCGGCCTGGCCCGGCACCCCCTGGTAGCGGTATCCGTTGGTCAGTACCAGATAGCTGGCCTGACCTTCCTCGGAGCGTTTCGGCTCGCCGCTCTCGGCCACCACGATCACCATGCTCGGCTCACCTTCCGCGTCAGCTCCCGCCTCGACCAGAAATATCTTGTCCATGTGGCCATCCGGAAGCACCTGTTCGGCATAGCTCACGCCCTTGCCGCCGTGCAGCGGGTAAAACTTGCCGCCCTCCATGGCATCGAATTCGCCCCGGGCTTTCTGTGCATCGACCAGCACCTCGGCGCGCGCCATGCCCTGGGGGCTCAACCACAAACTCAGCCAGGCCACGAAGGCCGCGACCACCATCGCCACGGCGAGGGTATAGCCCGCGATCCGCATCTGGCTGACGCCACAGGCGTGCAACACGGTCATCTCGCTGTCCTGGTACAGCCGGCCATAGGACAGCAGCACGGCGAGAAAGAACGCGAGCGGCAAAATGAGTTCGAGGAAAGCCGGCATCCGGTAACCCATGATGGCGAAGATCACGTTGGGATCGATCTTGCCCTCGGCGGCGTCGGCCAGGTACTGCACGAAACGGCTGCTCATCACCACCATCAGCAACACGACGGCCACAGCCGCGGTGGTGGCGAGCAGATCCCGGGCGAGGTAGCGAAAGATAATCACAGGTAACGGCGCGGGCTCTCGTCGGGCGATCAGGGTCGGGGTCGGTTGGTGCCGCAGGGGGCATGGCTTACACTGCGCGTCGATTATCCGGCATTCATCCGCACTTGTCTCTGGAGTCACCGTGCCAGACCACAACCTCGAATTCAGCGCCCGCGCGGGCAGCGCAGTCCCCTTTAAAACCGACTGCCTCGTCGTCCCGGTACCGGGCAAGCTGCCGCTGCCGGCTGCTGCCGCCGTGATCGATGCCGCCACGGGCGGCCAGATCAGCGCGCTGGTGGAGGCTGGCGACTTTACCGGCGCCCTGGGCGCGACGCTGCTGCTGCACCAGCCGGCGGGGCTGACGGCGGCACGGCTGTTGCTGGTCGGTACCGGGAAGGAACCCCCCATGCCCCGCGATGTTCTCAATCTGGTCGCGGCCGCCGCCCGCGCCGTGCTGGGCACGCCCGCCAGGAGCGCCGCCCTGCTGGTGGCGGATCTGCTCGGCGAGCGGGAGCCAACTGCGTTTGGACGCCAGGCGGCGCGCCTGTTTTGCGAGGCAGGTTACAAATTTCGACCCGGCGACGACAACGGCAAGCGCGGCAAACTCGCGCGGCTCACTCTGGTGTGCGGGGAGCGCGGTCAGGTGCGCGCGCTCACCGAGGGCCTCGAACTCGGCGCCGCCATCGGCAAGGGGATCAACAGTGCGCGCCGCCTCGGCGACCTGCCCGGCAATGTGTGTACTCCCGGCTACCTGGCCGAGCAGGCCCGCGAGCTGGGCAAACGCCATCCCGGCGTCAGCGTCCGGGTGCTCGACGAAAAGCAGATGACCAAACTGAAAATGGGCGCGCTGCTTTCCGTCACCGCGGGCACCACGCAACCGGCGTACCTGATCGCGCTGGAATATCGCGGTGCCGCTGCACAGGCGCCGGTGGTGCTGGTAGGCAAGGGCGTGACCTTCGATTCCGGCGGCATCAGCCTCAAGCCCGGCGCCAAGATGGACGAAATGAAATACGACATGTGTGGCGCCGCGAGCGTCCTGGGTGTCATGGAAGCCGTGGCGGCGGCAGCGCTCCCGCTGCATCTGGTAGGCCTGATTCCCACCGTCGAAAACCTGCCCAGCGGTGCCGCCACCAAGCCCGGCGACGTGGTTACCTCGATGTCGGGCAAGACCATCGAGATCCTCAACACCGACGCCGAGGGCCGGCTGATCCTGTGCGACGCCCTCACCTACGCCGCCCGCTACAAACCGGCGGTAGTGATCGATATCGCCACCCTCACCGGCGCCTGCGTGGTGGCCCTCGGCAAGCAGGCGAGCGGCCTGTTCAGCCCCAACGACACGCTGGCGGCGGAGCTGCTGGCAGCGGGCGAAACCTCTGGCGACCGCGCCTGGCGGCTGCCGCTGTGGAAGGAGTATGACGAACAGCTCAAGAGCAACTTCGCGGACATGGCCAATATCGGCGGACCCGAAGCCGGCAGCATCACGGCCGGCTGCTTTCTGGCGCGCTTCACCAAGGACTACACCTGGGCGCACCTGGATATCGCCGGCACCGCCTGGAACTCGACTCCGAAAGGCGCCACCGGCCGCCCCATCCCGCTGTTGATGGAATACCTGCTCGGCCGTATCGACGCCGCGGAGCAGGCGTGACCCGGATCAGCTTCTATGAGATTACCGGCGGCAGCGACGCGCATCTGGCGCTGTGCTGTCAGCTGGCCGCCAAAGCCATGACACAGGGCCTGGATACCCTGATCCACTGCCCCGAGGCCGCCGCGCTCGAACGGCTCGACGCCCTGCTCTGGAGCCACGCCCCCACCGCGTTCATTCCCCATGGCCGCGCGCCCGATCCGGCCGTGCCCGTGACCCTGAACCCGGGCGGCGATCCGGGCCATCACCACGGCCTGCTGATCAATCTGGCGGCGGTGGCGCCGGACTGGTTCAGCCGCTTCGAGCGCCTGGCGGAATTTGTCCACGCCGAAAATCCGCACCAGCGGGAGCAGATGCGCGACCGCTATCGTTTCTATCGGGATCGCGGTTACGCAATCGAGCACCACAAGATCGGCGCGCCGGCGCGTGCCCTGGCGTCATGAACGGGCGCGACCCGGGCGACCCGGAGGACGATCCCACGCCGGACGTCTCGGAGCTAGATTTTTCGGTACTGGAAATACCCATTCTCACCGAGGTGCTGGAACTACCGGTTCTCACTGAGGAGCTGGACCCGCCGGCAACCCCACTGCCAGTCGCGCCGGCGCCCGGAGACCCGGAGCCGAATCAGCCTCCACAACTCGCAACCCTTGAAATAGCCGGCCCTGCGCCGCCCGTTGCCAACCCCCTGCTACGAGAACCATCCCGCGTTATGGACAAGACTTATCAGCCCGGCGCCATCGAGCAACACTGGTATCAGCTCTGGGAACAACAGGGCCATTTCCGGCCGCAGGGCACGGGCGCGCCCTACTGCATCATGATCCCGCCGCCCAATGTCACCGGCAGCCTGCACATGGGCCACGGTTTTCAGGACGCCATCATGGACGCCCTGATCCGCTTCCGCCGCATGCAAGGGCGCAACACGCTCTGGCAGGTAGGCACCGACCACGCCGGCATCGCCACCCAGATGGTGGTGGAGCGGCAACTGGAAGCCGAAGGATTGAGCCGCCACGATCTGGGCCGCGACGCCTTCATCGACCGCGTGTGGCAATGGAAGGCGGAATCCGGCGGCACCATCACCCGTCAATTGCGGCGTCTGGGCGCGTCCACCGACTGGTCGCGGGAACGCTTCACCATGGACGAGGGTTTTTCGCGCGCAGTGCGCGAGGCCTTCGTGCGTCTGTACGAAAAAGGCCTGATCTACCGCGGCCAGCGCCTGGTCAACTGGGACCCGCAACTGCATACGGCGATCTCCGATCTCGAAGTGGTGAGCGAAGAGGAAGCCGGCCACCTCTGGCACTTCCGCTACCCGCTCGCCGACGGCTCCGGCCACCTCACCGTCGCCACCACCCGCCCCGAGACCATGCTGGGCGATACGGCGGTCGCGGTGCATCCGGACGACGAACGCTATCGCCACCTGGTGGGCAAAAGCATCCGGCTGCCGCTCGCGAACCGGGAAATTCCAATCATCGCAGATGACTATGTGGACCCGGCCTTCGGCAGCGGCTGTGTGAAAATCACTCCCGCCCATGACTTCAATGACCATGCCCTGGGCCTGCGTCACCGACTGCCCCTGATCAATATCCTGGAAGCCGATGCGCGTCTGAACGACAACGTCCCGCCCGCCTATCGGGGCCTCGACCGCTTCGAAGCGCGCCAGCGCGTGGTGGCCGACCTCAAGGCATTGGGGCTGCTGGAGAAGATCGAGGATCACCGCCTCAAGGTGCCGCGCGGCGATCGCTCCGGTGTGGTGATCGAGCCCTGGCTCACCGAGCAGTGGTATGTGGACACCAAACGTCTCGCGCCCCCTGCGATCGATGCGGTGGAGAGTGGCGCGATCCGCTTCGTGCCCAAGCAGTACGAGAACATGTATTTCTCCTGGATGCACGACATTCAGGACTGGTGCATCAGCCGCCAGCTGTGGTGGGGGCACCGGATACCGGCCTGGTACGATCCCGAAGGCAGGGTCTTTGTGGGCCGCTCGGAAGCCGAGGTGCGCAAGCAGCACGGCATCGATGCCGCGGTACCCCTGCGCCAGGACGAAGACGTGCTCGACACCTGGTTCTCCTCCGGGCTGTGGACCTTCGGCACCCTCGGCTGGCCCGAGAAGACCCCTGAACTCGCCACCTTCCATCCCACCGACGTGCTGGTCACCGGCTTCGACATCATCTTTTTCTGGGTCGCCCGCATGATCATGCTGAGCCTGGAATTCATGGATGAAGTGCCCTTCCGCACCATCTATGTCCACGGCCTGGTGCGCGACGGCCAGGGCCAGAAGATGTCGAAATCCAAGGGCAATGTGCTGGACCCCATCGATCTCATCGACGGCATCGGTCTGGAAGACCTGGTGGCCAAACGCACCAGCGGCCTGATGCGGCCGAAAGACGCGGAGAAAATCGCCCGCCAGACCCGCAAGGAATTCCCGGACGGCATCGCCGCCCACGGCACCGATGCCCTGCGCTACACCTATTACTCACTCGCCAGTACCGGGCGCGACGTCCGCTTCGACGTCGGCCGCATCGAGGGCTTCCGCAACTTCTGCAACAAGATCTGGAATGCGACCCGCTATGTGCTGATGAACACCGAAGGCGAAGACTGCGCCGAGGACGGGCACGAAAACTACGATCTGTCGCGCGCCGACCGCTGGATCGTCAGCCGCCTGCAGCGCGCCGAACAGGCGGTAATCGCCGCGCTCGACAGCTTCCGTTTCGATCACGCCTCCCAGGCGCTCTATGAGTTCGTATGGTCCGACTATTGCGACTGGTATCTGGAACTGTCGAAGCCCGTGCTCTGGGACGAGACCGCGCCCCGGGCCCTGAAAACCGGCACGCGGCGCACCTTGGTGCGGGTGCTTGAAACGACGCTGCGTCTCGCCCACCCGTTCATGCCATTCATCACCGAGGAAATCTGGCAGCGGGTGAAAACGCTCGCGGGCAAGGCTGGCGACACCATCATGCTGCAACCCTATCCAGTGCCACGGACGGACCGCATCGACCCGGACGCGGAGGCGGACATCGCCTGGATCCAGCAGGTGATCCTCGGCGTGCGCACCATCCGCGGCGAAATGAACATCGCGCCGGGACGCAAACTGCCGCTCTATTTTCGCCACGGCGAGTCCGCCGACCATGCCCGGCTGGACGCCAATCGCAGCTATCTGGCGCGGCTCGCCAATCTCGACGAGATGGTCTGGCTGGAGCCGGGCGACGAACCGCCGGCAGCGGCAACGGTGCTCGCCGGCGCCATGGAACTCCATGTGCCGCTGGCCGGTTTGATCGACAAGGACGCGGAGCTCGCGCGGCTCGACCGGGAAATCGCCAAAAGCACGCAGGAGATCCAGCGGTTGAACGGCAAGCTCGGCAACGCCAGCTTTGTCGCCAATGCACCGCCGGACGTGGTGGAGCGGGAGCGCGAGAAAGCGGCGGCAGCGGCGGACGCGCTACACCGGCTATCCGCGCAGCGCGAGCGGATCGCTGCGCTGCCCTGAGTCCAGGGCGGCGCGGCGCCAGGGTCCAATTAGCCAACGATACCGGTTACTCTTGGGGCAAATCCTGTCGATCGGCACGAGACATCCCCATGAACGAGACCACCACGGCAGCCGCGATCCCCATTCCCTATCCATTGCTCGATCAGCGGCTGACGACAGCGCCCGATTCACCGTTTACCCTGGAGACGCTTCGCATCCGGGGCATCGACACCCCGTGCTGGCGCCAGAGCTTTCCCCATCTGCGCGCGGTGTTCGCGCACACGGCGCAGTTCGCCGACCGCGATTATCTGGTGTACGAAGGCGAGCGCCTAACCTACGCCGCGCACCACCGCCAGGTTGCGGCGCTCGCCCACGCCATGACGACGCGCTTCGGTATCCGCAAGGGCGATCGCGTGGCGCTGGCGATGCGCAACTATCCCGAATGGCCGATGGTGTTCTGGGCCAGCGTGGCGATCGGCGCCGTCATCGTGCCGCTGAACGCCTGGCTGACCGGCGGCGAACTCGCCTACGCGCTGGCGGACTCGGGCAGCCGCCTGCTGGTGGTCGACGCCGAACGTCTGGCGAGCCTCGAACCTCATCTGCCCGCACTGACGGATCTGGAAGCCACCATCGTCGTGCGCGGTCCCGGCGCGCTGCCGGCGTCGGTTCACGCCTGGCACGATGTGCTCGCCGAAACGCATCCCGCGGAACTCCCACCCTGCACACTCGATCCCGAGGACGATGCCGCGATCTACTACACCTCGGGCACCACCGGGCAACCCAAGGGCGCGCTGCTCACCCACCGCAACATCTGCTCCAATCAGGTCACCGGGGTCTATCTGCGCGCGCGCACCGAATTCCGCTACGGCCGCACGCCCCAGCCACCCGCGACGCAGATGGGCCAGCTCATCAGCGTGCCGCTGTTTCATGTCACGGGCTCGATCGCCATGTTGATCGGCAGCACCATTCAGGGCTCCAAGCTGGTATTCATGCACCGCTGGAATCCCGAGGACGCGATCCGGCTGATCGAGCGCGAGCGGCTGAACTCCTTCGGCGGTGTGCCTTCGATGCCGCTGCAGGTGATCGAATCACCTATTTTCAGGCAGCACGACACCTCCTCGGTAATGGCGGTGCTGTTCGGCGGTGCCCCGCCATCGCCGGAACTCGCGCGCCGCATCAAGGACGTGTTCCCGAATGCGTCGGCCAGCAACGGCTACGGCCTCACCGAAACTTCCGGCGTCGCCACGGTGAATGTCGCCGAGGACTATCTGGCGAAGCCCGCCAGTGCCGGGGTGCCGGCGCCGGTGTCGCGCGTGAAGATCATGGACCGGGATGCCAGTACGGAACTACCGATGGGCGAGACCGGCGAAATCTGGATTCGCGGCCCACAGGTATTCAAGGGCTATTGGCGCAATCCCGATGCCACCGCCAAGGCGCTGGTGGATGGCTGGTTGCGCAGCGGCGATCTGGGCTATGTGGATGAGGACGGCGCACTGTTCGTGGTCGATCGCGCCAAGGACATGCTGCTGCGCGGCGGCGAGAACATCTACTGCATCGAAGTGGAAAATGCGCTGCATACCCACCCGGATGTGCTGGATGCGGCGGTGGTTGGCATCCCCGATCCGGTTCTGGGCGAGCGCGTGGGTGCCATGGTGCAAATACGCGCGGGCGCCACCGCGGACGCCGCCGCCCTGCGCGCCCATGTCGCCACGCGTATCGCGGCCTTCAAGGTGCCGGAGCGCATCGACATCGTCGACGAACCCCTGCCGCGCAACGCCAACGGCAAGATTCTCAAGCCGCAGGTGAAATCGGCCATGGGGCTCGGTTGACCACATTCCCATTTTTTTCGCGCGAACGGAGCGTGAACGGAGCACAAATCCAGCGCATCATCCAAAGGTAGCGATCGTCCGCTCGGGACGCTACTGGCTCACCAGCGTCCGCACAGGGATACCACCGTCATGGAAGTTTCGATCACACTGGTCATCGTGATTATTACCGGCCTGGTATCGCTTCGGGCGTTTAACAATCCCAAACTCATGGACGATCTGATTTTCTACCCGCCCGCCATCGCGCGGCGTCATCAATGGTATCGTTTTTTCACCTGCGGCCTGATTCACGCGGACGCGGCGCACCTTATCTTCAACATGATTTCGCTGTACATGTTCGGGCGCTTTGTCGAATCTGCATTTGTCGCCATTTTCCACGGCGCCGGCAAGGCGCTTTATTTGGCCATGTATGTCCTGGCCCTGCTCGTATCCCTGATCCCAACCTTTCTCAAAAACAAAAACAACGTCAATTACAGGAGTCTCGGCGCATCGGGCGCCGTATCCGCGGTGGTATTCGCCGGGCTGCTGATCGCACCCTATCTCGAGGTGGGGTTTTTCTTCCTTCCGCCGATCATTCCCGGGTTTGTTTTCGGGCCTTTGTATCTGATCATTTCCGCCGCCCTTGATAGACGAGGTGGCGGAAGAATCAATCATTCCGCCCATATCTGGGGCGCGCTGTTCGGCCTGTCGTATGTGCTGGTTGTTGGAAAACTGCTGGGAAACTACAACGCTATTCCGGCGTTTATTGCGGGAATAAAGCTGTATTTTCGCGCCAAGGGCTTGTGATCGGGAATACTGTTGATTCGTTTGCCATATCAGTCTGCCCCATGCGGTCGAGCACGGCGACCAAAGTGATCCTGCCCACCAACAACGAACACGCCTTTAGGGGGTCTTTTGAATTGGCTCTTTTGAATTTCGCATGGGTCAAGCGGCCTGCGGGTCAGGGGATAGAAAGTCGAGCTTTCCTGCGATCAGAAAGATCACTGTTGTTCGGATAATGGACAGCCGGCGATAACCTCTCGCCTTGGGTTTGGCGGCCTGGAACAGTCCGTTGAGCGCTTCCAGGAAGCCGTTGGTCATGCGCGTTCGCCCAGGCGACGATGCTCTCAAGGTGATTGCAGATCGTCCGTCAGTCTTCGCGTTTTAACATTTTCACCGCCTCCAAAAAACAGAAGTCGGCGAAAACCGCAAATTTCAATTTTGGTGACAGTGGGGAGCGGGAGATTACCCGGAATCTGGCGATTCGCGGCGCCGGTGGCACCGGCGCCGCGATGGCATTTGTTACTCGATCAACGCCTTCTTCGTTTTGGCGGTGCTCCAAAATAGCTGCACGGGTTTTTGATCATCAGCGTATCGATCGTTTCTTGCGTGACACCGGCCTTGCGCATCGTCGGCAGAATATTGCGCGAGATATGCGCCACGTTCCAGTTCGGCGACGCGGCAATCATGCCATCCAGCACACCGGTATCGCGACCGCGCCAGCATTGGAGGGTGTCATGGGATAGCATGATGCGGTCATACCCAACGCTGAGCAGTCCGAGCAACGACGCCAGCCGCAGCTTGTCCGACGCAATGGATTCGATACCAAACCGGTCAAACCCCAGCCACGCACCCCGCTCGAGAATGTCGAAGTAATAACGCATATCGCCGACGCCACAGGCGTGGCCGATCAGCACCTTGTTAAAATCGACCTTCTCTTCCTCGAAGATGTCCAGCGTTTCGCGGCCATAGGGATCCATCTCGTCGTTGTGACAGAGGATTGGCGCACCCGTTGCCTTGCTCGCACGCGCCGCGGCCCGCAAACATTTTATCTCGGTCTCCTTGATGCCCTGGCCCGGCGGGGTGACGCCATGAATGCCACCGCTGGCGGTCTTGATGATCCCGGCCTTGATCCCGGTTTTTCCGATCCCCTCCTTTATCTCTCTTGTGTACACATCGGCGATGCCATCGATGTCCATCAGCCGGAAATGCTGCGGAATACCCAGCGCGTCATTGTACAAACCCGTGGCAATGACGATCTGGATCCCGGATTTATCGGCCATTTCGGCGGCAAATTCGGGGTCGCGGCCCAGTTCCATCGGGCAGGGATCGACGAAGCTTTTAATCCCGAGATCCCTGATCTCCTTGAGCTTGTCTACAACCTTTTTGCCTTCCTTTTTGCGGTCGAAATCTTCATGGTCAAGCTCCCAGCCCGGCCAGCCAATTCCCAAGTGCTCATGAATCAAGGTGGTTCCCAGATCTTCGACCGCGATTGGGCCTAATACTGAATTGACCTTCATGCTAGCTCCCCTGTTATTTGACGTTCATTGTGCGAACTGCCGGCAGCGGGTGTATTGGCTTTGTTCAGCCTACCGTCTGGACGGATTCGTGGAGCGATGGTGCCCGAGATATTCGCCAAGTTCCAGTTCGGGCCGGCGGTCGGTTCCACCGTCACCGCCGGCCTAACCCGTCAGTGCTCACTCCTGCGGCCGGGGACCCTGGACGAAAGGCGTCCGAAGATCTTGATTGGCGGCCATGCCAAGGAGAGCGCCATGGGCCGGGTGGAAGCGGTCGATGGACCAAAAGCCAAAGGCAAAAACCAGCTGGCGTGGCTGGATGGCCTGATGAACGGGCGCGACTCTGTCGGCGGTAACAGCATCGGGCTTGCCGACATCACCCTTGCTGCCTGGATTTCGCCACGGGCGTGGGCCAGCCCATTCCACCCGAGCGCAAGAACGTCAACGCCTGGTTTCAGCGCATGGATCAACGCCCAAGCGCGCGGCAGGGCCTTTCCCCGCTGGGAGCAAGTGGGCATGCGCGGCTAGTGCGCAGGTTTCCCGTCCACCCGAAGATGTGCGATCGCACCACCGTGACGCTCAGGTATGTGCTCGACGGATGGAATCACGGGCACTGCCTGCCATCGCCGTAACCCGATTTTTGCGCAGCACCCGCGCTGCGTCCGGGTGGCCTGGCGGATCAACCCAAGACTCGCCACCCTCAGCCCTGGGTGGCGCCATCCAGGTCACTCGCGTCATGGCGTTCCGGTACACGCTCCGCTTCCGGCCCCCAGCTCTTGTTGACACGCTGGCCGCGTTGGACCGCGGGCCGCGCCTCGATTTCGGACGCCCAGCGCACCACATGGGTATAGGAAGCGACATCAAGGAATTCCGCCGCTTTGTAAAGGTCGTGCAAGACCAGGCTGCCATACCAGGGATAGGTCGCGATGTCCGCGATGTTGTAATCGTTGCCGCACAGATAACGTCGCGTCGAGAGGTTCCGGTCGAGGACGTCGAGCTGGCGCTTGACCTCCATGGCGTAGCGGTCGATGCAGTATTCGATCTTCTCGGGGGCATAGGCGTAGAAGTGTCCGAAGCCACCGCCGAGGTAGGGCGCGCTGCCCATCTGCCAGAACAGCCACGAAAAACATTCGGCACGCGCGGATAAGTCTCTGGGCAGGAACGCATCGAATTTTTCCGCCAGGTAGAGCAGGATAGCCCCGGATTCGAAAACCCGGGTCGGTGGCGAGGTGCTGCGATCCAGCAGCGCGGGGATCTTGGAATTCGGGTTCAGTTCCACAAACCCGCTGCCAAACTGGTCGCCTTCGCCGATATTGATGAGCCAGGCATCGTATTCAGCGTCGGTTCGACCAAGCGCCAGGAGTTCCTCCAACATCACCGTGACCTTGACCCCGTTGGGCGTCGCGAGCGAATACAGCTGGAGTGGATGTTTGCCCACGGGCAAGGCCTTGTCGTGGGTGGCGCCCGCAACGGGTCGGTTGATCTTGCTCCAGTTGCCGATGCTGCCCGGTTTCCACGTCCAGACTTTCGGGGGTGTGTAGATCGATGCGCTGGCCATGAGCAGGCTTCCTATTGTCGGGGTCGACAGAGTGTAATGGGGACTCTCTGGATACGACACCCAGCCCAGGGATGGGTAACGGGATTGCTCCAGGAAAGACAGGCTAGACCCCGTGTTCTCCCATGTTTCTCTGCGGGCATCGATGAGGCTCCCCGCACGGCGAGCGAGCCCGCCAGCGCCACGGCCGCCAGGCAGCCCTGTCGCTGGGGCCACGCTCGCGCGGAACTCGCCGCGCTGGCCGCCGACAAGGGCCGCCCCGTTTATCCGCTGGCCTGCCCACCGACAGACTCGGACCAGCCGGTGGCTCGCTCAATCCACTGAGATGGCGATCTTGCGCGGGGTGCTCTGCTCGGCCTTGGGCAACTCGACGCGCAACACGCCGTTGCGGTAGATCGCCTTCGCCTGGTCGGCCAGCACCTGGACGGGCAGGGGCACCACGCGGCGGAAATTACCGTAGGCGCACTGCAACAACCGGTAGCGCCCCGCGGTGCTCTCGCTCTCGAAACGCTTTTCGCCGGAGACGATGAGCATATCGTCCTGCACCTCGATTTCGAAGTCGTCCTTGTCCAATCCGGGAATTTCCAAGCGCACGACCAGGCGCCGCTCGTCTTCGAACAGATCGCCGCCCACCAGCGACCAGCTCTGCGACGGCCAGTAGAAACCGTCGTCGACCGTGCTTTTCTCCGGCAATCCGCTCTTCTCTCCGGGCCGGAACCGGGTCAGGGCGCCGACCGTGCCATCGCGCAGCCGATGCCAGCCCTCGGCCATGGAATCCCAGATATTGCTGAATCCGTGCTTGACGTCGTCTAGCTTCATGGTTGACTCCTTCGCTTGGCCATGCGGTGAGATTCCCGGGCCCCGCGGCGGGGGCCCGGGTGTTCAGCCTCGAACCTCGATCTTCCGCGGTTGCGCGTGCTCGGCCTTGGGAATCCGCAACTTGAGCACGCCCTGATGAAGCTCCGCGGTGACCTTTTCGACATCGAGCTCCCGGGACAGGGTGAACACGCGCCGATACCGCGGCACCGTGATCTCCGCGTGCTTGGCCTCCAGGCCTTCGGGCAACTGAATCTGAGCGACGCCTTCGATGGTCAGGGTGTCGGCGTCGATCTGCAGGTCGAGCCCATCACGGGAAACCCCGGGCAGATCCGCATACAGGGTGATCCCCGCGCTGTCCTCGATCACATCCACCGGCGGCAACAGGGCGGTCTCTTCGGCGCGCCCCGCGCTGTCGCCGCTGCGGGTCGCTACGCTGGTGTTGTCACTCATGACTATGTCCTCCTCTCGAACGGATTGCGAAGGTTCATTGCACGCTGATACGGCGCGGCATGGCTTCGGCGCGGCGCTTGACCGACACATGCAGTACGCCGTTGCGGTAATCGGCGCTGACGCCATCCGGGTCGATATCCTCAGGCAGGCTGATCGCACGGCGGAAGCGGCCGGCGAACCTCTGGTTGATATGGACTACACTCTTCTCGTCGTTCTGTGGCAGCGAAGAAGCGCGCTCGCCGGCGATACTGAGGGTGCCGCGCTCCAGATCGACCTCGATGCTGCCGGGCTCGAGCCCGGGCACATAGGCATAGAGCTCAATCGACTGGCGCGTGGTGCCGACATTGACCGCGGGGAAGCCGCCCAGGGTGGCGCCGCGGATACTGGGCCCGCCCTCGAACGCCTGTTGCAACTCACGGTGCAAGCGCTCCAGGTCGGCGAACATATCGCGGGACAAAAAAGAAAAGGCCATTTTTCGATCCTCCGTTTTCACCGATGTTCTGCAGTCAGGTGGCGCCGACAGGGGCGCCTCCGCTGGTAGATATTGTGTAGCACGGAAAAATTTCAAGATCTTGACTTCACGCAAACCGACCACATTTGTTTAGCGTCCCAAGACCGGCGCAGGCCGGCAGTACCACGGCCATAACAGAGGTCCGCAGCGGTGGAATTCAAGGACTACTATCAGATTCTGGGAGTCGCCCGGGGTGCCGGCGCTGACGAGATCAAAAAGGCGTTTCGCAAACTGGCGCGCAAGTACCATCCGGACGTGTCCAAGGAGACAGACGCCGAACTACGAATGAAGGAGGTCAACGAAGCCTACGCGGTGCTCTCCGATCCCGAGAAAGCTTACGAATGAAGGAGGTCAACGAAGCCTACGCGGTGCTCTCCGATCCCGAGAAACGCGCGGCCTACGACCAACTGGGCCGCGACTACCGGGAGGGACAGGAATTCCGCCCGCCGCCGGACTGGGACGCGGGCTTCGAGTTCAGCGGAAGCGGGTTCTCCACCGCGGAGGCAGCGGACTTCAGCGATTTCTTTGCCGAACTCTTCGGCCACATGGGCAGCGCGCGGAGCCGGGCGGCGGATTCCGGGCGCGTGGCGACGACCATCATGCCAAGATCCTGCTCGACCTGGAGGCCGCCTACCGCGGCGACACCCGCACCATCACCCTGCGCGCGCCGCGCCAGGATGCCAGCGGCCGCGTGGTGCTGGCCGAGCACAACCTGAGCGTACGCATTCCCAAGGGCGTGCGCGAGGGCCAGGTGATCCGCCTCGCCGGCCAGGGCGCGCCCGGGATCGGCGGCGGACCGCCCGGCGATCTCTATCTCGAAGTGCACTTCGAACCCCATCCCCGGTATCGGGTCGAGGGCCGCGACGTCTACGCCACCCTGCCGGTCGCGCCCTGGGAAGCCGCGCTCGGCGCCACCGTCAAGACCCGGACACCGGACGGCAACGTCGAGGTGCGCATACCGCCGGGCTCCAGTGGCGGTCGGAGACTGCGCCTGCGCGCTCGCGGCATCCCGGGTGATCCGCCCGGAGACCTGTACCTGGAACTGGAGATCCGTCTGCCACCGGCCGACAGCCCCCGCGCCCGCAAGCTTTACGAAGACATGGCCCGCGAACTGGCTTTCGATCCGCGCAAGAATTCTGGAGGCTGACCCATGACCGAGAAACTCGCCGCCCAGCTCCTCGAAGAAGCTGCACTCACTCTGGAAGAGGTGGCCGCCAGCTGTCGGGTCGAGGTGGATTGGGTGATCGCTCGGGTACAGGATCAGGTGCTGGCCGGTCCAGCGGGCCCGGATCCCGCGCGCTGGGCATTCAGCGGCGCCGATCTCCTGCGGCTGCGGCGCATCCAGTCGCTGGAGCGGGATTTCGACGCCGACCCCATGCTGGCGGCGATGGTGGTGGACCTGATCGAGGAGCTGGCGCGCCTCCGTACCCGCCTGCGGTGCGTCGGCCTCGACCCGGACTGAGCGGGAGCCAGCATATGGCCGACGACGACACAACACGACGCGCGGAATATGGGGCCAGGTCTAGACTCTCTTGTCTCGCTTGACCCCTGTCTCGCTGAACGTGCTGCCTCGTGAGTATCTGGTGGGGTGGCTCTCATTCGGTGGTTGGTCTGCCGTTTCCGCCGCGGCAATATCGTTTATTGGTGGGCGGTTTCAATGACCAAGTGCAAAAAGTGCAGCATGGTGCTGCTTGAAATCGAAAGCATCCGGAGTGAACAACTCGGCGGGACACTTGAAGCCCAGCGACTTGCGTGGGCGGGTGTTCAGTTTCCAGGCAATCGCATCCAGTTCTTTCTGAGTGAAGCCACTCAAGTCGCTACCCTTGGGCAGGTACTGCCGCAACAGGCCGTTGGTGTTCTCGTTGATGCCGCGCTGCCAGGGACTGTGCGGATCGGCGAAGTAGACCTTCACCCCGGTAGCCTCGGTCAGCCGCTGATGGGCCGCCATTTCCCGGCCCTGATCGTACGTCAGCGACAGGCGTGTTTGCGCCTCAATACGGTTGAGCACATGGCTGAAGCCAGAAAGCGCCGATTCGGCGCTGGCGTCATCCATCCGGGACAACACGGTGAACAAGGTGGTGCGCTCCACCAGCGTACCGACCGCCGAGCGGTTGTACGCCCCCTTGATGAGATCACCCTCCCAGTGCCCCGGTATCAGTCGCTCTTCAATTTCTGGCGGACGCTCATGAATGCTGACCATGTCGGGTATCTTCCCGCGCCGGTCTTCGCCACGCGCGCGCGGACGGCGTTTGGCGTGGCCGAAGCGCAACCAGCCAATCACCTCGGTGCGCAACTCGCCACGCGGCATGGCGTAGATCGCGGTGTAGATGGTTTCGTGAGAAACCTGCAACGATGGCGTTTCAGAATGCACAAGCGCCAGTGTGCCAGCAATCTGCTCGGGCGAGTAGCCCGCTTTCAGGTAGCGCCGGACGTGCTTCCACAAGGCGGTTCCGGGTCGCAGGCGGCGCTCAACGCGCGGCGTGGCCGTGCAGGCCTGGGCACGCTTATGCGCGGCTTCAGCGCGATAGCCACCGGCCACTGGCGGTCGCCCAGGGCCGCGAGGTGCCTGCGGGCGAGCCCAGCCGTTGCGGCGCAGTTCGCGAGAAAGCGTCGATGCCGAACGATTCAGCACCTTGGCAATCGCCGCCGGTTTGATTCCCATCGCCAGTTGCGTTTGGATCATCGTCCGCTCTTCAATACTCAACTGCTCGTAGATTTTTCCCATGCAACATTATCTCCCATAAATGTTGCACTTGGTTTTTGAGCGCGCCGTGTTATGGTGGTGTCCACCGCCCGCTTTATTGTCGGCGGAAACTTCAAGAGTGTCGGCGGAGACTTCAAGCGTTTTTGAAACGCTGCATAACGCTGCATATTGACTGGCTTGAATTTTATGAGAGCTGTAATCGTGTTCTTCACAATTATCTATGTCTAGTACCGTCCAACAGGCGATTCGCGCCGGCGCCGGAAACAGCGCACCATGTTTCCTGCTGTTTCCGTAGCCGGCGCGGCACAGCAGCACGTCGAACCCCTTGGAGAACGTATGAGTAAGCACTCTCGCATCGGCTGGCTGTTTGGCTCGGCAGTGGCAGTAGTCGTGCTGACGGCAATGCCCCTGTCGGCACAACCATCGCAACTATTGGCACAACCATCGCAACAGGAACACGTACACCACATGTCACATGCAGTGATGCCCTTTGACATGTCAAAGACAGTACATATCTTCAAGATGACCGAAAAAGGGGGCGTCGAGCGCGTAGTCACAAGAGAGGCAGGGGAAGAGGATCAGGTCACGTTGATTCAACAACACTTGAAGCATGAGGCCGAGAGGTTTCAGAAAGGTGATTATTCCGATCCGGCGAAGTTGCATGGAGCAAACATGCCGGGGCTCAAAGAGCTTCAGGAGGGCAGTTCGCGTGTGAAGGTCGGTTATTCATCTCTTCCAAATGGCGCGGAAATCACTTTCGAGACTGAGGACCTTCATTTACTCACGGCAGTACACAGATGGTTTGGTGCCCAACTTTCCGAGCATGGCGCGGATGCGCAGGCGGAATGAGAGCCAATTGGTCCAACAACGCGCTCCAGAGGGACGCTCCAGAGGGACGCTTCAGTCGCCGCCAAGGCGCGGCTCCCCCGCGCCTCTGAGCGCGGGCGTCCGGCCGCGTTAACTTCCTATCCCTTCCATGCAAACGCACAGAGCCATTCGCGCTGTCGCAGCCTTTGAGGCATTCAAGGGACTTTTGGCGTTGGCTGCTGCTTCTGGTCTGTTCCTGCTCTTGCACAAAGACTTGAGGAACGTCGCCATCACGCTGGTCGAGCACGCCCATCTCAATCCGGCGGCGCACTACCCGAGCATCTTCATCGTTGCGGCGGAGCACCTGCAGAACACGAGGTTCAGGCTTATCGCCTTGGGCGCTGCCGCATACTCCAGCCTTCGTTTCGTGGAAGCATATGGCCTGTTTCGTGAAGCGGTGTGGGCGGAGGTCCTTGCCGCTGTCAGCGGCGCTATCTACATACCCTTTGAAGTAATTGAGATCATGCGCCGCCCTGGCTGGCTGTCGGTGGGTGCCCTTGTTGTCAATCTGGCGGTTGTCGCCATCATGGTGGTGGCCTTGTTGCAGCGTCGCAAGGCGCGGGCCGAGAATGCGGCCTGACTACTCGCTTGCAGGCACGACGGTCCTGAGGGGCCGCGGCCTGCGGCGATTTCCATTCCACGGAGTTCCTGACCATGGCTCTACCCCGCACTCCCCGACGCCTTTCCATCTGGCCGGCGCTGGCTGCCATCCTCCTGATAGGCGCCGGATTTCTCGGCGAGATCCCGCGTGGACAAAGCGCCGTCCCGACGCCCCGCGCCGTCACCCCGCGCGGCGAGCTCGCCACCGACGAGACCAGCACCATTGCACTGTTCGAGCGGGCGCGCGAATCGGTCACCTACATCACCACCCGGGAGCAGGTACAGGATTTCTGGACCCGCAATGTGTTCTCGGTGCGGCGCGGTACCGGCTCCGGATTCATCTGGGATGACGCCGGCCATGTGGTCACCAACTTTCATGTGATCAGCGGGGCCTCCGAAGCCTGGGTGCAGCTCGCCGACGGCAGCGACCATCGCGCCGCACTGGTGGGTGCCAGCCCGTCCCACGATATCGCGGTGTTGCGCATCGAGCTCGCTGCCAGCCGGCCACCGGCGCTGCCCATCGGCACCAGTGGCGATCTGAAGGTGGGTCAGAAGGTATTCGCCATCGGCAACCCCTTCGGGCTCGACTGGACCCTGACCACCGGCATCGTCTCGGCACTCGACCGCTCCCTGCCGGGCGAGGGCGACAGCAGCGGTCTGGTCCAGCACCTGATCCAGACCGATGCCGCCATCAACCCGGGGAATTCGGGCGGTCCGCTGCTGGATTCGGCTGGACGCCTGATCGGCATCAACACCGCGATCTACAGTCCCAGCGGCGCCAGCGCCGGCATCGGCTTCGCAGTGCCGGTGGATACCCTGAACCGGGTGGTACCGCAACTGATCGCCACCGGCCATTACCAGCGCGCAACTCTGGGCATTGAAACCGACGAAGACCTGAACCGGCGCCTGCAACTCGCCTTCGGCGTCCGTGGCGTGGTGATTCTGAGAGTAGCCCGCGGCA
This sequence comes from uncultured Gammaproteobacteria bacterium, assembly GCA_963708735.1. GTDB lineage: Bacteria > Pseudomonadota > Gammaproteobacteria > Pseudomonadales > Porticoccaceae > JAGPUQ01. The sequence continues at coordinate 94,601 of CAVPTW010000020.1, forward strand.
GCAGCGCTGCCGCTGCGGGCCTCAGGGGTGTGACCATCGACGCGGATGGCAGGATCGTGCCGGGCGACATCATCGTCGCGGTAGCCGGCAAGCCGGTGACCTCGGTCGCCGAACTGAACGGCCACCTCGACGACCTGGAAGTGGGTGCCAGCACCCGTCTCACAGTGGTGCGCGACGGCAAAAAAATCGATATCCCGGTGATACTCCAGGCCGGTAATTGAAGAGGAATTGCTGATGGAACCCCAAGCCCGCTGGCACACCGCCTACTGGTTTCTGGCACTGATGGCGCTGTTGCTGCTGCAAAGCTGGTGGCAACAGAGCCAGCAACTGGAACTGGTGCCCTACAGCGAATTCGAGCAGGCACTGGCCGACGGCCGTATCGTCGAAGTCACCATTGCCGATCGTACCCTCACCGGGCGTTTGGCGGCGCCCGACAGCAAGGGCAAGAAGGCGCTGGTCGCCACCCGCGTCGAGCCCGACCTCGTCGAGCGCCTCGACCGCTACAAGGTACCCTACTCCCGGGTGATCGAGAGCACCTTCCTGCGCGACCTGATGTCCTGGATCGTGCCGATGCTGATCATCGCCGCCATCTGGCTGTTCGTGTTCCGCCGCCTCGCCGAACGCCAGCAGGGCATGGGCGGCTTCATGAGCGTCGGCAAGAGCCGCGCCAAAATCTATGTGGAAAAGAACACCGGCGTCACCTTCGCCGATGTCGCCGGTGTCGACGAGGCCAAGGCCGAACTTCAGGAAGTCGTGGGCTTTCTGAAAACGCCGGACGATTACGGCCGCCTGGGCGCGCGCATTCCCAAGGGCGTGCTGCTGGTGGGACCGCCGGGAACCGGCAAGACATTGCTGGCGCGCGCCGTGGCTGGCGAGGCCGGGGTGCCCTTCTTTTCCATCTCCGGCTCGGAGTTCGTCGAAATGTTCGTGGGCGTCGGCGCCGCGCGGGTGCGCGACTTGTTCGAGCAGGCCAGGCAGCGCGCTCCCGCCATCATCTTCATCGACGAGCTGGACGCCCTGGGCCGCGCCCGCGGCGCCTTTCCCGGCATCGGCGGCCACGACGAGCGCGAACAGACCCTGAATCAGTTGCTGGCGGAACTGGACGGCTTCGACAGCGGCTCGGGCCTGGTGCTGCTGGCCGCCACCAACCGTCCGGAAATCCTCGACCCCGCCCTGCTGCGCGCCGGCCGCTTCGACCGCCAGGTGCTGGTGGACCGCCCCGACAAGGCCGGACGCATCCAGATCCTGCGCGTGCATGTGCGCAAGGTGACGCTGGCGCCCGACCTGGATCTGGAGCAGGTCGCCGCGCTCACCACCGGATTCTCCGGCGCCGACCTCGCCAACCTGGTGAACGAAGCGGCGCTGGCCGCGACCCGCCGCGGCGGCACCGACATCGGGCTGGCGGACTTCACCAGCGCCATCGAGCGCATCGTCGCCGGCCTCGAAAAGAAAAGCCGCGTGCTCAACCCGCGCGAGCGCAACGTCATCGCCCACCACGAAATGGGCCACGCGCTGGTGGCCCTGTCGCTGCCCGGCACCGACCCGGTACACAAGGTCTCCATCATTCCGCGCGGCATCGGCGCCCTGGGCTACACCATTCAGCGCCCCACCGAAGACCGCTATCTGATGAGCCGCGCCGAACTGGAACACAAGATCGCGGTGCTCATGGGCGGGCGCGCGGCGGAACATCTGGTGTTCGGAGAGCTTTCGACCGGCGCCGCCGACGACCTCGCCAAGGCCACCGACATCGCCCACGACATGATCACCCGCTACGGCATGGACGAGGCCCTGGGCTTTGTCGTCTACGACACCCAGCCCCCGCGATTTCTGGATACGCCGATGGGACCCCCGCCCGGCGGCTGCCAGATCAGCGAAGCGACCCAGAGCCGCATCGACGCGGCGGTGCGCGATATCGTGATGACCGCATTCCGACGCGCCGAAGCCATCCTCAGCGACAGACGGGAAACCCTCGAACGGGGCGCGCAGGAGTTGCTGGCGCGGGAAACGCTGGATGAAGCGGCGTTGAAGGAACTTGGAATCTGTAAATGAATAGTGGCGAAGCCGCCTTTCGTCTGCCCGCTCCATCGAGGGGTTATGCGTCACCGGTGACTGTTACCCCTGTCTCCGGACTTTCTGTCACCTATCTCCAAAACTGCTCACGCTGACAACCGCTTCTTTGTTCTCCCGTTGTGTTTCCCGAATCTGCTTGAGATGCTGCCATCGGGAGCCCGTTCCCACATTGTCCTGTGCCAACGCCGTGTGGGTTGAGGTGGAAAAGAATGTGCACGGCAAGAGGCATAAGGAGGCAGTACGAGCCGGAGACAATGCGGACTTTCGATGGCTGTTGTTCATGATGACCTTTCTGTTGTTGGCCAAATGTTCAAGGTCAGGGAGTGCTACGCGGTTTTTCGCGCAGCGCCGGTGGAATGATGGATGGTTGTCCTCAGGTCTTCTCGGCTGCAATAAAGCGATAAGCGAGGGCGCCGAGCAACGCTCCGGCGACCGGAGCAACCCAAAAGAGCCAAAGCTGATCAACGGCCCAATCGCCTACGAACAGTGCGACGCCAGTGCTTCGAGCGGGATTGACTGAGGTATTGGTCACTGGAATGCTGACGAGGTGGATCAGGGTCAACGCGAGCCCAATGGCAATGGGGGCAAAAGCCTGCGGGCGCACGTTTGTCCGTTGCGCCAAGCACTCGGGCTACGATATACGGAACGAGCCTGTTGGCCGGAAAGCGACCACCTGCCCAAAGGCCGATAGAGACCGCCGGGTTCAGATGGCAACCTGAGATATGACCAATGGCAAACGCCATGGTCAGCACGGTTAGCCCGAAGGCAAGCGAGACACCAAGCAAACCAATGCCTACGTTTGGAAAGGCCGCAGCGAGTACGGCGCTGCCACAACCGCCAAGGACCAGCCAAAATGTTCCAGGAAATTCCGCGCCGTAGGGTTTCATTTGTTTTTCCTGTGATGAGTGGGTCGAAGGTGAGGTTGAAACGTCCCGGGAAGGTCTGAATGACTCCCCGATTTTGCGATGATTGCGGGGCCTGACCCGCGCACTTCGGCTTCGTCAGGTGCGTTGAAGATCGAACGGATTTCGCAGCGGCTTCGCTGGAAAGCTCTTTCGTATCATTCGACGCGCCGCCACATCGGCACCTCCAAAGCCCAGGGCGCTTCAAAACGCATAGCTGATGCCGGCGTAGAGCGAGCGGCCCATGCCCGGGACTGCAATCCCCCAGGGCACGCTGTTGATACCCATGGTGGCGCCCTGGCCGACATAGGCGCCGCCGGTAGGCAGGTCGTAGTTTCTGTCGAACAGATTCTCGGCGCCGAAGTCCACCCGTACCTGGTTCCGGGAATAGCTGCCGCGCAGGTTCACCAGGCTGTAGCCCGAGGTCGCGATCTCGTTGCGCACATCGGATACCTCGTCCTTGGCGGCGACCACCACCCATTCCAGGGCGTTGTCCCAGGAACCGTATTGCTGGGTCAGGGTAAATTTGGCGTTGAGCGGCATGACGTTGTAGAGGTCGCCGCCGGTATCGCGGTTTTCGCCGCGGGTGTAGTTGACCAGGCCCTCTACACCGAAGCTGCCCAGCGCGGTCGCACCCAGCGGCAGACGGCCGGACAGATCGGCCCCATAGAGGCGGGCGGACTCGTTGACGTACTGGAGATTGACGAACTGCTCCCGGGCCGTGGCGTTGCCGGGGCCGCCGCAGAAGCTCATCATGCCCGCTCCGCTGCCCGCACAGCGCGCGGCGTCGATGTAGTCGTCGACATGGGTCAAGTAGGGCGTGACCTTCAGACCACGGGATCGATCGGCGCTGTGCCAGTCGAAGGTCATGGACAGGATGTGGGCGATCTCGGGATTCAGCTTGGGGTCGCCCAGGTAGCCGTTACCGTCACCGACAAAGTTGTTCATGATGAGCGCCATGCTTGACTGCGACCAGGAGTAGCGCTCGTAGAGGTTCGGCGAACGGGTCTTCATCGCATAGCCGAATTCGAGCGTCCGGGTGGCGTCGAGCTCGTCGCGCAGCAAGGCGGTGAAGTCGAAGTTGTCGTCGTTGCGCTCGCGGTCCTGGGCGTTGAAGGCGGCGGCGGACTGCGCATAGCTGGCGAACACTCCGTTGTAACCCCGGACCGGACCGGCGTCGCTGTGCACCCGTTCGTAGCGCGCGCCGACCAGCGCCATCCATTCCGGGTTGAGGTGTGCTTCCCATTCGGCGAACAGCGCGGCGCGGTCGCGCTCGCCGTCGTTGATGTTGAAGAAGGTATCGGGCGCCATACCGCCGAAGGTCACCCCGGGGGTAGTTGCGCCGGCGACGGCGGCCAGAGGTCGTCGAGGCGGTAGCGCTGATATTCGCTGCCGAGACGCAGGACATCGGCCGCGCCGAGGTTCAGGTTGGCCTGCAGCCGGGCGCCGGTGTTGGTGCTGTCGGTCTGCATGGGCATGCCCGGTGCCACCACACCGGGCGCGGCGCCGTAGACGAACTGCTTGTCCGGACCGAAGTCCATGTAGTGATCGACGGTTTCGCGGTAGGCGGTCGCCTCCAGCGAACCCCAGCCGAAATCACCCAGGTAGCGCAGCAACAGGCGGCGCTCGGTATCGTCGACCATGTCCATGCGCTGGTTGGGGTAGCCCTGATGGGGGATTTCCTGGTAGCCGAATTTGACTTCCAGCAGGTGGTTGTCGAACCGAGCGGCCAGGCCGAGCAGGTGGTTCTGCACTTCGTAGTCGGTGGAGCCCACCTCGTCGCGGGACAGGCGCCGGCCGGGGCGGCCGGTCTCGCGAAAGTCCTTGAAATTGCCGCCGGCATCGTAGTTGTTGGCGGTGCTGAAGGCCCCACTGTAGCTCAGGCTGAGGTTCGACGTCGCCAGCGTCATCCCGGCGTCGGTGCGAAAGCCGTCCCCGTTGCTGCGATAGCTGCTGCCGACCCGGCCCTCGAGCAGGGTCTCCTGGCCGGGTGCGGCGAACACCGGCGCGGCGGATTTCACCGCGATGGTGCCGCCGATCGAATCCCCGCCCAGGCTGACCGGCGTCACGCCGGCCCAGACCTGGATGCTCTCGACCTGTGCCGGATCCAAGTAGGACAGCGGCGGATTCATGTGGTTCGGACAGGATGAGACGGAGCTCATGCCATCGAGCAGGATGTGCAGGCGATCGTCGGCCAGGCCGTGAATGACGGGGAAGCTGGAGATGCCGCCGGCGGCGTTGAGGGTGACCCCGGGCACGTCGGTCAACAGGCTCGCGGTATCGCTGGCGGTCGTACGCTTGCGTTCCAGGGAACGGCGGTCGACCGCGGTGCCCTCAAAGGCGCCCGGGGTGGCCGCTTCGGTGACCCGGATTTCCGAGAGTTCGTGAGGTGCCTCTTCGGCACTGCCGGGAACGCCCACCAGCAGCGCCGGCAGCACGCAGAGCAGGGACCGGAATCCTGGAAGTGTGGAATATCGCCTCATTTTGCCATTGCCTCGCTGCTCGACCAAGCCGTCACACCAAAGCAGCGGGGTACACTCCGGGATAGGCTCCACGAGCGCCGACCGCTGCCGCGCGGCCGGGATGCTATCGCGGTGGCTTGTGGGGGGGGAATGCGGCAAATTGTCGCAGCACCCCTGCCCGGGCGAGGGCGCGCGGGATCTCGGCATCCGCCGCTGGAGCGCAGGCGGTCCGATGCGCGGTTCATGTTGCAAAGACTTCCCCGGAGCGGCCATCGTCCACACCGTCCCGTGAGATGCAGTGCGATCGACAACCAGGAACTCGACCATGGTCGAACGTCAGGACAGCGAGACACCGGAATTGAATGGCCCCTCGGCGGAGACGGGTGTCCGGGCCAGCGTCTCGCCGGGCTGCCAGCCGAACAGTTCGCGGATGCTCGCCGCCCTCGTGTGGCCCGGCGGCGCGAACTCGTAGACAGATATCGGCCTTTCGTGCGGCCCTGCAAACCACCAAGCGAAGCCAGCCATTTCGCATCGCTGCGATGGCTGTTCGGGATCCCGGCGTCGGTGCGCTCCATCCAGGCTACGATTTTCTTTGCCGCCCCGGAGCGCAGCTTGGCTGCGCGATGGACGACAGGTCGGCCCCATGGGGTGCCCATCGCCCGGCAAGCCGGGCTCCTGCGCAGCGCCTCAGGCCGCTGCCGGATTTCAGTCGCCGTGCAGGTGCCCGTCCGCCGCCACGCCTTCTTCCTCATGGTGGTACGCCCACAGCTCGTGGGCGTCGACCCGTACCCGGCCGACGGCACGGTGGGCGGCGATGCGGGCGGCGATTTCCGCGCGCCGAGCGTCCTGGGCGGTGCGCTCGGCGGCGAGCAGGGTGAACAGATCGGTCTCGCCCAGTTGGTAGCCGCGCCGGGCGCGCGCGGCGTGGGCGTCGGCGGCCTCGGCGGCGCGCCGCGCCGCCTGCCAGGCGGCCAGGCTGCCCTGCATACGGGCGGTGACGGCGCGGGAACCGGCCACGACCTGTCGGCGCACGGCGTCGAGTTCGGCGCCGGCGCGGCCGGCATCGGCGGCCAAGGCGCGCGCCTCGGCCGCCCGGTAGCGGCCGCCGAGCGGCAGGTTCAGGGTCAGGCCGACGGCGGTCTCGTCGCCGCCGCGTTCGGACAGGGTGCGGATGCCGAGCGCCGGGTCGGGCAGGCGGTCGCGGCCGGCGCGCTCGGCGCGCGTCAGCGCCTGCTGATAGCGGCCATCGGCGATGCCGATCTCGTGGCTGCGGGCGACGATCTGGGTGGCCAACGCGGCGGCGTCGGTGGCCGGTGGTTCGGGGTCGGGTATGGGCGGCGGCGCGGCCGGCAGCGGCAGGTTGGGGTAGCGGGCGCCGAGCGCGGCGCGGCGCTCGGCGGCGGTCGCGCGCGCCTCGGCCACGGCCGCCTCGGCGCCGGCCAGCGCAGATTCGGCCAAGTCGAGGTCGATGCGGGCGGCGTCGCCGCGCGCCAGGCGTTTCTCGACCGCCGCGCGCTCCTCGCCCAGGCGGTCGCGGGCGGTTGCCGCCGCCGCCACGGCGCTGGCCGCATCCAGCCAGCCGAACCAGCCGTCGAGCAGTTCGAGCGCCGCGCCGTGGAAGGCGTCGGCAATGCCGAGCTCGGCCGTTTCGTTGCCGAGCACGCCCAGTTCGCGGTCCAGCGCCGCCTTGCCGGGCAGGCGCAGGCGCCGGCTGATGCCGGCCTCCCACTCGTTGTAGTCGCCCTCGCGGCGTACGTCGCGGCGCTGGCCGATGGCGTTGAGCTCGAACTCGTAGGGCCCCACGTCGAGCGCCTCGCCGCGCGCCCGGGCCGCCTCGCGCGCCGCCAGCGCCGCCTGCACCGCAGGTGTTTCGGCCAGCACCTGGTGGGCGGTGTCGGGGTCCGGCAGCGGCGACACCGGCTCGGTGGCGCGTGCACTGGTTCCACCGACGGCCAGCGCCGCAGCCAGTACCAGCAGCGGTGTCATGCGCGTTTGCCTCATGAAAAGTCTCCGATGGCGTGCACCGGCAGCGTCCACCACACCAGGTCGCAGCTGTGGATATGCTCGCGCAGCGCGGCGAGCAGTGGCTCGATGCTGGCCGCCGGAGCCACCAGCCAGAGCGCGCGCCGGCCCACCTGGCCGCGCACCCGCTCGCGGCTGCTGGCATGGGCGAAGTCGCGGCCGTGGCCGGTGGCGTGCAGCAGGGTATAGGGCTGCTCCGGTGCGATGGCGCCGAGCGCATCCAGCACGGCGCCTTCGAGCTCGTCCGGGAACACCAGGGTCAGTTGCTGCAGGTCGGGGTTCATGGGCGCGCCTCCGCGGCGCTGAAACGCCGGTACAGGATGGGGAGCAGCAGCAGGGTCAGGGCGGTCGAGGTGATGAGCCCGCCCAGCACCACGATCGCCAGCGGGCGCTGGATCTCCGAACCGGGTCCGGTCTGCAGCAGCAGCGGCACCAGGCCCAGGGCGGCGATGCCGGCGGTCATCAGCACCGGACGCAGGCGCCGGCGGGCGCCGTCGTAGACCGCCCGCTCGACCGGCAGGCCGGCGGCGCGCAGCTGGTTGAAGTGCGTCAGCAGCACCAGGCCGTTGAGCACCGCGATGCCGAGCAGGGCGATGAAGCCCACCGAGGCCGGCACCGACAGGTACTCGCCGGACGCCCACAGGGCGATCGCCCCGCCGATCAGCGCGAACGGGATGTTGCTCAGGATCAGTACCGCCTGGCGCACCGAGCCGAGGGTGGCGAACAGCACGAAGAAGATCAGCCCCAGCGCCACCGGCACCACCAGACCCAGGCGCGCGGCGGCGCGCTGCTGATTCTCGAACTGGCCGCCCCACACCAGCCGGTAACCGGGCGGCAGCGGCACCGCGGCAGCGACGCGCGCCCGGGCGTCGTCCACGTAGCCCACCAGGTCGCGGCCGGCGACGTTGGCCTGCACCACGGCGAAGCGCGCGCCATCCTCGCGGTCCACCTTGATCGGGCCGGCCATGCGCTCGATGCGGGCCAGATCGGCCAGGCGCGCGCTGCCGCCGTCGGGCAGGGCGATGCGTGTCTCGGCCAGGGCGTCGGCGTCGCGGCGCAGGCGCGGCTCGCCGCGCACCATCAGCGGGATGCGCTTGTTGCCTTCCAGCACCGTGCCGGCGCGCAGGCCGTCCACCTGGGCGCGCAGCTCGCGCTGCAGGGCCTGGGCATCGAGGCCGGCGCGGCCGACGGCCAGGCGATCGAGCCGCAGTTCCAGGTACTGCACGCCCTCGTTGTGCACGGTGAACACCTCGCTGGCGCCGGGGGTCTCTTCCAGCACTGCGGCGATGCGCCCGGCCAGCCGGTTGAGCTCGGCCAGGTCCGGGCCGAAGATCTTCACCGCCAGATCGCCGCGCGAGCCGGTGAGCATCTCCGAGATGCGCATCTCGATCGGCTGGGTGAAGGTGAACTCGATGCCCGGAAAGCGCGCCAGCACCTCGCGCAGGCGCGCCGCCAGCCAGTCCTTGTCCGGCACCCGCCATTGCTCCTTGGGCGCCAGCACCAGGAAGCTGTCGGTGTCGTTCAGGCTCATCGGATCCAGGCCGAGGTCGTCCGAGCCCAGGCGCGCGACGATGCTTTGCACCTCCGGCACCTCGGCCAGCAGCGCCCGCTGCACGGCCTGATCGAGCGCCAGGCTGGCGTCGACGTCGATCGACGGCAGCTTGGCCAGCTGCACCAGGATGGCGCCCTCGTCCAGGGTCGGCATGAAGCTCTTGCCGGTGCGCAGGTAGGCGCCGCTGGCCAGCAGCAGGCCGACCACGGCCACCGCGATCACCGGCAGCGGCCGGCGCAGGCAGGCGCCCAGCAGCCGCGCATAGGCCGGCGCCAGCTGGCGCATCAGCCAGGGCTCGCGGTGCGGACCGGCGTGCAGCACCAGGGAGGCCAGCACCGGGATGAAGGTGAGCCCGACCAGCAGCGAGGCGCCGAGCGCGAACACGATGCTGAGTGCCACCGGCGCGAACAGCTTGCCTTCGAGCCCTTCCAGCGTCAGCAGCGGCAGGAACACCAGCGCGATGATGAAAACGCCGGTGGCCACCGGCTGCGCCACCTCGGCCACGGCGCGGTAGATCACGTGCTGCCGCGGCAGGCGCCGCGCCTCGTCGCTGGCCAGGCGCTCGACGGCGTTCTCGACCACCACCACCGCGGCGTCGACCAGGATGCCGATGGCGATGGCCAGCCCGCCCAGGCTCATCAGGTTGGCGCTCATGCCGGTCAGGCGCATCAGCAGGAAGGTGCCGAGCGCTGCCAGCGGCAGCGTCATCGCCACCACCAGTGCCGCGCGCAGCTCGCCCAGGAACAGCAGCAGGAGTACCACCACCAGCACTGCCGCCTCGATCAGCGCGCGGCTGACGGTGCCCACGGCGCGAGCGATCAGGTCGCTGCGGTCGTAGAACACGTTCAGGCTCACCCCGGGCGGCAGTGCCGGTTGCAGCTCGGCGAGCTTGGCGCGCACGCCGGCGACCACCGCGCCGGCGTTGGCGCCGCGCAGACCGACCACGATCGCCTCCACCGCCTCGCCGCGGCCGTCCTTGCTCACCGCGCCGAGCGGCGCGAGTTCGCCAAAGCGCACCTGACCCAGATCGGCCACGCGCAGCACCCGGCCGTCGCGCCGCGCCACCACCACGCCGGCCACGGCGTCGAGCCCGTCATAGGCGCCGGTGGCGCGCACCACCAGCGCCTCCTCGCCGTCGTGCAGGCGGCCGGCGCCGTCGTTCTGGTTGTTGACCTCGAGGGCGGCGGCCAGCTCGGCCAGTGTCACCCCGGCGGCGGCCAACGCGGCGCGGTCCGGCACCACCTCGTAGGTGCGCACCCGGCCGCCGAGGGCGTTGACGTCGGCCACGCCGGGCACGGTGCGCAGCGCCGGACGGATGGTCCAGTCGAGCAGATCGCGCTTGTCGGTCAGGCCGAGGTCACCCTCGATGGTGAACATGAACAGGTCCGACAGCGGTGTGGCGATCGGCGCCAGCCCGCCCTCGACGCCCGCCGGCAGGGCGTCGCGCACGCCGGCGTAGCGCTCGGCCACCTGCTGGCGCGCCCAGTAGATGTCGGTGCCGTCCTCGAACACCAGGGTGACATCGGCGATGGCGTACTTGGCCAGCGCCCGCAGCTGCACCTGCCGCGGCAGGCCGAGCAGTTCCATTTCCAGCGGCACCAGGATGCGCTGCTCGACCTCCTGCGGGGTCATGCCGGGGGCCTTCAGGATCAGCTTGACCTGGGTCGGCGAGATGTCCGGGAAGGCATCGATCGGCAGCTGCCGCCAGGCGGCGATGCCGGCGCCCACGCCGAGCGCGGTGACCAGCAGCACCACCAGGCGCTGGGCGAGGGCGAATTCCACCAGTCGCGACAGCATCTCAGGGCTCCTGCCGGGCCAGCACCTTCAGCGCCGCCACGCCGCGGGCCACCACCCTGGCGTCGGCCGGCAGCCCCAGCACCACGGCGTACTCGCCGTCGCGGCCGAGGACCTCCACCGGCTGCGGCCGAAAGCCGCCGTCCACCGCCAGGAACACCAGGGTCTGATCGCCGTCGCGGCCGAGCGCGGCGGCCGGCACCCGCCGGGCGGCCGCCGGCGGGGTGTCGAGAATCTCGATCTCCAGGGTCTGGCCGGCGGCTAGTCCCGCCGCCGGCAACTCGGCGCGCAGCAGCGCGGCGCGGCTGGCCGGATCGAGCACGCTGCCGACGGCGATCACCCGGCCGATCGGCGCGCCGCCGGGCAGGCGCACCGCCTGCCCGGCGCGCACACGCCCGACCAGGGTCGGCGGCAGCTGCGCCTCGGCCCACAGGCGATCGCCGCTGAGCAGCAGCGCGGCGCTGTGGCCGGCGGCGACCGGCTCGCCCAGGCGCAACTCGCCCTCGTGCACCACCCCGGCGGTGGGCGCCAGCAGCCGGTAGACGGCCGGCTGGCCGTCTACCGCGGCGGTGGCGGCGAGCAGGTCACGGCCGGCGCCGAACTCGGCCTGCGCGGCCGCCAGCGCCGCCTGACTCTGCTGTGCCTGGCGTGCGGGGACGATGCCCTCGCGCAGCAGTGCGGTATCGCGTGCCGCCTGCTGGTGGGCCTGTTCCAGTCGCGCCTGCCGGTCGCGCTGGGTGGCATGGGCGGCCAGATACTCGGCGCTGTGCAGTTCCACCAGCGCCTGCCCGGCCGCCACCGCCTCGCCTTCCTGCGCCAGCCGGCGCGTCACCACGCCGCCGAAGGGCACCACCACCGCGCGGGCGCCGCTGCCCGGCAGCACCAGCGTGGCCGGCAGGCGCGCGGCCATCAGCACCGTCGCTGGCGCGGCCGGCTGGGTTTCGACGCCGAGTGCGGCGGCCTGCTCGGGGCTGACGGCGATATCGGCGGCCAGTACCGGGCGAATGAGGCCGAACAGGACGGCGAGGGCGAGGGCGAGAGGGCGCATCGCGGCTTCCGGTGACGGGACTGGTGCGCAGTATCCGACCCCAGACTTTGGAAACGCTTAAAACGGGCGGTGGCTTTCAGCCCTGCGCCGGGGCGGCCGGGACGGGCGCAAAGCCGCCGAGCGACACCCGCAGGCGGCCACCATCGAGCGTGAAGGACAGTTGCAGTCCGAGCGCGGCGGCCAACGCCCGGGCGAGCGCGAGGCCGAGGCCGGCGTGGGCCTCGTTGCCACCCTCGTGGCGGTGAAAGAAGCGTTCCGCGAGGCGGCCCAGATCGGCCGGTTCGAGCAGCGGCGCGGCGTTTTCCAGCCACAGCGCGGGGGGATCACAGGCGCACTGCACCCGCAGGCAGTCGCCGGGCGGGGCGTGCTGCACGGCGTTGTCGAACAGGATGGCGAGCAGGCGCTCGAGCAGCGCCGCGTCGGCCAGCACCCAGCAGGGCTCGACCCGAAGTTGCCAGTCGAGGCCATGGTCGGCGGCCGGCATCCGGCAGCGCGCGGCCTGTGCCGCCAGCAGCGCGGCCAGATCGACGGGCTCCGGCTGCGGCTGCTCGCTGCCTGTCTCGATGCGGGCGAGGTACAGCAGACCGTCGACGATTTTGGCCATCTCGGCGAGCGCGGCGTCGAGCTGGGCGAGATTTCCGCCCGCAGTACCCGGCTCACGCCGGGCGAGTTCGGCCAGCAGCCGCGCCTCGGCCAGCGGCGTGCGCAGTTCGTGGGCGAGATCACGCGAGAAGCGCCGCTCGCGTTCGAGCGCGGCCAGCAGGCGCTCCAGCGTGGCCGCCAGCTTGCCGGCGACGGGCGCCAGTTCGCTCGGCAGGTCGTCGCCTGGCGGCGGCTGGCCGCCACCGTCGAGTGACAGTTCCGCCACCGCGCGGCCGAAGGTATCGAGCGGGGCGAGCGCGCGGCGGATCGACCAGGCGGTGAGCACCAGGACCAGCAGCAGGGTGCCGCCGGTGCCGGTGACCAGGATGCGGTGCAGACGCCGCTCGAGCGCATCCAGCGCCTCGCGCTCTTCGGCGACCACGACCAGCAGCGCGCCGCGCGGGTCATGGGGCGGCAGCGGCACCACCCGGGCCAAGGCGCGGCCGCGGTGGCCGTCCGGCAGCCGAAGGTCGTAGTAGGCACCGTCCCTGCTCGGTTGCGCCGGGCGCGCCAGATCGCGCCCATGGCTGGAGGCCGAGCGCGCCAGCACGGCGCCGTGGCCGTCCCAGACCTGATAGAAATCGGTGTGCCCCTGGCCACGGAACTGCGGCATCAGGGTCTCGATGGGCGGCCGTTGGCCGGCGTCGGGGGCGCCCAGGTAGGCGGTCAGCGCCTGAGCCCGGGCCGCCAGGCCGACGTCGAAGCGCCGGTACAGCTCGGCGTCGACCAGATAGTCGATGACCGCGAACAGACCGCCCATGGCCAGCGCCACGGTCAGGCCCAGGCGCAGCCCCAGGGTACTGCGCAACGAAGGCCGCCAGCCGCGTCGGTACTCAGCCCAGGACATAGCCGAAACCGCGGCGGTTTTCGATCTGCTCATCCCAGCCGGCGGCGGCGAGCTTGCCGCGCAGGCCGCTCATCAGCACCTCGATCACCTTGTCGGAGGCGCGGGCATCGGCGTCATAAAGGCGCTCGAACAGCGCCGCGCGCGACAGCACCCGGCCGCGGCCGTGCAGCAGGACTTCGAGCAGCGCGTACTCGCGCGGCGACAGGTTGAGCGGCCGTCCCGCGCAGCGGGCGACACGCCGGGCGCTGTCGAGTTCGAGATTGCCGGCCGCCAGCTGCGGCGTGGTCGCGCCGTGGTAGCGCCGGCCCAGTGCCCGCAGGCGGGCGATCAGCTCATCCAGCGCGAAAGGCTTGACCAGGTAGTCGTCGGCGCCGGCGTCCAGCGCCGCGATGCGGTCGCCGATCTGGTCGCGGGCCGAGAGCACCAGCACCCGGGTCGGCACTCGCCGGGCGCGCAGCCGCGCCAGCACCGCCATGCCGTCGACCTTGGGCAGGCCCAGATCGAGCACCGTGAGCGGGTAGTCGTAGGTGTCGAGAAAGGCCAGTGCAGCAGCACCGTCGGCGGCGGCATCGACGGCGAAGCCGGCGCCGGCGAGGCCCGTCTGCAGGCCCTCGCGCAGGCGCTGGGAATCTTCCACCAGCAGCAGGCGCATGGCTCAGCCGGCCGCCGCGGCGCCCGGCGTGGGCGGTTGACGAGTGGTCATGGCACTCATTATGGCGCCCGGCGCAAAGGTACAGGAAGTATAACCCCCCCTTTTCACTGAAAAACCACCTTGACCATCCCACGCAACCCGGCCATTTCGCGGTCGGTCGCAGTCAATCTCAGCCGATGCATGGCCTAAGCGCCCAAATCGACCGGATTTCGGCTCTCGGGTAACCGAAACGCGTCCTGGGATTCACCTTTTTCCTTCAGGTGATTCAGCGTATCGCCGACCTGCTGCGCACGCACCATTTCCGGTCCAGTGAGGATCTGGAGCAGACCCTGCACCGCCCTACGTCACGCTCTACCATCACATGCCCCAGCAGGCACTGAACGCCCCAACGCCCGTGCAGGCACTTCGGGATTGGTCCGCTTCAAAGCCCGAGTTGTTGCTTCGCAAACCGAGTAATCGGCCGGGACGTGACACCTACCCACCGGCGGCGGCTATCATCGGCCAGGGGTCCACCACGGGCATCAACAGCGTACCCTGGGGAATTGCAGTCCCGGGCATGGGCCGTTCGCTCTACGCCGGCGTCACCTACAGCTTTTGCAGCTGCCGCCGGTTCACGGTGGCCCGACAGGGCCGGGGAGGCGCGCCCCGGCCATGCTCGGGAAGCGTCGTCGAGTTCGGCGACGACACCGATGTACTCCATCTCCACACGGGCCCGGCCAGCACCTGGGGCCAGGGCGTCGTGTATCGAGCATTCGATCTGATCGGCCGCCCCGGCGGGCGCCCGGTGCACTTCCTGCGGCGCTGGTCCCCTACCGCGCATCCGCTCGGCGGACGGGTGAACGACGCTCCGCTGCAGGGCGCCGCCGACCGGCGCGGACAGGTCCATGGCGTGCCGGAGCTGTAGGCGGCCCCGGGCGGGAAGCCGGGGTGTTTTGTGGCATCCGAGCGGCTAGTAGCGCGGTACCGGGGCGACGACCGGCCGTTCAGGGACCAGGCGGGGGATGCTGCCGAGTCGCGCCCATTCCCGGGTCGGTGACGAAACCGATGCGCTCCACCCCGGCGCGGGCCGCCGCAGCCAGCACCTGGGCCACGGCGTCGTAGGCCACCGCCCGATCGGCCTCGATGTGCAGTTCCGCACCGGGCCGTGCCGCCAGCCCGCGGGCGCGCTGCTCCAGCTCCGCGAGGGTCAGGGGGCTACCGGCCCAGTGCAGCCGGCCGTCGGCCTCGATGGTCACCACCACGGGTTTCTCCAGGGGCTCGGCCGGCTGGCTCTCGGCATCCGGAAGATCCACCTTCACCGCCTGGGTGATCAGCGGCGCGGTGACGATGAAGATCACCAGCAGCACCAGGATCACGTCCACCAGCGGGACGATATTGATGTCGGCGCTGGAGCGCTGCGACTGCCCGATGCCGTCTCCGAATGCCAAGATTCAGCCCCCCATCCGGCGCAGCGTCGATCGGCCTTCGGTCCCAACATGGCTCGCCGCACCGGGCGCGGTGGCGCGCAGCAGCAGGGTCGCGGCGAAATCCTCCCAGCGCGCCAGCAGCAGCCGGTTGCGGCGCTGCACCAGGTTGTGGGCAAAGACCGCGGGAATGGCCACCGACAGGCCCAGGGCGGTCATCACCAGTGCCTCGCCGATGGGCCCGGCGACTGCCGCCAGTCCCGCCTCGCCGGTGCCGGCGATGCGCAGCAGGGCGTGATAGATACCCCACACCGTGCCCAGCAGCCCCAGATAGGGCGCGGTGGCCGCCGTGGTGGCGAGCAGCATCAGCCCGCGTTCCCGCGCGACCGCCGCGCGATCGAGTTGCTGGCGCAACCCGCGGGTGAGATGGGCGGCGAGGCCGCCGGCCGCCGCGAAGCGCTCGCCGGCCTCGGCCAGCTCGCGCCCTTCCCGAACCACCGCCAGCAGTGAAGCTTCGACCCGCGCCCCCGGGGGTGGCGTGCACGGTTCCGCAAAACCCGGTGTGGCCAGTGCCGCGGCCGCGAAACGCGCCCCCTGCCCACGGGCCAGGAAGCCGAGCGCCGCCCAGATCAGGAAAAAGGTCCAGCTGGCCAGCGACAACAGGCCCAGCACGCCCAGCAAGACCCGGCCCTGGGAATCGAGCTGCTGGAGAAAATGCGCGAAACCGAATTCGATCATCACCACCTCGCCTCGACGCTCATCGTAACGAAAACCGGATGCGCTGCCGCGCGCTCGCCGCCACCGCGGCGCCATCGACCCGGGGAGCGTCACAGTGCCAGTCGCGCACCGCCGCCACCGCTGCGCGATCCAACGTCGGCCAACCCGAGGATCGGACCACTCTGACCTCCGTCACCGCACCTGTGGCGGACAGCTCCACCTGCAACTCCACCACGCCCTCCTGCCCCAGGCGCCGCGCCGTGGCCGGATACCTGGGCGGGGGCCGGTGCGGGCAGTACAGGGCCAGCTCCGGTTCCGGCAGCGATTGTGCCGGCGCCGGCCCGGGAGCTCCCTGGGGCATCGCGGCAGGCTCCGCCAACCGGCCGGACTGTACCGCGGGCTCCGGCCTGAGCGGTGGCTTGCCTTGCGGTTCTGACCCGGGCTCCGGTTCCGGCTTGGGTACGGGTTTGGGCTCCGGCTGCACCTTCGGCCCAAGCCCCGCATCCAGCACAGGCTTCTTCCGGAGCCCGGGCCCGGGCTCCGGCGCCGCGGCAACAGGTGCGGTTGGCGCGACGGTCTGGGTTGCCGATGCCACCGGCGCCGGCCGCTCGATCAGCCGGACATGCACTGCCGGCGGCGAAGGCGACGCGGGCGGACCGGACCACAGCAACGCCACCACGGCGCCATGAGCGGCAATCGCCGCCACCACCGCCATGCCGTAAAGCGTCGCGCGGGAGGGAATCATGAATCCTGATCTACCGTTACCTGCACAGGCCCTCAGCAGCTAACGCCCATTGCGGCGCCAGCAGCCCAGCCTGCTATCATCACCCCTTCTGTGCCTGCGGGGAATGCGGCAAATCGTCGCACACCGCTCATGCCGACACCTGAATCCGATCCGCGCGTATTCTTCGCCGCCGAGCGCACCCTGCTTGCATGGCTCCGTACCGGGCTTACGATCATTGCGCTGGGCTTCGTCGTGTCGCGCTTTGGGTTGTTCGTGCAGCTGCTCTCCATCCAGACGCACGGTTGTGTGCCGCCCACACACACGTCCCTTTCGGCGCTGCTCGGCCTCGGGTTTGTCATTGTCGGCGCCATGGCCATCGTACTGGCCGCGGTCCAGCATCAGCGCTTTGTCGCTACCCTGGATCGTGACGATCTGCCCCACGCGTACTCCAGAGGCTTCGCCGTCTGGCTTGCCTTGCTCGTGGGAACACTCGGCATGGTTCTCGCCGCCTACTTGTTCGTCACTCAACCATGACTGGCAACCATGACTGGCCAGATTCTGCGCTAACGACATTCAGGCGTTTCAATCTCTGACAGACTGACCGTCCATGTACGAGACCAAAACCCAGCCACCGCTGACCCGCATTCGCTTCGCCCTGCGCGTCCTGCTGCACGCCCTGCTCGTGCTGTCTCTACTCGCAGGCATGGCGGGCTACGCGCACTTCGAGCGTCTCTCCTGGCTGGATGCTTTCCTGAATTCCGCCATGCTGATGGGCGGCATGGGCCCGGTCGATCCGCCGAAAACGGACGGTGGCAAACTGTTTGCCGGTCTTTACGCACTCTACGCTGGCCTGGTATTCCTGATCGCGGCGGGCGTGATCTTCACGCCGTTAATTCACCGCATGCTGCACAAATTTCATTGGGATCAGGGCGAGCAGATGCGCGCTAGTCGTCGCTGCCTGCCGCAGTCGCCCGCGGACAATCGCCCGGCTCCGGCACGGTTGCAGCAGCCAGGATTTCCGCCCGCGTCGCGGCCAGTTGCTCGCGCTCGCGGGCCACAGGCGGCAGTTGCGCCAGCCCCGCATCGAGGATATCCAGCGCCGCCGCGCGACACCCGCGCTCGCTCAGCAGTTGGGCAAAATTGTTGCGGGCGACGATGTGGGTCGGATCGCGCGCCAGCAAATCGCGGAATACCGCTTCCGCCGCGCGCGCATCACCAGTGCCGTAGTAAGCGTTGCCGAGCCCCACCAGTGCCCAGGGGTCGTCCGGCCAGCGCACGAGCGCTGCCGTGAAGGCCTCGCGCAGTACTTCCGGTGACGCCACGCCTTCCATGTCGGTGACGGCGCGCAGGTAGCGCTCGCGGTCCACCGCGGGGGGCAGGTCCCCCGGTGGCAGGATCACCAGGCCCCAGTTGCCGGCAAGCTTCCAGGTGCGCAGAAAGCGCGCGGCGGAACTGACCTCGCGTCTTGTGGTACCGGAACGCAAAATGAATTCATCGCGCTTGGCATCGAAGCCGATCACCACGGCGAAGTGCCACAGCGGCCAGCGCTCGATGCCGAGATTCTGCAATACGAGGACGGGATGGCCGGCGCGCAGCGTATCCAGCAGGCCCGCCAGGTCGGGATTGATCGGATAGGGCACCCGTCCGTAGCGCCGCGCCGCTGCCATCAGCTCGATTTGGAGACTGCCCTTTTTGTCGGGGAGGTAAACCGCGTCGACCAGTTGCTCCGGGTCGACCACGATTCCCGCTTGCCGCAGCACCGTCGCCAGCGCGGCCGGGCCGCACTGGTAGGCGCTCTGGGGATAAAAGGGTACCTGGGCAAGTTCGATCCGCGTGCCCTCACCCGCGGCCGGACCCAGCACCGGGGTGCGGGCGCAGGCCGCGAGCAGCAACATTGCCGTGAAACCGGCGGCCCGAACCAGGGCCGCCAAAAAACGGGCGATCAAAGCCCTTTGAAGACGTGGATCACGCCGACGATATCGAGGATCACCAGGATCAGGAATACCGCGCCGATCAGCGCGAGCACGCTGCCGCCGGCAGGCAGCTGGTCGAGATTGTTCGCGATGCGTTGCAGCTCGCTGTCGCTCAAGGCCTGAACCCGGGCGCGCGCGGCGGCGGGATCCACGCCCTGCTGTTCCAGCAGACCACGCACCGAGTCCTGCGCCAGAAAGCGATCGACACGGTCAATCTGCTCGGCACGGTTGCCAGGCGCAGCCTGGGCCGTGCCCATCATGGCGGCAGCGGCAGGCTGGGCGGCAGTGCTGCATACCAGGCTCAATACCAGAGCCAGTGTCAATAGATGTCGGGATGGGTGGTTAGGCGTCATCTGCGTTATCCTCGAATGGTGGCACGGGCTGAACTGTCCGCGGCCGCGAGTGTAGCCAGAACCTGCGCGGCACTCAAAGCGGCCGTGTCGGATTTGTGGGCCGGGCCGCCCGGGCCGGTTTGACCGCGTCCCTGGTGGCGTGTACAAAGTGGTGCATTCCCCCTTCCCATTCCGACAGGATCCATTATGAGCGCAGGCAAACGACTTCCGGGCACGCCGGACCCCATGCACCGCTGGGCCGGCGTCGGCGGAATCATGATCGCGGGCGACTCCTGGGGCGACCCGGCCGGTCCGCTGGTGCTGCTCCAGCATGGCGGCGGCCAGACCCGCCACGCCTGGAAAGGTGCCGGCGAAGCCCTGGGTGAAGCCGGTTATCACGCGGTCGCCTTCGATGCCCGCGGCCACGGCGATTCCGACTGGTCCGCGGACGGTGTCTACGGCCAGGACATCATGGTGGAAGACCTGCGCTGCATCATCGCGGCCCTGGGTGGGAAGCGCCCGGTACTGGTGGGCGCCTCCATGGGCGGCGGTACCAGCCTGGTGGCGCTCGGCGAGGACCGCGTCGATGCCACCGCCCTGGTGCTGGTCGATATCGCGCCGAAGATCGAATCCGAGGGCGTGCAAAAAATCACCAGCTTCATGTCCTACAAACCCGAGGGCTTCGATTCCCTGGAAGAGGTCGCGGAAGCGATCGGCAACTACCAGCCCCACCGTTCACCGCCCAAGGATCTGCAGGGACTGGCAAAGAATCTGCGTCTGGCGGACAACGGCAAGTATCGCTGGCACTGGGATCCGCGCTTCATGCAGGCGCGCCGCGACATGGAGGCGCGCACGCGGCGTCTGGAAGACTGTGCCCGTGCGCTCAGGCTGCCCACCCTGCTGGTCCGGGGCGGACTGTCCGATGTGTTGAGCGAGGAAGGTGCGCAGTCCTTTCTGGAAATGTGCCCCCATGCCGAGTACGTCAACATCACCGGTGCCGGCCATATGGTGGCGGGTGATCGCAACGATGTCTTCGCCACGGCGGTGGTGGACTTCCTGTTCCGTACCGTGCCGGTGAAAGGCGAGCCGGTACAGGCACCCCACGCGCCCCACCCCCATCATGTGGGTCCGCCGGGCGATGTGACCGACATTCCCTGACCCGCGCTCGCGCCCACCCGGCCGCGGCGCCGCCAGGTGCGGCGCCGTTTCGGACCTCGGTTCGGGCTAGAATGGCTCTCCGCCCAACTGCTCCCGAGATAGCCCCATGACCGCCAGGGCCCACGCCGCCTTTACCCATGTCCGCAGTCGCCCGGTGCCCGCACTCAAACTCGAAGTGCAGGAATACCGCCACCTCCGCACCGGCGCCGAACACATCCACATCCACAGCGACAACCCGGAAAACGTGTTTCTGGTGGCGCTGCGCACCGTGCCCCAGGACTCCACCGGCGTGGCCCATATCCTGGAGCACACGGCGCTGTGCGGCAGTGAAAAATACCCGGTGCGCGATCCCTTTTTCATGATGATCCGGCGCTCCCTCAACACCTTCATGAACGCCTTCACCAGTTCGGACTGGACTGCCTATCCCTTCGCCAGCCAGAACCGCAAGGACTTCAACAATCTGCTGGATGTCTATCTGGATGCGGTGTTCTTCGCGCGCCTGGACGCACTGGACTTCGCCCAGGAAGGCCACCGCCTGGAGTTCGCCGAAGGCGAGAATCCCGCCTCCGCGCTGGTCTACAAGGGCGTCGTGTACAACGAGATGAAGGGTGCCATGAGTTCGGTCAACTCGATGCTCTGGCATACGCTGTGCAAATACCTCTACCCCACTACCACCTACCATCACAACAGCGGCGGCGATCCCGAGTGCATCCTCGACCTCACCCATAAGCAGTTGCTCGACTTCTACCGCACTCACTACCACCCGAGCAACGCCATCTTCATGACCTTCGGCGACATCCCGGCCCACGAGCACCAGCGCAAGTTCGAGGACCAGGTGCTGACCCGCTTCGAGCCCCTCGACGAAGTCATCGCGGTGCCCCGGGAAAAACGCTACCTGGCGCCGGTGCGGGTGGAAGAAGCCTATGCGCTGGACGAACCCGACACCGCGGAGAAAACCCATGTGGTACTGGGCTGGCTGCTCGGCCAGACCACGGACCTGATGGCCAATATGGAGGCGCATCTGCTCAACTCGGTGCTGCTCGACAACAGCGCCTCGCCGCTGTTGCAGGCCCTGGAAACCAGCGATCTCGGCACCGCGCCCTCGCCCCTGTGCGGCCTCGACGACTCGCATCTGGAACTGCTGTTCGTGTGCGGCCTGGAAGGCTCCGAGCCCGAACACGCCGCCGCCGTCGAGGAATTGGTACTCACCACGCTGCAAGCGGTTGCCGAGCAGGGTGTGCCGGCCGACCAGGTCGAGGCCGCGCTGCATCAGCTCGAGCTCAAGCAGCGCGAGATCGGCGGCGACGGCTACCCTTACGGTTTGCAGCTGATCCTCACCTCCCTCGCCAGCGCCACCCACCGCGGCGATCCCGCCGCCCTGCTGGACCTGGATCCGGTGCTGGCCGAACTGCGCACCCGCATCAAGGATCCCGATTACATCAAACGCCTGGCGCAGCAACTGCTGCGCGACAACCTGCACCGGGTGCGCCTGACGTTGCGCCCCGATACGGAAATATCGGCGCGCCGCGAAGCCGTCGAGAAACAGCAGCTCGCGGCCATCCGGGCCAGTCTCGATGCCACCCAGGAACAGGCACTGGTGGAACAGGCGCGCGCGCTCGCTGCACGCCAGGCTCGTATCGATGACGAAAGTATCCTGCCCAAGGTAGAACTCGCCGACGTGCCGCCGGAGATGGCCTATGTTGCGGCGGCCAATCGCATCGCCACACCCATGCCACTGACCAGCTACGGCGTGGGCACCAACGGCCTGGTCTACCAGCAGCTGATTCTGGAACTGCCCCAACTCGACGAGACGCAGACCGACCTGCTGCCGATCTACGCCAGCTGCCTGCCGGAGCTCGGCGTCGGCGCGCGCGACTACCTCGCCACCCAGCGCTGGCAGGCGGCGGTGAGCGGCGGCGTCAACGCCTACGCCAGCGTGCGCGGGCTGCCCGAGGATGCCCAGGCGCTGCGCGGCCATCTGGTGCTGTCCACCAAGGGGCTTGCCGTCAACCAGCAGGAACTGACCCGCCTGCTGGACACCACCCTCAATCAGGTGCGCTTCGACGAACTGCCGCGCCTCCGCGACCTGATCGCCCAGATGCGCGCGCGCATGGAGGCCAGCGTCACCGGCAACGGCCACGGCCTGGCGATGGCCGCAGCCGCGGCGCGCTTCAGCAACGGCGCGCTGCTCAACCACCGCTGGGGCGGTCTGGACGGCATCCGCGCCATCAAGGCACTCGACGCGAGACTGAATGATCCGGAAAAGCTGGCGGACCTGGGGCGGCAACTGGCAGAGCTGCATTCCCTGATCCGCGCAGCGCCACGGCAATGCCTGCTGGTCGCCGAGCCCGAACATCTGGCTGAATTCGAGGCGCGCTTTCTGGCGCACGTTTCGCCCGCACCCGGCACCGCACACACCGGGTTCAGCCGCCCGGCGCTGTGCGAACCCAGCAATGAGCTCTGGACCACCAGCACCCAGGTCAATTTCTGCGCCCGCGCCTATCCCACGGTGCCCATGGAACACGCCGATGCCGCGCCCCTCAGTGTGCTCGGCGGCTTTCTGCGCAATGGGTTCCTGCACACCGCGATCCGGGAAAAAGGCGGTGCCTACGGCGGCGGCGCGAGCCAGGAAAGCTCCATCGCGGCGTTCCGGTTCTATTCCTACCGCGACCCCCGCCTCGCCGACACCCTCGCCGATTTCGACCGCGCGCTCGCCTGGCTCGCCACGGAACGCCACGAACCCCAGCGGGTGGAGGAAGCCATCCTGGGAGTCATCGGTGGCATCGACAAACCCGGCTCGCCCGCCGGCGAGGCCAAGCAGACGTTTCATGCCGAGCTCCATGGCCGCGATCGCACGCGCCGCGAGCGCTTCCGCAATCGGGTGTTGCAGGTCGGACTCGCGGACTTGCAGCGGGTCGCCGCCACCTACCTGCGGCCCGAGCGCGCCAGCACCGCGGTGATCACCGCTCCGGATCGGGCCGAACAGCTCGCGGCGCTCAACCTCAACCCGATATCCCTCTGAGCCCTGCGTCTGCCGTGAGCGAACGCGACCAGCTCTTCGCCCGACCGCTCGCCGAGATCGCGGGATTCCGCTTCGACCACGAGGTCGTCGCGGTCTTCCCGGACATGATCCGGCGCTCGGTGCCAGGCTACGAAACCATGGTCGCCATGACCGGGACGATCGCCGAGCGCTACGCCCTGCCCGGCACCCACTGCTACGACCTGGGCTGCTCCCTGGGCGCCTCGACACTGGCCCTGCGCCGGGGCATCGGCACGCGCGACTGCACCATCATCGCCGCCGACAACGCCCCCGCCATGATCGAGCGCTGCCGGGCCGTGATCGCCGCGGACAGCGCGCCCGCGCCGGTCGAGCTGCGCCTTGGCGATGTGCGCGACATCCGCTTCGAGAACGCCTCGGTGGTGGTGTTGAACTTCACCCTGCAATTCATTCCGCCGGCGGATCGCGGCGCCCTCATCACCGCGATCGGCGCGGGCCTGGTGCCCGGTGGCGTGCTGGTGCTGTCCGAAAAAATCGCCTTCGCCGATCCGGGCCTCGACGCGCTGATGACCGACCTCCACCACGCCTTCAAGCGCGCCAACGGCTACAGCGAACTCGAGGTCAGCCAGAAACGCACGGCGCTCGAAAACGTGCTGGTACCCGAGACGCTCGACACCCACCGCGCCCGGCTGCGGGATGCGGGCTTCGGAGCCGTCGATGTCTGGTTCCAGTGCTTCAATTTCGCCTCCCTGCTCGCGTTCCGGTGACAGGCGCCTACGGGCCGCTGCTCGACGCCCTAGCCCGGACCCCGCTGCGGGACTGGGCACAGCAATTGCCGGCCCAGATCGCGCGCGGCCTGAGCCCGGAACGCTGGGGCGATCTGCCGCGATGGCAGGCAGCGCTCCAACGCCTGCCGGCACTCACGCCAGGCACCATCGATTTTCGCGCCGGGGTGCGGATCGGCAGCGCCGCTGACGCGAACGACGCGGAGCGCGAAAGCCTGCGCGCCGCGCTCATGGAGCTGCACCCCTGGCGCAAGGGGCCGTACGAACTCTTTGGGATCGACCTCGACAGCGAATGGCGCTCGGACTGGAAATGGCAGCGCCTGCTGCCCCATATCGAGGATCTCGCGGGGCGTCTGGTGCTGGATGTGGGCTGCGGCAACGGCTACCACTGCTGGCGCATGTACGGGGCGGGCGCGGCGCGGGTGATCGGTATCGATCCTTCCGCGCGCTTCGTCATGCAGTTCGAGGCCATCCGCCGCTATGCGGGCGCCGCGCCGGTGGACGTGCTGCCGCTCGGCATCGAGGCGCTGCCGGCGGAGCTCGCGGCATTCGACACGGTATTTTCCATGGGCGTGCTCTACCACCGCCGCTCGCCCTTCGAGCATCTGCGCGAACTCCGCGAACTGCTGCGCCCCGGCGGCCAGCTGGTGCTGGAAACCCTGGTGATCAGCGGCGCTTCGGGACAGGTGCTGGTGCCCGAAGGGCGCTACGCCAAGATGGCCAATGTCTGGTTCATACCGACCCCGGACACATTGATTTCCTGGCTGCGCAAAATCGGCTTTCGCGACCCCGCCGTGGTCGATGTCACCCCCACCACGACCGCCGAACAGCGCGCCACAGACTGGATGCGCTTCGAATCGCTGGCCGATTTTCTCGACCCCGAAAACCCGCGACTGACACGGGAGGGCCATCCGGCGCCGCTGCGCGCGGTGTTCATCGCATCCGCCTGAAGCGCCGCACCACGGCAGAGCACGACCGGTTTTCTTGACCGCTTCCGCGCCCTTCCCTATAGTAGCCGCCCTCGCACCCGTAGCTCAGTTGGATAGAGTACCTGGCTACGAACCAGGTGGTCGGGAGTTCGAATCTCTCCGGGTGCGCCAGTTTCTTCTCCCTGTTGATCATCTCCAGTTCGTCAGCCTCAGTGCTTGCCGGCTGAGGGCACCAAGACATCGCGCGGCATCCTCCCCACAACGACTTGAGCCAAAGCGCTTTACTCGCGCCGCCAGCGGGTTTCCTTGCCGGAATCCTCCAGCACAATGCCCGCCGCTTTGAGTTGATCGCGGATGGCGTCGGCGCGGGCGAAATCCCGCGCCGCGCGCGCCTGATTTCTTTCCTCGATCAGGTTTTCTATCCGCGACTCCTCGATAGGGGCTGTCCCTTCGCCCGCAGCGGTGACAGGGAATCCGCCAGCAATCCCCGGCGGTCGCCACTTGAAATAATCTTCAGGATCTTGCTGGAGAAGACCCAGAATCGCGCCGATCCCGACCAGCGTGCGCACCGGCTCCAACCAATCTTCACCGGCGCGCTCGCGCTGATTGATGGCGCCCGCAAGCGCCTGCATCAGCGCGATTGCCGCGCTGGTATTGAAGTCGTCATCCATGACTTCGACGAAGCGCTGATAGTGCGCATTGCCCCGCATTTGTTCCGCGGTGAAGGGCGTGAGGGCAACCGGCGCGGCGCGGCCGATCTTCCCCCTGAGGGCGAAATACAGTCCATCCAGCGCGGCTTTGGCTTCGCGCAGATTGTCTTCGGAATAATTGATCGGGCTGCGGTAGTGGCTCGACAGCAGAAAAAAGCGCACCACTTCCGGATTGTATTTTTCCAGCACTTCACGAATCGTGAAAAAATTTCCCAGCGACTTCGACATTTTCTCGTCGTCCACCCGCACCGGACCCGCGTGCATCCAGCAGTGCACATAGGTCTTGCCGGTGGCGGCTTCGCTCTGGGCGATCTCGTTTTCGTGGTGGGGAAAAGGCAGATCCGGACCGCCGCCGTGGATGTCGAAGGTTTCGCCCAGGTGGCAGGTGGACATGGCCGAGCACTCGATGTGCCAGCCCGGCCGGCCCCAGCCCCAGGGGGAGGGCCAGCCCACAGTGCCCAGGGCCGCGGACTTCCAGAGCGCGAAGTCGCGGGGATCTTCCTTGGCTTCGTCCGGATCGACGCGCGCGCCGACGAGCAGCTCGTCGGGGTTCTTGCCGCTCAACTTGCCGTAGTCGGGAAAGCGCCGTACCCGGTAGTAGACGTCGCCGTTATCCGCCGCATAGGCGTAGTGGCTGTCCACCAGCGTCCCGATCATGTCGAGGATGTCGTCGATATGGTCGGTGGCGCGCGGCTCGATATCGGGCGGCAACACGCCGAGGGCGCGCTCGTCGGCATGCATGGCATCGATCATGCGCGCGGTCAGCGCATCGAAGGGCTCGCCGTTTTCGCTGGCACGGTTGAGGATCTTGTCGTCGATGTCGGTGATGTTGCGCACATAGGTGACGTCCCAGCCCTGGCTGCGCAGATAGCGCACGATGGCGTCGAAGCAGACCATCACCCGTGCGTGACCGATGTGGCAGTAGTCGTAGACCGTGATGCCGCAGACGTACATGCGGATCCTGCCAGGTTCGATGGGCCGAAAAGGCTCCTTGCGACGATGTAGCGTGTTGTGGATCTGGAGCGCCATGATCAGCCTTGGTTACTCGTCGGTTTGGTGGAGGTGTCGCGCAGGGCGATGGTGCGGTTGAACACCAGCGCATCGCCGCTGTGGCGATCGCGGCAGAAATAACCCTCGCGCTCGAACTGAAAAGTCATCTCCGGAGTGACCTGCCCCAGGCTCGCTTCGCCCTTGCAGCCCATGAGCGCAACCAGCGAATCCGGGTTGAGGGCGGCGCGGAAATCGCCGTCGCCAGCATCGGGTTCCGCCGCGCTGAACAGGCGTTCGTAGAGCCGCACTTCACAATCGACGGCGTTTTCTGCCGCTACCCAGTGAATCACACCTCGGGGTTTGATGCCGGCAGGAGGATCGGCGCCCAGGGTGTCCGGCACCACGGAGGCCAGCACTTCGCTCAGGGCGCCGCTCGCGTCGCGCACCACGTCGTCGGCGCGGATCACATAGGCACCGCGCAGCCGCACCCAGTCGCCCAGCACCAGACGCTTGAACTGCTTGCGGGACAGCGCCGTATCCGTGCTGAAGTCGTCGCGGTCGATATAGAGGGTGCCGCCGAAGGGCAGTTCACGCGATCCGAGTTCCGGCCGTTGCGGATGGTTGGCCAGATGCAGCGTCTCGACCTTGCCCACCGGCCAGTTGCGGAGGGTCACCTTGAGCGGGCGCAGCACACAGAGGGCGCGCGGCGCGTTGTCGTTGAGATCCTGACGGATGAAGTGCTCGAACTGCCCCATGTCCACCACGCCGTCGGTCTTGGCCACCGCGAGGCTGTCGCAAAAGGCGCGGATCGCCGCGGGTGTGACGCCGCGCCGGCGCAGGCCAGCCAGGGTCGGCATGCGGGGATCGTCCCAGCCGTCCACATGGCCCTCTTCCACCAATTGCTTGAGCTTGCGCTTGCTGGTCACGGTGTAGCTGAGATTGAGGCGGCCGAATTCGTACTGGCGGGGCCGCGCCGGCACCGGCAGGTTGTCGAGCAGCCAGTCGTAAAGGGGCCGGTGATCGGCGAATTCGAGGGTGCAAATCGAATGGGTCACGCCTTCGATGGCGTCTTCCTGGCCGTGGGCGAAGTCGTAGGACGGGTAGATGTTCCAGCGCGCGCCGCTGCGGTGATGGGCCATGCGCTTGACCCGGTACAGCACCGGATCGCGCAGATTGATATTGGGCGACGCCATGTCGATCCTGGCCCGCAGCACCATTTTTCCTTCTTCGACCTCGCCCACGCGCATGGCTTCCAGCAGAGCGAGATTCTCGGCCACCGGCCGCTCGCGATAGGGACTGTCGCGGCCCGGCTCGGTCAAGGTGCCGCGATAGTCGCGCATCTGCTCGGGCGTCAGCTCGCAGACATAGGCCTTGCCGGCCTGGATCAGATGCACCGCCCAGGCGTGGAGCTGCTCGAAATAATCCGAGGCATAGCGCACTTCGCCACCCCACTGAAACCCGAGCCAGCGCACATCCGCGATGATGGCGTTGACGAATTCTTCGCTTTCGGTTTCGGGGTTGGTGTCGTCGAAGCGCAGGTTGCAGACCCCGCCGTACTGCTCCGCAAGCCCGAAATTCAGGCAGATCGATTTGGCGTGACCGATGTGCAGATAGCCGTTGGGCTCGGGGGGAAAGCGCGTCACCACCTGCGTGACCGTGCCCTCGGCAAGGTCGCGCTCGATGATCTGCTGAATAAAGTTGCGGGGCTTGTCGGAATCCATCGTGGACCTTGCGCTGCCGGACCCGGGATCAGGCCCGTCTACTGGGAGGAATGCAGCCGGGGATTATAGCGGCGCCCCGCAAAACCGCGAACCTGCGGCGTGGGTGGAATAAACGGGGCGGAATTCCCATGCCCTCCCCCAGCGCTTATCATGCAGCCCCTAGCCAGCGACCGGGCGCATTCCCATGATCACTCTGCACACCAATTACGGCGACATCGACATCGAGCTGGATTTCGATCGCGCCCCCAAGACCGCCGCCAATTTTCTCCAGTACTGCCGTGAGAATTTCTACGCCGGCACCATATTTCACCGCGTCATTCCCGGTTTCATGGTGCAAGGTGGCGGCATGGACGCCAACATGCGCGAAAAGCGCGGCAATCCCCCGATCCAGAACGAAGCCGACAACGGCCTCAAGAACACCATCGGCACGCTGGCCATGGCGCGCACCAACGATCCGCATTCGGCATCTTCGCAGTTTTTCATCAACGTCGCCGACAACGGCTTCCTGAACCACACGGCCAAGGATGCGCGGGGCTGGGGCTATGCGGTGTTCGGTAGAGTGGTAAACGGCATGGCGGTGGTCGATGAGATCAAGGCCGTGCCCACCGGCAATGTCGGCCATCATCAGGATGTGCCGACCGTCACCGTCGAGATCGAGCGCGTGACGGTCTCCGACGCCTACAGCGACCGCTGAAGGAAGTCTTCCCTACTCCGTGACGGCGCTGTTCGTCTCCGATCTGCATCTGACACCCGAGCGGCCCGGGGTTACCCGGGCCTTCCTCGATTTCCTCCACAACGCCGATGCGGACGCGCTCTATATCCTGGGCGATCTGTTCGAGGCCTGGGTGGGCGACGACGATGACGCCCCGCTCGCCCGCACCGTGGTTGACGCGCTCGCCGCGGCCCGCGCACGCGGCATCGCCCTGTATTTTCTCCATGGCAACCGGGATTTCACGGTATGGCAACGGTTTGCGCGCGAGACCGGCGCGCAACTGCTCAGCGATCACGAACGGGTGGAAATCCACGGGCGACGCCTGCTGCTGCTCCACGGCGATACCCTGTGTACCGACGATGCCGCCTACCAGCGCTTTCGGCGCTGTGCCCGCCATCCCGCGACCCGCTTGGTCCTGCGCCATCTGCCGCTGGCGCTGCGGCGCCGGATCGCGCGCGACTCGCGCGCCGCCAGCCAGCGCCACAACCGCAATAAACCCGAATACATCATGGATGTGAATGCCGACGCGGTGCTGGCGGGGTTTCGCACCTCCGGCGCCGAGGTGATGATCCACGGCCACACCCACCGTCCGGGGCGGCACTGCTACCAGGTCGAAGACCGCACCGTCGAGCGGGTGGTGCTGGGGGACTGGACCACGACCAGCGGTTGGTACGCCCGCATCGGTGCGACCGGTACTGATCGAACTCGACCGCTTTCCGATCAGTTCGCCGGCGGGCCCGAGTGAAAGCGAAACTCGGTATCCGGCGCCTCGATAAGCTCCCGCTCGCGCGCCGCAAACAGGGCAACGCGCTCAGCAATGTCACCGCCGACGGTTTCGGCAAGCTCGAGATAACCCCGGAAGTGACGCGCCTCGGAGCGCAGTAGCGACTGGTAGAACGCACCCAGCTCGGGATCGAGCCACGGGGCCAGCGCCGCGAAACGCTCGCAGGAGCGGGCTTCGATGAAAGCGCCGGCAATCAGGGTATCGATCAGGCGGAGCGGTTCCTCGACGCGGACCAGCTCGCGCAGGCCGCTCGCGTAGCGACTCGCGGTGAGCTGCCGGTACGTCACGCCGCGCTGTTCCATGAAGGCGACGACCTGCTCGAAGTGACGCAGCTCCTCCCGCGCCAGGCGCGACATCCGGTGGAGCAGCGGCGGGCGATCGATGTGGCGGTACAGCAAACCCACCGCGGTGCTCGCCGCCTTTTTTTCGCAGTTCGCGTGGTCTATCAATAACTCTTCGGGGTGCGCCAGCGCCGCCGCCACCCAGGCGGCGGGCGTGGCACAGGGGAGAAAGGCACGGATGGCTTCCAGCGCGACAGCCACGCCGCCTCAGCCCGCCATCATGGCCTTGAGGGCGGCGTCGCGATCGCGATTGGTCTTCTGTACCGCAGCGTTCTGCTCCATCAGCGCCAGCCAGGCGGCGAGGCCCGGAATTTCGTCGGTGAGCTTGCGTCCCAGGGCACGCTCCACCGCCATGCCACCCAGGGTGGCCGAGTAATAGAGCACGATATCGGCGTAGGTCAGTTCCGCACCCGCCGCATAGGGCTTGAACCTGAGCAGCTTGTTGAGCGCGGCGACGCCCTTGTCGAGCTGGGCGCCGACCGACTGCTTGAGCTCGTCGCTCAGGGGTGCGCCGAAAAACACGCCGCCGAACAGTTGCCGCGCGACCAGTTCGAGATAAAGTTCGGCGCTTTTCATCAGCTCGCGGACCTTGGCGCGCTGAAAACTGTCAGCCGGCAGCAGCGGGTGGTCCGGGGACGAATCCTCGATGAATTCGAGAATCACATTGGTCTCGGTGATGAAGCCCTCGGCAACTTCCAGACACGGAATTTTGCCCATCGGACTCTTGGCCAGAAAGGCCGGGTCCGCACCCGGGCGCACCATCACTTCCTCGAACTGGAAGCCTTTTTCGAGCAGGGCCACCTTCGCCATGTTGTAGTAATCGCTGACGGGGAAACCATAGAGCTTGATCATTGCAGCACCCTCCCGGGGAAAATTGTTATTACCCTTGTTACGAACATGGTTACGAACACGTTTTGGTCACGAAGACTGCATCAGGCCGAGGCCCGGCGCAATATAGCGTTCGAAGTGCGCCAGCGAGAGCGCGTGCCATTCGCGCTCGATCTCACGGCAGAGCTGCGCGGTGCTCAGATCTTCCGATCCCGGCAAGATGCCAAACCCGCACGCCGCAGGGTCACAGATCCGGCTCCCGGCGAGGCGCAGCAGATCGTAGAGCCAGCGCTGGGGCGGTCGCGCCGGATCGCAGGGGATGTTCCAGGCGGTCAGAGCGGCCTTGAGCAGTGCCAGGTCGAGCAGTTCCAGGCGATTGTTCACGATCTGCACCAGAAACCGGTCGAGCCGCGCCCACACCAGTTGCCGCTCGGCGTCGCTGAAGCCATTCCACTGACTGACTTCGTGGGCGCAACGCATGCAGCCCCGGCACACGCTGTCGCCGATGCCGGACGAGCAGATGCCGATGCAGGGCGTACCTGTGCGGGACGTACCTGTGGAGGACGTACCTGTGGGGGAAGAAGCGGCCATGGTTCCGCACTCTACCCGCAGTGCCCGCCGCTCGCCAGCGCCAGCTGCCCGGCGCCGGACCAACCCGGTAGAGTACGCGCACACCGCTTCATTTCGCGTAGAATTCTGGCCCCGGGCCACACCGGCCCCGACCCGGACGGGGAGTGACTGTCCCTCCCCGCGACGACCCGCCCGCCCATAGTCCCAAGAGGAGTATCTGCCGTGCTAGCTGCCTATCGGAAACATGTCGAGGAACGCGCCGCCGAGGGCGTGCCGCCCAAGCCCCTGCATCCGGAGTGGACGGCGGCACTGGTCGAACTTCTGAAAAACCCGCCGCCCGGGGAAGAGGATCTGCTGGTCGACCTCATCACCAACCGAGTGCCACCGGGGGTGGATGCCGCAGCCTACATCAAGGCCGGGTTCCTGTCGGCCATCGTCAAGGGCGAGGCCACCTCACCGCTGATCGACCGGCCCCACGCGATCCGTCTGCTCGGCATGATGCTGGGCGGCTACAACATCGCGACTCTGGTGGAAGCACTCGACGATGCCGAGCTCGGCCCGCTGGCCGCCGAGCAGCTCAAACACACCCTGCTGATGTTCGATGCCTTCCACGATGTTGCGGAAAAAGCCCAGAAAGGCAATGCACAAGCGCGCGCGGTGCTCCAGTCCTGGGCCGATGCGGAGTGGTTCCTGAACCGCCCGGAAGTTCCGAAAAAGCTCACCGCCATCGTGTTCAAGGTGCCCGGCGAAACCAACACTGACGATCTGTCGCCCGCCCCCGACGCCTGGTCGCGGCCCGACATTCCGCTGCACGCCAAGGCCATGTACAAGATTCCCCGCGAGGGCGTGGAAAACGCCGAAGCGCAGATCCTGGAACTGAAGCGGAAAGGGTATCCGGTGGCCTTCGTGGGTGACGTGGTCGGTACCGGTTCCTCGCGGAAATCCGCCACCAACTCGGTGCTCTGGTACATCGGCGAAGACATGCCCGGCATCCCCAACAAGCGCGCCGGCGGCATCTGCATCGGCGGCAAGGTCGCGCCGATCTTCTTCAACACCATGGAAGACTCCGGCGCCCTGGTATTCGAAGCGCCCGTCGAGAAGCTCGAAACCGGGCAGGTCATCGACATTCTTCCCTACGAAGGGAAAATTCTCGATCAGGCGACCGGCGCCCTGCTGTCGGAATTCCAACTGCGCTCCGAGGTGCTGCTGGACGAAGTCCGCGCCGGCGGCCGCATCAACCTGATCGTGGGTCGCGGCCTGACCCGACGCGCGCGCGAAACGCTGGGACTCGGTCCGACTACCGTATTCCGCACCCCGCAGCAGCCCGCCGATACCGGCAAGGGCTATACCCTCGCGCAAAAAATGGTCGGCCGCGCCTGCGGGGTGACCGGGGTGCGGCCAGGCGCCTATTGCGAGCCGCTGATGACCACCGTGGGTTCCCAGGACACCACCGGCCCCATGACGCGCGACGAATTGCAGGATCTCGCCTGCCTCGGTTTCTCCGCCGACCTGGTGATGCAGTCCTTCTGCCACACTGCGGCCTACCCCAAGCCGGTGGACATCGAAACCCAGCACACCCTGCCGGACTTCATCATGAATCGCGGCGGCGTGTCCCTGCGCCCGGGCGACGGCATCATCCACAGCTGGATCAACCGCATGCTGCTGCCCGATACCGTGGGCACTGGCGGCGATTCCCACACCCGTTTCCCGATCGGGATTTCGTTCCCGGCCGGCTCCGGCCTGGTCGCCTTTGCCGCAGCGACCGGGGTGATGCCCCTCGACATGCCTGAATCCGTGCTGGTCCGCTTCAAGGGCCAGATGCAGCCCGGTATCACGCTGCGGGATCTGGTCCACGCGATCCCCTACTACGCCATTCAGCAGGGCCTGCTGACGGTGGCCAAGCAGGGCAAGAAGAACATCTTCTCGGGCCGGGTGCTGGAAATCGAAGGACTGGAAAACCTCACGGTCGAGCAGGCCTTCGAGTTGTCGGACGCCTCCGCCGAGCGCTCGGCTTCGGGCTGCACCATCCGCCTCAGCGAGGCATCGATCGCGGAATATCTGCGCTCCAACATCACCATGCTGCGCTGGATGATCTCCGAAGGTTACGGCGATCCCCGCACCCTCGAGCGCCGCGCCCGCAAGATGGAGGCCTGGCTCGCCAAGCCCGAACTGCTGACCGCGGACAAGGACGCCGAGTACAGCGCGGTGATCGACATCGATCTCAAGGATATTCGCGAGCCCATCGTCTGCGCGCCCAATGATCCCGACGATGCACGCCTGCTGTCGGAAGTGGCCGGCGACAAGGTGGACGAGGTGTTCATCGGGTCCTGCATGACCAACATCGGGCATTTCCGCGCCGCCGGCAAGCTGCTGGAACAGGTGAAACCCGGCGCGCTGAAGACCCGCTTCTGGATCGTGCCGCCGACCCGCATGGACGAGCACACGCTGATGGAAGAGGGTTACTACAGCATCTTCGGGCGCGCCGGCGCGCGCACGGAGATGCCCGGCTGCTCCCTGTGCATGGGCAACCAGGCGCGCGTGGCACCCGGTACCACGGTGCTATCGACCTCGACCCGAAACTTCCCCAATCGCCTCGGCGACGGGGCCAATGTCTATCTGACCTCGGCGGAACTGGCCGCCGTCGGCGGTATTCTCGGGCGCCTGCCGACACTGGAGGAATACCTCGAGTACGCCGCCGACATCGGCAGCAAGTCGAAGGAGATCTACCGCTACATGAATTTCGATCAGATCGCCTCCTTCCAGAAGGCGGCGGACGACGGCAAGCGCATTGCCGCCAAACTGATCATCGAGGTGACCTGAGTAAGTCGCATGGCAACGGGCGGTTCCGATCGGGACCGCCTTTTTTATCCCCGACGCAGACGGTCTGCGCCGCAGCTCAACGCCCGGAACGCGCCAGATAACGATCCAGATGGTTGGCGAACTGGCGTTTTTCCGACTCTGACAGCGGTGCTGGGCCACCACTGTGAATGCCGCTCCCGCGCAGCTGATCCATGAGATCCCGCATTACCAGCCGCGCCTTCACATTGGCGCTGGTGTAGAGCTCGCCACGGGGATTCAGCGCACTGGCACCCTTCTCGATCACCTCGTAGGCCAGGGGAATATCGGCGGTTATCACCAGATCCCCGGTCGCAACCCGTGCCACGATTTCGTTATCCGCGACATCGAATCCCTGCGCGACCGCCAGTGCCCGGATATTGCTCCGGGGCGGCGTCGGCAGCAGCCGGTTGGCGACCAGCACCAGAGCCACACCGGTGCGTTCGGCGGCGCGGAAGAGAATGTCGCGGATGACTTTGGGGCAGGCGTCCGCGTCTACCCAAATCGTCATGCAAAGCCTGCGCACAAGTGCGTGGCGAGATATGGACACATTGTCGGGACCCGTGGCGGAAGCGCAGTAGTTCCACATGAGCGACAGCATCGACTTCCCGCCGATTTGTTAACCAGCGCACATAGTCGATGCGCCATGGTTGCCCGACCGATGTGATCGCCCTAGGGTTGCACCGTCAAGACTGACCCCTCTCTGGGAGCAGCGGGAAATGCATTCCCCCTGCTCTTTTTTTGTGCTCAAAAAGTTTTGCCCGGAAGTTTTCCCCCGAGGCTCCGAACCCGGCGATCCTGATGCAGAACATTGCCACCGTCCCCAAGGCTCAGACCGCTGTCATGGATGCGCCGGGGCGCGGACGGGTCCGCTGCACATACCAGGTTCCAGCCACGAGAACACCGATCACGGTCAGGTAAAACAGCACCTGCGTGCCGGCGGGCTCAGCGTCATAACCCACCAGGGTTGCCAGCACCCTGCCTCCAACTGAATCGTTACTGACCAGCCACGAAGTGTCCCAGAGATAACCCAGGGCAGGCAGGTAATCTGCCTGAATCAGGAATTTCGCGGCCTGTCCGGCCATGCCCGCCGCGAGCAAGGTCAACAGCACGGAAGACACCGCAAACAGGTGGCGTGAGGGAATCGTCAACAATCCGCTGTAGAGGGCAAGACCGACCAGCGCGCCCAGCACGATACCGGCGGCGGAACCGGTAAACATCGCGCCCACCGTCGCACCGCTCGCCGCGATGCCATACAGAAACAGCACCACTTCCGAGCCTTCGCGCAGCACCGCAAGGCCCACCAGCGCGGCCAGGATATGGGGCGGCTTCTGACCGGTACGCACCGATTCACCGGCGCGACCGGCGTCGCGCGCCAGCTCCTCGCCATGGCGGGACATCCACAAAATATGAGCGCCGAGCATGACCACCACGGTGAGCAGGATCGATGCGTTGAACAGCTCCTGACCCATGCCCGCCGCCAGCTCGGCGATTCGTTCCGCACCCAGCGCCACCAGCACGGCGCCGACGATGCCTGCGCCGATGCCCAGGGTCACCATGACACCGCGCCCCCGCACGCCCCGGGTTGCCGCACACACGATCCCGATCACCAGGGCTGCTTCCAGCACCTCGCGAAAGACGATAATCAGCGCGCTCAGCACGATTGCGGCACCCGACCGCTATTCAACGACGACCGCACCCTGTGCGGTGTCTTCATGAAACTCGCCGACGAATTTGTAGGTGCCCGGCTTGAGCGGACCCACAGCGATCTTGGCGGTCTTGCCACCGGCGATGACCTTCTCGCGATGCAGGTCGTGGCTTTCGAATTCTTCCGGGGTGGCATCACGGTTCTCCACCACCAACATCACCTTGGTGTTGGCGGGCACCTTCACCGTGGCGGGCTCGAAGCGGTGATCCTTGATGACCAGCGGGATTTCCGGCGTATCCGCCCAGACTTCCGGCACCAACAGCAGTGAGAGCAGCAGCAATCCAAGGGGCTTAGGCATCATTGTTCTCCGGTCGCATTCGACTCAAACGATAATGATTATTATCTGTAAAGTAAACCCTGTCGCTGGATGCGCGGCTTACCGCCAGGCCAGGACCACGCAAACCACCCGCTCAGCGTACACCGACGCCGCTACAACTCCACCCGAATCCGGTCGCGCATCGCCACCACCTGCGCTTTCGCCTCGGCAATGGTCCCGCCGCGCGCCAGGCAGACCCCCATGCGGCGCCGGCCCTCCACCGCTGGCTTG
This sequence comes from uncultured Gammaproteobacteria bacterium, assembly GCA_963708735.1. Classification (GTDB taxonomy): domain Bacteria; phylum Pseudomonadota; class Gammaproteobacteria; order Pseudomonadales; family Porticoccaceae; genus JAGPUQ01. The sequence goes on from CAVPTW010000020.1 coordinate 131,357, forward strand.
CCGAACAGCCGCAACTGGGTGTCCGGCGCGCTCAGTGCCGCCTCCAAGCCGGAAAATCGCACCTGCGTCGAAGTGCCTTCGACCAGCAGCGCGGCGGATGCGGCCGGCCCGTGCTGGGCGATATTGGGGATCGGCAGCCCCAGAATCGCCCGCACATGCAGGGCAAACTGGGACAGATCCTGGGAGATGAGCGTCACCATCCCGGTATCGTGGGGGCGCGGCGATACCTCGCTGAAAATCACCGCGTCGCCGCGCACGAAGAATTCGACGCCGAACAGGCCCCAGCCGCCCAGGGCCTCGGTGACCCGCGCCGCCATGGCGCGGGCACTCGCCAGCGCCAGTTCGGACATCGGCTGCGGCTGCCAGGACTCGCGGTAATCGCCGTCCTCCTGGCGATGCCCGATGGGCGCGCAAAAACTGGTGCCGTCGCGATGCCGCACCGTGAGCAGGGTGATTTCGTAATCGAAGGCGACGAAGCCCTCGACGATCACCCGCCCGGCGCCCGCGCGTCCGCCGGCCTGGGCGTATTCCCAGGCGGCGGCGACATCAGCCGGCGCGCGCACCAGACTCTGGCCCTTGCCCGACGAACTCATGACGGGTTTGACCACACAGGGCAGACCAATGGCGGCCACCCCCGCATCGAACTCGGCGCGCGTATCGGCAAACCGGTAGGGCGATGTCGGCAGACCCAGGGTTTCCGCCGCAAGCCGGCGGATGCCTTCGCGATTCATGGTCAGGTGCGCGGCGCGCGCGCTGGGCACCACGGTGTACCCCTCCCGTTCGAGTTCCAGCAGGGTCGCCGTGGCGATGGCCTCGATCTCGGGAACGATGTAGTGCGGCCGTTCGCGTTCGATCACCGCACGCAGCGCGGCGCCGTCAAGCATCGACAGCACATGGGAGCGATCCGCCACCTGCATGGCAGGCGCATGGGCATAGCGGTCGAGGGCGATCACCTCGCAGCCCAGGCGTTGCAGCTCGATGGCGACTTCCTTGCCCAATTCGCCCGCGCCGCACAGCAGCACACGCGTGGCGGTGGCGGAAAAGGGAGTACCCAGGGTCGTCATCAGTGCCACCGTGCATCGTCCGGGAGTGGGCCATTATAAGTGGCAGACTGCGGTCCCGCCCTGCCGCTACTGTAAACTGGCGGCCCCAGTCCAACCCATACCCTGCCATGAAACCCGAATTGCTCTCGCCCGCCGGCAGCTACAAAAGCATGCGTTACGCCTTCGCCTATGGCGCCGACGCTGTCTACGCCGGTCAGCCGCGCTACAGCCTGCGCGTGCGCAATAACGAGTTCAACCACCTCGACATCATGGCCGAAGCGGTTGCCGAGGCCCATCGCGGCGGCAAGCAGTTCTATGTGGCGAGCAACATTTCGCCCCACAACGACAAGGTGCGTACCTACCTGCGGGACATGGAGCCGGTGATCGCCATGGGCCCGGACGCCCTCATCATGTCCGATCCGGGGCTGATCATGCTGGTGCGCGAGCGCTGGCCCGATATGCCCATCCACCTGTCGGTACAGGCCAACGCGGTCAACTACGCCACGGTGCGTTTCTGGCATCAACAGGGCATCTCTCGGGTGATCTTGTCCCGCGAATTGTCGCTGGAAGAAATCGAGGAGATCCGCGACCACTGCCCGGAGATGGAACTCGAAGTCTTCGTGCACGGCGCGCTCTGCATCGCCTATTCCGGCCGCTGCCTGCTGTCGGGCTACATGAATCACCGCGATCCCAACCAGGGCGCCTGCACCAACGCCTGCCGCTGGAAATACCAGGCCCACGAGGCAACCCAGACCGAGACCGGCGACATCATTCCGGTGCGGCCGGTCGGCGCCTGGAACCCGGCCGACGCGGCGCCCCAAGAGGAGGAAGCAAGCCCGCTGGTGCTGCTCCAGGAAGCGAGCCGCCCGGGCGAATTGATGCCCGCCTACGAAGACGAGCACGGCACCTACATCATGAACTCCAAGGACCTGCGCGCCGTGCAGCATGTGCCGCGCATGGTGGAGATGGGCATCAAATCCCTGAAAATCGAGGGCCGCACCAAATCTCACTATTACGTCGCGCGCACCGCCCAGACCTACCGTCGCGCCATCGACGAGGCGGTCAACGGCGTACCCTTCGACATGGAGCTGATGCGCGAGCTCGACCACCTCGCCAACCGGGGCTACACCGAGGGCTTCTACCGGCGCCACGTCCCCGAGGCGTATCAAAATTACGATCAGGGCAACTCCGGCAACACCCAGCAACAGTTCGTGGGCGACGTCGCCGAACTCGACGCCGACCGCGGCTGGATCACCATCGAAGTCAAAAACCGCTTCGCGACCGGCGACCAGCTGGAGCTGATCACGCCCGCAGGCAACCGCACCTTCACACTGAATCACCTCGAGAATCTGCGCGGCGAAACCATTGCCGCCGCGCCCGGCAGCGGCCATCGCGTGCGCTTTCCCCTGCCCGATGACGGGTTCGGCAATGCCGGCGGCGAGTTCGCGCTGCTGATGCGTCATCTGCCCGGCGCGCCGCCGACGACAGCCAAATAAAGCGAAGACCTCAGGCGGATGAGCAAGCTGCTGCTGATCCTGCTGGGCTGTGGCCTCTGGTATAGCTGGCGGCACCGCAACCGATTCCGCGCACTGTCACCGCAACAGCGCCGCGATCTGCTCTGGCGCAGTTTCTTCATCGGCTTTTTTGCACTGACGCTGGTGCTCGCTCTCAGCGGCCGCGTCCATTGGCTGACCGCCGCGTTCGCCGCCCTGCCGCTGCTGGCACGGACGCTGATCGCCACGGCCAGAAAGGGATGGCCGCTGCTGCGCCTGTGGAGCCAGGCGGGCGGCCCCAGGATCGCGCCCCGCTTTCGCACGCCGACCCTCGAAGTGCGCATCGATCTGGCGACCGGCGCCATCGACGGCACCGTGACTGCGGGTCGGTTCGCGGGACAGGCGCTGCGCGCGCTGACACGCCAGCAACTGGAACAGTTGCGAGCCGAACTCGACCCGGCGGATCGCAAATCGCTGCTGCTGTTGAACGCCTATATCGCCCGCCGCTTCGGTGGCCCCGGAGCCGCCGGGGCGCCGCCGCCAGCCGCCGATCGACCCGATACCGACGAAGCCTTGCGCATCCTCGGCCTCGCTCCCGGCGCCAGCCGCGAAGACATCATTCAGGCCCACAAGCGGCTGATGCAGAAACTGCACCCGGATCGCGGCGGCAACGATTACCTGGCCGCCAAGGTCAACGCGGCCCGCGACGAGTTGCTGGGATCGCGCTGAACCGCGACCGCGCATGCCGTTGCCCACAGCAGACCGCTCGGACCGCCCGTATAATGCGCGGGCCAATCTCGTCCCGTCCCGGTGGCACAGCTGGATAGCGCGGCCCCCTCCTAAGGGGCAGGTCGGAGGTTCGAATCCTCTCCGGGACGCCAAATAACCCCCCGCCGCGACCCCCAGGACCAGCACCGATCCCCCCGCTGAAGCAGCGTCGGGCACCGGACAGACCACCCGCGTCCAGACTTCCGCCGTCTGGCGAGCGCAGGCACCGGTCCTCCCGTCTTATTCCTTCTTCGCTTTCGCCTCCGGCGCGGCCAGCATGGCGTCGGTGGCGCCGCAGGTGCCGTCCACATTGCCCGCACATGCGATGGGTGCGCCGCCACTGTCGGCCGCGTCATTGCTGCTCTCGCAGGGCACCGAATCGCCATTGAAAACTGCTCCCCCACTGCCCACTGCCACCATTTCAGCCCAGCCCGCACCAAGGGCTACACCGGCCCGTTTTCCCGACCCTTTGCAATCCGGTTTGCCCGCTCACCCATAGCAGCTATTATCGGCAGTCCATTTACCTATTCCGCAGTCGCCAATCCGCGTTGCGGCACTCATCCCCCTCTATATTCATATTCACGGAGCAACCATGAGCAGCAATACCGCAGAAGACATCGTCCTGTACGGCGCGATCCGCCTGGATTCGCCCCAGTTTGGCGTGATGGACCCGCTGTCGGAAGAGACCCATCCGCAGTCGTATTACGACGCCATCAAACAGCGCTTCGCCGAGGAGCGGGATCTGCGCCTCAACTATCGGCCGGAGGGCAGCAAGCAGTACGACACGGAATTGCAGGGCGCGCTCGCCAAATACGACCAGGACCCCTACGCCGGTCCGGTCACCCCGCGCGCGCCGCTGACCGATACCGTGGAATGTCTGTTCATCGGCGGCGGCTTTTCGGCGCTGCTGACCTCGGCGCGGCTGCGCGAAATCGGCGTCGACAGTATCCGCATCGTCGAGCGCGGTGCCGATGTCGGCGGCACCTGGTACTGGAACCGCTACCCGGGCATCGCCTGCGACGTGCCCTCCTACGACTATCTGCCGCTGCTGGACGAAATGAACTACGTCCCGAAACACCGTTACGCGCGGGGTGACGAGATTTTTGCGCACTGCCGGGCGATCGCGAAAAAATACGATCTCTATGATCTGGCGGTGTTCCAGACCACGGTTACCGAGACGCGCTGGAACAAGGCCGAGCAACTGTGGCACATCAAGACCGATCGCGGCGACCACATGAAGGCGCGCTTCGTGATCTGCGCCAACGGCATCCTGTCCAAGCCCAAGCTCACCAGGATCAAGGGCATGGAAACCTTCAAGGGCCATTCGTTTCATACCTCGCGCTGGGATTACGCCTACACCGGCGACAACCTGGAGAAGCTGAAGGACAAGCGCGTCGGCATCATCGGCACCGGCGCGACTGCCGTGCAGGCGGTGCCCGGTCTGGGCGCCAACGCGAAGGAGCTGTACGTGTTTCAGCGCACACCCTCGTCCATCGACATTCGCGATGACTGGGAAACCGATCCCGAGTGGGCCAAAAAACTGCCCGCGGGCTGGCAGATGCAGCGCCGTGACCTGATGCTGAAACCCAAGCCGCTGAGCCCCGAGGCGCTGGCCAAGATCGCCGCGATGCCGCGCGAGGAAAAACTGCGCCGCCAGGAGAACGCCAACATCGACTCGATGATGCGCATCCACAAACGCATCGAGGAGATTGTCGAGGACAAGGCCACCGCCGAGGCGCTGAAGCCCTGGTACATGATGATGTGCAAGCGGCCCTGCTTCCACGAAGACTACCTGCCCACCTTCAACCGGCCGAACGTGCATCTGGTCGATACCCACGGCAAGGGCATCACCGAAATCAATGAAAAAGGCCCGGTGTTCGACGGCGTGCAGTACGAGCTGGACCTGCTGATCTACGCGACCGGCTTCGAGATCCAGAAAACCGGCATCTACAACCAGATCATCGGCGAGAACGGCGTCGAGCTGAATGACAAGTACAAAGACGGCATCCGTACCTTGCTCGGCATCCACTCCAAGGGCTACCCCAACCTGTTTATCATGAACGGCTATCAGGCGTCGTTTCAGTTCAACCTGACCGACATGATGCAGAGCCAGGGGGGCCACATCGCGGCCTGCATCGATCACGTCCGTAAGCATGGCTATCAGGCGCTGGATGTGACCGAGGACGCCGAGGAATTCTGGGTGCAGGAAGTCATCAAGTTCCGCGGCAAGACCGATCGCAACAAACAGTGCACGCCGGGCTATTACAACTTCGAGGGCGAGGACAACCGCCGCCAGGACGGCACCTACAACGGCGGTTTCGTGAAGTACATGGCGCACCTCGCCGACGTCGAGCGGGACATGGAAAAACATTTCACCTTTTCCAAAAAGTAATGGTAATAATCAGACACGAGGGCCCCGGACAATGGTTCCAAAGGATGGACGGGGCTCTTTTTCAGAATAAAAACTCTCAATAAAAAGGGCGGCAAGCCCTTCAATCAGGAGCGCACCATGACTCAGCGAATGCTGGAAGGCTTCAAGGTGGTCGACTTCACCCATGTCATCGCCGGCCCGCACTGCACCAAACTGCTGGCCGAGCACGGCGCCGAGGTGATCAAGATCGAGCCGCTCGGCGGCGAACTTGCGCGCATGTTGCCCATGCATCGCGAGGGTCGCAGCGCCTATTTCATTCAGCACAATGTCGGCAAGAAACCCATGGCCATGGATCTCGCCACGCCGGAGGCCCAGGCCATCTGCCGGGAGCTGATCAAGCAGGCCGATGTAGTCGTCGAGAACTTCTCGCCCGGCGTCATGAAGCAACACGGTCTCGATTGGGAGAGTCTGCGCAAGATCAACCCCAACCTGGTGATGTGTTCGATTTCCTGTTTCGGTCAAACCGGGCCGCTGTCCCACCTGCCCGGCTACGACTGGATCGCCCAGTGCTACTCCGGAATCATCGATCTGCTCGGCGAACCGGGGCGCACGCCGATCTTCGGCGATTTCGCCTTCGGCGACGTATCCACCGGCGCCCATGCCTACGGCGCCATCGTCACGGCACTGCTGCACCGGATGCGCGGCGGCAAGGGCCAGCACATCGATCTCGCGCTGATGGAGGTACTGTTCAGCTACCACGAGCTCGCCGTCCAGATGTACGACACCACGGGCGGCCAGTGGGTCGCCCAGCGCTCCGGCGCGCGGCACGCCATGCTCTCCCCGGTCGGCATCTACAAGTGCAAGGATCGCTACATTTTCTTGCTGGGCATCAATCATCAATGGCGCGGCCTGGCGACCGCCATGGGGCGCGAGGACATGCTCAACGACCCACGCTTCAGCGACCTGAAGACCATGGGCCAGCACAAGGACGAACTCGACGCCGCCATCGAAGCCTGGCTGGATACACTGCCAAGCGTCGACGAAGCCGTGGCCCAGTTGCAGAAACACCGGGTGCCCTGTGCCCCCATCCTCAGCATTCCCGAAGTGATCGCGCTGCCGCACAGCAAGGAACGGGGCCTGATGCGGACCATTCCCGATGCGATATTCGGTGACATTCATGTCCCCCGCACGCCGCTGCGGTTTTCCGAATTCCCCGAGACTCCGGATTTCCGCGCCGGCACCCTGGGGCAGTACAACCACGAGATCCTGCGCGAACGGCTCGGCTATACCGAGGCGCAAATCGCCGATCTGGAAGCCCGCAATATCATCGCGTCGAAAAATATCTAGCGCGAACACCGACTCTGCAAGGAGACTGCCATGAGCACCGGGATCGAAATTCAGGGCGCTTGCGTGCCCAGGTTCGCCAAGGTACGGGATGCCTTTGCCGCCAACTTCACGGATGGCAAAGAGGTGGGCGCTTCTTTTGCGCTCGCCATCGAAGGCGAAATCGTGGTCGATCTGTGGGGCGGCTTCGCCGACGCGGCGCGCTCGCGCCCCTGGCGGTCCGACACGCTCATCAATACCTATTCGACCACCAAAGGCATGGCCGCTACCGTGGTCGGGGTACTGGCGGACGAAGGCCTGATCGACTACAACGCTCGGGTCGCGGACTACTGGCCCGAGTTCGCCGCCGCCGGAAAAAAGGATGTAACGGTCGCGCAACTGCTGTCGCACCAGGCCGGCATCTGCGGTCCGCGCGAGCGGGTGGAAATGGCCGACCTCTACGATTGGGACAAGCTCTGCGCGGTGCTGGCGGCACAGTGGCCGTTCTTCGAGCCCGGTACCGCCAATGGCTACCACGCCGTGGTGTTTGGCCATATCGCCGGCGAAGTCGCGCGTCGCGTCACCGGCCGCACGAAAAGTCTGGGCCAACTGTTTGCCGAGAAGGTCGCAGGCCCTATTGGCGCCGGTACCGATTACTACATCGGCTTGCCCGCCAGCGAAGATCATCGCGTCGCCGAAATGCTGCCGGTGATCGGCTCCGAACAACTGGGCACCGGTCTCGGCGGCAAGAAGCGCATGAGCGACGCCCTCTACTGCGCCATGGCGCATCCGCCTTTGACGGCGCACATTGCCAATGACCGCGCCTGGCGCGCGGCGGAAGTTCCCGGCGCCAACGGCCAGGGCAACGGCCGTGGCATTGCCAAGGTCTATGGCGCGCTGGCCAACGGCGGCGAGCTGGGCGGCAAGCGCATCATCAGCGCCAAGGGCATCACCGAGATGACGCGGGAAGAATGCTTCCGGAAGGACGAAGTCATCGGCGTGCGCATGCGCTGGAGCCGTGGCTTCATTCTGAACAAGGCTGAACTGTACGGACCCAATCCCGATGCCTTCGGTCACAGCGGCTGGGGCGGGTCCTTTGGTTTTGCCGATACCAAAGCGCGACTCGGCATGGGCTATGCCATGAATCAGATGGACACCAATATCTTCGGCGATCCGCGCGGCGTCCGCCTGATTGAGGCTGCTTATGGCTGCCTGCCGAACGCGCTGTGAAAAGCTCCGGAAATAGCCAGACAATGCCAGAGCAGTGGAGAGGGCCATGAAAAAAATAAAATTTGGTTTGTTCTTGCCCACGGGCAATTTTGCCGACGCCAAGGCCGCCGCCCTGCAGGCCGAGCGCGACGGTTTTTACTCCGTCTCCACCAACGATCATTTTTTCTCGCCGCTGGGCGCCCACGACACGCCACAACTGGAATGCTTCACCAGTCTCACCGCCATCGCGGCCCTCACCAGCACCATTCGACTGGCGCCCTCGGTGGTGGCGACGTCGTTTCGCAATCCGGCATTGCTGGCCAAGATCAGTTCCACACTGGATCAGGTCAGTAACGGGCGTTTCATCCTCGGTCTGGGCGCCGGCTGGTTCGGCACGGAGTATCGTGCGCACGGCTATCCCTTCCCATCGACCGCGGAGCGGCTCGCCCAGCTCGAAGAGACCGTGCGGATTTTGAAAGCCATGTGGTGCGATGACGAACCAACTTTTTCCGGCAAATATTTCTCGATCGACAAAGCCTACAACAATCCACGTCCGGTGCAGCGACCCCATCCGCCATTGATGCTCGGCGGCTCCGGCACCGGTTTGTTGAAGATCGCCGCGGTCCACGCCGACATCCTCAACATGATTCCGCCGACCTCGAACGGCAAGGATTTCGTCAACGATCCGGCGGCGACCGTCAAGTACGACATGGGCGTGCTCAAACGCAAAATCGCCGAGCTGCATCAGTACGCCGAAGCCGCGGGACGCGACCCCAGGGACATCGAGCTCAGTGGTTTCGCGCTGGTCGGTTTATCGCGGGATGCGTCGGACAAGGCGCTGCGCGGCATCGCCACTCAGCTCGGCTTTCCCGATTACGCAACGGCGCAGCGCTCGCCCGTGGCCCTGCTCGGCACTCCGAACGAAGTGGCGAACGAGCTGCGCGCGCGCATCGAGCAGACCGGCATGACCTATCACATCCTGCTGCCCATGTCGGCTGAGTCGTACGCCCTGTTTGTCAGCGAAGTCATGCCGGCATTCCTGTGATGATCGGTGGCGCCACGCAATCATAACGACCAACCGGAGGCTGGCGATGGAGCTCAACGAGGTAATGCGCACCA
>CAVPTW010000021.1:0-3522 GCA_963708735.1 uncultured Gammaproteobacteria bacterium
GAACAATTCGCGCAGACGGCGCAGACCGTTGCTCATGGCGGGCTGGGTGATGCCGAGGGACTGGGCCGCACGGGTGACATTGCGTTCCCGCAACAGCACGTCCAGGTACACCAGCAGGTTGAGATCGATACGGGATATATTCATAAAATAAATAACGAAGATAAAAGCGATAAATTGGTCGAATCATCCCACAAAAAATACAATGCGCAACCTCTCTACCAGACCACCCGTTCGAGGAGCTGCATACCATGACCATCGGCAACTACAATCGCGCCGCGGAAATCGCCCAGATCACCAGGGATTGGGGCACCAATCCCCGCTGGAAGGGCGTCAAGCGCACCTACAGCGCCGACGATGTGGTGCGCCTGCGCGGCTCCATCAAGATTGACAACACCCTTGCCCAGCGCGGCGCCGAGCAACTGTGGAAGCTCATCACCGAGGGAGGTCGCCCCAGTTTCCGTCCGGACAAGGATTTCGTTAACGCCATGGGCGCCCTCACCGGTGGCCAGGCGGTGCAGCAGGTCAAGGCCGGCGTCCAAGCGATCTATCTGTCCGGCTGGCAGGTGGCGGCGGACAACAACACCGCTTCCAGCATGTACCCCGATCAGTCGCTGTACCCGGCCGACTCGGTGCCCGCCGTGGTGCGCCGCATCAATAACGCCTTCCGCCGCGCCGACCAGATCCAGTGGAAAGCGGGCAAAGCGCCGGGCGACGCCGACTACATCGACTATTTCGCGCCCATCGTGGCGGATGCCGAAGCCGGCTTCGGCGGCGTCCTCAATGCCTACGAACTGATGAAAGCCATGATCGAAGCCGGTGCCGCGGGCGTCCACTTCGAAGACCAGCTCGCCTCGGTCAAGAAATGCGGCCACATGGGCGGCAAGGTGCTGGTGCCGACTCAGGAAGCCATTCAGAAGCTGATCGCAGCCCGGCTCGCTGCCGACGTGGCCGATGTGCCGACCATCCTGCTGGCCCGCACCGATGCCAACGCCGCCGACCTGCTCACCAGCGACTGCGATCCCTACGACAAGCCGTTCGTCACCGGCGAGCGCACCAGCGAAGGTTTCTACAAGGTCCGCGCCGGCATCGACCAGGCGATTGCCCGGGGTATCGCCTACGCGCCCTACGCCGATCTGCTGTGGTGCGAGACCGCGACGCCGGACCTGGCCGAAGCCAAGAAATTCGCCGACGCAGTCCGCAAGGAGCATCCCGACCAGTTGCTCAGCTACAACTGTTCGCCGTCATTCAACTGGAAGAAGAATCTGGACGATGCCACCATCGCCAAATTCCAGCGCGAACTCTCAGCCATGGGTTACAAGTTCCAGTTCATCACTTTGGCCGGCATTCACAGCATGTGGTACAACATGTTCGATCTCGCCCACGCCTACGCCCGCGAGGACATGAAGGCCTATGTCGAGAAAGTGCAGGAGCCGGAATTCGCTGCCCGCGACCGCGGCTACACCTTCGTCGCGCACCAGCAGGAAGTGGGTACGGGTTATTTCGACGACATGACGACGGTGATTCAGGGCGGCGTATCTTCCGTTACCGCGCTTACCGGCTCGACCGAGGAAGATCAGTTCCACTGAGCCGATGATCGGCGCGCGGGCGTGATCGCGCGCGCCTACCCGATTCGGGCGGTGCAACGCCGCCCGTTAATTCGGCCGCTCAGGTAGAACACCACCGAATGGCGCGGCGCTCGTAGCGCCCCGTCTCCGCCGCGCTCGGTCGATTCCCTTGGGACCGGCATCTTCCCGGATTCGCTTGGTCCTTTTGCACCACGTCCATGGGAAACAGTCGCACCATCCATGTCGTTTCTTCAGGCCGTTGCGTCAGCGTCCCCGGTGATCTGGTCCCTGGCCCGGGGTTTTCGGGTGCGCGTAGGAGTGGTGATAGGTCGCTTTGGGAAAGGGTGCTTCGGCCTGGATGGCGGCGATGCCGCGCTGGTAGGCGGCCATCAGCCGGTCCTCGGCGGCGTAGTCGAACGGATCGGGATGATTGGCTGCATCGTTACCGGCGAGCGGATTGGCCAGATACCAGGCGGCGGTTTCGTGCAGGGCATCCCGCGCGGATATCTGGTCCCGATAGCCCAGTTCAGCCCGGGCCTTGGCGTTGTCGAGCAGGCAGTGATTGCTGCCGCCCAGCATCCGGGTCAGGGGTTCGGCGGGGGCCGCGAGTTCTTCGGGCAGGGAGAAAATCTCCAGGGGCCGGCCAGCGCCGCGCGAGATCAGCTCGACCCACTGCCGTTGGGTGAACTGTTCATCGTCGGTGCAGTTGTAGGCCTGGTTGCGGCTGGCTTCGGGATGGTCGATGGCGAGGAGCAGATATTCGGCCCCATTGCGGGCAGCGCAGCGGCTGGTCAGGATCAGGCCGCCATTGGGCAGGATCATCGCGGGCCGGCCATCGCGCACCCGGCGCACCACCGACCACTCCAGCGGAGTGGGTTGGCGCGGTCCGTAGATTGCCGGGTAGCGGAAGTAGGCGGCGTTGAAGGCCCCGGCTTCGCCCAGATCCAGCACATGGCGCTCGGTGCGGTAGATCATGTGGGCGAAGCGGCTGCCGTCGGTGTCGCCCGGGTAATCCGAGAGCGGCGCGGTTTCCCGCACCGGCACGGGCAATCCCCAGGGGCATTGTCCCTCGGGATCCATCAGTCCCGCATAGACCGGGATGCCGCCGACGCCGATAAAGCGCGCGCAACGTCGGGCGAAATAGTCCGCCAGATGCCGGATGCGACCGTACATGGCCACCACCAGATCAAACGCGCGGCCATCGAGCGCCGCAGCGATGGTTTCCGGAAAGTGCGGATCGCCGTGGATGTGTTCCACCTCCGGCAATCCCGGTGGTTCGTGGGTGCCGCGGTGGAAGATGGTGGTCTCGTAGCCGCGATCCAGCAGCCCCTGAATGACATGGGGTCCGGTGGGTCCGGTGCCGCCGACGATCAATGCCCGTTTCATCGCTGCACCTCTTCTGCTCGTTCTGCTCGACCACTCAGGTATCGAACCGCCAGCCCTCGCCGTCGCTCCGGATGTGACCGGCGGTGGGGGTGGCGAAGTGGGTGCCGAGCACCAGCGACGGCCGATTGCCAAAGCGCTGCATGAAGGCACGGCGGGTCTGTTCCGCGACATCGCTGGCGATGTCACCCATATCGATCCACTCGGGATGTGCCATCTGGCAGGGATGGTGGAACATGTCGCCGGTAATCACCGCTTCCGCGCCCCTGGACTGGATCAGCACACTGACATGCCCGGGCGTGTGGCCGGGGGTGGGGATCAGGCTGATTTCGTCGCAGATGCGGTGGTGCGTGTCGACCAGATCGACCAGCCCGGCGTTGATCACCGGCTTCAGCGCGTGCTCGATGGTGTTGGCGCCGTAGGGATCATCGTGATCTTTCCAGAATTCCCACTCGGTCTTGTTGAACAGATAGCGGGCATTCGCAAAGGTGGGGACCCACTGGCCGTCCACGGGACGGGTATTCCACCCTACGTGGTCGAAATGCAGGTGGGTGCACATCACCCGGTCGATCAA
>CAVPTW010000022.1:0-410941 GCA_963708735.1 uncultured Gammaproteobacteria bacterium
TGCGTTGACAGCCGGCTGGCGCGCTGGCGGAGCACTGCCCAGGGACTCGCATCCAGATAATTCAGCTGCACCATGCGCCGCTCGCCGACATACAGGCTGTGGCCGTGCCAGGAGTGATCGGTGCGGCGGAACACGATCGATGTGCCGGCGACCAGCGCCACTTCCACGGCGTAATCCTCCAGATCGTCGGGCGAGCACAGAAAGCACAGCCGGCCTTCAGGGTGAAGTCCACTGCGGGTTGATGAGTCGGCACGGTCGGGCCGCTTGCTCTTGTGGTCGGTGTGAATGTTGCCATCGGTGCGCTCGCAGTATTTGCGCACCGTGATGGTGGTGGGCATGTCTGTCAGCGGCATGTCGAAGTGCTCGCCCGGGCACGGGCGAGCTCTTCGCCCTGCAATTCCGCCATTAACTGGCTGAAGGCGGGACCGTAGGTCAGGTCTTCGAGCTTGTGATTGGCAGCGGGACTCGATGGCCGGATAATCGCGGATAACCGCGGACTGCGCCGCCGCGCCCAGCGTCCGGCGCGGCGGGAAAATCAAAGGGATCGCGCACCAGGGGCGCGCGGCGCCAGCGTCAGGATCGAGCAACGACAAGCGGGACACCTCGGTTTTGACTCTGGGGCGGAGCCTACACCGATCCACTGCCATCCCGCCAGAGCCGGGGCTTGAGCCAGGTCATGGAGACCTCGACCCCGACGGATGCTCGCCTGCGGCTGCCCTTGGTATAGTGGAGCCCCCGTCAGCCACCGGTGTGATTCTTCCCGATGGAACACTGCGTTTTTATCCAGACCAACCACAAGCAGATCGTCGGCGCCAAGGTTGCCGCCTACGCCCTGCGTCGTTTTTCGCAACACAACGATAAATTCGATGTGCGCATCATCGATACCCGCGACTATCCCTGGTTCGGCGCGCGAGGGGCAGAGCTATCTGCGCGACGGCGTCAAGCGAGTCTGGCTCAACGACGATCTGCAATCCTTCACGCCCACCCGGTTCATGCCGCCGGCGCTGATGGGCTTCACCGGGCGCGCCCTGGTGATCGACCCCGACGTGTTCGCCGCCACCGATGTCTGGGCGCTGCTGAGCCGGGACATGGGGGGCAAGGCGATCCTGTGCCGCATGCGTTCGGGGCCCAAGGGCCTGATCGACAAATGTTTTGCCAGCAGCGTGATGTTGCTCGACTGCGCACAACTGAAGCACTGGGATGTCGAGCGGCGCTTCAACGCCATGTTCGACTTCACGCAGGATTACCAGCCCTGGGTGTGCCTCAAGGACGAACCGCGCGACAGCATCGGGTTTTTCGAGCCGGAGTGGAACGATTTCGACCACTTCACGGCCGAGACCCGGATGCTCCGCACGCCGCCCGCCGCAAGACCCAGCCCTGGAAGACCGGCCTGCCGGTGGACTGGCGGCCCGCCGAGCGTTTCCGGCTGTTCCCGCCCGCCGCCTGGTTGCTGCGCCTGCGTCGGCACCTGTTTGGGGAATATGGCCTGATGGGCAATTACCGCGCCCATCCCGATCGCAATCAGGAATGGTTTTTCTTCGGGCTGGTCAAGGAGTGCCTGGCCAAGGGCCTGCTGGACGAGCCCTTCCTGCGTGCCGAGATGGCTCGCAATCATGTGCGCCACGATCTGTTCGAGGTGCTCGCCCGCACGCCGGATCTACCCCCGGCGCCATTACATCCCTTGTCGGGCCAGATGGCGGCCGCGGCCTGAATACAGCGGCCTGAATACAGCGGCCCGAATACAGCGGCCTGAGCACAGCGGGTTGCGGCTCCGGGCGAGCTCCGGGATATGCCGAATGACCGCGCCGTCGTCAGGCTCGCGCCAGCGCGAACCTCGGGGCTATCACCGCCTTGTGGATGCCTGCTCCCCGACTACAGCATTCGAGGACAGGCTGTCCGGGCATGACGATTATTCAGAGCGCCCCGGTTTTTGAACAGCGCGCGACCGCGCCGCGGCGCGCATCACATCCGCGCCGGGATCGACGTCCGCGCCGAGTGGTTCCCGGTTCAGGGGTGCGTCGAGCCAGCTGGCCAGCCCCCGCGTGACCAGATCCTGTTGAATCCGCGCGACATCGCGGCGCATCCGTCGCGGACCGACGGCCATCGCGAGCCGATGACTCAGGGGCTTGAAGCGCCAGTTGTGGGTTCCGCGCCACCAGTGCCCCGGGTCGTCCATCGCGAACAGATGCACCGGCTTGCCCATGGCCACGGCTTCGGCCAGCATCGACATGCTCTCGCCGGTCAACACAAAGCGATCTGCCAGCCCCAGGTAGGCCAGATAGGGATTGGGTCGAGTGCTGTCCCGCCAGTCGTGGCGCCAGGCCGGCGCGCGTAGCGCCGACCAGAACGCGGCGGCGGCATCGGGTGGGGTGCGGCGGCTGTCCGTCACCAGCACCGAGCCGCCCACGGCCGCGATCAGGGCATTGACCTGGAGCGCCAGCCTGCGGCCCTTGGCAGGCGTGAAAACGAAGGGACCGCTGTCGCCGCCCAGCAGGACCGCGGTATAGGGTGGTTTCAGTTCGCCGAGTTGCGGTGCGAGCGCCGCGGCTTCCACGCGCACCTGATCCTGAGCGATGCGATGCATCGGCAAGCGGTTGTGAAGGATGTTGGCCGCCGCCGGCAAAAAGTACTGCGGCGTGGTCACGATGAGGTCGAAGGCGGCCAGCGGCGCCCAAGGCCGACCGATATGCACCAGCCGGGCGCGACCGCCGCTGCGTTTTTTCAGCCAGCGGGCCACGGGTTCGTTGCGGCGCCCGGCGCTGATGACCAGCTCCGGCCAGGGTGGCAGCAGCGCGCTCGAACGACGCCGGTCGATGCCGGCCAAGGTGGTGCCGGCGCTGCGGTTGGTGAGAAGTTCCCAGGGACGATTGACGATCTGCTTGCTGGCGAAAGGCCAGCCCAGTGCTTCTGCCAATGCCAGCACCTGATTGTTGTCGCCCGCCTTCTGGCCCAGCAACACCCAGACCCTGGGGGGTCGGCTTGCGATGCGGTCATGGGCGCCCAACTTGCTTCACGAATGATGAATTCCTGCAGTGCGGACCGGCGGTGAACCGAGGGCCGGCCACGCCCGTGCGCCGCCGGGGTTTACCCCGCATAGTGGCGCGCGAGCGAGGCGCTGCCGCGCTGCGCGTCCGCGATGCGATGCACCACGCGCTCCAGGTGTTCGCCGCGCACATTGAGATCCCACAGCGCCGGGGTGCCGTTGGCAATCTCGTGGTAGCTGCTGAACAGGCCGTCGGCAAAGCCGAACATGGCGACGCCCAGGGCGACGATGCGATTGCCAGCGCTGAACCGGTTGATCGAGCGGAAGCTGGCGGTATAGCGGACGTAGCCGCGACGGTCGTCGGCCACCGGGTCGTGCATGTCCCAGAGCCAGCGGTCGCCGTCCCTGTACCAGTCGTCGACCAGCATGCGCGCGATGGCATCGCGGCCGCGAACGGCGCCGTAGATGGCATCGTGATAGACCGCGTCCGGCGTGAACAGGCTGCCGAAGGTCGCGCCATCGCGCGCTTCCACGGCGCGGGCAAAGCGTTCGACGCGAGTGGCAAAGTCTTTCATGGCGGTGGCCTCGGCCCAGGTGGTGGGGTCATTGCCCGGTAAAGCGCGGTGCACGTTTCTCCAAAAACGCGGCCTGACCTTCCTTCAGATCGCTGCTGGCGAAGGATTCCGCCACCAGGCGCGCGGCCTCGGCGCGAAGCTCGGCGGAGAATGCGGGCGCCTCGACCAGGTTCATGATGCGTTTGATGCCGCGCAGCGCCAGCGGGGCATTGCGACTGATTTCCTCGGCCATGGCCAGGGTCTGCGCGTGGAGCTGATCCGCCGCCACCCAGTGGTCGACGACGCCGAGCGCCCGCAGCGGCTGGCCGCGATAGGTGCGGCCGGTAAAAAACATTTCGCGGGCGCGCGCGCTGCCCAGCACCTGAATGAACTGCAACAGACCCTCGGCGCCGTAGACCACGCCCAGCTTGGCCGGTGGCATTCCCATGGAAACATGGTCGGCGGCGATGCGCAGATCGCAACACAGCGCCAGGTGCAGGGCGCCGCCGAAGCAGTGGCCGTTGATCATGGCGATGGTGGGGTAGGGGAAGTGCTTGATGGCGGCCAGGGCACGGTCGAAGGGTGTGCCCGGGCGCCGCTCCTGCGCGGGTGATTCGCCCGCCGGCCCCACGGTTTCGATGGCGCGAATATCGTAACCGGCGGAGAACGCCTTGTCGCCGGCGCCCGTCACGATCACCACGCGCACGTCCCCGCGCGCCGCCCAGGTCGCAAGCGTGTCGCAAAAACGTTCGAGCAATTGCGGCGACAGGGCATTGCGCTGTTCGGGACGATTGAAGGTGAGGATGCCGATCGCGCCCCGGCATTCGGACAGCAGAGCCTCCGATGTTGCGGACGAGCTCATCGACATACCTCCGTTGCGGCGGACATGCTCAGGGTAGCCTTTGTCATGGTGCGATCATCAGTTCGCGGTCCCGAGCGCGAACTGCGACAGGTCCACCTGCTCGCCGACCATCAGATCGTCCCGACTGAGGAATTTTGGCTTCACAAACCACACTACCAAGGGCAGCACCACCAATGCCAGCACCATGTTGATCAACATGATGGCCACCAGCAGCATGCCCATATCGGCCATGAACTTCAGATCGGAAAGGAAATACCAGGGCAGGATACCCATCAGCATGATACTGGCGGTAAACAGGATCGCCTTCCCGGTAGTGGTGAGCGCGGCATGAATCGCGGCCTTCAAATCATGATTGCGCGCGGTATATTCCTCGCAAATGCGGCTCAGCAGATAGATGCCGTAGTCGATGCCGACGCCGACGCCCATCACCGCGACGATGGTGGCATTGATGTCCATGCCGATGCCGAGCGCATACATGGATGCGCCCAGCATGAAGTTCGACAGGTTTACCGGCACCAGCAAGATGAGCGCCGCGACGATGGAGCGGTAGGCATAGGCGGCAATCACCATCACCGCGAGGTTCACCAGTCCCAGGATAAACCAGTGGTAGCGTTCGACGACGCTGTTCATCGCCTGTTGCAACGCGATCACGCCGGTGCCCAGGCGCACGCGAAATTCGGGATGGTCTTCACCGACCGCAGCGACCGCGCGTCTGGCGCTGGCGAGCGCCGCATCCACGGTCTCCTGTTTGTTGTCCTTGAACCAGACCGAAACGGTGGAATTCTGGAACTGGAAATCGGCGATGGTGGCGAAGTTCAGCGGGTCGGAACCGAAGGTGGCGGCAAACCCGGCAGCGGCTACGGCTTCGTCAGTGGGATCGAGGTCCAGCCACTTGGGATTTCCCCCGAATAGAGGCGAAACACTTCCCGCATATAGTCGGAAAACGACAGGGTCGCGCGCGGCGGCGCCTCCGTATCCGCTTCCATGATGCTCTGGATTTTCGTCGACACCGCCACTACATCCGGCGTGCGGGCGACGCGCCGGTTGTGTTCGTGCGCCTTGGCCTCAAGCACGATCTCCAGGGTATTCATGCCGGGAAAATGCGCGTTGATGGCGCGTACGGCGGTGTTGTACTCCGACTCGTACCACAGCAGGTTGCTGCCTTCGACGGGATTGCCGATCTTGATCAGCGAGTTCAAGTGGACGGCAACCGCGCCGACGATTACCGTGATCACCAGGGTTGCGATTGCCGGCTTTCCCACCGTGATGCGGGCAATGCCTGACAGCAGTTTTTCTTCCAGCAAATGAATCCCGGATTCCTTTTGCTTGCCGCCGACAATTTTTTCGAGATTTTTCGGCACCGGCAGATACGACAGCAGAATGGAGATCAGAAACACCCCGGTAGGGATGATCCAGAGGGCCCAGAAACCGCAGAACAGGGCATGATTGACCATGGTCTTGATGGGCGCCACGGCGATGAAAATGATGCCGAACACGTCGGTCATGATGCCCAGGATGGAGGGCGCCATCATGATCCCCATGGTGATTTCGGCGGCTTTGCGCCGGTCCTTCACGTGCATCAGGATTTCGTAATAGCGTTCGGTGTATTGCACGCAGTGGGAAAATGAACGCGCCACCAGCAGCAGCGGCACGATCATCAGCAGCGGTTCAATCGGCCGACCCAGCCAGCCGATGAAGCCAAAACCCCACAATCCCGCCACCGCCGCGCACAGGATGGGCGTCGTGACGCCGGCGACATTGCGCATGTAGAGCAGCAGCGCAATCATCAACGCGATGATGGTGACCGCAAAAATGCTGTAGGTCTGCTTCTGGAGCTTGTAGACCCAGCCGGTCAGGGTCGGCTGGCCGGCGACATGGACATCGTGGTCGGCGTCCCGCGCCTTTTCGACCAGATCCTGTACGAAGGCGAAAGATTCGCCGTAGTCCACGGAATCCAGGAATGCAACGTTGATCAGCGTCGCGGTTTCGTCCGGTGAGATGTAAAACAGCCGCGCATTGGGTGACATGGTTACGCGGTGCTTGAACTCCGCCACCTGTGCGGGTGTGCTCGGCGCCTTGTTGTCCATCAGCGGCTGGAGTTCGACCCCATCCGATGTGGCTTCCGCGTAACGGAGTTTCTCGGTGGAAATCGAAATCAGGGTGTCGTGATTGACCTTGGGCGCAAGGTCCAGATCCCGGGTCAGTTTCCAGACCTTGTTCAGGGTCTCGGGATTGTAGATATCGCCCTGTTTGCGCTTGACCATGACCGAAATCAGCAGTGGATTGCCGAAGTTGGGATGGTCCAAGTGAACCTGGACAAAAGGATCGTCGGTGGGCAAGAGGTCCTTGAAGACGGTGCGGATCTGCACCTGGGGAATGCCGATGCAAAACGCCAGCGTCACCAGGACAAACCCGATCGCGACAGTGCCGCGGTGATCCATGATCCATTTCGCAAGACGGAATCTCATTGACTGCCGATCTCCGATGTAAGGTTGTGACATCAATGAAAAATCCAGGCTTCGGAGTGAAGCCTGCGGTTGCGTCGATCCGGAGCTGCGCCCGCGCTGGCCGCGTCGGGGCACGCAGCATAACGTGACCGACTGCCCCGGGGCGGTCGGCCGTAGCGCCGAAAGTGGCGGGTCGGCGTCCGTGGATCACGCTTTCGCCTGGGCGTCCGGGGTTGTCGCGACGAAGCTCGCTCTGTCGGCGAGGTGTTCGCAATTGGCGCTGCGCGGCCCGGACGACCGGTTGGTCGCAGTGCGCGGGGATCGTACCCGACATGGTTGTACGGTGCTACCGCTGCGGAGTACCTTGGAGGAAGTACCGGGGATACGGATGATTTTCGTCCAGGGTACGACACAGGCTAGAATCAAGGAATGAACAATAAGACCTCGCTGGATGACTTCCGCGCCGACATCGCTGGCTGGCTGGATGAGTGCTATCCCGCCGTGCTGCGGCCGCAGGACGTCGGGAGCGGCGCGCGGCCAGATGCCGTCGCGCCCGCAACCATCCGAAACGCCGAGCAACGCTGGCATCGCCTGCGCGCCGAACGTGGCTGGCTGGCGCCCACCTGGCCGCGGGAATACGGCGGTGCCGGGCTGGATCGGGATCAGGCAAGGGTGCTGGCGCAGGAGCTTCGCCGTGTCGGCGTGCGACCGCCGCCGATCAGCGCTGGGCTGTCGCTGCTCGGGCCGGTACTGCTCCAGCGCGGCACGCCGGAGCAGAAGCTGCGGCATCTCCCGGGCATCGCCCGCGATGAGGTGATGTGGTGCCAGGGCTACAGCGAGCCGGGTGCGGGCTCCGATCTCGCGAGTCTCACCACCCGCGCGGTAATTGATGGCGATCACTTCGTGGTGGATGGCCACAAATTGTGGACCTCCCATGCCGACAAGGCGGACTGGATGTTCTGCCTGGTGCGCACCGACCCCGAGGCGCCCCAGCACGAGGGCATCAGTTTTCTGCTGATCGACATGAAGACACCGGGGATTTCGGTGGCGCCGATTCGCCTGATCAGCGGCCCCTCCGCGTTCTGTCAGACATTTTTCGATCAAGTGCGGGTGCCGAAGGAGAATCTGCTCGGCCAGTTGGGCGAAGGCTGGACCATCGCCAAGCAGCTGTTGCAGTACGAACGGCAGGCGCTGGGCTCGATCGGCCGTGGCGATCTCGGGCGCGCCCAGACGTTGCCGGAACTGGCCAAACAGGAACTCGGGAGCGAGGGCGCGCGCATCGCCGATCCGGTGCTGCGCGCTCAGGTGGCCCAGTGCGAGCTGGACAGCCTCGCGCTGCGGCTGACCATGAACCGCAGCGCCGACGAAGCCAGCGCCGGGTGCGGCGGCGATCACATCGCGTCCATGCTGAAACTCTATGGCAGCGCGCTCACCAATCGCCGCCACGAGCTGATGATGACCCTGCTCGGTGCGGATGGCCTCGGCTGGGAAGGTCCCGGCTTCAGCGACGCGGCACTGCGCATCACGCGCCAGTGGCTGCGCGCCAAGGGCAACGCCATCGAGGGCGGTACCAATGAAATCCAGCGCAATGTGATCGCCAAGCGCATTCTGGGATTGCCGGAATGACCATCGCGATGCGTTCGTCCGCGCTGGTGCTCAGCGAAGAACAGGAATTGCTGCGGCGCTCGGTGCGCGAGTTCGCCACCGCGCGGTTCGATATCGCGCAACTGCGTGCCTACCGCGATGGTGACGCTTTGCCGGGAGAGCCGTTGTGCTATTCCCGCGCCCACTGGCGGGAGATGGCGGAACTCGGCTGGACCGGCATCCTGTTCCCGGAAGCGTACGGCGGTCTGGGCCTTGGCTATGCCGAGCTCGGCGTGGTGCTTGAAGAACTGGGGCGCCGGCTGCTGCCGCAGCCGTTTTTATCGACGGTGCTGCTGGCCGGCAACGCCATCCTGCGCGGTGGTAGTGAGACGCAGAAGCAAGCAGTGCTGCCCGGTGTCTGCGCCGGCGAGCTGGTGCTGGCATTCGCGTTTCAGGAGCAGGGCCGCTTTGCACCCTGGCAGGTCGCCACCCGCGCCACCCGCGTTGCCGATGGTTACCGACTGGCTGGCGAGAAGCGCTTTGTGCTCGATGGTCATGGCGCCGATCAACTGCTGGTGCTCGCCCGCACCGCGGGCAATCCCGGCGAGCGCGACGGGCTGACGCTGTTTCTGCTCGATCCGCAAACGCCGGGCATTGAATGCGTGCGCACGGCGCTGCTCGATGCGCGCAACGCCGCGCGGGTTCGGTTTGCCGATGTGAAGGTCGCGACGAGTCAGGTGGTCGGTGAAGTCGATCGGGCAGCGGAGATTCTCGACCCCGTGTTTGACGGCGCGGCGGCCGGGCTCAGCGCGGAGCTGCTAGGGGTGCTGTCGGAAGCCTTCGAACGGACCCTGGCGTACCTGAAAATCCGCCGCCAGTTCGGTGTGGCGATCGGTTCCTTTCAGGCGTTGAAACACCGGGCGGCCGACATGTTCTGCGAACGCGAGCTTGCCGTGTCGGTGACGTTGGCGGCGCTGCGCGCGCTGGATGAGGGCCGCGCCGATGCGCCGGCGCTGGCGAGTGCGGCCAAGGCGCGCACCTCGGATGTGGCCAACCTGATCGGCCGCGAATCCATCCAGATGTTCGGCGGCATCGGCATGACCGATGAGGAAGAGATCGGTTTTTTCATGAAGCGCGCCCGCGCTGTGGAAACCACACTGGGCGATGGCGCGTACCACCGCGATCGCTTCGCGACCCTGAACAGCTTTTAGCGCCAGCCAGTAACCGACCGCGGGCCGGCGTCCCGACCTGCGGCGCGATTTTTATACAGAGGAAACACCATGAGCGAACTGATTCTGACCCGCGACGCCGGCGCGATCCGCTACCTGACCATGAACCGACCCGAAAAACTCAATGCGATGAACGACGCGCTGGTCTCCCAACTTGCCTCCGCACTGCGCACCGCCGAAGCGGATCCGACGTGGCAGTGATCGTGCTGGCCGGTGCCGGGCGCGCCTTCTGTGCCGGCGCGGACCTGGGCAGTGGCAAGCCGACAACCGGAGCGGCGGGTGGCGAAGCATCCGAGAAAACCGCGCCCTCCGGCCCATCAGATCGCCACACGCCTCGACGAAACCGTCCGTTTCTACGGCACCATCCAGCGCATGGACACGCCGGTGATCGCCGCGGTGCAGGGCTATGCGATGGGCGGCGGCTGCAATCTCGCGGTGAGCTGCGATCTGGTGGTGGCCGCCGACAACGCCATGTTCGGCTATCCCGAGGTCAAGCTCGGCATGGCGGCAGCCGGGGTGGCGCCGACACTGGTGCATCAGATCGGTCGCAAGGCGGCGTTCGAGCTGCTGACCCTGTGCAACAACATCGATGCCCGCCAGGCATTGGCATTCGGGATGATCAACCGCGTCGTGCCGGCCGATGAGCTGCTGGCTACCGCCAGCGCCATGGCCGAGCAGCTCGCGGGCTTCAATCACGACGCTCTGCGTCTGACCAAGCAGCTGATCCGTCGCGCCGCCGACCTGCCGTTCGCCCAGGCGCTGGAGGCCGGTCGCGACATCGGCCTCGCCATGCATCTGTTCAAGTAATGCGCGCTGATTCTTCGTCCATTTCGCACCGAGGCCACACCATGAACTTCGATATCCCCCAGAACCTTGCCGACTATCTGCTCGAACTCGATGATTTTATCGAGCGCGTGATCAAACCCCTGGAAAACCAGGACGACAACATCCGCTTCTTCGATCATCGCCGCGAGGACGCGCGCACCGACTGGGAGCGCGGCGGCCTCCCCAACGCCGAGTGGGAGGAGCTGCTCGAAAAGGCCAAGCGCCTCGCCGATGCCGCCGGGCACTACCGCTATCCCGTGGGCAAGGAATACGGCGGCCGCGACGGCACCAATCTGGGCATGGCGGTCATTCGCGAGCATCTGGCCAGGAAGGGCCTCGGGCTGCACAACGACCTCCAGAACGAGCACTCCATCGTCGGCAACAACGTCGGCGTGCTGCTGATGCTCGCCTACGGCACCGCGGCGCAGAAAGCCGAGTGGGTCGAGGACATGCTGGCCGGCAAGAAGAGCTTTGCCTACGGCATCACCGAACCCAACCACGGCTCCGACGCCACCCATATGGAAACCACCGCGGTACGTGCGGGTGACGAATGGATCATCAATGGTGAAAAGACCTGGAACACCGGCATTCACAAGGCGCCCTATGATCTGGTGTACGCCCGCACCAGCGGCAAGGCGGGCGACGCTCGGGGCATCACCGCGTTTCTGGTGCCGATGAACGCGCCGGGCCTGAAGATCGAGGAGATGCTGTGGACCTTCAATATGCCGACCGATCACGGCCGCGTGTCGTTCACCGACGTGCGCGTGCCGCACACGGCGATACTCGGTGGCGAGGGGCGCGGCCTGCAGGTGGTGCAGCACTTCTTCAACGAGAACCGCATCCGCCAGGCCGCATCCAGCCTGGGCGCGGCGCAGTTCTGCATCGACGAGGCCGTCGCCTACGCCAAGGAGCGCAAGCCTTTCGGCAAGCCGCTGTCATCCAATCAGGGCATCCAGTTCCCGCTCGTCGAGTTGCAGACCCGCGCCGAAATGCTGCGCGCGCTGATCCACAAGACCGCGTGGAGCATGGACAAGTACGGCAATTTCTCGGTGTCCGACAAGGTCTCGATGTGCAACTACACCGCCAACCGCCTGTGCTGCGAGGCGGCCGACTGGGCGATGCAGGTACACGGCGGCTTGGGGTATTCGCGTCACAAGCCGTTCGAGCACATCTATCGTCACCACCGGCGCTATCGCATCACCGAGGGTGCGGATGAAATTCAGATCCGACGCATCGCGGGCTACATGTTTGGTTTCATGAGCCAGCAGAAACCCAAGGGCGTGGCCTGACCCGCTGCGTTCATCGCTGACCCGGACAGATTTTTTCATCGACCAAAAGGCAAGCATCATGGATGTCGGCGTTGTCATGGCTTTTCAGAGCAGCCACAACCAGCCTCTGAGCGATCTCGAGATTTACCAGAAGGAAATCGCCATCGCGGAATTGGCGGAGCCGCTCGGGTTCAACTCGATCTGGGGCGTGGAGCATCACTTCACCAACTACACCATGTGCCCGAACCCCTTGCAGTTTCTCACCTACATGGCCGGCAAAACCAGGACCATCAAGCTGGGCACGGCGGCGCTGATCCTGCCCTGGCACAAGGACCCGCTGCGGATCGCCACCGACATCGCGATGCTCGATAACCTGTCCAACGGCCGTGTGATCGTCGGTCTCGGCCGCGGTCTCGGCCGCGTCGAATACGACGGCTTCGGCATCGCCATGGACAGTTCGCGGGATCGCTTCAACGAAGCGGCGCCGATGATTCTGAATGCGCTCGAGACCGGCTACATGGACGCGCACGACGGCGAGTATTTCAAACAAATCCGCGTCGCCCTTCGCCCGGCACCGTTCAGGACTTTCAAGGATCGCACCTATATTGTCTCGATGTCGCCGGATACCGTCCCCCACGCGGCCATGGACTACGACTATGTGAAGACGGGCATGACGCTGTTCGCGGAAAAAGTGCTGCCGGCACTCAAGAAATGGCAGTACACCGGTAACGCCGCCTGACGCCCATGGTGGCGGACGGATGAAATCCGCAAGGGGTGGCAGGCAACTGTCACCCCTTGCGCGTCAATCAATGGACTACCTCCGGCGCACTATCCGGGTACTCTGGAACCGCCGCGCCGGTGCGGATCCTTCGGACGAGGCAACAACCATAAATCTACCAATCGTTGTGAGGAGCATCCCAAATGAATCTCGCCGAACTCGAAAAACGCATCACCCGCCTGGAAGATATTGAAGCCATCAAGCAGTTGAAAGCCCGGTACTGTGAAATTTGCGATGACGACCATAATCCCGACCGGATCGCCTCGGTGTTCGCCCCGGACGGCATCTGGGAAGGCGCCGGTTTCGGGAAAGCCCAGGGTCACGAGGGCATCCGCGAATTGTTCAGGGGCTTCCAGAAGCTCATCAGCTTTTCCCAGCACAATGTGATGAATCCGATCATCGAAATCGACGGGGACCGCGCCACCGGCGTGTGGTATTTTCTCGGCCCGTTTACCTTTTACAAGAATAACGCCGATAGATGGTTGGTCCTGCGCTATGACGACGACTACGTCAAAATCAACGGCGAATGGAAATACCAGCATCTGCGCGCAACGGTACGCTTGAATGACGAGCGCTGATCACACCGGTTTCGGTTGAGTTTGTGCGGGTAATGCCCGTTCGACAGGGGAGGCACCGTCCTCGCGGTGCCCGAAGAGCCGATCACGTCGATACGAATTGTCTGTTCCTGCTTGAAGGAGCGTTCCATACCCTGCACCACTGGGTGTTGCAACCGCGGGTGATGGCGCCCTTGGATGACCGAATTATCTGGACCATGTTGAAGGGCCAGGGGCTGAACTGGCGACGGACCGCGGCGGTTACAGTGAACTATCTCTGCCTGTGGCGGAACGTCTATGTGACCCTGGGTCTTGAGCCGCCCGTCAGCGCGAAACCCGCCATCGGCAATCCATCACGGCCTTCTTGCCGGTCTCGATACATGCGGACTGGAGATACTGCGGCGCAGGACCGGCATGGCATTCAAACCCAAGGTCCGAACCGGCGTGTCAGGCAAGAGCGTCCCGGGTTTCCCGCGCTCCCCACAGCGCGCACAGCGTCAGCAGCGCGGCGCCCGACAGATACCAGCCCACCCTGTGCACGCCGTATCGGGTGGCGAGCCAGGTCGCGATGTAGGGCGCCAGGGACGCGCCGAAAATGCCCGCCAGATTGAAAGTGAGTGAAGCGCCGGTATAGCGCACCATGGTGGGAAATTGCTCGCTCAACAGGGTACCGAGCGGGCCATAGGTGAGACCCATCAGGCCCAGCCCGAGGGCCATGAACAGAATTACCCGCGCCTCGCTGCCGGCGCCGAGCAGGGGCGCGAACAGCAGGCCAAACAGCGCGATGGCGATGCTCGCGGCCATCAACACCCGGCGGCGGCCGTGGCGATCCGCAAGATGCGCCGAAATCGGGATGCCGAGAGCGAAAAACAGAATCCCGAAAAGCTGGATCAGCAAGAGCCGCTCGCGGGAAAAATGCAGCGCGGTGGTGCCCCAGGTAAGGGTGAATACCGTCATCAGATAAAACAATACAAATGTGCACAGCGCCATCAGCGTGCCGCGTACCAGCATCCCGGCGTGATCGCGCAACACCGTGAGAATCGGCAGTCGCTCGCGCTCCTGTGCAGCCAGTGCATGCTGAAATACCGGGGTTTCCTGCAGATTCAGGCGCACCCACAGGCCCACCAGCACCAGGATGCTGCTGGCCAGGAAGGGTACTCGCCAGCCCCAGAGAAAGAACTGGGCATCGCTGAGGTAGTGCGTGAGCAACAGAAACGACCCGCCGGAGAGGATGAAACCTATGGGCGCGCCCAGTTGGGGAAACATCCCGTACCAGGCGCGCCGACCCGGTGGTGCATTTTCGGTGGCCAGCAAAATCGCGCCGCCCCATTCCCCGCCCAATCCCAGCCCTTGCCCAAAGCGACACAGCGCCAGCAACAGGGGCGCCGCGACGCCGATCTGGGCATAGGTGGGCAGCATGCCGATGATCACCGTCGACAGCCCCATGGTCAGCAGCGCCGCCACCAACGTGGCCTTGCGGCCGACACGATCGCCGAAATGCCCGAACAATGCGGATCCGAGCGGGCGGGCAAAGAAGGCGAGGGCAAAGGTGGCGAGGGATTGCAGCATCGCCGTGGTGGCATCCCCGGCCGGGAAAAACAGCTTCGGGAATACCAGTACCGCGGCAGTGGCGTAAATGTAGAAATCGAAAAACTCGATGGCGGTGCCGATCATGCTGGCGCACAGCACCCTGGCCTTGCTGTTGGCGACGGGCGCCTGGGTGGAGATGATGGCTTCGGACATCGGTATCCCTGTGGGTCAAGGTGTGGCGGAACAGCCGGCATTGTACGGAGACATTGCGGCGGGAACAGCGGAAAAGCAGGAGAGTCGGACCGTATCGGTCTGGGTTCTATCCGGTGGCAGTGTTCCTGGTGTTGTCTGGTTGTGGATTGACGTCGCGTGGGGATCAGATGCGAGCGCGTGGGAATGAATCCGTACAGTAGCTGGTTCAGGTCAGATAGACATCCTGAAAACTTGCGCCATGGCAAACGGGCCTGTAAAACAAA
This sequence comes from uncultured Gammaproteobacteria bacterium, assembly GCA_963708735.1. Taxonomy (GTDB): domain Bacteria; phylum Pseudomonadota; class Gammaproteobacteria; order Pseudomonadales; family Porticoccaceae; genus JAGPUQ01. The sequence continues at coordinate 15,091 of CAVPTW010000022.1, forward strand.
TCGTGGCGCTGCCCAGCAGTCTCCCTGCCATCCGCCCGGCGCATCGCGTCCGGAAACACCTGTCACGACACCCAAGGAATCCCCCTCATGACTGACTCGACACCGCTGCTCGCTGGCATCAAGGTTCTCGAACTCGCCACCTACGTTTTTGGGCCCGGCGCCGGCGCCATCCTGTCCGACTTCGGCGCCGACGTGATCAAGGTCGAAACCCCCGGACGGGGCGACCCGCTGCGCCACGCGCATAAATCACCGCCCTTCATGCGCCTCGACTTCGCGTATCCCTGGCAGCAGGACAACCGCAACAAGCGCAGCCTCGCGCTCGATCTGAAAACCGTTGAGGGTCGCGAAATTCTGCTCAGGCTGGTCCGGGACGCGGATGTCCTGATCACCAACTTCCCGCCCAATGTGTTGGCGCGGCTGAAAATCCGCTTCGAGGATCTGGCGCCGGAAAACAGCCGACTCATTTACGGACAGGTCACCGGGTACGGCGAGCAGGGCGATGACGTCAATACGCCCGGCTTCGACGGCAACGCCTATTGGGCGCGCACGGGCCTGATGGACGCGGTGCGCACCATGCATGGCGAACCGTCGATGCCGGCGCCCGCGATGGGCGATCACCCCAGCGCGATGACACTCTATGCCGCCGTGATGACCGCACTCTACAAACGCGAACGCACCGGCCAGGGCAGCAAAATCAGCACCAGCCTGATGGCGAACGGACTGTGGGCGGCGTCCAGCGCCCTGGCCGGTCTGTTGGCGGGCACCAAACCCTATCGGCGGCTGAATCCGGCCGCGCCCGGCAGTGCGCTGATCAACTACTACCGCACCCTCGATGACCGCTGGATTTCGTTGATCATGCTCCAGGAAGACAAACACTGGACCAACTTCCTGACTGCGATCGAGCGCCCCGACCTCGCGGCGGATCCGCGCTTTGCCGATATTGCGGCGCGCTTCAAACAGGCGAAGGAACTTGCCGCGGTGCTGGTCGAGGTGTTCAAAACCCGCCCCTGCGCGGAATGGCGCCAGCGCCTGCGCAACCAGGGCATAACCTTCAGTGTCGTGGCAACCATGGAGGAAGTCATCGACGACCCGCAAGCCCTGCAGAACGACATGTTCATCAAGGTCGAGGGCCACACCCATGGCCGCGGCCGGGCCGTCAACAGCCCCTTCTGGATTCAGGGTTCGGACAAGGTACCGGCCCATCTCGGTTCGGAACTGGGGGCCGACAGCGGGGCGATATTGCGCGAGCTGGGTTATGCCGAAGACCGCATCAGCGAGTTGGCCGAACAAGGAGTTATCGAAATGCACGGCTCTCCCGCGTAGCTGGCGCAACAGTAGCTGGCGTAACAGTAGCTGGCGTAACAACGGCGGGCTGCTTTTCGTCAGGGCGCAACGACACGCTTCTTTTGGCTGGCGTCCGGTCGCGCAACGCCGGGCGTATTCCGATAGGTCTGCTGCGGGGGAGGTGGGGAAGCGTCGCGGTTGGTTTCGGGCGGGCGAGCTTCTATCATGCCGGGCGAACCTGTCTGCCCAAGGGGCTGCCCGTGACTGCCAAGACCCTGGAATTCTGCACCACCCGACTCGACGGGCGCGTGCTTACGGTCACCATCAATCGACCCGAGGTGATGAACTCCCTGCATCCGCCGGCCAATTTCGAGCTGGAGCAGGTGTTCGATGCCTTCGCCGCGGATCCCGAGCAGTGGGTCGCGATTCTCACCGGCGCCGGCGACCGCGCCTTCAGCGCCGGCAACGATCTCAAGTACCAGGCCGCGGGCGGCAAGCGCGGGAGCCCCCGCTCCGGTTTCGCGGGGCTCACTGCGCGCTTCGATCTCAACAAGCCGGTGATCGCGGCGGTCAACGGCGTCGCCATGGGTGGCGGGTTTGAAATTGCGTTGGCCTGCGATCTGATCATTGCGGCGGAAACCGCGGTGTTCGCGCTGCCGGAGCCGCGCGTCGGTCTCGCGGCACTGGCTGGCGGCGTGCATCGCCTGCCGCGCCAGATCGGGCTCAAGCGGGCGATGAGCATGATCCTCACCGGGCGCCGGGTCGGTGCCGCCGAGGGCAGGGAGATGGGTTTCGTGAACGAAGTGGTGCCGCCGGCGCAGCTCATGACGGCGGCGCGGCGCTGGGCCGATCTCATTCTGGAGTGTGCGCCGCTGTCGATCCGTGCCAGCAAGGACTCGGTGATGCGGGGGCTGGACCACGCCGAGCTGGAACAGGCCATGGCCCAGCAGTTGGACAGCGTCGCGACGCTCTATCGCAGCCAGGATTTTATCGAAGGGCCACGGGCCTTTGCCGAGAAGCGCCCGCCGCGCTGGCAGGGCAAGTGATGCAGTCGGAGGTGGGGGTGTGAAAAAGGTAGGAGAATTCTGGCTGCCGGACGTCGATCTGCGGCGCTGGAGCAACTGGGGCAAGACCCGGCGCAAGACGCTGGAGCGCTACGGCAAGGGCGCCGGACCCAAGGCCGCCGACATGGAGGCGGCGCTGGCCAACGTCCCGAAGGGCGGCCTGGCCCTGGATGGCGGCGCCAACGTCGGCGCCTACACGCGCATCATGGCGCAACACTTCGACCGGGTGATCGCGTTCGAGCCCGCGCCGGATACCTTCGCCTGTCTTGAACGCAATGTGCGGGACTGGGGGCTTGGCGAGCGGGTCGAAGTCCGTCCCGTGGCGCTCTCGGATCGCCGTGAGCAGGTCGGGCTGAAGGGCCGGTTCGGGCATCGCTCGCTGTCGCGGCGGGTATCGGGTCCGGGCGCCATTCAGAGCCTGCCCATCGATGACCTGGAGCTTCCGGCGCTCGCGTTTCTGAAGCTGGATCTGGAAGGTTACGAGGTGCGCGCCCTGCGCGGTGCTTTGGCGACACTCAGACGTTGCCGGCCCTATGTGTTGTTCGAAGACAAGCCCCACAAGTCGGAACTCTACGGTGAGGCTCGGGAAGCGCACGATATTCTGCTATCCTTGGGCGCTGGGTTGATCGCCCGGATCGGCAAGAACGGCAATGACTGGCTTTATGGCTTTGCTGCCGATTAGGACAGCGGGCACAGCCCGCGGCGCAGCGCCGCAAGGTGGTCAGTCCGCAAGTTGGTCGGTTGGCAAAGCAAGGCTCCGTAATACCCCCGCGTGACCGATCGCGGGCAGCACTTCGCCTCTGTAGCTCAGTTGGATAGAGTAACCGGCTTCGAACCGGTTGGTCGGGAGTTCGAGTCTCTCCAGGGGCGCCATTTTCTGGTACCGAAGTTTTTGGCACGGGCGTTTTGCGAACGCAAGTTTTCCGGGCTGAAGCCGGCTTCTGTTCTGTAGTGAGGTGTAGTGACGTTAGCCTTGGTCGCCTGTCATTCTCACTCGGCGCGTGATCCGTGCCGCTCCCGGTTGTCATTGCGTTCGCGCGCACTCTTGCGAAACAGCACATAGGTAGCACCCACGCCGCCGTCGCGGCGCTGTGCGCTGTGATACGCCAACACCTCGTCCAGTTCCCGTAGCCAGTGGTTGACGCAGCTCTTGAGCAGCGCAGGCGGATTGCGTCCTTCGCCACGGCCGTGGCTGATGAGTCCACAGCGGAGGTCGTGGATCATGGCATCGCGGGCGAACTGAAATACCGCAAGGCGCGCGTGTTCCACCGTCAGCCGATGCAGATCGAGTCGCGAATCGATGGCGTAATGACCCTGACGCAGATTCTTGAAGACGCCGTTCTGGACACCGTCGCGCTTCCACGCCAGCACGTCCCAGGGTTCGACGGCCACCACCCGCTCGGCCCGCGCCAGATAGTTGCCGTCGCGGACCCGTTCGTGCTCCGCGGCCTGGCGGCGGATGTCCAGCCCCGGCGAGCGCTCGTTGACTTTGGGGCTGATCACGCGCACGGCCTGGCGCAGCGGCTCCACCGCGCCGATCAGTTCGTCAAATCCCGGTTGGTCGTTTTCCGTCATGGTTGCCAGCATAGGTGGGTAGCGTGCAGCGGCGCAACCTGCCGCATCAGTCTGCTGGACCCACCGCTCGGATGTAAAGACGCTCGAGACGCGACAGGCTGGTGTGCCCCGTGACAACGGATACTGCGGCGGGGCATGAAACCCGTCGGTCTCCGACGCCGGCCCGGCCGGGAAGCCCCTGACAGGGGTTTGCGTATAATTGTCGACCAAACCCGGAACCTGTTCCGATTCCCTATTGCCTATTGCAGCGAGTGCGTCAGCCGCGGGTCCTGTGCCCGCCGGTGTCGGGTTTCGCGCCACTGGTTTAGCCCCATGAAAGATCTGTACCAGCAAACCTTCAGTTCCGTCGCCGAGGTCCAGCGCCACTTCGAGCGTCACCACTACATTTGCGACGAGCGCATCGCGACCTGTGTCTACATCGCCCACAATCTGCAAAAGCCGGTGCTGGTGGAAGGACCGGCCGGGGTCGGCAAGACCGAGCTCGCCAAGACCACCGCGCAGTTGCTCGATGTACCCCTGGTGCGCCTGCAGTGCTACGAGGGCCTGGACGAAGCCAAGGCGCTGTACGAATGGAAGTACGCCAAGCAATTGCTCTATACGCAACTGCTCAAGGACAAGCTCGGCGAGTTGCTTGAAGGGACGCACGGCCTGCGCGAATCCATGGCGAAAATTCACGCCCACGAAGATCTATTTTACTCGGAAGATTTTCTGGAGCCGCGGCCCCTGTACCGGGCGCTGCACGAGCCGCGCGGCTGCGTTCTGCTGATCGACGAGATCGACAAGTCGGATCAGGAATTCGAGGCCTTCCTGCTTGAAGTGCTGTCGGATTTTCAGGTATCGATTCCGGAGCTCGGCACCATAGTCGCGCGCGTCAAGCCGCTGGTGTTTCTTACCAGCAACAACAGCCGCGAACTCGGCGATGCCCTGAAGCGCCGCTGCCTCCATTTGCATATACCTTATCCGGATGCGGCGCTGGAAAGTCGTATTCTCAGCCATCGGGTGCCGGAACTTTCCGCGCGGCTGCGCACCGAAGTCGTCACCTTCGTACAGCAACTGCGCGAACTCGATCTGAAGAAAGTGCCGTCGATCTCCGAAACCATCGACTGGGCGCACACGCTGCTGTTGTTGCACGCGGCTGATCTCGACGCGGGACTGGTGAAAATGACGTTGAACATCCTGCTGAAATTCGAAACTGATATCGAGGCGGCCGGCGAGCATGTACGCGGCTTCGTCGACAAGGCACGGCAGCGCGCGGGCACTCGGTAACTTCCATGCAGCAGACGCTCGAGAATTTTTACAAGGCGGTGCGTGCGGCGGGTGTTGCGGTCGCGCCTGCCAACAGTATCGAAGCGAGCCGCGCGGTCGCCTTGGTGGGCTATCGGGAGCGCGGGATTCTCAAGCACGCACTTTGCATGAATCTCGCAAAATCCCACGCCGATCAGTTGCTGGTGGAAGAATGCTTCGAGCAGTTTTTTCGCTTCGATGCGTTCAGGGACAGCGCCAGGGATTTCGCCGCACAAGGCGCCGATGATCCGGCGGCCAGCGCCGCAATCGATGGCCAGGAAAAATCCGTCACAGAGCCTCGCTATGAGGGAGAACTGCCGCTGGCGAAAATGCTGATCGCGGGCGATCGCACCGCGCTGGCGGTAGCCATGCAGCAGGCGGCGCGGGATGCGGGGCTCACCGACATCTGGTTTTTCACGCAGAAAAGTCTTTATACCCAACAGATTCTGCAACGCATGGGCCTGCGCGAACTCCAGGATGAAATCCGCGCACTCGGTGAAGGCTCCTGCCCGACCCGGATCGCGACCGCGGGTGCATTGCGTACCGCCAAGAATTGGCTGTACGAGGAAGTGCGTGATTTCGTGGAACGTCAACTGAGCATGTTCGGCAAGACCGCCGTGCAGAGTTTGCGCGAGCGCCATCTGCAAAAAACCCGGTTATCAAATATTGATCTGCGTGATTTTCGCATCATGCACGAACTGGTGCGCAAGATGGCGCGACGGCTGAGCGCGCTTTATTCCAGGAAGCGCAAGCGCGCGGATCGCGGCCAACTCGATTTTGCGCGGACGCTGCGGCGCAATGTCGCTCACGACGGCGTGCTGTTCGAGACGCACTGGAAAACCCGCTTCGTCGACAAGCCGCGGGTGCTGGTGCTGTGCGATGTGAGCGGCTCGGTGCAGGCGTATTCGCGCTTTCTATTGCTTTTCCTCCACAGCCTGAATGATGTTCTCAATCGCATCGACAGCTATGTATTCACCGGCAGCCTGGCACCGGTAAACGCCATTTTCGACAGCCATCCGGTGGCCGAGGCGATCGACAAGATCATGGCGGAGCACGGTTTCGGCGGTTCCGACTACGGCGGCATGCTGCGGGATCTGGAGCGCGACTGTCTGCGTGGTATCGATCACCGAACCACGGTGCTGATCCTGGGCGATGCCCGCAACAACAACCTGAACGCGCGCAGCGATATCTTGCAGCAGGTGCATCAGCGGGCCAAGCGCGTGATCTGGTTGAATCCCGAGCCGGAGTCGTTCTGGAACACCGGTGACTCGGTGATGCGCAACTATCGCCCGTACTGTCATTTGGTGAAAACCTGCAACACCCTGGAACATCTGGAGCGCTTGCTCGACGATCTGCTGCGCGCCGCGACGGCCAGTTGATGCGAAAAAAAAGCGCCGGTGGGGGCCGGCGCCCAAGGGGGGAGGAGTCATTCAGTTCAATGTCCAGCATTTAATGTCGGCCGTTCAATGTCGGCCGTTCGATTGCAACAGTTCAACGTCAGATCTTGATGGGCAGAGTGTAAGTAACGACAAATTTCAAATCTTCGTCGATGCTGCCGGAGCAGTCGTTGTCGCCCTTGCTGCAGTCCTGATTGATGACCTTGCTAGCGGTGAATGCTAGATTGTCGTTGTAGGAATAGGTCAGGTTGAGATGAGTCATATCCTTGTTGCCGCCGGCACCGGGATTGAACTCGTGGCGACCGACGAGCGCGCTGAATTTGTCGTAGCTGCCGCTCAAGGTGAAATACTTGTAGCCGGTGGCCCCCGCAATATTGTCGTAGTAGGAAAATTTGATGGTCTTCCAGCCCAGCGTGCCGATGATCTCGCTGAGGTCGCCCGTCGTGTCGTGGGAGATACCGAAGCCCTCGTTCTTGGTGGTGTTATCCGAGTAGTTGTAGTTCCACAGGCTAATGTCGAACGAGAAATCATCCAGGGCGGCGCCGTAACCCGCGTAGTAGTCATATTCCTGACCGAGGGTGCTGTCACCGCTGCTCATCCAGACGCCCGCGTAGCCACCACCCAGGTGGTAGCTGAGATCGCCGGATACTGCAGCGCTACCGTGGCCCAGGTCGATACCTCGCCACAGGTACATATTGGCGGCCGCCGCCGAAGCGACGACACCATCGACTGCCTGCGCCGCAGGTGCCGCCAGCAAGGCGCCACTGACTGCCGCGCCCAGGATACCAGCGCGAAGATATTTGGCTTGGGTTGCACATCTGGTTGCAAACATGGTCTTCCTCTCGTTGAGTTTTCTTTAAATCAAGGTCGGAAAGTAACGCTTCCGCCCGTGTGCTTGCGCACCAGGTATCCAGCAGGATTTGTGCCAGTCGGTGGAAATTTGTGAGGCGAGGGATGGCTGGAGGATTGTCAGGCGGGCTGCGCTGCGGCGAAATGCCGCAGCACTGCCGCGAGTTCGTTGGTCAATGTGGATTGGTGTGAGAAAGGTGAGCGCGATGGGGCAGAAGTCGCTGCGCACGACGCCCGCTGGCGTAACGGCGTGAAGTGAACAAGTCCCTGAAGAAGTCTCGGCGGCCGCTTGCTGTCATAAAAGGGCAATATAGTGGGGCGCTTCCGGGTCGGGCGCCCCGCTATGGTGCGTTCTTACCGAGGGTGTTTTTCCAGTGCTTCGAGACGTTTCAGTGCCTCATCAAGCTTGCGTTCCAGTTCCTCGGTTTTGTCTGCCGGCGCACGCGGTGCTGTTGACGGCGGGTTGGCAATCCGTCCGGTTTCGATCAACTGATTCAGACGTCGGTTGAGGTCCTGTTCAATGACAACCTGGCCTTTGGCGCCCGCGCGCCCCGTTTTGCCCGCTTGGCCGTCGCGCCCGGCGGCGCCACCGTCAACCCATTTCTGGCTGCCGGACAGCGTGCGTGCCTGCACATACTTGCCTTCGCTGCCGGACCCACCCCGACCCGCGGGACCGGAAGTGCCGCCGGCACCCCCTTCGCTGACCACGGTGACAGGAATATCGGCGGGCGTGTTTTGGTCCGACAGATAGCTGTAACGAATGCGGATGCTACCGCCGTTGCCGCCGTCGCCGCCATCCCCGGCGTCGCCGCCGGCGCCGCCATCGCCACCGGAACATTGCTGTGCGATGCCGCCATCCTGGCCGCGACCGCCGGCACCGCCCTGACCGCCGGCGCCACCGGAGACATCGATGGCCAGCGAGCCGAGTTTTTCGATACCCATGTTCAGGTCGAGGGCTGCGCCGCTGGTACCCGGGCTACCGGGGCTGCCGGCGCCGCCGGGGCGACCCGCGTGGCAGGGCTCGGCGCGACCGGCAACGCTCTCGCCAGGCTGGCCATTTGCGCCCGGTGCGCCGCGGCCGAGGATGCGCACACCTTGGCCGATGGTGGCGCGATCGACCTGCAGGCGCCATTGCTCGGGGCTGGGCGGCAAGACCAGCGTTGCGCCATCGCCCAGTGCCCAGGCGTCGAAGTGGGCGTGGGCCTCGGCGGGGCTCAGTTGATGCGTTGCTCCGGCGTCGACACGCAAGGTTTCCCCGGCGGTGACCGCTAGCGGGAGCAGCGCGCCGGAGCAGGCCAGCAAAGACATCACAATACCTGCACGAATACTGTTCATGGGGCTTTGAGCTCCTGGTATGAAAGGGTAGGTGGCCGGAAGATGGGCTCGCCCGGCCGCGAGTTTACACAGCGATATAGCGCCTTACGACGGCTTCTTCCATGTCCGAGCCGGCTCCGGAGAGCACCACGGCGCCGCGGTCCATCACCAGATAGCGATCGGCGAGGTCGCGGGCGAATTCGAAATACTGTTCGACCAGCAGGATCGCCATGTCGCCGCGATCGCGCAGCAATCCGATCACGCGCTGGATGTCCTTGATGATCGAGGGCTGAATGCCTTCCGTGGGTTCATCCAGCAACAGCAGCCGCGGCCGCATGACGAGCGCGCGGCCGATGGCGAGCTGTTGCTGCTGGCCGCCGGAAAGATCGCCGCCGCGCCGCCCCAGCATCTGGCGCAGCACCGGAAAGAGCTCGAAGATCTCGTCCGGAATACGCCGTTCCGCGCGCGGCAATACCGCAAATCCGGTCTTGAGATTTTCGAGCACGCTCAACTGCGAAAAGATATCGCGGCCCTGGGGGACGCAGGCAATGCCCCGACGCGCGCGTTCGTAAGGGGGCAGGGTGCTGATCTCCTGGCCCTCCCAGCGGATACTGCCGGCAGTGATGGGCTGTTGGCCGGCCACCGCCCGCAGCAGCGAGGTTTTACCCACGCCGTTGCGCCCCATCACGCAGGCCACTTCGCCGATGGCGGCGCCGAAGCTGACCGCCTTGAGCGTCTGGCTGGCGCCGTAGAACAGATCGACGTTCTCGATGGTGAGCATGCTCAGCGTCCCAGATAGACTTCGATGACGCGCTCGTCCTGCTGCACATGCGCCAGCGTGCCTTCGGCGAGCATATGGCCTTCGTGCAGCACGGTGACGCGGCAGTCCAGGGCCTTGACGAAGGTCATGTCGTGCTCGACCACCACCACGGAGTGCTGGCCGCTGATTTCCCGCAGCAGTTGCGCGGTGAGTTCGGTCTCGCGGTCGGTCATGCCGGCCGCGGGTTCGTCCACCAGCAGCAACTCCGGCGACTGGGCGAGCAACATGCCGATTTCCAGCCACTGCTTCTGGCCGTGGGACAAGGTCCCGCCCGGCCGTGCGCGCAGCGCCGCGAGGCCGACGCGCTCCAGGATGGCGTCGATCCGCTCCTGCGCATCGCGCGCATGGCGCCGCAGCAGGGTGGTGAATACGCCGCGCTCCCCGCGCAGTGCGAGCTCCAGATTTTCCGCCACGCCGAGGCTCTCGATCACGGTGGGCTTCTGGAACTTGCGCCCGATGCCGAGGCGGGCGATCTCCGCCTCGTCGTATCGGGTCAGGTCGATGTCGTCGCGAAAGAACACCGCGCCCGCGCTCGGGCGCACCTTCCCGGTCACCACATCCATGAAGGTGGTCTTGCCGGCGCCGTTGGGTCCGATGATGGCGCGCAGTTCGCCGGGCGCGATGGCGAGGGACAAATCGTTGAGCGCCTTGAAGCCGTCGAAGGAAACCGTGATGCCCTCGAGGTAGAGGATATTGCTGGGCAGATGGCGGCTGGCTTCCAGCATCAGTTGTTGCCTTCCGCCACGGCGGGAACGGGGCGCCGCCGGCGCTGATCGAGCAAGCCGATCACGCCCCGGGGCAGGAACAGGGTCGATACCACGAACAACCCGCCGAGCAGAAACAGCCAGACTTCCGGAAAGGCGCCGGTGAACCAGGTCTTGGCGTAGTTCACCAGCAGGGCGCCGACGATGGCGCCGTAGAGATAGCCGCGCCCGCCGACCGCGACCCAGACCACGACCTCGATGGAGGCCAGGGGTGCGAATTCGCCGGGGTTGATGATGCCCACCTGGGGCACATAGAGCGCGCCCGCGATGCCCGCCAGCATGGCGCTCAGCACGAAGACGAACAGCTTGTAGTGTTCGACCCGGTAGCCCATGAAGCGGGTACGGCTCTCGGCGTCGCGAATCGCGACCAGCACGCGCCCGAGCCGCGATGCCACTACCCACCGGCACAGCAGAAACCCGGCGATCAGGGCGAGTCCGGAACTCACGAACAAGCCGTTCTTGGTGGCGGCGGATGTCAGGCTGAAGCCCAGCAGCTCCTTGAAGTCGGTGAGGCCGTTGTTGCCGCCAAAGCCCATGTCGTTGCGAAAAAACGCCAGCATCAGCGCATAGGTGAGCGCCTGGGTGATGATCGACAGATACACTCCGGTCACCCGCGAGCGGAACGCGAACCAGCCGAACCCGAAAGCGAGTGCGCCGGGCACCAGCACCACCATCAGGGCGGCGAAGAAGAAATTGTCGAAGCCGTACCAGTACCAGGGCAGCTCCTGCCAGTTCAGGAACACCATGAAATCGGGCAGCAGCGGGTTGCCGTACACGCCGCGACTGCCGATCTGGCGCATCAGGTACATGCCCATGGCATAGCCGCCGAGCGCAAAGAAAGCACCGTGGCCGAGACTCAGAATACCGGCGTAACCCCACACCAGATCGAGCGCCAAGGCGAGCAGGGCGAGGCACAGGTATTTCCCGAACAGCGACACCGTGTAAGTAGAGAGGTGAAACGCTGAGGTTTCAGGAACCGCCAGGCTGAATACCGGTACCACCAGGATCAGTAAAGCCAGCGCGCCCAGCAGCCAGCGACTGGCGGCGTCGTTCAGCAGGCGCGGGGACTTTTCCGGCGGCATCTCAGCTCTCCACGAACCGCCCCTTGAGGGCGAACAGGCCCCGGGGTCGGCGCTGGATGAACAGGATCACGAACACCAGGATCAGGATTTTGGCGAGCACCGCGCCCACCAGGGGTTCGGCGAACTTGTTCACCACCCCCAGGCTCATGGCGGCGACGAAAGTACCGAGCAGGTTGCCGACACCACCGAACACCACCACCAGAAACGAATCGATGATGTAGGACTGCCCCAGGTTGGGGCCCACATTGGTGAGCTGACTGAGGGCGACGCCGGCGATCCCGGCGATGCCCGAGCCGAGGCCGAAGGTCAGCGCGTCCACCCAGCCGGTGCGGATGCCCATGGAGCTCGCCATGGCGCGGTTCTGGGTCACCGCCCGCATCTGGAGTCCGATGGGCGTCTTGCGCAGCAGCAGGATCAACCCCGCCAGCACCGCGAGCGCGAACAGCACGATGTACAGCCGGTTGTAGGTGAGCGACAGCATCCCGTTGATTTCCCAGGAGCCGCTCAGCCATTGGGGGGTAGTCACCGATTTGTTGAGAGGCGAAAAAATGGTGCGCACCAGCTGCTGGAGCACCAGGCTGATACCGAAGGTGGCGAGCAGGGTTTCGAGCGGGCGTCCGTAGAGAAAGCGGATGACGCTGCGTTCGATGGCGATGCCGACCAGGGCGGTGACGACAAAGGCGGCGGGCACTGCCACCGCTAGTGAGTATTCGATGTGGTTCGGCATCAGCAGCTGCACCACATAGGTGGTGTAGGCGCCGAGCATGATCATCTCGCCGTGCGCCATGTTGATGACGCCCATCACGCCGAAGGTGATGGCGAGACCGACCGCGGCGAGCAGCAGCACCGAGCCCAGGCTCAGACCGAAAAACAGGTCGCTGGCAAAGGCGAACACTTTTTCGCGCTTCTGCAGTTTCGCGATGGCGCGGGCGAGGGAAGCCTTGACGCTGCTGTCGGTCTCGATGCCTGCCTGCTGTTCCAGCAGGGTGAGAATCGTCTTGTCGCTGGTTTCGGCGAGCGCTGCCACTGCGGCGGCGCGAGTCGCGGCATCCGGGCTTGCAAGGTTGAGGCTGGCCTGGGCGTTGGCGAGCGCGGCGCGGGCGCCGGCGTCGGTCTCGGCCGCGAGCGCTCGATCCAGCAGCGGCAGTAGAGCGGTGCGCGCGGTTCCGGTGAGCGTGCGAGCGGCCTGGCGGCGAACCGCGGGGTCCGGGTTCTGCAATTGGGTGGCGGCGATCAGCACGCGCAACTGGCTGCGCAGACTGTTGTTGACCGTGATTTTGCGCAGATCTTCCTTGCGCGGCGCATCGGTTGTCGGGGTTGCACTCGCCAGCGGGGTTGGGGCGCCGTCGGCGGGGATGGCGACAATGGCGCCGGTGGTGGCATCGCGGTAGAGCGTGCCATCGAGCAGCGCCTGCAGCAGTACCGGCACACGCGCATCGCCACTGGCCGCGAGCTGGGTTACCAGGATTTCCTTGTCCTGAAAGCTTGCGGTGCCCAGTGCCAGCATGAGTTCATCCGGTGGGCGCACTTCGGCCGCAGCGCCGGTCAGACTGGTTTCCGGATCAGCGGCAACACCGGCCGTGGTCAAAGCCAGCAGCAACAGAAGCAGGGGTTTCATGGGGCTCCAGATTTTCATGAATCTCCCCGGCCGCGGCCGGGGAGATTCAAAACAACGAGCCGGCACCGCGAGCAAGAACTGACTGCAAGGGATCTCGCGGGCCGACGGCCAACTCAGTAATTCTGACCGGAGCAGGTCTTGGTCACGGTGTTGTAATTGCCGCAGTTGATGGCGGGGTCCTGCCAGTCGGAAGTGATCTTGGCACTTTCCGGCAGATAGTCGGTCCAGGCGTCGCCGGGCACTTCCTTGTCGGTTTTCCAGACCACTTCGAACTGGCCGTTGGCCTGAATCTCGCCGATCAGCACCGGCTTGGTGATGTGGTGGTTGGGTAGCACCACCGCCGTGCCGCCGGTGAGATTGGGCACCGACAGGCCATACATCGCCTTGCGTACCGCATCGACATTCGTCGTCTTGGCTTTTTCCACTGCCTTCACCCAGAGGTTGAAGCCGATGTAAGTGGCTTCCATGGGGTCATTGGTAACGCGCTTGGGATCCTTGATGAAGGTGTGCCACTGTTTGATGAAGGCCGCATTCTCGGGCGTATTGACGCTCATGAAGTAATTCCAGGCCGCGAGGTGTCCCACCAGAGGCGTGGTGTCGAAGCCGGAGAGCTCTTCTTCACCCACGGAAAAGGCAATCACCGGAATGTTTTCCGCGGAGATTCCCTGATTGCCCAGCTCCTTGTAGAACGGCACATTGGCATCGCCGTTGATGGTGGAAACCACGGCGGTTTTTTTCCCGGCGGAGCCGAATTTCTTGATGTCGGAGACGATGGTCTGCCAGTCGGAATGTCCGAACGGCGTGTAGTTGATCATGATGTCCTCGGCCGCCACCCCTTTGCTCTTGAGATAGGCTTCGAGAATCTTGTTGGTGGTGCGGGGATAGACGTAGTCGGTGCCGGCGAGCACCCAGCGTTTCACGCCGACGTCCTTCATCAGGTAATCCACCGCCGGAATCGCCTGCTGGTTGGGCGCGGCGCCGGTGTAGAAGACGTTTTTGGAAGATTCTTCACCTTCGTACTGGACCGGATAAAACAGCAGGCCGTTGGCTTCTTCGATCACCGGCAGCACCGATTTGCGGGATACCGAGGTCCAGCAGCCGTAGATCACATCCACTTTCTCTTTTACCAGCAGCTCCTTGGCTTTCTCGGCGAACAGCGGCCAGTTGGAGGCCGGATCGACCACCACGGCTTCAAGCTTCTTGCCCAGCAGACCGCCCTTTTTGTTCTGCTCGTCGATCAGCATCAGGACGGTGTCCTTGAGTGTCGTCTCGCTGATGGCCATGGTGCCGGACAGCGAGTGCAGTACACCGACCTTGATGGTGTCGGCAGCGAATGCGGAACCGGCGCTCAAGGCGAGCGCGGTGGTCAGGATCCGCAGTCCGGTCTTTTTGAATCGGCGTCGGAATCCCGTGCGTGTGGCTTCGTTCATGCTGACTCCCTCTGGCAATGGTTGGGTGTTGACCACACGCCTCCGGTTTTTATGAGGGCGGGGTCTCCATGTCCAAAGGCAGGTTCTATGCCACGGATTTCAGGGCAGTCGTTTTGGTCTGCGCCTGTGGGTTTGACTCATCCCGCTGCGGGAGGCGCCAGTTCGAGCACGGCTTCGCGACAGAGAATGTCGATGATTGCGGTCAGGCCGTCGCGGGTTTTCATGTTGGCGAACAGAAACGGTCGCTCGCCGCGCATCCGTTTGGCATCGCGCTCCATGATGGACAGGGACGCACCTACATGGGGCGCGAGATCCGTTTTGTTGATCACCAGCAGATCGGATTTGGTGATGCCCGGGCCGCCCTTGCGGGGAATCTTGTCGCCGGCCGCCACGTCGATCACATAGATGGTGAAATCCGACAGCTCCGGACTGAAGGTCGCGGCGAGATTGTCGCCGCCGCTTTCGATAAAAATCACATCCAGGTTTGGAAAGCGCGTATTCAGGTCATTGACCGCAGCGAGGTTCATGGAGGCGTCCTCGCGGATTGCGGTGTGCGGGCAGCCGCCGGTCTCCACGCCCAGGATGCGCTCCGACGGCAGCGCGTGATGACGGTCGAGAAACTCGGCGTCCTCGCGGGTGTAGATGTCGTTGGTCACCACCGCGACCTCGCAGCGCTCGCGCAGGGCCTCGCACAGACGCAGCACGAGCGCCGTCTTGCCGGCACCCACGGGACCGCCGACGCCGACGCGCACAGCCTGTTTTTGCATGGTTTCCTCCTTCGCGTGCCGCCGTCAGGATCGGAACAGGCGGCTGTACTGGGTTTCGTGGAGCATGCTGGCCAGCACCTGTCCGGGCAGGCTGATGCCGATGTCAGCGTCGGTCACGGTCCTTGCCCGTTCGATCAGTGCCGGAGCCCGCTCGAGCAGGGCCACGGCGATGCGCTGTCCCTGGGTCTGTCCCAGCAGCGACAGTTTCAGCGCCGCCGCGATCTGGTTGTCGAGCCAGCTCCACACCAGCCCGGTGGCTGCCCGGGGGTAGTCGATGTGCCAGTGCGTGCAGGCCAGGGCGTAGGCGGCGAGATAGCTGATCGGCTCGGCGGTGGGCCAGACGACGGCGGCGGGGACCTCGGTAGCGGCGAGCAGTCGCAACAGCGCGGCACCGCAGTGGCTGTCCTCGCGCCGCAGTTCGGCGGTTTCCCGCAGGGCCAGTGCGATCTCATTCCAGTGGGAAAGATTCGAGTGGGAAAAGCTCCAGTGTGCGCAACCCGCGGGATCGGCGACCAGCAGGCGCACCAGCAGTGGCAATTCCTGCTGTGCGAAGTTGTGCTCCAGGATGGCGCGCAGCCAGTCTTCCAGGGCTGCCGGGCTGTCGACCCAGCCCAGTTCCACGGCGCTGGCCAGACCCTGAGACCAGGCGAAGGTGCCGATCGGGAGCGATGGGCTGGCCAGCCGCAGCAGGTGCAGCAGGGGCGCCAGGGGTTCAGCCGTGGTCATGGTCGGGATGCGGGTCGGCGTCGGAATGGCCGTGCCCATGAAGATGGCCGCCGCGGGCATAGGCGCCATCCTCGGGCGCAAACGGCCGCTCCGCAACCGCGACATCGAGGCCGAGGCCCCGGCACATGGCGTCCAGCACATGATCGTGCAGATAGCGCAGCCAGCCGGGACCGATCTGCACGGGCACATGGCGGTTGCCCAAGTGGTAGGCGGCGCGCAGCAGGATCGCCGGGTCGGTATGCGCGGCAGTGGATACGGTTTCCGCGGCGGCCTGGACGCGTACCCTTGGGCCATCCGCGCTGCCCAGTACATCGCCATCGCGCAGCACCGTGCCCCGCGGCAGGGCGAGCAGCGCCGCGCTGCCGTCGTCCAGCTCTACGCGCTGCCGCGAACGGGAACGTCGCTCGAAGCTCAGGGTGAGCGTCAGGGCGGCGCCGGCACCGGGCACGATGCGATCGAAGATATCCATGGCGGGAGTTTAGCAAGCGCCGCGCCAGCCGGGGGTCGGTTGGTTCGGAGCGGAGGATATCGCTGCTTCGCCGCGCGCGATGGATCAGCGGCGATCCGTGGCGATGATGTTGGCGCGGGCCGGTTTCGCGTTGCCTGGTGCGACCTTGGCGGCGTCGGCAAAGGCGTGGAGTATCGCCATGATGCGTGCCTGGGTCGGCGCCGTGACAATCGCCATGCCCGGCTTGATGCCGATCTCGGAGGCCGCAAAGGCTTTCATGGTGTTGCAGATCTGGCCGTCGAGACGCACGCCGATGCCCTCGAGACCGACCGCGCAACCGACCAGGCCGAACATTTCCAGGGTCAGTTCGCAGGCGGTGATCAGAAACAGCACTTCGTGCCCGGGCCAGGCGGCGCGGGCCGCGATCATCTGCTCGCCGATGTAGTGGACGGTGGTGATGAACAGCGGAATGACGCGCACGTCCGGCAGGCTGTGTACCGCTTTGCCGATGAAACATTGCCCGCACACCGGGCTGTCCTGAGCGTGGCTGCAGCGATCCGTGAAGCGTCCTTCCGGGCACTCGAAAGGCTTGTGGCAGTAGGAGAAGCCCACCACCAGCACCGCGTTCGGCTGCTCCAGGCGGCGCACGAAATCCGCGACATCGGTGATGCCATAGAGGAAAAAATCGCCATCGCGACCGTAGGCCCGGCCGCGCAGCAGGTTTTTCAGCAGGCCGACGCCGTGACGCAGGGGATGGCGCCAGAAATAGCGGCGGAGCTTGCCGGAGTGGTCGTGGCGGTGCAGGTAGGAGAGGGATTTCCAGGCCAGGAAGCGGCGCGTGTTGGGGCGAATCCCGGGCAGATTCGGGTTCTTCCGGAAGGTCTTCAGGGGCAACTGCCCGGCGAGCTCGGCCGCGCGCGCATCCCAGGCCTGCTCGGCCTGTGACCAGGTGTCGTAGCCTTGCCAGAACTTGACGGGATCGCTCATCGCCAGCTTTTTTTCGGATTGCCGCCGCCACTTTTCAGCGACGTCGGCCGGACGGCGGAGACCCCGATGATACCCCTGTGGACGGTAGAGTCCATCCCGCCGGCGCGTTATTCGACCGCGCCGCGCTCGGCGTCTTCCCGACCGCGCTGACGAATCTCGGCTTCCTTGCGGGCTTCCTCGATCTGGAGCATGACCGCGTCCACGTCGGCGGGAGTGTCGTCGTGCGCGAAAATGCCGGTGAGCGTCATGCCGGGTTTCAGGCTGTTGTTCTTGAAGTGATCCCAGATTTCGTGGGCGTACTCGGTGGCGAGCAACTCCGGGGCGAAGCGGCCACAGTAGGCCCGGATGTTGTTCACGTCGCGTTCCAGCATCCGGAACGCGTTGTTGTTGCCGGCGGCGTTCACGGCCTGGGGCAGATCGATGATGACCAGGCCGTCGCGACCGACCAGCACGTTGAATTCGGACAGGTCGCCGTGGATCAAGCCGATGCACAGCATGCGCACGATCTGATCCATCAGGAAGCCGTGCCATGCGCGCGCTTCTTCCGCGCCGGGTTCGACATCGTTGAGGCGGGGCGCGGCGTTGCCCTCGGCGTCGGCCACCATCTCCATGAGCAGCACGCCGTCGACGTAGCCGTGGGGCTTGGGGACGCGCACGCCGGCGGCGTCGAGCCGATAGAGGGCGTCCACCTCGGCATTTTTCCACGCCGCCTGCTCGACGTTGCGGCCGTGCTTGCTGCGCTTGCCCATGGCGCGCTGGTCGCGACTGTTGCGGGTTTTGCGCCCTTCCTGATATTCCGCCAGCTTGTGGAAGCTGCGCTGTTCGAGGGCTTTGTACACCTTGGCACAGCGGATCTGGTTGCCGCATTGCACCAGATAGACCGATGCCTCCTTGCCGCTCTTGAGGGGCCGGATCACGTCATCGACGATGCCATCATCGATCAGGGGCTGAAGACCTTTTGGGATTTTCATCGAGAGATGGTCAGCGCGTCCTGGTTGTCAGTCTGGGTTGTCAGTCTTGGTTGCGGTAGCAGGTTGCGATCCTTGGTTGCGGTAGGTTGCTGCGGCAGCTTGCTGCACCGGGTTGCTGCGGGACGGGGCCATGGCACCGGGTTGTCCGCGCCAATTTTGGTTCGGCGGTATCCGCGCGGCGGGTGTGAGTGTACAGGGTTACGCCTGCCGGCTGGATGTTGACCATGTTCGCACGGTGCCACGCGCCACGGCGCAGCTTGTCTCGGCAGGTTCGTTGACATGTCAACCAGTTGCCCGTAGGGTGCTGGGCCTGACTCAGAACCCGCCGTCAACCCCGTTCAAGGAGCCGTGCCCGGAGCCGGCCCGATAGTCCGGGCAGCGGCGCCTGCGGTAGCCCCGATCATGACAGCAACGACTGCCATTCCCGCCCCCGCCATGCCGGTGACCCGGCTCCCGCTGATGCTGACGGCCATCGCCATCACGGCGGCGAATTTCATGAACGTGCTGGACCTGACCATTGCGGTGGTCGCGGTGCCGTCCATCTCCGGCACCATCGGCGCCTCGCCGTCCCAGGGCGCCTGGATCCTGACTTCCTACAGTATCTGCCTTGCGGTTGTCCTGCCGCTCAATGCCTGGGTGTGTAAACGCTACGGTGAAGTGCGTGTTTTTTCGCTGTCGGTGGTGATGTTCGCGCTGACGTCGATGGCCTGTGGCATGAGTCGCCACATGGAAACGCTGGTGTTTTTCCGCGCCATTCAGGGTCTGTCCAGCGGCTTTATCGTGCCCTTGTCGCAAACCCTGCTGCTGCGTATTTTTCCGCCGCACAAGCATGGCTCCGCGATTGGTCTGTGGAGCATCGCTTCCACCATCGCACCGGTGCTGGGCCCGATCCTGGGCGGTTTCATCACCGATAACCTGGGTTGGCCCTGGATTTTCTACATCAATGTCCCCATTGGCTGTGTGGCCGCCTGGCTGGTCTGGACCAGCATCCATCACATCGAAACCCAGACCAAAAGAATTCCGGTCGATGGCGTCGGTATGGTGCTGCTGGCGATCACCGTGCTGGCGTTTCAACTGGTGATGGACAAGGGCCACGAGTGGGACTGGTTCGGTTCGCCGGGCATCCGCCTGCTGACGAGCATCTCGGTGATCGCGCTGATCGGCTATGTGGTCTGGGAGCGCCGCGAGCCACACCCCATCATCGACTACGGCCTGTTCCGCATTCCCGTGTTCCTGATCGCCTCGGTGATGGGGGTGATCTTCAACCTGACGTACTTTGCCAGCACTGTGCTCTATCCGATCTGGATGCAATCGGTACTGGGCTACACGGCGACCCTTTCCGGTCTGGTCATGGCCGGCACCAGCGTGTTGCCGATCGTCGGGATGATGCTGGTGGGAAAAAACATCGCCAAGTTGAATCTGCGCTATCTGGTGGTATCCGGCAGTCTCGTCACCATGCTGGCCATTTATCTGCAAGCGCAATCGACCACGGATACCGCCTTTGCGCAGATGCTGCAGGCGCGGGTGGTCATGGGCATCGGCTTCACACTGATGTTTCCGCCGTTGATGGTGATCTCGTTGGGTTCGGTGTCGGCGGACAGAACCGTGGGAGCGGCGAGTTTCTTCAATTTTTTCCGCAATATCGCCACCAGTGTCGGCATTGCGGCCGGCATGAGTCTGTGGCAGAGCCGCACCGCCTTTCATCGTCTGCGGCTGGTCGAGGGACTCAACCCCGATACGCCGGGCAAGGAGCAGGCGTTCGCGCCGATTCAGCAACTGGTCGAGGGCAGCCCGGATGCCATGTGGGCCCTGGTCGACAATCTCGCCACGGCGCAGGCATCGACCATGGGGATCAGTGACACCTTCATGATCTGCATGTTCGCGGTGATTCCCGTGATTCTGTTGAGCGCCTTCATTCCGGCCCGTCTGGCGCCGCGCCCCGGGACTCACGTTGCTGCCGGCGAGTGATCCGGCGGTGCAATGGCGCGGCAGGTCAATATGGTTGACTAGTCAACGTTGATATATCAACAGAATCCTTTTATCCTTCGCCAAGACCCTTCTCACCACTGGAACCCGGATCCTGTCCATGCGTCGCTCTGTAAGTCTGTTCATCGTGATTGCCGTGCTCGCCGCCCTCGGTTACGGCGTGAGCAGCTATCTCGGCAAACGCAAGTTTGTCGAAACCGATAACGCCTATACCACCGGGGATATCATCAACATCGGATCCCAGCTCGACGACGTGGTGCTCTGGCTGGGGGCCGAGGAGGGCGACTATGTCGAACAGGGCCAGGAGCTGATCCGCCTCGACGGCGGCACACCCAAAAACCGGCTGGCGCGCGCCCAGAGCGACCTCGCCCGCACTGTGCAGGATGTGGCGGCGCTCAAGCAGTTGGCGCGCCGCAAGGCTGCGGAAGTGCGGGAAGCAGAAGTCCACTACATGCTGGCGCGCAACGAAGCGGAACGCCGCAACAAGCTTGCCGAGCGCGGCATGATTTCCAAGGAGGAGCGCGACGTGTCGATGCTGCGCATGGACGCGGCCAAGGCGGCGCTGGAGACGGCCCAGCAGGAGCTCATCGAAGCGCGTATCAACGCCGGCGCCATGCCCATCGCGGAGCACCCCAGGGTGCTGACCGCCGGCGCCCTGGCGCGCGACATGTATTCCATGGTCAACAAGAGCCGGATCGTGGCGCCCGTAGCAGGCCACATTGCCAAACGTTTTGTCTCCGCCGGCGACGTGATCAAGGCCGGTCGACCGCTGCTGCAACTGGTACAGCTGGATAGAGTCTGGGTGGAGGCAAATTTCAAGGAAACCCAGTTGCGCAATCTGCGCATTGGACAGCCCGCGAAAATCGTGTCGGATCTGTACGGCGATGAAGTCGTTTACGAAGGTACCGTGATCGGCACCGGCACCGGCACCGGCGCGGCGTTTTCGCTGCTGCCGGCCCAGAATGCCACCGGCAACTGGCTCAAGATCGTGCAGCGCGTGCCCGTGCGCATAGAGCTCAAGGGAGACTTGATCAAGTCGCATCCGCTGCCGCTGGGTACTTCGCTTGCGGTCACCATCGACACCAGTAATCGCGACGGCCCGCGCTTGACGATGGCGCCCAGCCCCAGACCGGTCGACGTAACGGCGACGTACGGTTACTGGCGCGAAGGTGGCAAGGAAATGGTCGCGCGCATCATTGCGGAAAATCTGCCGACCGCCACGACGACGGAGGAGACGCCGCGAACGCTCTCATCCCCGGGCCATTGATGACCGATCCCGGGGCTCTGGCCGCCGTGATTCAGGGAGACCGTCAGCGGGATATTCCATGATTGATCTGGCCAATAATCTGGTGCGCTGCATCGGCACGCTCAGCCGCAACATGATTCGCGCGCTGGATATCGAGATGGCGCCCCTCGGCATGGGCTCCGGTCGCTTCTCCTATCTTTTCATGCTGTATATCAGTGAAGGCGTTACCCAGCAGGAGATGGCGGTGCGCCTGCAGGCCGACAAGGCGGCGGTGGCGCGCACCCTGGCACAACTCGAAGAACAGGGTTATGTCCGGCGCGACAGCGATCCCCGTGACGGGCGCGTCACCCGGGTGTACCTGACCGACAAATCCCGCGCCTTGCGCGGTCACCTCGAAGATGCCGTGGACAGGGTGATCACGCAGTTGCAGGCGACACTGGACCCTACGCAGCAAGCGGCGATCCGGGACATCCTGCAACGCATGGCGGAGTCGCTTGCGGCTGGCTACGAGGGGATCAATGGGGGCAGCAGTGCTGGCGCAAACGCCGGCAGTCCCCCGGGCCGCAAGGGCGCAGAGTCTCCGCGGCGGGGGTGATTAATTCCCGGGGTTGGCAGCCTCCGCCTGGGTTGCGGTGAAAATCGTCCGGTACATGAGGTAGTAGCTGGCAGACAGCATCGGCATTACCACGAGCAGCCCGAGACCAAACGGAATCGCGCCCGCCAGCACCAGCAGTATGGCCAGCACACTCCACACCAGCAGCGCTAGCCAGTTTTTCATGGTCGCCGAGAGGCTGAGTTTCATGGCTTCGACTGGCGCCAGGCCGTCGAATCCGACCAGGGGCGTGGCGAACAGAAGCACAGCCGAAATCGCGACCAGCAGCACGGCCATCACAAGGATCAGCAGTGCCCCCGCCACCACACCGATTCCGGAGCCCGTTGCCGCGATGAGGCCAAACGCCAGTCCCGCCGGTATCATGACGCAAAGCGTGCCTATCAGGGCAAGCACCCCGAGCAGTACCAGGCTGCCCATGCGCGGGTTCTTGAAGCCGGCGAACAGATAACCCACCGCAAGCGGATCCCCGGCCTCCAGCGCCTGAGCGCCCGAGAGTATCCCGAACACGAAAACATTCGCGAACAATGCCAGCGCAATGCCGCCAATAAAAGGTATGAGGTTGGCCACAAGGTAGATAACGACGTAGATCGCCGAAATCGCGATCCAGATTCCCGGCGCGCGCAAGAACAGATTCCAGCCGCCGCGCAGCCATTCCAGGGCCTGGTCGGTCGTCGCGAGATTGACGTGCGGTAGGTTGCGGTTTGCCGCGGGGTTGTCCGTTGCCATTTTTATCTTCTCCCTGAATGAAATGTCGTTTCAGTATGCCTCAGTCAGGCAATCGCAAAAAGTGCGTTTTGTCGCAGGATGGCCGCTGGCGAAGCACGGGGTGCCACCGGCGCATCAAGCCAGGTGCGGCACCGCGGCCAGCAATTCGCGGGTATAGGCTTCGCGCGGATGCTGCCAGAGTTGTTCCGTGGGGCCGCTTTCGATCAGCTTGCCGTGGTGCAGCACCAGCACCCGGTCGCACAGGTAGCGCACCACCGAGAGATCGTGGGAGATGAACACCAGGCTGAGATTGTGGCGCGCCACCAGCTCCAGAATCAGGTCGAGAATCTGCGCCTGGATGGTGACATCGAGCGCCGACACGGGTTCGTCGGCGATCACCACGTGCGGTTTGGTGGCGATGGCGCGGCCGATGGCGATGCGCTGACGCTGGCCGCCGGAGAATTCGTGGGGGTATTTGCGAATCGAATTGTGCGCGAGTCCCACATCATCCATCAGCGTCAGTACCTGCGCAGTGACCGTTTTGCGCGTCGCCAGGCCGTGGTAGAGCAGGGGTTCGGCGAGGGCGTCGAACACGCTCATGCGTGGATTCAGCGAGGCGTAGGGATCCTGAAAAATCATCTGCATCTGGCGCCGCAGGGGACGCAGCGCGCGGGCGCTGAGCGTGGTCAGTTCCTGGCCGCGCAGGCGCACCGAGCCGGAGGTGGGCCGCACGAGTTGCAACATCGAGCGCCCAAGGGTGGATTTGCCGGAGCCGGATTCCCCCACCACGCCGAGAATTTCGTTGCGATACAGGGTGAGGGAGACATCGTCCACGGCTTTCACCAGACGCTGATCCGCAGTGCGGAACCAGGTGCACAGCGCGCTCACTTCAATCAGGGTTTCCCGCGGCGGCTGCACGGCAGGTGCGGATCTCGGGCTGCGCCGGCTGGCGGCCAGCAGTTTCTGGGTGTAGGGATGTTGCGGGTGCGCGAACAGGATTTGCGGCGCGCCGCTTTCCACCACCGCGCCGTCCTTCATCACCAGAATGTTATCGGCGATGTCGGCCACCACGGCGAGGTCGTGGCTGACCAGAATCACCGCCAGATTGCGCCGTGCCTGCAATTCGGCGATGAGGCGCAGGATCTGCGCCTGGATGGTGACGTCCAGGGCGGTCGTGGGTTCGTCGGCGATCAGCAGTTTGGGTTCGGCGATCAGCGCCATGGCGATCATCACGCGCTGGCGCATGCCGCCCGAAAATTCGTGGGGGTAGGCATCGAAGCGTCGCGCGGCATCGACGATGCCCACTTCGTCGAGCAGCGCGAGCGCGCGGAATCGCGCCGCGCGCCGCGTCATGTTGCGGTGATAGAGCAGTGGCTCCATCAACTGTTCCCCCAGCGTCAAATAGGGGTTCAGGCAGGTCATCGGGTCCTGGAATACGGTCGCGACCCGGTTGCCGCGCAGGGCGCGCAATGCGCGCGGCGACAGTTGCAGCAGGTCGCGGCCGGCAAAACGCGCGCTGCCCTGTTCGATGCGGCCGGGCGGCATGGGCACCAGTCCCAGCAGGCTGTAGCAGCACACCGATTTGCCGGAGCCGGATTCGCCGACGATGGCCAGGGTCTCGCCGGCGTCGACGCTGAAACTCACATCATTCACCGCCTTGGTCACGCCGTTGCGGGTATGAAACCAGACCGAGAGATTGGCGACCTCGAGCAGCGCCACGGCTCAGTCCTGCGCCGTGCGCGGATCGAGGGCATCGCGCAGCCCATCGCCGAGAAAATTCAGCGAGAACAGCGTGAGTGACAGCGCGCAGCCCGGGAAAATCAGCAGCCAGGGATATTCCTCCATGGTTTCGGCGCCGTAGGAAATCAGCAGTCCCCAGGAACTTGCCGGTGGCTGGATGCCGAGGCCGAGAAAACTCAAAAACGCTTCGAGGAGCATCACGCTGGGAATCGTGAGGGTGGTGTAGACGATCACCGGGCCCAGCGTGTTGGGAATCAGATGGCGACGGATGATGGTCCAGCGCGACAGCCCGAGCGACACGGCGGCTTCGATGAACTCCTGCTGTTTGAGCGCCTGCACCTGGCCGCGCACGATGCGCGCCATGGTCAGCCATTCCACGGCGCCGATGGCGAGAAACAGCAGCAGGATGTTGCGCCCAAAAATGACCATCAGCAGGATGATGAAAATCATGAAGGGCAAGGCGTAGAGAATATCCACCAGCCGCATCATCGCGGCGTCCACGCGCCCGCCGGCATAGCCTGCGATGGTGCCGTAGAGCACGCCGATCACCAGCGCCACGCCCGTGGCCACCAGGCCCACCGCCAGTGAGATACGCCCGCCCCAGAGGATATGGGTGAGCATGTCGCGGCCCAGCGTGTCGGTGCCGAACCAGTGCGCTGCCGAGGGTGGTGCGGCGCCCAGCGCCAGATCCTGCGCCCGGTAATCGTAGGGGGCGATCCAGGGGGTGAGCACGGCGAGCACGCACAGCAGGATCAGAATCGCCGCACCGGCCACTGCCATGCGATTGCGCTTGAGCCGCAACCAGGCGTCGCGCCACAGGGATACGCCTTCTTCCGCGTTCAAAAGCTCGGCTGGCAAGCGTTCAGCGGGCCACAATGCCTTGCGACTCATGCGGCGGGTTTCCGGTACTGGTGACGCAGGCGCGGATTCAGCCACACGGCGACGATATCGGCGAGCAGATTGAAGGCCACGATCAGCACGGCAAAGAACACTGTGGTGCCCATGATCATGGTGTAGTCGCGATTGAAGGCGGCCTGCACATAGAAACGGCCGAGCCCCGGAATCTGGAAGATGGTCTCGACCACGAAGGAGCCGGACAGCAGGCCCGCGAACGCAGGGCCGGCAAAGGCGACCACGGGGATCAGTCCGCCGCGCAGGCCGTGCTTGACCACCACCACCCACTCCGGCAGACCCTTGGCGCGTGCCGTGCGAATGTAATCCTGCGACATCACTTCCAGCATGCCGCCCCGGGACAGGCGCGCCACATAGGCGGTGTAGCCGGACGCGAGCGTGAGGGCCGGCAGGATTTTGTCGCCCGGCACATTGCCCCAGCCCGACACCGGCACCCACTCGAGCCAGACGCCGAACACCAGCAACAGCAGCGGGCCGAGCAGGAATGACGGCAGACAGATGCCGATCATGGCGGCCGACATGGGCAGATGATCCTGCGCCGTGTTGGGCCGCAACGCCGCGATCACTCCGGCCGCAGTGCCCAGCACCAGCGCGATCAACAGTGCGTACAGGCCGAGCTCGGCGGTGGTGGGCAGGCCGGAAAAAATCATCTCGTCGACGCTGCGCCCCGGGTAGCGAAACGAGGGACCGAAATCGCCGTGCAGCAGATCGCCCAGATAACTCAGGTATTGCGCGGATATGGGCTGGTCGAGGTGGTAGCGCGCCTCCAGCGCCTTGAGCACTTCGGGCGGCACGGCCTTTTCGGCGCTGAAGGGACCGCCGGGCGCCAGCCGCACCAGAAAGAAGGTGACGGTGACCACGACCAGCAGGACCGGGATTGTTTGCAGCAGCCGATACAGAATGAAGCGCAGCATGGGTTAGTGGGCGGACTCGAGATAGACCTGCTTGAACAGCGGATAGCCGAGCAGGTTGGGCGGCAGCCCATGCACGCTGGGCTGCAGCAGGTAATTGCGCGAGGAATAGAAAATCGGAATCACCGGCATGGCGTCCATCAGGCGCGCCTCGGCTTCGCGAAACCAGGCGTAGCGTTGCTCCCGCGACAGCGCGGCGGGAGCCAGGCGCATGACCAGTTCATCGTAGCGCGGATCGCTCCAGCCGGTACGATTGTTGCCGCCATCGGTGACCCACATATCGAGAAAACTGTTGGGATCGACATAATCGCCGATCCAGCCGCCGCGGGCGATTTGATAATTGCCGTTGTTGACGCTGTCCAGGTACACCTTCCAGTCCTGGTTGTTGAGGGTGATCTCGATATTGAGCTCACGCTTCCACATTTGCTGGATGGCCACCGCCAGCTTGCGATGGCTTTCGCTGGTGTTGTAGAGCAGCTCGGTGGGCGGGAACCCGGCGCCGTCGGGATAGCCCGCTGCCGCGAGCAGGGCTCGCGCGCCCTGCGGATCGTAGGTGAAGCCCGGCGCCGCGGTATAGCCCAGGGTGTCCGGTGGCGTGAACGCGTAAGCCGGGAGCTGGCCACCCTTGGTGACGTGATCGACGATCTGCTGGCGGTCGATGCTCATCGCCAGCGCGCGGCGCACGCGGGGATCGGCGAGCTGCGGCACCCGGGTGTTGAAGCGATAAAAATAATTGCCCAGATAGGGCTCCACGCGCAGGAATTGGGGTGCGTCCTTGCGGTACACCGCGATCTTGTCGGGCGGCACCGAACCCGTGATGTGCAGTTGCCCGGCGCGGAACATGCGCTCCTCGGTGGACACGTTTTCGACCGGGTAATAATCGATGGCGTGGAGTTTGACGTTGGCGGCGTCCCAGTAGGTCGGACTCTTCTCGACCACGACGATCTTGTTCAGCTCCCATTGTTTCAGCACGAAGGGTCCGTTGCCGACGAAATGTCCCGCGCGGGTCCAGGTGCTGCCGCGCTGCGTGGGATCGCCGTATTTTTCCAGCGTCGGCCGGTGCACCGGGAACATGCTGTAGTGATCGAGCAGCTGCAGAAAATAGGGCGTGGGATTGGCGAGGGTCACGCGCAGGGTCCGTGCGTCGAGCGCCTTGATGCCGACCTGATCGAAATCCTTCAACTTGCCGGTGGCATAGGCTTCGGCGTTCACAATCGGGAAATACATGTAGGCGTAGAGATTGCCGAGGCTCGGTTGCAGGGCGCGCCACCAGGACCACGAAAAATCCTGCGCGGTCACCGGATCGCCGTTCGACCAGCGCGCATTCGCGCGCAGATGGAAGGTGTAGATCAGGCCGTCGTCGCTGATTTCCCATCTTTCAGCGACACCCGGAATCGGTTCCAGTGTCGCCGGATCCTTCAGCACGAGTCCTTCGAGCAAGGCGATGATGATGTAGTTTTCCGGCAAGCCGGTGACGATATGGGGGTCGAGCTCCTGGGGTTCGGCGCCATTGCCCCAGTGCAGGATCTGGTCGCGGTTGCCGGCTTCGACGCGGGTCTCGCGACCGCCGCAGCCCGTCAGCGCCAGTCCGCAGAGCAGTGTCAGCAGCAGCCAGGGGCGGAGGGATCCGGTTTTCATAAGCATCTCGTGGCGGCGCGCTGGCGCGGATGGTACCCGAGCCCGGGGATGGGGGAAAACGTGATCGGTCTCACGGCCAGCCAGCGGATTCGGTTGCACTCGATAGTGGTGCCATGGACAATGCTGTCGCAGCAGCGCGCAATCACCGCGCGCGGCGCCGGGACAACCTGCTCGCTGCTGCGGTTTCAGGGCGACCCGGCGCCCGCCACCGCTACGCGCGTGGTCTCGATGCGCGAGGCCCGCATGCCCTTGCCGATGTCCTTCATCTCACCGGCAAAGGTGAGGCAGAAGAGGGTTTTCAGATCGGCGCCACCCAGGGTGCAGGCCACTGCGCGGCGCGCGCCGGAGGAGATCACATCGGTGATTTCGCCGCCGTCGCGCACCCGCACGAAGGCGTTGTTGGCGAAGGCCGCCACCCAGATGGCGCCTTCTTCATCCAGCGTGATGCCATCCGGGGTGTAGTCGCCCAGATCGGCGAATACCCGGTGCCCGCTCAGGGATCCGTCGGCTTCGATGGTGAAGGCGGCCAGGCGCTTGCCCCAGCTTTCTGCCACTACCAGGGTGCGGTTGTCCGGCGTCACCA
This sequence comes from uncultured Gammaproteobacteria bacterium, assembly GCA_963708735.1. Classification (GTDB taxonomy): domain Bacteria; phylum Pseudomonadota; class Gammaproteobacteria; order Pseudomonadales; family Porticoccaceae; genus JAGPUQ01. The sequence continues at coordinate 43,805 of CAVPTW010000022.1, forward strand.
CCGGGCCGTTGGGGAAATGCAGCCCATCCGCCACCACGCGCGCCTTGCCGTCCGGGGTCACCAGCACCAGATTGCCGGGCTTGAATTTGGCGCCGCCGAACAGGTCGTAGCCCATGCTGCCCACATAGGCGTTGCCGCGCCGGTCCACCACCATGTCGTTGATCTCGCCCTCGACCAGATGCGCGACGCTGGCGTGCGGGACCAGGCGGCCGTTCTCGACCCGCTGCAGGCTGCGGTCCTTCATCGACACCACCAGCGGCGTGCCGTCGGGCAGAAAGCCGATGCCGGACGGCCGATTGGGTACCTCGACGCACAGCGCGCGCTCGCCCTGCTCGTTCAGCGTGTAGACCTTTTTGCCGTTGACATCCGAGACCCAGAGCTTCCCGAACCGCCAGCGCGGGCCTTCGAGAAACACGAAATCATCGGCAAGCACGCTGAGGACATGAGTGGACATGGCGATTGCTCCGGATTTGTTATGGGTATTGGCACAGAGCCTAAGCCAAATCATCCCGCGACCGCGACCGCCAGCGCCGGTCGAGGCATAAATGCCTCTGGCGCGGAATGAAAACCCGGGTCTAGACTCGGGCGGAATCGGCTTTTTTCACGCATCGACCATTGCCATGAAAATTGACATGAAAATTGACATAAATAAAGGAGATACACCATGACCACAGCCAAATCGGCCATTGCCGCCAGCGATTTCAGCGCGCGCAACGAGCGCATCACGCGGGATTTCTTCAAGGCCTGGGAGCGCAAGGACGTGGATGCCATCGTCGCGGCCTTCGCCCCCGAGGGCATCTACCACAACATTCCGTTCGCGCCCGTGAAGGGGCAGGCACAGATTCGCAAGGCGGTGGAGAAGTTTGTCGCCGCCGGCGACGACATGACGTTCGATCTGCTCCGCGTGGTCGTGGCGGGCGACACCGTGGTGACGGAGCGTGTCGACGGCTGGACCCACAAGGGCGAGCGTCGCTCGCTGCCGGTGATGGGGATTCTGGAGTTTGACGCCGCCGGCAAATTGACCGGCTGGCGCGAATATTTTGACGTGAAGACGTTTCAGGGTGCCGCCTGACACCCGTAGGCAAATGCTCATTTCGTGACGGATAGGGATGCCGATCACACCGGGCTTGCGCGCGGGACAGCGGAGGTTCCGCGCGCGAACCGGCGCGATAACCGCCGGTTGAACAAGCACTGCTGTCACGCGCTCGTCACCCAGGCTGATTAGCGTGAGGGCTTCCTAACCATCGGGAGTCCCCACCATGTTGCGATACCGCCGCCAATTATCCTTGACGCTGGCTCTGCTTGCCCTCGCCGCGCCGCTCCACGCGCTCGATATCCTCATTACCAACGACGATGGTCTTTCGGCCAATGTGCGGGCGCTGTATCAGGCGCTGCGCAGTGAGGGCCATCAGGTCATGGTATCGGTGCCCTGTCGCAATCAGAGCGGGCAGGGCGCGGCGCTGAATTTTCTGCGTCCGATCGGGCCACTGACCGCGGATTGTGTCGGCGGGATCGCCCAGGCCGGCGCCCCCGGCGTCGGCAGCGACGCCGGCGATCCCGATCTTCATTACGTCGATGGCACTCCGGTGATGGCGCTGCTGTACGGACTGGATCTGTTGGCGGAACCGCGCTGGGGTCGCCAGCCGCAACTGATCATTTCGGGGCCCAATGAAGGCAACAACACGGGCCTGGTGAATCCCAGTTCCGGCACGGTCAACAACGCCGTCTACGGCATCAATCGGGGCATTCCCTCGGTTGCGGTCAGTGCCGATGACGATACCGCGAACAATCCGGTGCTCGCCGCTGAAACCGCGCAGATCGTGCTGAAGCTGGTGCACGAGCTGGAGCGGCGCGCCCCGAGGGACAGGGCGTTGCTTCCCGATGGCACTGGTCTCAACGTCAACGTGCCGAGGTTCGCGCCCGGCACGAGCAACGGCTTGCCCTTTGCACGGGCGGTGGTCGGCACTTATTCCACGACGGCGCCGAAATTCGTCGCGAGCCTCGCCGCCGATCCGGTGGGCTCGGGGCTCGGCATTACCGCCGAGCTGCCCGGAATTTCGTTCGAGCCGATGGATGTGGCGACGGCGGAATCCAGCAGTGAAGCCTTGCTGATCGAGCAGGGCAAGATTGCGGTGAGCGTGATCGAAGGTAATTTTGGCGCCGGCCTCGTGGACAAGTCGCGAGCGCTGCTGCGCGTCAACGGCTTGTTCAGGCAGTGACCATTTCCAGGTTACCTGAGGTTCGAGGTGACCTGAGGATTGCCAGGTGAAAAGACCGCCGACTGTTGCAGCCGGCGGTCTTGTTTTGGTTCGGGATTCCCGGCTGTGCGCGTCTCAGCCCATGCGCCTGGGCAACACGGTCTTGAGCTTGTCGTGCATGGTGAGCAGCGCGCGTTCGGTGGTCGGCCAGTCGATGCAGGCGTCCGTCACCGATTTCCCGTAAACCATCTTGGCGCGATTCGCCGAGAGTTTCTGGTTGCCCGCCTCGATGTTGCTCTCGATCATCAGGCCGATGATGGACTGGTTGCCTTCGAGAATCTGATTGGTGACGTTTTCGATCACCAGCGGTTGCAGTTCGTGGCTCTTGTTGGAGTTCGCGTGGCTGCAATCCACCATGATGTTGGTGGACACGCCGGCCTTGCGCAGCGCCTGTTCGCACAGCGACACGCTCACCGAATCGTAATTGGGCTTGCCGTCGCCGCCGCGCAGCACGATATGCGCATAGGGGTTGCCGCGGGTCTTGATGATGGCGACGCGCCCCTCGCTGTTGATGCCGAGAAAATGGTGCGGCTTGGCCACCGATTGCAGGGCGTTGATGGCCACCGTGAGGCCGCCGTCGGTGCCGTTCTTGAAACCCACCGCGGGGGTCAGGCCGCTGGCCAGTTCCCGGTGCGTCTGGGATTCGGTGGTGCGCGCGCCGATCGCCGACCAGGCAATGAGATCCTGCAAATACTGCGGCGAAATGGGATCCAGCGCTTCGGTGGCGGCGGGCAGGCCCAGCTCGGCGATGTCGCGCAGCAGGCGGCGGCCGATGTGCAGCCCTTCGTCGATGCGGAAGGAGTCGTCCAGGTGCGGGTCGTTGATCAGTCCCTTCCAGCCCACGGTGGTGCGCGGCTTCTCGAAATACACCCGCATCACGATGAACAGGCTGTCGGCCACCCGGTCGGCCAGCGCGCGCAGGCGCCGGGCATAGTCCATGGCGGCGTCGACATCGTGGATGGAGCAGGGTCCGACCACGATCATCAGACGATGATTCTGGCGGTCGAGAATGCTCTGCACCGTCTCGCGTCCGCGCACCACGGTGGCGGCAGCGGCGGGGGTCATGGGCAGATCCCGCTTCAGGTCGTCCGGCGTCAGCAGGACCTGCTGGGAATCGACATTGAGGTTTTCAAGGGCTTTTTCGATCATTTGACTCGGTATTCCCGGCCGCCGCGCGGCTGCGATAGTGGCATGAGGGCCGCGAATTCTACTGTAATTCCCATGACGACGGGATGAACGGATTGCGCCGCCGCCCGGTTAAAGGATTTCCAGATGCGGCAGCAGCGGAAAATACAGCGCCGTGCAGACCGGTCGCGCATCCCGGCGCGCGAACAGGGCGGCGTAACGCGCGAGCTGCTCAGCGTAGGCCTTGCGCTGGCGCGCGACGAATTGCGTTTGTGGTTCGCCCGCGGCGGGCTCGGCGAGTTTGTAGTCGATGATCCAGCGCGTCTCCTCGATGACGAAGGTGCGATCGACGATGGCGGTGCGCGTCTGGCCGTTGTCGTCCAGATAGCCCATCTCCCATTCCGCGCCGCCCTCGGGGTGATCGGCGAGCAGCCAGCGGCCGTGCGCGTCGGCGAGCAGATTCTCGAGTCCCCGCCGGATGCGGGCGATGGCGGTTTCCACCTCGGCGGCAGTGGCGCCCGCGGCGGCCAGCTCGCCCTGCCAGAGGGGTTCCTGACGCGCGCGGCGCCGGGCGTCCCAGTGCTCGGGGCCTTCGCGGAGGAGTTGGCGCACGGTGCGGTGAAACAGGATCCCGGCGAGCCGGGCGAGGGGCGCTTCGGTGTCGTCGTCGCCGCCGGCGCCGGGCGCGGGTGGCGCCGGGCCGGGCGCGGGTGGTGCGAGTGCGGGCCGCCAGTCCGGCGGCAGGCGCACGCCGTGGCTGAGTGGCGGCACCGGTGCGGTTTCTGCTTCAGCGTCCGTTGGCCCATCGACTTCGACAGCCGCGTCCCCGGCGCTGGCTTCGTGACGAATCACCTCAAAACCGGGGCCGGGCTGCGCCAGTTCGGGCGCGAGCGCGGGCCAGATGCGCGCCAGCAGGGTGTTGTCCGGCGGGTTGTCCTTGCGCGGCTCGCGGAACACCAGATGCAGGCGCCGCGCCGCGCGGGTGCAGCCCACATAGAGGGTGCGGGCGTCCTCCAGCCGGCTCGCGAAGCTGTCCTCGCGCGCCAGCCAGGTGTAGAGCGGATCGCGCGCCTCGCCGTTGCGCTGTGGCGGCGCGATGAGCAGGTGACTGTCCCCGGCGGCCGTGACCCGCTCTCGCCAGCGCAGCAGTTCGCGATCGTCCGCGCGGCCCTTGCGATCCAGCGCGGGGATGATGACGGTAGCGAACTCCAGACCCTTCGCCTTGTGGATGGTCATGATGTGGAGCCGCGTCTCCGGCGTTGCCGTGGGTGCCGCGTAGCCGCTCTGCACCCGGGCGGTGAAGGCCGGCCAGTCGCTGCGCGCGATGTCGGCGGCGCTCTCCAGGAGATCGAAATACTGCCGGCACAGGCGCAGATTGCCGGGATCGAGCAGGGCGGCCGGGCCGCCCAGGGCGATCCAGGTGCCCTCGATCCAAATGCGCAGGGGCTTGCGCCAGCGCTCGGCCCAGGCGGCGAGCAGCACCGGCGCCACCCGGGTCAGGATGGCGCGGCCAGCGGCGCTGAGCGCGGGATTTTCCGCCCAGGCGGCGAGCCGGGGCAGCAGCGGCGCGCGCAGATCGGCACCCGCGCCGCCGGCGAGGGCGAGCAGATCGGCGTGCCCGAGTCCGCACCAGGGCGCGCGCAGCACCGCGAGCCAGGCGATGCGATCGGTGGGACACAGCAGCGCGCGGGTGAGCGACAGCAGATCGATCACCGGCATGCTGCCGGCGAGGCTGTCGATATCCGCCGCGTGCCAGGACAGGCCGCGGCGGTAGAGCGCGGGCAGAATCTCGCGCAGATGATTGCGCCCCCGCACCAGGATCGCCACTTCGCCCGGCTCGGCGAGCGCGGCCTGCACCCGCGTCGCCACGATTTCCGCTTCCTCGGTGGCGCTCGCGGTACTCGGCAGCACATCGGCGCTGACCGCCGCGCCGGGTAGCGGCGGGCGCACCGCACCGGCGGGCGCATAGGGCACCGCACCCCGCGCGGGGTCTTCCGTGGCGGGAAACGCCGTGGCGAAGATGCGGTTGAACCAGAGGATCAGTTGCTCCTGGGAGCGGAAATTGGCGCTCAGATCGAGCGGGGTGAGATGGATGTCGCCGAGGGGGTGACGGCGGCTGTCGAGGAACAGACCCACGTTGGCGTTGCGAAAACCGTAGAGCGACTGCATGCCGTCGCCCACCAGAAACAGGGTGCGGCCGTCGCCGTCCTGCCAGCCCGCGGTGAGGCGGCGCAGCAGCGCGAATTGCAGACGGAGGTGTCCTGGCACTCGTCCACCAGAATGTGGCGCAGGCGGTAGTCGAGGCGCAGCGCGAGATCGGTGGGCTGATCCTCGTCGCCCAGGGCGCGCAGCGCGGCGAGTGCAATGGCGGTGAAGTCGCACTCGCCGGCGCGCTGGAACACCAGATCCAGGCGCGCGGCGAGTTCGGGCAGCAGTTGCGTGAGCGCGGCGAGCACCTGCCACTGCGCATCCGGATAGGCGGCGGGCGGCAGGGCTACCACGTCGTTGCAGAGCTCCAGCAGGCCGGGCGTGGCCGCGAACTGTTCGCACAGAGCGATCCAGCGCTCCTTGTAGGTGCCCGCCAATTCCGGGTCGATGGATTCCCTGGCGATGGGGAAGCCCTGGCGCTTGTCGATTTTTTTCCGGAAAGTGCCGTTGCCGGTCAGAAACAAACCCAGGATCGCCCGCCATTGCTCCGGCATCGCTGGGGAGGGCAGCCCGGCCGCCGCGGTGAATTGCACAAGGGGGTCGTCCGGCGCCGTTCGCGCGAGATTGCGGGCCGCGTAGCGCACCAGTTCCACGAGTTCCGCAGCCATCGGCGCAAGTTCCGCGTGGAGCTGTTCCAGGGTGTCGGAGATGAGTTCCGCGAGCGCCGCTTCCAGGTGTGGGCGCGCGTCGCGACTCGCCAGCACATGACCCAGCCACTGCTCGCGCTTGCCCAGCAGGCGGATCAGCAGGTCTTCGAGCTGACTCTGGTTGTTGTCGAGGTGTGTGAGCAGCACCGCCAGCGCATCGCCCGTGGCGCCCGGATGTTCCAGTTCGGCGACCAGATCCCGCACCGCCGCGCGCAGCAGCGGCTCGGCGTTTTCGCTGGGCGCGAGGCCGGAGCCCAGGCCCGCTTCCACCGCGAGCTGGCGCGCCAGCAAGGCGCAGAAGGCGTCGATGGTGTGGATTTGCAGCCGGTTGGGCGCGCTCGCCAGATCCCAGCCCGCGGCGGCATCCCGCGCCGTCACCGCGCGCGCCAGCTCCCAGTTGTCGCGGTCGAATGCGTCGTCGGGCGGCTGCGGCTGTTGCGCGAGTTCGAGGGCACCCAGGATGCGCCGGCGCATTTCGCCCGCGGCCTTGCGGGTGAAGGTCATGCACAGGACTTCCTCGGGCTGGGCGCAGTCGGCGAGCAGCCGCAGCATGCGCTGGGTGAGCAGGCCGGTCTTGCCGGAGCCGGCCGGTGCCGCCACCGCAAACGAACGCTGGGGGTCCAGGGCCTGGCGACGCGCGTCGCGATCCGGCGTCATGTGCGCTCCCGCCAGCGCTGGATGGCGTCCTGCTCCGGCAGCCGGTTGAGGGGCAGCAGCTCGGTCTGGTTGTCCACGGCACGGGTATGGCAGGCGATGGTGGCGGTGCCGTGCAGAAACTCCTGCGCCAGGGCACCGAGATCATGCCGCCACTGCGCCAGCGCCGCCGGCCAGTCCGCCGGCAGGCCATATTCCGCCAGTGTCTTGCAGCCCGGAATCAGCTCGGCCACATCGCTGATGCCCAGCAGACCGCCGGATGCCTTGTCGTCGATGCGGACGCGGGCGAAGGCGATGCCAGCGAGTGGAGAGCCGGTCAGAGTGTCTGCTGACAAGTCTGCTGAAAACTCTTCTGGAGAGCCTGCCGGAGAGCCGGCGACCGCCAGCGCATAAAGCGGCAGTTGCGGTTCTTCCGGGCGCGCGCCGACCCAGCCGCCAGCCCTGACATTGCCGGTCTTGTAGTCGATCAGCAGCAGCCGAGCATCCGCCAGCCGGTCGATGCGGTCGATGCGCAGGCGAATCGGGAGTCCGGCGAGATCGAGTTCCACATCCTGTTCCCGCGCCACCACCTGGAAGGGTGGACGCAGCGTTTCCAGCATCAGCCAGTGTGCAAGCAAACGTTGCAGACAGGCCGACTCGACCGCGCGCGGGCGCCCGCCGCGAAGTTCGGGCCGCTGGCGGGCGAGTTCGTCGAGTGCGCCGTCGATGGCAGCGGCCAGGTGTTCGGCCCGTGCTGCGGGACTCAGGGTCAGCAGTGCCGCCTGATCGGGCAGCTCGCGCCAGCACAGCTCCAGCGCCCGGTGCACCAGATTGCCGCGCTCGGCACGGGTGAGTCCGGGCTCGGGTTCGGGCAGCGCGCGCGCGCCCAGGCGCCAGATCGCGAAGGCGTTGAACGGACAGGCCGCCTGATCGCGCAGCAAACTGCTGCCGCCGCGCACCAGCTCGGCCGCGACGCAGGCCGGTGCATCGCCCCAGGCGATGATTTCCAGTACCGCGGCGCCCGCCTGCGCCGCTGCCAAAGGCTGGTCGAGCGCGGGCACCGGAACCACCTGCGGCGGCAGCGCGCGCAGCGGCGCAAAGGCTTGCAGCGCCACTTCGCCATCGCGCAGCGGATAGCTGAAGATCACTTCCGGCGCAGCGCCGGCGAGATCGGCCACCAGGGTGCGGGCGAGCGCCAGTTCGTGGGCGCCCTGGGCGCGCGGCATCGCCAGCCGCCGCTGCAAGGGGCCGGGCAGCAGCGGGTGGGGCGCGAGGGACTCGGGCCAGCGGGCATCGCTCATGCCGGCGACCCAGAGTGCGTCGAAGCGCAGGCCGGCGGCTTCCAGTACCCCCAGAATCTGGATCGGCACCTCCGGGGTACGGGGCTGGAACACGGTGTCCGCGGCGAGGCGGCGCAATTCGGTCAGCGCCTCGGACCAGGTCGGTGTTTCGCCGGTGACGGCGAGGGCGGTGAAAGCGTCGAGCAGCGTGCGCCAGTGCTGGAGCTGCTGGTATTCGTGGCTGTCGAGGCTCCGGCTGCCGGGCCAGCCGAGGATGTCCAGATGTTCGCTCGCATGGCGTGCCCAGGCGGCGAAACCCTGCCGGGCCGGTGCGCGGCGGCGGTGTTCGCTCGCCGCTTGCACACGCCGGGACAGGCTGCCGACGAGATTTCCCGGGGCCGCTTCGGCGCGCGCCAGGGCGTGGCGGAAATCCCCGGCGGAAGGCGCGAGCCGGTTCAGGTCCCGCAGCTCGCGCTCGGCGCGGCTGCGCACCTCGAGTTCGGCCGCGGCGTCGCTCCAGAACGGGTCCTGCAGCAGCGCACAGTGCAGTCCCAAGGGCGCCGGGCCGTCGGCGAGCGCCAGCAGTTCCAGCGCCGCGCGGGGGAGGGGCAACTCCGCGAGGGGAACGCCGGCGGAAAGATTGAAGGGCGGCGGTTGCCAGCCGCTGTCCGGAAGTCCGTGGCCGGGCGCCAGCAGGTCGCGGAACTGACGCTCGATCTGGGCGCGGTTGGCGGTCAGGTCGGGAAAGATCACCCCGATACGCCGCTGCGGGTCGGCCTGCAACTGGTCGCGCGCCCAGCCGGCGGCGGCCGCGATTTCGGTGGCCGGATCGGGCAGGGCGGCGAGACGCGGGCTGGCATCCACTCCCTGGGGTCGCAACTCGATAACCCGATCGCCGAGCCCGGTCAGGATGCGTCGGTAACGCGGGGGCAGGGTGGCAAAGCCGAGCAGATGGATCGCCGGCTCGCGCGCCAGCAGGCCGGCGGCCATCCCGGCGGACAGCATCTCCAGGCTCTGTTCCCGGGTGAGCAGCGCGCAGGCCGCCATGGCCTTGCGCCAGGCCGGCAGCCAGGCGAGCAGCAGTTCAGCGCCGCGGTGGCCGTCGGCATCGAGTCGGGCGGGATCGAGATCCCAGCGTTCGAGAAGCTGGCGCGCGCTGCGGGCCAGCCGCGCGAAACCCTGGGGATTGCCCGCGACGCTGTCGGGGTGCGCGGCAATGACGCGCGCCCAGAGGCGGGTCTCCACGGCGGCGCTCGCCACCGTGCCCGTCAGCGCCGGCGCGAAGGCGGCGTCGCGCAATTCCTGCCACATCCGCTCGAACCAGTGTTCGAGGGCGTACACCCGCGGGCGCTCCCAGACCCGGGTTCCCGTTGCGGCGAGCTCCTGGCCCCAGGTCTGCTCGATCCCCCGCGCCAGACGCTGGTTGGGGGTCAGCACCAGTTCACCGCCGGCGAGCGCGGCGCGAATCGGGGCGAGATCGACGAGCGGCGCCGGCATCGTTCAGCGCGGGCCGTGGGCCGCGGACAGCGGACGGGGGGTGGACACTGGGGCCATGATCGATCCTTGAACGCGGGACTTGCGGGAGCGTCGGGCTACAATCCGGCCTGACTATAACAGCTTGCCCCGGGGGTCTGGACCGGGCCACCGATCGGATCGAGGAAAAACCCATGACGACCACTCAAACCCCGGTGACAGCCAGGCCCTCGGCGAGTCTGGTCATCGGCCGCGACCGCGCGGCGGGCTGGGAAATCCTGATGGCGCTGCGCAATCGGGCCACCGCCTTCGCCGGTGGCGCGCTGGTGTTTCCGGGCGGCGCGCTGGAACCGGCCGATGGCGCGACGCCCGACGATCCGCTGCACGGCTATCGCATGGCGGCGATTCGCGAAACCTTCGAGGAGGTGGGAATTCTCTACGCGAAAACGCCGGACGGCGACTGGCCGACCCCGGGCCTGCTCGCGGAGCTCGCGCTCGAGCGCGCGCGGCTGGTGCGGGGTGAGCTCGATTTCGCGACCCTGCTCGCGCGCCACAGTCTGCGGGCTGCGGTCGAGGAGCTGACCTATTTCGCGCACTGGATCACGCCGCCCGAACGCCCCAAGCGTTTCGACACGCGATTTTTCCTCGCCGAACTTCCGCCCGGCCAGGACGGCGTCCACGACGGCAGCGAGCTGGTGGATTCCTTCTGGACCACGCCCGCGCAGGTGGTGGCGCAGGGCGAGTCCGGAGAACATCTGGTGATGCGCGCGACCGAAGTCAACTGCCGGCGACTGGCGACCTACGCCCATTGCGCGGAAGCCAGGGCGGATTTTGAGCGCCATCCCGAGTCGGTGGTGACGCCCAGCTATATCCAGATCGAGGGTGTGCGTTATCTCAGTGTGCCGACGCGCGGCAACGCGGGCACGCTGGTGTTGCCGGCGAAGATTCCGGCCGGAAATTCGTGACGCCGAACGACAGCAAGGCCGGACTGCCGGCATTCCGGTACAGCGAAACCAGTTTTACTTTGAGACAAAGCGCCGCAACTCACGAAGGTTGACTAATGACTGACAAGTCCACGCGAACAGAGCAAGAGGTTTTTGCAGATCTGGCTGGTATTTGCTGCCAGCCTGGCTACGTGCATGCAATAGCCCATATCTGCTTCCGTGAAAATGTGATCCTCCACGCAGGTGATATCAAGGAAGCCGATATGAGGAAGATGTTCTCTCCCTCACGGCTCATCCGAACGGAGATCAATACTTTGCTCGGCTTGATGATTAAGGCCGATATCGACTGGATATTGCCTGCGCCGAGGACACTGCAGGAATACATGGACGCAACGGAGAAACTCCTTGAGGAGCTACATCATTGTCTGTCTGGGGAATTTTGGTCAGGTCTAACCACGGAAGCAATGGAAGGTGGTTTCAACCCGTTTGAGCGGGGGGATGTGTGGCGAGAACCGATTTTCTACAGCGGTGAAGCGGCCTACATCTTTCAGTACCTTGACCTATTGAGACTTACATAAATGGATGACACTTTTCCCCGTTTCGGTTGTCAAATGGTTTGTGTGAGAATGGCAACGGGAGCGAGTTATGAAACGCGATCTGAAAGCACTCCAACGGCGACGGCTACGAGCAGCGCGTATGCTGGAGAAGGGGGTGCCCGAGGCCGAGGTGGCCCGGGAATTAGGCGTCAGTCGCCAGTCGGTGAATACGTGGGCATCCCTGCTCGCCGAAGGGGGAAAAGAGGCCCTGAAGTCCAGACCGCTGGGCCGGCCGGGCAGCTTCGACGCCGCGGCCCGGCGCAAGCTGGCCGGATTGCTCAAGCGCGGCGCTTGCGCGGCAGGGTTTCCCACCGAGCTATGGACCCTGCCTCGGGTACGGTCATTGATTGCCAACGAGTTTGGCTTCCAATACAGCGAAGTGCATGTATGGCGGCTGCTGCGGGAGATGGGCTTCAGCTGCCAACGGCCGACGGGGCGCGCCATCCAACGCGACGAGCAGGCGATTCGGCAATGGAAGCGCTGCCAATGGCCGGCGCTAAAAAAAACGCCGAAAAACGCGGCCAAACCATAATCTTTATCGACGAGTCCGGCCTCTCCGAACGCCCCACGAGGGTACGCACCTGGGCGCCACGCGGGCAAACCCCGGTGCTGCAGTACAGCTTCTCCTGGCATCAACTCTCGGCCATCGCCGGTGTCACCTTCTGGCAGTTCTACTTCCGGCTGTTTCCGGGCACGATCAAAGGACCGCAGATCGTGGCATTTCTTCAGGCCCTGCGGCGCCAGATCCCGGGGCCTTTGCTCATCATTTGGGATGGTCTGCGGGCGCATCGAAGCAAGCTCGTGCGCCGGTATGTGGAAGGTGACGGCGTGGATATCCAGTTGGCGTTTCTGCCGGCCTATGCGCCCGAACTGAACCCGGTGGAATACCTGTGGGGCTATCTGAAGACCCATGAGCTCGGCAACCTCTGCGCCAGCACCCTGCATCAGGTCAGTGACTTTGCCAGACGACGGTTGCGTTCCATGCAGCGTCGCCCAACGCTGGTCAGCGCTTTCTGGGAACAGGCCGAGTTGCCGGTGTGAATCTGTCATGTATTTATGTAAGTCTCAATAGCAACGCGTAAATATGCAGCCGATTCGCAATGGCTGCAAGCAAACCGTGGCTTCACCATCGATCACGCTACGCGTGTCGCGAAAGCCGTCGGCGGTGTCCATTCCGACCGCTTCGACACAATTCGTGGGCGCATGCGAAATCAGCATCCTGACGAGTGGACAATGCTCCCTCTTTTCGCATTCACTGCCGATGAGATTGCAGCAAAGGCGAATCTTGCTACCGATATTGTGGAGCGAGTACTCGGGGCATTTGAACTACCATCAACAGAGTGCAATGAAGGATTCAACGCGCTGCACGACTTCAACGTGATTACGGCTATGCCCCTACTGCGGACGCCGAGCGGCGAGTTCTTATCACTGCAGCCCTACTCATTGGCCGAAGCGATATACGAAGCTCCCCATCATTGGATGTATCAAGACGAGGCATATCGTCCAACACTCTCGAAGAACCGAGGTGACTTCACTGAAGATTTTGTAGCCGAGAGACTCGGTTTGGTCTTTGGGAAGGATCGTGTGCATTTGAATGTCGATATCTTCAAGACCAAGGCAGCAAAGATATCCGATGTAGACGTGCTTGTCGTTTGGGGCAATCGGGCCATCATCGTGCAGGCAAAATCAAAGCGGCTCACGCTTGAGTCGAGAAAAGGAAATGATCCGGTTATTCGCAGCGACTTCAAGAAGGCGGTACAGGATGCCTATGACCAAGGTGCCGCTTGTGCTAAAAGCCTGATCGCAAGGGAATGCAGGCTCGTGGCCGCTGATGGGCGCGAGGTCGTACTGCCAGATGAAATCAAGGAGATTTACATCTTTTGTGTCGTCAGTGATCACTACCCAGCCCTGAGCTTTCAGGCACGGCAATTCCTCAAAACAGAATCCATTGATCGAGTACAAGCGCCGTTGGTTATGGACGTGTTTGCTGTGGATACAATGACCGAAATGCTTCAGTCCCCCCTACAGTTTCTTAGCTATGTGAACCGACGGGCCAACTACGCAGAGCAACTCATGGCGTCGCAGGAACTAACGATTCTTGGTTATCATTTGACGAATAATCTATGGGTGCAGCCTGACGCTAACCTGATGCTTCTGTGCGATGACTTTTCGGCAGGGCTAGATATTGCAATGGCGGTGAGGCGAGCTGGTGTGCAAGGGGCGGCCACACCCGATGGCGTTCTGACTCGATCTGAAAAGACGACAGTTGGGCGCGTAGTGAAGGAAATAGAAGCTCGACCTGAGCCTGCAACTATTGAACTCGGCCTCCTACTCCTATCAATGAGCGAGCAGGCCGTGACGGAAATGAGTCGTGCCGTAGACAAATTGGCTGCTCGGACTCGTGCTGATGGCAAGGTTCATGACCTCACGTTCGGGTTTAAGGAAGGCTCAGGCATTACCTTCTGCTGCACTGATGAGCCATCAAACGTGGCAGGCCCTCGATTGGAGTCGTACTGCACGCTCCGCAAATACAGGGAGAAGGCCTCACGGTGGTTTGGTCTCTGCATGTCATCAACGGGACCAGACGTACGATTCGGAGTCTCTCTGGTCTTCCCGTGGAATCAAGATGAGCAAATGGATGAAAAAACCAAAGGTATGAAGGAGCCGGCCCCGATCGACCAAGTTCTTCAGGCACTGATGTTAGGGCGAAGTCGAGCGCGCAAGATTGGCCGTAACGACCCCTGTCCATGCGGCAGCGGGCGTAAATACAAGAGATGCTGCTTTAACTTTCACTAAATTAACTGCTCTCACCGAAGACTGGATCTTCATCAGCGGCGGATCGCGCCTGTCCTAGCAGGTCGTCAGAGATGTCGATACCGACGACCCTCCTCACTAGTCCGATTTGAACGAGGTGCCTTTCAACCCAACCGTTGCCGCAGTTGAGAATCAGGGCACGCTCGAATCGGTGTCCTGCGGCCAAGAGCTCCTGGTACCAGAAGGTATCCTCGTCGCCTGTGGCTCGTCGATTCAGTCTCCGGTAGACAAGCTCGAAGTGGTTCCAGTAGCTAATCGACTGGTAGTAGTCCATAGCCGGGCTGGGCACCGTCGTGATGTTCGAATCGTTCAAGTTCATGACCTTGTCGTCGCAACTCCGGGATTGAATGGCTCAGGGCACACCGGAGCGGGTCAGTGAGCACGCCGCCGTTGCTGAGAAGACGAGGCCCTGCTCCGCCTTTGGTCCCCGAGTCCCTGGACCGAAACTATCGGTCGGTCGGGATGCGATAGCCCGATTTCCTTGCATCGGTCAAGGAGGCTTGCCCGCTTCCTTGGACCGCCAGTGGTGCTGTGAATCTTCAGGATGTTGTGTAGCATCATCATCCATTTCCATTGCCTGCCCACTTTTTTTTGGCCCCGGAGCCAACGCGTTTGTACCCTATGCGCCGCGCCAAACGGTATCACCAATTGGGCGGATATCGGATCACTCGTTCGGCAATCGCGCGAGCAAAATTCTGGTCATACCCCCGTCGTTGCTCGGGCGGTTCAAGGCAGTACGGCGATTTCCCGGCAGCCGCGCGCCGATAGCGCCGGATGCAGGATATCGCTGCCGGCGGCGCCGGTGAACAGGGCGCGAAAGCCCAGGTCGGGCCCATCCGTGGGGCCGGATAGCAAAGTGAGTACGCGCCGGGCGATGGCATCGCCGGAATCCACCCAGTGCACCGGGCGCGGGGCGGCCAGGGTGAGCGCCTCGGCGAGCAGCGGGAAATGCGTGCAGGCGAGGACCAGGGTGTCGAGCGCCGGGTTGGCGAACAGTGGCGCGAGGATGGTGCGCAGTTCGTCGCTATCCGGCGCGGTACCCCGCAGCGCCTGTTCCGCGATATCGACCAGCCGCGAACTGCCCAGACAGATCACTTCGCAGTCGGCGGCAAAGTCGGCGATCAGCTGCCGGGTGTAGGGACGGCTGACGGTGCCGGGGGTGCCCAGCAGGCCGATCACCTTGGTGGCGGACAGCGCGGCGGCGGGCTTGATGGCCGGCACCACACCGACCACCGGATTCGGGATGCGCTCGCGCAGACGCGGCAGCGCCACCGTGCTCGCGGTGTTGCAGGCCACCACCAGAATGTCGGGTTGTTCCCGGCGGACGAGCTGGTGCAGGACCTTGTCCACCCGTTCGACCAGTTCGGCTTCCCCTTTGGTGCCGTAGGGGAAGGCGGCGTTGTCGCAGGCGAAGATGAAATCGCAGCCCGGCGCGCGGGCGCGCACGGCCGCGAGCACGCTGAGACCGCCGACGCCGGAATCGAATACCAGTATTTTGGGAGCACGCGCCATGGCGCGGAATTCTACCGCAGCGACGGGATGTCGGCTGGTAGACTTGCCGCCGGTAAGCGTGCGCCCGGTAAATCGGTGCCCTGTGCGGATGGCATTGTCTGCCCGCCCGTTGCCGCTGTGCTCTGATTGCAACGGATTGCCGTTGCGCGCTGACCGGCTGCGGTTGCACGCGCTGGTCTTTCCACACTTGCCCGTATGGGTTTCCACGTCGCGATGAATTATCTGGACATCGTCTGGTTCGCTTTGGGCACCGTCACGCCCATCTATCTGGTGACCGCCCTGGGTGTGGTGCTGCGCCGCGCCGGAGCGCTGAGCGATGGCTTTCTGCGCGATGCCTCGCGGCTGGTCTTCAATCTGGGCGCGCCGGCGATGCTGTTTCTGTCGCTGGCCGGCGCCGAGATCGAATTCACCCGCGCGCCGCGCTTTCTGCTGGTCAGTACGGCGCTGGTGATGGGGTTGGCGCTGCTGGCCTGGCCGCTGGCGAGCTTGCTGGTAAAGGAGCGGGAGCAGCGCGGCGTCTTCGTGCAGGGTGCGGCGCGCGGCAATCTGCTGATCGCGGGACTCGCCATGGCGCAGACGGTCTACGGGGTCGAGGGCGTGGCGCTGGCATCGTTGCCCATGGCGGTGTTCATCGTGTTCGGCAATGTGTTTTCCATTGCCATGCTGCGCCGCTACGGTGATGCGGGTTCGGGGCGCGGGCTGGGCCGCGATGCGCTGAAGAATCCGGTCATCATCGGCATTGTGCTCGGCGTGGTGGCGGGTGCGGTGCGCGTGCCCCTGCCGGGGATTCTGGTGGATACCGGCAAAATTCTCGGGCAGCTCACGGTGCCGCTGGTGTTGTTCACGCTGGGTGCGTCGCTGGATTTTCGCGAGCTGCGCAAGCCGACCTGGGTGAGCTGGGGCGCGGCGTTCTACAAATGCCTGTGGATGCCGCTGATCGGCGTGCCCCTGGGCTATTGGGCCGGGGTGCGCGGCATGGAGCTTGGCATCCTGTTTCTGGTGCTGGCCTCGCCGACCGCCACCATCAGTGTGGTGTTCGCGGAGATGTTCGGCGGCAGTCGCCGGCTGGCCGCCAATATCGTGCTGGTGAGCGGGCTGCTGTCCTTTGCGGTCAACTGCGGCGGTCTTATTTTGCTGCGGGTATTGGGTCTCGCCTGAGCGTTTTTTACTGAAGATGTCGGTCCCGGTCCGTTTTCAGCGCCGCACCAGCAGGGCGCCGCATTCCAGATGGCGGGTGCCCGGAAACTGGTCGAACACCGCGAACTCGGCGACCCGGTGGGTCGCGTTCAGCTCCATAAGGTTGTTTTTGAGCGTCTGTGGATTGCAGGAAATATAAAAAATATTGCGGAAGGTTTTGGCGAGAGCGAGGGTGGTTGCGTCGAGACCGGCGCGCGGTGGGTCCACCAGCAGGGTCGAGAACCGATAGGCGCCGAGATCGATGTCCCGCAGGCGCCGGAACGGGCGCACCCCGGCCAGCGCCTGGCCCACTTCCTCGCTGGACATCCGTACCAGCGCGACATTGTCGATGCCGTTGGCCGCCAGGTTGTGGTGCGCCGCGCGGACCGACAGCTTCGCTACTTCGGTCGCGAGCACGCGCTCGAACTGTGCCGGCCAGCACCAAGGTAAAATTGCCGTTGCCGCAATAGAGCTCCAGCAGATCGCCGCCGAGATTGCGGGCCTGTTCCGCGGTCCAGGCGAGCATCTCCCGGTTGATGACGGCATTGGGCTGGGTGAAGCTGGATTCGATCTGCTGCCAGCAATAGCGGCGGCCGGCGACGCTCAGGGTCTCGATCACATGGTCGCGCCCGATGACGATTTTTTGCTTGCGGCTGCGGCCGATCAGGCTGCAATCCAGCTGGTTGGCCAGCGCCAGGGCGGCGTCCTGCCAGGCGGCGTCCAGCCCGCGGTGGTAGATGAGGGTGATCAGGGCGTCGCCCGCCATTGTGGTGAGGAACTCCGCCGCAAACAGGCGGCGGCGCAGTTCCGGTGTGGCATTCAGCGCGGCGAGCAAGGGCGGCATCAGGCGGGTGATGGCGGCAGCGCCGGGCGGGAAGTCGTCGATGACGTAGGGCGTGCCGGATTCTCCCGGCCGGTACATGGCGTAGTGGCAGCGCTCGTCCCGATGCCAGATGCGGAACTCGGCGCGCATGCGGTAGCCGGTGGGCGGCGACGAATGCACCGCGATGGCGGCCGGCAGCAGGGCGCCGAAGTCCTGGCGCAAGGCACTGACCTTGGCCTCCAGCGACACATCGGCAGTGGTGGCAGGCAGCGAGCCGGACGGGTCCGTGGGCGCGGATGACGTCATGGTGCGGAACCCCAAAAGCGGCAGATTATAGCGGTCGATGCCCCGCGCTCGGCGCGGCCGGAGGGCGGCACCCGAACTTGGCTTGCGCCTGTGGGGGTGCGCGCCGATAATCGAAGCGGGCCGGATGCTCGTGCTGCTCGGCAGATCGTCCAGTACCTGCGTCGTTCCTGCAGGGCTTTTCACCACATAACCACAATGATCGGGAGGTGACGGATGACATTTCAACGTCCGCAATTCAAACCCCAGTACGAGAACTACATCGGCGGGCGCTGGGTGGCTCCCATCGACGGCCATTATTTCGAGGACACCTCGCCCATCGACGGCAAGTTGGTGGCGCGCATTCCCCAGTCCAACGCCAAGGACATCGACCTGGCGGTGAAAAAGGCCTGGGAGGCTTTCCCCGCCTGGGGCAAGACTGCGGCCGCCGCGCGCAGCGCGATACTCAACAAGATCGCCGACACCATCGAGGCCAACATCCAGCAGCTGGCGATGGTGGAGACCTGCGATAACGGCAAGGGCATTCGCGAGACCCTGGGCGCGGATCTGCCGCTGGTGATCGACCAGTTCCGCTACTTTGCCGCGGCCATTCGCACCGAATCGGGTTCGGTCAGCGATATCGACGAGAACCTGGTGTCGATGGAAATTCACGAACCCCTGGGTGTCGTCGGCCAGATCATTCCCTGGAACTTTCCGCTGTTGATGGCGGCCTGGAAAATCGCGCCGGCGCTCGCCGCCGGGAACTGCGTGGTGTTGAAACCCGCCGAGCAGACGCCGGTGTCGATTCTGGTGCTGATGGAGCTCATCGGCGACCTGCTGCCGCCCGGTGTGCTCAACGTGGTGAACGGGTTTGGCGCCGAGGCGGGCAAGCCGCTCGCGTCTCACCCCGATATCAAGAAGATCGCATTTACCGGTGAAACCACCACTGGCCGGCTCATCATGCAGTACGCCTCCGAGAACATCATTCCGGTGTCGCTCGAACTCGGCGGCAAATCGCCCAACATTTTTTGCGCGAGCGTGATGGACAAGGACGATGCCTTCCTGGACAAGGCGATCGAGGGTCTGGTGATGTTCGCGCTGAACCAGGGCCAGGTCTGTACCTGTCCGTCACGGGCGCTGGTGCACGAGAGCATCTACGAGCGGTTCATGGAGAAATGTCTGCCCCGGGTGGCCGCGATCAAGATGGGCGACCCCTACGAACTCACCACCATGATGGGTTCCCAGGCGTCCAACGACCAGTACGAAAAGATCCTGAGCTATATCGATATCGGCAAGAAAGAGGGCGCGCAACTGCTCTGCGGCGGGCAGCCTTACAAAAATGCCCAGTACCCGGGTGGCTATTACATCCAGCCCACGGTGTTCAAGGGCCACAACAAGATGCGCATTTTCCAGGAGGAGATTTTCGGGCCGGTGCTTGCGGTGACCACCTTCAAGGATGACGACGAAGCGCTCGCCATCGCCAACGATACCCTCTATGGCCTGGGTTCGGGGGTATGGTCGCGCGACATGCATCAGGTGCAGACCTTTGTGCGCGGCATCCAGGCAGGCCGGGTGTGGGTGAATTGCTACCACGTCTACCCGGCGCATGCGTCCTTTGGCGGCTACAAGAAATCCGGTATCGGCCGCGAAAACCACCATATGATGCTGGACCATTACCGCAATACCAAAAACGTGCTGATTTCCTACGCCAAGGAAAAAATGGGCTTCTTCTGAGATCTGTGCCGGCATGACGGAATTTTGCGAGCGACTGGCCATCACCGACGCGGCGCGCGCCGTGGTGGACCAGTTGCGCGCCAAGCACGGCGCCCTGCTGTTCCATCAGAGCGGCGGCTGTTGCGACGGCTCCGCCCCCATGTGCTTTGCAGTGGGTGATTTCCGCATCGGCAGCCGCGATGTGTGTCTGGGCGACATCCATGGCTGCAAGTTCTACATGTCGCCCGAGCAGTTCCAGTACTACGAAAACTGCCATACCACCATCGATGTGGTGCCGGGACGCGGTGCCAGTTTTTCCCTGGAAATTCCGCTCGGGGTGCGCTTTCTGATTCGCTCCCGGTTGTTGACCGACGAGGAGCTGGCTACTGTGCGGCCGGTCGTGATCGGTGCCGAGGCCTGAATTCGGGTCAACACTGGCTTAACCGCCGGTGGAGACCGGGGTTTCATGCACCATGCGCGTCGATTACGTCATTGAACCCGGAGCTGCCCTCGCGAGTGAACTGAATCGCATCCTGCAACGCCAGTTAGCCATCGCCATGGATGCGCTCGCCACGGTCTCCCGCAAACGGCTTCAGGGCGTGTCTGACGCGCTCGCAGCGCTGGAGCGCATGGCTGCGCTCGGACATCTGTTTGCGGCCACCGACCCCGATCTTGCCGGGCGCGCGGTGGCACAGGTGGAGGCGATTTCCGATAGCCTCGCGCCATTGCGGGAGCACATCGCGCAGCGCGCACTTTTCGCGAAATTATTCGACGGCCTGGATACCTGCACCCTGTTCGAGCAGGTGCGGGAGATAAGCGCCGCACTTCCGGTCGTGGTCGTCGAGGGGCGCGAGCTGTCCCCGAAACGCCTGGCAGCGGCGGTATCCCGCCGGCTGGAGCTCCTGGTCGCGGCATTGGACCCCGGACCGCTGGGCACCTTTGATCCTGCGGATATTCGCGCCGGATTGGCGGGTTCCTGGGCCGATTGCCGCCGCCATGCCCTTCGGGCATTGAAGTCGGGAGCGGACGCCGACTTCGGCCACTGGGCACGATACGCCCGGTTTTACAGTTGCCAGCTGGAGCTTCTGGGCGCGGCAGAGAATCTGGATCCGATTCGGACCGCGCAAGCCGTGCAACTTGCCGACCTGCTTTCGGACGAACGTGAACTCGCGACACTGCACGAGCGGTTGCGGCACTTGGTGCGGGCCCGCACGAAAGCCGCGTACCAACCCTTCATCGATGCGATCACGGATCGGCGCCAGATCCTGCGTCTGGAAATCGAAACGCTGGCGGAACTATTGCTGGAATTCGGTGCTGGGGTCGCCCCAGGTAAAGCGGAGTCTTCTCCGGCCACGTCACCTCAGACTTAGCCAGCCACCCTGTCTTCCGGCGGTGCGCGATCGTCGTCGAGCGCAATGCTGTGGAGCCGCTCGTACCGGCGGCGTGCCGGTGTCGGAAGGCTCTGAAACAGACAGAGTTCGTTGAACGACAGATCCAGTGCTGTCGGCTCGACGCGGAGCTCGCCGGCGCCGCGGGCAAGGCTGATATGAGGGCGAAACTCCGTTGCTTCGCACGGGATTCCGGTTGCGGCCACGCAGCCTACCACCGCAGCGTACAAGGCCCGCAGGGCCGCATCCGGCACGAGCTCCACCGCGAGAAGTGGCGCCGCGGGCGTGGGGAAAGGTGCGAGCGCCAAGGCATGGCCGTGGCACGGGCGGCGCGGGACCGCGGCGCGCAGACGCGCGACCAGTGCGGACAGGGTGGTGGGCAGCTGGTCGCCCAGAAAGCACAGGGTCAAATGGTAGTTCGCGGCGGGAATCAGCCGCCAGCCCGCACCGGCTCGCGACTGAAGCAACGCCGCGAGTGCGGCCTGGTCGCTCCGGGATACCGAACAGCCGATGAAGCACCGCATCCGGTCAGTGGAGATATTCGCGGGAGCTGTGCGTCACCAGCGCATCGACCGACTGGCTGACATAGGTTTGAATCAGCTCCTGCTGCGATTCGACGACGCGCTGGTTTTCCCCCACGATGACAAAGGTCCAGCGCGCCCGATCGTGAACATCGTGCCAACCCGATTCGCTGACCGCGATGTTGGGCCTGCTGCCGAACTTTTCCCGCAAGCCCCCGAGCCGGCGCCGCTTGTCTTTCAGCGAATGGCAGGCCGGCAGTTGAAACTCGATGGTGAGACGGAGGATATGCACGGCCCGGTCAGTCAGTTTCTGCAGCGCGCATCCAGCGTTGCACTTCAGTCCCCACGGTACAGGCAGCCGCTGGTGCAGGTCTCCCGCACCGCGACCGCGGACAGGCCGGGGACCACCGGCTTCAGTCGGTGCCAGATCCAGCGCGCAATATGTTCGCTGGTCGGATTTTCGAGGCCGTCGATTTCGTTCAGATAACGGTGATCGAGTTGGTCGTGAATGGGCCGGCAGGCGGCTTTCAGATCGGCAAAATCCATCACCCAGCCGCTGTCGGCCCCGATGGGGCCTTCCACATGCACGGTGACATGAAAGGAGTGCCCGTGCAGGCGGCGGCACTTGTGATCGAGCGGCACATTGGGCAGATGATGTGCCGCTTCGAAAGTAAAGGATTTGTTGATTTCCATCGGAAGTTGGGGTGCCAGTGAGCGTGCCCATGGTAGTTACCCCGGGCGTCAAGTACAGCGGTCCAGCTTTTGGCCGCCATGCCCGCCGTTGACAGAGGACGACGTTCGGGTAGAATGCGCCGCTCCCTCGCAGGGTGGTTAGCTCAGTTGGGAGAGCGACGGCCTTACAAGCCGTAGGTCACAGGTTCGACCCCTGTACCACCCACCAAAGCAATGCATCAACGGACCGGTAGTTCAGTCGGTTAGAATGCCGGCCTGTCACGCCGGAGGTCGCGGGTTCGAGTCCCGTCCGGTCCGCCATACATCCTATGAAATCAGCCGGTTACGCGGCTGTTTCTGATTCGTCCATCAACCCGCCCACCATCCCGGAAAATGGTTTTCCCGGGATCGGCACTGAATGCCGCTTTCCGCAGACTCCAAGCACCACAAGTAGTGGCCGCGCTTAAAAGGCGCTGGTCGCAGCTCCACCGGAAGGCCAACATCCAGGGGAAGCTCAGCCTTCATTCATCCCGGCATGCGCGCATTGGGTCAGTTGCAAAACGTTGTATTACCGATTTGCTGGCAAACCACCCCATCCGAGCCGAAAGTCTGGGTGCCGATTTTCTGCACTGTCTCTCCATCCGATCCGAACACGGTGTTGCCGATCTGTTGAGAGGTGCTCCCATCGGAATAGAAGGTGGTATTTCCGACGGTTTGCGCGGTTTCCCCGTTCGAGCCAAAGGTCGTGTTGCCAATACGCTGGAGCGTGCTGCCATCCGAACCGAAAACAGTATTACCAATGCGCTGATAGGTCGTACCTGGACCCATCGCGGTATTAAAAATAATACGTTACACAGGGGTTTGGCATTTGTCCCACTTCGCGTCCCACAGAAGCGCAAGTGGTAGAAAGCGCTGCTCGGCTGGTAGAGCGGCAGTAGTAGCCAAGGTAGCGCGAAAGCCGGCCCGCGTTCCAGTCCATGCATTCCAGTGCTACACCGGCGCCATTGCGGCTATTTCGGCGCAGGTGTCGTGCTTTGGGGCTGGTGCCGTTTTGTCACTGAGTGACAGAACGGTTAGGGTGTCGCTACAGTTGCTACAGTTCCCCCCTTTGCTGGCCCATGTGTAGCAAACGTAGCAAGTGTAGCCGTAGCATTCGCCCGTTTTCGTATCAGTTCAGACAGCAAGGTCATGCGGGCAGCAATGCGGGGTTAACCACCACGTCAATCCGCTGGCCCTCTTTTTGAAGTCGCAGCCGGCCCAGCTCTTGCGGCTCCGCGATGGCTCCATCCAGCCGCGCCCCATCCCGAACCGGTCCATGCTGGCACAGGTAACGCTTGTTGACGGTCTCCGCGCGCTCGCGCCGGCAATCCGCAAGGTGGTCTATACCACCAATGCCATCGAGTCCCTGAACTACAACCTGCGCAAGGGGATCAAGGGGCCTGGAGCATTCCCACACGACGACGCCGTCCGCAAGCTGCTCTATCTGGGGTTACGCAACGTCACGAAGAAACGGACCATACCGATTCACGACTGCCGATCCGCGACTGGAAAACCGCGCTCAACCAGCGCATTATCCTGTACGGCGACAGGGTGCCTGCCTGACATGAACAAGCCAGTTACACAGTTATTTTTGTACCCTCACTCTGCCTCAAGTTTTAAACCATCAACAATCGAAAGGGACCGATATGAAACTGAAAATTGGCGCATTCTTATTTGCTCTTGTGCCCGCACTCGCCTTCGCCCAAGGCTATCTTGAGAATCCCCAGCCATCCGCGACCGAATCCGGCATCGGCGTCGTATCAGGCTGGCACTGCACCGCGACAAACATCACCGCTACTATTGATGGCACTAGCCTGGGGAAAGCTGGCAGCGGTACCTATCGAGGGGACACCGCCGGTGTATGTGGACACACCGCTACCGGCTACTCTCTTTTGTATAATTTCAACCGTTTAGCTCCAGGCCCGCATACGATTCGAGTCTATGCAGATGGCGTTCTGCTTGAGGAGCGGCCGTTCAATTCTGTTAAATCTGGGGGTGTAGATTTCCTAACTGGCGTGACCAAGTCGGTAGATGTGCCTGATTTTCCGTCAGCCGGCTCTACTGCACGCCTGACCTGGAGCCAAGCAAAGCAAAGCTTTGTGGTTACACACATATCACTATTGGGCACGGGTACCGGTCAAATTTCAGATCTTTATGGCTTGATGACGCTAAATTATAAGTTCGACGGTTTCACCACGGTCTATTCTGATTCAGCACAATTTTCTAGTGCTGACCTCGACGGTCCGGACCAAGTGTCAGATCTTGTTATTGGCAGTGTTACTAGAGCGATTTCATGCGCCCTGATTAACGAAGAGGGCTATGAATTTGTCTGCGCAATTGGGCCGGAGGGGGGGTTCGATGTCTTTTTATTCAACGTAAGCGACGCTGGAAGCATTTCAGGCGTATATGAGTATTGCTTAGACGCGGCCGCTATCGATGCTTGCGCTGCTGACCTTGTCGTTACCCCGGATGGCACTGTCAGTGGTTTTGTGAACAGCGCTGTAGTGGGTGTCGAAGTTGCTCCGATCCCGTCGAGCGGCACCGGTACCAGCGCAGAGTCAAAAGAAAGCTTGAAGCTGGAAGCAAACCAAACGGTAATGCCACAGCCTGAACTGACGCCAGAAGAGGCGGCTCGCGCAGCAGCAATAGCAGACGCACTGGAAAAGCTCATCCACTGAAGCAGATCAATGCGGTGTGGCGCACTTAAAGCCCGCGTCATTACGCTGACTGGCATCGATCTTCGCCACAGCACTTCAAGGTGATAAGGGCCGCCAACCGGTGGCCTTTAGTCATTAAAAATGACGGCTAATGCTTGCACCTATGATCAACACGGAGTTCTCTGGTTCAGTGCATAGAAATTTGCCGTCAAAGCAGGTGGCAGCCTCGGATCTTGAGGTCTTCGATTCATAAACGAAGGCCTCAACCCCTATTTTGTTGCGTACCACCTGATAGCTAAGCTTTATCCCTCTCCCTTTCTTTTGTGTGTTGCGGATTGACTCCCCAGTCAGTTTTGATAATTGCTCTCCATGAATTAAATAATCGTATTCAAGTTTAAATGAATGGGACGCCAAGCGGCTGTCAAAGCTTATCCCAACAAAAACCGGTATATAGAATTTCTTGTTTTCTCGTGGGTAAATGTACTGATTTTCGGTAGTTAATTTTTTTGACCCATCGTTGGAAAAATAGGCGTACTTTAATCCTGATCCAAACCGCACTTCGCTTAAATAGACAGGGATTTCATTGAAAATGTAACCTGACGCGATTAGCGATTGGCTTTTTATATGGTCGAGCTGTCCGGACACCTTACTGCTGTAATCCAGGTAACCTTGACTTGCTTCGATATCTAATAAAAATTGACCATAGTCCGACCTGGCTGGCAACGAACCTTTCACCCCCACCATCGTCCCGGACAATGACATATTATCCTCGCTATATTTATATTCCTCACGAGTTAGCCCCAGATAACTTTCGTCGCCTGATTGAGCGATAGCAGGGATCACTAACAAGGCCAGTACAAGACGCTTCACTCAAATCCTCGCGAACACGTTTGATAACGTTCTTGGATTAAACTCGTAAGTACAACGAACAGTGGTCGCACGGAAGTCCATAAGCGATTGGAAAAATGAGTATGTACGTGCGTTCATCGCGTTTCCTCACTTGCTCTACTCTCACCACCCTTACGCCCGTTTCCACGTCGAACAGGACGCGAAAGGCAGTCATCCGCCTCCAAAGCCGATGACCTCGCATGACAGGGACGACACCATGGCGGCGGGGATGGCTCCATCCGTCAAGCGTCGGCTCCAGCCTCCAAAGTCACATGCAGGCGGCTCCCCGTGGCTTTGGCGTAGCGGCGCAGCGTATCCATGCTGGGGCGTACACGACCGCCTTCCAGGCGCGCGATGGCGGCTTGCTGGGTGCCCATGCGCTCGGCGAGCTGGGCTTGCGTCAGACCGGCCCGGCTGCGCGCCTCAATCAGCTCCCGGATCAGCTCATATTCCGGCCCCAGGCGCTCGTACTCGGCGCGGAATCCCGGTTCTTTCAGCCACTGCTTTTTCAGATCACTTAAGCGAGTCATCGATTCAGCTCCTTTGCCCGTTGTCGGGCGGTATCCAGTGCCTGCCGTGGCGTTTTCTGGGATTTCTTGACGAAGGCGTGCAGGATCACCACCCGGCGCCCCGTCACAGTCATGTAGATGGCCCGGGCAATACCGTCCGAACCCATGGCCCGCATCTCCCACAACTTGCCTTCCAGTTGCTTGACGTGCGGTTCGCCCACCCGGTCCAGGCCCACCGCTTCTATCAGTTCCGCAATCCGGGCGATACGCGCCCGCAGTCCCGCCGGCAGCGCCTCAAGCTCGGCGTCCACCGACGGGTTCAGCGTCTCCACTACCCAGTGCATAGCATAACATCCACGTTATATCCTTTCTGCCCGAATTGGTACCAGCTCGCCGGCGGGGTGCCCTTCACGCAGGAACCGCGCCCAGTCATCCATCAGCCGCCGGCGCTTCTCCAGCAGGTCGCCGCGGCGATAGGCGCGCTCCACGGCGTTGGTGATGGTGTGGGCCAAGGCCATTTCGGCCACTTCATGGGAATAGGCGGTTGTTTCGGATACCCAGTCCCGGAAGGTGGAGCGGAAGCCGTGGGGTACCGCGTCCACCCCCATGCGGCGGGTGACGGAGCTGATCGTCATATCCGAAAGCTGGCCGCCGCGAATGGCGGGAAACACAAACTCGCTGCCTGCGAATCGCGGCAGTGATTTCAGCAGGGCGAGGGCTTCATCACACAGGGGAACCAGGTGTTCCTTGCCGGCTTTCATCCGGTTGGCAGGGATAGTCCACAGACGGGAATCCAGATCGATCTCGGCCCAGGTGGCGCCCCGCACCTCACCCGACCGTGCGGCGGTCAGAATAGCGAACTCCAGCGCCTTCGCGCCCATGCCATCCATGCGGCGCAGCTTGGCCATGAAAGCGGGAATCTCGCGCCAGGGCAGTGCGCGGTGGTGCGCTACTTTCGCCACCTTGCCGGGCTGGGGCAGGACGGCGTCCAGGTTGCCTTTCCAGCGCGCTGGATTCTCACCGGAGCGGAAGCCCGACGTGGTCGCCCATGACAGCACCCGCTCGATCCGGCCCCGCAGCCGCTTGGCGGTCTCGGTCTTCTCCAGCCATATCGGCTCCAGCGTCCGGACGATATGGGCCAGCTCGACCGCGCCCACCGGAAGGCTGCCAATGATGGGGCTGGCGTAGGTGTCCAGCGTGGAGCGCCACTGCGCCGCATGCTTGGGGTTGCGGAATTCTTTTGTCTTGCTGGCCAGGTAGCGCGCGGCCGCTTCGTCGAACGTCATCGCCTTGGCGCGAGCGGCATTGAGCGCGGCTTGCGCGGATTTGCGTTCGGCCAGGGGATCGATGCCGGCACGCACCTTGTCGCGCATCGCTGCGGCCTGCTCGCGGGCCTTGGCGAGACTGACTTCGGGATAGGGGCCGATGCCAAGGTCGCAGCGCTTGCCGCCGATGGTGGCGCGCAGAATCCAGTAGCGGGCGCCGGTGTCACTGATTCGCAGCAAAAGGCCAGCCACACCCCCGACGGTGTAAACCCCCGGGTTGTTCAACCGCCTCACGGCCAGCGGTGATAGCTCTTTCGCGGTCTTCGGCATGATTTCGTCCGTATAACTCCGCAGTCGAACCCGTAGTAATTTCAGTAAGCTGTGAGTGCCTGTGCTAACCCGTCCCTCATTCTTTTTGTCGAATAGGGACCATAATCGGATCGTCCCGTATCCCGTCCCTCAAAACGGTTGCCATTGTAGCCTATTGCGTGCAACAGTGCGCAACAGGGTAGGCAGAATGTGTTGTTAAATATCAGTTGGTTACGCTACGGGAAGCAACGGCGTACATATGGCGGAAGGCGGACGTCCGGTCCGCCAATTTGTTTCGGTTCACGCTATAGGCCGCGCGCAGATCTCCGTCACGCGCAGATCCCCGTAGGGAAAGCCTGCATTGACCCTGGTGGTGTAGCGCGCTAGTATTTCTGCCCCTTCGCGCGGGGCCATCTGCCCGCCGAAGACCCGCCAGGTGGACGTAAACAGCGTTCGCTGGGCATCACCGGGTGGCACGACCCTGTCCCCGGCCGCGATCGAATCCTCCGCCTGGCGGTGATCGCAGCGCAACCCGACTCTTGCCGTCGGGCCTGATGTTCCAGTGACCCCTCCTGTTTGCGTTTGCCCTGTCGGGTTGGCGGCGAGCTGCTTTGCGCGGCGCCGAACCGATCGTCTATCGACAGAGGAAATGATTCAGTGGAATTGCTCTCCGGTGGCGAAGCCACCATCCGCGCATTGCGCGACTCCGGCGTCAAGTACCTCTGGGGCTATCCCGGCGGCGCGGCGCTCCATATCTATGACGCGCTGTTTCGACAGGACGACGTCAAGCACATCCTGATGCGCCACGAGCAGGGCGCGACCCATGCCGCCGATGGCTATGCCCGGGCGACGGGTGAAGTCGGCGCAGTGTTGGTGACTTCCGGTCCCGGCGCCACCAACGCCATCACCGGCATCGCGACGGCCTACATGGATTCGATTCCCCTGGTGGTGATCTCCGGCCAGGTGCCCCAGGAAAAAATCGGCGGCGACGCGTTCCAGGAAACCGACATGATCGGTATCTCGCGCCCCATCGTGAAACACAGTTTCATGGTGCGGCGCGCGGAAGACGTGGCGGAAACCATTGCCAAGGCGTTCTACATCGCGCGCAGCGGACGGCCCGGTCCCGTGGTCGTCGACATCCCCAAGGATGTTACCGATCCCAACTACAAGGTGCCCTACCTGTACCCGGAAAAAATCCGTATTCGTTCGTATCAGCCCTCCACCAAGGGCCATTCCGGGCAGATCCGTCGCGCGGTCAAGGTGCTCCTCGGAGCCAGGCGGCCGGTGATCTATGCCGGTGGCGGGGTGATTCTGGGCAATGCCGCGGACCAGCTCACACGGATCGCGCGACTGCTCGATTATCCGGTCACCAACACGTTGATGGGGCTTGGCGGTTACCCGGGCAGCGACCGGCAGTTCGTCGGTATGCTGGGAATGCACGGCACTTTCGAAGCCAATACGGCCATGCATCACGCCGACGTGATTCTGGCGGTCGGCGTGCGTTTCGACGATCGGGTCACCAATACGCCCGACCGCTTCTGTCCGGGGGCACAGATCATTCATATCGACGTCGATCCCTCGTCGATTTCCAAGAATGTGCCCGCCGATATTCCCATCGTCGGCGCCTGCGATGCCGTGCTGGACGAGATGATCGGGCAGATCGAAGCTGCCGGCGCGCGTCCGGACGCCGCGGCGCTGGCGGAGTGGTGGCAGCAGATCGACGAGTGGCGTCGACGTCACGGGCTCTACACCGCGCCGCGCCACGAACCCAGCGTCGGCTCGCTGATCAAGCCCCAGGATGCGGTCGGGCACTCTACAAGGTGACTCAAGGCAAGGCCTACATCACGTCCGATGTCGGACAGCACCAGATGTTCGCGGCGCAATATTACCTCTTCGACAAGCCCCGCCAGTGGTTCAATTCCGGCGGGCTTGGCACCATGGGTTACGGGTTGCCGGCGGCCATGGGCGTGCAGATGGCCTTCCCGGGGGCGGATGTCGCCTGCGTCACCGGCGAGGGCAGTATCCAGATGTGCATTCAGGAGTTGTCCGCCTGCACCCAGCACCAGTTGCCGGTCAAGATCATCAACCTCAACAACCAGGCGCTGGGGATGGTGAAGCAGTGGCAGGACATGCAGTACGGCAGCCGTTACTCGCAGATTCTCTACGAGGATTCGCTGCCGGATTTCGTCAAGCTGGCGGAGGCCTACGGCCACGTCGGGTTGCGCGTCGAACACATCGACGAACTCGAAGACAAGCTCCGGGAATGCTTCAGCTACAAGGACCGGGTGGTGTTCGTCGATATCCAGGTGGATCCCCACGAGCACGTCTACCCGATGCATGTGTCCCCCGGTTCCATGCGCGATCTGTGGCTCAGCAAAACGGAGCGTACCTGATGAGACGCATTCTTTCGGTGCTGTTGGAAAACGAACCCGGAGCCCTCTCGCGGGTGGTCGGCCTGTTTTCCCAGCGCGGCTACAACATCGATTCCCTGACTGTCGCTCCCACCGAGGACGCGACCCTGTCGCGCTTGACGCTGACCACGCAGAGCGACGATCTCACCATCGAAAAAATTACCAAGCAGCTCCACAAGCTGATTGATGTAGTGAAGGTTACCGACCTCACCGACGGCCTTCACATCGAGCGCGAGCTGATGCTCGTCAAGGTGAAGGCGAGCGGCGATGCGCGCGCCGAAGTGAAACGCGTCGTCGATATCTTCCGGGGTCAGATCATCGACGTGGGTACCGCGAGCTATGTCATTCAGCTCGCAGGCGTCAGTGCCAAGCTGGATGCTTTCATCGAGGCGCTCGGCGAGACGGCGGTGCTGGAAGTGGTGCGCTCCGGCGTATCCGGTATCATGCGCGGCGAACGTGCGCTGCGGGCTTGACAGTCACGGGACAACCAACAAACTCAGTATCGGGTGGACGACCATGCAAGTGTATTACGAGAAAGATTGTGATCTCGCCGTCATCCGCGGCAAAAAAGTGGCCGTGGTGGGCTATGGCTCTCAAGGTCACGCGCACGCGCTCAACCTGCGCGATTCCGGTGTCGCCGATGTTGTGGTAGCGCTGCGCAAGGGTTCGGCGTCCCGCGCCAAGGCCGAAGGCGCCGGCCTCAAGGTGGCGGAGGTTGCCGAGGCGGTGAAAGGCGCCGATCTGGTGATGGTACTGGCGCCCGACGAACAGCAAAAAGCCATTTATTACAGTGAAATCGAACCCAACCTGAAGCAGGGTGCGGCGCTTGCGTTCGCCCACGGCTTCAATATCCACTTCCAGTTGATCGAGCCGCGCGCGGATCTGGATGTGATCATGATCGCCCCCAAAGGCCCCGGCCACACGGTGCGCAGCACCTATCAGGAAGGCGGCGGGGTGCCTTCGCTGATCGCCCTTTACCGGAATGCCAGCGGCCGGGCGCGCGACATCGCCCTGTCCTATGCGGCCGCGATCGGTGCGGGCCGCTCCGGCATCATCGAAACCAATTTCCGGGAAGAGACCGAGACCGACCTGTTCGGCGAGCAGGCGGTGCTCTGCGGCGGCGCCACGGCGCTGGTTCAGGCGGGGTTCGAAACCCTGGTCGAGGCCGGCTATGCGCCCGAAATGGCTTATTTCGAGTGTCTGCACGAGCTCAAGCTGATTGTCGATCTGATGTATCAGGGCGGCATCGCCGATATGCGCTACTCGATCTCCAATACGGCGGAGTACGGGGATTATGTGAGCGGTCCGCGCATCATCACCGATGAAACCAAGAAAGAGATGAAGCGCATTCTGGACGATATTCAAACCGGCAAGTTCGCGCGCGAATTCGTGCTCGACAACCAGGCCGGCAACCCGGTGCTGAAGGCGCGCCGGCGCCGCGCCCAGGAGCATCCCATCGAAGCCGTGGGTGCCAAACTGCGCGGCATGATGCCCTGGATCGGCAAGAACAAGCTGATCGACAAATCCAAGAACTGACCGGTAACGGTTGCACGTCGCGCGGTCCCGGGCGCGGCGCGGGGGCGGTCCGCATTTGCTGGGGTCCGCCCTTTTTTCATAGGGCCATAGGTTTCATAGGGCCACAGGGTCGCGCTCATGCTGGTGCGGGCTTTCCTGCTACAGTGCAGCAGGCCGCGCGCCACGGCGCGGCAACCGGTGACCAACGCGGGAGACTTGGCGGCGATGACCGACCCCTTTGCGGAAGATGACGAGGCCAGCGTGAAGGCGACAGCGCCACCGTTTGCCCCGTTCTCGGCCGAGGACGCCGTCGAGGGCGAGGTCGTCCGTCGCCGGGGCATCTATTTGTTGCCCAATCTGCTCACCACCGGCGCCCTGTTCGCGGGCTTCTACGCGATTCTTTCCGCCATGAACGGGAAATTCTCCACGGCGGCAGTCGCCATTTTTGTCGCCATGGTGTTCGACGGGCTCGACGGCCGCGTCGCCCGTCTCACCAATACCCAGAGCGCATTTGGCGTTCAGTACGATTCTCTGTCCGACATGGTGTCGTTCGGCGTGGCGCCAGCGGTGGTGACCTATGCCTGGATGCTGAACGCACTGGGCAAGCTGGGCTGGGCGGCGGCGTTCATCTACGCATCCTGCGCGGCGCTGCGCCTGGCACGCTTCAACGTACAGGTGGGCTCCGCCGACAAACGCTTCTTTGTCGGGCTCGCGAGCCCGGCCGCGGCCGGAGTGGTTGCCGGTATTGTATGGAGCGGCCAGGACCTGGATCCTTCCGGTGGCATTGCGCTGACTGTTTGCTTGATGACGGCGGCGGCGGGGCTGCTGATGGTCACCAATTTTCGCTACCACAGCATGAAGGGCGTCGACTTTCGCGGGCGGGTGCCTTTTATGGTCATAGTCGCGGCGGTGATTGGCGCTGCTGTGGTGGTGATCGATCCGCCCCGGGTGTTGTTGGCCATCTTCTTCGTGTACGCGCTGTCGGGCCCCGGCTTGTGGTTGTGGCGCCGCTATCGCCGGGGGTTGGCAGCGCGGGGGGAATCTGCTTGAATGGTTCCAATTACCGTGCAACGTCCCTCGCAATGGCATCTGGCGCTGTTCCGTCGCTCTCCCGTTCCGGACCTTGCGGTCCGGCAGCGGCATTGTGTGCGTTCCGACTGCTCCTGCTGCTGCCCTGAGGGGCAGCCAACGTACTCTCCCGCTGTTTTTCGTTTTCATCACCCGCTGATGCGGGCCGATTCATCCTGTAGCGATCGCCGCACTGGCGCGCGATCTGGGAGCCCAAGGCCATGGCCGACAACAAAGAACACTTGATCATCTTCGACACCACCTTGCGCGACGGCGAGCAAAGTCCCGGCGCTGCCATGACGCGCGAAGAGAAATTGCGCGTCGCCAAGGCGCTGGAAAAACTGCGCGTGGACGTGATCGAAGCGGGTTTCGCAACGTCGAGCCCCGGCGATTTCGCCGCCGTCAAAAGCATCGCCGAGACCATCCGCGATTGCCGGGTGTGCAGTCTCGCGCGCACTCTGCCGGCGGATATCGAACGCGCTGCGGAGGCGCTCAAGGACGCGGCGGCACCGCGCATCCACACCTTCATCGCGACCTCGCCGATTCACATGGAATACAAGCTCCAGATGACGCCCGCGCAGGTACTCGAGCAGGCCATCGGGGCCGTCAGGATCGCCCGCAATCTGGTCGACGATGTGGAGTTTTCGCTTGAGGACGGCAGCCGCACCGAGTTCGAGTTCATGTGCCGGGTGATCGAGGCGGTGATCGCCGCCGGCGCCCGCACCATCAACATTCCGGACACCGTGGGTTACGGCGAGCCGGGCCAGTACGGCGCCATGATCGGCCGCGTCATCAGGAACGTGCCCAATTCCGACCAGGCGATATTCTCGGTACATTGCCACAACGATCTCGGCCTCGCGGTGGCGAATTCGCTGTCGGCGGTGCTGCACGGGGCGCGTCAGGTGGAGTGCACCATCAATGGTCTCGGCGAGCGCGCCGGCAATGCGTCGCTGGAAGAAATCGTGATGGCGGTGCGCACCCGGCCCGACGTGTTTCCGGTGTCCACCCGCATCGACACCACCCAGATAGTGCCCACCTCGCGCCTGGTATCGACCGTGACGGGGTTCCCGGTGCAGCCCAACAAGGCGGTGGTGGGCGCCAATGCCTTTGCCCACGAGTCCGGCATTCACCAGGACGGCGTGCTCAAGTACCGCGAGACCTACGAGATCATGCGCGCGCAGGATGTGGGCTGGAACACCAACCGCCTCGTGCTGGGCAAACTTTCGGGTCGCGCGGCCTTCAGTGCACGCCTCGAAACCCTGGGCATCACCTTCGACAACAAGGCCGATCTCAATCGCGCTTTCGCGCGCTTCAAGGAGCTCGCCGACAAGAAGCGGGAAATCTACGACGAGGACTTGCAGGCGCTGGTGTCGGACATCCAGTTCGGCGAGACCGCCGAGCATTTCAGCCTGATCGCCATGGACGTGTCATCGCGGACCGGACGCGCTCCCCATGCCGAACTCACGCTGCGCGCCCAGGGCAATGACCACCAGGTTGTGGCGGAAGGCGATGGACCCGTGGATGCGGTGTTCAAGGCGATCGAGAAGCTCGCCCACAGCGGCGCCAGTCTGCAACTCTATTCGGTCAACGCCATCACCACCGGCAGCGACTCCCAGGGCGAGGTGACGGTGCGGCTGGAGAAGGGCGGGCGTATCGTCAACGGCCAGGGTGCCGATACCGATATTCTGGTGGCGAGCGCCAAGGCCTACCTCAACGCCATCAACCTGCTGGAAACTCCCGGCCGCGTTCATCCCCAGCGCGGCGTGTAGTCACTGATGGACGCGGCGCGGCGGGATGCGTATTTGACGGCGCTGGGCGTGGTCAGATACCGGCCGCGCCCAGCGTCCGGTAAAGCCGCCGCGGCACTCGCTGAAGCGGCTGTGGCACGCGGCGATGAATCGGAGCAACAATTCGCCACCGCGCTTGCGCCGACAGTCCCGAGCGTACCGCCTGCGCAGTCTGCGGCTTCCGTGGCCGAGCTGGAGCGCAGCGAATCGTCGCTCGCGACGCTCCAGGAGCAGGTCCGGGCGCCGGCCGCTGCTGCCCGCGCGGCATCGGAAGTTCCGTCGCAACCCGCAGCTGCGGGCGCCGAAACGGCCACCGCGCTGACATTTCGCCTCGCCTGCTGGCAGCCGGTACCGGATCTGCTGGTGTTCGATGCCCTGCCTGCGGGAGGCTGGCCGGACCGTGAGCGGATCGCACTGTTGACCAATATTCTGCGTGCCATCGGACGCCTGCCGGGACCGCTGGCGGCTGCCGAAGTGATCGACTGGCCGCCGTTCGCCGGCGCCGATGCAAGCCTCGCGGGTGCGCGGGAGTCGCTCGCCTTGTTCATCGCCGGACGCATGACGATGGCGCCTTTTCGCTGGCTGCTGGCGATGGGCGAGACCAGTTGGCGTTGTCTGGGCGCGGAATCTCACCAGTCTGTCGGAGACGAACTGGCGCTGACAGGCCCTGCGCGCGCCATTCTGCTGCCGGGGCTTGGGGATCTGCTGGCGGCGCCCGCACGCAAGGCCGAAACCTGGCGCGCGATAAGGAAGCTCGCGCCGGCTGCGAACGGATGATGGGCACCGCGTCGGAACCGAACGTGCGGCCTGCCGTCGCCGCCGATCTGGAAATCCTGTGCCGGATCGAGGCGCAGGCCGCGCTGGCACCCTGGGATCGCGCCCGTTTCGAGGACAGTCTCGCCCGGCATCAGATGCTGGTGTTACGGGCGAATGGCGAACTTAGCGGATTTGCCGTATTCCGTCAGGTGCTCGACGAAGCGGAAGTGCTGAATATCGCGGTCGCTCCCGCCCATTGCCGCAAGGGGTTTGGCCGTCGCTTGTTGCGCGCCGGTCTGGATCTGCTCGCCGAGCGCGCGCGCTGCGTGCATCTGGAAGTGCGCGCCGGCAATGCGCCAGCCATTGCGCTTTATGGGAGCGAAGGTTTCCAGCGCGTGGGGCTGCGGCGCAACTACTATCCAGGTGCCGAGGGGCGTGAAGACGCCATCCTGATGCGCCTCGATCTCACTCCCGATGGCGATGCCCGGATCGGATGAACATTGCGACTGTGGCGTCACTGTCCGGGAAATCCAACTGTCCGTAAAATGCCGGCGAGTGTCTGGACCTCGACCCGATGAGCGAAACCCCGAACGAAACCCTGCTTATCGACGCCCGCTACAACGGCCCCGTGGGCCGCGGTAACGGTGGTTATATTGCCGGTGCCATGGCGGCTTTCGTATCGGGCGATGCCGAGGTGCGCATCATGCGGGGCTTTCCGGTCGCCACGCCGCTGATGATCAGGCGCCATCCGGACGGGGCGGTGAGCTGCCATCTCGACGATCAGGAACTGGGTCGCATTCGCCCGCTTGAGTTGGAGCTCGAGATTCCCCCGCCGCCGACCCTGAGCGCTGCCCGTGCCGCCGCCGAGCGTTTCCGGTTTTTGCACGGGAGCGATGTGCGCGGCTGCTATGTATGCAGTCCAAGACGTGCGCCGGGCGAAGGTTTGCGGCTTTTTTGCGGGCCGCTGCTCGACGTGGGCAAGGTTATCGTCGCCGGCGTCTGGGAGCCGGGGCCCGAACTGCTGGACGCCAGTGGTCAGGTCGCGCCGGAGCAGGTCTGGGCCGCGCTCGACTGCCCCGGTGGCTATGCGATCGCGGCGCTCGCGCCGGACATCGGCGTCCAGTTGCTCGGCACCTGCGCGGCTTCACTGAAGCAGCCGCTGCGGGCCGGCGCGTCCTATATCGTCAGCAGTTGGCAGCTTGCGCCGCCCCAGGGGCGCAAGCGCTTCATGGGGGTGGCGATGCACGGGGTGACCGGCGAACTCATGGCTTGCGCGCGTCAGACCTGGATCGATGCCGGCGCGCGTACGCCTGCGGCGGAATGATGTTTTTTAATGCAACAGTTTTTGATGCGACATTTTTTGAGACAACAGTAACAGGAGACGAACGATGGGAGAGTTGAACGGAAAAGTGGCGGTGATCACGGGCGGTGCCAGCGGCATCGGCGAGCGCAGTGTGCGACTTTTTATTGAAGAGGGCGCGCGGGTAGTGATCGCCGATATGCAGGAAGAGCGCGGTCGGGCACTGGCGACGGAGCTGGGCGCCGCCAGCGCTGTCTTTGCCCGCGTCGAGGTGCGCGACGAAGCCCAGGTCAAGGCGGCGGTGGAGCTCGCGGTGAATCGCTGGGGCCGGCTCGATTGCATCTTCAACAACGCGGGTTTCGGTGGCGTGCTGGGGCCGATTGCCGAAATTCCCGTCGATGAATTCGACATGACGTTCGATGTGCTGGTGCGCGGCGTATTTCTCGGCATGAAGCACGCGGCACCGATCATGATGCGCCAGAAATCCGGCAGCATCATCAATACCGGCAGCATCGCCGGACTGAAGGCAGGCTACAGTCCGCATCCCTATGCCGCCGCCAAGGCAGCGGTGATTCACCTGTCCAAATCGGTGGCCATGGAAATGGGGGAACACAATGTGCGCGTGAATGCGATCTGCCCGGGTTTTATCGCCACGCCGCTCGCCGCCAATACCGTGGGCCGCTCGGATGAGTTGGTGGATCGCGTCAAACCTGCGTTTGCCAAGGCCCAGGCGATTCCCCGCGCGGGCGAGCCGGACGACATCGCGCAGATGGCCTGCTGGCTGGCCGGCGACCGCTCCACCTTCGTCACGGGACAGCATTTCGTGGTGGATGGTGGTGTGAGTTGCGGAGTGAAATGGGCCGATCAGCCCGCGTTTCAGAAGTCCTACCACCCCATCAAGGTATACCGACCCGAATAGCATCGGGTTCGTCGGCGGCCTCGGGAAGGCGGAAAAAGGCGCGGATGCGATCTTTGCAATCGAGTGCGTCCCGATAGCCGAGGTCGAGCAGCTTGCCGCAGAAGCCGGGCTCGAACAGCAGGTAGCTGGCCGCGCTGGCGCCACTGCTGCGGGTGGTGGCGCCGATGGCGCGCAGGAACAGGCGCACGCTGTACGGCAGCTCGCGGTAGTGCTGGGCCGCGATTTTGTCGATCGGCTCCGATGGCGAGATGCACAGTGCTTCGACGGGTGCGAGATGCGCAATGGGCGGAGCCTGGCGCCGCTCGGGACGAATTGCGGCGGCCAGCGCGTTGATGGTTTCCATGGTTTCGAGATCGCTTTCGATGGCGTCGATGAAAGCACTGTTGAGCAACTGACCCAGGATATGCCCCACTGACGGAGGGCTGGAAGTCGGGGGTGCGCTGGGTTTGTGCCGGAAATTATCGCTGACTCCCACGACAAACAGTCGGCGCGCGCCGAGATGGAGCGCGGGGCTCAGCGGTTTCAGCTGGCGCAGCGCGCCATCTCCGTAGTGGTGATCCCCGATTCGGGTGGCCGGAAACAGCAGGGGAATCGCCGTGGAGGCCATCAGGTGTTCGAGGTTCAGTTCGGTGCGCAGCCCGCAACGGCGATTGCGTTCCCAGTTGTTCCGGGATCCCTGGAAAAAACTCACCGACTGCCCGCTGCCGTAATGGAGCGCGGTGATGCAGACCGCATCGAGAAGTCCCTCCGCTATCGCGGCGCCGATGCGATCGAAATTCATATGCCGTTCCAGCAGGCTGCGCAGGGGAGCGTTGTTCAGCAGGGCGAGTGTGTGGCCCGGAGGGCAGCCGCCCCGTATCAGCGACGCGAGCAGACCGAGGGAGTTGCGGGCGACACCGAGAAAGTCCGTGCGATAGACGTCCTGGGCGCGCAGGTTGCGCCAGATATCCACCAGGCCCGCGACCCGGGCGCGGAATGCGCCTGGATGCCCTGCGATGGAGAGCGCGTTGATGGCGCCGGCCGAGGTGCCGCAGATAATGGGGAATGGATTCAGTGTCTGATCCGGCAGCAGTTCCGCCACCGCCTGGAGCACACCTGCCTGGTAGGCGGCGCGCGCACCGCCACCACCGAGAATCAATGCAGCGGTCATGGCGTCGATCGGTCCGGAAATGGTGCTGTCATCGTCAAAAAATCCCCAACGCAAGTCCCGCCGCCATCGCCTGTCCCAATTCGTCGCAGCTTTGCAAGTGCTGGTCGGTGAGTGTACCCGCGACGATCACGGGCTCAGCCATTTTTCGTAATGGATAGCCGAGCGCGATACGTTCGACCGCCAGTACGGCACCGGTGCCGTCATTGCCCGCGCCCACGAAGAGGGCGTAGGGCAGATTGAGTCGATAGGGTTCGGCAGGATAAAAAGTGCGGTCGAAAAAATCCTTGAGTGCGCCGCTCATGTAGCCGAAGTTTTCGGGGGTGCCGAAAATCAGGCCGTCGGCCCACAGCAAGTCGTCGAGACTGCTGTCAAACGCTCTCTGCAACCGGGTTTCGACCTCGGGTTCGCGCTGCGCGCCCGCGTGGACCGCCTGTGCCATGGATTCCGTCTTCCCGCCGCCGCTATGATAAATGATGAGCAGATGTTTCATCGCGCTAGGCTAACCGGCCGACTCCCTGGGCGCCAGCCCGGACTGCGCTAGACTGGCCCGTATCCGCGCGAGCGCGCAAGGTCGTCACAGGGACGTGGATGCCGTATTTTCTGTTGCTTGCCTTCGCACTGGGCAGTTACTCATCGGTGTTGTGGCCGGTGCTGCCGCCGCTGCTTGCGCCCGGCGCGGCTCTGTTCCTGTGCGCCATTGCCCTGGCTTGGCGACGTGGCAGGAAGCTGGCGCTGATCCTGCTCGGCGTCAGTGCCGGTGTGCTCTGGGCGACGCTCTGGGGACAGGCGCGGCTCGCAGCGCAGTTGCCCGCGGCGCTCGATAAAACCGAGTACCGGATTGAAGGAAAGGTAGTCGGACTCCCCAATCGCGACGCCCGGGCGTTGCACTTCGAACTTCTGGTCTCCCGAGTGGAATCCCTTGCGGGGACAACACCTCCGCCCCTGCGCCGTCTGCGCCTGAGTTGGTACGGGCGTGCTCCGGAAATGATGCCCGGCGAGACCTGGCAGTTGGTTCTGCGCCTGCGTCATCCCAGAGGTTTTGCCAATCCGGGTGGCTTCGATTACGCGGGCTGGCTGTTTTCCCGCAGGATTTCCGCTACCGGCTATGTCCGCGAAGGCGCCGAAAACCAGCGCTTGCGCGCGGCTTCGCTCCTGTCCGTGGACACCTGGCGCGAACGCGTCGCCGCCCACATCGACAAGCTGCCGGTTCCCGACTCCGGACGCGCGTTGCTGCGCGCATTCACGGTCGGCGATGACCGGGGCATCACGGTGGCCATGTGGGAGCGGATGCGCGTCGCCGGAGTCGTGCACCTCGCAGTGATTTCCGGTCTGCACATCGCACTGGCTGCGGGGTTTGGGATGTTTCTGGGAACGCTGAGCGGGCGGTTGGCGGTCTTGCTGGGTGCGTCCTGGCCAGCGCGCCACGTCGGCGCGGTGGCGGCCTGGGTCGCGAGCGGGCTCTATACGCTGATGGCCGGATTCGGGCTGGCGACGCTGCGCGCCTTCATCATGCTCACGGTCTTCCTAGCGGTGCTGCTGCTGCGCCGTCACGGGATCCTGTTTGCGAGTTTCATCTGGGCCCTGACCGCGATCGCCGTGGTGGAACCCCTGGCGCCACTGGAGCCCGGATTCTGGCTGTCGTTTGGCGCGGTCGCGGTGTTGCTCGCCTGGTTCGGCCCGCGGCCGCGGCGCAGTCGCACTCGGGATATGGTCGGCGGCCAACTGATGATTTCGCTGGGTACCGCGGCGGGGTTGCTGGGCTTTTTCGGCAAGCTGCCGCTGCTGGCGCCCCTGATAAACCTGCTCGCGATTCCCTGGGTCGAGATCCTGACGGTGCCGTTCTGTCTGGCGGGCGTGGCCGCGCTCCCGGTGGTGCCGGCGGTGGCGGACTGGTGCTGGTGGATTGCCGGCTGGTCACTCCAATGGTTCGATGCGGCGCTCGCCGCGATCGCCGGGGTCGCGGATCACCTCAGCTGGATTCCTGCCGGGGGGACGAACTGGCGCCAGATTCTGGCGCTGGGGTTGGCGGGGCTGTTGATGCTCGCGCCCTGCGGATTGGGGCTGCGGTATCTGAGCGGCATTGTGCTGGTCGCGACAGCGCTGGCGGGACCCGGACCACGACCGGCGTTGCGGGTAACAGTACTCGATGTGGGGCAGGGGCTTGCGGTGGTGGTGGAGACGGCGGCGCACGTCATGGTGTACGACACCGGCGCCGCCTTCGGCGCTCGGTTTGATGCCGGCGATGGTATCATCGCGCCCTATTTGCGCACGCGTGGCTGGGACCGGATCGACCTGCTGGTGGTGGGCCATCCCGATGCCGATCACAGCGGCGGGGAAGCCGGATTGTTGCGCAATTACCGTCCCCTGCAAGTGTTGCGGGGGGTGCCGCCGGAGGGAGATGCTGCGGTGGGTTGTCGGCGTGGCCAGCATTGGCAGTGGGACGGCGTCGATTTCCGCGTCCTGTACCCGACGGAACCGATGCTCCGCGATCCTGTACACCCTGGTCCGGTACAGCACGAAAATGATCGCTCCTGTGTGATGCTGGTCGAAGCGGGTCAGGCTCGCGTTCTGTTGACCGGAGATATTGAATCCAACATCGAGGCGGTGCTGCTCGCCGATGGCGTGTTACCACACGCGGTTACGCTTTTGATCGCGCCGCACCACGGCAGTCGAACCTCTTCATCGCCGCCGTTCGTGGCGCAGGTGCGGCCGGCGGAGGTGGTCTATTCGGCGGGCTATCGTCACCACTTCGGGCACCCGCAGCCACAGGTGGTAGCCCGTTACAAGGCGATCGGCGCGCGCAGTTGGAACACGGCGTTTGACGGTGCGCTCAGCTTCAACTGGGAACGGGACGGGGCAGACCCGGCGCCCCGTGTCGAAAGTGCGCGCCGCGATCGGCCGCGCTACTGGGACCGGGATTGACGCCGCATCGTTTCGATGTCGCAGTGTTCTGGCATAACATGCCGAACGAATATTTATCTTGAGGATATTGAGTGTTGGAGCTGATAGTTGCCGGTGGCTGGGTGATGGTGCCGATCCTCGGTTGTTCCGTGATCGCCATGGTAGTTACAGTTGAGCGTTTTCTGGCGTTGCGCCCGGAGCGCGTGGTGCCGAGCCAGCTGTTGAACCAGGTGTGGCATTGGGTCCATGAGGAAGGCATCACGCGCGAGCGACTCAACGAGTTGCGGGAATCCTCACCGTTGGGACAGATCCTCGCCACCGCGCTCAGCAATGTCGACCACGGTCGCGAAGTCATGAAAGACAGTGTGGAAGAGACCGCCACTCAGGTGATTCACGGCCTCGAGCGCTTTGTCGGCGTATTGGGTACTGTCACCAGCATCGCCCCGCTGCTCGGCCTGTTGGGCACTGTGCTCGGCATGATCGAGGCGTTCAGCGCGATCATGGCGCATGGCAGCGGCAATGCGGCTTTGCTCGCCGGTGGCATTTCCAAGGCTTTGATTACCACGGCAGCGGGCTTGATAGTGGCGATCCCCGCGCTGGTTTGCCACCGTTTCTTCGAGCGCCGCATCGACGGTCTGGTGGTTGAAATGCAGGAGCGGGCCGTGAAGCTGGTGGATGCCCTGCACGATGAACGCAGGCTTTCCGCCGAGACGCGGAAGCGCGGGTGAAATTTCAGCGGAGCAAACGCGTCGAGCCCGGCATCGACATCACGCCGTTCGTCGACGTGGTGTTTCTGCTGGTGATCTTCTTCATGGTGTCCACCACGTTCACCAGAGAGTCGCGCCTGACGCTCCAGCTGCCGACCGCGGACGTGGCGCCCAGTGAGGCATCGGAGCAGAGCATCGAAATTTCGGTCGACCGCGAGGGCAACTACGCCATCAATGGTATTGCGCTGGTCAATCGTCAACGCGATACACTGGTGCGCGGACTGCGCGAGCTGGCCGCGGGCAATACCGATACCCCGTTGACCATCAGCGCCGACGGCAAGGCTTCCCACCAGGCGGTGATCACCGCCATGGATGCTGCGGGCAAGGCCGGATTTGGCCATCTCAATATCAGTACCCAGCAGCCCGAGGCTGGGCAGCAATAGGCATCCCCATGTCCTCTCACCGCCAGCGTCCCGGACGCTCCAGCTTGCAGATCTATCTGCGGTTGATGACCTATGTGCGACCCTATACCCCTGTTTTTCTCCTCTCCGTGCTGGGGCTGTGGCTGTTCGGCATCATGGAGATCGCCTTTATCGATGTGTTCGGCTACCTGGTGAACGTGCTCACCCAGGTGACCGGAGAGGTCGTGGACACCGGTGGTCTCGGGGTGAAGGCGGTGGATTCCGGGGTAACTGCCCAGATCGCAGCCTCTCTGGTGCAGGGCGGTGATGTGCTGGCTCAGGCGCGCATCGTGTTGCCGGTGATGCTGGTGGCGATCGCGGTGATCCGCGGCATCGGGTTTCTGGTCGGCAACTACGGCATGAGTTATGTGGCCCAGTCCGTTGTCCACACCCTGCGCACCCAGGTATTCGATAAATATACCCGCATGCCGACCGCTTATTTCGACGGCAACATGTCCGGCCATATCGTGGCCCAGCTCACTTATCATGTGTTCCAGGTCATGGGCGCCACCACCAGTGCCCTCAAGGTGATCATCCGCGAAGGCTTTCTGACGGTGGTGCTGCTCGTCTATCTGATTCATCTGAACTGGCGCCTGGCGCTGGTGTTTCTCACCCTGATGCCAGTGGTGGCGCTCATCATCAGCGTGGTCAGCGCACGTTTTCGCCGTCTTGGCGAGAAGATCCAGGCCGCCATGGGC
Organism: uncultured Gammaproteobacteria bacterium; assembly: GCA_963708735.1. Classification (GTDB taxonomy): domain Bacteria; phylum Pseudomonadota; class Gammaproteobacteria; order Pseudomonadales; family Porticoccaceae; genus JAGPUQ01. The sequence goes on from CAVPTW010000022.1 coordinate 87,210, forward strand.
AACGTGGCTCAGGTCGCCAACGAGGCGGTCAACGGGCAGCGTGAGATGCACCTCTACGGCGGCAAGGACTACGAGCGCGCGCGCCTGGCGCGGGCGAGCGAAGTCAATCGTCGCCAGAGTCTCAAGCTGGAGTTGACCGAAGGGCTGTCGACGCCGGTGGTGCAACTTCTGCTCGCCTGCATCATGGGCATGCTGATGTGGTTGGTGCTGACGCCCACCATGCTGGCCGACATGACCGTGGGCGGCTTCACGAAGTTTCTGTTCACGGCGGGCATGCTCGCCAAACCGGTGCGCCAGCTCACCCAGGTCAACAGCGTCGTCCAGCGTGGCGTGGCCGCCGCCGATACCCTGTTCCAGACTCTGGATGAGGTCGAAGAGCCCGATGTCGGCACCCATGAGACGGAGCGCGTCGGTGGCGCCCTGGTGTTCGATCGGGTCACCTTCGCTTATCGGGAGGGGGCGGTGCCGGTCCTGCACGAGATTTCTCTCCGGGTGGCGCCTGGAGAAACCATCGCCCTGGTGGGCTCCTCCGGCAGCGGCAAAACCACCCTGGTGAGCCTGATTCCCCGTTTCTACAACTATCAGCATGGCCGTATCCTGCTCGATGGCCGGGAGATCAGCGACTACCGGCTCGCCAATCTGCGTCGGCAGATCGCTTTTGTCAGTCAGCATGTGGTGCTGTTCAACGATACCGTTTACAACAACATCGCCTATGGGGAACTGGCCAGCCGCACGCCGGAGCAGGTGCGCGAAGCCGCGCGCCAGGCGCGTGCGCTGGAGTTCATCGAGGCGCTGCCGCAGGGTTTTCAGACGCCCATCGGCGACGACGGCGTGCTGCTGTCCGGCGGTCAGCGCCAGCGCCTTGCCATCGCCCGGGCGCTGCTCAAGGACGCCCCCCTATTGATTCTGGACGAGGCCACTTCGGCGCTGGACTCGGAATCGGAGCGCCACATTCAGGCGGCGCTGGATGTCGCCATGCGCGGCCGCACCACCTTCGTCATCGCGCACCGGTTGAGTACGGTGGAAAAGGCCGACCGCATCCTGGTGCTGGAAGCCGGGCGGATTCTGGAGGAGGGCAGCCACGCGCAATTGCTCGCCGCCGGCGGTCGCTATGCGACGCTGTATTACCAGCAGTTTGAACCGCAGGTGCGGGCGGCGTCGTGACCCCTCTGGAGCGCGCCTGGTACCGGCCGGGCGGCTGGGTGCTGGCGCTGGTGCCGATAGGTTGGTTGTTTACCCGGGTTGCGCGCTGGCGGCGGCGCCTGTTGCAGCGGCGTTACCAGGGGACGCGCTTCGCGGTACCGGTGGTGGTGATCGGGAATATCAGTGTCGGCGGTACCGGCAAGACGCCGCTCTTGATCGCGCTCGCGGAACGGTTGCACGCGCGCGGCCGTCGCCCCGGCATCGTCAGCCGCGGTTACGGCGGTGCGGCTGGTCGGGCTCCGCTGCTGGTCACCCCGGCCCATGGCGCCGACGAAGTGGGTGACGAGCCCTGCCTACTGGCGCGCGCCACCGGCTGTCCGGTGGTGGTGTGCCCGGATCGCCGCGCGGCGGTGTTCTGGCTGCTGGCCCATTGCGACTGCGACCTGGTGCTCTCCGACGACGGTCTCCAGCATTACCGCCTGCATCGCGACGTCGAGATCGCCGTGGTGGATGGCACCCGTGGTCTCGGCAATGGCCGCTGCCTGCCGGCGGGTCCGTTGCGGGAGCCGCCATCGCGGCTCCACGAAGTGGATGCGGTGGTGGTGAACGGTGGTGACTACCGGCCGCAGCGGGCCTGTTACCCGATGCAGCTGCGTCCGCTGGGCTTCCGTCATCTCGTCTCCGGGCGTCGGTTGAGCGTGGACGCTTTTCTCGGCGAACAGCGGAAAGATGCGGGCGGGGTTCCCCGGGTGCATGGGGTAGCGGGAATCGGCAATCCCGAGCGGCTGCGCGCCACGCTGGAAGCGCTGGGATTCGCGGTGGACCTCCACCCCCGGCCGGACCATCATGTTTTTCGCGCGGCGGATCTGTGCTTTCCCGACGCGCTGCCGGTGGTGATTACCGCCAAGGACGCGGTGAAGTGCGAGGCCATTGCCAATCCCCAGACCTGGGTGCTGGATGTGGTCGCGGAACTCACCGATCCCGGCTGGGACCAACTGCTCGATTTGATTGATAATTCAATTTATATAACCGATTTAATACGATGAAAATATTATGTTTTATTGTGTAATCCCCGCTCGCATCGGCTCCTCCCGACTGCCCGGAAAACCCCTGCTCGATATCGCCGGCAAGCCCATGGTGGAGTGGGTGCGACAGGCCGCGCTGGCGAGTGCCGCGGCCCGCGTGGTCGTGGCGACAGACCACGAAGGCATTCATGATCGGGTGGTCGCCGGCGGCGGTGTCGCTGTGATGACGGCGGTCGATCACGCCTCGGGCACCGACCGCCTGGCCGAGGTAGCGCGGCTGTGCGGCTGGCGTGACGATGACATCGTGGTCAATGTGCAGGGCGACGAACCGCTGATTCCACCCTTGGTAATCAATCAGGTAGCGGTCAATCTGCAAGGGAATCCTGACTGTGGCGTCGCGACCCTGTGCGAGTCCATCGTGGACCAACATGTGTTGACCGACCCCAATGCGGTCAAAGTGGTGTGCGCGGCTGACCGTGCGCTCTACTTCAGTCGCGCCCCCATTCCCTGGGCGCGGGACCAAGTGTCGCGCGGCGAGGGAGGCATCGACCCGCGCTGTCCGCCGTTGCGCCACATCGGCCTTTACGCCTACCGGGTAGCGGTATTGCACGCCTTCACCCGCTGGCCGCTGGCGCCGCTGGAGGTCGTGGAAGCCCTGGAACAACTGCGTTTTCTGGCTCAGGGTGTCGCCATCCATGTGGCACCGGCGCTGGTGCCGGTCCCGGGTGGTGTGGATACTCCGGCCGACCTCGAACGGGTACGCGCGTTGCTCGGGCGGGAAGCATGACCGGACCACAATCCGTCGGAGTGCTTTTTGTGTGCCTCGGCAATATCTGCCGCTCGCCCACCGCGCACGGCATTTTCGCGCAGCGGGTGGAACGCGCGGGGCTCGCCGGCGCGATCCGGGTGGATTCCGCCGGCACCGGCGACTGGCACCTCGGCCTGCCACCGGATCCTCGCACCCAGCGGGCCGCGCTGGCGCGTGGCTATGATCTGGAACACCTGCGCGCGCGCCAGGTGGTGCCGGCCGACTTCCGGAATTTCAGCTACATCCTGGCCATGGATAACGCCAACCTGCGCAATCTGGAGCGCCTGCGTCCGAACTGGTATCGCGGCGAACTCGATCTGTTTCTGCGCGCTGGTGGCTGTCACAGCAGTCTCGAAGTGCCAGATCCTTACGACGGCGAAGCCCGTGATTTCGAGCGGGTGCTGGATCTGGCCGAAGTCGCGGCCGACGGTCTGCTGGCGGCAATTCGCACCCGGCATGGGCTGGCATAGCCATGCACATTCAGCGCGATGTCGAACTGCGACCCCATAACAGTCTGGCACTGGCCGCCCGGGCCGCGTATTTCGCCCGCGTCGAGAATGTCGTCGAGGCGCGCGCCGCCCTGGACTTCGCCCGCGACCAACGCCTGCGGGTGACGGTGCTGGGTGGCGGCAGCAACGTGGTACTCGCCGGCGACTTGCCGGGACTCACGGTACAGGTCGGTATTCGAGGCCGTAGGCTGGTCGCCGAGCACGGGGGCGCGATTCACCTACAGGTCGGCGCCGGGGAGGATTGGCACCAGACGGTCGAGTACTGCCTCGCGCGCGGCTGGTATGGACTGGAAAATCTGGCGCTGATCCCGGGCACCGTGGGCGCCGCTCCCATTCAGAACATCGGCGCCTATGGCGTGGAGCTTGAAAGCCGGTTCGTCGCGCTGGAAGCCATCGCCATTGCAACGGGCGAAACGCGACGTTTCTCCCGCGCCGACTGCGGTTTCGGTTATCGCGACAGCCTGTTCAAGGGTGCCGGGCGCGATGCCTGGTTGATTACCGCGGTGACCCTTGCCTTGAGTTCCCGGCCCGCGCCCGTGCTGACCTATCCCGCCCTGCGTGAAGTGCTCGGCTCGGTACCAGCCGCAGAGATCACCCCGGAGCGCATCGCCGTGGCGGTCGTGGCCCTGCGCCGCGCGCGGCTGCCCGACCCGGCGCGAGTGCCCAATGCCGGCAGTTTTTTCAAGAATCCGGTGGTGGATGCGGAGCAGGCGCGCCGGTTGGTGGCCCGCTTTCCGGACCTGGTGACCTTCCCGGCCGCGGACGGCGGCGTCAAACTGGCGGCAGCCTGGCTCATCGAGCGCGCCGGCTGGAAGGGCGTCGAGCGCGCCGGGGTCGGTGTGCATGACCAGCAGGCCCTGGTGCTGGTGAATCGTGGTGGCGGCGCGGCCGCTCTGCTGGCGTTGGCGCGGGATATCCGCGCCGACGTGGTGGATCGTTTCGGCGTCGAGCTGGAACCCGAGCCCCGGGTGCTGGGCGTGGACTGGCTGGGCCATGACGACCGCGCCGCTGCCGTTTGACGCCGTCCAGCAGCTGCCGCTGCCGGATGCGGAGCTGACCCATTGGCCGCGGTTTCTGTCCGCGTCCGCAGCCAGGGAACTATTTCAGGAGTTGGAGCGCTCGGCGCCCTGGGAACAGACCCAGATCCGCATCGCCGGGCGGCACCTGCCGATCCCGCGCCTCAATGTCTGGTATGGCGATCCCGGCGCCAATTACGGCTACTCGGGCGCTCGCCTCACGAGCCATCCCTGGACGCCGGCGCTCGCCGCGCTGCGCGGCCGGGTCGAGGCGATCACCGGTCACCGCTTCAACAGCGCGCTGCTCAACTGCTACCGCTCGGGGCAGGACAGCGTCGACTGGCACAGCGACGACGAAGCCGTGCTGGGGCCGGAGCCGGTGATCGCCACCCTCAGTCTCGGGGTCGCGCGCCGTTTCGAGCTGCGTCACCGCAGTCAGCCCGGACTGCGCCGACAACTCGTCCTCGCGGACGGTTCGCTGCTGCTGATGGCGGGCCCCATGCAGCGCCACTGGCGGCATCGCGTGCCCAAGGAACCCGGAGTCGAGGGCCCGCGCATCAGCATTACCTTGCGTCTGGCGCAGAGTGTCCGTGAGTGGGTCGCGCTGCGGAGCATGGCTGGCGACCCCGGGGAATGCTAGGCTACCGCCGATGAACGCCCATGCCAGACTTGGCCACACACCGATCAAGATCCTCGTCATCGATGATCACGATGTGGTGCGCATGGGGATTTGCAGCCTGATCGAGTCCACGCCGGGGGTGGAGGTGATCGGTCAGGGCTCGAGTGGCGAGCAGGCGCTTGCGCTGACTCGCGAGCTGAATCCCGACATCGTGTTCATGGACATCCGCATGCCGGGTATCGGTGGGCTGGAAGCCACGCGGCGGTTGATGCTGGCCAATCCCGGACTCAAGGTGATTGTCGTCAGTGTCTTTGCCGATGACACCTATCCCTCCCAGTTGCTCAAGGCGGGGGCGGCCGGCTATATCACCAAGCAGGCCGATCGCGAGGAAATCCAGCGCGCGCTGCAAACCGTGATCGAAGATGGTATCTACGTCAGCCCGGCAATCGCCCAGCTCATGGTGGTCAAGGGACTCAAGCCGGATCAGCAGAGTTCGCCGCTGGCGACGCTGTCCCGCCGCGAGTTGCAGATCGCCCAGATGATCGGTAGCGGGTATCGCGCCAATGAAGTTGCCGCCGTGCTCAACATCAGCCCGAAAACCATCAACACCTACAAATACCGGATCTACGAAAAGCTGGGTGTCGGTAACGATGTCGAGCTCGCGCTGGCGTCGGTGAAGTACGGCCTGATCGACCCCAACGACGTGATTTGAACCCGGTGCGGCAGCGGTTCCGGGCCGATCGGTGCCGTACAGCCCTCAGCAGCCTGTCAGCTGATCGTTTTCGTGTCTGAAACCAACATGACGTTCGACGCCAAACGCTTCCTGCAAAGCCTCACCGACCGCCCGGGCGTCTACCAGATGCTCGGTGGCGAGGGTGCGGTGCTCTATGTCGGCAAGGCCAAAAATCTGCGCAAGCGGGTGGCGAGCTATTTTCGCGCCAGCGGTCTCGCGCCCAAGACGGCGGCACTGGTGCAGAAAATCGCCAGCGTCGAGGTGACGGTTACCCAGTCAGAGCTTGAAGCGCTGATTCTCGAACAGAATCTGATCAAGCAATACCAGCCGCCGTTCAATATCCTGTTTCGCGACGACAAATCCTATCCCTATCTGTTTCTGTCGGATCGCGACACCTTTCCGCGCCTCGCCATGCACCGCGGTGTCAAGCGCGCGCAGGGCAGTTATTTTGGTCCCTATCCCAATGCGCTTGCGGTGCGCGAGACACTGACGTTTCTGAAAAAGACTTTCCGTGTCCGCCAGTGCGAGGACAGTGTCTTCAAGCATCGTTCGCGCCCCTGTCTGCAATATCAGATCGGTCGTTGCACGGCGCCCTGCGTCGCCTATATCACGGCGGACGATTACGCACGCGATGTGCATCACACCCGACTTTTTCTCGAAGGCAAAAGTCACGAATTGATGCGGGAGCTGGAACGCGCTATGGAACGGGCGGCCGAGCGTCTGGAGTTCGAGCAGGCCGCGGCGCTGCGCGACCAGATCGCGGCGCTGCGGCGGATCCAGGCCGAGCAGGTGATAGAAGCGGGCAGTGGCGATATCGATGTGATCGGCGTCGCCAGCGGTGGCGAGCGCGCCTGCGTCCATGTGCTTTACATACGCCGCGGCCGCATGCTGGGCAGCCGCAGTTTCTATCCGGCTGTGCCGCCGGAGAGCGCGCCGGGCGAGGTGCTGGCCGAATTCATTTCCCATCACTATCTGGAGAGCGGTGTTGCCGTGGACATCCCCCGGGAACTGCTGATCGCCGTCGCCATCGAGGAGCGGGACCTGCTGGAAGCGGCACTGGCCGAGGCGGCGGGGCGCAGCGTGGCGATCAAGGCCAGTATTCGCGGCACGCGCGTCCGCTGGGTCGAAACCGCCCAGCGTACCGCCGAGCAGAATCTGGCCGGTCATCTTGCCGCGTCCCGCAATACCCGGCAACGGATGGAAGCGCTCGCCGCCGTGCTGGAACTGCCCGAGCCGCCGCAGCGGCTCGAATGCTTCGATATCAGCCATTCCAGCGGCGAGGCGACCGTGGCCTCCTGTGTGGTGTTCAACGGCGAGGGGCCGCTCAAGTCGCAATATCGGCGCTTCAATATCGATGGCGTCGCGCCGGGCGACGATTACGCCGCCATGGAGCAGGCGTTGGTGCGGCGCTACAAGCGTTTGCAGCAGGGCGAGGGCGCGCTGCCCGATGTGTTGTTCGTGGACGGTGGCCGCGGTCAGTTGGCGGTGGCGGAACGGGTGCTCGCCGAGCTGGGTGTGGTGGGTGTGCTCGCCGTGGGTGTCGCCAAGGGGACGGCGCGCAAGCCGGGCCTGGAAACGCTGCTCATCAGCGTCGGCGGCGCTGTGCGTGAAGTCGTGGCTGATCCCCGCAGTCTGTTGCTGATCCAGCAGATTCGCGACGAAGCCCACCGGTTTGCGATCACGGGACATCGCGGTCGCCGCGAGCGCCGCCGCCGCGCCTCGACGCTGGAGGGAATCCCCGGTGTCGGACCCAAGCGGCGGCGGGAATTGCTCCGCCATTTCGGCGGGCTCGGCTCGGTGGAGCAGGCCAGCGTCGCGGATCTTGTGAAGGTACCCGGAATCGACCGCAAGGTCGCCGAGACTATTTACAGTGCCCTCCACAGCGGCTAGCGTGGCCGTGCCGTTACCGGGAGTTGTCATGATCAATCTGCCCACCTCACTGACCCTGCTGCGGGTGGGGCTGATTCCGCTGCTGGTGGTGGTGTTTTACCTGCCCTGGAATTGGCACTATCTGGCGGCGGCCGGGATTTTTGCCCTGGCCGGTTTCACCGACTGGGCGGACGGGTATCTGGCGCGCCGCCTGGGTCAGGAGACCCGCTTTGGCGCTTTCCTGGATCCCGTGGCGGACAAGCTGATCGTGGTGGTCGCGCTGGTGGTGCTGCTACAGCGCCAGGCGACGCCGGAGTTTGCCCTGCCCACCATGATCATCATCGGACGCGAGCTGGTGATTTCGGCGCTGCGGGAATGGATGGCGGAGCTGGGTCAGCGCGCCAGGGTGGCCGTGTCTGGCATCGGCAAGGTCAAAACCACATTGCAGATGGTGGCAATCACGGCCCTGCTGGTATTCGATCGGGACGGGTCGTTTCCTGTCTTCAATAAGGTTGCGCTCGGGCTGCTTTATGGCGCCGCGCTGCTGACCCTGTGGTCCATGGCCATCTATTTGCGCGCCGCCTGGCCGGAGATGTTGCGGCCGCAGCCCGTTCCCCAGGCGGAACCCCCAACGGATCTCCGGCGCTGACCGGCATGGCGGCAGGGACACACGTCGCTGGCGAAAAGCCGATTTTTTCGACAACTGTATACTTGTACAGTTATCAGGTTTCGCATAAGCTGGCTTCAAGCCAGTGGTGGCAATGACAGACAGAGGTAGCGCGATGGATCCGAACAAGGAAAAGGCATTGCAGGCGGCCCTGAGCCAGATCGACAAGCAGTTTGGCAAGGGCACGGTGATGCGGATGGGCGACAAGGAGCATGTCGCGATTCCGAGCATTTCCACCGGCTCGCTCGGGCTTGATATTGCACTTGGGGTAGGCGGCCTGCCACGGGGTCGGGTGGTCGAGATCTACGGTCCCGAATCCTCGGGCAAGACCACGCTGACCCTGTCGGTAATCGCCCAGGCCCAGAAGCTGGGTGGCACCTGCGCCTTTATCGACGCCGAGCACGCGCTGGATCCCATCTATGCGGAGAAACTCGGGGTCAATATCGACGACCTGATCCTGTCCCAGCCCGATACCGGCGAGCAGGCACTGGAAGTCACCGACATGCTGGTGCGTTCCGGCGCCATCGATGTGCTGGTCGTGGATTCGGTGGCGGCGCTGGTGCCCCGCGCCGAGATCGAGGGCGAGATGGGCGACCATCATGTGGGCTTGCAGGCGCGGTTGATGTCGCAGGCACTGCGCAAACTCACCGGCAACATCAAGAATTCCAATTGTCTGGTGATCTTCATCAACCAGATCCGGATGAAGATCGGCGTCATGTTCGGCAACCCCGAGACCACCACGGGGGGCAACGCGCTCAAGTTCTACGCCTCGGTGCGTCTCGATATCCGCCGCATCGGCGCGGTCAAGGAGGGCGAGGAGGTCGTCGGCAGCGAGACCCGCGTCAAGGTGGTCAAGAACAAGGTGTCGCCGCCGTTCCGCCAGGCCGAATTCCAGATCCTCTATGGTTCCGGCATCAACCGCATGGGCGAGATCATCGACCTGGGCGTCAAGTGCGGGCTGGTCGAAAAATCCGGTGCCTGGTATGCCTATCGAGGCGACAAGATCGGGCAGGGCAAGAGCAACGCCTGCGACTACCTTCGGGAGCATCCCGAGATCGCGACGGAGATCGATACCCAGCTGCGCGCCAAGTTGCTCGGTGGCGATTCCGCCGCCATCCCGGAAACCGCTGCGGCGGCGGATGCGGAGTTTGAATAAGTCAGGCGAATAAGTCAGGTATGGGGAACGCAGCTGCCGGAGGCAGATCATGAATGGGGGGGGCGACCTGCGCGGTACCGCGGATGTCGCCGGTGCGGCCCCGATCGATCCGGCGCAGGCAATGCGGGCAGCGGCGATCCGGCAGCTGGCGCGGCGCGAGCACAGCCGCGTCGAACTGCTTCGCAAGCTGTCCGTCGACTTTGCCACGGAACCCATGCTGATCGCGCGGGTACTGGACCAGCTGGCCGCGGAAGGTTTGCAGAGTGATGCCCGCTTCGCCGAAGCCCTGGTCGCAAGCCGGATTCGTCGTGGTCAGGGACCGCAGCGTATCCGCAGAGAGCTGGCCGAGCGCGGTGTCGACGCAGAGCTTGTCGAGCGCGCACTGACCGCGGCAGAGGTGGACTGGTGTGCCCTGGCGCTGTCGGTCAGCACCCAGAAATTTGGTCGGAAGTCGGCGCAGGACTGGCCGGAGCGCGCGCGCCGGGCGCGTTTCCTCCAGTATCGCGGTTTCGGTGCCGACGAAATTCAGGCGATTCTGGCGGGACGGACCGGCGCCGAGGACCTGGATACCCTGTGAGAAGCCCCCCGTGAATCGCTGCCGGTCGCTGCTGTGTCGCGCCTTCGCCGGAATTCTGCTGGCCGTTCCCGCCGCCAGAGCTGACGACGGTCTGGAATTCCAGGGCATCTGGCGCCAGGGCGGCATGGTCATCGGCCGGGTGGCGCCGACGGCCAGGGTGACCTTTGATCGCAAGTCGGTGCCTGTGGCGCCGGACGGGCACTTCGTGGTGGGTCTGGGGCGCGACGCCCCGGCGACCATGACCCTGGTCGTGACCGATCCCATGGGGCCGCGCCATTACCGCTTCGATGTCGAACGCCGCAGCTACGCGGTACAGCGGGTGGACGGCGTGCCGGAGAGCACGGTCACTCCGCCCCCGGAGGTCATGGATCGCATCCGGCGCGAGCAGGAACTGGTGGATCGGGCGCGCGCGGTGAATTCCCCCCGGCGCGACTTTCTGGCCGGCTTCAGCCGCCCCCTGGATGGCCCCATCACGGGTGTGTACGGCAGTCTGCGCGTCTACAACGGGGTGCCCAGGAACCCCCACTTCGGTCTGGATATCGCCGCGCCGGCCGGCACCCTGGTGCGGGCGCCGGCCCCCGGGGTAGTGCGCCTCGCCCAGCCCGACCTCTATTTTTCGGGCGGAACCCTGATCGTCGATCACGGCCAGGGGCTGACTTCGTCCTTCATTCACCTGAGTGCGATCCTGGTCAAGGAGGGCGATGAACTGGCGCGCGGCGACCCCATCGCCCGTGTCGGCGCCACCGGGCGCGCGACCGGGCCGCATCTGGACTGGCGCATGAACTGGTTCGATGTCCGCCTCGACCCCGCACTGGTACTACAGTATTTCCCTCCCGTTGCCGCGGAGCACACCGCGCTGCGCCTGCGGCCATAGAGCGTGCGCATACTTTGCCGTAGAATCCCGCCGCATTAGTGCGTCATTTCTGGCGGTGTGCAATCACCGGTGATGCCCGACTTCTGGCAGGAATTCCGTGAACAAGCAGTTGCTGAGTATCCTCGTCTGCCCGGTGACCAAGGCGCCGCTGGAATACGATGCTGAACGGCAGGAGCTGATTTGCCGGGCGAGCGGCCTTGCCTATCCGATTCGCGATGGCATCCCGGTGATGCTGGAGCGTGAAGCGCGCGTACTCTCGGCGGAAGAGCGGGTACCACGGGCGCCGGCCGGGCATCCCTGATCGCGACCGTCACGGCAGTTTTTCAGCGACCTATTTAAAAATGCCGGAGAGGAGACCATGGCTGACAGTATTTTTACGCGCATCATCAATCGCGAGTTGCCGTCCGAAATCATCTACGAGGACGAACATTGCATTGCCATCAAGGATATCGCGCCCAAGGCGCCCGTCCATCTGTTGATCATTCCGCGTAAACCGATCCCCAAACTCTGCGATGCTTCCGGAGAGGATCTGGCGCTGCTTGGGCACCTGATGCTGGCGGCCAGCGCGGTGGCCCGTCAGGTCGGCGTCGAGGACGCCTTCCGGGTGATCATCAATAACGGCGCCGGCGCCGGACAGACGGTTTTTCATCTGCATCTGCATCTGCTGGCCGGCAAACAGTTTTCCGAATCCCAGCTGGGATTCTGAACGAACTTTCTCGCGTTTTATCGACCCACGGAGTCCATTTTGAAGAGCGCTGACATACGCCAGGCGTTTCTGGAATTCTTTGCGAACAAGGATCATACGGTGGTGCCCAGCAGCAGCCTGGTGCCGGACAATGATCCCACGCTGCTGTTCACCAACGCTGGCATGGTGCAGTTCAAGGATGTTTTTCTGGGTGTCGATCAGCGTCCCTACCGGCGTGCCGCATCGTCGCAGCGCTGTGTACGGGCCGGCGGCAAACACAACGATCTGGAAAATGTCGGGTTTACCGCACGGCACCACACCTTCTTCGAAATGCTGGGCAATTTCAGCTTCGGGGACTATTTCAAGCGTGAAGCCATTGCCTATGCCTGGGAGTTCCTCACCGTGTGCCTCGGGCTGCCGGCGGAACGGCTGTGGGTCACGGTGCATATCTCCGACGACGAGGCGGCGGACATCTGGCTGCGCGAGATCGGGGTCAGCTCCGCGCGCTTCTCGCGCCTCGACGAAGACAACTTCTGGCAGATGGGCGACACCGGCCCCTGCGGTCCCTGTTCCGAAATTTTCTACGACCACGGCCCCGAAGTGCCCGGTGGTCCTCCGGGCAGCGCAGGCGGCGATCTCGACCGCTATATCGAAATCTGGAATCTGGTGTTCATGCAGTACGAGCGCGATGCCCAGGGCAAGCTGCGACCGCTGCCGAAACCTTCGATCGACACCGGCATGGGACTCGAGCGCATCGCCGCGGTGATGCAGGGCGTGCATACCAATTACGAGATCGATCTGTTCGCCAACCTGATCCGTGCGGCGGCGACGATAACCGGCGCGACCGACCTGACGGAGAGCTCGCTGCGCGTCATCGCCGACCATATTCGCTCCTCGGCGTTTCTGATCACCGACGGCGTGCTGCCCAGCAACGAAGGCCGGGGCTATGTGCTGCGGCGCATCATTCGCCGTGCGCTGCGCCACGGGCACAAACTGGGTGCCACCGAGCCGTTTTTTTACCGTCTGGTCGCGCCGCTTGCCGCCGAGATGGGTGCTGGCCTATCCCGAGCTTGCCGCCGGCCACCGAGCGGGTGGCGCTCGTACTGCGGACCGAAGAGGAACAGTTTGCCCGCACCCTGGATATGGGGCTGGGCGTGCTCGAAGCGGCCCTGGCCGCGCTGTCCGGACGGGAAATCCCCGGCGCCCTGGTGTTTGCGCTTTACGACACCTACGGTTTTCCCGTCGATCTGACCAACGATATCGCCCGCGAGCGGGGCTACACGCTGGACATGCCGGGTTATGAGCAGGCGATGGCCGAACAGCGCCAGCGGGCGCGTCAGGCCAGCCGCTTTCACGTGGATTACACCGCCATACCCGATATCGAGGGCACCACGCAGTTCATCGGTTACGAAAAGCTCGCGGGCGAAAGCCGGGTCACCGCCCTGTTTCGTGGCGCCGAAGCAGTCGCGGAGCTGGTTGCCGGAGAAGACGGCATCGCGGTACTGGACACCACGCCGTTTTACGGCGAGAGCGGCGGCCAGGTCGGGGATCGGGGCGAGCTGGTGAGTGCGCGCGGACGATTTGTCATCCGCGATTGCCGCAAGCAGGGTGAGAACTGTCTTCACATCGGCGCGGTCACGGAAGGCGCTCTCGCGGTGGGGGACGTGCTGACCGCGCGCGTGGATCCGGCGACGCGCGCGGCTACCGCGCGCCATCACTCCGCTACCCATCTATTGCATGCGGCGCTGCGCGAGGTCCTGGGCGAGCATGTGACGCAAAAGGGCTCGCTGGTGGATGCGGAGCGGGCGCGCTTCGATTTCTCCCATCCCCAGGCGCTCGACCGCGATCAGATTCTTGCCGTCGAACGCCGGGTGAATCGCGAAATTCTGGCCAACACCGAGGTCCAGACCCGGCTGATGACCATGGACGTCGCTCGCAGCCAGGGCGCCATGGCGCTGTTTGGCGAAAAATATGGCGACGAGGTCAGGGTACTCACCATGGGCGATGGCTTCTCGCGGGAGTTGTGTGGCGGCACCCATGTTGCGCGCACCGGCGACATCGGCCTGTTCAAGATCGTCACCGAATCCGGTATTGCCTCCGGCGTGCGCCGCATCGAAGCCATCGCCGGCACCGTCGCCCTGGCCTATGTCGAGGAACTGGAAACGCGACTTGCGCGCGCCGCGTCCGTGCTGAAAACCAGTGCGCCGACCGTCGTCGACAAGGCCGCGCAGCTGGTCGAGCAGAATCGGCAGTTGGCCCGCGAGCTGGATGCGCTCAAGGTGCGGCTGGCGGGTGCCAGTGGCGGTGATCCTCTGGCGGAAGCGTGTCAGGTGGCCGGCGTATCGGTGCTGGCGCGGCGTATCGAGGGCGGCGACGCGCGCAGCCTGCGCGATATCGTCGATCAGATGAAATCACGGCTCGGCAGTGGCGTGGTGTTGCTCGCGGCGGAAGAAGACGGAAAAGTCGTGCTCGTGGCCGGCGTGACCAAGGATCTGACCGGACGCATCAAGGCTGGTGACCTCATGCAGCATGTGGCGGCCCAGGTCGGCGGCAAGGGTGGCGGCCGCCCCGATCTTGCGCAGGGCGGCGGACCGGATGTCGGTGCCCTCGCGGCCGCGCTGGATTCCGTTCCGGGGTGGATCGAACAGCGTCTCGGCGCGTGATCTACTTCCGTACCTATTCTGTTTCGCCTGCGTTGGTGATAGATTCCCGCGCCGCTTCCGGGAAGGCCCCATCAGAAGACAGCCATGACTCTTATCGTTCAGAAATACGGCGGCACTTCCGTCGGCACGATCGAGCGCATCCGCGCCGTGGCCCACAAGGTTGCGGCGGCGCGCGCACGGGGCGAGGATCTCGTGGTCGTGGTCTCGGCCATGAGCGGCGAGACCAATCGGCTGATTGCGCTGGCTCACGAAATCTCCGAAATACCCTCGCCCCGTGAACTCGATGTGCTGGTCTCCACCGGCGAGCAGGTGACGATCGCGCTGCTGGCCATGGCGCTCGAGGAGCTCGGCTGCGCTGCCCGTTCCTACACGGGCGGTCAGATCCGCATTCTCACCGACAGCGCTCACACCAAGGCGCGGATCGAGGCGATCGACGTGGAGCGGATGCGCGCCGATCTCGCCGCCGGGCGCGTGGTGGTGGTGGCCGGATTTCAGGGCGTCGATGGCGAGGGCAATATCACCACCCTGGGTCGTGGCGGTTCGGACACTACCGGCGTTGCTCTCGCCGCTGCCCTGAACGCCGACGAATGTCAGATTTACACGGATGTGGATGGTGTCTACACCACCGATCCGCGGGTGGTGAGCAGCGCGCGCCGGCTGGATCGCATCACCTTTGAAGAGATGCTGGAAATGGCCAGCCAGGGCTCCAAGGTGCTGCAGATTCGCGCGGTGGAGTTCGCCGGTAAATACCAGGTTCCGCTGCGCGTGCTGTCGAGCTTTACCGAAGGGCCGGGCACCCTGATCACCCTAGACGACGAGGACGACATGGAAAAACCCCTGGTATCCGGCATCGCCTTCAATCGCGACGAGGCCAAACTCACGGTATCGGGCGTGCCGGATGTTCCCGGTGTGGCCTACCGGATTCTGGGGCCGATCAGCGAGGCCAACATCGAAGTCGATGTGATCGTTCAGAACGTAGCTCAGGACGGCACCACCTCGCTGACGTTCACGGTTCACCGCAATGAAATGAAAAAGGCGCAACGCATTCTGGAGCGTTTGCAGGAGAGCCTCGGAGCGACTTCGATTACCACGGATGATCGCATTGCCAAGCTGTCGCTGGTGGGTGTGGGCATGCGCTCCCATGCGGGTGTGGCGGCGCGCATGTTCCGGGCGCTGGCCGAGCACAATATCAATATCCAGATGATCAGCACCTCCGAGATCAAGATCACGGTGGTGGTGGACGAGAAATATCTCGAGCTTGGGGTGCGGGCCCTGCACACTGAATTCGAGCTTGATGTGGTGGTTTGAGCGGGGCCGCACTTTCCGCTGACTATCGACTTCTGTTCGCAACTGGGGTCAGTGTCCGCAACCGGGGCCAGGGCGGAGCTTGGTCGCGTTTTGAATATTAGCGTTTCATGAAACTTTCCAGGGCCTCTGTTAGACTAATATCGTGTGACACAGCGAGGGTGCGGCTGTGCCGCGGGGCACAATAATAACTAACGGTTCAAGGAAAAGGCCGCAATATGTTGTTTTACGGCCGTTTTGCACTTGGCATTATGGAGAAATGGAGGCAGCAATGCTCATACTTACCCGACGGGTCGGGGAGACCCTCGTCATCGGAGATGACGTTACCGTTACTGTACTGGGAGTGAAAGGCAACCAAGTTCGATTGGGCGTGAATGCACCGCGCGAGTTGCCGGTTCACAGGGAAGAGATCTACGAGCGCATCCAGCAAGAAAAGCGGGCAGCCAGCGGAGGCGGTTGAATCCAGCGCGGTTGATTTGCCGCCGTTGTCACTGTAGCGGGGGTTCTCGCTGTGTTAGTATCGCGGCCCGCTCGCCGGTCAGGGAGCGGGCCGCAATCTTGAGCGCGCGATCTTGAAAGCAAAATGAACCGTCCCGAAACTGGAATCCTTCAAGTATCCGGTATGGGGGTTTGTTTGGGTTCCGCGTCCGGTCGGGCGGATCGGGTCAAACTGTATTTTGCGCGAGTTGTGTTTTTGAGGACATCAATTTTTGGTGAGGTGGCCGAGTGGCTGAAGGCGCTCCCCTGCTAAGGGAGTATACCCTTACCGGTATCGAGGGTTCGAATCCCTCCCTCACCGCCAAATAAAAAGCCCCCGTCAGGGGGTTTTTATTTGGGAGGCAAAAGGGATGAGAACCCGGGTTCGACTCGGAGCCCACGGAGTGGGCGGAGAGAGCGCCCGCAACGCGGGCGACCCGAAGGGCGAGGGGCGAAGCCCGAGTAATCCCTCCCTCACCGCCAAATAAAAAGCCCCCGTCAGGGGGTTTTTTATTTGGGTGGCCTTTCTGTTAGAGAGAAGAGGATGAGAACCCGGATTCCGGTCAACCGGCCGCTGGAATATCTTCCCGGAGCAGTACTCCCTCGTCATGCATCCGCGTCACTTCCTCTTCCGACAATCCCAGATACCGCTGCAGAATCGCGACGTTATGCTCGCCGCGGTAGGGCGTTTCCAGTTCCTCGATGCCGGGATGGTTCTTGAAGCGCAGCGGCATGCCGGGCATCTGAAAGGTCCCGGCGCCGCGCTGGGTGACCGTGCGCACCGTACCGCGCTGAACCAGATGGGGATGCGCCATGGCTTCAGGCACCGACAGCACCGGCGCGACCGGGATGCGGGCCGCCTCCAGCTTCTTGATCGAAGCGGCGTCGCTGTCCTGACGTTGCAGCCAGTCCTCGATGATGGCGATCAGCTCGAAGCGGTTGCGGACACGGTCGTTGATGTGCGCGAAGCGGGCGTCCTCCATCAGTTCCGGCATCTCGATGGCCTTGCAGAACGCCGGCCACTGCTGCGGGGTGGCGACGATCATGATGTAGCCGTCGCGGCCCTTGAAGGCGCCGGTGGGGCAGAGGATGCGCTGGTGCGAGCCACTGCGGCGCGGTGCCACCTTGCCGTTGCTGGCGCTGTAGACGCCCACCGACATCTCGTGACAGTGGAAATAGCTGTCGAGCAGAGTGATGTCCAGGTAGTCGCCGCCGCCGCCCATGGCGCGGTTGAACAGCGCGCCGTTGATCGCCGCCAGGGCATGGGCGCCGGTCATGGTGTCGCCAAGCGCGGCGCCGGGCAGGCTGGGACCTCGATCCTCTTCGCCGATCAGGCTGCTGATTCCGGCATAGGCCTGGCCGATGTAATCGTAGCCGGGCAGGTCGGCGAGCGGACCGCTCTGGCCGAAGGTGGAGATCGAGCACATGATGAGTTCGGGATTGAGCTGGCTCGCCACCTCCCAGCCGCAACCCAGTCGTGCGATGGCGCCCGGCGCGAAATTCTCGATCAACACATCCACCTGCTTGATCAGCTTGTGGAGGATCTCCCGTCCGCCCTCGGTCTTGGGATCCAGACAGAGGCTCTGCTTGCCGCGGTTCTGTTGCAGAAAATAGATGCTGCGCCCGCCCTTCAGATAGCCCAGATAGCGAACCTGGTCGCCGGTGGGCGCCAGTTCCACCTTGATGATCTCGGCGCCCATCTCCGCCATCATGCGGGTGCAGGACGGGCCCGCGACATGCTGGGTGAAATCCAGCACCTTGATGCCTTCCAGAATCTGCTTGCGTTTCACGATGTTTAACCCCTGGGTTTGAAATTATTGTGCGGGCATTGGCCCGGTTTGACCTGCAAGCTACTGTGCTGCTTGCGGCACGTCAATTGGGGTCTATTGCGGTGTTGGCGGCGCTCGCCTGCCCGCCGGCTTGGGTTATGATGGAGCACCCATTATTTTGACGCCGACAATTTGGCGTGCGGCCCCCGGCCGACCGGCCGGAACCGAGCTGCCGTCGGACTCATCTACAGGCAATCAGGAGCTCCCATGGATTTCGCTTTTTCCGACAAAGTCCGCGAACTGCAACTGCGCGTGCAGAACTTCATGGACACCCATGTCACGCCCAACGAGGAAGTTTATTACCAGCAGGTAGAGGCGGGTGGTCGCTGGTGTGTCCCGCCGATTCTCGACGAGCTGAAGGCGAAGGCCAAACAGGAAGGGTTATGGAACCTGTTTCTGCCGGAGAGCGAGCGCGGCGCCGGTCTGACCAATCTCGAATACGCGCCCCTGTGCGAAATCATGGGCAAATCCAAGTGGGCCTCCGAAGTGTTCAACTGCTCGGCGCCGGACACCGGCAACATGGAAACCATCGAACGCTACGGCACGCCGGAACACAAGGAAAAATGGTTGCAGCCCCTGCTCGACGGCAAGTTCCGCTCCGCGTTCTGCATGACCGAACCCGCGGTGGCCTCGTCCGATGCCACCAACATCGAGACCAGCATTCGGCGCGATGGCGACCACTATGTGATCAACGGCCGCAAATGGTTTTCGTCCGGCGTGCATGATCCGCGCTGCAAAATCTGGATCGTGATGGGCAAGACCGATCCCACCGCCTCGCCACACATGCAGCAGTCGATGATTCTGGTCGAGCCCGAGACGCCCGGCATCACCGTGGAGCGCTGGGTGCCGGTATTCGGCTACGACGACGCCCCTCACGGTCACGCCCAGGTGTTGTTCGAAAATGTGCGGGTGCCCGTATCCAACCTGCTGCTCGGTGAAGGGCGCGGCTTCGAGATCGCCCAGGGCCGCCTGGGACCGGGTCGCATTCACCATTGCATGCGCGTCATCGGAGTCGCCGAAAAGGCACTGCAACTCATGTGCGAGCGTGCGCTCAACCGCGTCGCCTTTGGCAAGAAACTGTCCGAGCAGACCGTATGGCTCGAACGCATCGCCGATGCCCGCATCAATATCGAGATGGCGCGGCTGTTGACCCTCAAGGCCGCCTACATGATGGATACCGTGGGCAACAAGGTGGCGAAGATGGAAATCGCCATGATCAAGGTGGCCGCGCCCAACCTTGCGCTCAAGATCATCGACGACGCCATTCAGGTGTTTGGCGGTGCGGGCGTGACCGAGGACGTGGGTCTGGCGCGGGCCTGGGCTCACACCCGTGTGCTGCGCATCGCCGATGGCCCGGACGAAGTCCACCGCAATCAGATCGCGCGGCTTGAACTGAAAAAATATCGGTAACCCGCAATCGGTGTTCGGTTTGCAAGGCCCGCCGAAGCGGGCCTTTTTATTGGGCTTGTTTTGGCGAAGTGGTTTTAGCGGTGGCGTTCGCGCCGGCGGTTTTCCGGGCGACTGGGCGATGTTCGATGTGGATGCGATGGCCGCCGGGCAAAATCGCCGCATGATGGCCGAAGCCCTCGACATCATGGTGCGCTTCTGGACCAGCGATGGCGCCTTAGAGCATTGCGGCGAATTCTGGACCGCGCGGCGACCGGCGGACGAACCGCCGACCCGGTTTCACTTGCAGCCGTACCAGAAACTCCATCCGCCGATCGCGATCACTGCCCTGAGCCCGGGATCGTCTTCCCCGAAAGTCGCCGGCGCCAGCGGTTACCTGCCCGTGTGCATTGGTCCTGGCGATGGCTATCTGCGCGATAAGTGGCGCATCGTTGCGGAGGCGGCCGACGCGGCTGGGCGTACCGCCAAACGTCCAGACTGGCGCCTCTGAACAATCCTGCCGTTCGTCCTGAGCCCGTCGGAGGGTGCATGGCAGGCGCCAACAAGCAAATGCTGCTTCAGTTTGACCTTTCGATTGGCTCAGGGCTCACCACGCGCGGATTTATAAGTATTCCTAGCCGCTCACTCCACCCACCACGGCGTGGCCACCGGCGCGCCAGCGCAACATGCCGCCGGCCAGATTGGCAACGCGCTCGATACCGGCGCGTTGCAGCAGCACGGTTGCCTGGGCGGATCGACCTCCGGAGCGGCACACCGTTACTATGGGCTTGTCGGTGGCGATCTCGGCGATCCGCGCCGACAGGGTGCCCAGCGGGATGAGCTGGGCGCCCGAGATATGCCCGAGCGGGCCTTCGAATTCGTCGGGCTCGCGCACATCCAGTACGTGCACGGCATCGAGGTGCTCCTCCAGCCAGCCCGGGTCGATCTCCCAGAGTCCCGCGAAGGTATAGGTCAGCGGTGCCCAGTCGGATGTATCGTCCGGTGCCACGCCGGTCTCGGGACGGCCGCATTTGAGGTTGGCGGGTACCGCGATATCGATTTTCTTGGGATGGGGCAGGTTGAGATTGTTCATGTAACCGGCAAAATCCCTCTCACTGATCTGCCCACCGCAGCGCGGGTTATAGCGCTTTTCTTCGCCGACGCTGGTCACCGTGAGGCCATGGTAATCATGGCCCGGGTAAAGGTGGGTGGCGTCGGGCAGGGAAAATATCTGGGTATGAATGGAGCGGTACAGGCGCCCTGCGTCGCCCTGCTGGAAATCCGTGCGGCCGCAGCCGCGAATCAGCAGGGCATCGCCAGTGAAGGCCATGCTTTCGTCATCCAGCACATAGGTGAGGCAGCCGTTGGTGTGCCCGGGTGTTTCGCGGACCTCAAGATAGCGACCGCCGAACTTGACGTGCTCGCCCTGGCGCAGATAGCGGTCCGCGCCCTCGACCCCGGAATTGGCGGCGATCAGGATATCGGCGCCGGTGCGCTGCTTGAGCAGCCAGGCGCCGGTGATGTGATCAGCGTGGCAGTGGGTATCCAGCACCGCAATCAGCTTCAGTCCAAGTTCCGTGATCAGTGCGGTATCGCGGCGCGCCTGCTCGAACACCGGATCGATGAGCACCGCAGCGCCGGTGTCGCCGTCGCCGAGCAGATAGGTGTAGGTGGACGATTCCTGGTCGAACAATTGACGAAAGACAAGCATGGTCCGATTCCCGTTGCAGCGGTCGAGTGGGATCGATTCTAGGGCAAGTGACTCGCCGTGGCGATGCGAGTACTTGGCTTATGTCAAGTCATCGCCATCGGTGTGCGCACATTCCCGACACCGGGGTCCGGTGTCGGGCACCGACTGGCGGCAGGATATTGTATGAGTTAACTTACTCCGCCTGAATATTTTTCTCAATCCCGCGTCGCCCAGCGGCACCACCACAGGAGACCCCCGATGGAATGCGGAATACAGATGCTGTTCCAGAACCCCGGCAACCTCAGCGATGCAGAGGTCTACACCGCCGAGCTCAAGCTCGCCAAACTGGCCGAGCCATTCGGTTTCGATTCCCTCTGGTGCGTCGAACACCATTTCACCGATTACACCATGTGTCCGGATGTCACCCAGTTTCTGAGCTACATGGCCGGCTGTACCAGCCGCATCAAGCTGGGTACCGGCGCGGTGATCCTGCCCTGGCACGATCCGCTGCGCGTGGCCGAAGAAATCGCGCTGCTCGATTACTACAGCAATGGTCGTACCATTCTCGGCATGGGCCGCGGACTGGCGCGCCTGGAATACGAAGGGTTTCGGGAGGATATGAACCAGAGCCGCACCAAGTTCAACGAAGCGGCCCGGATGATCACCACGGCGCTCGAAACCGGATTCGCCGAATACGACGGTGAAGTGGTCAAGCAGCCCCGCGTCGAAATCCGCCCACGGCCGTTGAAAAGCTTTGCCGGCCGCACTTTCTCGGTAGCCATGTCGCCGGATTCCATCGACGCCGGTGCCGAACTCGGGTCCCAGATCATGCTGTTCATGCAACGCCCCATCGAGCAGATGGCCGCCGAAGTGAACCGCTACCGGGAGCTGTACCGCAAACACCACGGACGCGAGCCGCTGCCGGTGCTGTGCAACGATTTCATCATCTGCGACGACAGTGCCGAGCGCGCCGAAGAGATGGCCCGCAAGTACATCGCCGCCTACTTCCTCACCGCCGCCAAGCACTACGAGATGGCGGGCTCCCACTTCGCCGGCACCAAGGGCTACGCCGCCTACGGCGATGCCGCCAAGATGCTTCAGGAGCTCGGCCTCGACAAGGTGGCGGACGCCTTTGTCGATTTCCAGGTCTGGGGCACGCCGCAGCAGATTTTCGAAAAACTCGAAACCCGCCAAAAAGATCTGGGCGATTTCCAGATCAATGGTTGCTTCAGCTTTGCAGGCATGCCCTATGACTATTGCGAGCGCAGCATGAAGCTGTACGGGGCGCGCTGTATCCCTGAGTTGCATAACTGGAAAAGCCCAAACGCCAGCGCCGCCTGACGGATTGGTGTTGACGGCAGGTGCGCGGATTGTGGTGTTTGACACGGCAGTGTTCGCGCACCTATCCAGCCGCTCAGCTGGTGGGGTGCCTGCGGGGCGGGTTCCCCCATGATTTATTGCGGTTTCACCGGGCCGGCGTTTTTGAAATCAGGCTCTGTTGAACTGCAAGGGGTTGCGGCATCGCGAAAGATCATTCGGCTGTTTTATCGTGTTGCAACGCGCCGCTTTTGTGACATGAATCCAGGAAACCTCTGATCAATTCCTTCGCTCCTTCGCTCCTTCGTCAGGGCTCTCCTGAGCTCCGTCGAAGGGTCGGACCATCAACGGAATCAGGTTATTCAGAGCATCCCCAAGGATGGGCGACGATCACCGGAGATCATCATGTCAATGCGTCGAAGCGCGTTACTCATACTGCTCGCCTTTGGCGTATTGCTACAGGGCGGTTGCGCCGCTCTTCAGGGCCACGAACCCATTCAGGTCATGATTGCGGGCATTGAGCCGCTGCCGGCCGAGGGGTTGGAGTTGCGCATGCTGATCAAACTGCGTATTCAAAATCCCAATGACTTCCCGGTGGACTTCAATGGCGTGTCGGTGCAGATGGATGTGCAAGGCAAGCGCTTCGCCACGGGCGTCAGCGATGTCAGTGGCAGTGTGCCGCGTTTTGGCGAGACCATCATCGGCGTCCCGGTGAGTGTTTCGGTGTTCGGCGTTGCGCGTCAGGCGGTCGATGTCCTGACCAGCGAATACCGGGGGAAGCTCGTCTATGAGATGAGCGGAAGACTCGCCGGACCCGCGTTCAATAGCCTACGCTTCACATCAAGGGGCGAGTTGACGTTGCCTGCGGAAATCTTCACGAGTGGCCAGTGAGCCGGCGAAGCGCTCGCGGTCGTACCCGGTGCCCGGCGGGTTGCAGAAAAGCATTGCGGAAGCTCCGCCTCAGCACGCTCGATGGTGATGTGAGTTTCTTCGGGCTCTATATTTGGTAGCGCCGTTCATTCTACGGGGCAACTCCGCCACGTCATACGCTATCAATATCACTCCGTTGCCCACACGGATTTGTCCTAAAACCCTTCATCCTCCCGCAAGAATCGCCACTGGCCGACCGGCAAGTTCCCCAGCCGCACGCGGCCGATGCGCACGCGCTTGAGTCCGGTGACCCGCAGACCCACCAGCTCGCACATGCGGCGGATCTGGCGCTTGCGGCCTTCCCGGAGCACGAAACGCAGTTGTTCCGGATTGGCCCAGCTCACCTTGGCCGGGCGCAGTTTTTTGCCGTCGAGTTCGAGGCCGTGGTTGAGCAGCGCCAGCGACGGACGGTCGAGGTTGCCTTCGACGCGCACCAGATATTCTTTTTCCACGGTCGAATTCTCGCCGACCAGTTGGCGTGCCACGCGGCCATCCTGGGTCAGCACCAGCAGTCCGGTGGAATCGATATCGAGTCGGCCGGCCGGGGCAAGGCCTTTCAGGTGGCTCATCTGAAACCGTTGCTTGTCGCCGGATGCCTGGGTCTGCGCCGAGATCAGCGTGACGGCAGGTTGATGGCCGTCTTCCGCCTGGCCGGAAACATAGCCGATGGGCTTGTGCAGCAGAATGGTGACCTGCCGCGCCTGACTCGCCTGCGCCTGCGCCCCCAGCGTGATCACCGCATCCGGCGCGGCACGGGTGCCGAGCTGCGTGACCCGCTCGCCGTTCACGAATACCAGTCCGCGCTCGATGTAGGCATCTGCTTCGCGCCGCGAGCACAGGCCGCGCTCGGCCATGAGTTTGGAAATGCGGATGCCGCCCGGATCATTCATGGTATGTGCACCGCCGGGCGGTGACGCGACGGATAGCGGCGCGGGTTCGCATCATCTCAGCCGAAAATCTCCGCCATCAGTTCCACCGCCTGGGTGTTGGCGTCGGACAGCAGCAGGGTGCCGACCTGGCCGCGCTGGGCGGCTTGGCCCAGCGCTGGGCACGGTCGCGGATGCGCGCCGGCGGGCCGACCAGATTGCAGGCGTCGACCAATGCGTCCGGTACGGCGGCGGCGGCTTCTTCCTTGCGGCCTTCCAGATAGAGATCCTGGATTTTTACCGCGGCTGCTTCATAGCCCAGGCGTTTGGCGTAGTCGTTGTAGAAATTCTTGCTGCGCGCGCCCATGCCGCCGATGTAGAGCGCGAGGTTGTTTTTGAGCGGTTTCATGCAGGCGGCCAGATCGTCGCCGATCACCACGCGCACGAAAGGCGCGACGTCGAAATCCTTCAGCGATTTGTCCTTGCCGGCGGCGGCGAAGCCATCCTGGATGGGTTTTTCGAAGACATCGAAGCGCTCCGGGTCCATCCACACCGGGAAGAATCCATCGGCCACTTCGGCCGCCGCCTTGACGCCCGCGGGCGTGATGTTGGCGCTGTAGATCGGGATCGGGGCGTCGCAGTGGAGGATGCTTTTCAGCGGCTTGCCGAGCCCGGTCGCGCCCGGCCCGCGATAGGGCAGTTGGTACATTTCTCCGTCGAAACTCACCGGCGCTTCGCGGGCGAAAATCTGTTTCATGATCTGGATGTATTCCTTCAGCCGCGTGACCGGCTTGCCGTAGGCCACGCCGTGCCAACCCTCGACCACCTGGGGACCGGAGGCGCCCAGGCCCACGATGAAGCGGTTGTCCGAGAGGTGGGACAGGGTCATGGCGGTCATCGCCGCCATCGCCGGGGTGCGTGCCGGCATCTGCATGATGGCGGTGCCGGCGCGGATGCGGGTGGTGTTGGCGAGAATCCAGGCCGCGGTGGTCACGGCGTCCGAACCGTAGGCTTCGGCGGTCCACACCGAGTCGTAGCCCAGGTTTTCGGCGTGGCGGATTACCTCCAGCGGCACCTTCACCTTGTTACCGGAATAGCCGGTCATCAGTCCGAGTTTCATGGTCGATCCCCCGTGGTTATCTGGATGTGGTTGCGGCCCGTGGCCGGTGTTTGGCGCTACCATAGCAGACACACCACAGCCGCAGAAAATCATAAGAGGAGGAGGCAATGGATATCGGTATCCTGTTTTCGTTTCGCAATCCGGCGTTCAACCGGGTGCCCTGGACCACGACCTACGCCGACGAGCTGGACCTGACCGTTGCCGCGGAAGAACTGGGTTACGACCACGTCTGGCTCAGTGAGCACCATTTTGTGGACGACGGCTATTCGCCTTCGCTGCTGCCCATCGCGGCGGCAATAGCGGCGCTGACGCGCAGCATCCGCATCGGCACCTATGTGATGCTGCTGCCGCTGCACAATCCGGTGCGGGTCGCCGAGGATGCGGCGACAGTCGATGTGATTTCCGGCGGACGCTTCGATCTGGGTGTCGGCCTCGGCTACCGGCCTGGGGAGTTCACCGGCATGGGTATCTCCAGATCCGAACGCGCGGCCCGCTTTCAGGAAGCCCTGCCGGTGATCCAGCGCCTGCTGGCGGGGGAAACCCTGTCGCTCGACGGGCGGTTCAACCAGTTCGAAGACGTCCGCATCACGCCGCCGCCGGCCCAGCGCCAACTGCCGATCTGGGTCGGTGCGCGCGGCGACCGGGCGCTGGAGCGCGCCGCCCAGCTCGGCTGTCATCTCGCTTCCATCGGCGCGCCCGGTCACCGCGAGCGCTATCTGGCCGCGCTCGCAGCCCATGGCCGCCGTGCCGAAGACCACCATATCGGCCAGCTCGCGGTGGTCTATGTGGCTGACACCCAAGAACAGGCGTGGCGGGAGAGCGGCCGCGCGATCCATCATGTGATCCGCGAATATCAGGCTTGGGCTGAGGAGTCGGGGGATGAGAGCGGCGATGCCCTGGCGACCATGGCGGTGCCGCCCGCCGAGGAGTTCATGGCCGGGCGCGTTGCCGAGGTGATGGGCCGCCCTGCTATGATTGGCGACCCCGAGCAGGTGTATCAGGGACTCCGCGCGTTTTTGGAGGTGACGCCGGCAACCCATCTGGTGCTGATGATGGCGCTGCCGGGCATGGACCCCGAATGCACCCGCAACAGCATGGAATTGTTCGCCCGCGCGGTGATGCCCCGGCTCAAAGGCTGATCCACTGATCCGCCCGGCCGGCAGCGTCCCGGTCGGGCCAGCTTTCAATCAACCACCCAATCCATCACCCACCCGTACAGGAAACCTGGCATGAGCGACTCCAAGCCGACTCTGGCGATTCTCGGTGGCAGCGGCGATCTCGGCGGCGGCCTCGCCTTTCGCTGGGCGCGCGCCGGCTACCCCATCATCATCGGCTCGCGCAGCGCCGACAAAGCCGAGCAGGCCGCGACGGAGCTGGCGGCCAAGGGAGTTACAGGCAAGGTGCGCGGCCTGGACAACGAGGCGGCGGCGCGGGCTGGCGACATCGTGGTGCTCACGGTGCCCTTCGCCAATCAGGCGCCGACGCTTGAGGCCATCAAGGCCGCGGTGCAGGGCAAGATTCTGGTCGATGTCACCGTCCCGCTGGTGCCACCCAGGGTCGGCACCGTGCAGTTGCCCGCGGGCGGCAGCGCCGGCCAGATCGCGCAGGCGATTCTGGGCGAGGGCGTGCGGGTGGTGTCGGCGTTCCAGAACGTGGCCGCGGCCCATCTCGAGGATCCCGACCACGATCCCGACTGCGATGTGCTGGTGTGCGGCAACGATGCCGAGGCCTGCACGGCGGTGCTGGAACTGGTCGCGGCCGCCGGCATGAAAGGCTGGCACGCCGGGCCCATCGCCAACTCGGTGGTGGCCGAGGCGCTCACCTCGGTGCTGATTACGCTGAACCGGCGCTACAAGATTCCGGGTGCGGGCTTCCGCATCACGGGCACGCCCCAGGCGTGACCCTGGCTGTCGTCCGCCGCGCGGCGCGGTTCTTGTCATGCAACTGATCGCGCTGCCGGGCATTCCCCGGGTTGCGCCCGGCGCCGATCTGGCCGCGTCTGGTGCTGGACGGACTGGCGCGCGCGGATACCGCGCTGCAGGCCGGCGATATCGTCGTGCTGGCGCAGAAGATCGTCTCCAAGGCCGAGAACCGCTATGTGGAACTCGCCGGGATCACGCCGTCGGCGCGCGCGCGGGAAATCGCCCGCGTGGTGGAGAAGGATCCACGCCTCATCGAAGTCATCCTCGGCGAATCCCGCGCGGTCCTGCGTCAGGTGCCGGGCGTGCTCATCGTCGAGCACCGGCTGGGTTTCGTGATGGCCAATGCCGGCGTGGACGCCTCCAACATCGAACACGCGGGCGAGAGCGTCGAGCGGGTGCTGTTGCTGCCGCGCGATCCGGATGGCACCGCGGCGACCCTGGCGGCGGCGCTGAAGGCGCGCACCGGCGTGGCCGCGGGCGTGGTGATCAACGACAGCGTCGGGCGCGCCTGGCGCAACGGCACGGTGGGAATCGCACTCGGCAGCGCGGGTTTCCCGGCGCTGTACGACCGCCGCGGCGAGCGCGATCTGTTCGGCCGCGTGTTGCAGGTCACCGAGGTGGCGCTGGCGGATCAGATCGCGGCGGCTGCTTCTCTGGTGCAGGGCGAGGCGGACGAAGGCCGTCCGGTGGTGCTGGTGCGAGGTTTTTCCCGGCCGCCCGGTGTGCCCGACAGCAATGTGCGCGCCCTGTTGCGGCCGCGCGAGCGGGATCTGTTCCGGTGACTATCACTGCAATGACGCCTGCGCCGCGCGTACTGGCACTGTGCGGCGGCGTCGGTGGCGCCAAGCTCGCGCTCGGGCTCTACCGGCTGCTGGGAGAAAACCTGACGGTCGCGGTGAACACCGGCGATGACTTCACCCATCTGGGGCTGCGCATCTGTCCCGATCTGGATACGGTCACCTACACCCTGGCCGGCTGCGTCAATCCCGCGACCGGCTGGGGCCGCGCCGACGAGACGGGCCACTTCATGACGGCGCTGGCGCAACTGGGTGGCGAGGACTGGTTTTTTCTGGGCGACCGCGATCTCGCGCTCCATGTCGAACGCACGCGGCGGCTCGCGGCGGGGGAATCCCTGACCGAAGTGACTACTGCGATCACCCGTCGCCTCGGCATCGCGGCGACCATCGTCCCCATGGCGGACACTCCGGTGCCGACACTGGTGGACACCGACGCCGGAACCCTGTCGTTTCAGCATTATTTTGTGCGCGAGCGCTGCCAGCCGGCGGTGCGCAGCCTGCGCTATCAGGGTGCGGATACGGTCCAGCCGCAACCACGCCTGCTGACGGCGCTGGCCGATCCGGCGTTGGCCGCCATCGTCATCTGCCCATCCAATCCCTGGCTCAGCGTCGATCCGCTGCTTGCGCTGCCGGGCGTGCGGGAGCTGCTGCGCGCCGCGCCGGTGCCCGTGCTGGCGGTTTCCCCTATAGTGGGCGGACGGGCCATCAAGGGGCCGACGGCCAAGATCATGGCGGAACTGGGGCTCGCGGTGTCGTCCCGAACCATCGCCGAGCACTACGGGGATTTTCTCGATTGCCTGATCCTGGACCGCGGCGATGGGGGCGAATGCGATGCTCTCGCCGCGTTGCCGCCGCAAGTCGCACTCGCGGATACCGTCATGCACGATGAAGCGGATAAGATCGCACTGGCCCGGGAAGTGTTGGCCATTGCGGCGACGATCAGTGCGACCAGGACACGCTAAACAGAGCCGGATCGAACACTTCGATTCCGTATCGGGTGAAACGCCAGCGACAAAGGCCCAGTGCCGGGTAGTGAGAATCAGGGGGTAGGGCGCGCGATGTGGGTGCTGATTCCGGTCAAACCGCTGGCGCAGGCCAAGACGCGCCTGGCTGGCGTGTTGTCCCCCGGCGAACGCCAGGCTCTGGTGCGCCATATGCTGGATGACGTGCTGGCGGCGCTCGCTGCCGCCCCGGGAATCGCCGGTATTGCACTGGTGACCGCCGATCCCGCCGTCGCGCGGATTGGCGCCGAGCACGGACTGCGGGTGTTGCCCGAGTCCGGATCCGGACTCAACGCGGCGCTGCACGACGCCATCGCCACGCTGGCGGGCGAGGGTGTCGGTACGCTGTTGGTGCTGCCCGCCGATGTGCCTCTGTTCGATACCGCAACGCTGGAGCAGCTCCGCGCCGCGCAGCGCGCCGCGCCGGCGCTGACCCTGGTGGCGGCGAGTGCCGACGGTGGCACCAATGCACTGCTGCTGTCGCCGCCGGATCTGCTGCCCCCCGCGTTCGGTACCGGCAGTTGCGCCGGCTACTGCCGCGCCGCGGCGGAGCTGGGGCTCGCGCCCGTGCTGCTCGAGCTGCCGCAGGCGGCGCTGGATATCGACCGTCCCGAGGATCTCGCCCGTCTGGAATTCCAGACCGGCGCGACCCGGACCCGCGAATTTCTCCATCGAATCGATGCCTGGGCGCGTCTGCGCCAGGGCGCTTGCGAATCGCCCGTCACGCTTGCGAGACACGCCTCATGAACAGCCGCTTCCGACCCGACTATCAGGTGCCGTCCCGCGCCGAGATCGATGCGCTGCTGGCACGCAGTTCCCTCGATGAACTGCTGGTGCAGGCGGCGGCGCTGCGCGATCGCGGCCACGGCCCGCTGCTGTCGTATTCGCGCAAGGTGTTCATCCCCCTCACGCATCTGTGCCGCGACGTGTGCCATTACTGCACCTTTGCGACCACGCCGAGCCGGGTCGCAAAGCCCTTCATGACGCCCGACGAAGTACTGGATATCGCGCGCCGGGGCGCCGCCGCCGGCTGTCACGAAGCGTTGTTCACCCTGGGCGACAAGCCGGAGCTGCGCTACGAAGTGGCGCGCCACGCACTGGCCGAACTGGGTCATGCGACCACGCTCGAATATCTGGTGGCCATGGCGCGGCGGGTGTTCGAGGAAACGGGCCTGCTGCCCCATCTCAATCCGGGCGTGATGACGCGGGAAGAACTCGCCGCCGGGCGTGCAGTGTCGGTGTCCCAGGGCATCATGCTGGAGAGCAGTGCCGCGCGTCTGGGCCAAAAGGGCGGCCCTCACCATGGCTCTCCGGACAAGGTGCCCGAGCTGCGGCTCGACTGCATCGCCGCCGCCGGCGAGCTGGCGATTCCATTCACCAGCGGCATTCTCATCGGCATCGGCGAGACCCGCGCCGAGCGCATCGATTCCCTGTTTGTGCTGCGCGATCTGCACGAACGGCACGGTCACTTGCAGGAAATCATCATCCAGAATTTCCGCGCCAAGCCGGGCACCCGCATGGCCGGCGCGCCCGATGCCCTGCTCGAAGAATTGCTCTGGACCATCGCCGCCGCACGGCTGATTTTCGGGCCGGAGATGAACCTCCAGACGCCGCCCAATCTCAACGACGGTTCGCTGGCGCAACTGATCGGCGCCGGGATCAACGACTGGGGCGGGGTGTCGCCGGTCACACCCGACTTCGTCAATCCCGAAAAACCCTGGCCGCACCTGGAAGACCTCGCGCGCCAGACCGCCGCCGCCGGCAAGCTGTTGGTCGAGCGGCTGCCGCTCTATCCGGCCTATACGCGCGACCTCGCGGCCTGGCAGGTGCCGGTCATGGCTACCGCGGTGCGTCGCGCCATGGACAGCGACGGTCTCGCGCGCCGCGATGCCTGGAGTCCGGGCATGGGCGAATCCCCGACGTTCGACACGATGCGCGAGGGCTGGCAGACCGCGCCGCCGCCGCCGACCCGGGAGCTGACCGCCATCATCGCCCGCGCACTGCGCGGCGAGCGCCTGGATGAAAGCCAAATAGCGCGCCTGTTCCGTGCCCGGGGCGCCGAGTTCAGCGCCCTGTGCGACGCCGCCGACCGGCTGCGCCGAGAGCAGTGCGGCGACACCCTGACCTACGCCGTCAACCGCAACATCAACTACACCAACATCTGCCTGCACGCCTGTACGTTCTGCGCCTTCTCGAAGGGCAAGACCCACGAGGATCTGCGTGGCAAGCCCTATGTGCTCGAACTCGACGAGATCGCTACCCGCACCCGCGAAGCCTGGGCGCGCGGCGCCACTGAAGTCTGCATGCAGGGCGGCATCCATCCCGATTACACGGGCGAGACCTATCTCGACATCTGTCGCGCCGTGAAAGCGGCGGTGCCCGAAATGCACATTCATGCGTTCTCACCGCTGGAAGTGACCCAGGGCGCCCGCACCCTGGGGCTGTCGCTCGCGGATTATCTGGCTCGCCTCAAGGAGGCTGGACTCGCGACACTGCCGGGCACCGCGGCGGAAATTCTCGACGATGAAGTACGCGCCGTCATCTGTCCGGACAAGGTGAATACCCGCGAATGGCTGGAGGTGATGGAAACCGCGCACGGACTCGGATTGCGGTCCACGGCCACCATCATGTTCGGTCATCTCGACCGGCCCGAGCACTGGGCGCGGCACCTGCTCCACATCCGCGATCTGCAGACGCGCACCGGCGGCTTCACCGAATTCGTGCCGCTGCCGTTCGTGCACATGGAAGCCCCGGTCTACCGGCGCGGCGGCGCCCGTGGCGGTCCCACCTTGCGCGAGGCAGTGCTGATGCACGCAGTGGCGCGCTTGGTGTTGCATCCCGTGATCACCAACATCCAGACCTCCTGGGTCAAGATGGGCATCGAAGGCGCCAAGGCCTGCCTGCGGGCCGGCGCCAACGACCTGGGCGGCACCCTGATGAACGAGAGCATTTCCCGCGCCGCCGGCGCCAAGCATGGCCAGGAGATGACCGCCGCCAGCATGGAGCGTCTGATCCGCGCGCTGGGCCGTGTTCCGCGCCAGCGCACCACGCTCTACGGCGACGCACCGGCGCGGATGGTGGCGGTGGTGGCGGAGTAGTAGGGCGTACCCACGAAATCAGGACTGCGGACCAGCCCGTTCCGACACTTCCGGTACAATCTTCGCCGCTTGTCGCGGCCGCGCAAGTGGCCTGCCCGGGGGATGAATGAAACTACCGAGATCAGTGCGCTGGATCGCCATCATGTTGCTGTTGCTGGGTGTGGCCTTCGCCACCGCGCCCCAGCAGTGGGTGCCGCACCAGTGGCGCGCGAACCTGTTCAGCTGGTTCGGTGCCGGTGCTTATCGGGCGCTGCCGGAATCGCAGCGCTACGGACAGCCCGAGCCACAGGAGATCTGCCCACCGGATTTCAATGACTGGCGCAAGGAGCAGGATATCGAGGGGGTGCACATCGCGGCGGCGGCGGGCTGCGTGGCGGACAATCCCTATCTGATCGCGGCGGCGGTCAAGGGGACCAACAACGTCAGCGAAGATACCCTGCTCAGGTCCGGGCTGACGCCGGACGCCATCGTGATGGGTCGCGACCTGGACGGCGACGGCGATCCCGATGAGGTAACCATCCGGCTGGAGGTCGCCGAGCTCAACGGCGGTTCGCCGGATCTGCCGGTGCCCATCACCACCTTCGATATTGCGCCCGGCATTCAACCCGGGATGTGGGTGTTCGCGCCCAAGTCGTTCGGCATGTCGACGGAAAATTTCGAAAGTCGCAAGGCCAACCCGCTATTGCGGGCGCCGAGTCCTGTGATCCGGGTGGAGCAGGGCGACCAGGTGACCCTGGTTCTGGAAAACAATCATTACCTGCCCCACACCATCCATCTGCACGGCGTCGATCATCCGTTTTCGGCGGATCACGGCATGCCGCACGACGAGGCGTCGGCGCACGGCGACCACGCGGCTATGGGTGCCGGTACGGGCACGGACGGGGTGGCGGAAACCAGCGAAATGCCGGCGCTGCCGGGTAAGGCGCAGGTGTATCGGTTCAGGCCGCGGGTGGCGGGTACCTTTTTCTACCATTGCCATGTACAGGCCAACGTCCACCTCCAGATGGGTATGCAGGGCATGTTCGTGGTGGAGGAAGCGCGACCGAAAAACTCGGTACAGACGCTCAACATCGGTGCCGGCCAGGTGCGCGATTCCTCGGTCGCGGTGCGGGAGCGCTATGACCGCGAATACGATCTGCATTACTTCGATCTGTTCAAGAAGCTGTCGAGCACCGTGCAGGATTACGCCGACACCCGTCTGCGACTGCTGGCGCAGCACCGCGACTGGAATATCACCCAGGACAGCCCCAGTTACTTTCTGCTCAACGGACGTTCGTTTCCCTACACCCTGCAGGAATCCCTGGTGGTGGTGAAGCCCGACGAGAAGGTCAAGCTGCGGATGCTGAACGGCGGTTCTAACAGTGTCGCCGTTCATACCCACGGCAATCGCCTTACCGTCACGCACCTCGACGGTATTCCGCTCAATCCGCAGGCGCAATACATGCGCGACGTGGTGGATATGGCGCCGGCGCAGCGCGTGGATGTGGAGCTGAACACCACCGATGACGGCCTGCACAACTATGGGGAAGGCATCTGGCTGATGCACGATCACCATGAAGCCGC
The DNA here is from genome assembly GCA_963708735.1 of uncultured Gammaproteobacteria bacterium. Taxonomy (GTDB): domain Bacteria; phylum Pseudomonadota; class Gammaproteobacteria; order Pseudomonadales; family Porticoccaceae; genus JAGPUQ01. The sequence goes on from CAVPTW010000022.1 coordinate 120,855, forward strand.
GCAGACCACGGATGGCATTTACCCCGGCGGCAGCATCGGTGTCATCGCCTTCGAATCCCACTTGTTGCCAAACGGTTTTCCCCGCGTGGAAGGGAGTGATTGGCAGAAATTCTTCTCCGAAGCCTATTACCGTCGGGAGGTGCCGGTGTGGTTCGACTACGATCCTGGCGGGTTATTTGGCGAGCCTGCCGCACCGCTGCGACCTCTGGTTCAGGCGCTGATCTTTGGTGCCGCGCTCGCCGGGCTGTTGTATCAGTTGCGGGCGCTGTTGCCGCGGCGGAGACGCGCGCCATGAGCCGGTGGTTTGCCGTTGCCCTGATGTTTTTGAGTGGTGCGGTAGTGGCTGCCGAACCTGTGTCGCCCGCGACCGGGAAAGCCGAAGCCGTGGACCATTCGCAAATGGACCATTCGCAGATGCAGGGCATGGACCACTCCCAGATGCAGGGAATGGATCATTCCCAGATGGAGGGCATGGACCATTCGAAGATGCAGGGCATGGATCACTCCGGACACGGCGGACACGAAATGGAATTTGATGCCGGCGGCATGGTGATGAACACCAACAGCGACCGCCTGCCCCCGGGTTGTCCGGAGATCCGTCGCGACTACGAATTTACCGTGCACGCGGGGACCCGTTACGCGGAACCCTTTTCCGGCAATACCTTCGGCATGAGTCAGCACGCCTTCGAGGTGGAGCCGTGCAGCCGCGTTACTTTCACGTTCATCAACGAAGATGCCGTCCGGCACCAGTTCATGATCCACAAGCTGCCCCGCGATATGTATCCCCAGGGCATGTTTCACATCGAGGCCGCCGGCGGCGCCACCAAGGTTGGCACGCTGATTGTGCCGAGCGAGAACCGCACCTACCTGGTTCACTGCGACATTGCCCAGCACATGGAGCAGGGCATGAAGGGGCAGCTCAGGGTAGGGCGCGGCGACGGCGACCTCAGCAGCATTCCCGGCGTCACCGCGCGCTTTCGCGTCGACTACTACCGCAATCCCGCGCAGGTGGCGCTGGCGGCGGCGGTGGGCTTTGTGCTGACGCTGTGGGGACTCTGGTTGTGGCGGCGCTGGCGCCGCTGAGCATCAGGCGCTTTATCTTGTTGTGGATCTCCGCGAGTGGCGGCGTCAGCACGACTGCGGGCACGGCACGCGCTAGCGCGGCAGCCCGAAAATGGAAGCCAGTTCCTCAGGGCCAAGGATTTTATATTGGCCGGCTTCGAGATCGCCCAACGGCAGATCGCCGGTCTGGAAACGGTGCAGCGCCGTGACCCGATTGCCCAGCGCGGCGAACATTCGCCGGATCTGGTGGTAGCGTCCCTCGGTGAGGATCATCACGCCGCTGCGAGCGCTTTCGGCGCTCCAGATGGCGGGCCGCAGCGGTTTGTCGTCGCCATCGAGCATGAAAGTCCCGGTTGCAAACCGCGCCTCTTCATCGCCACGCAAGGGGTCGCTCAGTTCGACCCGATAGTGCTTGGGCGCATGGGTGCGCGGATGGATGATGCGGTGCAGAAGATCGCCGTCATCCGTCAGCAGCAGCTGGCCAGTGCTGTCCTTGTCGAGGCGCCCGACGGTTGACAGCACGGGCTTGCGGCCGCGCCAGCGATAGGGCAGCAGATCGTAAACCAGGTTGCCCGCCTCCCTGCGCGAACAGGTATGACCGGCCGGTTTGTTGAGCATTATGGTCAAGGGCGCCGGCGGATCCACAGTCTCGCCGTTCAGCGCCAAGGCGCCCGCGCGCACCAGATCGAGCGGGATGGGCTGATCAGCCCTGACCACCACTTCGCCGCTGAGCGTGATCGCTCCGGCGCGGCAAGCCGTGGCAATTTCCTTGCGGCTGCCGTAACCCAGATTGGACAGCAGGCGGTCAAGCCGCAGGGACGCAGGGAGTCTGGACATATCGGAATGCTGTGGCGGAGTGGTTGTCTGCAAACGCAATCCGGGGGTCAGGCCAACGCTCTGGTGCCCGCCGACTCAAGCGCGCAGAAACCGTTGCACATACCAGCAGCTCGCCTCGATCCGCAGGCCTTCCTTGCGCGCCCAGGCCAGCCCCGCGCGCACCAGGGCTTCGGCGACGCCCTGGCCGCGCAATGTTTCGGGTACATAGGTGTGATGAAAATTGATCCCGCCATCGGCAAGTAACCGGTAATCCAGTACCGCTTCGTGGTTGCCATGCCGGGACACGAAACATTGTCGTGCCGGATGATGAACGACGGATTGCCCGCGCGCGGCCAAGTCCCCGGTGGATGCAGGTGAATCGCTCATGACGGCCTCGTGGTAGGTGTGGGTGAAGTGTATCCGTGTTCGCGGCTGGGATCAGTGCGCCGGCATGGGTGAGAGCAACACCAGCAACCATTTTTTGCGTCGGCTCGCGCGCGACGTTTAGGCCCGGGGCGTCTTCAGCATTCTCGAATGTGGTCGCCAGCAATATTTTGTAATTTCGTCGACACCGATGTTGCCCACCTTGAAAATCCTGCGGCGCCGCATGGAGGAAAATTTGGGTACCGGAGTCGGAAAAAATAATTGTGGTGAGGCGATCCAGATCGGGCCGTCGCCGACGACCCGATCTGGATCGTTGCGCTATTTCTGTATGGATTTGATGTAGTCGACGAGATTTCTGATGCGTGCCTTGGCAAAGCTGGAACGCTCTCCAGCTTCGTGGTAGAAGACATTACCCCACACCGGCATGTCCGCGGGGCCATGGGTGCGGAAGTTTTTGTCGTATTCCTTATTGCCCTGGATGATATCCGTCACGCGTTTGGTGGGAAACTCGCCACCCGTCTCGTGCTGTTGGAGAAGAGTTAAATTCGCTGGCTTGTTCTTCAATGAGTCCGCGACCGGACCATTGCCTTCTCCCGTTACGCCGTGACAGGACGCGCAATGCGCCATGTACTCCTCCTTGCCTTGCTTGACGGCAGAGTTCTCCTCCGCAAAGCCGGCGGTGGCGAATCCTGCGGACAAACCGACGACCAGACCAACCGCCGCTGCCCAGCGTGTACATTCGCCGGTTCGTGGAGCGCGCCCCGCGATATTCGACCAGATAACCGTTGCATTCTTCATGGTGTTGTTCCTCCCCTGTAATCAGTCATTGTTATATACGGGCTCAACCTACTCCGCATCTTACGCGTGCGGATTGACACGGATCAAGTGCGTGCGGCGAGCGGCGGAGGCTGCCATGCTCCGGCGATACCCTGCCTTTTGTTGGCCTGGCTGTAAGCAGGGATTTCGACGTTGACTGCCTACCCGTTCGTCAATGGTCTTTCAGCAGTCGGTCATCGTGTTCGATCCCAGATGGAAGATCGGCAGGCTCCAGGCTATCCCCGGGGTTTAATTCCCGTATCGCGCAACAAAATAACCGTGTGCGGATCGGTTTGACTGGGCGCCAGGCGAAAGCCCAGATCCCGCGCCAGGCTGCGCATGCGGTGGTTTTCGTAGAGTACATCTGCCGATAGCTGGCGGATGCCCGCCTGATCGGCGAGGACAAGCAACCGGCGCAGCAGCTCGGTGCCCAGGCCCTTGCCCTGCCAGGCGTCGGCGATTGCAATGCCCAGGTCCGCCGTGCCTCCGTTCTCGGACCGCGCATAGCGCGCCACACCGATCTGGCGCTCGTTCTCACCACTGCCGACACAGGCGATGAGCGCCATCTGGTCGGGATAGTCCAGATGGGTAAAGCGTTCGGTCATCTCCGGCGTCAGCGCGGGCAGCGCGGTGTGAAAGCGGAAATAACGGGATTCAGGTGAGAGATCGCGCACGAAGGCCTCCTCGATGGCGCGGTCTTCGGGTTGTATCGTGCGGATGATGATCGGCACGCCATCGATCCGGATTTGCTCGCGATAGTCGGGCGGCTTCATGGCGCTGCGCGTCCGTGTTGCATCGTTGCGACCGATTGCCCCCCGCGAAACACCCGAAACTCTCCGGGATGAAACGGCTGCCAGACTTCGTCGCGGGTCAGTGGCGCGGTGGCGACGACAGTCACCACATCGTCCGGCCCTGCGTGCTGGGCGAAGTCGATGGCCATATCGGCATCGATCAGGGTGGCGCGACCGAAGGGTGCGCGCCGGGTGAGCCAGCTCAGGCGCGTGCTGCAATGGGCATAGAACGCGCTCGAATCCGACAACAGCAGATTGAAGACGCCGAGGGACGCCAGATCGGCGCAGAGTTCCGCCAGCAGTTGCCACAGCACACGCGGCTGGCGCGGTCGCGTCGGGAAGGCAGTGCGCACCTGATCGAGCAGCCAGCAGAACGCGTATTCGCTGTCGGTCGCGCCTACCGGGCAATAGTGAGCGAGCGGACGCTTTTTGATGCCGCGCAGCTGTCCGTTGTGGGCGAAGGACCAGGTCTGGCCCCAGAGTTCGCGGGCGAACGGGTGCGTGTTTTCGAGGCAGACCCGTCCGCGGTTGGCCTTGCGGATATGAGAGAGCACGATTTCGCTCTTGATCGAATAGTGCTGGATGAAACGGGCGATCTCCGATTCCGCGCTGGCGTCCGGATCGTGAAAGGCACGGTAGCCGCGCCCTTCGTAGAAGCCGATACCCCAGCCATCGCCGTGGGGACCGGTGGCGCCGCCGCGGCGCATCAGGCCCGCAAAGCTGAAGCAGATGTCGGTGGGCACATTGGCGCTCATGCCCAGCAGCTCGCACATGGGTGATTCTCGGCGGATTATTTTTTCTCGACCGGTTCCACGGGCAGTCCCGCCTGGGTCCAAGCCTCGAAACCGCCGCCGATATGACACACCGGATCAAGCCCCATGTTTTTCACGGTCTGGGTGGCGAGGGCGGAGCGATGGCCCTTGGCGCAATAGAACACGAAGCGTTTGCCCGAGGAAAACACATCCCGGTGGTATTCGCTGTCGGGATCGACCCAGAATTCCAGCATCCCGCGCGGCGCGTGAAAGGCGCCGGGAATCTTGCCGTCCCGGGTCAGTTCGCGAATGTCGCGCAGATCGACGATCACCGTGCCCGGATCATCCAGTGCGGCGCGCGCCTGTTCCAGATTCAGGGTTTCGATTTCGCTCATGGCCTTGTCCACGAGCTGCTTGACACTGGTTTTCATGGGTTCCTCCGGTTGTTGGCGGGGGCGACCGCCCGGGCACTTTGGCTTCATGGTAACCCATGCGTCGGCGTCGGCGGCAGGGTTGGTTGGCAGCGTTCTCATTCGGGTTGGCAGCTTGTTGAAAAACTGCTGCGGCAACCATCTGCTTCGTTGCGCGGTGCTCGCTCCCTCGCCTATCTATCGGATATGTCTCGGTCGCTGCGCGCCGTGCGCCTCGCATCTGGCCGCCTCGCGACGCTTTTCAACAAGCTGCTAGACTGCGCCAAAACCATTCGGGAGATCTGCTTCATGGAATACCGCAAGCTCGGCACTACCGGACTCGATGTCAGCCTCATCTGCCTGGGCACCATGACCTGGGGCCAGCAGAACAGCGTCGACGATGCCCTGCAACAACTCGATTACGCCCTCGATCAGGGTGTCAACTTTGTCGATGCCGCGGAAATGTATCCGGTGCCGCCGCGCGCCGAAACCCAGGGTCGCACCGAGGCATGCATCGGCGAGTGGTTTACCCGGCGCGGCGGCCGCGATCGTGTCATCCTGGCCACCAAGGTGTCCGGCCGTTCGGACGCCACCGGCGACTGGCGCCATCTGCGCGGCGGGCCGCAGCTCAGCCGCGACCATATTCGCCAGGCGGTGCGGGATTCCCTCAAGCGGTTGCGCACCGATTACATCGATCTGTACCAGGTGCACTGGCCCGAGCGCACCACCAATTTTTTCGGTCAGCTCGGCTACCGCCACCGCGAGCAGGAAGGTCTCAATTCCATTGAGGAAACCCTCACCGCGCTCACGGAGCTGGTGCGCGAGGGGCTGGTGCGCCACATCGGCATCTCCAATGAAACGCCCTGGGGCGTGATGGAGTATCTGCGTGCGGCGCGGGAGCGCGATCTCGTCCGCATCGCCAGCATTCAGAATCCCTACAACCTGCTCAATCGCAGCTTCGAGATCGGTCTTGCCGAGATGTCCATCCGTGAACAGGTGGGGCTGTTGGCCTATTCGCCCCTCGCCATGGCCATGCTCACCGGCAAATACTCCGGCGGCGCGCGGCCCGCCGGTGCGCGCCTGACCCTGTTCGATCGCTTCCAGCGCTATTCCGGCCCGCAGGCGGTGGCGGCCAGCGAGGCCTATGTGGCGCTGGCCCGCAACCACGACCTGGACCCGGGTGCCATGGCGCTCGCCTTTGTCAACAGCCGCGATTTCGTGACCAGCACCATCATCGGCGCGACGCGCATGGATCAGCTCGAAGCCAATATTGCGAGCGTCCAGGTGAAATTGTCGGAAGAGGTGATCGCGGGCATCGAAGCGATTCACCGCCAGTACAGCAACCCGGCACCCTGATTTCGGGATGCCGGAAACCGTCCTCGACTACTGGTTCGGCGCCGACCGCGCCGATGCGCTGCGCAATCCGGCCCGGGCGCGGCTGTGGTGGCGCAAGGACCCGATGACGGATGCCGACATCCGCGCGCGCTTCGAACCCCTGGTGGTGCAGGCGCTGGCCGGTGAACGCGACGGCTGGGCGCGGACGCCCGCCGGCCTGCTGGCGCTGGTAATCCTCGCCGATCAATTCACCCGCAATATCTATCGGGGCACACCGCAGGCTTTTGCCGGCGATCCGCGCGCACTCGGCTGGTGCCGGCAGGCATTGGCGGAAGGCGTCGACAGGTCATTGCATCCGCTGGAACGGCTGTTTCTCTATCTGCCGCTGGAGCACAGCGAAGTGCTGGCGGATCAGGAGGCTTGCATCGCCCTGATGGAGGCATTGGTCGCCGCGGCGGAACCGGCAGCGCGTGCGCTGTTGGCCGACGCCCTCGATTACGCCCGCCGGCATGGCGAGGTCATTCGCCGCTTCGGTCGCTTTCCCCACCGCAATGCCATTCTTGGCCGCGAATCCACCGCCGCGGAGATCGCGTTCCTCAAGACACCGGGCTCAACGTTTTGAAGCGGCGCGCGCTGCCTTAGCCGGGGATGGGCGCGCGCCCGCTCCTGACCATCATGGTGAGACGGGCGATGCAGACCAGCTGGTCGGCGTCGTCCTGGATGCGGATGTCCCAGACGTGGGTGGATCGACCCAGATGGATGGGGCGCGCGGTCGCATACACATGGCCCCGGGTTGCCGAGCGGATGTGGTTGGCGTTGATTTCCAGACCGACGCAGTACGCCGCTTCCGGATCGAGGCAGAGCATGGAGGCGTGGCTGCCCACGGTTTCGGCGAGCAGGCAGGAAGCGCCGCCGTGCAGGATGCCGTAGGGCTGGCGGGTCTTTTCATTGACGGGCATGCGCGCGGTGAGGTGGTCCGGACCGAAATCCACATATTCGATCCCCATGTGGTGGCTTGCGGTGTCGGGATAGTGCTGGTTGAGCGCATCCAGTGTCAGGGGGCGGTGCCAGATGGTCATCGGTCGGTTCCCTCGGGATCGGGTTGCTGCGTCGCGGACGCGCGGTAATTGTGGGTATGGTTATCGGGGATAAAGCGGTTGCAGATCGCGGCCGGGTTTCTTGCGCTCGCCCGCCGGTATTTTCGCCAGGGTGCGGAGCTGCGCAAGCAATTCCTCCGGGTTCGGTGGCGGGCGGCCGCCCGGCGCATAGCAACTGTCGTCGAGCGCGCGGAAAACCGTGCGCAGCTGCTCGTTCCCGGCGCGCTCGGCGATCTGGCGCAGGCTGACAATCCCCGCGTCCTGCCAGTGTTCCCGCGCCCAGGCGAGAATCGCCGCGCGCAGGCGCACCCCGTCACCGGCAGTGGCGGCACGTTCGACGGCGCTGAAGTCCGCGCGCTGCGGCGTCGGTTCCCCGGCTGCCTGGGTCGTTGTTCCGCGCTGGCGCCAGAGCAGCGCAAAGGTCAAGGTGCTCAAGAGCAGCAGCACGTTCCCGGCGATCAATCCGCGGATCAGGGATGTGGCGCCGCCCGCGGGAGCCGCGGCGGTTGCGGGGGTCTGGACGGCTTCAGTTGCAGGCGCTGCGACGGTATCGGACGGCGCGACTGCCGGTATCCGCGGAGAGCCGGTAGCGGGCAGTATTTCGAAGCTTGCGCCCGGCACTTCGGTTTCCTCGAAGGCTCGAGTCTCGGTATTCCACCAGCGCACCCTGATGGGGGCCAGTACCAGAGGGCCGGGCTGGTCCGCCACCACCGCAAAGCTCTCGGTGCGCCGCCCGGTCACGCCGGCGGCGGTGGTGTCGTCGTGCAGTTCCGGCTGATCCGGGTAGCGGCGGTAGCCTTGTGGCGCGGGCAGTTCAAGGGGCGGAATGCGGGCACTGGTGGTGCCGGTGGCGGTGAGGGTCAGGGTGCGGGTGATGGGTTCCCCGAGCTGAATCTGGCGCGTTGCGGTGCTCCACTTCTGTTCGACGCGCAGGGCCTGTACCGGCAGCCAGTTGGCGGCGGCGCCGGCCGGCCGCGCTGTCACCCGGAGCGTGCGCGGCTCGGAGTTGATCCGCAGCGGGCGGCCACCGCCACCGAAGGCGCGATCAAAGGGGTCGCCGCCATCCAGCGAGCGGGCGCCGAAACGGGCGCCGGGGATATTCAGCTCGCCTTCCTGTTCCGGGATCAGTGCATAGCGCAACTCGATCACCTGATAGGTTTGGCCCTGAATGTCCTTGTGGTATTTGTTTTCCGCACTCTGGATGAGCTCGGCGCCCGGTACCGCGAGCGGTTCCATGCTGAGGTTGCTCAGATCGATGCGGGTGTAGAGTCGCAGGGTGAGCATTACCTGTTCACCGGGAACCGCCTGATCCTTGTCGAGTACCGCTTCGGCGAATACCGGACGCTCCGCACTGGCTGATCCGCGGCGGCCGGGCTGACGCGGACGGTGAGGGCGTGACTCCGTGCGTCGCCCGCGGTCAGCGGTGGAATTTGCAGATCGCCGGTGCGTTTGGGTGCCAGGGTCAGGCGCCAGATGCTGGTCGCATCGAAGGTGCCGTTGACCATGCTGATCTGGTTGCGGCGGCTGCGGTCGAGAATTTCGAAATCCGTATCGAGGGGCGAAAAATCCGGATCGGCGGAGGTCTTGCCGGGGTAGGTCAGGGTGAGCTCCAGGGTCTCGCCGCTCGCCAGCGTGGTGCGGTCCACACTGGCGGCGAGCTCTTCCGTTGCGGCGGCGGGCGAGGATACGGCCAGCAGCAGCCCGGCGAATAACCACGCCGCCAAAATCAGACTGCTCGCGATCGGTGTGTTGGACGGCAACTTCACCAGCGTTCTCCTGCCGCAGTCGGGCGCTCGCCGCGCTCCTCGCGCTGCTGGCGCTCATAGTAGAACTTGCGCCGCAACAGGCCACCGGGATCGTCCGGCAAGGCCCGCAGCTGTTGCTCCTGGATTTGGGCTTCCTCTGGGGTTGGCGCCCGCGCTGTTGTGGATGTGCCGGTCTCGTTCCCCGGTTCGGCGGTCTCGGCGTCGGGCTTTTCGCCGGCTGTTGTGGCGCTCTCGTCGTTGCCGGTCATCCTCTCGGCATCCGGTTTTTTGGCGTCGTTGCCATTTTGCGGTTCGGCGCCGGACGTATCGTTTTCCGATGGCTTTCCGGTGGACGATTTGTCGGCTGCCGGAGTCCCGGATTTTTCCGCACCGTCGGTTGGCTGCGACTGGTCTTGCCCCTGGGAGTCTTTATCGCCGGCGTTGGACGGCTGCTGTTGGTCTCCGGCGCCCTTGCCGGATTTGGCCTCCTCGCCGCTTTGCGCGTTTTTTTTGTCCTGCTGTTGCTGCTGTTTTTGTTTCTGCTGTTGCTGCTTTTGCACGCGCTGCACCAGCTCGCGGTTGAAGCGGGCATCGGTGAGGTCGGGATCCAGCGCCAGGGCGCGGTCGTAGGCAGCGATTGCCCCCGGGTAATCGCCGCTGCGGGCCAGGGCATTGCCGCGGTTGTAGTGGGCATTGGCGTCGTCGAGCTTGCCGAACTCCGCCGCCGCCGTGCCGTGATCGCCGGCGCGATACGCAGCGGTGCCGCGTCGGGCGGGATCGGTGAATTCCTGCTGGGCGGTGGCGGCGTCGCCGGCATCCAGGGCGCGTTGGCCGCGCTGGTCGGACCGCTGCCAGAGATCCTGCCATTCCAGCGCGCTTGCCGGAGGTGTTCCCAGCAGCAGCGGGGCTAGCAGCAGCATCGCGAATAATCCGCGCCGCCAGGCGAACACTGCAAACGGCAGCAGCAGCAAGGCGAGCCAGGGGCCTTCGTCGCGTCGCGTATCGCGGTGTTGGTGAAGCGCGAGGGTCCGCTCGCGGGCCTGGGCCGCGAAGGTTTGGGTCAGCATCTGCACGTCCCGGGTGTCGGCGCTCAGTTCCACATAGCGCCCGCCGTGCTGCCGGGCGAGGGCTTGCAGCGGTGCGGAGTCGAGGCGGGCGATCAGCAGGTTGCCGGACCTGTCGCGCACAAAACCGCCGCCGGGCAGCGGCGCCGGGGCACCCGCCGCGGTACCGACGGCGAGTATCGATAGCCGGACCGCCTTGGCTCCCGCCAGCTGCGCAGTCATGGCGGCGGCGGCCTCCGGGCTGACGCCGTCGGTAATCAGCAAAATGTCGCCTCGTTGTTCTCCCACGTTGGCGAGGAGTTCGAGGGCTTTGGCGAGGGCGATTTCGGGGGCGCTGCCCGGTGTCGGCAGCAGATCCGGCGTCAGCGCGGGTGCCAGGGCTGCGAGGGTGCGGGCATCGTCGCTCAGCGGCGTTACCACATGGGCGTCGCCGGCGTAGGCGACGAGGGCGGTGGTGCCTTCATGGCGCGCCGCCAGCAGATCCATGAGTTTGAGCCGAGCGCGGGTGAGGCGGTCGGGTTTGAGGTCCTGCGCCAGCATCGACGGCGACAGATCGAACAGGATCACCAGGGGCTGTTCGCTGCGATATATCGGTTGCGGCAGCTCGCGCCAGCTCGGTCCGGCGAGCGCGAGCGCAGCGATGATCCAGGCGGCAAGAATGATCCAGGGCAGCCGTCGTCGTGGCGGCGTGGCGCGTTGTTCCAGCAGCCAGGGCAGCAGAGCGGGGGCGATGACGTGCTCCCAGTCGCCCGCACCGGCATGGCGCCGGTGCAACAGCACGGCGAGCCCCGCTGCGGGCAGGATCGCCAGGAGCCACCAGGGCCGTAGCCACTGAAAGTGGTGGATCAGTTCCAACGGTTCAGGCACGCAGATCCTCCCGGGCCACCACGACGAGCACCAGACTGGCGAACAGTGCAATCGCCAACGGCCAGTGCGCCAGGGAACGCAGCGGACGCACGGTGTCGGGCGCCTGCGCCACGGGTTCGAGACGGTCCAGCTCGCGATAGATGGCATCGAGCTCGGCGGGATCGCGCGCACGGAAGTACCGACCGCCGGTGGTGTCGGCCAGCATCCGCAGCCCGGCTTCGTCGAGATCGGCCGAAGGATTGACGCGACGCGCGCCGAAGAGGGTGCGCTGGATCAGTTCGTCGGCGCCGATCCCGATGGTGTAGATGCGGACGTGGTTGGTCGCCGCGAGTTGCGCCCCCTGGGCGGGGGTGATCTGGCCGGCGTTGTTGGCGCCGTCGGTGAGCAGGATCAGGACGCGACTGGTGTCGGGCCGGTCGCGCAGGCGCTTGACCGCAAGCCCGATGGCATCGCCGATCGCGGTGCCGTCGCCGGCGAAGCCGATCACGGCTTCGTCCAGCAGCGTCTTGAGGGTCTGGTGATCAAAGGTCAGCGGCGTGTGGAGATAGGCCTCGCCGCCGAACAGGATCAACCCGAGGCGATCCTGGGGGCGGCGTATCACGAAGTCGCCGACCACCGCCTTGATCGCGGTGAGGCGGTCCACCAGCTTGTCGCCGCTCTCCATGTCGCGCATTTCCATGCTGCCCGAGATATCCACCGCCAGCAGCAGATCGCGACCGCTGGTGGGCAGGGCAGCGGGCGTGCCGGTCCACACCGGTCGCGCGGCGGCGCCGAGCAGGGCGAGCCAGATCAGCGCCAGCAGGGCGAGGCGCACGCGGTGGTGTTGGCTGCGGCCGGTCGTGGTTTCCGGGTCCGGGAACAGTGCGGCATAGGCCGGGGCGCGCAGCGCGGTGAGATGGAGTTCGGCTGCGCGCCGCCAGCGTCGATACAGCCAGGGCAGCGGCGTCAGCACGAACAGCCAGGGCCACTCCAGACTTACCACAGCGGGCCTCCGGCGCGCCGAATCCACTCCCGCGTCACCACAAACAGGGTTCGCGCCTCGCTTTCGGTAAGGGCTTCCGGTGCCGGCGCATAGAGCAGCCGGACGATTTTATCGAGGGACAGGGTGGCGGCTAATTTGCCGTCGCTGGTGGCGTCGATCAGTACCAGCAATGCATCGGTCGGCAAGGCGGCATTCGATTCCTGCAGCGGTGTGGAGCGGGCGGTCTGGCGGGCCAGCACCAGCAGCGACTTGACCAGACGGGCACTGTCGCCGTTGCGCTTGAAGTCGCGCCACAATCGGTCGACGCGGCGTTTGGCCTCGCGGGCGAAGCGCCGTTCCCGATGGCTCCGCCGCACCGCCAGCAGCGCCCAGCCTGCGCCCAGGATCACCAGCAGGGCCAGAATCCACCAGCCCGGGGCGAGCGGCCACCAGGAGGGCGGCGGTGGGGGATGAATGTCGCGCAGTTGCGCCAGCGGATCGGGGGTCATCGGTGGCCTCGGCGCGCACTGCTGTAGTAGCGGCGCAGCAGCAGTTGCGGATCTTCGGCGGTGGAGACCCGAATCAGGCTCAGCTTCAGCCGCCCCGCCAATGCTTGCAGAGCCGCGCTTTTGCGGGTGGCGCGCTGCTCGAATTCACGCCGCGCATCGGGATTGCGGCTGTCGATCACCAGCAACCGATTCCCGGCGGTGCGGACACCGTAGCGCCCGGGCGGCGGCAGTGCCGTTTCCAGAGGATCCTGTACCGCCATCAGGGTGATGTCACAGTGACGCGACAACTCGAACAGTTGGCGTTCGACGCCGGGCTGGTCCGCGAGGTCGTAAAAATCGCTGATCAGGAACAGGGCCGCGCCGGGATGGGCGACGCGGCGTGCTTCCTCCAGCATGGGTTCCAGATGGTGACGGTCCGGCTGTGGCGCGACCAGTTGCTGTGCGGTTTCACTCAGCGCGCGCAGCAGGTGCAGCACTCCCTGATGACCGCGTCCGGTGCGGATGTGGTGCGCGGTAGCGGTGCCGAAAACCAGACCACCGATGCGGTCGCCGGCGCGAGCGCCCGCCCAGGCCAGGGTCGCGGCAAGCTCGCAGGCGACCATCGACTTGAGGCGCTGGCTGCCGAAGAACATCGACTGGCGCAGGTCGACGACCAGATGCACGGGCCGTTCGCGCTCCTCGCGGAACACTTTTGTGTGCGTTTCGCTGCGCCGCGCGGTGACACGCCAGTCGATGCTGCGCACGTCGTCGCCCGGTTGATAGACGCGCACTTCCTCGAGCTCCATGCCGCGTCCGCGCCGGCGCGAGCTGTGACCGCCGCCGGCGGTCCGCGCAACGCGGCGCGGGAACAGCCCGAGGTGCCGCGCGTGGTGGCGCAGTCGCGCCAGATTTTCCGCAGTGGGCGCGACGGCGCCCGGTACCGGGTTGGCGTTCGTCATGGCATCCGGCTCAGGCGGACGGAACGGCAGCGAGCAGTTGCGCGATCGCCTGGCTGGTGGTGACGCCTTCGGCTTCGGCCTCGAAGTTGAGCAGGATCCGGTGACGCAGGACATCGGGCGCGATGTCGCGAATATCGTCGGGGGTGACATAGTCGCGGTCGTCCAGCCAGGCCATCACGCGGGCGCAGCGGTCGAGCGCAATGGTGGCGCGCGGACTGGCGCCGTAGTGAATCCAGTTTTTCAGGTTAGTGCCGTATCCCTTTGTATTTCTTGTCGCCAAAATCAATTGAACCAGGTATTCCTCGACAGCGGGGTCCATGTGGACGGCCAGGGTTGCACGGCGCGCGGCGAAGATCACGTCCTGAGCCAGAGGCGCAAACGGTGCGCCGGTGGTGCCGGCGGCTTCATCCCGGGCGAGCGCCAGAATGCGGCGCTCGGCGGCCGCATCCGGATAATCCACCAGTACATGGAGAAGGAAGCGATCCAGCTGGGCTTCGGGCAGTGGATAGGTGCCTTCCTGTTCGATGGGATTCTGGGTGGCCATCACCAGAAACAGCGGTGACAGCGGGTAGGTTTTGGCGCCCACGCTGATGTGGCGTTCCCCCATGGCTTCGAGCAGCGCCGCCTGGACCTTGGCGGGCGCACGGTTGATCTCGTCGGTGAGCACCAGGTTGTGAAACAGTGGGCCGGGCTGAAACGTGAAGGTGCCGGTTTCGGGGCGATAGATGTCGGAGCCGGTGATGTCCGACGGCAGTAGATCCGGCGTGAATTGAATGCGGTGGAAATCGGCGGCGATGGCGCCTGCCAGCGAACTGATGGCGCGGGTCTTGGCGAGGCCGGGCGCGCCTTCGACCAGCAGGTGGCCGTCGGCGAGCAGGGCGACCACCAGACGTTGACAGAGCCCCGGCTGGCCGACGACGCGATGGTTGAGGTGGTGGAGCAAGGCGTGCAGTTGTTCGCGGAGCGGCATGGGTTCCTTAGTCGTCACTGTGGAAGGGGCGGAATTGTGCCGGGGTTGGAGCGCGAATGGCAGCGCGGGTTCCGTGCGGTGCTGAGCAGCCATGCCTGGATGCCGGAGGCGAGTCCGGTCCGATTTACGGGCTCAAGGCGCGATCGCTTCGACGGCCACGGCCTCGCCGTCAGGCCAACGGGTATCACTGGCGCCGTAAAGGAGCGTAGCGTCGCTGCTGATGCTCTGGGTCCGGCCCAGTGCCCGCGGCGAGCGGGTCAGCCTGTGTCCCATGCCGCTGAGCAGGTTCAGCGTGTCGGGGCTTACGCCCGCTTCGTAAAACACCTGATCGGGTTGCCATTGATGGTGGATGCGCGGCTGCGCGGCCGCGTCCGCCACGTTCATGCCGAAATCGACCACATTCAGGACGGTCTGCAGCACGGCGGTGATGATCACGGGACCCCCGGGGCTGCCGGTCACCAGCACCGGTTTGCCGTCCTTGAACAGGATCGCCGGTGTCATCGACGACAGCGGTCGCTTGCGCGCTTCGATGGCATTGGCGCTGCCGCCGATCAGGCCGTAGGCGTTCGGCACGCCGGGCTGTGCGGAAAAATCGTCCATCTCGTTGTTGAGCAGAAAGCCGGCACCCGTGACCGCGATACCGCTGCCGTAGGAGAAGTTGAGGGTGTAGGTGTTGCTGACCAGGTTGCCCTTCGCATCCCACACCGAGAAATGGGTGGTCTGCGGGCTTTCGGCGGGCAGTTTCAGGGTCGGGGCCACGGCGCTTGAAGGTGTCGCGTGAGCCAGGTCGATACTCGCGCGCAGTCGCGCGGCGTACTCTTTGGACGTGAGTTCGGCCACCGGCACCGACACGAAATCCGGATCGCCCAGATACTCGCCGCGATCGGCATAGGCGTGGCGCATCGTCTCGATCAGGCGGTGCAGATAAGCCGCACTGTTGTGGCCCAGTTCGGCAAGATTCCAGCCTTCGAGCACATTGAGCATCTGAATCAGATGTACCCCGCCGGAAGAGGGCGGTGGCATGGCAACGACCTGATAGCCACGATAGGTGCCGGTCACGGGGGCGCGCTCCACGGGCTGGTACTCGGCGAGATCCCGCGCCGTGATCAGGCCGTCATGGGCCTTCATCTCCGCGATGATCCGCGCCGCGATATGCCCGGTGTAGAACGCCTGCGGCCCCTGTTTGGATATCTGGCGCAGGGTCCGCGCGAGATCCCGCTGTTTCCAATGCTGGCCCGGCGCCAGAGGTTGGCCATCGGGCCGCAGATAGTAGCCGGCAGCAGGCGGAGATTTTTTCAGGCGCGGAGCGGCTTCGGCCAGTGAAAACGCGAGTGGCCGGGTCACCCGGATACCCCGTTCGGCAAGCGCAATGGCGGGCGCCATCACCACCGCCAGCGGCAGGGTGCCGTATTTCTTCTGGGCGAGAGCGAGTCCCGCCACCGTCCCCGGCACCCCGGCCGAGCGATGACTGAAGCGCGTCAGTTCCGGGTCGACGGTTCCGTTTGCGCCGACGAACAGGTCGCGGTACGCGGCGCGCGGCGCCACCTCACGGTAATCGATGGCGATGGTTTTGTTCTGCGCCTTGAGGTAGACCAGCATGAAGCCGCCGCCGCCCAGATTGCCCGCCTGGGGCAGCGTGACTGCCAGCGCGAACCCGGTGGCCACGGCGGCATCGACGGCATTGCCGCCGCGCGCCAGGATGTCGGCCCCGACGCGGCTGGCGACCGCTTCCTGGGACACCACCATGCCGGCGGCGCCAACCACCGGGTGAAAGCGGTCGGCGTAGTCGATGATGGGCGGCGGCACGGCCAGGGCGCGACACGCCAGGCCCAGTAGCAGCCAGCAGTACAGTGTCACGAGCCTTGCTCGGGGTCCGTGTTCGGGCTGCATGTCCGGTGTCTCCGATCAGATTTTCAATGCGGCCTGCATTCTAGCCGCAAGCCCCGGGTGCGCTGTATCCTGAGGCAAATTGCAGACCGACAATGCCCCATGGAGAGCCTGGATTACCTTCCGGTAGTGATAGAACCCGTGACTTGGGCGGAGCAGGGTGAAGCACTGCGGGCGATCCGCCGGCTGGTGTTCATCGGCGAACAGGGGATTCCCGAAGCCGTGGAATTCGATCGGCAGGATGCCGCTGCGCGACACTGGCTGGCCTCCACAACCGATGGACACCCGATGGGTTGCGGGCGGTTGCTGGAGGATCGCGTCGGCCGTCTCGCGGTGCTGCCGGAGTATCGCCGTCAGGGTGTCGGCGCGGCGCTGTTGCGGCGGATCATTCGCGATGCGCTTGCAGGGGGGCAGGGCACCCTGCAACTCCATGCCCAGACCCAGGCCCTGGCGTTTTACGAGGCCCTGGGGTTCGAGCCCCGGGGCGAGGAGTTTCTGGAGGCCGGGATACCCCACCGCCTCATGGTGTTGCCATTCAGGAATCCGCTGTCAGTGCGTGAGCAACCCGCGCCGCCGGTGGTGGAGGCCGAGCGCCGCCGCGAAGTGCTGGAAGGTGGTGCCGCGATTGCCGAGTCCGTGCCCATTTGGATTCCACATGCCTTGCGCCGTGTTTGTATCCTCAGTACCCGACTCGATCCCGACATTTACGACCGCGATCCGGTGCGCGACGCGCTGCTGGAGTTTGCTATCGGCCATCCGCAGGCCGAGGTGCTGATACTGGTGCGTGAACCCCAGGTGCTGGCCCGCTCGGGGCACCGCCTGCTGCGGCTTGCGCAGCGCCTGTCGAGCCATGTCCGGTTGCGCGCCTTGCCGCCCGCCTGTCCCACGCCCGAGGACGAATTTCTGGTGGCCGATGCCGGCGCGGTATTGTGCTGGCGGCACGCGCGCCCGTTGCGGGGCTACGGCGTGCTGCACGCCCCCGCCGAAGCGCGCCGGCTTGGTGAGGCGTTTGAGGAACTGTGGGGCCTGAGTGAGGAAGCCCCGGAGCTGCGCCGGCTGGCGCTGTGACGGCGTATCCGGAGTGGGTCGATCAACCAAGGAAGCCCTGAACAAGTCCCCGCTGTACCCGAGTGCGCATCGCCACCGATTGCCAAGTGAAAATTGCGCGGCTTCAAATGATGGCTTGTTCAGGGCTTCCCAAGTCGATAGCAAGGAGGGCAAGTTCATTCGTCCGATCGGACCGCCCGTCGTCGAATACCCGGACGAGCGCCGCGAGACCGCCGTGGGCACCTATGTCTTCCCAAGTCAGGGTGAGGACAATGCGTTCGGCAGCTTCCCGAACCCGTGGGAGCAGATCTTCAAGGACAGCCCGCTCGCCGACGTCACGCCGCATGTCCTGCGCCCCAGTTTTGCAGCATAACTAACGATCTCGGTTTTACCGAGGTGACGATCACCGCGCGGGTTGGGCACTCCAAGCGGTCGGTGACGAGCAAGCATATTCAAGGGCTGCTCGACGGGGTCGAGTTCGAGCAGGTGGCTTACTCCTTGGACCGTGATTCCTCATTCCCGCAGAGCGACGCTCGATTGTGCCCGAAACACCATCATCTACGCCTTCTTCGATTACGATCTCTTCGTGGTCGGTGGAGTGCGGGCATTCGGCGCGTTCGAGCTGGCGCTGAAACATCGGCTCAACGGTCATGGCGGCTCCGCTTGCGGGACGCTGCGCAATCTCGTCGACAGGGGCGAGGAAGACTGGTGTTCTACCTGCGCTCGTGCCCGGTCCAGCAGTGGTCTCCGACCCTGTCGAGGCTCTGATTGGCCTACGAAATGGATTGTCTCATGGCACGTCCGACATCCACTCGCCGGGAATGGCGCTCGATGTCGTGGCTGCCTGCGCTTCATGGATCGATCACGTATTTCCGTCGTAGCTCTGACCGGCGCTACGCTGATCGAAGGTCCTCGCCTCGAACGGCTCGCACAAACTTATCGCGAGTGAGCGCGCAGAAGGCAAATTCGCCGCGCTTCAAAGGGCCCCCAAGGGGGGACGTTGCGCCGGGGCCGGCGAGGTAGAAGATGTAGGGACCCGCATTGAAGAAGACGTGGGCAGCGGCGCGCTTCCACTTCTCAATGAACTGCTTGTTTGGTCCCATCCACCGCATGATCGCGAATTCCTTGCCGTCGAGATTGACGACACGGGATTTGAAATCGAGCGACATGCTGAAATAGGTCCCCAGGAACGAGCTTTCGCTGTGGACCAGCCAGAACATCCGATGCTCGCGCCGATAGAGGGCTTCCCGCGTTGCGTGCGGCCTCGCTGATCAAGGAGTACTTCGGCTCCAGCACGGTTGCCATAGGGGTGCCGCTGCCCACCAGGACGTCAGCGCGATGAAGCTCCCCCGTCATCAGATCGCGCAAACCGATCTCGTGACACGACATGTCGAACAGTTCTTTCCAGCCGAGATACCAAGGCCCGTCGGGCTCGCTACAGGGGTCGCAATCGCAGGCCCTATGCCGCGCCAGTGGGGTGTGTTCTCGACCGGCATGACAGCGGTGAGCAGAGCGCCGCAGTCACGGCAAGTCGTGCGCTCTCCCTTTGCGATGGGCGCGCGCTTCTGGTTGCCGACCCAGGCATAGAGCATGGCTACCGCTCTCAGTTACGCATCGGCCTGCGGCCAGCGCAGTTTTCCGCGGCCGACGCGCAAGGCTTCCACCAGCCTGGTGTTGCCCGGCAGTCTTCCTGAGAAGAGGCTGGGCTTGGGGTCTAACGCTGGCTTCCGGAAGGGGGCAATCCGCTGGTAGTCAGGGGTTGCGAGCCAAGTCCGTCCGTCCTCCTCGTCAGTGATGATCCGATATAGGCCGGCAGGCGGGACGGCCGCGATGTCGAGCAGGCGCTTATAGTGTTCGACCGACCACTTCTGGATGCCGTCGCTGAGGGCTTCGGTGCGGAAGCGAGCCCATAGCGCAGCAGTGTCGGGCGTGGGCCAGTCGCCGGCGTCGGTGTAGGCCGTGATCTCGTCGGATTCGAGCCAGGCCCGCATCTCGGCGGGCGTGACGAAGACAGGCTTGGCATCCTCGATCGCCGCCATGGCCGCCCGCCGTGACGGAAGGCCCGCACGGATCAGCATCGACATCATGAATTGCGGGACGCCGGTTTCGACTGCTGCTGCGGCACCGCCCGCCACCGTCTCCGGCGACCAGTCGAGGGACATGCGGCGTGTACGGACGGCTTCCAACGCCCAAACCAAACGATAGGTGAAGGCCTCTTCGACGGCCCGCATGTTCTGCGGTCCGATCTTGGCGACGTCCTCGCCAGACACCCAACTGCGCAGAATGGCCTTCCAATTCGCCGGCAGCGGGTTCGCCTTGTCGGGGATGAAGGGCCGCATGAACTGCAGGCGCTCGCCGAGACCGCCGAGCGCATCGACAAGTTCATCGATGTCGCCGCTCAGCGCTCCGGCGTCGGCACGGTCGAGGAGTTCGGCCAATTCGTCGGCCATGGCATCGATGGTGAGGCCAGCCTCAAGCCCGACGCCCATGGCGAAATGCCCGCGCCGCGCCTGCGCCGTGGTGGTCTTCCAAATGAGATCGGCGCGCGCCTCGAATACTTTCTTGTGCAGCGGGGCGATGTCCTCGTCCTCGCGGGCGATCTGGCGGGCCCAGAGCGATCCCTTGAGCGCCTCGTCCAAGAGCTTCGGCAGGTCGGCGCGATCGGAATCGAGTGCTTCGATCAGACCAAACACGGTCGCATCGAGGCGCTCCACAATCTGCGAAAGCGGCTCCTCGTCGATGGTTTCTTCCTCGTCCTCACCGCCGTCTTCATCGTCGTCGCCTTCGGCCTCATAGTCCACGGTGGCGGACAGGCGCTTGGCGACCGCCGCTTCTTCCTTGGGCGACCTCCAGGCTTCGCGGGCGTTGGCGAGATATTCCCAGGCGTCATCGCGATCCAAGACACCCTCGAGCGACAGGCGCTCAAGGATTTCGGCGACAATCTGGATGAGACCGCTTTTCAGCGTGCGGGCGTTGGCGGAGGCGACCAGCTTTCGCCACTCCTTCTTTCGCCAATCGATCTTATCGAACATGACATGGAGGATGAGGCCTTCGACATCCACGAAGGCGCGGCCGGCGCGGCCGGCGACGTTCGCGAACTCCTCGCCTTTGATTTTCTCGGACGCCCGATACAGCGCTGGCACCAACAGGACGGCGGCGTTGAGGTTGAGGCCCTGCGACAGCGTCGGCGATGCGACGATGACCTTCAGCCCCCCATCGGACAGAAGGGCTTCCAGTTCACGCAAGAACGGGCTTGGCAGCCGGCCATGGTGGATGGCGACGCCCACCTTCAGGCAGGCGACAGCGGGATGGTCCTCGCCCAACCATTCCTTGCCCACCTCCAAGGCGCGCGCGATCGACGCTTCGTCTTCCAGCAACGAATCCAGATAGCCACGCTCGCAGAGGTCCACGACCTGTTTGCCGTAGCTCTCGACCCAATTCGCCTGGGTGGAGAAGATCAGGGTCCGCTTGCCCTGACCTGCGAATTCCCATGCCGCGAACAAGGCAAGGTGCGAGTTCTTGCGCGGATAGGGCTTCTTTTCCTTCCCACGTGCTGGTTTTTGCACGACGAATTTGTCGAGGAAGGGACCGTCGTCGTCGAGGTCGAGCCGGAGCAATGCATCCCTGCCTCGCCAGGTGAGCGCGCCGAACCGCTGCCGCGTCGGGCGCCAGTCGGAACGCACCGGCTCGCCCGGTTCGTCGGAGCGTATCCAGGCGGTGAGATCATCCAGCTCGTCGCCGCTCGGCAGGATGGCGGAGAGGCAGACGATCCGGCGTTCGCTCGCGTCCGCGCGCCGAAGTAGGCGCTGCACGAGCGTCTCGTAGCGGATTTCGCGCTCGCTCGGGCCGATCATGTGCCCTTCGTCAAGGACGATCAGGCCGACATCATCGATCAGCGACGGGTCGCTTCGCAGCGCGAAGTCGAGTTTCTCGGGTGTCGCGATGATGATCTTGCGGGTGCGCAAGGCGTCTTCATCGCTAGCCGAAAGGCCGCTGGCGCCGTAAAGGGATGAGACGCTGAAGCCGAGAGGTGCAAAGGTCTTTCGGAAGGATCGCTCGGTCTGGGCCGACAGGGCGCGCAGCGGCGTGACAATCAGCACCCGGCGCGCCGACGACAGCGTCATCAGCGCGGCGATCTCGGCCACCCGCGTCTTGCCGGCGCTGGTCGGCAAGGCGACAACCAAGTCATCGGTGACGTCTGTGGATCGCTGGGCCGCTTCGCGCTGCGATGGCCATAGCTCCACCTCGGAAGCTTTTCGAGCGTAGAGCGAGGAGATGAAGAGCCGGCGCAGGTCCGGGTATTTTTCCTCCGTCCCCTCTGGCGGCTCCGTCGGCAGGTTCTGGTGCAGCGAGTGCTGCCAGAGGTCGTCGATAAGGTGCCGGCAGAGTTTCGACATCCACCACAGTGGAACATTCTCTGCATTGTCTGCCAGACTGACTGCGGTGGCGAGCAACGCCCGTGGGGTATCGATCGGCTCGGGTTCGCCCGTCTCAAGCGCGAAGTCAAAATGCGCCAAGGCTCGGCAGATCGTCGTGTTGAGGATGGTGGACAGCACTTCGTCGACATCCGGTTCTTCGCCCCGTAGCGCCTCGGCGATCTGCTCATCGCCGTGAATCTCGTCGTCCAACCATTCGCGAACGAAGCCGCGTAGCTGGCCGAGATCGCGCAGGATCAGGTGTCGAGGCGCCGTTTCGCCCGGCGCGGCATTGAGGTCGTCTGCTGTCTCGTTGAAGAGCGAATAGGCGACGGCCGAGAAGCCGGCCAGGTGGTAGGCTGCGGCGGCGATGGTGCGGCGGAAGCCACGATCGGGCGACTCCAGGTCGCCGTTTCGCACGAGGGCTTCGAAGGCGTTGGCAGCGCGCTCGAACGCCTTGCTGGTCAGTTCCGATGCACCGACCTGAGCGCGCAGGGCCATCGCGCCGCGCAGCAGGGCAAAGCCGTGTTCGGCAAGATCGGTTTCGATCGTCGCGCCGAGGGGCGGCGCGTTCGGCGGTAGCACACCCTCCTCGCGCATCAGCGACCAGGCAGCGCCGCGATAGAGTAGGCGCCCAAGAATGCCGTCGACGGTCGCGGTCGTCAGGAATGCGGCTAGTTCGTCAATCGTCTCCAAGGTCTTCCGCCTTTTGGTATATGGCTGCGATGAAGTCCTGGTGATCTTCGACGTGGATGTTCACGACGTAGTGGTCACGATTGGTCTCCGTGGCGTCGAGGTCCTCCTTCAGTGAAGCGTGGGGGCCGTTGCCCGACACGGTGAAGAGCATGTGGTCGATGCGATCGGCGCGAAGGGACTTCAGGCCCACTTCATCACGGAGGCTGCGGCCCAACGCGTTGTCGTCCGGATCGGTGCTCTCCAACAGGCGGTTGGCGACGAACAGCAGGGAGTCGGGCGTGCAACGGCCGCTGTCGCGGTCGAGCACCTTGCGGGCGCTCGTGACGGTAGCTTTGCCGAGTACCTTGTTGCTCTTGGCTTCGCCTTTCAGAAGCCAGAGCTTCTCGCCGGCCTCATCGTATCCGGCACCGATGAAGTCGTCGCCACGCATGGCCATATTGCGGCCGTCCTTGTAGCGGAGGCGGCGCACGGGGACGCGCAGGCCGATCTCCTCCTCGACCAGCTCGGTCGCAAGAATCTCGCCGAGATCGCCGGAGCGACCCTGAGGCGTTTGAGGCATCGCGGTGCGGAGGATTTCGCCGGCGACTTTGTATCCAAGCCGCTTCACATCGTCCGCGATGCATTCGAGCCGATGGTAGTGCGAGCGGATGACTTGGGCGAGGTCATCGCGAATCTCGTCGCGGCCGCCGTCTTTTTCGGCATACGTCCAATAGCGCTTCCGCTTGTCCTTTTCTTTTGTGGCTTCGCACCACTTTTTATATAGCCCCACGCGACGTTCCCTTGCCTGCCTTGCTCGTCGGCGTCGTTCCATCCCAGAGGTTCGACAACGGCACCGCCGCCAGCTTGTCGCCGAACGGCACGATGTCCGCGCTGTCATAGAGGACGGCGCCGAAGGCGAAGCGGTCTCCGCAGCCCTCGGCCAAGGCCCGTAGGCCCCCGAAATCACCGGCTTTGACCGTCGCGCTCGCCTTGACCTCGATGCCGGCGATCATCCCGTCATCGCGTTCCAGTACGATGTCCACCTCGCGCCCATCCCGATCCCGAAAATGGTGAGGCGTCAGCCGCAGGTCCGAGCCCGTCATCAGCTTCAGAACCTCCGCGAACACGAAGCTTTCGAGCAGCGCGCCGAACGTGCCGCGGTCCGCCTTCACTCTGTCAAAGGAAAGGCCGCGCACCGTCGCTAGCAGGCCGGAATCGAGGAAGTGCAGCTTCGGCGTCTTGACGATGCGCTTCAGGGCATTCGTGAACCATGGTTGCAGCGTCGCGATCAGGAACACCTGCTCAAGCAGTCCGACATAACGCTGCCCCGTCTTGTGGCTGACGTTGATGCCGGCGCCGAACTGCGAATAGTTGACCAGCTGGCCGGAGTGCTCGGCCAGCAGCCTTACGAATTTCGGAAGTTCCGTCAGCTTCTCGACGTCAGCGATATCCCGCAGATCGCGCGTGAGGACCGACGTGAGATAGGATCTCGACCAGTCCTGCCGCCGGCGCTCGCTTTTACGGCTGATCGCTTCGGGAAAACCGCCGAGCAGGACAAGCTCGGCAAGGTCATCGCCAAGGATTGCTTCCCGCTGGCTCCGAAGCTTTCCTGCGAAGAGATGCTCCAGGAAAGTCGGCGTCCGGCCCTCGACCTCAGCCCTTGCGAGCGGCAGCATCTGAATGGTCTCCATCCGACCGGTCAGGCTGTCGGCGACTCGCGGCAAGGTCAGGACGTTCGCCGAGCCGGTCAGCAGGAAGCGACCCGGCCGATAGTCCTCGTCGACCGTCTTCTTGATGGCCAGCAGCAGGTCAGGGGCGCGCTGGATTTCATCGATGATGGCTCGGTCGAGGCCGCGAATGAACCCGGCGGGATCAGACTGAGCGGCCGCGAGGGCCGTTTGATCGTCGAGCGTGACATAGGTCCGCCCGGCTTCTCCCATTTTTCGGACCAGCGTGGTCTTGCCGGCACGGCGCGGGCCTACGATGAGGACCACTGGCGTATCAGAAAGGGCTTCCTCCGCCCGCCGCTGCACAAGCCGCTCGAACATGCCATCTCCGAATCCGGAAGATTGGAAGTATCAGTGTCGGCTGATTGGAAGTCAATGGTCCACTAATTGGAAGTTAAGGATCCGCGATCTGGAAGGCGTGGAGGGACAAGCGTCCTCCCTGGCCGGCGCCGCTGGTGGAGCCCAATTACAACTACACGGCGCCAGGAGTCCTTCTGCCGCGCAGACTCCTGGGCGCCTCGACGTTTTTCAACAAGCTGCTATTAAGAAGGGGCGCCCGTTAGCGCGCCCCTTTCGTGTACTTGCCGCCCCGTGCCGCCTGGGGCTCGGGGAGATCAGCGACTGCGGGCTTTGAGTTCCCGGCGCCGGGCGTGCAACACGGGCTCGGTGTAGCCGCTGGGTTGCTCGCGACCCTTGAAGACCAGATCACAGGCGGCCAGGAAGGCGATGCTGGCGTCGAAATTCGGTGCCATCGGGTGATACAGGGCGTCGCCGGCATTCTGCCGATCCACCACGGCGGCCATCTTCTTCAGCGTCGCCATCACCTGTTCTGCGGAGCAGATCCCGTGGCGCAGCCAGTTGGCAATGTGCTGGCTCGAGATACGCAGGGTGGCGCGGTCCTCCATCAGGCCCACGTCGTGGATGTCCGGGACCTTGGAGCAGCCGACGCCCTGGTCCACCCAGCGCACCACATAGCCGAGAATCCCCTGCACGTTGTTGTCCAGTTCGTGCTGAATCTCCGCTGCGGTGAGCTGGCGCTCGCCCAGCAGCGGCAGGGTCAGGATGTCATCGAGGCTGGCCCTTGGCCGGCGCGCGAGCTCGGTCTGACGCGCCGCCACGTCGACGCGGTGGTAGTGCATGACGTGCAGGGTGGCCGCCGTGGGCGAGGGCACCCAGGCGCAGTTGGCGCCGGCGCGTGGATGCTCGATCTTGGCCGCCATCATGTCCGCCATGCGATCCGGCATCGCCCACATGCCCTTGCCGATCTGGGCGCGGCCGCGCAGGCCGCAGGCGAGGCCGATGTCCACGTTCCAGTCTTCGTACGCCTTGATCCAGGGCTGCTGTTTCATCTCGCCCTTGGGCACCATGGCGCCGGCCTCCATGCTGGTGTGGATCTCGTCGCCGGTGCGATCGAGGAAGCCGGTGTTGATGAAGATCAGCCGGTCGGCGGCGCGGCGGATGCATTCCTTGAGATTGACCGTGGTGCGGCGCTCCTCATCCATGATGCCGATCTTGAGGGTTTGCGCGGGCAGGCCCAGGATTTGCTCCACGCGCGCGAACAGACGCACCGTGAAGGCGACCTCGTCGGGGCCGTGCATCTTGGGCTTGACGATATAGACGCTGCCGGCGCGGGAGTTGCGGAAACGCCCCAGTCCGCGCAGGTCGTGCGCCGCCACGGCGCCGGTGATCAGTGCATCCAGCATGCCCTCGGGTATGGGTTTGCCGGCGGCGTCGAGCACGGCATCGGTGGTCATCAGGTGGCCCACGTTGCGCACCAGCAGCAGGCTGCGACCGGGCACGCTGAAGGCCGTGCCGGTGGGGCTCAGATATTCGCGATCAGGGTTGAGTGTGCGGCGTAACAGCTTGTCACCCTTGGGGATAATCTCTTCGAGGTCGCCGCGAATCAGCCCCAGCCAGTTGCGGTAGGCCAGACACTTGTCCTCGGCATCCACCGCAGCGACCGAATCCTCGCAGTCCTGGATCGTGGTGATGGCGCTTTCGAGGTAGAGATCCTTGATGTGTGCGGGGTCGTCCCGGCCGACATAATGATCTGAATCGAATTGAATTTCGATATGCAGTCCATTGTTTTTTAACAAAACACAATCTGGAGAAACGGGGTCGCCTTGGTAACCAATCCACTGCGCGGGGATTTTCAGGCCGGTGGTCGCACCACTGCCGAGCTGTACCGCCAGCGCACCGTTCACGACGCGGTAGGCGCTGGCATCGGCATGGCTGCCGGCGGCCAGCGGGGCGCTGGCGTCGAGGAATTCCCGCGCATAGGCGATGACCTTGGCGCCCCGCACCGGGTTGTAGCCCGGGCCGCGCACCGCGCCGTCGGTTTCCGGGATTACGTCATTGCCGTATAGGGCATCGTAGAGACTGCCCCAGCGCGCGTTGGCCGCATTGAGGGCATAGCGCGCATTGGTGATGGGCACCACCAATTGGGGACCGGCGATGGTGGCGATCTCGGCATCGACGTTCTGGGTGGTGACGGCAAAGTCGTCGCCTTCGGGAAGCAGATAGCCGATGGC
The DNA here is from genome assembly GCA_963708735.1 of uncultured Gammaproteobacteria bacterium. Taxonomy (GTDB): domain Bacteria; phylum Pseudomonadota; class Gammaproteobacteria; order Pseudomonadales; family Porticoccaceae; genus JAGPUQ01. The sequence goes on from CAVPTW010000022.1 coordinate 147,654, forward strand.
GGCCAGAAACGCCTGGTAGGCGACGGGGTCGTGGGGCTGGCCCGTGCGTTCCCGATGCCAGGTGTCTATGCGGTGCTGGAGGTCGTCGCGCACCGCGAGCAAACGAGCGTTTTCCGGTGCCAGGTCGGCCAACAGCGATTCGAAGCCCGCCCAGAAGGCGGCCGGCTCAATACCCAGGCCGGGCAGAATTTCGGTGCGCACCAGGTCGTCGAGTACCCCGGCAACGTGCAGGCCGCCCTGTTGAACCCGTTCAGTCATGGCTCTCTCCTCGCTTGGTTCGGCTAATGCCGGGGTCAATCAAGCCGGTATTTTAATCACCCCAGCATGATTGATCGAATTTATCGTTTTTATGCCCGTTATTCAGAACGGAAATGCTGGGGCGTGCTTTCCCGCGCTGCTGCCTGAATCTGTCGCCGCATCCATTGGTGCGCTGGGTTGTTCTGCAACAGCGGACTCCAGGCCATCTTGAGATCGAAGGGGGGAATCTCGAAGGGCGGTGGCAGGATGGCCACGGCGGTATTGTCGCGCTGCATCTCGGCGAGGCGGCTCGGGATGGTGACGATCAGATCCGGCTGGCGGGCGAGCAGCACGGCGACCTGATAGTGGCGGGTGAAGATCGCGATGTGGCGCTTCTTGCCCAGCCGGGCCAGCGCTTCGTCCACCCAGCCCAGGCGCTGGGCATCCTGCGGGTTCATGCCAACGCCCACCCCCATGCCGGTCTTGCTCACCCAGACGTGGCGTCCGGCGAGATAGTGCGCCAGGTCAAAATGCTCCAGTGCGGGGTGGTCCCGCCGCAGCAGACAGGAGAAACCATCCTGCCATACCGTGATCTGATGAAACGATTGGGGCATGTCGTCGAAGCGGTTGAGCAGCATGTCCACCCGGCCCTGTTCCACGTCGTGCAGGGTGACATCGCTGGGGTTGAGGATGTCGAGGGTGATCCCGGGCGCCTGCTCGCCCAGAAAAGCCAGCAGCGGCGGCACCAGGGTGGATTCGGCGTAGTCGCTCGCCATGATGCGAAACACCCGCTTGGTGGAGCCGGCGTCGAACTCCGTGCGGGGCTGCACTGCCTGCTCGATGCTGGCAAGGATATCGCGGACCTGGGGTTGCAGCGCGAGCGCCCGCTCGGTAGGTGTCATGCCGCCACTGGTACGGATCAGCAGCGGATCGCCGAGCAGGTCCCGCAGGCGGCGCAGCCCGTTGCTCATGGCGGGCTGGGTGATGCCGAGCGACTGGGCCGCGCGAGTGACATTGCACTCCCGCAACAGGACATCCAGGTACACCAGCAGGTTGAGATCGATACGAGATATATTCATAAAGTAAATAACGAAGATAAAAACGATAAATTAGTCGAATCATCCCACAAAAAATACAATCCGCAACCTCTCCACCCACCATCCGTTCGAGGAGCTGCACACCATGACCATCGGCAACTACAACCGCGCCGCTGAAATCGCTCAGATCACCGAGGATTGGGCCACCAACCCCCGCTGGAAGGGCATCAAGCGCACCTACAGCGCCGACGATGTGGTACGTCTGCGAGGCTCTATCAAGGTGGAGAACACCATTGCCCAGCGCGGCGCCGAGCAGCTGTGGAAACTCATCACCCTGGGTGGTCGCCCCAGTTTCCGTCCGGACAAGGATTTCGTTAACGCCATGGGCGCCCTTACCGGTGGTCAGGCGGTGCAGCAGGTCAAGGCCGGCGTCCAGGCGATCTACCTGTCCGGCTGGCAGGTCGCGGCGGACAACAATACCGCTTCCAGCATGTACCCAGACCAGTCCCTGTATCCGGCCGACTCCGTGCCCGCCGTGGTACGCCGCATCAATAACGCCTTCCGCCGCGCCGACCAGATCCAGTGGAAGGCGGGCAAAGCCCCGGGCGACGCCGACTACATCGACTACTTCGCGCCCATCGTGGCCGATGCCGAAGCCGGTTTCGGCGGTGTGCTCAATGCCTACGAACTGATGAAAGCCATGATCGAAGCCGGCGCCGCGGGCGTCCACTTCGAAGACCAGCTCGCCTCCGTCAAGAAGTGCGGCCACATGGGTGGCAAGGTGCTGGTGCCGACTCAGGAAGCCATTCAGAAGTTGATCGCGGCCCGCCTTGCCGCCGACGTCGCCGGCGTGCCGACCATCCTGCTGGCCCGCACCGACGCCAACGCCGCCGACCTGCTCACCAGCGACTGTGACTCCTACGACAAGCCGTTCGTCACCGGCGAGCGCACCAGCGAAGGTTTCTACAAGGTTCGCGCCGGCATCGATCAGGCGATTGCCCGGGGCATCGCCTACGCGCCCTACGCCGATCTGCTGTGGTGCGAGACCGCGACGCCGGACCTGGCGGAAGCCAGAAAATTCGCCGAAGCGATCCGCAAGGAGCATCCCGACCAGTTGCTCAGCTACAACTGCTCGCCGTCATTCAACTGGAAGAAGAATCTGGACGACGCCACCATCGCAAAGTTCCAGCGCGAACTGTCGGCCATGGGTTACAAGTTCCAGTTCATCACTTTGGCCGGCATTCACAACATGTGGTACAACATGTTCGATCTCGCCCACGCCTACGCCCGCGAGGACATGAAAGCCTATGTCGAGAAAGTGCAGGAGCCGGAATTCGCTGCTCGCGATCGCGGCTACACCTTCGTCGCACACCAGCAGGAAGTGGGTACGGGTTACTTCGACGACATGACCACCGTGATCCAGGGTGGCGCGTCTTCGGTGACCGCGCTTACCGGCTCGACCGAGGAAGATCAGTTCCACTGACGGCTTGTTGAAAAACTGCCAGGCAGATAATCGGGATCGACGCGGGCGGTGCAACGCCGCCCGTTATCCTGCCGCTGTTATTCGGCCACTGTTTTCGATCACTGTTGTTTGATCGCTAGGGTAGAGCGTCACCGAACTGCATGGCGCACGCCCCCCGCCGCACCATCAATGTCGTTGCTTCAGCGTCCCCGGTGATCCGGTCCTTGCCCGGGGGTTTTCGGGTGGGCGTAGGAGTGGTGATAGGTGGCTTTGGGAAAGGGTGCTTCGGCCTGAATGGCGGCGATGCCGCGCTGGTAGGCGGCCATCAGCCGGTCCTCGGCGGCGTAGTCGAACGGATCGGGATGATTGGCTGCGTCGTTACCCGCGAGCGGATTGGCCAGATACCAGGCGGCGGTTTCGTGCAGGGCATCCCGCGCGGATATCTTGTCGCGATAGCCGAGCTCAGCTCGGGCCTTGGCGTTGTCGAGCAGGCAGTGATTGCTGCCGCCCAGCATCCGGGTCAGGGGTTCGGCGGGCGTCGCGAGTTCTTCGGGCAGCGAGAAAATCTCCAGGGGCCGGCCAGCGCCGCGCGAGATCAGCTCGACCCATTGCCGTTGGGTGAACTGCTCATCATCGGTGCAGTTGTAGGCTTGGTTGCGGCTGGCTTCGGGATGGTCGATGGCGAGGAGCAGATATTCGGCCGCGTTGCGGGCGGCGCAGCGGCTGGTGAGGATCAGGCCGCCATTGGGCAGGACCATCACGGAGCGGCCATCGCGCACCCGGCGCACCACCGACCACTCCATCGGAGTGGGTTGGCGCGGTCCGTAGATTGCCGGGTAGCGGAAGTAGGCGGCGTTGAAGGCCCCGGCTTCGCCCAGGTCCAGCACATGGCGCTCGGTGCGGTAGATCATGTGGGCGAAGCGGCTGCCGTCGGTGTCGCCCGGATAATCCGAGAGCGGCGCGGTTTCCCGCACGGGTACCGGCAGTCCCCAGGGATGCTGTCCCTCGGGGTCCATCAGTCCCGCGTAGACCGGGATGCCGCCGACCCCGATGAAGCGCTCACACCGCTTGGCAAAGTAGTCCGCCAGATGCCGGATGCGACCGTACATGGCCACCACCAGATCAAACGCGCGGCCATCGAGCGCCGCAGCGATGGTTTCCGGAAAGTGCGGATCGCCGTGGATGTGTTCCACCTCCGGCAACCCTGGCGGTTCGTGGGTGCCGCGGTGGAAGATGGTGGTCTCGTAGCCGCGATCCAGCAGCCCCTGAATGACATGGGGTCCGGTGGGTCCGGTGCCGCCGACGATCAATGCCCGTTTCATCGCAGCGCCTCTTCTGCCCGACAACTCAGGTGTCGAAACGCCAGCCCGTGCCGTCGCTCCGGATGTGACCGGCGGTGGGGGTGGCGAAGTGGGTGCCGAGCACCAGTGAGGGCCGATTGCCGAAGCGCTCCATGAAGGCGCGCCGGGTCTGTTCCGCCACCTCGCTGGAGGTATCGGCCATATCGATCCACTCGGGATGGGCCATCTGGCAGGGATGGTGGAACATGTCGCCGGTAATCACGGCTTCCTCGCCCCTAGACTGGATCAGCACGCTGACATGCCCGGGCGTGTGGCCGGGGGTGGGGATCAGGCTGATTTCGTCGCAGACGCGGTGGTGCGTGTCGACCAGATCGACCAGCCCGGCGTTGATGACAGGCTTCAGCGCGTGCTCGATGGTGTTGGCGCCGTAGGGGTCTTCGTGATCTTTCCAGAATTCCCACTCGGCTTTGTTGAACAGATAGCGGGCGTTGGCAAAGGTGGGAACCCACCGGCCGTCCACGGGACGGGTATTCCACCCTACATGGTCGAAGTGCAGGTGGGTGCACATCACCCGGTCGATCGATTCGGGTGCGAATCCCAGCTTGGCCATGTTCTCCAGAAACGGCGTATTCATGTTGTTCCACTCGGGGAACAACGGCAGGTCCTTGCCGTTGCCGGCACAGGTATCCACGATCATCTTGAGACCGCCGGCGCGAATCAGAAACGCGTGAATACTGAGGAAACATCTTGCCGTCGGCGCCGAGAAAATTGGGCTGCATCCAGCTCGCGTAGGGCGCCAGTTCGTCCGCGGTGCGACCCGGGAACAGTGACTCAAGCGGTGCGGTGAGCACCACTTCGACCAGCCGGGTGATGGAAACGTCGCCGATTTGCCAGGACAGTTGTTGGTAGAGTCGCTCGTTCATCTTAACCCCCGTAGTGTGTTGTTATTGTTGATGCCGGCAATCTAGACCGGACGATCGGCGAGCACAATCGCTGATGCAATCCGGTTAAACGGGATTTCGCTCGATCAATTGCCGCGCGATGATGATGCGCTGCATCTCGTTGGTGCCCTCGCCGATGATCATCAACGGCGCATCGCGGTAGAGTCGCTCGGCATCGAACTCGCAGGAATAGCCGTAGGCGCCGTGGATGCGCATGTTCTCGTCGGCATTCTTGGCGGCAGCCTCGGTGGCGAAGTATTTGGCCATGCCGGCTTCCATGTCGCAGCGCTCGCCGCGGTCGAAGGCCTGTGCGGCCTGTTCCACGAGGAGTCGCGCGGCTTCAACCCGGGTGGCCATCTCGCCGAGCTTGAGCTGGATCGCCTGGTGTTCGCAGATCGGTTTGCCGAAGGTCTTGCGCTGCTGGGAATAGGCGACCGACTGCTTGAGTGCCGCCGTGGCAACGCCGACGCCGCGTGCCGCGACGTTGATCCGGCCGAGTTCGAGCCCGCCCACGGCGTTGTAAAAGCCACGGCCTTCGGCGCCGCCGATCAGACAATCCTGGTGAACCCGATAGTTGTCGAACACGATTTCCGCGGTATCGATGCCGCGATAGCCGAGTTTTTTCAGCTTGCGGGTGACGTTGAAGCCCGGGCCTTTCTCGGCGATGAACATGCTCATGCCCTTGCGCGGCGGACTGGCGGCGGGATCGGTTTTTACCAGCAGTCCGATACAGTCGCCCTCGATGGAATTGGTGATCCAGGTCTTGGTCCCGTTCACCACATAGTGATCGCCGTCGCGTTTCGCGCTACAGCGGATGCCCTGCAGATCGGTGCCGGCATCGGGTTCGGTGAGGCCGATGCCGCCGCGCAGCTCGCCGCTGGCAAAGCGCGGCAGGTATTTTTGCTTCTGCGCCTCGGTACCGTAGCTCTGTACGCAACGGGCCATGATGAGGTGAGAGTTGAAGATCCCGGACAGCGACATCCAGACTTCCGATACCAGCGCCACGATCTTGGCATAGGTCGAGGCGCCCAGCCCGAGTCCGCCGTATTCCGGCGCGATGGTGGCGCCGAACAGGCCCAGTTCCTTCATCTGCGCCACCATCGCGTGGGGGTATTCATCGGCCTGTTCGAGGTCGTGGGCGTAGGGCGCGACATCGCGCTCCAGCCAGCGGCGCACACTGTCGAGAATCAGGACTTCTTCTTCATTGGCCATGGTGGATCTCGTCGGGATATACGGGCGGAGTTGCGAAAGCGTGGCAAATCAATAATTGGCCTTGTCGTCCACGGCATGGCCGGTCTTGGGGATCAGCATGGTGCGGATGAAATCGCAGATCACCACGCCATTCTGATTCTTGCCGATGGTTTTTACGGTCACCAGACCGGCATTGGGACGGCTTTTGGATTCGCGGATTTCGAGCACTTCAGACTCGGCGTACAGGGTATCGCCGATGAATACCGGCGCCGGCAGGCGGATTTCCTTCCAGCCCAGGTTGGCGATGGTTTTCTGACTGACATCGGACACGCTCATGCCGGCGATGACGGCTACCGTCATGGTGCTGTTGACCAGGATCTGGCCAAATTCGCTGTGCTTGGCGTATTCCCGATCGAAATGCAGGGGGTGCTGGTTCATGGTGAGCAGCGTGAACCAGGTGTTGTCGGTCTCGGTGATGGTGCGCCCGGGCCGGTGTTCGTAGACATCGCCGACCTTGAAGTCTTCCAGGTAGCGGCCGTAGGACTCGCGGTAACGCCCGGGGGCGATTTCGATGGACTTGGGCATGGAGGACTCCTGGGCGCTGCGAAAAGTAGGCCACCATAAGTGAGCCCTCTGGAAACTGTCAATTTGCGTGGCCTCCGCAGCGTCCGTCAGTCTTGTCACGGGGGGTGTGTGCTGGTAGATTGGCGGCCCGTTTTAGGCACGTAGCTCAGTTGGTTAGAGCACCACCTTGACATGGTGGGGGTCGGTGGTTCGAGTCCACTCGTGCCTACCAGTTAACGTTCTGGTAGCAAACACCCGGCGGCGAGCCTTCGCCACCGGTTTCCCGGTGCAGCAGCACCCGCATGTGGCCTTTGGTAGGGGCCACCACTGACCGTCGAGATAGTCATGCCGCGTATTACCCTTCCGGATGCCAGTCACCGCGATTTCGATCATCCCGTCACCGTTGGTGAAGTAGCGGCTGCGATCGGCGCCGGCCTCGCCAAGGCCGCCCTCGCGGGCCGGGTCGATGGCATATTGGTGGATACCAGCTTTTTGATCGAGCGCGACGCGACGCTGGCCATTGTCACCGGGCGTGACGCCGATGGTCTTGAAGTGATCCGCCATTCCTGCGCGCACCTGTTGGCGCAAGCGGTGAAAGCGCTGTTTCCCGAGGCCCAGGTCACCATCGGCCCGGTCATCGAGGACGGGTTTTACTACGATTTCGCCTATCACCGGCCGTTCACGCCGGAAGACCTCGACGCCATCAGTGCGAGGATGCTGGAACTGGCGCAGGCGGACCTCAGCATAACCAGGACCGAGATGCCCCGCGATGCGGCGGTGGATTATTTCCGTGGCATCGGCGAGGAGTACAAGGCCGAGATCATCGCCGCCATTCCGGAAGGCCAGACCATTTCGCTGTACAGCCAGGGCGATTTCACCGATCTCTGCCGCGGTCCCCATGTGCCGAGCACCGGCAAGATCCCGGCGTTCAAGCTGACCAAGGTGGCGGGTGCCTATTGGCGTGGGGATTCGGCCAACGCCATGTTGCAGCGCATTTACGGCACCGCCTGGCAGAGCAAGAAGGATCTCGACGCCTATTTGCACCGTATCGAGGAAGCGGAGAAGCGCGATCATCGCAAGCTCGGCCGTCGCCTGGATCTGTTTCATGTCCAGGAAGAGGCACCGGGCATGGTGTTCTGGCATCCGCGCGGCTGGACGCTCTATACCCAAATCGAAGGCTACATGCGCCAGATGCAGCGCGCGGCGGGTTATCAGGAGATCCGCACCCCGCAACTGGTGGATTTTTCGCTGTGGCAGCGCTCCGGACATGCCGACAAGTTCGGCGCCGACATGTTTTCGCTGCAGATCGACGAGCGCGCATTCGCCATCAAGCCGATGAATTGTCCCTGCCATGTCCAGGTGTACAACCAGGGACTCAGAAGTTACCGCGATCTGCCGCTGCGGCTCGCCGAATTCGGTTCCTGCCATCGCAACGAGCCTTCCGGTTCCTTGCACGGCATCATGCGGGTGCGCGGCTTCACGCAAGATGATGCCCATATTTTTTGTACCGAAGCCCAGATCCAGGGCGAAGTCGCGCGCTTCATCGACTTCCTGCATCGCATCTACGCCGACTTCGGCTTTAACGAGGTGATCTACCGGCTGTCCACGCGCCCCGCGCAGCGGGTCGGGTCCGATGAGGTCTGGGATCGCGCCGAGCAGGCGCTCTCCGATGCCCTCAACCATCAGGGCCTGGACTGGGAGTTGCTGCCGGGGGAGGGTGCGTTCTACGGCCCCAAGATCGAATTTTCCCTCAAGGACTGTATCGGTCGGGTGTGGCAGTTGGGTACCATTCAGGTGGATTTCTCGATGCCCGAGCGACTCGGCGCCCAATATGTGGCCCAGGATGACAGCCGCCAGGTGCCGGTGATGCTCCACCGTGCCGTGCTGGGCTCCTTCGAGCGCTTCATCGGGATTCTGATCGAGCAATACGAAGGCGCTTTCCCGCCCTGGCTCGCGCCCGAACAGGCGGTTGTGCTGAATATCACCGACAACCAGGCCGGGTATGCCCAGGAAGTAACCGAAGCCTTGCAAAACAAAGGGTTCCGGGTCACGAATGACTTGAGAAATGAGAAGATCGGCTTTAAGATTCGCGAGCACACCCTGCTCAAGACGCCCTATCTGCTGATCGTTGGCGATCGGGAGGCGCAAGCCCGGTCGGTCGCGGTTCGTACCCGTGAAGGCGCGGATCTGGGCACCATGACACTGGAACGGTTTGTCGAGCTTCTCGACGAGCGCATCAGCCAGCGCAGCAGGGTCATGAACGACAACTAGAACGGAGTAGCGGGCTATCAAAAAAAGTTACGGCAAGGGCCATGGCAAACGTGCCCGACTGAATGACGAGATTGACGACGTCAAGGAAGTACGCCTGATTGGTGCCGAGAGCGAGCAGATCGGCATCGTGTCCATCGAGGAGGCACGCAGACTCGCCGCCGAAGCGACCATGGATCTGGTCGAGATCGCACCGGAAGGCGAACCGCCGGTCTGCAAGCTGATGGACTACGGAAAGCATATTTTCGAAGCCAAGAAACAGCAGGCGGTACAGCGTAAAAAGCAAAAGCAGATCCAGATCAAGGAAATGAAGTTCCGTCCCGGAACCGACGAGGCGGACTACCAGATCAAGTTGCGCAATGTACGGCGGTTCCTCGAGAACGGCGACAAGGCCAAGGTAACCTTGCGTTACCGGGGCCGCGAAATGGCGCACCAGGAGCTGGGCATGGAAATGCTCAAACGTATCGAGCAGGATCTGGAAGATATGGGAGCGGTAGAGCAGTTCCCGAAAATGGAAGGCCGGCAGTTGACCATGGTGATTGCACCAAAAAGCCGGAAAAAGTCCTGAAAAATGCCTTCCGCGTTCAGCCTTTTGGCAGGCTGACCGGTGGCTTTACCACCTGATGACGACTACCTGGAGGTAGCAAAATGCCAAAGATGAAAGTACACAGTGGAGCCGCCAAGCGGTTCAAGAAAACCGGCGCCGGCTACAAGCACAAGCGGGCCTTCAAGAGCCATATCCTCACCAAGATGACGACCAAGCGCAAGCGCCAGTTGCGTGGTACCCGAGTGCTCAATGGCTCGGACACGCCGTTGGTTGACCGCATGCTGCGGTGCTGATTGTCATCAATTAACCGGAGGATATTGTCATGGCGAGAGTCAAGCGGGGCGTAACCGCCCATCGACGGCACAAGAAAATTCTGAAGCTGGCCAAGGGATACTACGGCGCGCGTAGCCGGATCTATCGAGTAGCCAAACAGGCGGTCATCAAGGCGGGTCAGTACGCCTATCGCGACCGTCGTGTCAAGAAACGTACTTTCCGTGCGCTCTGGATCACGCGGATCAATGCCCAGGCCCGTGCCGAAGGGATCAGCTACAGCCGGCTGGTCGCGGGCCTGAAGCGCGCCAATATCGAGCTGGATCGCCGGGTGCTGGCCGATCTCGCCGTGCACGACAAGGCGGCGTTTGCCACGGTGGCAGCCCGGGCCAAAGCCGCATTGGTCTGAGGTGGCGCGCCTGCGGCGCGGCGACCGGTGAAATAGTGGGGAAAGGGCGCGCTCTTTCCCCGTTTTTTTTGATCTGTGGGGGTGGCTGCTGTGAAATATTCGAGCTCCGCCCCGGTGGCAATGCAACGAGCCGAGTCATGGATAATCTCGATACTGTGGTAGCCGAAGCGATGACCGCCGTAGCCGGTGCCGAGACCTTGGCGGCGCTCGAAGCGGTGCGGGTCGGTTACCTGGGCAAAAAGGGTGTGTTGACCGCCATGTTGCAAGGACTCGGCGCCCTGGCGCCTGAGCAGCGGCCGGCGGCGGGCGCGGGCATCAACAAGGCCAAGGCTGCGGTGCAGGAAGGTATCGAGGCGCGCCGGCAGAGTCTCGCCGCGGCCGATATCGAGCGGCGCCTTGCCGCCGAAACCATCGACGTGACCTTGCCGGGCCGCAATGGGGAAGTCGGCGGCCTGCATCCCATCACCCAGACGCTCAACCGGATCCAGGATTTTTTCGTTCGGGTCGGCTATCAGGTCGAGGAAGGTCCGGAAATCGAAGACGATTATCACAACTTCGAAGCACTCAATATTCCCGCGCACCATCCCGCGCGCGCGATGCACGATACGTTCTACATCGACGCCACTCATGTTCTGCGCACCCATACTTCTCCGGTGCAGATTCGCACCATGGAGCGCCAGGCGCCGCCGATCCGCATCGTGTGTCCGGGGCGGGTTTATCGCTGCGATTCGGATCTCACACACACACCGATGTTTCATCAGGTCGAAGGGCTGGTGATCGACCGCGACATCAGTTTTGCGGACCTGAGAGGAACGGTCGATCAGTTCCTGAAAGCCTTTTTCGAAACCGATTTGCCGGTGCGCTTCCGGCCGTCCTATTTTCCGTTCACCGAGCCATCGGCGGAAGTGGATATTCAATGCACCCAGTGCCGGGGCGCGGGCTGCCGGGTCTGCAAACAGAGCGGCTGGCTCGAAGTCATGGGTTGCGGGATGGTGCATCCCAATGTGCTCGCCAACTGCGGTATCGATTCGGAAGATTTCACGGGCTTTGCGTTTGGCATGGGTGTGGAGCGCTTGGCCATGCTGCGTCACGGTGTCGGCGATCTGCGGTTGTTTTTCGAGAATGACCTGCGTTTTCTGCAACAGTTTTGAGCCGGGGAGTTTGAGGACGCGATGAAATTCAGCAAAGCCTGGCTGTTGCAGCATGTGGACATGGAGATCGCCACGTCCGACCTGGTGGCCAGCCTCACCATGGCGGGACTCGAGGTGGACGGCGTGGAGCCGGTCGCGCCGCCGTTTACCCAGGTCGTGGTCGGCGAGATCCTGGCCATGGAACCGCATCCGGATGCCGATCAGCTGCGGATCTGCCGCGTCGGCACTGGTGGCGATGCTCAGGTAGAGGTGGTCTGTGGAGCGCCCAATGTCCGCCTGGGTCTTAAGGCCCCGCTCGCCGCGATCGGCGCGCATCTGCCCGGCGATCTGACCATCAAGGCAGCCAGATTGCGGGGTATCGAATCACACGGCATGCTTTGCTCGGCGGCCGAGCTGGGGCTTTCCAGCGACCAAGCCGGGTTGTTCGAATTGCCTGCTGACCTGCGCCCCGGCACCGATCTGCGCACTGCTCTGGCGCTTGACGATGAAGTGATCGAGGTCGATCTGACACCGAATCGCGGCGACTGCCTCGGTATCCGTGGGCTCGCCCGGGAAGTTGCGGCAGTCCTGGGCGCTCCGCTGCGGGATTTCCCGGTCGCACCGGTGCCGGCGACCATCGCGGACGAGTTGCCGATTCGCTTGAGTGCCGGCGACGCTTGCCCCCGCTACGCAGGCCGGATCGTTCGTGCCATCGATCCCGAGGCGAAAACGCCCTTGTGGATGCTCGAGCGCCTGCGGCGCAGTGGCATTCGCGGCATCCACCCGGTGGTCGATGTCACCAATTACGTGATGCTGGAATTGGGGCAGCCGATGCACGGCTTCGACCTCGACCGTATCCACACCGGCATCGAAGTGCGCCACGCCAGATCCGGCGAGACGCTGACATTGCTCGACGGCAACACCCTTGCGCTCGACACAGGCTGTCTGGTGATTGCCGATGCACAGCAGACGCTGGCGCTGGCGGGCATCATGGGTGGGCGCGACAGCGGAGTCGATACGCAGACGCGGGACGTATTCCTGGAAAGCGCCCATTTTCAGCCGCTGGCCGTGGCCGGCAAAGCGCGGCAGTTCGGATTGCATACCGATTCCTCGCATCGCTTCGAGCGTGGCGTCGATCCCGAGTTACCCTTGCGGGCGCTCGAGCGCGCGACCGCGCTGCTGCTCGAAATCGCCGGCGGCAAACCCGGCCCTGCGCTGGTTGCGGAGGCGAAAGGCACTCGTTCCGCGCCCAGTGTCATTCCTCTGCGCCGCAAGCGCCTCGCCCAGCAGTTGCGACTTGACTTCGAGCCAGCGCGGGTCACGACGATTCTCGCGAGCCTGGGCCTCGAACTGGTCGAGGAAACCCCGGATCATTGGCGGTTCCGCGCCCCGAGTTGGCGCTTTGATCTGCGCATCGAGGCCGATCTCATCGAGGAGATCGCCCGTATCCATGGCTACAACGAGCTGCCCAGCGCAACCCCCCGCTGGCTCCCGAGATCGGCCCGTCGCGGCAGCGCGATCTGGCGGGGATCAGAGCCGCGCTGGTGCAGCGCGGCTATCGCGAAGTCATTTGCTACAGCTTTGTCCCAGCCGAAATCGCTGCGCTGGTGACGGGCGGCGCCCCCACCATCCGGTAGTCAACCCGATCAGCGCCGCGATGTCCGTGATGCGGCCCAGCCTGTGGCCCGGATTGCTGCTGGCGCTGCGCCACAACCTGAATCGTCAGCAGGAGCGGGTGCGGTTGTTCGAAACCGGGTTGCGCTTTGGCGGCGGTCCCGATGGAGAGCAGCGCATGATGCTCGCCGGTCTGGTCACCGGAAGTCGGGAGCCCGAGGGTTGGGCCAATGCGCGCGACAAGGTGGATTTTTTTGCGGTCAAGGGTGATGTGGAAGCGCTCCTCGCGACACTGGGTATCGGCGCTCAGATCAGCGGGGAGCGGGGCGAACACCCGGCACTGCATCCGGGTCAGTGCCTGCGGCTCCATGACGGTGCCGGCGCGACGCTGGGGCATCTGGGGCTGCTGAGCCCGGCGGTTGCGCGTGAGCTGGATTTTGACCGGCCGGTGTTTCTGTTTGAACTGTCTCTCGATGCGCTTCCTGCCCCGGGTATTGCCGCGTTCCGGCCGCTCAGTCGTTTTCCCGGTGTGCGCCGCGATATCGCGGTAGTGGTGCCACGGGAAGTTACCGCGGCAGCTGTGCTCGACACCGTAAAAAGAGCTTCCGGTGCATCCTTGACCGAAGCGAGAATCTTTGACGTTTATCACGGCGAACACATTGAAAATAATAAGAAAAGTATCGCTGTGAGCTTGACCTTTCAGGACAGTTCGCGCACTCTTGAGGATATCGACGTGCAGGCAGCAGAGGCCGCTGTGCTGGAAGCGCTTGCCGCCGCGTTTGGGGCCAGGCTACGGGGAGAGTAAATGTCAGCGCTCACTAAAGCCGATATCGCGGAGCTGCTTTACGTTGAGCTGGGGCTCAACAAGCGCGAAGCCAAGGAAATTGTCGAATATTTCTTCGAGGAAATTCGCACGGCCCTGGAAGCGAACGACCCGGTAAAGCTCTCGAGCTTTGGCAATTTCGATCTGCGCGACAAAAGCCCCCGTCCCGGCCGTAATCCCAAAACCGGCGAGGAAATTCCCATAACCGCACGTCGGGTGGTGACCTTCAAACCCGGCCAGAAGCTGAAAGCCAGAGTAGAACGCCATGCTGGAACCCAGTAACAACAGTCAGTTGCCGGTCATTCCCGGCAAGCGCTATTTTACGATCGGCGAGGTCAGTGAACTCTGCGACGTGAAGCCCCATGTCCTGCGCTATTGGGAACAGGAGTTTCCGATGCTGAATCCGGTCAAGCGGCGGGGTAATCGGCGTTACTATCAGCGCCAGGATGTGATCATGATCCGGCAGATCCGGTCGCTGTTGTACGAGCAGGGCTTTACCATCGGCGGCGCGCGCCAGCGCCTGGGTGGTGAACATATCAAGCAGGAGGCTACCCAGATCCGTCAGTTGATCGACCAGACCGTGAGCGAGCTGGAAGACGTGCTGGTGGTGTTGAAACCCTGATTTTCTCGCTTTCCCGGTGGCTCCCCGGAGTGGCTTCCAGTATGATGGCGGCCTTCCGGGCCACCGGAAAATTTCGGAGCGTAGCGCAGCATGGTAGCGCACCACACTGGGGGTGTGGTGGTCGTGGGTTCAAATCCCGCCGCTCCGACCAATTCCCCTGCCGCCCCATCTTGGGGGCGGTCACTCCCGGCGGGCCACGCCCGCCGGGCGTCAAAATCCTCCATAAACCTCAAAATCCTCCATAAACCAGAGAAGGCGTCACAGCGGTGTCGGCAGGTAATCCCGGATCTCATCCGGCGTCCGACCCACCACGTCCTTGGTGATTTCGCCCGCTACCAATTTTCGGCAATGATCCGATAGTTCCGCGCGCAGCAGACCGAGCATGCTCGGTTCCGCGACGAGGTAGAGTTTTTCGAGTTGATGCGTCGCGACCATTGCCGCCACGGCGGCCGCGATATCGTGGGCAAAATTTGCCGCTGCCTTGTCTCTTGGTGCGGTGCGATGATCCTCGGCGTGGTGCTGGCCCCCGAGACCGCCACCCCGATACTTTCCTGGCTCAGCGGTCACCAGATCCTGATCGCGCATGCGGGCCTGCGGGTTCACCTGATCGGCGATCTCACTGACGATCGACATGTTGTTCGCCTTGAACAGGCGGGCTTGGCTGTGATTGCAGACCACAACACCAATCACACTGGACATAAAAGAATGCCTCATCGAATGTTCGATCCACCCTACCGACATGGGAGGGATCCGCGTTGACGCAGATCAATCTTGCCATGGTTCGCGGGTCGTCGCGCCATGGACTGCGCCGACTCCACGGATGTTGGCCGAGCGCATGTGGGCACTGAAGACTTTAGCGATTTTTGTCCTGCGGTGTTTGACGGGCCGCAGATGGGCGTTCGGTGGCGGGTTCGGGAGCTTGGGTTCCCAGCGCGGTGCGAGGAATATGTTGTTGAAGGCGGGGCGTCGAAAAAACGCGGGCGTCGGGAGGGATAACCGACCCGACGCCCGAAAATGTCAGTGACGGTTGGCCCGCAGGGCACGACCCAGGGTCTTGGTGCCAAGGGCTGGCGTAAAGCGGCAGCCTTCTTCCCATACGCGCTGACCGTTGATGTACACCTGGCTCACCACACCGTCGCTGCGGTTCACCAGTACGTCGTTCTCGAATATCTCGTTATAAATCCTGGTACGGCTTGCGTTCATGTCATGGTGTTTCAACTGCTCCGGATCGATCAGCACGATATCGGCCTGGGCGCCGGGATCGATGCGGCCGACGTCGAGACCGAAGAATTCTGCCGGCTCCCGGGTCAGGCGATGAACCGCGTGCGCCACTCGATCGAGGCCGCGTTTCTGGGCGATGCGCAGGGTGCCCAGGTTGCCGTCATAGAACGACAGGTTGGTCAGATGCGCGCCGGAATCGTTGAAACCGGGGAGCGCGTTCTTGTCGAACAGGATTTGTTCGACGATGTCCTCGTTGGTGTTGGCGACATCGAACCACCAGCGGAAATCGGTATCGTACAGGCGCATGCATTGCAGCCAGAATTCGCGTGAATCCGTCGCGGTGTCCGGGAAGAGGTCGAACTCCGCCGCCTCGGCGGCATCCTTGGCACCGCTCTTGCCGCCACTGGCCTTGTACTGCGTCAGCCGGTTCAGCACATCCGCCAGACTGTCGCCGTTCCAGGAAGGCACCGCACAGTGGTCGAAAAACATTTTCGCGTAGTTCATCTGGAAGGTGGCGCGCTCGTCCGACTTGCCGCCGATCTGGGTTATGTTGGCCGTTGAATTGGTCATCTTGGCCCAATCGCCCTTGAATTCCTCAAGCCAGACTGGGTCGTTGAGCAGCGCCAGACGACCGGCGCGATCTTCCTGTTCGCAGGCAATGATCTTGCGGGTGGAGGGCAGCTCCTCGAACACCGGAGAAATCATGCCGTCGGACCACATGCGAAAGGCACCGCCCAAGGCCTGAAAGTGGATTTTCCCTTTGAACAACCGCGAGTTGATGACGTTGCCGAGCTTCAGCATTTTCTGCCAGACGCCCGGCACGGAAACGAAGTCCACGGCCGTCAGCGCCGAGATTTTGAGCGGACCGCGCCGGAAACGACCGGCCGACCAGAAGTAGCGTTTCAGCGTACGCAGCATGCGCTGGCCGTCGGGATTGGTCTGCCACACGCCTTTGTGCTTGCGCACGATTTCGATGATGGGACGGAGTTCGTCATCTTCGGCGAAATGGGACGGGATTCGCACCTGTTTGTTGGGATCGTTGGCCAGATAGTGGAACACGATCTGGTCCGTGGACAGACCCATGTAACCCTGCTGCATGGCGGTTTCCATCAGATCGGCCATTTTCTTCCGCTCCGCCTTGGTGGGCGGACGGGTGATCGACGCCTCGGTGCCCATCACCTCGATACGCATCATGGAATGGGGTATGAACGCGGCGACATTGGGGCCGAGCGGGATTTTCTCGAAGTGATTCAGGTAGTCGGCGGTGTTGTTCCAGGTAACTTTCTCGATGCACTTTTCCAGTACCCGCTTGGGCATGTTTTCCACCCGGGTGAAGCAGTCCACGATAGGGTCTTCACCGTTCTTGCGCTGCGAACCGAAGGCAGTGCCCAGCGAGCAGTTGCCCAACAGCACGGTCGTGGTGCCATGGCGCACGGCCTCCTGGAGGCCGGGGTCGACCTCGACCTGGAGGTCCAGGTGGGTGTGGATATCGAGCATGCCCGGCATCAGCCATTTGCCCGTGGCATCGACGGTTTCGGTAGCTGATCCGACCTGCAGGTTGGGGCCGCGCGCCAGGACTTTCCCGCCCTTGATGGCGAGATCCTCGACCTGTGGCATCTTGCCACTGCCGTCGAAAACCAGGGCGTTGCGGATCAGGGTATCGCAGTGGTCGAGCTGTTTCATGGAAGTATCCCCAGGCTGACAAATTTTCCCATTTTGTTGCAATCGATTGACACAAAGCAAGGGGTTGCGGTGAGTTGTCGGTGACTGTCGATCATTTCAATGGAAATCCCGCGATTTCAACGCCAGCGTGGCGAGTAACGGGCTGTGGTCGAGGAGTTCGCCGGCGATCACATGGCAGACCGAATGCCGATGTTCGAGTACCCCTTTTACGAGCAACAGTCGGCGCCCAGCAGTGCTGGGCGGCAGCGTTCCTGGGCATCCTTCCAGACGATCACATTGGTATTGCCGGTTTCATCCTCCAGGGTGAGGAAGATCACTCCGGACGCGGTGCCGGGCCGCTGCCGGCCGGTGACCAGGCCGGCGATGCGCAGGAAGCGGCCGCTGCGCAGCGCGATCAGTTCCTGTTGCCGGGCACAGGTGCGGAAGGCGGGATGCCCGCGCAGCAGCGCCATGGGATGGGGGCCGAGGCTGAGTCCGGTGCCGCGATAATCCGCCAGCAGATCCTGGCCGCGGGTGGGTGCAGGAAGCTGAATCTGGTCTTCGGTGCCGGTCGCGGCATCCAGCAGCGGACGACGCTCCTCGATGGCGAACAGATTCCAGTGGGCCTGATGGCGGTGGGCGCTGAAGGCCCGCAGGGCGTCGGCCTCGGCGAGCGCCGCGAGCTGTCCGCGATCGAGGCCGGCGCGACGGGCGAGATCCTCGACATCCACGAAGGGCCGTTCCCCGCGCGCCTGCACCAGGCGGATCGCGGCGCTCCGGTGCAGTCCCCGCACCAGACGCAGGCCGAGGCGGAGCGCGGGCGCGCCGTTCGTGCCCGGTTCCAGACCGTGATCCCAGACGCTGCGGGCGACATCCACCGGGCGCACCTCGATCGCGTGGCGGCGCGCGTCCTGCACCAGTTGCGACGGCGAATAGAACCCCATCGGCTGGCTGTTGAGTAGGGCGCAGTAAAACGCCGCCGGGTGATGGCACTTGAGCCAGGCCGAGACATAGACCAGCAGGGCGAAGCTGGCGGAATGGGATTCCGGAAAACCGTAGCCGCTGAAGCCCTTCATCTGTTCGAACAGCCGCTGGGCGAAGTCGGTGCCGTAGCCGCGCGCGCTCATGCCGTCGATCAGCTTGCGCTCAAAGGCGGCGAGATTGCCGTTCTTGCCCCAGCTCGCCATGGCACGACGCAACTGATCGGCCTCGCCGCCGCTGAAGCCGGCCGCCACCATGGCGAGCTTGATTACCTGCTCCTGAAAGATGGGCACCCCGAGGGTGCGTTCGAGCACCGCCTGGATGGCGGCATCGGGGTAGGTGACGGGCTCGCTGCCCTCGCGGCGGCGCAGATAGGGATGCACCATGTCGCCCTGGATGGGCCCCGGCCGCACGATCGCCACCTGGATCACCAGATCGTAATAGCAGCGCGGGCGCAGGCGCGGCAGCATCGCCATCTGGGCGCGGGACTCCACCTGGAACACGCCGACGCTGTCGCCCCGGCACAGCATGTCGTAGGTGGCGGGATCGTCCTCGGGGATATCCTGCAAGCGGGTCACCGCAGATCCCAGGTCACGCAGACTGTCCAGGCATTTACGGATGGCACTCAACATGCCGAGCGCCAGCACATCGATCTTGAGCAGACCGAGCGCCTCGATGTCGTCCTTGTCCCACTGGATGATGGTGCGCTCCGGCATGGCGGCGTTTTCCACCGGCACCAGTTGGGTGATGGGTCCCCGGCTGATCACGAAGCCACCCACATGCTGCGACAGATGGCGGGGAAAGCCGCGGATTTCACTCGCCAGGCGCGCCAGCCAGGGGATGCGTGGATCGTCGCCCAGCTGTGCGCGCAGATGCGGCTCCAGGTC
This sequence comes from uncultured Gammaproteobacteria bacterium, assembly GCA_963708735.1. GTDB lineage: Bacteria > Pseudomonadota > Gammaproteobacteria > Pseudomonadales > Porticoccaceae > JAGPUQ01. The sequence continues at coordinate 166,821 of CAVPTW010000022.1, forward strand.
TGCGTGCCGGTCCCACCCGGTGAGGGACTGGGCCAGCCGGTCCATCAGCAGTGGCTCGAGACCCAATGCCTTGCCCACATCCCGTACTGCGCTGCGCAGGCGGTAGGTGGTCAGCGATGCGACCAGGGCAGCGCGCTCGCGGCCGTATTTCTTGTAGATGTACTGGATGACTTCCTCGCGCCGCTCGTGCTCGAAATCCACATCGATATCCGGCGGTTCGTTGCGCTCCTTCGAAATGAAGCGCTCGAACAGCAGGTTGACCCGGGTCGGCGAGACCTCGGTGATGAACAGGCAGTAGCAGACCGCCGAGTTGGCGGCCGAGCCGCGCCCCTGACAGAGAATGGCGCGCCCGCGGGCAAAGGCGACGATATCGTGAACGGTCAAGAAATAATGTTCGTAGCCCAGTTCGTGAATGATCGCCAGTTCGCGTGTCCAGCATGGCCGCCACCGCTGCCGGCACACCGTCGGGCCAGCGTTGCGTCGCGCCCTCGGCCACCAGTGCCGCGAGGTGGGCGGCGGGGCTGGTGCCGGGCGGCACCACTTCGTCGGGATACTCGTAACGCAATTCCGCGAGGGAGAACCGGCAGCGCGCGGCGATGGCGAGCGTCGCGGCCAGCAACGCCGGCGGATACAGTTCCCGCAGCCGCGCCAGCGGCCGCAGATGGTGCTCGGCATTGGCGGCCAGCCTCCGGCCCAGGGATTCGACCTGGGTGTTGAGGCGGATCGCAGTCAGTACATCCTGCAGGGGTTTGCGCTGCGCCACATGCATGTGGACTTCGCCGCAGGCCATCAGGGGAATGCCGAGGTGCGCGGCGGTGTCGCAGTGAGCGGCCCGAGATATCGGCTCGGTACCATCCATACAGTGGGTGACGCCGAGCCAGAGGCGGTCGGCGAACAGCGCCAGCAGGGCACGCCCCACAGTCAGATCGGCCGTACTGTCGCCGGTCGGTCGCCACAGCGCCAGACAACGTCCGCTGTAGGGTTCCAGATCATCCAGCCCGAGGTCGTAGGTGCCCTTGGGGCTGCGTCGCCGTCCCCGGCTGATCAGGCTGGCGAGATCGCCATAGGCCGCGCGGTCGGGGGCAAGCAGCACCAGATGCACGCCCTCGCGCAGCCGGAATTCGCTGCCGACGATGAGCGGGATACCGTGCTCGCGGGCGGCGCCATGGGCGCGCACGACACCGGCGAGCGAGCATTCGTCGGTGATGGCGATGGCGGCATAGCCCAGCTCGGCTGCCCGTTGCACCAGCTCTTCGGGATGGGAGGCGCCGCGCAGAAACGTGAAATTGCTGATGCAGTGCAGTTCGGCGTACATGGCTGTTTCAGCCGAACAGGCCGTGCACAAACCAGGCGCCGGTGCGGCGCTCGCGGTACAGCCAGCAGCGGCGGCCGTCGCCGTGGCGGGCCAGGTAGTAATCGCGCTGCGCCGGCGTGCGCCACCAGTCGCTCTCGATGCGCTCGGGGCCGCGCAGCAGGGTCAGGGGTCCGTCCCAGTACAGTTTTCCGCCCTGGATGGATACCGGGGCCGGTGGCTGTACCAGCCAGGCCGGTCGCGGTGCCGGCGGCGGGCTGGTCACAGCGCCAGCAACACTGGCGGTCGGCGGCAGCGCGACGCTGGCGCGCTCGGGCAGATGCTCGTTCTGCACTTTGAGGCGGGCGATGGCGTCGGGCCCGAGACGGGCGGCGAGGCGGTCGCACAGGGTCTGAATGCCCGCCGGATCCGGCTGTGGGACCAGGGTGCGCAACAGATCCCCGCTGGTACTCTGCGCCGGGTGCAGCTCGTCGCTCGCCAGTGCCAGGGCAGCCACCGCTCCTTCAAGGCGCAGGGTGGCGAATCCGAGCCGGGTCAGTTCCAGCAGGTGCGCGAGGTCGCCCCGGGGCCGGGCGAGCCGCAGGGGCAGGGTGAGCGGCGCGCCGTGCTCCTGATACAGCGTCCAGTTCAGGCGCCCGCAGTGCATCTGGCGGGCGCGCAGATAGCCGCTCAGTTCGTGGAGCAGGCGCCGCGCCGGAAACAACAGCATCTCGGCGCGCTCGATCCCGGCGCCAAATTCCAGGCGCCGGGAGAAACTGGACGCCAGCGGCATGGCTGTCCGGGGATCGGGGCGCTGGCCGCGAATGCGCTCCAGATAGTGCACAAAATCCCGGCCGTAGCGCCGGCCAAGGGCACTGCCGGGCAACTGCAAGACTTCGCCGACGCGGCGCAGGCCGGTGCGTGCGAGCTTTTCGACGAGCTCGGGCGCGCAGTCGAGTGCCGTCAGCGGCAGCGCGTGCAGACGGCGGGTGAAGGCCTGGGGTCGGGTCAGGGCGCCGCTATGGGCATCGAGATAATCGAGGGGATCGGCATCGCCATGACTCAGCAATTGCGCGGCGGCGGGCGTGGGTGCCGCGCCGATGGTCGCATGTACTTGTTGCAGCCGAAGTGTGTCGCGGACCGCGGCAAGCAGGGCGGCGAGCCCGCCGAACAGCTTCAGCGACCCACTGATTTCCAGCAGCAGGGCGGCCGGCGGGCACAGCGTCACCTTGGGGGTGAGGTGATGGCAGGCGTGAGCCAGAGCCTCCAGAATTGCTTGCTCCCGCACCGGAGCGCGCGGGAGCACGGCCAGTTCGGGACACAGCGCACGGGCATTGGCGAGCGCCATTCCGGCCGCCACGCCGCGGTCGGCGGCCGCCTGATCAGGGCAATACACCCGTTGCCCTTCCGCCACGACCTGCGGCCGGTCGGGATCGGCAGCGCCTGCTGTCGCCAGTGCCAGGTCGGTACAGCGCAGACAGAGCCACAACATGGATCAGTGTGCTTGCAGCGATGAAAGTGGTTCAGGGATGCGCTGAACATGTCCTTGGACAGGCTCAGGGCGAACGCTGGGTTTCTGATCCCGTACAGGGTGAGTCTTGAGCCTGTCAAAGGATCGCACCATGGGGGGACCCGGGTTATTCAGGGCATCCTCAGGGCGTGGTGTGGGGATTGACTCCGGGACAGCCGCGCGGATCGGCACCGGCACGCGTCGCGCCGCAGGTCGGTGATAGGGCACTGGGGGATAAATCATGGGCCGTGTCATCTCTTCCAGACTGGAGGTCAGCGCCAGCCGCTGCCCGACCGGGCCGGGCTGCTTCACCAGGGTGAGTTGCGCGCCGGTTGCGGCGCCCGTCAGGCGCAAACGCAGGACGGCGGGCGAGGGCTGTTGTGCCGCCCGGGCCGGACGGCAGAGAAATACCGGACCCGGAGCCGCGCGGGCCGCGCTCTGCAAGCGCAGCAGTTGCGCGAGGCGCCAGCTCCCGGTGCCTTCCCAGGCGAGCAGGGCGGCGCAGGTTCCCGAGCGCAGAATCTGCTCGCAGGCCCAGATCGGGTCGCGGTCGCGGGTGGTGCGCACCACCAGCAACGAGTCCCAGGGGATCCCCAGTTGTTGCAGCCCCTGCGCATGGGGCTGGTGGGGTGGGTCCACCAGAAACAGTTGCCCGCCCTGGTGTACCAGCCGAGTCAGAGTCGGTGCCAGCAGTGCCAGCTCGCCGTGGCCGGGCGCCCCGAGCAGTTCGGTCAGCGCGCCGCGGGGCCAGCCATGCCAGTGCAGTTGCGCGTCCAGATGCGGGTTGCCGGTGGCGATCCCGGACGCCCGGGGTGGGGCATTGACAGCGCGGCGCAGGTGCGGATGTTGCGCCAAAAGGGTGGGCAGGGTAGCGAGAGGCTGATGCATGGGTGATGGCCCTGGTGCGGCAACGGATACTGTAAATACGTACAGTAATATAGCCGCTTCCTTTCCGGCTTGCCATCCCGGCGCGGGGTTTTCCCGGCCAGGTCCATCGTCCCGGTCACCGGCCGGGGCCTGTGTATAATCGGGTCTCTCTCGACCGGCCCCGTTGCCATGGCGCAATTTCAACGCATCGGCGTGGTTGCCCGCCTTCGTCACCGCGAGGTGGTGGAAACCCTCGACCGCCTGGTGGCCTTCCTGAAACGGGACGGCCGCACCGTGCTCGCCGAGAGCGACACCGCCGAGCTGCTCGCCGATCATGCGGTCGAGGTGGTTGACCGCCGCACCCTCAAACCCGATGCCCTCGATCTGGTGATCGTGGTGGGCGGCGATGGCAGCATGCTGGGTGCCGCGCGCGCGCTGGCGGATCTGGGCGTGCCCCTGCTGGGACTGAACCGGGGCCGGCTGGGCTTTCTGGCCGATATTCCGCCCGAGGAGATGGAGCGGGGCATCGGCCGGGTACTGGCCGGCGAGTACCAGCTCAGCGAGCGCTTCCTGCTGGCCATGGACGTACACCGCAATGGCGGCGTGGCGGCCTCCGGCATCGCCGCCAACGACATGGTGCTGCACCCGGGACGCTCCGTGCGGATGATGGAGTTCGAGCTCTATGTGGACGGCCAGTTCGTCTACAGCCAGCATTCCGATGGTCTGATCATCGCGACCCCGACCGGCTCCACCGCTTATGCACTCTCTGCCGGCGGGCCCATCATGCACCCCAAGCTGGATGCCATTGTCCTGGTGCCCATGAATCCTCATACCCTCAACAGTCGCCCCATCGTGATCGACGGCAACAGCCTGATCGAGATCCGTGTCGGCAGGCGCAACGAATTGCATCCGACCATCACCTGCGACGGTCAGTACGAGATCGTCACCGAGCAGGACGACATCATTCGCATCCACAAAAAGCCCAAGCTGGTACGTTTGATTCATCCGCTGGGACACAACTTCTACCAGGTCTGTCGCACCAAGCTGGGTTGGGGCAGCCGGCTGGATTCCGTCCGCCACGACGACCGCGACTCTGGCCCCAACTCTGGCCCCAACTCTGGCCCCGACGCCGAATGAGCGATGCCGAGCCCTGGATCGCGGTGGCCGAGTTGCCACTGGAGATCGACGTCACCACATTGTCCCGACGTCTGGCGGAGCGGGATGTCGCGCATCGCTTCGACGACCGCCCCGGCCGCCGCGTGTTGCTGGTGGAGCGGCGCGACGACATTCCCACCGTGCTGATGGTGCTGCGGGAATACGGCCGCTTGATGGGCGCCCCGACGCCGAGTCTCGCGGTACAGGCGCGTCAGGTACCCGTGATGGTGGCGATGCTGCTGCTGGGCCTGATCGGGGCGCTTTTGGTCAGCTTCCTTCCGGATGCCATTCACTGGTTCACCTTTCAGGATTTTGATGTTACCGATGCCGATAAATTGCGTCTTGAACCTGCCGAAACCGCTTTTTCGCGCGGTGAATACTGGCGCCTGCTGACGCCGGCGTTTCTCCATTTCGGGCTGTTCCACATCGTGTTCAACAGCCTCTGGATCTGGGAGCTCGGGCGCCGGGTCGAGCAGCTTGCCGGGCACGCCAATTTCCTGTTGATTTTTCTGGCCATCGCCGTGGGTGCCAATGTGGGCCAGTACCTGTGGCATCCCAACGACCTGTTCGGCGGTTTGTCTGGTGTGGTGTACGGATTGCTGGGCTATATCTGGGTGCGCAACAAACTCGCGCCCCATCCGCTGCTCGGTCTCGCGCCCGGCATCGTTCCGTTGATGATCATCTGGTTGATCGTGTGTCTGCTGGGCGTGGTGAATCTGTTCCTCCAGGGCGGCGTCGCCAATGGTGCCCATGTGACTGGCCTCATCATCGGCGCCCTGTTCGGCGGCCTGGCCGGTTTCTCGGCGCGCGCCCAGTCCCCAACCGAGTGAAAGGAACCTATGGATCTCGACCACCTGCTCGCCCACATCACACCCGCGGTTTACGAGACGCTGAAACAGGCGGTGGAAACCGGGCGCTGGCCCGACGGCAACCGGCTCGACGCAATCCAGCGCGAACTCTGTCTGCAAGCCGTCATCGCCTGGGGCGAGCGCCATCTGCCGGAAGCGGAGCGGGTGGGCCATATCCCGGCGCGGCCCCACGCCCACTGTGGCGGCGCGGGCGAAGTGTCCGCCGCCGAGCCGCAGCCGCTGAAATGGCTGCACTGACCGCGCGCCGCCGCTGACCGCCATGCCGATCTACCGCGGACACCTCGACAAAATGCTCACGGAACTGGCCGCGCCGGTCAATTACTGGCTGGTGCTGGACGACACCCGGGTGCCCCTCAACGCGCTGCTGGGCGAGACGTTGCGCATCCGTCACGGCGGTACCATTCACTGCTCGCACTGCGGCCGTGTCACCAAAAAAAGTTTCAGCGAAGGCTACTGCTACCCCTGTTTTCGCAAGCTCGCGCAATGCGATCTGTGCATCCTCAGTCCCGAACGCTGCCACTTCGACGCCGGCACCTGCCGCGAGCCGGACTGGGCTCAGAGCTTTTGCATGACCGAGCATTTCGTGTATCTCGCCAATTCGTCCGGCGTCAAAGTGGGTATCACCCGTGCCAGCCAGATGCCCACCCGCTGGATCGATCAGGGCGCGATCCAGGCGCTGCCCATCGCGCGGGTGCAGACCCGCCAGCAAGCGGGCTTCGTGGAAGCCGCCCTGCGCCGCCATGTGCGCGACACCACCGACTGGCGCGCCATGCTGAAAGGCAATCCCGAACCGGCCGATCTGGCGGCCGCGCGCGATCGTCTGTTCGAACTCTGCGTCGACGAGCTTGTCGAATTGGCGACGCGCTTCGGGATTCAGGCGATCCAGCCGCTGGTATCCGCCGAGCCTGTCGCCATCGATTACCCGGTGTGGGAATACCCGACCAGGGTGAGCGCCTGGAACCTCGATAAAACGCCGGAAGTGAGCGGCCGATTGCTGGGCATCAAGGGGCAGTATCTGATTCTGGATAGTGGTGTATTCAATGTGCGCAAGTTCTCTGCCTATGAGATTGCCCTGGAAGTCTGACGCTCTGCCGGTACAGCGATAGCGCCCTGCAACGGGTCTGCCGCTGCTACCGGAACCCGTCCGGCGCCGGCTTGAGGGACACAGCTCTGTGTAGCCAGCTCTGTGCAAACAGTCCTGTGGAAACGGCGCCGTGGACACAGTGTCCCCGCTGGCCGACAATTCCCGCCACTGTATCCCATCACCTTTCCCCCAATCCGGCTGCCGAGCGCGGGCCACCGGTTCAGTCACCCAGGAGTCGATATGGCGATGCGCGATGCCCAGGCCCGAGTCACCCGGCTGCGCGACTACCGCGCGCCGGATTTCCTGATCGACCACACCGATCTGCACTTCGATCTTCGCCCCGGGGAAACCCTGGTGCGTGCGACCCTGGCGCTGCGCGCGAATCCCGAACACCCGGTCTGCGCGCGGGAACTGCGCCTGCACGGCGAAGGCTTGCAGTTGCGGGAGCTCGCCCTCGATGGCCGTGCGCTCGCTCCGGCGGAATACAGCTACACCGACGGCGAGCTGGTCATTCCCGGTGTACCGGCGGCGTTCGAGCTCAGCTCCACGGTGGCGATCCACCCGGAAGCCAACACCTCGCTGGAAGGGCTGTACCAGTCGCGCGGCCTCTACTGCACCCAGTGCGAGGCGGAAGGGTTTCGCAAGATCACGTTTTATCTCGACCGCCCGGATGTGCTGTCGGAATTCACTACCACCATCGAAGCGGATCAGGGCGCCTTTCCAGTGCTGCTCTCCAACGGCAATCCGATCGCGGAAGGCACCGCGCCGGGTGGGCGCCACTGGGTGACCTGGCACGATCCATTCCGGAAGCCGGCCTATCTGTTCGCCCTGGTGGCCGGTGATCTCGCCTGCCTGGAGGACAGCTTCACCACCGCGAGCGGCCGCGGCGTGATGCTGCGCATCTATGTGGAGCCCAAGGATCTCGACAAGCTGGATCACGCCATGGTGTCGCTCAAGCAGTCGATGGCATGGGACGAGCGCGTCTACGGGCGCGAATACGATCTGGATATTTTCATGATCGTCGCAGTCGACGATTTCAACATGGGCGCCATGGAGAACAAGGGCCTCAACATTTTCAACACTTCCTGTGTGCTGGCCCATCCCGAGATCACCACGGATCTGGGCTTTCAGCGCGTCGAGGCAGTGGTGGCACACGAGTATTTCCACAACTGGTCCGGCAACCGGGTCACCTGTCGCGACTGGTTCCAGTTGAGCCTGAAGGAAGGCTTCACGGTGTTTCGCGACAGTGAATTTTCCGCCGATATGGGTTCGCGCACCATCAAGCGGGTGGAGGATGTGAATCTGCTGCGCACCGCCCAGTTCGCCGAGGATGCAGGCCCCACCGCGCATCCGGTGCAGCCCGATGCCTATCAGGAAATTTCCAATTTCTACACCGTCACCATTTATGAAAAAGGCGCGGAAGTAGTGCGCATGATCCACACGCTGCTCGGGCCGGAGACCTTCCGCCGCGGCTGCGATCTGTATTTCGACCGCCACGACGGCGCTGCGGTGACCATCGAGGATTTCGTGGCTGCCATGGCGGATGTCAGTGGTCGCGATTTCAGCCAGTTCATGGGCTGGTACCGGCAGGCGGGCACGCCGCGCGTCGCCGTGCAAGGTCACTACGATGTGGCCGCGCAAAGCTACCGTCTCGATTTCACCCAGAGCTGTCCGCCCACGCCGGAATGCGCGGACAAGGCACCGTTCCAGATTCCGATCCGGCTCGGCCTGGTGGGCCGCAACGGCGATCTGCCGCTGCATGTGTCCGGGCTCGCCGATGGCGCCACCGATATCGTGTTCGAGTTGACCGAGCCCGCGCAGAGCCTGGTATTCGAGCGCGTCGGCGAAGCGCCCATTCCCTCGCTGCTGCGGGGCTTTTCGGCGCCGGTCAAGCTCGCCTTCGATTACAGTCGCGATGAACTGGTGCAACTGCTGCGCCGCGACAGCGACGGTTTCAACCGCTGGGAGGCGGGCAACCGGCTCGCGGTCGGCATTTTGCAGGAGTTGATTGCAGATGCGCTGTCCGGCCGGACGCTCGCGCTGGATACCCGGCTGGTCGAAGCCTATCGTGAACTTCTCACCGACAAAGCGCTGGATCCGGCGCTGGTGGCGCACATTCTCACCCTGCCCGGCGAGGCCTATCTGAGCGAATTGGCCGACACCATCGAGGTGGAGGCCATCCACCGCGCGCGCCAGTTTGCCCGCCACGAACTGGCGCAGCGGCTGCGGCCGGAATTCGAAGCGCTCTACACCGGCAACCACGGCGCCGAACCCTATCGCGCCAATGCCGAACAGATCGCCCGGCGCAGCCTGCACAACCTGGCACTCGCCTATCTGCTGCAACTGGACGTGCCGGAGTTGATCGATCGTGCCTGGCAACAGTTTGCGCAGGCCGACAACATGACGGACACCAATGCCGCGCTGGTGGCACTGCTCAACAATCCCGCCCCGCAAGCGCAGGATCATGCACGGGAAGCACTCAGACGCTACTACGAGCGGTGGCAGAACGAATCCCTGGTGGTCAATCAGTGGTTTCAGATGCAGGCCTGGTGCATCCTGCCGGGCGGTCTCGAACGGGTGCAGGGGCTGCTGGAACATCCCGCGTTCGATCTGCGCAATCCCAACAAGGTGCGCGCCGTTATCGGCGCCTTCAGCGCGGGAAATCCGGTGAACTTCCATCGCGCGGACGGTGCCGGCTACGCATTTCTGGCGGAACAGGTGCTGGCGCTCGATGCCATGAATCCCCAGATCGCCGCGCGGCTGCTGACCCCGCTCACCCGCTGGCGCAAATACCCCGAGACCAGAGCGGACGCGATGCGTGCGGCGCTCGAACGGGTTCTGGCGGTGCCCGAGCTGTCGAAGGACAGTTTCGAGATAGCATCGAAGGCATTGCGCTGATGGATTGGGGAAGCATGGATGGTGCCTGACGGCAGCTGGAATCGGAACATCGATTTCAATTACGCAAATTTGTGAGAATGAAAGACATGCGCTTCAAGTCCATCAAGGACATCATCGATTTTTCACGGCACCTGCACGCAGCACTTTCGCGTCAGTACGCCGAGCTGGAGCAACTCGCCACCTCGGAGCGCGCGCAACTGATGCTCGACTACCTGAACCGGCACGAGCAGCATCTGGCGGCAGCGCTCAAGGACTATGAAGCCGGCGCGGCGAAGGGAATCATGGATACCTGGCTGCAATACACCCCGGAGCTGGATGCGCACCAGGTGCTGGAGCGGATTCGGGACATGGACATCAACAACGTCGAGGAGGTCGTTGCCACGGCGTTGGCGACGGACGAATATCTGCGCGAAATTTATGAAGAAGTGGCGCAGCGCGCCGATCTCGACGAGCTTCGCGAGGTGGCGCGCAGCCTGCGGCAAATCGAGAGCAACGAACAACACCGGCTCGCCCGCGATGCCCTGCGGTTCAGCGATCTGTGATGCAACCGGCAGGTGCGTGACAGCGCGCGGGCGGCAGGATCAACCCCATGCCGGATCGAGCGGTAAACCCGGCAACGACACGATTCCACCCAAGTAGGAGGCCCTGCAGTGGTCAAGCAACCGAGTAACCCGCTCGCCGGACTGGATTTCGATCTGAGCGAAGAGGAGATCAACGCCCTCGACGCATTCCTCGCCTCGCCCGGATTGGAAGACACGGCGATGGATGTCGCCATGATGGAAGGCTTCATGACCGCATTGGTCGTGGGTCCGAGTCTGGTGATGCCGTCCGAGTGGTTGCCCTGGGTATGGGATATCGAGGACGCTCAGGTCTCGCCCAATTTTGAAACCATCGAAGAGGCAGCGGCAGTGACCGGTCTGGTAATGCGGCATTACAATTCCCTGGCGCGCCAGATGATGGACAGCGCGGAAGATTTCGAACCGCTGTTTTATTTCGATCCCGCCTGGGGCGTCGCCGAATGGTGTGCGGGTTTCCTGCTCGGCACCTTGTTTGATGAAGAAAGCTGGGGCGCATTGATGGAAAGCCAGCCGGACTGGTTCGCGCCCTTCATGCTGCTGGGCACCGACGAGGGTCTGGAAATTGTCGAGAGAGAAGACGATCACGAGCACTGGGTACTCGCCATCGTACCGGCGCTGGCGGAAATTCACGCGCACTGGCTGGCACAGCGCACCGACGGGGCGCGCCCTTTGCAGCCCACCCGCAAGCCGTTCGTGCGCGACGCGGCGGTTGCCGATCGCAACGATCCCTGCCCCTGCGGCAGCGGCAAGAAATACAAAAAATGTTGCGGCGCTGGCGGTTCTGTTCTGCACTGATGGTGCTGGCCAAAGCAGCGCAGCGAAGTTTTCGTGAACACCGACGAGCTCGCCCGTGACGGTCTCGTGCGCCAGCAGCGAAAAAGCCCCGGCCACAGCCTGATGCGCTGTCCGGTCTGCGAGACCTCAAGCGCCCGCTTTTTTCTCGCTATCGGCCAGCGCGATTACTGGTGTTGTGAATCCTGTCGGGGAACTTTTCTCGACCCGGCGCAGTTGCCGGATCGGGACCGCGAGTTCGCCCACTATCGTCTGCATCGTAACGAACCCGGCGATGTCGGCTATCGGCACTTTCTGGCCCGTCTCGCGGCGCCGTTGCTGGAACGACTTGCACCCGCGAGTCAAGGGCTGGATTACGGCTGTGGTCCGGGGCCGGCGCTGGCGACGATGCTGCGCGAGGCAGGGCATGAAGTGGCGTTGTTCGATCCGTTTTTTCAGCCCGATCGGGAAGTGTTGATGCGCATCTATGATTTCATCACCTGCACCGAGGTGATCGAACATTTTCACCGGCCCGCCGAGGAATTCAGAAAACTCGATGCGCTGTTGAAGCCGGGGGGCTGGCTCGCGTTGATGACGGAGCTGCAAATCGACGCAACGCATTTTGCCGACTGGCACTACCCGCGTGATCCAACCCATGTGGTGTTTTATCGCGCAGCGACGTTGCGGCATCTGGCCGCGCGCCATGGATGGCAGTGCGAATTTCCCGGCCGGAATGTGGCGTTGATGCGCAAGCGCAGCACACCGGTCCGTTGAGTGGGTTAGCGCGGCGACCCCATGCCGCTCAGTTCTTCAGCGCAGCCCCAACCGCCCGCAGAATCATCTGGCGCGTATCTTTCGGCTCGATCACGGCGTCGATTTCGAGATGGGTGGCGGCCTCCGTGGCTTTGCCGCGATCGTAGAGCGCGCCGATCAGCCTGGCGAACAAGGCCTCGCGCTCGGCTTCATTCGCGGCCGCGTCCAGTTCTTTCTTGAAACCGAGATGCACCGCGCCTTCGAGTCCCATGGCGCCGAATTCGCCGGTGGGCCAGGCGGCGGAATAGACAGGGCGCGAGAAACTGCCTCCGGTCATGGCAATGGCGCCGAGACCGTAACCCTTGCGCAGGAAGATCGCCACCAGCGGTGAGCGCAGGCGGGCGCCGGCGGTGAACAGGTCGGCCATGATGCGCACCGCGCCTTCGGTTTCACTCTCCGGGCCAACCATGAAGCCCGGAGTATCCACCAGCGACAGCACCGGCAGCGCGAAGTCGTTGCACAGGTTCAGGAAGCGCGCGGCGCTCGCCGAGCCCCGGGTATCGATGGCGCCGCCGAGCACGCGGCAGTCGTTGCAGATCAGCCCGAACGGCTTGCCCTCGATGCGCAGCAGGCCGGTGATGACGGTCTTGCCGTAATGCGGGCGAATCTCGATGAAGGAGTCGGTGTCCGCCAGCGTGGTGATGATGCGGCGCACATCGTAGGTGTAGCGGCGATCCGCCGGCATCAGCTCCCACAGCAGGTTCTGGTCGGCGCAGCGCCAGACGTCGATCGGTCCCTGGAAATAACTCAGCAGTTGCCGTGCGAGCCGCGTTGCGTCGCGCTCATCTTCCGCGAGCACGTCGATGACGCCGGTGGTGGTCTGCACTTCGACCGGACCGATGGCGGTGGGCGGGTACACGCCCATGCCGCCGCCTTCGATCATCGCCGGCCCGGCCATGCCGATCCAGGATTGGCGGGTCGCCACCGTGATGTCGGCGCAGCCGAACAGCGCGGCGTTGCCGGCGAAACAGTAGCCGTTGTTGACCGCGATGCGCGGTACCACACCGGCAAGCGCGGCCCACATCGCGAAGGTGGTCACGTCCATGCCGGCGACCTGATCGGTGTCGCCGGGCCGGCCGCCACCGCCCTCGGTGTACATCACCACTGGCAAGCGCAGTTCGCGCGCGAGTGCCATGGCGCGGTCGAGCTTGCGGTGATGAAAATAGCCCTGGGTGCCGGCGAGTACGGTGTAGTCGTTGACGATGACCACCGTGCGCGCCCGGTCCCCGGCAAACAGATCCGCATTGATGGTGGCAAGTCCGGTGATGACGCCGTCCGCTGCCGTGTTGACTGCAAGATCGTCGAAGTCGCGACGCTGGCGCTGGGCGGCCACCGCGAGCTGGCCATACTCCTGAAACGAATCGACATCGCAGAGATCCGTGAGATTCTCCCGCGCGGTGCGATAACCGCGCTCCCGGCGCTTCGCCACCGCGGCGGGGCGACCTGCGTCCAGTGTGTTGCGCAACCGCGCGCGCTGCTGCTGCAAAAGACTGTGCTTGTCGGCGAGATCCGGCGGTGGCGCAGGGCGCACCGGCCGGCGCTTGCGGCTCAGGCGGATCGCACAGATGGGACCGTTCTCGAGCACGCTGTCGCCCGGCGCAACGTGAATGTTCAGCACCACGCCCGCTGCGGCGCTGCGCACCGGTAGTTCGCCTGCTTCCGTGACCAGCAGACCGAGCGTCTCACCGGCGCTGACGGCGGCACCGATCACCACATCCATCCGGGCAACGGTAGCGGCGGTGGGAGCGGTGATCGAAAGGGTACGACTCATTGGGGTGACTCATTGGGGTGGTTCCGGGGTCGCGGGATACCAGAGGCCCCACGTTTGCGTGAGAGGCGAACCGCCGTTACATGCGCGCGACATTGTAGCGGTGATTTTTGGAGCGGGGCACCTGGATTGCTCGACGTTCGAGCTCCAGCTTTGGCTCTGCGGAGCGTGCGTGGTCGTGGAGCAAGGCGCCAAAATCCGCAGGGCTATTCGTCCGCGTGTTCCTGCATGATTTTGTTGATGTCCGGCAGGTGTTTCAGGAAATGGTGGATTACTTCGGGATCGAAATGAGTTCCCGCGCTTTGTTTCATGTAGCTTACCGCCTTGTCCGTTGGCCAGGCATCCTTGTAGGGGCGCACGGAGGTCAGCGCATCGTAAACATCAGCCGCGGCGACGATGCGGCCGGCCATGGGAATGGCAGCGCCCACCAGACCCTTGGGATAGCCGGTGCCATCCCATTTCTCATGGTGGCTGAGGGCGATGATTCGGGCGAGCGCGAGCAGATCGGATTCGTCGCCACCGAGAATCTCGGCGCCGATTTCGGTATGGGTCTGCATGACTTTGAATTCGTCGGCGTCCAGTTTGCCGGGTTTCAGCAGTATTCCATCGGGTATGCCGATCTTGCCGACGTCGTGCATGGGACTTGCGTGCAACATCAGTTCGCAATCCGCCAGACTCCAGCCCATACTCTTGGCAAGTAACGTAGACACCTCGGCCATGCGCACAATGTGGTTGCCGGTTTCGTTGTCGCGGTATTCCACTGCCCGGGCCAGCCGCTGTACCACCTGCAAGCGGGTCATATGGAGGACTTCGGTACGTTGGCGTACCAACTCCTCCAGCATCGCGCTGTGGTCATTGAGCATGCGGTGGGCGAGGTGGGCACCAAGCAGATTGCGCACGCGCACTTGCAGTTCGGTGTGATCGAACGGTTTGCGAATGAAATCCCGCGCGCCCGCGGACAATGCTTTCAGTAGATGGTCGCGGCTGTGCTGGGCGGTGAGGACAACGACCGGCGGCAGCATCGGGTCGTTCAAGGCGACCAGTTGGGCAAGCACCTCATAGCCGTTGAGATGGGGCATATTGATGTCGAGCAGGATCAGGTCGGGGCGTGCCTCCTGGTAACGTGCGATCACCCCGCGCGAATCCTGGATCAGCTCGACATGGCTATAGCCCAGCGCTTTTAGAAAGCGCTCAAGCAGCTTGAGATTCACCGGCTCATCATCAATGACGAAAATACGCGCGGTGTAGATGATGTTTTCGATCATGATTGATTTTGCTCCACAGGCGCCAGATGACGATCGATGGTTTGCAGGAATAGCATCAAATCGAGCGGCTTGATGAGGTATTCGGTAAAACCGGCCGTCATGCCGCGCGCGATATCCTTGGGCATTGCATTGGCAGTGATGGCGATCACGGGAACCGACCGCAAGTAAGCGTCGGCCGTGAATATCTTGAGCACCTGATAGCCGTCGAGATTCGGCATGTTGATGTCAAGCAGGATCAAGTCTGGGCGATGCGCAAGGGCGAGCTCGATGCCGAGTGCCGGCGTGTGGGCTGTTATCAGATCGACGTTGCCGCGCCGGCCGAGCATCTGCGCGATGAGCTTGAGGTTCGCCGGATTGTCGTCGATGCAGAGGATCTGGTACTGGTGCGCCAGCGTTCGCGGTGATTGCGTGGCGGATCTCGATTGTATCGAAATTTCCCGACCGGCTGTTTCCGATTGTGGCAGATCGATCCAGAAGGTAGACCCGATGCCGACCTCGCTGTGGACCCCGATACTCCCGCCCATCAGCTCTACGAGACGGCGTGTTATGGTCAGACCGATACCGGTGCCATCAACCTCCGTGTGTTCGGCACCCAGCCGATTGAAGGGCTCAAACAGACTGGTCAAGTGCGCGGGTAAAATTCCTGGCCCGGTGTCGGTGACGGCTATGCGCAAGTTGTTACCCGCGCCGGGGCCAGCGATTACCCGGATTTCGCCCTGTTCGCGGTTGTATTTGACTGCGTTGGAAAGCAGGTTGAGCAGGGCCTGCCTGATCCGTATGCGATCGGCCCGCACCGTGGCCCCCGGGGCAACATCGACGGTCAACGAAAGCTTTTGCGTCGTGACCAAGGGTTGGATCAACTGCTGACAGTCGTTGATCAGTGGGCCGAGGGGAACGGGTTCGAGCGAAAGATTGACCTGCCCCGACTCGATCTTGGCCAGATCGAGTACCTCGTTGATCAGATCGAGGAGGTGGTCGCCGGCTTTGCGAATTTCCTTTGCGCTGTCCCGCTGATCGGCATTTAGTTCGTTGTCGTATTCCAGCATCTGGGCGAAGCCGATGATGGCGTTCATGGGAGTGCGCAGTTCATGGCTCATGCTGGACAGGAACTCGGATTTGGCGTCGTTGGCACGTTCGGCTGTTTCCCTGGCTTCGGCCAGTTCGGCGCGGCGCGCGAGTTCCTCGGTGAAGTCGGTAAAGATGTCGAAGTAATACTGGATTTGGCCGTGCTGGTCCTTGACGGCGCCAAAGTTGCTGAGCGAGGTGAAAAAACTGCCGTCCTTGCGGCGGAAGGGAATTTGCACGAGACCGCGGTCGCTGTCCGCGAGGGTGGCCATTACCTCTCGCCAGGATAGGGCCTGCTCGACTTCCGGCAGCACCAGCTCCGCTGGCCGGAGGGCGAGCTCCTTGAAGGAGTACCCCAAGGCCTTTTCAAAGCTGCGGTTTACATACAGGATACGCTCCGCACTGTCGGCGATGCCGATACAGTGCTGTGATGCGTCGAAGATCCGGCGAAACAGCTCGAGGTCGCGCTCCGCCGTCTTGGCGGCCGTGACATCCTGCGTTGTGCCAATCAGCCGGACGACCCGGCCATCGGCATTCCGTTCTGCATATGCCAGCGTATCAACGTACCTCACCGTGCCGTCGGGGCGGAGTATGCGATGCGTGAGATCATGTATCCCGCTCTTCGTCGAGCGACGCGTGCTGGCCAGCACCAATTCGAGGTCGTCGGGGTGCACCGCAGCGTGGAAGCTGTCCGCGCTGGGGACGGAGCTGGCCGGATCGAGTCCGAAGATACGGAATATCTCCTCGGACCAGAATAGTTCGCCGGTGGTCAGATCGGACTCCCAGTTGCCTATGTGCGCCAATGACTGCGCTTCGCGCAGCCGTTGTTCGCTTCGGGCAAGCGCCAGCTGAGTGCGCTTGTTGTCGTCGATATCCTGCACTACGCCGAGCATGTGCAGTGGCCGGCCGTCGGTATCGCGCGCCACGGCGCCGCGCTCCAAAAGCCAGCGCACCTGCCCGTCGGGCCAGACCACGCGGTGCTCGATTTCGTAGGGCGTATCGTGTTCGATGCTGGCATCGATGGCGTTGCGCACCGCCTGCCGGTCGTCGGGATGTACCGCGTTGAGGAAGTTTGCGAAGCTTGTTTCGAGAATCCCGGCAGGATGACCGAACAGGGACGCAATGCGGTCCGACCAATAGAGCTCGCCGGTCTGGATGTTCCAGTCCCAGGTGCCGATATTGGCGTAATCCTGGCTGCGGGAAAACCGCTCGGCAAGGGTGCGAACCTCGGCTTCGCGCTGCATCAAGCGCGTGATGTCGGTGCGGATCGAGATGTACTGGACCGGACGGCCCTTGTCGTTCAGTACCGGCACGATGGTCGCTTCGACACAATAGTGCGTGCCGTCCTTGCGCCGGTTGGAGACTTCGCCGTGCCAGATATTGCCGTGCGTGATCGTTCCCCAGAGCTCTTGATAAAACTCTGGAGAATGTTTGCCTGATTTGAGCAGGCGGTGGTTATGGCCGATCAGTTCTTCCCGACGATAGCCGCTGATCTCGCAGAACCGGTCATTGACATGCACGATGTTGCCACGGGCATCGGTGATGCTGAGGATCGCGTGGGCTTCGAGCGCCAGGTACAGCTCTTTGTAACGCTCGCGGGTGGCGTGCAGATGCGTGCGGCGCAGCGCGTAGGCGCGTTGGCGGGCGCGGAAGCGTTGGGCGCGGGACCTCACGGCGGTGAGCAGCAACCCTGGCGCTATGGCTCCGGATAGATAATCGGTGGCTAACGGGCGTGTCGTCAGCAGTTCCTGCGCCGCGGCGGTGGCGTTCAGAAACAGGATCGGCAGTTCGACGCGATTTTCTTGCTGGCGGACGATGACGAGCAGTTCGGTAGCGGTACAGCCGGGCGGATCGCCGTCCGCGAGCAGCAGATCCGGTTTGAATCCAGCGATAGCGTTTGGCAGGTGCGCCGGTTCCCGCAGTACCTGCACCACCAGTCCGGCCTGTTCGAGTAGCGCGGCGCGGCGGGAGAAGGTGGCGTCTGCGCCGTCCAGCAACAGCACCCGCAACGGCGGGCCGTCGAGTTGGTCGTGGAGGCGGTCGATCAATTCCGCCAGCCGCTCCTCCCGCAGCGGTTTGCGAAACAACTGTCTGACCCCGGCCCGTTGCCACGCGACTTGCTCCGCGAACCCGTCCTTGGCATCGGTGAGCGCAATCCAGTTCGCGGCGGGGCTCGCGCGGCTGCTCAGAGTGTTGCGTGCGTCCGGCCCCAGGCGGTTGAGCCAGGCCAGTTCGGTGATAAGCAAATCGTGTCCGGTAAGCGGCGTGGGTAACCGCTCGAGATCCGGACAGAAGTCCTGGCAGAGGCGCTTTTCCCTGAGCAGATACGCCAGACGTGGGGGGAGCCGAGGAGTGCGGCCGGAAAACTCCCCCAAGAAGATTATTCGCACCGGCCGGTTTGATGGGTTCATGGATTACGGCACCGAGGATGGCAGGGGCTGGCAGGAACCGCTGGGTCCGTTGCCTGCGGTGGTTGCGCGCTATCCTTAGCGGTCAATCGGGGTCATCGTTGTAGCGGTGGGTTGCGGCGCTCCTGATGTCAGCGGCCGGGCCCGGCTGGCGCTGGAAATAGCCCCGCCGGGCCATTGGCGCGGACGCGGAATTTTCCCCTGGTGCGTACCGGATACCGCCCAACAGCCATTCAAAATGATGTTCCTCCGGGGGCTGAAGTGCGTTTTTGCGATGCCGCCGTCTCGTGCCGCCGAGCCTTGGCGATACCCCGCAGTTATCATCGACTCGTACCCCAAGTCCCGCGTATCAGGTCCAAACTGCCGGCTTGCTTCTCAGGGTATATCGGCTGAGTGTCCGGAAGCTTGAATCGGTCGGCTGGGCCGTCCGCGGTGCGTAAATTATAGTGTGGGAATTGCTGGGAGGGTATGGATCGAGCGGGAGGCCCACGTCCGCCTGGCCGCAGGGCCGCTTTCCCCCGTATCCTGCCGTCTGTATCCCACGCTGGAAGCTCCGCATGAAACGCCATGTTCTGTTGATCTTTCTCGGCGGCCTTGCGGTGGTGTTGCCGGCCGCCCTGATGTTGATGGTGATGCAGTGGTTGTTCGTGCTGGTGGCGGATTTGCTGCACCCACTGACCCGGCTGCTGTCCGCGACGGCCGGGCTGAATGAGCTGGTCGCGCTGGTTGTGGTGCTGGTGCTGATGCTTGCGATCTGCTTTTCGGTGGGGCTCGCGGTGCGCACCCGAATCGGCCGTTGGCTGCACGAAGTCGTCGACACGGGTCTGGCGAAAGTGGTCCCGGGTTATCGCGCCACCAGCGGGCTGGTGCGCGAGTTACTGGGTAGCGGCGAAACTTCCCGGGTGCTGAATGGGGAGCCTGCACTGGCGCGCATTCACGGGCTGGAATCGCCGGTGAAGGTCACCGCCATCGTCACCAGCCGTCACGCCGATGGCGGTTACACGGTGTATGTGCCGACCGCGCCTTTCCCCACGTCGGGGTTCGTCTATCACCTGCCGCCCGAATGCGTGGAGTTCCTGCCCGGCGTGTCGCTGGAAACCGCGCTGCGGACCGTGATCGCCTGCGGCGCCGGATCGGCGGAAGTGGTTGCCCGGCGCGTGCCGGCGGAGCGCAAGCTCAACGTTGGCCCCGCTTGAGGGCGCGGATCAAAAAGCGTGCGGGATTGAGCGCGATCACCAGTTCCTGTGCCAGCGGTCGTGGCCGGCCTTCGATCAGGTCCGCCAGCAGGGTGGCGCACAGGGGTGCGTGGCTGAGGCCGCGCGAGCCGTGGCCGCCGTGGATGAACAATCCCGGCCAGTAGCTGCCGGGGCGAGGGATGTCGGCGCGGGCATCGCGACGCAGCGGTGCGAAGGTCTCCAGCATCAGGTGTTCGATGGGCGCCGGTCCCACCAGCGGCAGGTAATCCGGGGTAACGCAGCGCAGTCCGGCGCGGCCGGAGAGTTGCGCCGGGTCGGGCGCGCCCAGGATTTCGGGAAGGCGGGGATCGGTGGCGCCGAGCTTGGCCAGGTTGTCGCGGTGTCCATCGCTGCGCACTTCAAGATGCGTGGCCGACAGATCGTAGGTTGCGCCGAAGGTGTGCCGGCCGCCGACCGCAGGGCCCAGATAGCCCGCTCCGCAGATCACAGTGCGAAGTTTTTTGCTTGCCGGCGTCGCCGGACAGATGCTGATCTGGCCGTGAATGGCCTTGAGCGGTAAATGCCGGGTCTGCTCGAAGCGGGCCAGCTCGGTGGCATTGGCCAGAACCACCACGTCATAAGAGCCGGTGATTTCGCCACGGCGATGGCTCAGTTGCCAACCTTCAGCGCCATCGCGGGAGAGCGCGACGATCTCTGTGCTGCGAACAGCGATGCGAGGATGCTCGACGAGACGGCGGCATACCGCCGTGGGATCGATCCAGCCGAGACCGGGCAGCAGCAGGCCACAGTCCGCGGCAAGCGGTAATCCCGCGATGGTGGCGAGCTCCGACGCCTCGACGAGGAGCGCGATTTCAGCGGGGTGGCGGGCGGCGATCCGGCGCAGTTGTTCCGCGTGGGCAGCCGTTTCCGGCAGCAGCAAGACACCGCAGTGGTTGCCGAGTCCGTCCCGCCAGAAGTCCCGGTAATAGTTCTGAGCAAAGAGCAGGGCGGCCAGATTGATGGCACCGAAGGCGGAGGGCTCCGCGGTCAGGCGTGGATAGAGCACGCCCTGGGGATTGCCCGAGGCGCCGCTGGCGATGGTGGCGCGATCGTACAGGGTCACCTGCCAGCCGCGCTCCGCCAGCGCGCGGGCACTGGTACAGCCGGCGATACCGGCGCCGATGACGGCTGCTGTTCCCGGCGCGGTGCCGTACTCCGCGGCGTCCAGATACCAGGGCGCGCCGGCCGGTCGGTGGCGTTGGGGCTGCGGGGCGGCGGCTTCCGCGGGGGCTGGCAACGCCGGAAACTCCCCGCGCAGCATGTCCCGCTTACTGCCGTGGCCCGCGACCTTGTCGACCGTAAAACCCGCGTCGGCAAGGCCGCGGCGCACGCTGCCGGCTGCCGTGAAGGTCGCAAAGCTGGTGCCGGCGCGACTCAGCACAGCGAGTTGCGCGAACAGTTCGGGACGCCACATGTCGGGGTTGCGGGCAGGTGCAAAGCCATCGAGGAACCAGGCGTCGATTTTTGGCGCGGTGCCGTGGCGGAAGAGCGGGTGATCCGAGGCCTGCACCTGATTCAGCATGATGGTTGCATCGCCCAGCAGCAGCGTGAGCTGAATCCGTCCGCCGGCAAGCACCAGGCGGTGGCAGCCGGCAACCGGTGGCGGATAGTCCCGGGCAAGTTCCGTAGCCAGGGCCGCGAAGGCGGGCCATTGCGCCAGGGCGCATGCGAAATCTCCGCGCGCCAGTGGGTATTTTTCTACCGAGACATAGTGCAGCACTGCCGTTTCCGGCGCACTGGCGAGCCACAGGCTGCCGGCCACAAGAAAGTTGAGTCCGCTGCCGAATCCGGTCTCGCCGATGACAAATCCCTCGCCTGCGCGCAACGATTGCCAGCGCTTGAGCAGCTGGTTGCCGGCAATGAACACATGCCGGGTCTCGCCCAGGCCATCGGCGGGTGAATGATAGATGTCGTCGAAGTGAACCGAGCGCAGGACGCCGTCGCGCCAGATGACGGCCGCCGGAGCGAGGTGGTCGGGCGGCTTGCTCATCCGGGCTGGTATATCGAGGTCATCGCGCTGTTACGAAATAGGTCCATGCGGAGATGCCGCGCAGTGAAGGCCGTGAATTCTACGGTGAAGTTGCAACCAACAGGACCATGAATTTGTTTTATAGGCCCGGGATCGCTAGACTTTCCGGCTGTTTTTTGACCCACACGGCGGATGCGGCGATGGCCGGCAAAACCCTGTACGACAAGCTTTGGGAATCCCATCTGGTGCGCCAGAACGACGATGGCTCGGCGCTGCTCTACATCGACCGCCATCTGCTGCACGAAGTGACTTCGCCACAGGCGTTCGAGGGCTTGCGGCTGGCGGGGCGCAAGCCCTGGCGCATCGACGCCAATCTGGCCACGCCGGATCACAATGTTCCCACCACCAGCGTCGAGCGGCGCGGCGGCATTGCGGCCATTGCCGATGAGGTTTCGCGCATCCAGGTGCAGACCCTGGACGACAACTGCGCGCGCTACGGCATTTTGCAGTTTGGCATGCACGACGCGCGGCAGGGCATCGTGCATGTCATCGGGCCGGAGCAGGGCGCGACCCTGCCGGGCATGACCGTGGTGTGCGGCGACTCTCATACGTCCACACATGGCGCCTTCGGCGCGCTGGCGCACGGCATCGGCACCTCGGAAGTCGAGCATGTGCTCGCCACTCAATGCCTGATCGCCCAGAAAATGAAGAATTTGCAGGTGCGGGTCGAAGGCGAGCTCGCGCCGGGCGTCACCGCCAAGGACATCGCACTGGCCGTGATCGGCACCATCGGCACCGCTGGTGGTACTGGCTATGCGCTCGAATTCGCGGGCAGCGCGATTCGCGCGTTGTCCATGGAGGGCCGCATGACGCTCTGCAACATGGCCATCGAGGCCGGTGCCCGGGTGGGTCTGGTCGCGGTCGACGCCAAGACCATCGACTATGTGAAAGGACGTCTCTTTGCGCCCCGGGGCGCGCAGTGGGAGCAGGCCGTGGCGAACTGGCGGCAGCTGCATTCCGATGCCGATGCCGTTTTCGACAAGGTGGTGGAGTTGCACGCGGACGACATCAGGCCCCAGGTCAGCTGGGGGACTTCGCCGGAAATGGTGGTGGCGGTGGATGCCCGCGTGCCGGACCCGACAGTCGAGCCGGACCCGACCAAACGGGATTCCATCGAGCGGGCCCTCAAGTACATGGGGCTCGTCGCCAATCAGGCGATCACCGACATCCGGCTGGATCGCATTTTCATCGGGTCCTGCACCAATTCACGGATCGAGGATCTGCGCGCGGCAGCGGCCGTTGCGAAGGGCCGCAAGGTGGCTGCGAGTGTCAAGCAGGCGCTGGTCGTGCCCGGCTCCGGGCCGGTCAAGGCCCAAGCCGAGCAGGAAGGACTCGACAGGATCTTCATCGAAGCCGGATTCGAGTGGCGTGAACCCGGCTGCTCCATGTGCCTGGCCATGAATGCGGATCGTCTCGAAGCCGGCGAGCACTGCGCGTCCACGTCGAACCGCAACTTTGAAGGTCGGCAGGGCGCCGGTGGCCGCACCCATCTGGTCAGTCCGGCGATGGCGGCCGCGGCCGCGGTGTGCGGGCATTTTGTCGATGTCCGGGAATTACTGGAGCAGGGGGAGGTGGCATGAAAGCTTTTACCCGGCATCAGGGGCTGGTCGCGCCCCTGGATCGCGCCAATGTCGACACTGACCAGATCATTCCGAAACAGTTTCTGAAGTCGATCCGACGTACCGGCTTTGGCCCCAATCTGTTCGACGAGTGGCGCTATCTGGATGTGGGGGAGCCGGGACGGGACAATTCGAAACGTCCCCTGAACCCCGATTTTGTGCTCAATCAGCCGCGCTATCAGGGTGCCAGCGTGTTGCTTGCGCGGGAGAACTTCGGCTGCGGCTCGTCCCGCGAGCATGCCCCCTGGGCGCTGGAGGAATACGGGTTTCGCGTCCTGATTGCCCCCAGCTACGCCGATATTTTCTATAACAACTGCTTTAAGAATGGCTTGTTACCCATTGTTTTATCTGATGATGAAGTGGATGATCTCTTTCGGCAAGTCACAGTCACCGAGGGTTAC
Organism: uncultured Gammaproteobacteria bacterium; assembly: GCA_963708735.1. Lineage (GTDB taxonomy): Bacteria > Pseudomonadota > Gammaproteobacteria > Pseudomonadales > Porticoccaceae > JAGPUQ01. The sequence goes on from CAVPTW010000022.1 coordinate 190,447, forward strand.
CAGCTCACCATAGACCTCGCCGGCCAGACCGTTACCCGGCCCGACGGCAGGATCTATCACTTCGAGGTGGATGAGTTCCGCAAGCATTGCCTGCTGGAAGGCCTGGACGAAATCGGTCTGACGCTGGCGCACAGCGACCAGATCCGGGCGTTCGAGGCGCGCCACCGCGCAGCGCATCCCTGGCTGTTTGGCGCGGGTTGATCAGTGACTTGCGGACAGGGAGGGATTGGCATGAGTGATCAAAGTCACGCCGAGGCGGTGCGCCGTCAATTCGGCGCCCAGGCCGGTGTCTATCTGAGCAGTGTCGTACACGCCCAGGGTCCCGAGTTTGCCGAACTGCGCGACGCCGTCGCGGCGCGCCCGGGAGCGCAGGTGCTGGATCTGGGTTGCGGTGCCGGTCATGTCAGCTATCAGGTCGCGCCCCTTGCCGGCGCGGTCGTGGCCTACGATCTGGCCCCGGAAATGCTTGCCATCGTCGCAGCTACGGCCCGAGAGCGCGGACTGGGCAACATCACCACTACCCAGGGTGCTGCGGAACATTTGCCATTTCCGGACCGGCAGTTCGATCTGGTGTTCAGCCGCTATTCCGCGCACCACTGGAGCGATCTGGGTGGCGCGCTGCGCGAAGTTCACCGGGTGCTGAAACCGGGCGGGCGCACGGCGTTTGTGGACCTTGCCGGCGCCCCCCGACCGCTGCTCGACACCCATCTTCAGACGGTCGAGGTACTGCGTGATCCCAGCCATGTGCGCGACTACACCCCGGCGGAATGGCTGCAACTGGTCGCGCAGGCGGGCCTCAAGCCCGAGCGGCACGCACTCTCGCGCCTGCGGCTCGAGTTCGCGTCCTGGGTGGCGCGCATGCAGACTCCGGAACCGCTGCGGGTCGCGATCCGCACGCTGCAGGATGGGGCCAGCAGCGAGGTGCGGGATTACTTTGCGATCGAGGCGGATGGTTCCTTCAGTGCCGATGTTCTGGTGCTCTGGGCTTCCCGCTGATTGACTGACCGGATGCCCATCAGCGTGTTTTATGATTAATGCAGTAGTTGTCAAAGCGAGTTTAATTTAATGAAAAATATAGGTCTTGTGGGCTGGCGAGGGATGGTCGGCTCGGTGCTGATGACGCGCATGACCGAGGCGGGTGATTTCGCCACGATCCGCCCCCACTTCTTTACCACCTCCCAGGCGGGACAGCCGGGGCCGGACGTCGGCCAGGGTCGCAGCGCGCTGCTCGACGCCATGGATATCGACCAGCTGCACGCCATGGACGCCATAGTTACCTGCCAGGGCGGCGATTACACCAAGGCGGTGTTTCCCCGCTTGCAGGCGACCGGCTGGAACGGCTACTGGATCGACGCGGCATCCGCGTTGCGCATGAACGATGACGCGGTCATCGTGCTGGACCCGGTCAATCGTGGCGTGATCGCGCAGGCCCTGGATGCCGGTCGGCGCGTATTCGTTGGCGGCAATTGCACCGTGAGTCTGATGCTGATGGGCCTGGGTGGCCTGTTCCAGGCCGGGCTGGTGGAATGGGTGTCCGCGATGACCTATCAGGCCGCGTCCGGTGCTGGCGCACCCAATATGCGGGAACTGCTCGCCCAGATGGGCGCGGCACACGATTCAGTCCGGGATTTACTGGCGGATCCGGCCAGCTCCATCATCGACATCGACCGCCGCGTGACCGAAGCACTGCGCGCGCCGGGGTTCCCGATAGCGGAGTTCGGCCACCCGCTCGCCGGTAGCCTGTTGCCCTGGATCGACGTCGAACTCGACAACGGCCAGAGTCGCGAGGAATGGAAAGGGGGCGCCGAGGCCAACAAGATTCTCGGTCGTCAGGACCATCCGGTGCCCATCGATGGACTCTGCGTCCGCATCGGTGCCATGCGTTGCCACAGCCAGGCACTGACCATCAAGCTGACCCGCGACCTGTCCATCGCGGAGATTGAGGCGCTGATCGCGGCGGCCAACGACTGGGTGCGCGTCGTGCCCAACCACCGGGAGGACAGTCTGAGCGCATTGACGCCGGCAGCGGTCACCGGGAAGCTGGAAGTCCCTGTGGGTCGCCTGCGCAAGCTCGCCATGGGCGGCGAGTATCTGACCGCGTTTACCGTTGGCGATCAGTTGCTCTGGGGCGCGGCGGAGCCGTTGCGGCGGATGCTGCAACTGGTGCTGTAGTGAACGGGGTTGGTGCGCGAGCGCTCGCGCACCGAATTTGAGACCTCGATCTGTTTTCGGCGGCTTTTTGTGGACATAAACTGTCAGACTGGAATTATGATAACTAATAGCTGGTTAGCGAGCGATTTTGGTGTAAATATTCAACAGTAGGCTGATTACTCTTGGGACGATGGGACAACTGCAGCAGGAAGATACGCACATGGCTTCACGGACATTGAGATACTCTCTGGGACTGTTGGCCCTGGTGGCGGCGCAGTGGGCCCTGGCGGTTGGTTTGGGTGAAATCAAGCTTCAGTCGGCGATGAATGAGCCGCTGCGCGCCGAGATAGCGCTGCTTAGCGTAGGTGATCTCAACGAATCGCAAATAGCGGCAAAATTGGCCTCACCAGAGGATTTTCAACGCGCTGGAGTCGAACGTGAGTTTCAGCTCGCGGACCTCCACTTCAAGGTTGACCTGTCGAACACTGCCAATCCTGTGATCCGGGTGTCTTCACGGCACCCAATGAAGGAACCCTATCTCAATTTTCTGCTGGAATTGCGCTGGACATCCGGTCGCTTGCTCCGCGAATACACTCTGCTCCTGGATCCGCCGGTCTTTGCCGGGGCGCTGTCCGCGGGAAAGACTGTTGCCGCGGTACCATCCACCGCGGCAGATAGCCCTCGCTCCTCAGCGCCTGCGTCTGAGCCGTCCCGGCGGTCGCCGGCGCATGGCGCAGCGCGAACATCGGCGCCGGCGAACGGCAGCTACCGGGTGCAAGCCGGCGACACGCTGTGGAGAATCGCGGTGCGTAATCAGCCCCAGGGCGTCACCGCACAGCAGGCGATGCAGGCGATACTGGCGGCCAATCCCGACGCATTCATTCGGGCGAATCCCAATCTGATCCGGCGCGACGCGGTACTGAACCTGCCCGATGCCGCGGCCATGGCCGCGGTCGACCAAAGCCGCGCCACGAATCAATTGCGTGCTGCCCAACCGGTTTCCGATCGCGTCATCGAGTCGCATACCAGGACCGCTGAAAAGTCGAGTGCCGACAGTGACAACGGTGAGCTGCATCTCGCCGGCGATGTCAGCAGCGCCAATGTCAATTCCGCTGCCATGGGTAGCCGGAAGTCCGGAGGTGCGTCGGATGCGTCGCACACGGATATCGGCTCAGCACTGGAAGAAAAGGACCGGGTCGAGCGCGAAAACGCCGAGCTGAGGGCGCGGGTTGCGAGTCTCGAAGAACAGGTGAAAGCTGCGTCCCGCCTCGTTGAAATCAGCGACCCGGCATTGGCGGCATTGCAAAAAGGCGGTGCGGAAAAGACGCCAGACACCGCCGCTGCCGACACCGAGAAGTCGGCAGATACGGCCGCAGCCGGCTCGGTGACGCCAATTGCGGAAGCGCCATTGTCCGGGCAGCCGGCCGAGTCGGCGCCAAATGCCGAAGCGGGCACGATTGCCGGCCAGACCGATAATGCAGCTCAGACATCGACTGCACCGGATGCAAGTGGCGCCGTACCCGTGCCGGTCACTACCGGTGCTGGTGATGCCGCGGCGCCAGTGGCGCAAGCAGTTCCGCCTGCGGACCAAAGCCCTCTGGATGCCGTCGCCAAACTGCGCTCCTGGCTGGTGCCGGCGCTGGGTCTCACGGGAATACTGTTGCTGGTAGCCATGGGTCTTGCGGCCTTGCGTGGTCGTGCCACACAGCAGCACGGACTGCGCCTGCCGGGCGAGCTTGAAGCCAAGGGAACGCGCACAGCCGCGTTTGACCATGATCAGACGGCGCCTGTTGCCCTCGACCACGAGGATTTGTTGCCGACGGAGGCCAGCTTCAACGAAGGTCCGGACCAGATTCTGGAAGAGGTCGATGTCTGCCTGTCGTTTGGTAATGAACAGCAGGCGAGCGAACTGCTGACCGACGCTTTGGCACGCTATCCAAGGCATTCCGGATTGCACCTCAAGATGCTGGCACTGCTGGCGCAACAAGGCGACCGGGCTGGCTTCGAGGCGGCGCTTCCGAAGCTTGAGGCCCTGGATGATCCGGGTGCCACCGAGTCCGCCAATGCACTGCGGCGGGAGTTGCAGGAGCGCGAGCTAGCCTCGGCTCCCGAGACTCCGGCAGCCGCTGCTCCGGTAGACTCTGCTCCGGCAGACTCTGCTCCAGCAGATATCGAGTCCTCCTTGGCAGCGGAAAATCGGGATTTCGATCTCGATCTCGATCTGGACCTGCCAGCCGCGTCTCCGACCGCCACAGCAGCGACCGAGACGCAGCCGGAAGCGCCCGATGAGCTCGAAGATTTTGACCTGGGCTTGCTGGACAACGACTCGCTGGACAATGAACTGACGAATTCGGCCCAGGACCTTGTCGAACCGCCGGTCGCAGCGACCGCCGAATCCTGGCAGGCCACATCTCTGGATGGCGATCTGGATCTGTTCGAGCCGGGGCAGGAGATGGCCACCCAGATCGAACTGGCGGAAGCCTATGTCGATATGGGGGACGCGGAAGGCGCGCGGGAAATCCTCGATTACGTGCTTCAGGGTGGGGATGAGGCGCAGAAGGAATCCGCACGGCAGTTGCTCGCCAGACTCGGGTAGCGGGTGAGTGCGCCGATCCCCTGGGAGTACCGCAGCAACTGCCGGGTTCCCGATGGGTGCGAGTTGCCCGCGGGTCTGCACCGGGTGGCCGCCGTGGTCGAATACGACGGCAGCCGCTTTTGCGGCTGGCAGCGCCAGGCGCACTGCGCCAGTGTGCAGCAGGAGGTCGAAACCGCGCTGTCCCGGATTGCCGACGAGCCGGTCACGGTGTCCTGCGCTGGGCGCACCGATACCGGGGTTCACGCCACTGCGCAGGTAATTCACTTCGACACCCGCGCACGACGTGCGCCGCACAACTGGCTGCTCGGCGCCAATGCGCAGCTTCCCCGTTCCATTCGATTGCAGTGGGCGCAGGATGTCGATGCGGGTTTTCACGCGCGTTTCAGCGCCCTGGCGCGTACTTACCGCTACGTCATTCATAACGCCGACCGCGATCCGGCGTTGCTGCGCGACCAGGTTGGCCGGGAGCGCCGACCGCTGGACGTGCGCGCCATGGAATCGGCCGGACGGTTATTGCTTGGCGAGCGCGATTTCAGCGCCTTTCGCGGCGCCGGCTGTCAGTCGCAATCACCCTGGCGCAATCTGATCGCGCTGCATTTGTGGTCGCAAGCGCAATTCGTCATTATCGAAATCACGGCGAACGCATTTTTACTGCACATGGTGCGCAATATCGTCGGCGCCTTGTGCGCGGTAGGGCGCGGCGAACGCCCGCCACAGTGGGTTGCCGAGCGGCTCGCATCCCGCGATCGTTCGGCCGGCGCGGCGACGGCGGCGCCGACGGGTCTTTATCTGGTCGGTGTGCACTATCCGCCGCGCTTCGCGGTCCCGGCCCTGATGGGCGGGCCGTGCTTTGTGGCGGGTACGGCGCTATTGTCACAGGTGAACGTGTTGGCGCAGCGTCGGGAGGCGCACTGGTGATCCGGGTCAAGATCTGCGGGATTACGCGCGAGGCCGATGCGCAGGCGGCAGCGGATGCCGGTGCCGACGCCATCGGGCTGGTGTTTCACCCGGCGAGCCCGCGCTGCGTGTCCTTGGCGCTGGCGGCGTCGATCGCGCGAATCGTCGGTCCTTTCGTTACCACGGTCGGACTTTTTGTCGATGCCGCGCCGGATCGGGTGCGGGAAGTGCTGGCGTGTACCGGCATTCATCTGTTGCAGTTGCACGGGAATGAGACGCCCGCTTATTGCGCCCAGTTCGGCGTTCCCTTTATCAAGGCACTGCGCATGGCGCCCGGATTGGATCCGGCCGCCGCCGCGGCAAACTATCCTGCGGCGGCGGGTCTGTTGTTCGACGCCTGGGATCCCCTTGTGGCCGGCGGCACCGGAGTCGGCTTCGACTGGTCGCGCCTGCCGGCGCAACGCGGGCTGCCCTTGATTCTGGCCGGCGGTCTGGACCCGACGAACGTCGCGGAGGCCGTGCGTCAGGTGCGTCCCTACGCGGTGGATGTCAGCAGCGGCGTCGAAGTCTCACCGGGAATCAAGGATCCGCGCCTGATCCGGGCCTTCATTGCGGCCGCGAAGTCGGCGTCGCATTGACAGTGGCGCGCGCGCCTGTAGGATGCCGCAGCACGGCGAGGGCGAGGTGATGAGACGGTGATGAGACCATGAGCTGGCTGAGCAAGATACGTCCGTCGGGCCTGAGGACGCAGGGCCGCGACCAGGCCCGCAGTGTACCGGAAGGGGTCTGGATGCCCTGTCCGAAGTGCGCGGCACCGCTGTATCGGCCCGAGCTCGAACGCAACCTGGACGTCTGTCCCAAGTGCAGCCACCACATTCGCATCGGCGCACGCCGCCGGCTCGACATTTTTCTCGATCCCGAGGGTCGCGAAGAACTGGCAACGGATGTCGTGCCGGTCGATCGCCTCAAGTTCCGCGACGTCAAGAAATACCGCGACCGGCTCGCTGCCGCCCAGAAGGAGACCGGCGAGAAAGACGCGCTGATCGCGATCCAGGGCACGGTGCTGACGCTGCCGGTGATAGCGGCCGCGTTCGAATTCGATTTTCAGGGCGGCTCCATGGGTTACGCGGTGGGCGAACGCTTCACACGCGCTGCGCGCCGGGCGCTCGACGCGCGCATTCCCCTGGTATGCTTCTCTGCCACCGGTGGTGCGCGGATGCAGGAAGCATTGATCTCGTTGATGCAGATGGCCAAGACCAGCGCCATCCTCGAACGCCTCAAGGCCGCGGGGGTTCCCTATATTTCGGTGATGACCGACCCGGTGTACGGCGGCGTATCCGCCAGTCTCGCCATGCTGGGCGATATCAATATCGCTGAACCGGGCGCGCGCTCCGGATTCGCCGGACCCAACATCATCGAACAGACCATCCGCCAGAAACTGCCGCCCGGCTTCCAGCGCAGCGAATTCCTGCTGGAGCACGGCGCCATCGACATGATCGTGGCGCGCCCCGCGCTGCGTGCCACCATCGCCCGGTTGCTCGCCACGCTCGGCGGCAAGCCTTCACCAGAGCGCCCGGAAGCGGATGACAGTTCCCGAACTCCCCAGCAAGTCGCCGCGAACCCTGCCTGACTGGCTGGCGCTGCTGGAAGCGCGCCATCCGGTTGCCATCGAACTGGGACTTGAGCGCGTCGCGGCGGTAGCCGCGCGGCTGCAATTGCCGCGACCGGCGCCGCGCGTGGTGACGGTTGCGGGAACCAACGGCAAAGGCTCGTGCATCGCCTTCCTGGAAGCCCTGCTCGCCGCCGCGGGACTGCGCTCGGGAAGCTACACCTCACCCCATCTGCTCGCCTACAACGAACGCATACGCATCGACACCGTGCCAGTCAGCGACGCTGTGCTGTGCGATGCCTTCGCCCGCGTTGAAGCGGCGCGCGGCGATACCCGCCTGACCTATTTCGAAACCGGCACCCTGGCCGCCTTTCTCATCCTTGCGGATGCGGGAGTGGATGTCGCGCTGCTGGAGGTGGGGATGGGCGGCCGCCTCGATGCGGTCAATATCGTCGCGCCCGATGTGGCCGTGATCACTTCCATCGCGCTGGATCACCAGGCATGGTTGGGTTCCGACCGCGCTGCCATCGGCGTCGAGAAAGCCGGCATTGCCCGCGCTAATGTGCCGCTGATTTGTGGCGATCGGGACCCGCCCGCGGCGATGCTGGCGACGCTGGGGGATATCGGCGCGCGCGTTATCCGGCGCGGGGGCAAGGGTTTTTCCTGGTCCTGCGGCGACGACGATCTGGAACTGGTTTGCACTACCCCGGACGGACAGCCGGTGCACTATCGCGAATTGCCGATTCCCCATTTGCCACTGGCCAGCGCCGCCTGCGCCGTGCAGGCGCTCATCAGCCTGGGGCTGACCCCGGACGCGAGCCGGGTGGCGCGCGCATTCGCCGATACTCGCCTCGCGGGGCGCTTTCAGGAAATCACCTGGGACGCGCGCCGGGTGGTGCTCGATGTGGCCCACAATCCGGCCGCCGCCGCACTCCTCGCCGAGCGGCTGCGATGTCTGAATCAGGGCGCCGGGCGCGCGGTGCACGCAGTCGTCGGAGTGCTGGGCGACAAGGATATCGCGGGCGTATTGGCTCCCCTGGTGCCTGAAGTTGCCAGCTGGTATTGCTGTACGTTGCCAAGCGTCGCGCGGGGCGCAACGGCGAACCAGGTCGCGGGCCTGTTGTACAATGCACCGGCGAGTCAGGGATTGCCGGCGGTGTCGACTTGCCACCCGAATCCCGCCGCGGCCTTTGCCGCGGCAGTGGATGCGAGCCGACCGGACGACTTGATTCTCGTGTTCGGTTCCTTTCACACGGTGGCGCCGGTGCTCGCTCTGCTACGGAATGATGATGCGCCCGCAGGAGGTGACAGCCCATGAACCAAGCCTTGCGACAGCGCATTCTGGGCCTTCTGGTACTGGTGGCGCTCGCAAGTGTGCTGTTGCCGCTGGTCCTGGATTTTGGTGGCAGCACCAAGATCGATACCCGAAGTCGTATCCCACCTGCGCCCACGATTCAGCCGACTCCGCTTCCGGAATCCGCCCCGGTCGAGCCGCAGGCGCCTGCGGCACCGACGTCAGGGACATCCGGTTCGCCAGGCGAGCCACAGCTCTTTCAGCTCGCGCCCGATGCCGGCGCGGCAGGCGCTTCGGCGACCGGCTCTTCGGCAGCTGGCGCAACCAGCCCATCGGCGACGGATGTTTCGGCAAAGTCCATCCCTGAAAAATCCATCCCCGAACAGCCCGGGCTTGATGCCAAGGGCCTGCCGGCGTCCTGGGTGCTGCAGGCGGGCGCCTTTCAGGACAAGATCAATGCCGAGGAGCTGCGCGACCGTTTGCTCAAGGGTGGACATCGCGCCTTTGTGCGGACTTCGACCGCGGGGGGCAAAGCCACCTACCGGGTCTTTGTCGGGCCCAAGATGACGCGGGAAGCGCTGGTTGGCGAGCAGGCGGCGCTGCAACGCAAATTCGGCGTCAAGACGATGATCGTTCCCTTTGTGCCCTGAAGGGCATGGCCCGGTCTGCTACAATCCGGCGCGGTTCACGAGTGGACTGACATGAATATCGCGGACTGGATGATCGTGGCCGTGATCGGTGTTTCCGCGCTCATCAGTCTGGTGCGCGGGTTTGTCCGTGAAGCACTTTCCCTGCTTGCCTGGGGCTTGGCTTTCGCCTCAGCGATGATGTTTCACGGATCCGTGGCGCATTGGCTGGAAGGCGTGATGGCAACGCCTTCACTGCGATTCATCAGCGCATGGCTGGGCGTTTTTCTGGCGGTTCTGCTGGGACTCGGTTTGATCAATTTCGCTATTTCGCGCTTGATCCGAGCCTCCGGTCTGTCGGGTACCGACCGTTTTCTCGGTTCGCTGTTTGGCATCGTCCGCGGCCTGGTCGTGGTGATGGCGGCGTTGATTCTGATGCCCAATGTTCTACCGGTGAAGCAGGATGCCTGGTGGCGGGAATCCAGCCTGATTCCGCATTTTTTGGCGTTTGAGGGCAGGGCACGAGAGTTGGCAGGGACGCTGGTTGATTGGTTCCAGCAACTGGTTCGCTGAGCGGGGTACGGCTATGTGTGGCGTCGTTGGCATCGTCGGCAAGACCGACGTTCAGTACCAGATCTACGACGCGTTGACCATGTTGCAGCACCGCGGCCAGGATGCCGCCGGCATCATGACGTGTCGCGACGGGCAATTGAGTCAGCGCAAGGATGTGGGTCTGGTGCGGGATGTATTTCGTGAACACCACATGGCGCAGCTCACCGGCCCGATCGGCGTCGGTCATGTGCGCTATCCGACGGCCGGCAGCTCGGGACCGTCGCTGGCGCAGCCGTTCTACGTCAATTCGCCCTACGGCATCTGCCTGGCTCACAACGGCAATCTGACCAATTCCGCCGAGCTGCTCAGCCACGTTTTCAAATCCGATCTGCGCCACGTCAATACCGATTCTGATTCGGAAATCCTGCTCAATGTGTTTGCGCACGAATTGCAGTTGCAGGGCAAATTGCAACCGCGGCCCGAGGATATTTTTTCGGCGGTGCGGCGGGTGCATCGCCGCTGCCGGGGCGCCTATGCCGCGGTGGGCCTGATCGCCAACTACGGATTGTTCGCGTTTCGCGATCCGTTCGGCATCCGCCCGCTGGTTTTTGGTCGCCGCGACACACCGCGTGGACGCGAGTACATGGTGGCGTCCGAAAGTGTGGCCCTGGATGTGCAGGGTTATCAGATCGAGCGGGATGTGGCGCCGGGGGAGGCAATCTTCATCGACGTGGAAGGCAATCTCCACACATGCCAGTGTGCGGACGCGCCGGAACTGGTGCCCTGCATCTTCGAGCAGGTCTATTTCGCGCGTCCCGATTCCATGCTTGACAATATCTCGGTGTACAAGGCGCGCCTGCGCATGGGCGAGCGTCTCGCGGAAAAGATTCTGCGCCAGTGGCCGGATCACGATATCGATGTCGTGGTGCCGGTGCCCGATACCAGCCGAGTGGCAGCCCAGGCGATGGCGGAAACCATGGGACTCAAATTCCGCGAAGGCTTCATGAAGAACCGCTACATCGGCCGTACCTTCATCATGGCGGAGCAGGGCCAGCGCGCCAAATCCGTGCGCCAGAAACTCAATCCCGTGAAGCTCGAATTCCAGGGCAAGAAGGTGCTCCTGGTGGATGACTCCATCGTGCGCGGCACCACGTCGCGGGAGATCGTGCAGATGGCGCGCGATGCCGGCGCGACGCGCGTCTACATGGCATCGGCGGCGCCGCCGGTGCGCCATCCGAATGTGTACGGAATCGACATGCCCGCAGCCAGCGAGCTGGTGGCCTTTGGGCGCACGGATGCGGAAGTCGCCGCCGAGATCGGCGCGGACTGGCTCATCTATCAGGATCTCGACGATCTGATCGAAGCCGCGCGCGAGGGCAATCCCGAAATTCACCGCTTCGAATGTTCGGTGTTTACCGGCGAATACATCACCAACGATGTCGATCCAGGCTATCTGGAGCGCCTGGAGTCGGTACGGGGCAACGGCGCGAAACTGCGTCTGACGGATACCGGCGATGAGGTGCTGGGATTGCATAACACGACGCGCGGGGTGGGCTGAATGGCAGAGCACGACGCTTCCGATCCGCTCGCCGGTGCGGCGCTCGACACCCTTGCGGTGCGCGCCGGTCAGGTGCGCAGCGCCGAGGGCGAGCACAGCGAAGCGCTGTTCCTGACCTCGAGTTATGTATTTGCGAGTGCGGCCGAAGCCGCGGCGCGCTTCACCGGCGAGCTGCCCGGCAATGTGTATTCGCGCTACACCAACCCGACGGTGCGCACCTTTGAAGAGCGGATCGCGGCGCTCGAGGGTGCCGAGCAAGCGGTTGCCACTGCGTCCGGCATGGCCGCGATCCTCAGCACCTGCATGGCGCTGCTCAAGGCCGGCGACCATCTGGTGTGCTCGCGCAGCGTGTTCGGCACCACCACGGTGTTGCTGAACAAATTCATGGCCAAGTTCGGTGTCGAGACCACCTATGTCGACCTGACGGATCTCGCCGCCTGGCGTGCCGCGCTCCGGCCCGAGACCCGGATGCTGTTTCTGGAGACGCCTTCCAATCCCCTGTCCGACGTGGCGGACCTGGATGCGCTCGCCGAACTGGCGCGCGCGCGCGACGTGCTGCTCGCGGTGGACAACTGTTTCTGTACCCCGGCGCTGCAACGCCCGCTGGAGTGGGGCGCCGATATCGTCATTCACTCCGCCACCAAGTACCTGGACGGCCAGGGCCGCTGTCTCGGCGGCGTGGTGCTGGGCCGCGCGGAACTCATGGCCGAGGTGCTCGGCTTCCTGCGCTCGGCGGGACCTACGCTGAGTCCCTTCAATGCCTGGGTGTTCACCAAGGGCCTCGAGACCTTGCGTTTGCGCATGGAAGCCCATTCCGCCAGTGCGCTCGCGCTGGCCCAGTGGTTGCGCGAGCAGCCGGCCGTGGAGCGCGTATTTTACGCCGGCCTGCCGGACCACCCCGGGCATGAACTCGCCAAACGGCAGCAGCGCGCGTTCGGCGGCGTGCTGGCATTTCGGGTGCGCGGCGGGCGCGAGGCCGCTTGGCGCGTCATCGACGCCACCCGCATCCTGTCGCTGACCGCGAATCTGGGCGACGCCAAATCCACCATCGTGCATCCAGCCACCACCACTCATGGTCGGCTGACCGTGGAGGAAAGAGCGCGCGCCGGCATCACCGATAACCTGATCCGGGTGGCGGTCGGGCTCGAGGATATCGGCGATATCAAGGCCGACCTGGCGCGGGGGCTCGACGCGCTTTGAGTGCGCCGCAACAGCCTGTGGAAGCGGTCGTTGCCGCGGTAACCAGTGTCGTGCTGGGCAAGGAGCACCAGATCCGACTTGCCTTGGCCTGTCTGCTGGCGCGGGGCCATCTCCTGATCGAAGACGTGCCGGGCACCGGCAAGACGACGCTGGCGCAGGCCCTGGCGCGCGTGCTGGGCCTGAGTTACGGTCGTATCCAGTTCACCAGCGATCTGCTGCCCGCGGACATCATCGGCATCTCGGTCTATCAGAGCGAGCAGGGGAGTTTCGAATTTCACCCCGGGCCGGTATTCAACCAGCTGATTCTGGCGGACGAGATCAATCGCAGCACCCCCAAGACCCAGAGCGCCCTGCTCGAAGCCATGGCCGAAGGGCAGGTGAGCACCGAGGGCGAAACCCGCGTGCTGCCGCAGCCGTTTTTCGTGATCGCGACCCAGAACCCGAGCACCCAGTACGGCACCTTTCCGCTGCCGGAATCCCAGCTGGACCGTTTTCTGATGCGGCTGCACCTGGGCTATCCGGACGCCGAGTCCGAACGCGAATTGCTGACCGGCACCAATCCGCGTCTGCGTCTGCCGGGGCTGCCCAGGGTGCTGGACGCTGCGCGGCTCGCCGCCCTGCAAGAGCGGGTCGATCAGGTTCAGGCGGCGCCGGCGCTGATCGGTTATGTGCAGCGGCTGGTGCAGTACACCCGCCAGTTGCCGGACTGCGAACACGGTGTGTCGCCGCGCGGCGGGCTGGCGCTGTTGCAGGGTGCGCGCGCCTGGGCCTTCATGGCCGGTCGCGCCCATGTGATTCCCGAGGATGTGCAGGCGGTGTTCGGCCCGGTGATCGCCCATCGTCTGCACAGCGCGGCGGGCGGCGAGCCCGCGATAGGGGCGGCGCAGCGGGTGTTGAATGCGGTGGATATCCTTTAGCAGGCTGGTGGCGCCATTCCGGCGTGGAGCGTACTGGCCAGTGAGAGTTGTGGAGCGACTTGACCGGAGGTCTGTCCGTGCCCGGGCTGCGCGCCGCTTTCGATAGACGCTACCAGCAGTGGCTCGACCGGCGCCTGCCGTCGGTGCCGGCGTGCCGCCTCGAAAACCGCCGGCTTTTCATTTTCCCCTCGGGCGCCGGCGCCCTCTACGGTGCGCTTCTGGTGGTGCTCTGGCTGACCGCCACCAACTTCGAAAACAATCTGGTGTTCGGACTGACCTTTCTGCTCGCCGGCCTGTTCGTGATCGCCATCTTTCACACCTACGGCAATCTGCACGGACTGGAACTCGTCCCGCTGCGCGCCGGTCATGGCTTTGCGGGGCAGGATGTGGATTTTGTCCTGGAGATTCGCAATGACGGCCGCCGTCCGCGCGAAAGCATTCGCCTGTCCTATGCTGGGGGCGAGACCCGGGACGTTCATCTCCGCGCCGGCGAGCGCTGCCGGGTACGGCTGCCGGTGCCCGCCATGCAGCGCGGCTGGCTCGATCCGGGACGCCTGACAATCGCCAGCGTCTACCCGCTCGGTCTGCTGCGGGTCTGGAGCCATGTGCGTCTGGAGACCCGGGCGCTGGTGTATCCGCGCCCCGTCGCCACCGGACCCATGCAGCACGCGCGGCCGGCGGCGAGCGAGGCGGGCAGCGCCAGCATTCCCGGTCGCGAGGAATTCGCCGCGCTGGAAAGTTATCGTCCCGGTGAGCCGAAAAGCCGCATCGCCTGGAAGCAGCATGCCCGCGGCCTCGGCCTTCACACCAAGCAGTTCACCGATCCCGTGGATCAGCGCCGCTGGCTCGACTGGGACGATTTCCCGGGTCTGGACACCGAAGCGCGCCTGTCGCGCCTGTGCGGCGCCGCGCTGGCCGCCGACGCCGCACCGGGCGCCTACGGTCTGCGTCTGCCCGGGCAGGTGATTGCGCCCGGGAGCGGGCGCCCGCACCGGGAGCGGGTGTTGCGCGCCCTCGCGCTGTTCGGGCTGCCGGATGTGGCGCGCTGATGGAGCCGGTCTGGCAGATTCCCCGCCCGGCGCTGTTCTGGCTGCTGTTCACCGAGGTGGCGCTGGCCGGCCTGCACAGCGATCACCTGAGGTTCTGGCTGCTCGGGGCGGGCGCCCTGGTGCTGGGCTGGCGCATCCAGATCTATCGCGGCCTGTGGCGCTACCCCGGCCCTTGGCCCAAGGCGGTGCTGGTACTGATGTGCGGCGGCGCCATTCTCGCGTCCTACGGGCGTCTGTACGGTCTGGAGCCCATGGTGGCGCTGCTGTGGAGCGGTTTCATCCTCAAGCTGCTGGAAATGCAGTGCCGCCGCGACGCCCTGATCCTGGTCTGCTTGGGCTATTTCGTCGCCGTCACCCAGTGTCTGTTCTCGCAAACGCCCGGCACGGCGTTCGCGACCCTGGGCGGCGTGTTTTTGGTCACCGTGGTGCTTGCCGCCCTGCACCGCCGCGCCGAGTCGGGGTACTGGCGACCCTTGCGCACGGCCGCCGTACTGCTGGCGGAGGCGGTGCCGCTGATGCTGATCCTGTTTCTCGTGATGCCGCGCCTGGGTTCGTTGTGGACCGTGCCCCAACCGCGGCAGGGCGCCACCGGCGTCAGCGATTTGCTCGCGCCCGGCGACCTGAGCCGGTTGGGGGCTTCGGGGGAAGTGGCGTTCCGGGTGAAGTTTGACGGCGCGCCGCCGCCACACAATCAACTTTACTGGCGCGGTCTGGTGCTGTCGCGCTTCGATGGCCGCAACTGGTCGCGCATCGAACCCGGGCTCTATCCGGGCGCCGGCGCGCCCCGGCAGGGCGGGGCGGGGCCACAGTCCTGGGAGGTCGCCGTGGAGCGACTCGGCGCGCCGCGGCATTATCAGATGACTCTCCAACCCTCGGGCGAGACCTGGCTGTTTGCCCTGGAAACGCCGGTCCCGGAAAGTCCCGAGGTGACGCTCAATGACGATCTGACGCTGACGCGCGAGACGCCGGTAGTGTCCCGCTGGAGCCACAATCTCACCTCCTGGATGGACTATCGCTCCGCTGCCGGGGGGCTCGGGGACGGCCGCAGGGCCATGGAAACCGCGCTCCCCGGTACCGCCAATCCGCGCACCCGCGCGCTGGCTGCGCGCTGGCGGGGCGAGGTGGATTCCGATGCCGCCCTGGTCCAGCGTGTGCTGGCGCTCTATAACCGCGACTATGTCTACAGCCTGGAAGCCCCGCTCCTCGGACGGGATTCGGTCGACGAATTTCTCTGGCAGACCCGGCGCGGTTTCTGCGAGCACTTTGCCGGCAGCTTCGTGTTCATCCTGCGTGCCGCCGGCGTACCGGCGCGGGTCGTGGTCGGCTACCAGGGCGGCGAATACCATCCCGATGCCGGCTATCTGACCGTGCATCAATACGATGCCCACGCCTGGGCGGAAGTCTGGCTCGTCGGGCGCGGCTGGGTGCGGGTGGATCCCACCGCCGCAGTGGCGCCGGAACGGATCGAAACCAGCGTGGCCGACCTGCTGGGTGGCGAGCAGCGATTCCTGGCGGATTCGCCGCTGTCTCTCGCGCGTTTTCGCGGCGTTCGCTGGGTTGACCGGCTGCGCCTGCGCCTCGATTACTACGATTATCTGTGGGCGCAATGGGTGCTCGGTTACGAATACCGGCAGGAGCGCTTGTTGACCGGATGGCTGGGCGCCAGGGACCCCTGGCGGCTGGGATTTTTCGTCGTTGGTACCGGCGCCCTGGCGTTGCTGCCGGTTCTGCTCGGGCAACTGCGGGTGGCGCGACGATTGCCGCGTCCGCCCCTGGAGCAGTTGTTCGACCGCTACTGCCGCCGGCTCGAGCGCTGCGGCGTGACGCGCGCGCACGGGGAGGCGCCGCGCGCGCTGGCGGAGCGTGTGGCGCGGGAATGCCCCGCGCTGGGTGCGGATGCCGCTGCCATCAGCGCCTTACTGGAGGACGGCATGTATGGCGGCGGAAAGCCGGATCTGGCCGACCTCCGGCAGCGGATTCGGCGCCTCGGATAATGCCCCGTGCGCCGCCGCGTGTCCCAACGCCTGGCTTTTTGCTCCACAATAGCGTCCGCCCCGGCGCCCGCGCGTTGCGGCGCGCGCCAATCCTGCATCGAGACATGCGATCGGCAAAACGCTCTGGTTCCTCGGGACCAGAGTGTTCGCCACGCCCGGTGTCCTCGGGCGTGGCCGGGGGGGAAAACACATAATTAACGGGGTTTCATGATGGGCTTTTGGGTTGACGTCCGCAGGCCGATGAAGGCTGCGGCCAAGGCAATGGCGGCCGTGGTGCTGGTGCTGGGTAGCGCGGTTGCCGGACTACCCGCCTTCGGCGCGGCCGAGCAGTACAGGGTCACTGCGCAACCCGTTGCAGACCTGAAGTCGCTGTTTGCCATCGTGCAAACCGTGCGGGTGACGCCGGCGCGCGCGCGGATCGGCGGCACCATCGTCGAGCTGCTCACGGACGAGGGACAGGTGGTCGAAGCCGGGCAGGTGCTGGCGCGAGTCCGGGATCCCAAGCAGGGTATGCAGATCGATTCGGCCCAATCCAAACTGCGCTCGCTCGAGGCACAACTGGAGTTGGCAGCGACCACGCTCAAGCGCGTAACCACGCTTTACCAGAGCGGCAAGGTCAGCAAGGCGGCCTACGATGAGGCGCGCGCCCAGGTCGATGTCATCACCGCCGACATCGCCGCGGCCAAGTCCGATCAGGCGGTGATTCGCGAGGCGCAGACCGAGGGCCGGGTGTTGGCGCCGGTGCACGGTCGCGTGCTCAAGGTAAATGTCACGCTGGGTGGCGTGGTACTGCCCGGAGAGGTCATTGCCAATATCGCGGCCGAGAGCTATGTGCTGCGCTTGATGCTGCCCGAGCGCCACGCGCGCTTCATCAAGCTGGGTGACAAGGTGCTGGTGGGCGACCGCGGCATGCTCGACCCCGAGTTCGCGCTGAAGCCGGGCGAACGCCGCGAAGGTCGGATAGTCCAGATTTATCCCGAGCTGACCAACGGTCGCGTCGCCGCCGATGTGGAAGTGGCCGGACTGGGTGATTTCTTCGTCGGTGAACGCGTTCGGGTGTGGGTGGCGTCCGATGCCCGGGAGGCCCTCGTGGTGCCGCCCGCGTACATCTATCACCGCTACGGCCTGAGCTATGTGCGGCTGGCCAATGGCGCCGAAGTCGTCGTGCAGCCCGGCATGACGGTGGCAACGGGCGTCGAGGTGCTGTCGGGGTTGCAGGAAGGCGACGTGCTGCTGGCGCCCTCATCGTCGGTTGATCCCGCTGGCGCGGAGCACTGATCGTGGCGGAGTCGAGTTTTGCCGGGCGGATCACCCAGGCGTTCGCTCATTCAACGCTGACGCCATTGATCATCGTCGTGTCCTTCGTGTTGGGCGCACTGGCGCTCACCAGCATGCCCCAGGAGGAAGATCCCCAGATAACGGTCCCCTTCGTCGATGTCTTCATCAGCACCTCGGGGCTGAAGGCCGATGCCGTCGTGGATCTGGTGACCAAGCCTTTCGAAGATATCCTGAAGGGTATCGACAACGTCGAGCATACCTATTCGACCACCCGGGACGATGGCGTGGTCTTTACCATCCGCTTTGACGCGCGCTTCGATGATGATATCGCGGTGGCGCGCGTCAACGATGCCATCGACGCCAACCGCTATCGCATGCCGCCGAATATCCAGGAACCCCTGGTGATCGGCCGCAGTATCGACGATGTCGCCGTGGTCGTGCTCACGCTATCGCCGAAGCCCGGCAACGAAGGGCGCTGGCAATGGGGTGCGCTCTACAATCTCGCCGAAGAGCTGCAACACGAGCTGGTAAAAGGCAACAATGTCGGGCTGACCTATATCGTGGGAGGCAAACCCCAGGAAGTGCGCATCGAACCCGACCCGGAACTCCTGTCGGTCTACGGCGTGACGCTGAATCAACTGGTCGCCAAGATTCGCAGCGCGAATCAGACGTTCGTGGCCGGCGGTCTCAGCGGTGAAAACAAGCTGGAGCCGGTCATTGTCGGGCACAATCTGCAGAACAATGCGGACATCGGCCTCCTCGTCGTCACCACCCAGGATGGCAGACCCGTGTATGTGCGCGACGTGGCGCGGGTGATCGTCGGCGAGAGCATCGCCACCCAGCACGTCTGGCAGCTGACCCCGAGCGTGGGGCCCGACGGCGAGCGGACCTTCCAGAGTCTGCCCGCCGTGACGCTGGCCATCGCCAAACGCAAGGGCTCGAATGGCGTGCAGATCAGCGAAGACGTGCTGAAGCGACTCGCTCTGGTGCGCGGTCGGCTGATCCCCGATGGCATCGATGTCTCCGTCAGTCGCGACTACGGCGAGACCGCGCGCCACAAGTCCCACGAGATGATGCTTCACCTGGTCCTGGCGACCGTCGCGATCATCCTGATCATGGTTGGCTTTCTGGGCTGGCGCGAGGGCGTGGTGGTACTGATCGTCATCCCTTCCACGATTTTGCTGACTTTTTTCGTGTGCTGGCTGTTGGGCATCACCCTCAACCGGCTGACCATGTACGGCATTATTTTTTCGGTGGCCATCCTCGCCGACGACGCCATCGTGATAACCGAGAACATATCCCGGCACTGGCGGATGTTGCATGGCCGCACCTGGACGGAAGCGGCGGTGGACGCGGTCGCGGAGGTGGGCAACCCCACTATCATTGCGACGCTCACGGTGGTCATGGCGATGCTGCCGCTGCTGTTCGTGAAGGGATTTGTCGGTCCCTTTCTGCAACCCATTCCGGTTGCGGCGATTGCGGCGATGCTGTTTTCCCTGATGCTGGCGGTCACGGTAGCTCCCTGGGCGATGCTGCGACTCACCCACCGCAGCGATGACATGGGACTGATCGGCACAGGGCATGCCTCCACCGGTACCTCCCATGATGACGCCGAGGCCTCCGGCGGCATTTTTGGCAAACTGTTCCGGCGCTGCGCCGGCAATCTGCTGCTCACGCCGCGCCGGGCGCGGCTGACGTTTTTCGGCGTGGTGTTGCTGACCTTGCTTACCTTCCTGATGCCGTATTTCAAGCTGGTTCTGTTCAAGATCATGCCGTTTGACGACAAGCAGGACATCCAGATCCAGGTCGACCTGCCCGAGGGGTCGACCCTGGAGGCCACCGAGCGGGTCTTGAAACAGATGGCCGGATTGGTGAGTGATATCCCGGAAATCCAGAACATGCAGATTTATGCGGGCGGCACCGGCCCCTTCGATTTTTATGGGCTGGTGCGCCAGGACTACATGCGCAGCCTGCCCGAGCAGGGTGAGCTGCGCCTGCGCCTGCTGTCGACCTGGAACCGCCATCGCGAAAGTCACGATATCTCCCTCGTGATCCGCGAGCGCCTGAAAAACCTGAACCTGCCGAAAAACGGCACGGTGAAAATTGTCGAGGCGCCGCCGGGACCGCCGGCGCCCTATATCGTTATCGCGGAAATTTACGGCCCGGACGCCGACACGCGCCGGGCGACCGCGCGCCAGGTTCGCACGCTCGTCGATCAGGTTCCCGAGCTTGCCCAAAGCGACGATTCCTTCGGCAATCCGACACAACGGCTGCGGATTTCCATCGACCAGGCAAGCCTGGAGTTCCACCAGGTCGATGAAGGCGCTGTCTACGATACGCTGAAGTCGCTGCTGAACGGTGAAACCCTGGGCGTTTCGCAGCGCGGTGACGGACAGCATCCACTGCCGATCGTACTGCAGGAACCCCGGGAATCCCTGTTCCTTGGCGAGCGGCTGCTGTCCACGCCGATTCCGACCTTGACCGGCGAACTGCGCGAACTGGGCGATGTCGTGCGCATCGAACGCGAGCCGGCGTCCTATCCGGTGTTTCGTCGCGATGGCCGCTTCGCCGACATGGTAACCGCCGGTATCCGCGGCCTGCCCTATGACGCACCCATGTACGCACTGCACGCCGTCGAGCAATTGATCAAACAAGTGCAATGGCCGGGCGGCGAGACCTTGCCGGTGCGGTATTTCGGACAGCCGGACGACGAGAGCAAACCCTCGCTGCTGTGGATGGGGGAATGGGACGTGACCCGCGAAACCTTTGCACAACTGGGCGGGGCGTTCGGCTATGCATTGTTGGGGATTTATATTCTGGTCGTCGGCCAGTTCCGCAGCTTCAAAACGCCGCTGGTGGTTTTGCTGCCGGTTCCCCTCAGTTTTTCCGGGATCATCGTAGGTCACTGGATCATGGGCTCGACCTATTCCATGCCTTCGACCATCGGTCTCATCGCGTTGTCGGGAATCGTGGTGCGCAATTCGATTCTCCTGATCGAGTTTATCCAGGTGAATGTCCGCAACGGTGTGCCGATGCGGCGGGCCGCCCTTGAAGCGGGCGCCATTCGCGCCAAGCCCATCATCCTGACCGCGCTGGCGGGGATTTCCGGCGGGCTCTTTATTCTGCCGGATGCGATGTTGCACGGCATGGGTGTCGCGCTGATCTTCGGGTTGATTTCGTCCACCGTGCTGACGCTGATCGTGATTCCGGCTGTTTATGTCTGGTTGCGCGACGACGGCATTCCCATAGCGGCGAATTGACGGCCGCGAGCGGAGCCTCGCTGCTTTGCGCGTCGAGGATACTGGCGTACGCCGGGCGGGGTTCGAGACGGTTTGAGCAGCGGCCGGACCGGTGTTAGAGCGCCGGATTTTGCCCCACAATCGCCCCCCATCTGCCCCGCCCACATCTTGGAGCTTGTCATGTTCGAATGGATCACCCAGCCCGAAGCCTGGATGGCGCTGGCCACCCTGACCGCGCTCGAAGTCGTGCTCGGGATCGACAACATCATTTTTCTTGCGATTCTGGTGCAGCGCCTGCCCCGTGAGCGCCAGAAATCCGCGCGCATTATCGGCCTTACCCTGGCGCTTGGCCTGCGGTTGATTTTGCTGACTTCGCTGGCCTGGATGGTGAAGCTCACCGCCGACCTGTTCACGGTGCTGGGCCAGGGTATCTCCGGGCGCGATCTGGTGTTGATCCTGGGCGGGCTGTTTCTGCTGGTCAAGGCGACCATGGAAATCGGGCACGAGATGGATGAGCTGGATCCGGCGCATGAGCTGGAGGTAAGGGAACCGCCCGGGCGCGGCAATTACCTGCTGATGCTGATCCAGATCGGTCTGCTGGATCTGGTGTTCTCCCTGGATTCGGTCATCACCGCGGTCGGCATGGCCGATCATCTGCCGGTGATGGTGCTGGCGGTCGTGATTGCGATTATTTTCATGATGCTGTTTGCAGGCGCCGTCGGTGAATTCATCGGTCGGCACCCGACCTTGAAAATGCTGGCACTGTCGTTCCTGGTGCTGGTGGGTACCGCGCTGATCGCCGATGGCCTCAACTTCCATATTCCCAAGGGCTACATTTATTTCGCGATGGCGTTCAGTTTCGGCGTGGAAATGCTCAATCAGCGCGTGCGCGCTCGCCGCGCGCGACCGCATCCCGGTTCCTGAATGCCTGCGTCGATGGGTGCAGCGCTTGGCATGGCTCCAGTGGCCTTTGTATTGCTGCTGGTGGTGATCGATCCCTTTGGGCTGACGCCCATGTTTTCCGCGCTGACTGCGGGAAAAACTGCCTTGGAGCGGCGCCGCATCGCCACCCGGGCCGTGATCATCGCGGGTGGAGCGATCGCCTTTTTCATCTTTGGTGGTGGCTGGCTGCTGGATTATCTCGGTGTCGGCATGCCGGCGTTTCGCATCGCCGGTGGTGTGCTGCTGTTTCTGATCGCCATGGACCTGCTGCTGGTGCGCCACTCGGGGCTGAGTTCCGCCACGGAGCGGGAACAGAGCGAAGCCGTGCGGCGCGCTGACATCGCGGTGTTTCCACTGGCGATCCCAATGATCGCGGGGCCCGGTACGCTGACCACGGTGATGCTGCTGACCCACGACCAACCCGTGGCGACGCATCTGCTGGTGCTCGGTCTGAGTCTGGTGGTGCTGGCCATCACGCTGGCCATGTTTTTCTCGGCCGCGCGGGTGGAGCGGGTACTGGGCGAGACCGGCATCAACGTCATCACGCGGCTGCTGGGCCTGCTGCTCTCCGCGCTCGCGGTGCAGTTCGTGCTGGACGGCTTGCGCGCCAGCCTGCCCGGTCTCGCGGCAGGCTGAGCCGCTTTACGCTGAGATAGGCGCACGGACCGGCTACGGCGAACGCTAGCGATCGTCGCCCCGCGTTGCGGTGAGTGCGAGTGGCCATTCCGCTGCCGCGCGGCGATTCCGGAGTCGAGGCGACTCCGCGGATACTGTACATAGAATCAGCCCCCGCGCCGCCGGTTTTGCCGATCCACGCATCAGTCTATAGAATCTCCGGGCCCGGCCGCCCGCCGATCCCCTTTCCGCGAATCACGCAACGAGTGTTTCAATGAGCAGCACCAACGAAAACTATCCCGAAATCCGTGAAGCCGTGGCCAGGCTGTGCAGCCAGTTCCCCGGCGAATACTGGCGCGCGCTGGACGATACCCACACCTATCCCACCGCATTCGTGCGCGCGCTCACCGAGGCGGGCTTTTTGGCAGTGCTGATTCCGGAGGAATACGGTGGTGCCGGCCTGCCCATCGAAGCCGGTTGCGCGGTGCTCGAGGAAATCCAGCGCTCCGGCTGCAACGGCAGCGCCTGTCACGCCCAGATGTACACCATGGGCACCTTGCTCAAGCACGGCAACGAGGATCAGAAGCGCCGCTACCTGCCCGGCATCGCCACCGGCGCACTGCGCTTGCAGGCGTTCGGCGTCACCGAGCCCACCAGCGGCACCGACACCACTCGCATCCGCACCCGCGCGGTGCGTGACGGCGACGACTACGTGATCAACGGCCAGAAGGTGTTCATTTCGCGCACCGAGCATTCCGACCTGATGGTGCTGCTGGTGCGCACCACGCCCTACGAGGAAGTGAAAAAACCCTCCGACGGCATGTCGGTGTTTCTGGTGGACATGCGCGAGGCGGTGGGCAACGGACTCACCATCAAGCCCATCAAGACGATGATCAACCACTCCACCACCGAGCTGTTCTTCGACAATCTGCGGGTGCCGGCGGCGAACCGCATCGGCGAGGAGGGCAGGGGTTTCAAGTACATCCTCGACGGCATGAACGCCGAACGCATCCTGATCGCCTCCGAGTGCATCGGCGACGCACGGTTTTTCATCGAGCGCGCAAGCCGCTATGCCTGCGAGCGCGAAGTGTTCGGCCGTCCCATCGGCATGAACCAGGGCATTCAGTTTCCCATCGCGCGCAACTATGTGGAGACCGAAGCGGCGGCGCTGATGGTGTTGAACGCCGCGCGCCTGTTCGATGCCGGCAAGCCCTGCGGCTCCGAGGCCAACATGTGCAAGCTGGCCGGTTCCGAGGCCGCCTGGCACGCCGCCGATACCTGCCTGCAGACCCACGGCGGTTTCGGTTACACCCAGGAGTACGACATCGAGCGCAAATTCCGCGAGACGCGGCTGTACCAGACCGCCCCCATCTCCACCAACCTGATCCTGTCCCACGTGGCCATCCACGAACTGGGCATGCCCAAGTCGTTCTGAGGGGACGAGATGACCGCTATCGATCTCGCGCATCTGCAACAGTGGCAGGGCCGCCAGGAAAGCGCCACCGACCTCATCGCTCCCGCCAAGGTGGAAGCCATGGCGGCCACCCTCGATTGGGAGCAGGCCCCGGCGTCCGGCGATGAACTGCCCCGGCCCTGGCACTGGCTGTATTTTCTGCCGGCCGCGCGGCAGTCGAAAATCGGTCGCGACGGCCACCCCGAGCGCGGCGGCTTTCTGCCGCCGGTGCCGCTGCCGCGGCGCATGTGGGCCTCGGGTAATGTCGAGTTTCTCGCGCCGCTGCGCGTGGGCGACGCCGCCACCCGCACCAGTACCGTCCAGAGTGTGACCCACAAGCGCGGCGGCACCGGCGATCTGGTGTTCGTCACCGTCGCTCACGAAATCCGCGCGCGCGATGTGCCCGCGATTCGCGAAACCCAGAATCTGGTGTACCGCGAGGACCCTGACCCCAATGCCCCCGCGCCCAAGCCGGTGGCGCCGCCGGCGGCGGCGGAATTCGGCCGCACCTGGATGCCCGATCCCGTGCTGCTGTTTCGCTATTCGGCACTGACTTTCAACGGCCACCGCATTCACTATGACCGCGACTACGCCATGCGTGAGGAAGGCTATGCGGGGCTGGTGGTGCATGGGCCGCTGTCGGCGACCCTGCTGCTGGATCTGGTGCGCACCGGGCTGCCCGGGGTCGAAATCGCGCAGTACGACTATCGCGCCGTGCGCCCGCTGATCGACGGCAATCCCTTTCGTGTCGAGGGTTGCCGAACCGATGCCGGGCTGAGCCTGTGGGTGCTGGATCACACCGGTGCCGTCACCATGCAGGCCACCGCCGCCCTGAGGAACGCCGGATGAGCACCAGCAATCCACTGCCCGCGTGGCGTTCGGCGCTGTTCGTGCCGGCACACGTCGAGAAATTCGTCGCCAAGGCCTACACCCGCGGTGCCGACGCCATTATTCTCGATCTGGAAGACAGCGTGCCGTTGCCCGAGAAGGCGAGTGCCCGCGCCGCCGTGCCCGGCGCGGCCGCGCAGATTGCCGGCCACGGCCTCGACGTGCTGGTGCGCATCAACCGGCCCTGGCGGCTCGCGGTGCGCGATCTGGAAGAAAGTGTCTGCGCGCAGGTCCACACCATCGCGGTGCCCAAGGTGGCGAGCGCCGATCATCTGACCTTCATCGCCGAGACCATCGACGAGATTGAAATCGATAAGGGACTGACGCCCGGCCACACCAGATTGCTCGCCTTTATCGAGGGCGTCGGCGGTCTCGCCCAGGTGGACGCCATCGCCCGCGCCTCGTCGCGCCTGATCGGACTGTTTCTGGGCGCCGAGGATTTCAGCGCCGAAGTGGGCATGCAGCCCACGGCCGAGGGCCTGTTTGGACCCAACCAGCAGATCGTGTTCGCCGCGCGGCGCGCCGGCATTCTGCCCTTCGGCTTCGTGGGTTCCATCGCCGATTACTCGGATCTGGATGCGTTTCGCGCCCGCATCCGTCAGGCGCGCGCGCTCGGCTTTGTCGGTGCGCTCGGCATCCATCCGAGCCAGGTCAGCATCATGAACGAGGAATTCGTGCCGGGTACCGAGGAAGTCACTCATGCGCGCGGCCTGCTCGAAGCCTACGAACAGGCCCTCGCCGAGGGACGCGGCGCCGCCGCCTACAAGGGCAAGATGATCGACGCCCCCGTGGTGGCGCGGGCGCGGGAAGTGCTGCGCGCGCATGCGGCGCGCGTCTAGCGCCGGGCTTCAATCGGAATATTCCGGAAATCGTTTTTCAATCACCGCGGGCAGACCGCAACCGAGGAATCCCCATGACCGAACCCGTGCTGTACCGGCAGGAAGGCCGCATCGCCATCATCACCCTGAACCGCGCCGATACCCGCAACGCGCTGTCCGACGAGGTCGTGCCGGCCTTGATCGCCCAGCTCAAGCGCGCCAATGACGACACCGGCATCAGCTGCGTGATCCTGACCGGTGCCGGACCGAGCTTTTCGTCCGGCGGCAACCTGAAGGAAATCCGCGCGATGACGCAGGAGAAAAAACTCAGCGTGCACGAGATTCGCAACTGGTACATCGATTGTATCCAGCAGATTCCCCACACCATGGCCAAGCTCACCGTGCCGGTGATCTGCGCGGTCAACGGCCACGCCATTGGCGCCGGCTGCGACCTCACCATGATGTGCGACATCCGCATCGCGTCGGAAAAAGCAGTGTTTGCCGAGAGTTTCATGCGCGTCGGCCTGATTCCCGGCGACGGCGGGGCCTGGTTCCTGCCGCGCGTGATCGGCCTGTCGCGCGCCTGCGAGATGAGCTACACCTGCGACATGATCGATGCGCAAAAGGCCGAGCGCTGGGGCATGGTGTCCGAAGTCGTGCCCCACGAACAATTGCTGGACGCGGCGCTGGCCATGGCCAAACGCATCGTAGCGCATCCGCCCATGGGCGTGCGCTACGCGAAGAAACTGCTCGTGGAGTCCCAGCATATGCCGCTGACTGCGGCACTGGAAATGGCCGCGGGCATGCAGGCAACGCTCCAGAATACCGAGGATCATCTCGAAGCCATCGACGCGGCATTGGAGAAACGCACGCCAGCGTTCAAGGGCCGCTGACAGTCCTTCCGTGCGGGATGGCGAGCATCGGGATTCTGTTCGGCGCGATAACGGGTTCCCGATGCGCGGCGTAATGCTCGACCTCGATACCCTGCATCCGGCGGATCTCAGTCTGGCGGCGCTGGATGCCAGTCTGGACGAATGGCGCTGGCATGACGCCACCACACCCCCGCAGCTCAGCGAGCGACTCGCCGGCTGTGTGGTGGCGGTCACCAACAAGGTGCCCATCAGTCGAGAGACCCTGGCTGCCGCACCCGAACTGCGGCTGATCTGCGTGTCCGCCACCGGCGTCAACAATATCGACCTCGATGCCGCGCGCGAACGCGGCATTGCCGTGTGCAATGTTCGCGATTACGCGACGCCGGGTGTCGGCCAGCATGTGCTGGCGCTGCTGCTCGCCCTCGCCACCC
This sequence comes from uncultured Gammaproteobacteria bacterium, assembly GCA_963708735.1. Taxonomy (GTDB): domain Bacteria; phylum Pseudomonadota; class Gammaproteobacteria; order Pseudomonadales; family Porticoccaceae; genus JAGPUQ01. The sequence continues at coordinate 217,426 of CAVPTW010000022.1, forward strand.
GCTGGCATGAATACGCGGCCGACGTGCGTGCCGGCGACTGGTCGCGCGCCAACGCCTTTTGTCTGATGCATCGCCCGGTGCTGGAGCTGGCCGCAAAAACGTTAGGCATCATTGGTTATGGAGCGCTGGGCCGGGAAGTGGCGCGGCTTGCCGAAGCGCTGGGAATGCGGGTGCTGATCGCCGAAAGTCTGCGCCCGGGCGCGGCTGCCGCGGTGGGGCGGGTGTCCCTCGCGGCGCTGTGCGCGCAGAGCGATGTGATCTCCCTGCACTGTCCCCTCGATAACGCGACTGAAAAACTGGTCGATCGTGATTTCCTGCGCGCCATGAAGCCCGGTGCGCTGCTGATCAATACCGCGCGCGGTGGACTCGTCGATGAACACGCGCTGAAGGAAGCGCTGCTGAACGGCCATCTGGGTGGTGCCGCGCTCGATGTGCTCGCGACCGAGCCGCCCCCGGCCGATCATCCGCTGCTCGATCCCGCCATCCCCAATCTGCTGATAACGCCCCATAGCGCCTGGGTCAGCCGCGAAAGCCGCCAGCGTCTGCTCGATGGTGTCGCCGCGAACGTCAGGGCCTGGCGTCTGGGTCAGCCGATCAATCGCGTCGACTAGATCGGCACTGCCGGCTGTGAAATTCCTGCCGACCGCGCACGCCGGCGGAAACCTGTGTCACCTGCCGTGAAAACAGCCGTACCCTCAGGGTGTACGGGCTTGCAGAAGACAGGCTGACGCAGTGCCCTCGCAATTCCGCTGGAGGGTGTATTTCACCTTGGCCCTGGCGCTGGTGTCGTAATAGGTGATGGTGATGGCGCTGGACTCCGCATCCATTTTGACAAAGCCATAACTGGAGTCCGAATAGAGCAGCCCGTCGTGTGGAGCGGGAACATGGTAAAGCTTCTGTCCGCCGCCTCCGCTGATCAGGTAGTAAGGCTCGCCGTCTTGGGCGATAACCTGCTCGTCGTGATCATGAGCGGCCATATAGAAATCGACCTGGTATTGCTTCAGTACCGGCAGAAGATCTGAAACGAGCTTTGCGGTTTCGCCGTGCTTGCCGAAATTGCGCACGGGATGGTGGCCCACGACAACGCGCCAGGTGGGTTCGCTGCCGGACGGTGAAAATGATTGCTTGACGAAATCGACCTCCCGCCTCAGGTCATCCTTCACCAGATTGGTGTCGATAAACACCATTCTCAACAATGGATGGCCCTGGTCAGTGCCGATATCCACGCTGTAGTGGTGGCCTGGCATCTGCCAGCGGCCGGATCCGGCCTGCTCACGAGAATACTGAATTTCCACCTCTGGATTATGGCGAAAGTCGTGATTGCCAAGCACCGCGTAGAAAGGCACGTTTTTCAAAGCATGTCCCGAATAAACGTTCTCAAATTTGTAGTTCCATTGTCGGTCGTGCGTCGATTGTGCGCCCTTGCCGTAAAAATTGTCTCCCAAAAACACCACGAAATTGATCCCGTGATTTTCCTCTGCAACGTTCTCCATGCTCCGCGCAATTTTCCATTGCGAAAGCATTCCAGTGCCCTGATCGCCAAGCGCCAGGAACGACAGCTTTTCGTTGCCTGAATTATCGACCAGCTGAACCCGATCAGGAGAAGAACGCAGTTTGTACACGATGAACGATAAGCCAGAGAGTATCGATAAAACGACGACTGTTATCGATGTGGAAATTGAGCGTTTGGAGAATGGCATCAAAGAAATCCTTAAGAGCGTGGCTTCAAGTGAGTGCTATGCGCGGCAAGCTGTGGGGTGCGCCTCACGCTGTTCTTTGCTTGCCCGCCGGCAATCCGCAAGGTGGTCTATACCATCCATGCCATGGAATCCCTGAGCTACAAGCCCGCGCAAGGTGATCAAGGGCCGCGGTGCGTTTTCCCACGCCGAAGGTGAAGCACCACCTCACTCGCCCGGCGTAACAAATCGCACCACCTGCACTTCCGGGTCGCGGCTGCGGCCGGCGCGGTGGAGTTTGTTGAGGTATTCCTGCCAGATGTATTCGCGGTCGTCCCAGAGGTGGCGCAGGTAACCCCAACTGTAGATGCCGGTGTTGTGGCCGTCGTCGAAGTGCAGGTGCAGGGCGTAGTGGCCGGACGCTTCGATGTGCGCGACCTTCACATTTTTCTTGCCGTACTGGAGCACTTCCTCGCCGGGCCCGTGGCCGCGCACTTCGGCGCTCGGCGACTGGACGCGCAGGTATTCGCCGGACAGCAGTGCGACCACGCCATCGGCATAGTGCAGTTCGAGGCTGCCGGTGGCTTTATCGAGGCGTACGCGTTGTGGGGTCATAAGGGCAGGGTACCGGCAACCCGGATCACAGGATGAAGCGCGAAAGATCCTGGTCGCGGGCGAGGGAAGCGAGGTGGTCGTCGACAAAGCTGGCGTCGATGACCGGGTGTGTACTCTGCGAGGCCAGGTCGCCGGCGTCGAAGGAGAGTTCTTCGACCAGGCGTTCCATCACGGTGTGGAGCCGTCTGGCACCGATGTTCTCGGTGCGTTCGTTGACCTCGAAAGCGATTTCGGCGATGCGGCGGATACCGTCCGCGGTGAATTCCACCTTGAGACCCTCGGTGGCCAGCAGCTCCCGGTACTGTTCGGTGAGCGACGCATGGGGTTCGGTGAGGATACGGCCGAAGTCGTCCGCGGTGAGGGATTCGAGTTCGACGCGGATCGGCAGGCGGCCCTGGAGTTCCGGAATCAGGTCCGAGGGTTTCGAAAAATGAAACGCGCCCGAGGCGATGAACAGGATGTGGTCGGTGCGGATCATGCCGAACTTGGTGGAGACGGTGCAGCCCTCGATCAGTGGCAGCAGGTCGCGCTGCACGCCCTCGCGCGACACGTCGGAGCCGGAGACTTCGCCGCGCCGTGCCACCTTGTCGATTTCGTCGATGAACACGATACCGTTCTGCTCGGCGTTGGCCAGTGCGCGGGCCTTGATATCGTCGTCGTTGACCAGCTTGCCGGCTTCCTCGTCGGTGAGCAGCTTGAGCGCCTTGGCGACCGGGAGTCGGCGGCGTTTGGTGCGTCCGCTGCCCATGTTGGCGAACAGGCTCTGCAACTGGCTGGTCATCTCCTCCATGCCGGGCGGCGCCATGATTTCGACGCCAACGGGCGTGGCGCTCACTTCGATTTCGATCTCGCGGTCGTCGAGGTCGCCTTCGCGGAGCTTCTTGCGAAACAGCTGGCGGGTACCACCGGAATCCCGGGAGTCGGCTGTCACCGCGGCGGGTTCAGCGCCGCGCACCGGGGTCAGCAGGGCATCGAGAATACGTTCCTCGGCGGCATCGCGGGCGCGCGGCTCGACCCGCGCCATCTCCTGTTCGCGCAGCAGTTTCACGGCGGTTTCCGCGAGGTCGCGCACGATGGATTCCACATCCCGGCCCACATAGCCCACCTCGGTGAACTTGGTGGCTTCGACCTTGATGAAAGGGGCGTTGGCGAGCTTGGCCAGTCGCCGCGCGATCTCGGTCTTGCCGACGCCGGTGGGGCCGATCATGAGGATATTCTTGGGCGTGATCTCGGTGCGCAGCTCGGCGTTCACCTGCATGCGCCGCCAGCGGTTGCGCAGTGCAATGGCGACCGCGCGCTTGGCGGCGCCCTGGCCGATGATGTGGCGGTCCAGCTCGTGAACGATTTCGCGGGGGGTCATTTCAGACATGGACGTTTCTCTGGGCTGGTCTCAGGGCTGGGGAGAGCTGGGAGCTGCGTCGGCGTCCAGCGTCTCGATGGTGCGATTGTGATTGGTGTAGATGCAGATGTCGGCGGCGATCTGCAGCCCGCGCTCGACGATGTCGCGGGCGCCCAGTTCGGTGTTGTCCAGCAGCGCCCGCGCCGCCGCCTGGGCAAAGGGACCGCCCGAACCGATGGCGATCAGGTTGTCTTCCGGCTCGATGACGTCGCCGTTGCCGGTGATGATCAGCGAGGCCTCGCGATCGGCCACCGCGAGCAGGGCTTCGAGGCGCCGCAGCATGCGGTCGGTGCGCCAGTCGCGGGCCAGTTCCACCGCAGCGCGCACCAGGTTGCCGCGGTGTTCCTGCAATTTGGCCTCAAAGCGTTCGAAGAGGGTGAAGGCGTCGGCGGTGCCGCCGGCAAAACCCGCGATGACCTTGCCGTTGTGGAGGCGGCGCACCTTGCGGGCATTGCCTTTCATGACGGTGTTGCCGAGGGTGACCTGGCCGTCGCCGCCGATGACGACCACGCCGTTGCGCCGCACGGACAGGATGGTGGTGCCGCGATATTGTTCCAATGGATACCTCCTCGTGGATCGGACGGATGTTGGGGCGCGCGGGCGAGAATTCAATGCGCCGGCCGGTCGGTCGCACGGCGGTCACTTTAGTGGCAAAATTGCGCGCCCCGAACGGCAACGCGCGCCCAGCGGCAATCTGTCCGCGGGCGCTACAGTGGGCGTGACAGCATTGGCTGGCCAGCGGTGCCAGGTGTATCAGCAGAGCAGACTCAGCGGGGCGGGCTTGTCAGGGCCGGCGCCGCCGAGGTGACAAGGCGACCAACCATGACTCAGACGGTTTCTCCCGGCGCGCGCTTTCGCCGCGCCATTGCCCAACACCGCCCGCTCCCCGTGGTGGGTACCATCAATGCCTATACCGCGATGATGGCCGAACAGATCGGCCACCACGCCATTTACCTGTCGGGCGCGGGGGTCGCCAATGCGTCCTACGGGCTGCCCGATCTGGGCATGACTTCCCTCAACGACGTGACCGAGGATGTCCGCCGCATCACGGCGGCCAGCGCGCTGCCCTTGCTGGTGGATATCGACACCGGCTGGGGCGGCGCCTTCAATATCGCCCGCGCCATTCGGGAGATGATTCGTGCCGGTGCGGCAGCGGTGCATCTCGAGGACCAGGTGGCGCAAAAGCGCTGCGGCCATCGCCCGAACAAGGAAATCGTGTCCCCGGAGGAGATGGTGGATCGCGTGAAGGCAGCGGTGGATGCCCGCACCGACGCGGATTTCTTCATCATGGCCCGCACCGATGCCTTTGCCCAGGAAGGCTTGGAGCGCGCCATCGAGCGAGCGCAGGCCTGTGTCGCCGCCGGCGCCGACGGCATCTTCGCCGAGGCCATCACCGAGGAAGCGCACTACCGGGCGTTTGCCGCCGCCATCGATGTACCCTTGCTCGCCAACATCACCGAATTCGGCAAGACGCCGCTCTACAATCGCGCCGAGCTGGGTGCCTGGGGTGTCGATCTGGTGTTGTATCCGCTGTCGGCCTTTCGCGCCATGAATCGCGCGGCGGAGACGGTGTACCGCAACATCCTCGAACGCGGCGATCAGAAAGATGTAGTGGATCTTATGCAGACACGCATGGAACTCTATGAATATCTCGATTACCACGCTTACGAAGAGAAGCTCGACTCCCTGTTTTCTCAGGGTAAAAGCCAGTAACGGGCGCGACACCGCCCACATCAGTACCAGAGGGGATATCAGCAATGGCAATGGCGAAGAAGCTTGAGGGCGCCGGCCTGCGCGGCCAGATCGCGGGCAAGACCGCGCTGTCTACCGTCGGCAAGACCGGCTCCGGATTGACCTACCGGGGCTACGACATCAAGGATCTGGCGGAGCACTGCCAGTTCGAGGAAGTGGCGTACCTGATCCTCAAGGGTCATCTGCCCAATGGCGCGGAACTGGCAACCTACAAAAATAAACTCAAGGGGTTGCGCGGGCTTCCCAAAGCTCTGAAAGAGGTTCTGGAGCGTATTCCCGCCACCTCTCACCCCATGGACGTGCTGCGCACCGGCTGCTCTTTCCTGGGCAATATCGAGCCCGAGGCGGACTTCTCTCAGCAGCAGGACGTCACCGACCGCATGCTGGCAGTGTTTCCGTCGCTCATCTGCTACTGGTACCGCTTCAGCCACGATAATCTGCGCATCGATACCGAGACCGATGACGATTCCGTCGGTGCCCACTTTCTGCACATGTTGCGCGGCGGAAAGCCCAATGCGCTGCATGAGCGGGTGATGAACGTGTCGCTCATCCTGTACGCCGAGCACGAGTTCAATGCCTCCACCTTCACCGCCCGCGTCTGTGCGTCCACCTTGTCCGATATGCACTCCTGCGTGACCGGCGCGATCGGCAGTCTGCGCGGCCCGCTCCACGGCGGCGCCAACGAAGCGGCCATGGAAATGATCGAGAAGTTCACCAGCCCCGATCATGCCGAGCAGGAGATGCTGGGCATGCTGGCGCGCAAGGACAAGATCATGGGCTTCGGCCACGCCATCTACGCCGAATCCGATCCGCGCAATGCCATCATCAAGCAGTGGGCCGAGAAGCTGAGTGCGGATGTGGGCGATACCGTGCTGTACCCGGTCTCGGTGCGTTGTGAAGAAGTGATGTGGCGCGAGAAGAAACTGTTCTGCAATGCGGATTTCTTTCATGCATCCGCCTATCACTTCATGGGCATTCCCACCAAGCTGTTCACGCCCATCTTCGTGATGTCGCGGCTCACCGGCTGGGCAGCTCACGTCATGGAACAGCGCGCCGACAACCGCATCATTCGTCCGAGCGCCGAATACATCGGTGAAGACCCGCGCAAGGTCGTGCCCATCGATCAGCGTGGCTGAGTCATGCCGATTCCTGCTGCCCCGGTGGATTCCCGCCGGTGGGCTGGGATTTTTGCCAACGGATCGTGATCTTATGTATTACGAGCCATAGTTTCGAACGGAGCGCATTTTTACCTCGACAGTGCTTGCCCTGAACCCTACCGGACAATTCCCTACGCCATGAACACAGCCTACCGCAAACCTCTTCCCGGTACTCAACTCGACTACTTCGACGCCCGCGCGGCGGTCGATGCGATCCAGCCCGGCGCCTACGCCAAGCTGCCCTACACCTCGCGTGTGCACGCCGAGAACCTGGTGCGCCGCTGCGACCCGGCGCTGCTGACCGACGCCCTGAAGCAGCTCATCGAGCGCCGGCGGGATCTCGATTTTCCCTGGTTTCCGGCGCGCGTGGTGTGCCACGACATCCTCGGCCAGACCGCGCTGGTTGATCTGGCGGGACTGCGCGATGCGATCGCCGCTATGGGCGGCGATCCGGCCAAGGTCAACCCGGTGGTACCGGTGCAACTGATCGTCGACCACTCGCTGGCGGTCGAGTGCGGTGGTTTCGATCCGGATGCCTTCGCCAAGAACCGCGCCATCGAGGATCGCCGCAACGAGGACCGCTTCCACTTCATCAACTGGACCAAGCAGGCGTTCAAGAATGTCGAGGTGATTCCGCCGGGCAACGGCATCATGCACCAGATCAATCTGGAGAAGATGTCGCCAGTGATCCATGTGCAGGAGGGTGTGGCCTTCCCGGATACGCTGGTGGGCACCGACAGTCACACGCCCCACGTCGATGCCCTGGGCGTGATCGCCATCGGTGTCGGCGGTCTCGAAGCCGAGAACGTGATGCTCGGCCGCGCGTCCTGGATGCGCTTGCCGGAGATCGTCGGCGTCGAGTTGAGCGGCAAACCGCAGCCGGGCATCACCGCCACCGACGTGGTGCTGGCGCTGACCGAATTCCTGCGCCAATCAAAGGTGGTGTCGGCCTATCTGGAGTTTTACGGCGAAGGCGCCAGCGCACTGACGCTCGGCGACCGCGCCACCATCTCCAACATGGCGCCGGAATACGGTGCCACGGCGGCGATGTTTTCCATCGACCAGCAGACCCTCGACTACCTGACGCTCACCGGCCGCGAAGACGCCCAGGTGAAGCTGGTGGAGATCTACGCCAAGACCGCCGGCCTCTGGTCCGACAGCCTGAAGACCGCCGAGTACGAGCGCGTGCTGAAGTTCGACCTGTCGAGCGTGGTGCGCAGCCTGGCCGGTCCGTCCAACCCCCACGCGCGGGTCTCGACCACCGATCTCGCCGCCAAGGGCATCAGCGGCATCGTGGAAAACGAGCCGGGCAAGATGCCGGACGGTGCCGTCATCATCGCGGCGATCACCAGCTGCACCAACACCAGCAACCCGCGCAACGTCATCGCCGCCGGTCTGCTGGCGCGCAACGCCAACCGGCTGGGTCTGACCCGCAAGCCCTGGGTCAAAACCTCGCTGGCGCCGGGCTCCAAGACCGTCGCGCTCTACCTCGACGCAGCAGGTCTCACGCCCGAGCTGGAAAAACTCGGCTTCGGTATCGTGGGCTTTGCCTGCACCACCTGCAACGGTATGTCCGGCGCGCTCGATCCCAAGATTCAGCAGGAAATCATTGACCGCGACCTCTACGCCACCGCCGTGTTGTCCGGCAACCGCAACTTCGACGGCCGCATCCATCCCTACGCCAAGCAGGCGTTCCTGGCCTCGCCGCCGCTGGTGGTGGCCTACGCCATCGCCGGCACCATCCGCTTCGATATCGAGAAGGACTCCTTCGGCACCGACAAGAATGGCAAGCCGATCCTGCTCAAGGATCTCTGGCCGTCGGATGAAGAGATCGACGCCATCGTCAAGGCCAGCGTGAAGCCCGAGCAGTTCCGCCAGGTCTATATCCCGATGTTCGAGCACAAGGACACAGCCACCGCACGGATCAGTCCGCTGTACGACTGGCGGCCGCAGAGCACCTACATCCGCCGTCCGCCCTATTGGGACAAGGAGGGGGAAGGCGCGTTGGGCGGCGAACGCACGCTCAAGGGCATGCGCCCGCTGGCGGTGCTGCCGGACAACATCACCACCGATCACCTGTCGCCGTCGAACGCGATCCTGCCGGACAGCGCGGCGGGCGAGTACCTCGCCAAGATGGGCCTGCCGGAAGAGGACTTCAACTCCTACGCGACCCATCGCGGCGATCACCTCACCGCCCAGCGCGCCACCTTCGCCAACCCACAGCTGGTCAACGAGATGGCGGTGGTCGACGGCGTGGTGAAGAAGGGTTCGCTGGCGCGCATCGAGCCGGAGGGCAAGGTGGTGCGCATGTGGGAGGCCATCGAGACCTACATGAAGCGCAAGCAGCCGCTGATCATCATCGCCGGCGCCGACTACGGTCAGGGATCGTCGCGCGACTGGGCCGCAAAGGGCGTGCGTCTGGCCGGTGTCGAGGCGATCGCGGCCGAAGGCTTCGAGCGCATCCACCGCACCAACCTCATCGGCATGGGCGTGCTGCCGCTGGAATTCAAGCCGGGCGTGAATCGCAAGACCCTGAACATCGACGGCACCGAGACCTTCGATGTGATCGGTGAACGCAAACCGCGCGCGGACCTCATTCTCGTGATCCACCGTAAAAATGGCGAGCGTGTCGAAGTGCCGATGACCTGTCGTCTCGATACGGCGGAAGAGGTGTCCATCTACGAGGCCGGCGGCGTGTTGCAGCGGTTTGCGCAGGATTTTCTGGCGTCGAGCAGCGCCGCCTGAAAGCCCCTGTTCGCCGAGAATATTGCTCACAAGCCCCCTCCCCTTGCGGGAAAGGGGGCAAGATAGCTCCATCAACTGCAACAGACTTCCATATGACCACCATTGCCCAAAGCAAAAGCCCCCAGATCAGGATTCCCGCCACCTACATGCGCGGCGGCACCAGCAAGGGGGTTTTTTTCCGCCTGCAAGACCTGCCCGAGCGCTGTCAGGTGCCGGGGGAAGCCCGCGACAAACTCTTGCTGCGCGTGATCGGCAGCCCCGACCCCTATGGCAAGCAGATCGATGGCATGGGCGGCGCGACCTCGAGCACCAGCAAGACGGTGATCCTGGCGAAGAGCAGCAAGCCCGATCACGATGTCGATTACCTGTTCGGTCAGGTCGCCATCGACACCGCTTTCGTGGACTGGAGCGGCAACTGCGGCAATCTGTCCGCGGCGGTCGGCTCCTTCGCGATCAGCAGCGGATTGATCGACGCGGTCCGGGTGCCCAAGGATGGTGTCTGCACCGTGCGTATCTGGCAGGCCAATATCGCCAAGACCATCATCGCCCATGTACCGATGACCGCTGGCGCCGTGCAGGAGACCGGCGACTTCGAGCTCGACGGCGTGACCTTCCCCGCCGCCGAAGTGCAACTCGAATTCATGGATCCGGCGGCAGACGAGGAGGGCGCGGGCGGGTCCATGTTTCCCACCGGCAATCTGGTGGACGATCTCGAAGTGCCGGGCATCGGCACCCTGAAGGCGACCATGATCAATGCCGGTATCCCGACGATTTTCGTGAACGCGGATGCCATCGGCTACACCGGCACCGAGTTGCAGGATGCCATCAACGGCGATGCCCAGGCACTGGCGAAGTTCGAAACGATCCGCGCCCATGGCGCGGTGCGCATGGGTCTGATCCGGAACATCGACGAGGCCGCCAAACGCCAGCACACGCCCAAGATCGCCTTCGTCGCGAAGCCGGCCGACTATGCGGCGTCCAGCGGCAAGCCGGTCAGAGCGACCGATGTGGATCTGCTGGTGCGCGCCATGTCGATGGGCAAACTGCATCACGCGATGATGGGGACCGCCGCCGTGGCCATTGGCGCCGCCGCCGCGGTTCCCGGCACGCTGGTGAATCTGGCGGCCGGTGGCGGGGAGCACACCGCGGTGCGCTTCGGGCACCCGTCCGGCACCCTGCGGGTCGGTGCCGAGGCAAAGCTCGTGAACGGCGAGTGGACAGTGACCAAGGCGATCATGAGCCGCAGCGCCCGGGTGCTGATGGAAGGTTGGGTACGGGTGCCGGGGGATGCGTTTTAGGCGCGGATAACGTTTTTGTTCGCGCTGCGCCCCATCCCTGCTCACAGGGATGGGGCGTTTTCGTTTTATCCCGGCAGCTTTTACCCCGGAAGCTTTTACCCAGGAAGGTACAGCCCGCCGTTCACATGCAGGGTCTGTCCGGTGACGTAGGAGGATTCCTCGGAGCAGAAAAACCCCACGGCGCCGGCAATCTCGTCCGGGCGACCCGCGCGTCCGGCGGGCACGCGGCCGATCATGTCATCGAATACCTGGTCCGGCAGCACGCCGCGCAGGCGTTCGTGCCAGATCATGCCCGGCGCGATGGTGTTCACGGTCACGCCGTACTTTGCCAGGTCGAGCGCCACCGAGCGGGTATAGCCGGTGATGCCGGCTTTGGCGGCGGCGTAGGGCGACTGGCCTTCGCCCGGATGGTAGGCGTACAGGGACGCGAAATTGACGACGCGGCCAAATCCGCGCTCCACCATGTCCTTGGAAAACGCCCGCGTCATGTAGAAGGTGCCGTGCAGATTGACGGCGATGACCCGATGCCAGTCCTTGCTGCTCAAATCCCAGGGTTTGGCATTGCCCTGGATCCCGGCGTTGTTGATCAGATAGGCGATCGGCTTGTTCTCCGCGCGCAACTGCGCCGCCAGCTGGTCGACATGTTCCTCCTTGGTGACGTCGAGGGGAACGAAGCTGAATTGGCGCCGCTCGGTTTCGTCGAGGGCGTCCGGTAGCCAGGCTTCCAGATCGGTGCCGCGCCGATCCGTGCCGATGACCGGAATTCCGGCGGCGATGAGGCGTTTGGTGATGGCGGTGCCGAGGCCGCCGATGGCGCCGGTGACGAGTGCATATCCGCGTTGCATGGTGTTTCCTCCAGGGTGGGTAAAGAACTGATGAAAGGCGGGTGCTGGTGCTGGCGATCCCGGCGCGCGCGAAGCTGTCCGCGTCATGTCGGGTGTTTTGACACCGTGGGAGTCAGCCACCATGATACCGCCAGCCGACAGTTCCGGGCGTGGATTGCTCGCGGGAGATCCGATGGCACGTTTGTGGAGTCAGGTTGCGGTGGTGACGGGAGCCGGGCGCGGCATCGGCCGTGCCATCGCGCGGCGTTTCGCCGCCGAGGGCGCCCATGTCGTGGTGGTCGATATCGATGTGGCGACGGCGGACGAGGTGGTTGCGGAGATTCGCGCCGATGATGGCGAAGCCGAGGCCATGGTGGTTGACGTCGGCGATACCGAAGCGGTAACCGCGATGATCCAGCTTGTCGCCGAAACCCATGATGCGCTCGATATTCTGGTGAACAATGCCGCCGTGACTCGCAATATCGATTTTTTCTCGGTGCGTCCCGAGGACTGGGATGCGATCCACCGGGTCAACGCGCGCGGTCTGTTTTTCTGCATGCAGGCAGCGGCGGTCGCGATGCGCGAGCGCGGCGGTGGACGCATCGTCAACATCGCCTCCATTGCCGGCAAAGGTTATTCCGGCACCTCGAACATTGCCTATGCCGCCTCCAAGGGCGCGGTGATCGCCATGACCCGGATCGCCGCTCACGCGCTGGGTCGGTACAACATCAATGTCAATGCGATTTGTCCCGGCGTGACCCGCACCGATCTCTATTATCAGGTGGTCCGCGAACGCGCCGAGGCGGCTGGACGTCTGGAAGCGGAAGTGATGACGGCGTTCGATGGCAACATCCCCATCGGGCGCTCCAACGAGCCCGACGATATTGCGGATCTGGCGGTTTTTCTGGGTTCCGACGAAGCGCGCAATGTCACCGGTCAGTCGTGGAATGTCGATGGCGGTCTGATGTGGGATTGATGCCGTCGTGTCACACCCGGTCACCAGCCGTCGCCCGCTGATCCCGTGTCAACTTGCCGCTGAGGCGCCAACCGCCGCTGGCGGTGGCAAGACCGGCACAATATTTACCCATGTACCCTGGAGAACAGCATGAAAAAAGACACTTTGCTCGATAAACAACAGTGCGACGGCAAGCTCGCGGAACTGAATGCTGCTGCCCTGGAGGCCTGGGTCATCACCGAAGGCAAGCTGCACCGGCGCTACAAATTCCCAAGTTTCAGTGCTGCGTTCGGGTTCATGGCCCAGACCGCGCTGGTGTGCGAAGTCATGAGCCACCATCCGAAGTGGACCAATGTCTGGAATGTGGTGGAAATCGATCTTCTGACCCACCGCTCCAAAGGCATCACCACGCTGGATTTTGAAATGGCGACGGAGATGGAAAAAATCGCCGCCGTCTATCTGCGAAGCTGAGGGCGCCGATCGGGGCCATGGAAGAGAGCCCCGGACCTCAGCGCGGCATCAGGCCCTGGCAGAAAAGCTGGACCATCGCGTCGGCGACCTCCCGGGTCGTCATCTCGCCTTCCGGATGGTACCAGCGAGTCATCCAGTTGATGGCGCCGAACAGCGCGAACGCGCTGATTTTGCTGTTGCAGGCGCGCATGGACTTGTCGGCGATACCGTCCTCGATCATCTGGCGCATGGCGGAATCGACGCGCACATAAAGGGGTGCGATCTGTTCGAGGTATTTGCTCGACAGAGGTTCCGGGCCGGGGTGCGCGAGACAGCGGCCGAACTCGTCGTCGAACACGGCGATGAACATGTGGATGAAGCGGGTCAGCTTCTCTACTCCGTTCTGAGGTGAGCGCAGGATGGCGTCGGTCTGTTCCAGCAGCTCCGTTATGGCGGTATAGAGGCACTGGAACAGGATGTCTTCCTTGTTTTCCACATAGTAGTAAAGCGTCGGCTTGGTCACCTGCAGTTCGTCCGCGAGGTCGTTCAACGAGGTTTCCCGAAAGCCTTTCTGGTTAAACAGGCGGCCCGCGGTGCGCAGAATGGCGGTCCGTTTCAGGTCGTATTGTTCGTCCTTGCTCTGGATGGTTTTGCCCCAGCGAACTTTACTCATGACAGCCTCCGCGCGGCCAACTTCGCATAACCCATGCCTTAGTGTAGAGCATCGTCAAGGCTTGGATTACTAAAGGTCAATCGATTTACCAAAGGGTTTAGTGTTTCGACCGCCAGCAGTTGGCAGCGTTGGACGGGGTCTGCACCGGGGAGACGGATGCCTGAGGGGGAATGGGCGGCACCCGCAATTCGCTTGTGCCTGAATACAGATATAAGGTATATATTCGATCCTTGGGCGACACAGACTGCTGGGTTTTGAGGGTATGACGAGCAAGTTTGTGGATATCCCCATTCCCCAGCTGGTGGTCGAGGTCGAAAAGTGGCAGCTCTGCTTTTTCGCCAAGGCTGTCGGCGAGACCAATCCCGTCTACTTTGATGAGGCTGCGGCCCGGGCGGCAGGGCACCCTTCGATTCTTGCCCCGCCCACCTACGCAGTGACCCTGAGCCTGTGTGAAAGAGACCCCTACGCGCGCTATCGGGCACTCGGAATCGATTGGTGCACCATGATGCACGCGCAGCAGCGTTTTGATTACTTCGCCCCCATCCACGCCGGCGACTGCATCCGGTTTCAAAGCCGGATCGTCGATTTCATCCAGCGCCGCCAGGGCAAGCTCAAGTTTCTCATCGAGGAAACCGATGCGTTTAACCAGCACGACGAATTGACCACGCGATTTCGCAAGACCATCGTGATCCGCGATGCCGGTGTTTCCCAATGATTCCCGTCGCGGGTCGGTTGGCGGTGGGGGATCGTCTGCCGACGCTGGTGAAGCCACCCCTTACGCGCGCCACGCTCGCCTATTTTTGTGGCGCATCCAACGATCACAATCCTCTGCATATCGATCCCGACGCCGCCCGCGCGGCCGGCATGGAGGATGTATTTGCGCACGGCATGCTCAACATGGCTTATCTCGGACAGATGCTGACGGGGTGGGTGCCGCAGGCCTATCTACGCAGCTTTGAGGTAAAGTTTGGCGCCATCGTCAAACTCGGCGAGCAGCTGATTTGTGACGGTGAAATAACGGACCTTGGGGAGCAGGGAGCCAACCGCCGGGTGGTAATTCGTCTGGTGGCAACCAATCAGTCCGGCGAAGAAAAACTGGTGGGCGAGGCCGTGGTCGAGTTGCCGCTATCCGCGACCATTCCTGTACCTGGGAAGTCAGACGAGATTCGCTGATGCAGCCCTATGAATCACCCTGGATGGATGAAGATCTGGCGATCTTTCGCGCCGCCGCGAGCAAGTTTGTCGAGACCGAGATGGTTCCCAACGAGGATCGCTGGCGCAAACAGCAGCACCTCGACAAGTCATTCTGGCGCCTGGCGGGTAAGCAGGGGTTTTTGTGCACGGATATTCCCGAGCAGTACGGCGGTGGCGGCGGCGATTTTCGTCATGAAGCAGTATTTTTCGAGGAGCAGTGGCGGCGCGGACTGTCCGGCATGGGACAGGGCGTACACAGCATCACTGCCCATTACATCCTTAACCATGGTACCGAAGAACAAAAGCGGCGCTGGCTGCCGCAGATGGCGAGCGGCCAGTTGATCGGCGCCATTGCGATGACAGAACCGGGTACCGGCTCCGACCTCAAGGCGATCAAGACCCGCGCGACGCGCGAGGGCGATGAGTACGTCATCAATGGGTCCAAGTTGTTCATCACCAATGGCTACCTGTGCGAATTGCTGGCATTGGTGGTGCGTACCGACGCGGCGGGTGGTGCCCGCGGTCTCTCCATTGTGATGCTTGAGACCAAGGATCTGCCGGGGTTCAAGGTCGGACGCATCCTGGACAAGATGGGGCAAAAGTCCCAGGACACCTGTGAGCTGTTCTTCGATAACGTGCGGGTGCCGGTCGCCAATCTCCTCGGTGGCGAGGAAGGTCGCGGATTTGCGCAACTGATGTCGGATCTGCCCTATGAACGGACCCAGGTCGGTGTGCAGTCGGTCGCCATGATGGAAGGCGCGCTGGCGGAAACGGTCGCCTATGTGAAGGGGCGCGCGGCCTTCGGGGCGTCCCTGTTCGATCTGCAAAACACCCGGTTTCGTCTTGCCGAGGCGCAGGCTACGGCCCATGTGGCGCGGATCTTCCTGGACCACTGTATTCTGAATGTCGCTGCGGGCAAACTCGACAGTGCCAGCGCCGCGATGTGCAAGTACTGGACCTCCGAGCGCCTCCAGCAGGTCCTCGATACATGCCTGCAGATGCACGGCGGGTATGGTTATATGGACGAGTACCTCATCTGTCGTATGTACGCGGATGCCCGGGTCGCCAGGATCTACGCAGGAACCAGTGAAATCATGCTGGAGGTTATTGCGCGGAGCCTTTGATTCGGACTCGCCGGCACGCTATAGCACGAAAGTGTGCCTGTGTGGAGTGACCAGGATCCCAAACCGTTCGGGTACAGTTTTACGCCACTGGGTTGATTCAGCCTAACGCCCCCCCGCGGCCGCTACCTATACTTTTGGGGAACGGGAGGTGCTTCCTCGCGCAATGGCACAATGGACAGCCGATGATATCAACAGCGCCAGAATCCCCGCGAGGCGTCACAGCGCAGCGACTGTTCATCACGGTTTTTTTCGTGCTGGTGGCCATTGCCGTAATTTTTGGCCTGGATCTGGGTGTATCGGGTCGGCTTGCGGGCGGAGGAGTCATTCTGACGATTTGGTGTGCAGCGTTGCTGCTGCACAAATCTCTTCTCAAGCAGCGTGTCCTGGCCGGTGAGCAGGCGGTTGGTGCCCTGTCACTGATCGGGCGTTACCAGGCACTGACGGTCTGGCAGGTAGATGGCCGTGGACAGGTGAATGCTGTCTACGGCTGCGATACCGCAAGCGAGGGGCTGTCCCGGTCCCTGCTTCTCGGCAGCAACATCGACGCACTCATCGCGCGTAATCCGCCTCTTGCCGCGCTGGTCCAGCGCGCACGCAGTGGGCTGCCGAGCCTCGGAGAGGCCGAGATCAACGGCGTTTTATACCGTCATCGAATGGTCCCCCAGTCCCTGGAGGGCGAGCATTTCGGATTTACCTGTATTTCCGAGGACCTTTCGCTGGGGTGCAGAGAGGCGGCGACGGCGCGTCTGTGGAATGCACTCCAGGAACACTCGAGCGACGCGGTCGTGGTACTGGATCGGCACCGGGTCATCGTCGCGGTGAACGCGGCATTCACGACGATAACCGGATACAGTCAGAAAGACGCGATAGGGCAGCGCGACAATTTGTTGCTGTCGAAGCCGCCGGGTGAAAACTACTACCAACGCATGTTCGATCAGTTGGAGGAGGTGGACTCCTGGCATGGCGAGACCATGCTGCGGCACCGCTCTGGTCATCTTTTCGACGTGCGGCTGGTCGTCTGCAAGGTCAAGGACAGCGCGGGGCAGACGGTCAACTATATCGTCACTTTCACCGACCTGAGCCAGACCAAGAGGATACATGATGAACTGCGGCATCTGGCAACCCACGACAATCTGACCGATCTGCCCAATCGTCGCCTGTTCCTCGACCGTCTCGATCAAGGGCTCCGTCGCGCTCGCCGCGAGCAGCGGCAGTTGACGATATTTTTTATCGATCTGGATGAATTCAAAAGTATCAATGATGACTACGGGCATCATGTGGGCGATGAAATCCTGAAACAGGCGGGAAGTCGATTGCTCGGCGCAGTGCGAGAGAGCGATACGGTTGCGCGGCTGGCAGGCGATGAATTCACGGTGATCGCCGACAGTCCTCACGAGGAAGCAGATGTCCTGCAGAGCAAGATTGCCGCCTGCCTTGCGGAGCCGTTCGCAGTTGGCGACGGCGCGATCAAGGTGTCTGCCAGTGTGGGTGCGGCAATTTATCCTGACGACGGAGAAAGTATCGAAAGCTTGATGCAACGTGCCGACCAGTCGATGTACGAGACCAAGGCGCGACGCAAAGGCGCCAAGGTGGAGACCTCCGGGAATTTCCAGCCCTACAGTGAAGGGCTGTATTTTCCTTCCGAGCTGCGCTTGGCGATCCGGCGCGATCAACTGAAGATCGTCTACCAGCCGCAGATCGATCTCCACAATGGCCGACTGATGGGTGTGGAGGCGCTATTGCGCTGGGATCATCACTGCCGGGGGAGTATCAATCCAACGGACTTCATTGGTCTTGCGGAAGACGCCGGCATTACCGAGATCATCGGCGTCTGGACGCTCGAGCAGGTCGCCAAACAACTCAAGGCGTGGCGACGCTGGCGGATGCCGATCCGGCAGGTGGCGATAAATATCGCCATTTCGCAGATCAAGGATTCCCGTTATCCCCAAACCGTGGTTGATGTCATGACCAGGCACGGGATTCCGGTGGACGCGATCATGCTCGAGGTGGACGAGGAAATTTATTTGCGCAGTCCGGGTCTTTGCCGGATATTTTTTGATCGTGCGCGACAACTGGGGCTGCGGCTTTGCATCGACCAATTTGCTGTTCATGCGGGTGATTACGCCTATATCGGCAATGTTCCCGTCGATGCCGTGAAAATCAATCAGCGGCTGCTGTCAAATCAGCCACCCACAAGGAATGACCCGAGATTCATTCCGGCGTTGGTCGGACTCTGCAAAGTGGCCGGCAAGGCGGTAATTGCCGTGGGTGTGGAAAGCAGCACGGCGGAGTCCGAGCTGATCCTTGCGGGCTGCGAACTGGCGCAAGGTTTCCTGTATTCGCGCCCCCTGAGCGCGGAAGCAATGCGGACTTTCCGGATCGAACCTGCCCTGACCAGTGCCCAGGGGCGGCGTGAACTCGGCGGTTCCGCCTGAGGATCGATACGTCCTGTTCAGCCGAACAACGGGCCATGGCTTTCCCGACGGTTTGCGATCGTTACCAATGCCGCGCAAGACGTTGCTTACAGCGCGCTGTGGCGCGCGAATTCCAGCGCGATTTGCCTGCACCAAGTCTGGATTCGGGGCCCCGAGAGTTCGAACTCAGTTGCTTCGTCCAGTGCCAGCCCCGTAAAGTGCCGACCGTCCGGAGTCAGTGCCGCCGACCCTGTGAACCGATAGCCTGCGGCGGGCCACAAGCCGACGGTGGTCGCGCCCAGCTGGGTTATCCGCTTCCAGAGATAACCCAGGGCATCCTGAAACCACTCCGGATAGCCGTCCTGGTCTCCCAGTCCGTAGAGTGCCACCACCTTGCTGGACCAGTTCACTTCCACCAGGTCCGGCCAGACTCGTTCCCAGTCCTCCTGTAACTCCCCATAGTCCCAGGTGGGGATGCCGAGAATCAGGAACTGATACTGATTGGCTGTGCGCAGGGGGGTGTAGGCGATATCGTGGATCTCGACGCGAAAGTCGGTGAGGGCGGCGGCAATCTGCTCCGCTGCGATCTGGGTATAGCAGGTCGAAGACCCAAAGAAGAGTCCTACCACCGGGACTGACATGTCAGCGGGCACCCGCGAAGCCCAGTTGGCGCCAGGCTTCATAGCTGGCGACTGCCACCGCATTGGCGAGATTCATGCTGCGGCTGTGGGGGCGCATCGGGATGCGCAGGCGGTGTTCGGGAGCGACCGCTGCGAGGATCTCTGCGTTGAGCCCCTGTGTTTCGGCACCGAACAGCAGGCTGTCACTGTCTTGGTACGCGATTTCGGTATGGTGGCGCTCCGCCCGGGTTGAGAAGGCGAACAGACGACCGGCGCCGAGCGCCTTCCGGCAGCTCGCCCAGTCGGCGTGGACCCGCAAGGGTTGCCACTCGTGGTAGTCGAGGCCCGCGCGCCGCATACGTTTGTCATCCAGGGTAAAGCCGAGGGGCTCGACCAGGTGCAGCGCAAACCCGGTGTTGGCACAGAGGCGGATGATATTCCCGGTGTTCGGCGGAATTTGAGGTTCGATCAATACAATATTCAGCATGTTGTCGCTTGCGGGGAGGTTCGCTCGGGCGCTGAGGGTAAAACCTTGTCCGACGCGATACAGGGTGTAAAATCCACGGCGCAACGCCCCGCCGGGGCTGGTGTGAACCCAGGGTCACCAATCCTCGATGCGTCTGAAGTGTATCAAACTGGCGGGTTTCAAATCCTTCGTGGATCCCACCACGGTCAACCTGCCGGGGAATCTCTGCGCGGTGGTCGGTCCCAACGGCTGCGGCAAATCCAACATCATCGACGCCGTGCGCTGGGTGATGGGGGAAATCTCCGCCAAGCATTTGCGCGGCGAGTCGATGGCCGACGTCATCTTCAATGGTTCGGGAACCCGCAAACCCGTGGCGCAGGCCACTATCGAACTGATTTTCGATAATTCCGCCGGCACCTTGGGCGGTGAATACGCCGCCTATGCGGAAATTTCCGTCAAGCGCCGGGTGTCGCGGGACGGACAGTCCGCCTACTTCCTCAACGGCAGTCGCTGCCGCCGTCGCGATGTTACCGACGTGTTTCTGGGCACCGGGCTGGGTCCGCGCAGCTATGCCATTATCGAACAGGGCATGATCTCGGGTCTGATCGAATCGCGTCCGGAAGATTTGCGGATCTACATCGAAGAAGCGGCCGGTATTTCCAAGTACAAGGAACGGCGCAAGGACACCGAGACCCGCATCCGCCACACGCGCGAAAACCTTGAGCGCCTCACCGATATTCGCGACGAAATGGGGCGCCAACTTGATCGTCTGGAACGCCAAGCCGCCGCGGCGGAGAAATACCGTGTGCTCAAGACCGAAGAGCGCCAGCTCAACGCACAGCATCTGGCCCTCAACTGGCGCGATTACGACGCCGATGCGCGCCGTCACGAAGCCGTGATTGCGGAACAGGCGACGGCTCTTGAAGCCCTGATTGCCGAACGCCACGCCGCCGAGGCAGCCATCGAGCGTCTGCGCGCCGACCATGCTGGCGCGAGCGACGCGCTCAACGGCGCCCAGCAGCAGTTCTACGCCATCGGGGCGGAAGTCTCGGCGGTGGAGCAGAAAATCCAGCACGGCCGGGAGCAGATCCGCCGCCTGCGCGCCGATCTGGAGCAGGTCGAGCGCAATCTGGCCGAATCCCGCCAGCATCTCGAAAACGACACCTTGCGCAACACGGCCTGGACCGCGGAACTGGCCGAGGTGACGCCTGCCAGGGAGGCCGCACAGCAGCAATCTACCGCCGCCACGGCCGAACTCCAGGAGAACGAACGCCTGCTGCACGACATTCAGCAGCGCTGGGAAGTGGCGCAGCGCGAAAGCGCCGAAGCCCAGCGGCGCATGGACCAGACACAGGCACGCATCCAGCATCTGGATAGCGCGACCGCGCGGACGTCGGAGCGCTTGCGGCGGCTGCGGGCGGAACTTGCCGAAGTGAATGCGGTGCTGCCGGGCACCGATCTGGAGGTCTTGACGAAGCAGTTGGCCGAGCGGGAGCGGGCCAACACGGTACAGCAGGAGGAGCTCGGGCGCATCTCAACCGCGATTGCCGCGACGCGCGCGCAGCAGGCGGCGATTGCCGCAGCACTCAATGCCGAGCGCAAACAGCTTCAGGAGCTGCAAGGCCGGCGCGCGGGACTGACCACGCTGCTCGATGCCGCGCGCGCGAAAGGCGAGGGGGCCGGCGCCTGGTTGAAAGCGCGTGGTCTTGAAAAACTGCCGCGTCTGGCCGACGGACTGGATGTTGAGCCGGGCTGGGAACTTGCCGTCGAGACCGTGCTCGGTACCGACTTGCAGGCTTTGTGCGCCGGCGCCATCGAGCCGCTGCGCGGCGAATTCGCCAGCTTCGCGCGCGGCCACCTGGCGCTGGTGGAAGTCGGCACGGCTCTGGCCGCCGCACCCGCCGGCAGCCTGCCGCGCCTGGTCGACAAATTGCGGGACGCCCGGCAACTGGCGGAACCGCTGCTCGCCAACATCTACGCGGCGGATGATTTCGAGTCCGGCTGGGCACAGCGCGGCAGTCTGCGTGCCGGCGAATCGATCATCTCCCGGGACGGCATCTGGTTCGGCGCCAACTGGCTGCGCCTGATCCGCGGTGATGATTTGGCCGGCGGCGTCCTGATTCGCAAGCGTGAACTGGCGGCGGTGGCGCAGGAGATCATTGCCGCCGACACCCGTATTGCCGCCGCCGCCGAGCAGTACAGCGCCGCCGAGGCCGCAATGCGCGATCTGGAAGCGCAGCGCGGTGCCGCCGAGCAGCAGCTCGCACGCGCGCAACGCGACTACGCCGACGTGCGCGCCAAGCAGAGCGCCGAGCAGGCGCGTCGCAAGCAGCTCGACGAGCGCCACCAGCGCGTGCTGCGCGAGCTTGGCGAAGCGGAAGCACTGCTGGCGGAGGAGGTGGCTCAGGTCGGGGATGCCCGCCGCGATCTCCAGGGGCTGGTGGATCAGATGCAGGCGGCGAGCCGTGCGGTCGAGGCGCTGGTGGCGGAGCGGAACAGTCGCCGCGAAGCAGTCGCAGCTGCGCGCGGGGCCGCGCAGAGACACCGCGATGCCCTGCATCAACTCGACCTGCGCGAGCGTTCGCTGACCGCGCAGCTCGGTTCGGTCCGCGAGGGACTCGAGCGTATTCGCGGGCAGGTGGAGCGTTTGACCGGGCGGCGTGACGAGCTGGCCCTCGAGCTCGCGGGCAGCGAAGATCCGGCGGCGCTCCTGCAGCAACAACTCCAGGACAAACTCGCCGCGCGGCTGGCGGCGGAGACCACACTCGCTACTGCGCGGGCAGCGGTGGAGCGCCTCGACGGCGCCCTGCGTACCGAGGAAGCGCGGCGGGTGACCGCCGAGCGCCAGGTGCAGGAACAGCGCGAGCGGCTGGAACAGCTGCGCCTGGCGGCACGCGAAGTCCGGACCCGCGCCGACGGCATCGCGGAGCAGTTGCAGGGTCAGGGGTTCAGGGCCGAAGCCCTGCTGGCCGATCTGCCGGACGCGGCGGCGGCGCCCAATTGGCAGGAGCAGCTCGATGCTTTGGATCGCCGCATCCAGCGTCTGGGGCCGATCAATCTCGCGGCGGTTGACGAGTTTCGGCAGCAGTCGGAGCGCAAGGTGTATCTCGATGCCCAGGACGCCGAGTTGCGGGACGCCCTGGAGACGCTGGAAAGCGCCATTCGCAAGATCGATCGCGAAACGCGCGCCCGCTTTCGGGAGACCTTCGACAAGATCAACAGCTCCCTCCAGGAGCTGTTCCCCAAATTGTTCGGCGGCGGTCGGGCGGGCCTGGAATTGACCGGTGACGATCTGCTGGATACCGGTGTGACCATCATGGCGCAGCCGCCCGGCAAGCGGAATGCCACCATTCACCTGCTCTCGGGCGGCGAGAAGGCGTTGACGGCCATTGCGCTGGTATTCTCGATCTTCCAGCTCAATCCAGCACCGTTCTGCATGCTCGACGAGGTGGATGCGCCACTGGATGATATCAATGCCGATCGCTATGCGCGGCTGGTGCGGGAGATGTCGGACAAAGTACAGTTCATTTATATCACCCATAACAAGATCAGCATGGAAATCGCGGGTCAGTTGCTGGGTGTTACCATGCACGAGCCCGGTGTGTCGCGGCTGGTGGCGGTGGATGTCGATGAAGCCGTCCGTCTGGCCGAAGCCGGGTAAAGCCGTCGATTGGAATTCAGCGATCAACCTGAACGAGGTAGGGTAACGATGGATTTTGGCCCACGGGAGGTCCTCATTGCACTGGGCGCCCTGTTGGTGTGCGGCATCATTCTGGATGGTGTGCGCCGGATGCGGGCGGCCCGGCGCGGCAGTTTGCGCGGCCCGCGTCGGCAATCCATTTTTGACGACGACAGCCAGTCCTCCACCGATCACGACAACGATGAATTACCGGGCTCGGTCCGGGTCGTGGCGATTCGCGACGAACAGGCGACGGCGGAGATCAACCAGAGCCTGCGCCAGCGCAGCGATCCCACATTTGCCTTCCGCGCCAAGCCTTACCGCGAACCGGCACAGGAGCAGGACGGGGATGCGTTGGCGCCGGACCCGTCCCCGTCCCCGCCCCTATCGGTGGATCAAGCCGGCGTGCCGGATCCGGTCGCGGAGCCAATGCCCGAACCGGTCGTCGCAACCGACACCCTGATTCCGCAACGGGAGCGCGATGTCGAATGCACCGACAGGCTCGAACTCGACGTGGATGACCTGCCGCTCTTCCGAGGCGAGCCGGCTCCGAACATATCCATCAGCGCAGAAAAGTCCGCGCGCTCGACGCGGGGAGGAAGGCGGCGGGGCAGGGCATCGACCGCAGTCGATCCGGCGGCCCAAGAAGTGGGGGAAACCGATGCGGTGGTCATTCACCTGATGGCGCCGCCCGGACAGATGTTCAGTGCCAGGCCATTGTTTGCCGCGTTGCTGAACGCCGGATTGAAATTTGGCGAGCGCAATATTTTCCACAGTTATGCCGACGACAGTACCGGCGGCGAATCCGTAGCACGCTTCAGCGTCGCCAATGCGCTGAAGCCGGGCGCCTTTGAGGGCTCCCTGCACGAGTTCAGTACCCCGGGTGTGGCTTTTTTCATGCTGATCAACGAGCGGTCGGACCCGCTGGCCGTATTCGACGATATGCTGGCCTCCGCTCAGGCAGCGGCGCGGGAACTGGACGCCGAGCTGAGGGATGAACAGCGCGCCAGTCTGACGCGCGGCGGCATCGCGCTTTACCGCCAGCGTATTCTTGAGTACAGCCGCCGGCACGGCCTCCCGGACTGATTGTCGTGCCGGATACGACGGCGCCCCCGGAGCTTGCCCAGGAGGCCAGATTGCTGCGCGAGCAGCTTCACCGCCACAACATCAGCTACTACGCCGAAGACAATCCGCGCATCAGTGACGCGCAATACGACAGCCTGCTGCGCCGACTTCAGGACATCGAAAATCTTTACCCCGAGCTGCGCACCCCTGATTCTCCGACCCAGCGGGTAGGCGCGCCGCCGCTCGCCGCGTTCGCTCCGGTGCGGCATGCGGTACCCATGCTCTCCCTCGAGAATGCTTTCGGGGTCGAAGAACTGCGGGACTTCGACCGCCGCGTGCGCGAACGCCTTGGCCTCGATGCTTCGCCGGAGTATGTGTGTGAGCCGAAATTCGATGGCCTCGCGGTGAGTCTGCGCTATCAGGACGGCGTTTTTGTCCGGGGTGCCACCCGGGGCGACGGCGAAACCGGCGAGGACGTCAGCGCCAATCTGCGTACCATCGCGTCGATTCCCCTGCGGCTCGACGGGGCGTCCGTGCCGCCAGTGCTGGAGGTACGCGGCGAGGTCTACATGTCGCTCCGGGGCTTCGCGGAGCTGAATGCGCGCGCCGAACAAGCCGGGGAAAAGGTCTTCGTGAACCCCCGCAATGCCGCCGCCGGCAGCTTGCGCCAACTGGATTCGCGCATCACCGCGAGCCGACCGCTGCGGTTCTGCGCTTACGGGATCGGTCAGACGGAAGGTTGGGATGACCCCGATACCCAGGCGGAACTGCTGGCCCGCCTGCGGGCCTGGGGTTTTCCCGTGAGTCCGCTGTTGACAGTGGCGGCAACGCTGGATGAAGTCATCGCCTATTTCGAGCGCCTTGCCACGCTGCGTTCCGAGCTCGACTATGCCATCGACGGTGCCGTCATCAAGGTGAACCGTCTCGATCTTCAGCGTCAGCTCGGCTTTGTCGCGCGCGCGCCGCGCTCGATGGTCGCCTGCAAGTTTCCCGCGGAAGAGGCCACCACGACATTGCTCGGCGTGGAGTTTCAGGTCGGACGCACCGGGGTTGTCACGCCGGTGGCGCGCTTGCGTCCGGTATTTGTCGGAGGTGTGACGGTCGCCAACGCAACCTTGCACAACGCCGACGAGATCGCCCGACTGGATGCCCGGATCGGGGACACCCTGGTGGTGCGCCGCGCCGGCGACGTGATTCCCCAGGTGGTGCGCGTGGTCAGTGAACTGCGCCCACGCGAAGCGCAACCCATCGTCTTTCCCGACCGATGCCCGGTGTGCCGATCTCCTCTGGAGCGGACGCCCGGCGAGGCTGCCGTGCGGTGCACGGGCGGCCTGGTGTGCCGTGCGCAGCGCCGCGAATCCATCCGGCATTTCGCCAGTCGCGGGGCGCTCGATATCGAAGGGCTCGGCGAAAAGATCATCGAGCAACTGGTGGAGCGCGAGCTGGTGACGACGGTGGCCGATCTGTATCGGCTCGAACGCGCCCAACTCCTGAGCCTCGACCGCATGGCGGAAAAATCGGCGGACAATCTGCTCGCGGCCATCGCGCGCTCCCGGGAAACGACCTTGCCGCGCTTTCTGTTCGCTCTGGGCATCCGCGAGGTGGGTCAGGCGACGGCACGGGCACTGGCCCGGCATTTCGGAACCCTCGATGCCTTGATTGCGGCCGCGGAAGCAGATGCCGCTACCCCGGAATCCCAACAGCTGTCGCAGGTGCGTGACGTGGGACCCATCGTTGCGGGCCACATCAAGGATTTTTTTGCGAACCCGGACAATCGCGCTGTGGTGTCGGCGCTGCGCGCCGCGGGCGTCCACTGGCCGGAGCAGCCGGTCAAAATCGCTGCGTTGCCGCTGGCGGGCCAGACCTGGGTGCTGACCGGAACTCTGGAACATATGTCCCGGGACGACGCCCGGGAGCGTCTGGAAGCCCTGGGCGCCACGGTCGCCGGCAGTGTTTCCGCGCGCACCCATGCTGTGGTCGCGGGCGCCAAGGCGGGTTCGAAGCTCGAACGCGCGCGCGCGCTGGGCGTGCGGATCCTCGACGAAGCAGAGTTCATGAAGTTGCTGCAATACAATAGCGACGGTTGATCGGGTTCGGACGGACCCGCGTCCCAACGCGCCGGGAGCGATCGGCCGGATTCCGGGAGCGATCGGCCGGATTGATGGCGAAACTATGAGACGGGTACGAAAATCGATTGGAGAGCGGGCTTGGACGGTGAGACGGTGGTGTACGGTTGCATCAAGGATTGCGTGCCGAGTCGCGATGCAGAAGAGCGGCTGCGGATCAATCGCGGCGTGATCGAAGAATTGCCGTCGATCGATACCTGGCCGTTGATTTCCCGGGAGATGTTTGGCTGCCCCGAGCGTCCGCTGCTGCTCAATGGTCCGCACACCGAGGTCGTGCATTTCGGCGCCGCCTATCAGGGCATCGAATACGAGTGGGAGCTGTGGCTGCGGGAATTCGAAGCCGTGCTCTCCCGCATGTACTGGGTATCGGCGACGGTACACCTCGAAACCGAGCTTGCGGGTACGCACTCCTTTCACTGGGACAGCGCCGGCGACTGTCATCGTCCGGGCGGCACCGCGCCGCGCGTACGCTGCGAGTGGAGTCACGAGTCCTGAGCTGTCCCCGTCGATCGCTGCCGGTCCGCGTGTCGCCGGGCCTGAACGCGCGGGGTGATCGCAGTGCTTGATGCTGTGCGTCCGGGACGCTTTCGCTGGTATCTCGGCGGCGTGGGCACGGGCGCCGTCGCGATGGGGCTGCAAGTCGTGCTGTTTCCCTGGATGCTGGTCGGGGTGCTGCACGAAACGCCCGCCCGGGTCGGGCTGGCGCAGACCGCGGTCCTGGTTCCGAGCCTGCTGTTGATTCTGCTGGGCGGTGCCATTTCCGACAACCGCCATCTCGGCACCTATGTGCGGCGCCTGTTCTTTCTCTATGTACCGCCCTGCGGCCTGCTGCTCTGGGCCGCGCTGACCGCGCGGCTCGACTATCCGCTGCTGCTTCTGTTCGGTGTGTGCTACGGCACCATCACCGCCTTCGTGCAGCCGGCGCGGGAAGGACTGTTACCCCAGGTTTATGCCGGCAATATCCAGCAGTCGGTGGCGCAATCCACCTTTGTGCAGTTTGCGGCCCAGAGTGTGGGTATCGTGGCCGCCGGGCAGTTCGATCGCGTCGGCTTGCCGCTGCTGCTGCTGGTTCAGATGGTGATGTTCGTGATCGCCGGGAACCTGTTCCGCCGCGCGCAGCCGGCCCATGAGGGTTTGCAGAAGGGACGGCGCCGGGAACCTCTGGGGGTTACTTCCGGTTTCGCGACGGTCTGGCGGTTGCCCGGGCTGCGCGCGCTGATGGCCGTGGTCAGCATCACCGGTTTTTTCGGTTTCGGCGCTTATCTGGTGGCGGTGCCGCTGATGATCCGCGAGATCTACCACGGCGGTGCCGGACTCTTCTCCGTGGTGCAACTGTGTTTCACGCTCGGTGTGTTGAGCGCGAACCTGCTCTTCATGCGCCGCGGCTCGTCCCTCGGCCAGCCCGGTCGGGCGCTGATTGCGAGTCTCTTTGGCCGGGGTATCGTGCTGGCGGTGCTGGCATTCCATCTGCCACTGTGGGCGCTGTTTCCGGGCGTCGTGGTCTGGGGCATGTTCTCGGGCATGGCCATTACCCTGGGCCGGGTGCTCACCCACACCCAGGCGCCGGATTCCCACCGCTCCCGCGTGGTATCCATCTATCAACTGGCGTTCTTCGGTACCGCGCCCCTGGGCGCCTGGTTGACGGGACAGATGATTGCCGGGATTGGTGTGCTGCCGGCGCTGGCCGCGCTGGGCGGCTGCACATTGGTCGCATCCGCGCTCGCGACTTTTACGCCGGTGTGGCGAGCTGGCTCCGGAAGGCGATCAGCGCCGCCGTGACCGCGACATTGAGCGATTCCACGCCATTGGCCATGGGGATGCGCACCCGGCGTTGGGCGAGCGCCGATACCGCCGCGGATACGCCATCGGTCTCGTTGCCCAGCACATAAACCACCGCGCCCCGGGGTCGGTAAGCACCCAGCGCCACAGGCGCATCGGCGGCCAGCACGACGATCTCGACTCCCTGGGCCGCGAGCTCGGCGAGGGCATCGGGCAGACGTTCGCAGCGCCACAAGGGGCAGCGAAACAGGGTGCCGGCGCTGGCCTTGATGACCAGCGGCGACAGGGGCGCGCAGCCCTGGCGCGGCAGCAGCAGACCATCCAGGGGACTCGCGCAGACGGTGCGCACAATCATGCCCAGGTTCTGGGGATTGGTGACGCGATCCAGGGCGAGAAGTTGCAGCGGTCGCACGCCCGCCAGCGGCAGATCGCGGTAGTCGGCGTGGTGGGGGCAGGCGATATCGGCGGCGACGCCCTGGTCCTGGCGCCCGTTCTTCGAAATCCGCGCCAGCTCTTCGCGGCTGTGGTGGCGGACATCGATGCCGCGTTGTTGCGCCAGGGCGAGCAGTTCGGCGATGGTGCCATCCGGCCGATTACTGGTTGCCAGATGCAAGCGGTGCACGCTCAGGAGCGGATCGCGCAGCGCTTCGAGGACCGGGTTGCGCCCGTAGACGGTAATGAACCTGGCGTAGAACTGCTTCTTTTCCTGGTAATCCACGCCGCGTCTGCTCAGCCCAGACATTGGAGGTAGGCTGTCACGGCACGGGGCAGGCCCATGGCGAGAGCATCCACGATCAGGGCATGGCCGATGGAGACTTCGAGCAGCTGGGGCAGAGCGGCGGCAAAGTCGCGCAGATTGTCCAGATTGAGGTCGTGCCCCGCGTTGACGCCGAGCCCGAGCGCGGCGGCGTGCGCCGCCGCCTGTTGATAAGGCGCGAGGGCGGTGTTCCCCGCGCCATCCCGGTGGGCGGCGGCGTAGGGCCCCGTGTAGAGCTCGATGCGATCCGCGCCGAGCGCGGCGGCGCGGGCGATCTGCGCCGGATCCGGGTCCATGAACAGGCTGACGCGCACTCCCCAGGCCTTGAGTTGCGCGATCACCGGCGCCAGTGCCGCGCCATCGCGGGCGAGATCGAAGCCGTGGTCCGAGGTGAGCTGATTCGCGTCGTCCGGCACCAGGGTGCATTGCTGCGGACGGGTTTCGGCCACCAGGGCCAAGAGTCCCGGATAAGTGCCGGCAGCCGGCGCAAACGGGTTGCCTTCGATATTGAATTCGCGACCCGGGCAAGTCGCCACCAGCGCGGCCAGGGCGCGCACATCGTCCGGGCGGATATGGCGCTGGTCGGGGCGCGGATGGACGGTGATCCCCGCTGCGTCCGCCGCCAGGCACACCCTTGCGTGCGCCACCACGTCGGGGTAGTTGCCGGGTCGGGAGTTGCGCAGCAGCGCGATCTTGTTCAGGTTGACGCTGAGGGCCGTCACTGCCGGACTAGATCCGCTTTGCCTTGATGATCAGGATGGGCTCACGGGGTTGTTGAACAAAGGCGCCACCGTTGTTGACCGTCGGGGCGGCACCGATGCGATCCAGCACGTCCTCGCCCTGGACGATGTGGCCGAACACCGTGTAACCGGGCTGGTCGCCTTTGGCGTTGAGCGCATCGTTATCCTTGAGATTGAAGTAAAACTGGGCGGCAGCGCTGTCCGGATCGGGTTTGCGCGCCATGGCAATGGTGCCGCGCGCGTTGCCGAGACCGCCGACGGATTCGTTCTTGACGGTTGCGCGGGTCGGCCTTTCGCTGCCATCCGCGGTGTAGCCGCCGCCCTGGGCGACGAATCCGGCGACTACGCGGTGGAACTGAAGGCCATCGTAGAAGCCGCTGTCGACGTACTGGAGGAAGTTCGCCACCGTCGCCGGTGCGCGCTCCGCATCCAGTTCGATGCGTATATCGCCGACGCTGGTGTGCAGTTCGACCAGCGGCTTTACGGCGGGAGCGGCGCTCGCCGCGGTGACAGTCAGGCCCAAGCTGGTCAACAGAATCAGCGCAAGATTTTTCAGAAGCGGTTTTTTCTGAACAAAGGTTTTCAGTTCCATTCGGAGTATCCCCGTCGTTTCGGTTTGAGCAATGGCAGAACCGTCCCCAGCAAGGCGCCCAACGCCACCAGCAATCCGCCGAAGATGAACCAGCGCTGGATGTCGTTGCTCTGGAGTTCTTCCTTGGTGGCGTGGAGTACATCGATTTCGGATTGCAGAATCTTGTTGCGCGTCAGGAGTGCCTGATTTTGTGCGTACAGATCGCTGGCGTCGGCGGCATCGCCGGTTGCCAGGGGATTGCTCGCAGGCGACCCTGGAGCCAGCACCGGTGCGCTGTCGGCGGTCGCTGCCGGGTTGTTTTGACCCAGTCTCAGGTTTTCAGCCTGCAGACGCTGGATCTCGTCGCGCAGGGCGGCGAGCTGGTCTCGCGCGATGGGTTGTGAGGTGAGATAACGGCTCGGCAGCCAGCCGGCGACGCCGTCGGCAGCTTCGACCCGGGTCCAGCCATCGCCGGTTTCCAGTACCTTCACCTGCGTGCCGGAACGCATCCCCGGGCGAACGATCCGACAATCGCCGCAGGCGGCTTCCCGCAGGGGTACCACGATCTCATCAATGATGTAAGCGACGTCCGCGCGCGCCAGACCGGGAGACAGGACACCGGCCCACAGGAGGCCGCTCGCGATCAACAGGCGGCCCGGACGGGGCAAGTGGCGAACGCTCGGCTGACGAAAGCGCGAACGGCGAACTGTTGCGGTAGACAGCGCGGTTGGCATCAGGGCAAAACTCGCTTGAAAGGTTTGACGGTCACCGAGGCGTAGACCCCGGCGGCGCCATAGGGGTCATCGGCCCCCCAGGCCCGGGCGGCACCGAGCGAGGGAAATTCGGCGATGACAATGCTGCCGGTAAATCCGGCGGCACCCGGGTTATCCGCATCGACGGCCGGAGTCGGCCCCGCCACCAGCAACCGACCGGCGGCCTTGAGTGCCTCGAGGCGTGCCAGGTGCGCGGGGCGCGCCTGGAGCCGGGCGGTCAGGCTGTCGGGAGTATCCTCGCAGATGAACACGTACCACATGCAACGGCCTCAATGCTGCGCTGGATCCGGCTGAGTCCGGAGCAGATCCTCGAACGTCAGGCCGGTCAGTCGCGTTATACGGCGAAACAGGTAGAGCAGGGCGCCCATCATGACCAGCATGGCGGGGAGGGCGATCACGGGATAGCTGAGCGCCGTCAGTCGCCCCAGTTGCTCGTTGTATTCGAGACTGCCGGCGGTGGCCGTGACCACCGCGGTGGCCAGCGCGTAATTGAGCACCGACGAAAGAAAAAACGAACTCGCCACGATCCAGGACGCCCGCGCCAGCGCGCGTTCGAAGGATGCGACTTCACCCCGCGTCGCCAGTTCGGTGTGGATACGCGCGGTGTCCAGCACGGCGTCGTTCAGTAACAGGCTGCGTACCAGGGGCCAGCGGGTCTTCAGGGACAGCACGATACCGACGCCGAGGAGGCCGGGTATGGCAGCTTCCTTGAGCGCCAGATAGTGCGGCGGCAGTGCGAGCAGGCTGATGCCGCCGGTCAGAAAGACGCTGACCACCCCGATACCCGAGAACAGGTTGAATTTTCCGCGGCGGAAAAAATCCCAGACGCCATAGCCGATGGGAAAGGCGAGCGCCACGACAATCCCCCAGGTCGTCCCCAGGGCATTGGGGCCGCTCAATTTCGCCAGCACCAGCGAGGGCGCAATGATATTGAGCCCGAGATTGAGCAACAGGCTTTCGCGAGGTGGCGCAGTCGCGGTCGTGGCGGTCATGGGGAAACGCGGTCCGGAAAGACGTCGATTCTACCGGTTTGGCGCGTCAGGGCACAGACGTGGAGGCTTGCGGACGCGCAATTTTCCGGGGCGGGTTCGATTACGGCAGGACATCGCGAGGCCGACCAGTTGCGAGGCACTGGATGGGGA
Organism: uncultured Gammaproteobacteria bacterium; assembly: GCA_963708735.1. Lineage (GTDB taxonomy): Bacteria > Pseudomonadota > Gammaproteobacteria > Pseudomonadales > Porticoccaceae > JAGPUQ01. Next base: position 249,420 of record CAVPTW010000022.1, read on the forward strand.
GCACCGCGCAACAACGCTGCAGAAGGCGGTCGCCGCAGTTTTTGATCGGCCTGCTATAGTGCCGTGCGCAATCACCGGCGTGCCCGGCAGCGGATGTAGCCATGGTCGAAACCTTACATATCCACCCCGACAACCCCCAGGTGCGCCTCTTGCGCAAGGTGGCGGACATCATCCGCAATGGCGGTCTGGTGGCGTATCCCACCGATTCGGCCTACGCGCTCGGCTGTCATCTGGGCGACAAGGATGCAGTGGATCGCATCCGCCGCATTCGGGAACTCGACAAACACCACAATTTCACCCTGGTGTGTCGGGACCTGTCGGAACTGGGCAACTACGCCAAAGTGGACAATCAGGTGTTTCGACTGCTCAAGGCCCACACCCCGGGTCCTTACACCTTTATCCTCAATGCAACCTCGGAAGTCCCGCGCCGATTGATGCATCCCAAGCGCAAGACCATCGGACTGCGGGTACCGGATAACGCCATCACCCAGGGTTTGCTCGCCGAGCTGGGCGAGCCACTGATCAGCGTCACGCTGATCTTGCCGGGGGACGAATACCCGCTGTCGGATCCGGATGACATCCGGGACCGGCTAGGGTCGCGGATCGACGCGCTGGTCGACGGCGGTTGCGGTTCGCTGGAGCCCACCACCGTGATCGATCTGAGCGGCGCCGAGCCCCAGTTGCTGCGGCGCGGCATGGGCGATCCGGAGCCCTTCGGCTGCGCCTGATGCGAGCTGCGGTCACCGCCGTCGGGGTAGCGTCCTATAATGGCCGCGCCATTATGGCCATCCATGGTTACCGGAGATTTCATGAGCACAGCGGACCCCCCAGCGCTGCCTGCGGTCGCGATACCGCCCCAGGCGCCCCGCCAGGAGGAACTGCCGTTCGCGATCGTGCTCGGCGAGCGCATGACCCAGCTGCCCGCGGATCTCTACATTCCACCGGACGCCCTCGAAGTCGTGCTGGAAACCTTCGAAGGTCCGCTCGACCTGTTGCTGTACCTGATCCGGCGTCGCAATCTCGACATCCTGCTGGTGAACGTCGCGGAGATTACCCGCCAGTACATCGAATACATCGGCATGATGGAGGCGCTGCGCTTCGAGCTGGCGGCCGAGTATCTGGTGATGGCGGCGATGCTGGCGGAGATCAAGTCCCGCATGCTGCTGCCCCGTCAGGCCGAGATCGTTGACGAGGACGATCCCCGCGCCGAACTGATTCGCCGGCTGCAGGAATACGAGCGCTTCAAGCAGGCCGCCGAGGCGCTGGATCTGCTCCCGCGCGTGGAGCGGGATATCTTTCCCGCCACGCTGCCGGCGCCGGATGGCCCGCAGCAACGCCCACATCCGCCCGTCGAATTGCGGGAATTGCTGGTCGCGCTGGCCGGCGTGATGGCGCGGGCGCGGCTTCAGGAACACCACCATATCCGCTTCGAGCCGCTGTCGACCCGCGCCCGCATGGCCGAAATTCTGGATCGCCTGCGCACGGAGGCGTTCGTGTCTTTCGTCGCGCTGTTCCGGCTCACGGAGGGACGGCGGGGCGTGGTGGTCACCTTTCTCGCGATCATGGAGTTGGTAAAAGAGTCCCTGATCGACATTGTCCAGGCCGAGCCCTACGGCCCCATTCATATTGCCGGGAGATCGACGGATGGAAGCTGAACGCCTGCGTATGATCATCGAAGGCGCACTGCTGGCCGCCGGACGGCCCCTCGATCTGGCCCAACTGAACGCGCTGTTCGACCCCCTGGAACAGCCCGGCCAGGATGCGATCCGGACGGCGCTCGATGCCATCGCTGCCGCCAGTGCCGCACACGCCTGGGAGCTGCGCCAGACGGCGAGCGGCTATCGACTCCAGGTGCGCGCCGAGCTGGGCCCCTGGATCGGTCGACTGTGGGAAGAGAAACCCCGGCGCTATTCGCGCTCCTTTCTCGAAACGCTCGTGCTGATCGCCTACCGTCAGCCGGTGACGCGGGGCGACATCGAAGCCGTGCGCGGCGTGGCCGTGAGTTCCGATACCATCAAGGTCTTGCAGGAGCGGGAGTGGATCCGCGTGGTGGGGCATCGCGATGTCCCCGGCCGACCGGCGCTCTATGCCACCACCCGGCAGTTTCTGGATTATTTCAATCTGGAGAGCCTGGAACAGTTGCCGCCCCTCAGCGAGCTAAAGGATTTCGAGCTCCTGGAGCCCCAGCTGGAGCTGGCCGCCGCGGCTGCGCTCGAGCCCGCCGCTGCCGATCCGGGCGCTGCCGAAGTGCCCTCTGCCGAGCCATTCGCCGCGGATGAGATGTCCGCTCATGCATCGGCGCCCACACCATGACCGAAAAAATCCAGAAATTGCTCGCCAATGCCGGACTGGGTTCGCGCCGGGAGATCGAAGGCTGGATCAGCAGCGGCCGGGTCACGGTCGACGGCAAGATCGCGGGCATCGGTGATCGCGCCACCGCGACCGCGGTCATCTGCGTCGATGGTCGACGCATCGCGCTCGCGGAAACCGCCGCACCCCGGGTACTGGTTTACAACAAACCTGAAGGCGAGATCAGCACCCGCACCGATCCAAAAGCGCGGGCGACCGTGTTCCAGGCGCTGCCGGCGCTCAAGACCGGGCGCTGGGTCGCGGTCGGGCGCCTGGACGTCAATACCAGCGGCCTGTTGCTGTTTACCAACGACGGCGAGCTCGCCAATCGCCTGATGCATCCGGCGACCGGAATCGACCGGGAATACCGGGTGCGGGTGCGCGGCGAAGTGACTGACGAGATGATTGCGCGCCTCGTCGCCGGGGTCGAGCTGGACGACGGCCCCGCGCGCTTCGAACGCATCGTGCCGGGCGGCGGCGAGAACGCCAACCGCTGGTTTTCGGTGATCGTGCGGGAAGGGCGCAACCGCGAGGTGCGGCGTCTGTGGGAATCCCAGGGCTGTATCGTGAGCCGGCTCAAGCGGGTCCGCTACGGACCCGTGGTGCTGCCATCGTGGATTCGCCTGGGGCAGTGGGCCGACCTGCCGCCCGGGCAAATCGCCGGGCTGTACAGGGCGGCGGGGCTGGAGCGCGAGGTGGCGCCCCTGGTGCCCCACGAACTCCAGCATCGCGAGCGTCAGGAGCGCCGGCTGCGGGCGGGCGGCGGGCGCCGGAGGCAATCCCGCAAGCATTAGCAGTCTGGTCTCACCCTACTGGGCGTCGAAGGACTGTCCGGTCACGCCCTGACTGTCCGGTCCCATCAGGTACAGATAGGCAGGCATCAGATCGGCGGGCGTTTTCAGCGTCGCGGGATCTTCGGCAGGGTACGCGGCGGCGCGCATGGCGGTGCGGGTGGCGCCCGGGTTGATGCAGTTCACGCGAATCCGGCTGGTGCGCTCCAGCTCTGCCGCCAGCACCTGACTCATTCCCTCCACCGCGAATTTGGATACCGCGTAGGCACCCCAGAACGCCCGGCCCGCGCGGCCGACGCCCGAAGAGGTGAACAGCACCGCGGCGTCGGGCGCCTCGCGCAGCGCCGGCAACAGTGCCTTGGTAAGGAGGAATTCCGCAGTCACATTGACTTGCAGCACGCGCGCCCAGCTCGCCGCGCCGTAGTTGGCGATGGTGGTGCGCTCGCCCAGCAGGGCGGCATTGTGCAGCAGGCCATCCAGACGACCGAATTCGTCGGTTATCTGTTCGGCCATTTCCTGGTAATGGGTTTCGGTGGCGCCTTCGAGGCAGAGCGGGTAGATGGCGGGCTCCGGGCTGCCGGCGACGAGGATTTCGTCGTAGACGCTTTCGAGTTTGGCGACCGTGCGACCGCACAGGATCAGGGTGGCACCGTGGCGCGCAAAGGTGACGGCGGCACAGCGGCCGATACCCGCCCCCGCGCCGGTCACCAGAATGACCCGGTCGTGCAACAGGGTCGGGGAGGGCGTGTAGCTGCTGGGTACGATGGAAACAGGCATGGCGGCGACGGGTTTCTCGGCAGGGTCAGAACAGCAGATCATGAAGTTCGTGGGCGCTGGCGATGCGATGGTGCGCGTTCCAGTCGGCGGGGTCTTCGCCGGCGTCGATATAGCCGTAAATCGCCGCCACCGTACGGGTGCCGGCGCTGCGCCCCGCATCGATGTCGCGGCGATGATCGCCGATCATGATGCAGGCGTCCGGTGCGACGCCGAGCCGGGCGCACGCGAGCAGGATCGACTCCGGGTGCGGTTTGGTATGGGTGACGTGATCGGGGCAGATCACCGCGCCCGGCGCCGGTGACAGATTCATGTCCCGCAGCAGCGGCGTGGTGTAGGTACTGGGCTTGTTGGTGACCACGGCCCAGGGAATGCCGGTTTCGCCCAGGCGCGCGAGCACGGCTTCGATACCGGGAAAGGGCCGGGTGTGGCGCGACAGGTTGGCGCGATAGATCGCCAGAAATTCGGCGCGGATCTGCTCGAACCGGGGATCCTCGGCCGTACAGCCGAAGGCCCGGGCGACCAGCCCCGCCGAGCCATCCGTGACCAGCGTCCGAATCTCCGCATCGGGAAGCGGCGCCATGGCGCGCGCTTGCAACATCTGGTTGAGGGAATAGGCGAAGTCCGGCGCGGTGTCGAGCAGGGTACCGTCGAGATCGAACAGGACGGCGCGATAACGGCTCACGAGGCTTCTCCGGGAGCGGCCCGCGTGGCGTGGAGCAGGTAATTCACGTCCACGTCCCGCGCCTTCAGGTGATAGCTGCGGGTCAGCGGGTTGTAGAGCATGCCCGTCATGTCCTGCACCTCGAGATCCGCCGCGCGACACCAGGCCGCGAGTTCCGCCGGGCGGATGAAACGGGCGTAGGTGTGGGTGCCGCGCGGCAGCAGGCCCAGCAGGTATTCGGCGCCGATGATCGCCAGGGCAAATGCCTTGGGATTGCGGTTGATGGTGGAGAAAAACAGGTGGCCGCCGGGTTTGACCAGCTGCGCGCAGGCACGCACCACAGCGGCGGGGTCGGGCACATGCTCCAGCATTTCGAGGCAGGTGACCACGTCGAAGGTACCGGGCGCCTCGGCGGCCAGTGCCTCGGCCGCGATGCAGCGATAGTCCACGGCGACGCCGGACTCGATGCCGTGCAGTCGCGCCACCGCGAGCGGCGCTTCACCCAGATCGATGCCGGTGACCTGCGCGCCGCGGCGCGCCATGGCTTCGGCCAGAATACCGCCCCCGCAGCCCACATCCAGCAGCCGGCTCCCCGCGACCGGGGCACGCTCGTCGATCCAGTTGGCGCGCAGGGGATTGATTTCATGGAGCGGCTTGAACTCGCCGGTGGCATCCCACCAGCGCGCGGCCAGTGCTGCGAAGCGGGCGATTTCGGCGGGATCGACGTTGCCGTGGACGGAGGCGTCGGAATCAGCAGTGGACATGGGCAGTCACCGACATGGGTGGGGTCTCAGCGGGTGTTGGCGGCGATGCGGTCGCGCCATTCCCGGACGCGGACGGTCAGTGCCGGCAGGTCGATGGTCCGGTGCGCGCGCCCGTCGAGCACACAGTTTCCCGCCACCCAGGCGTGGCTGACGCGCCGCCCGCAGGCGGTGTACACCAGTTGCGAGAGCGGATTATACAGGGGCAGCGCGCCCGGATCGGTGAACTCCACGGCGATCATGTCGGCGGCCTTACCGGCTTCGAGGCTGCCGATTTCGTCGTCCAGACCGAGCGCCGTGGCGCCGCCGAGCGTCGCCAGCTCGATCACTTCGGCGGCGCCAAGGTGGGACGGGTCACCGTTCAGGCCCTTGGCGAGCAGCGCGGCGGTGTGCATTTCGCCGAACAGATCGAGGTCGTTGTTGCTTGCGGCGCCGTCGGTACCCAGGGCCACCGGAATCCCCGCGCTGCGCAGCATGTGCACCGGGCAGAAGCCGCTGGCGAGCTTGAGGTTCGATTCGGGGCAGTGGATCACGCTGGCGCCGGTGGTGGCCAGAAGTTCGCAATCGCTGGTGTCCACCTGCGTCATGTGGACGCACTGGGTCGTGCGCGACAGCAGCCCGAAGCGGTGCAGGCGGGCACTCGGGCGATCGCCGTGGGTGGCGATGGCGTCGGCCACCTCGCGCGCGGTTTCATGCAGGTGGATGTGAACGGCGGCTTGCAGTTCTTCGGCGTAAGTCGCGATGCGTTCCAGGGTGGTGTCCGCCACGGTGTAGGGCGCGTGCGGGCCGAAGGCCACCCGCAGCAGTGGATCGCCCTGGTTGTCGTCGTAGACCGCGAGGCCCTTGTGCAGGTACTCGTCGGCATTGCGTGCCCAGGGCGTCGCAAATTCCAGGATCGGGAAGGCGATCTGGGCGCGGATGCGGGCCTGTCGCGCGACCGTGGCGACCACGTCGGGGTAGAAGTACATGTCGGCAAAGCAGGTGGTGCCGGTGGCGAGCATTTCCGCGATGGCGAGCCGGGTGCCGTCGGCGACGAAATCGGCGCTCACCCAGCGCGCCTCGGCGGGCCAGATGTGCTGTTCGAGCCAGGTGTCGAGGGGCATGTCATCGGCGAGGCCGCGGAACAGCGACATGGCGGCGTGGCCATGGGCATTCACCAGACCGGGCATCAGCAGACTGTCGGGAAGGTGCAGGAACTGCGCCGCCGGATGCTTGCGGATGGCCTCGGCGCGCGGCAGCAGCTCCACAATGCGCTCCCCGGCGATGACCACGGCGCAGTCGCGATACACGGCGCCCCGGGGTACCACGGGCACCACCCAGCCGGCGGAAACCACCAGGTCGGCGCGCGGAAAATGCGGTGGGGAGGGGGGCGGCAGGCTCATGGCGGCGGCAGTATAACGCGGCCGGGATGATGGAGCCCTGTGCTACAATGCGCCGCCTTTTTGAACGCCTGCCACCGCGGGTTGAGCCTGCCGGTACCGGCAGCGATTGCCGGAGAAGTGACGCGAGATGAGTGAGTCGATCGCCCGAGAAATCTTTCCGGTAAACATCGAAGACGAGCTGCGCCGGTCCTACCTGGACTATGCCATGAGCGTCATCGTCGGGCGGGCGCTCCCCGATGTGCGCGACGGGTTGAAGCCGGTCCACCGGCGCGTGCTGTTCGCCATGAGCGAGCTCAACAACGACTGGAACCGCGCCTACAAGAAATCGGCGCGGGTGGTCGGCGACGTCATCGGTAAATACCACCCGCACGGCGATTCCGCGGTCTACGACACCATTGTGCGCATGGCGCAATCCTTCTCGCTGCGTTATCCGCTGGTGGACGGCCAGGGCAACTTCGGTTCCATCGACGGCGATGCGCCGGCGGCGATGCGTTACACCGAAATTCGCATGTCGCGCATCGCCCACGCGCTGCTGGCCGATCTCGACAGCGAAACGGTCGACTTCGCGCCCAACTATGACGAGACCGAACAGATTCCCACGGTGCTGCCGACCCGGGTACCCAACCTGCTGGTGAACGGCTCGTCCGGGATTGCGGTCGGCATGGCCACCAATATTCCGCCGCACAACCTGTCGGAAGTCATCAAGGCCTGTATCGCGCTGCTCGATAACCCCGAGTTGAGCGTGGACGAGTTGATCGAGATCGTGCCCGGACCCGACTTTCCCACCGCCGGTATCATCAACGGGCGCGCCGGGATCGTCGAGGCCTATCGCACCGGGCGCGGCCGCATCCTGGTGCGGGGCCGGGCGCAGGTGGAACCCATGGAAAAGGGTGATCGCGACCGCATCGTGATCACGGAAATACCCTATCAACTCCAGAAAACCCGGCTCATCGAAAAAATCGCCGAGCTGGTGAAAGAGAAGAAAATCGAAGGCGTTTCCGAGCTGCGCGACGAGTCGGACAAGGACGGATTGCGCGTGGTGGTGGAACTCAAGCGCGGCGAGTCCGGCGAAGTGCTGCTCAACCAGCTCTATGCCCAGACGCAGCTCGAAACCGTGTTCGGGATCAATATCGTTGCTCTGGTTGATGGCCAGCCGAAAATCCTGAATCTGAAGCAACTGATCGAAGCCTTTATCCGGCACCGCCGCGAAGTGGTCACGCGCCGTACCATGTATCTGCTCCGGCAGGCACGCGAACGCGGTCATGTTCTGGAAGGTCTGGCGGTGGCGATTGCCAATATCGATGCGGTCATCGAGTTGATCAAGGCGTCGCTCAGCGCCGCCGAAGCACGCGAGGCCCTGATCGCCCGGGCGTGGGACGCGGCGGCGGTGATGCCGTTTCTGACCGTAGCGGCTCACGACGTCAGTCTGCCGGACGGCGTCGATCCGCGATGCGGGTTGCACGCGGACGGCTATCACCTGTCGGAGCCCCAGGCGCGCGCGATTCTGGAATTGCGCCTGCATCGCCTGACCGGGATGGAGCACACCAAGCTGGTCGAGGAATACCGGCAGAAGCTGGATGAAATCAGTGATTACCTCGATATTCTCGGTGATCCGGAGCGACTGAAGACGGTCATCCGCGACGAGATGCAGGAAATTGACCGGGATTTCGGCGACCCGCGGCGTACCGAAATCGTCGCCTCGCAGCTCGATCTCACCATCGAGGATCTGATTCCGGAAGAAGACCGCGTGGTGACCATTTCCCATGCCGGCTACGCCAAGAGCCAGCCGCTGGTGGACTATCAGGCACAGCGGCGCGGAGGTACCGGCAGGTCCGCGACGGCGGTCAAGGAAGAAGACTTCGTCGAGCGCCTGCTGGTGGCGAGCACCCATGCCACCATCCTGTGTTTTACCAGTGCCGGCAAAGTCTACTGGCTGAAAACCTACCAGATTCCACTGGCCGGTCGCGGCGCACGCGGCCGACCGCTGGTGAACCTGCTGCCGCTGGAGCAGGATGAGCGGGTGACCGCGATTCTGCCCGTCACCGAATATCGCGAAGATCAGTTCGTGCTGATGGCGACCGCCGCCGGCATCATCAAAAAAGTGGTGCTGACGGAATTTTCGCGCCCGCGCAGTGTCGGATTGCGCGCGCTGGAACTGGATCCGGGCGACAGCCTGGTCGGCACCGCGATCACCCGCGGCGACCAGGATGTGATGCTGTTTGCCAGTACCGGCAAGGCAGTACGTTTCAATGAAGCCGATGTGCGACCCATGGGGCGCACCGCGCGCGGCGTGCGCGGGATGCGTCTCCCCGAGGGCGAACGCGTGATTTCCCTGATCATCCCGGAAGCCGGGCGACGGGTGCTGGCGGTGAGTGCCAAGGGCTATGGCAAGCGCACTGAGCCTGACGAGTTTCCGGTGCATGGCCGGGGCGGGCAGGGCGTGATTGCGATGCAGACCTCCGCCCGCAACGGCGCCCTGGTGGGTGCCGTACAGGTGGCCGACGGCGATGAAATCATGTTGATTTCCGATCAGGGCACCCTGGTGCGAACCCGGGTCGACGAAATTTCCGTGCTCAGTCGCAACACCCAGGGGGTGCGCCTGATCCGGGTGCGCGAAAACGAGACCCTGGTGGGAATCGCGGTCGTCAGCGATGACGGAAGTGAAGCGGAGGTCTGAGATGACGTCGTCATCGGACAACGGCGCGGCGGCGCTCGCGCGTCTGCGTGAGCAGATAGACGCCATCGATCGGCAGCTTATCGCGCTGCTGAGCGACCGGGCCCGCTGCGCGCAGGGGGTGGCAAAGGTCAAGGCGGATAGCGGCGATACCCAGTTCTACCGGCCGGAACGCGAAGCGCAGATTCTGCGCGCGGTAAAGGAGAACAATCCGGGACCCCTGGCGGCTGAGGAGATGGCGCGGCTGTTTCGCGAAATCATGTCGGCCTGCCTGGCGTTGGAGCAACCCATAAAGGTCGCCTTCCTCGGGCCGGAAGGCACCTTTACCCAGGCGGCGGCCCTGAAGCATTTCGGGCATTCCGCCGTGGCGGTGCCGTTGCCTGCCATCGACGAAGTATTTCGCGAAGTCGCGGCCGGCGCCGCGGATTACGGCGTGGTGCCGGTGGAAAATTCCACCGAGGGTGTGGTCAATCACACGCTCGACAGTTTTCTCGATTCCAGTTTGCAGATTTGTGGCGAGGTGGAACTGCGGATTCACCAGCATCTGCTGATCGGTCCCAATACCAGGCCCGATGCGATTACGCGGGTTTATTCGCACCCCCAGTCGTTGGCGCAATGCCGCAAGTGGCTCGACGCCCATCTGCCCAAGGCCGAGCGCGTGACCCTCAACAGCAATGCCGAAGCCGCGAAACGGGTGGCGGGGGAATGGAGCTCCGCGGCCATCGCCGGTGCCATGGCGGAATCCCTGTATGGCTTGACGCGCCTGCACAGCAATATCGAGGATGAACCCGACAACACCACGCGGTTCTTGATCATCGGGCGCAGCGATGTGCCGCCCAGCGGCGATGACAAGACTTCGGTCATGGTGTCGGTCAAGAACGAGCCCGGTGCGCTGTACCGGTTGCTGGAGCCGTTCCGCAATCACGGCATCGATCTCACCCGCATCGAGACCAGGCCGTCGCGGAGTCGTAAATGGAGCTATGTTTTTTTCATCGATTTCGCGGGCCATCGCGACGACCCCGAGGTGCGGCAGGCACTCGACGAAATCCGTCCCACCGTTGTTGAGCTTCGACCGCTGGGGTCATACCCGCGCGCGGTGCTTTGAGTCGGTGTCCCGGAAAGTGAGCGATAGCCAGGTTGGCATCGGGCGCCTGTTGATCGTCGGGCTGGGTCTCATGGGCGGCAGTCTGGCGCTGGCCGCGCGCCGCCGGGGGCTGTGTCGCGAAGTCATCGGCTATTCACGCAGTGAAACCACCCTGGCGGACGCTGTACGGCTGGAGGTGGTTGACCGGATTGAGTCTCATCTGCCGACGGCGTTGTCCGAGCTGAGATCGGGAGATCTGGTGGTGATCGGCGTGCCGACCGAGGTCGTGCCGGAGATCCTGGCCGAGATTCGACGCTACACGGACGATGGCGTGACCCTGACGGATGTGGCGAGCGTGAAGGGCAGCGTGGTGGCGGCGGCGCAGCGCGTCTACGGCACCGTGCCGCCGCAGTTCGTGCCCGGGCATCCCATCGCAGGCTCCGAGAGAAGCGGTGTCGGCGCGGCCCGCGCCGATTTGTACGAGCGCCACGAAGTCATCCTGACACCGGTAGCCGAGACGGATGCATTCCATCTGGCACGAGTGCGCAATCTGTGGACCGGTGTCGGCGCCCGGGTCAGCGAGCTCACCCCCGAGGTGCATGATCAGGTGCTCGCCGCCACCAGTCACCTGCCCCACATGCTCGCGTTCGGTCTCGTGGACGCCCTGGCCGAAATGGCGCGCAGCCAGGAAATTTTTCGCTATGCCGCCGGGGGCTTTCGGGATTTCACCCGCATCGCGGGCAGCGATCCGGTGATGTGGCGCGACATCGCGTTGGCGAATCGGACGGCGTTGCTCGCGGTATTTGATCGCTTCGAGACGCAGCTCGCCGCCTTGCGCGCGGCGATTGCCGGCGGCGATAGCGACTTTCTCACCGGGATTTTCACTCGGGCCCAGGCCGCGCGCCGGCATTTCGAGGTTATGCAGGAGAGCAAACCCTATATGAGCATCCCCACCAGCCGCAGCGCCTACCGCGTTGCCCCGGGCGGCAGTTTGATCGGCGACATTCGCGTTCCGGGCGACAAGTCGATCTCCCATCGCGCCATCATGCTGGGCGCGCTCGCCGAGGGCACCACCCGGGTGCAGGGATTTCTCGAAGGGGAGGACAGCCTTGCGACGCTCCAGGCATTCCGGGATATGGGCGTGGTCATCGAAGGTCCCGATCATGGCGCGCTCGTCATCCACGGTGTTGGCATGGGTGGGTTGAAACCGCCGGCCGGGCCGCTTTATCTCGGGAATTCCGGTACCTCCATGCGATTGCTGACCGGCTTGCTGGCGGGGCAGGGCTTCGATGTCACCCTGACCGGCGACGCATCCCTGTCGAAGCGGCCGATGCGGCGCGTGACCGAGCCGCTGGCGCGCATGGGTGCACGGATCGAGGCGACTGCCGCCGGCACGCCGCCGCTTGTGATCACCGGTGGTCATAGGCTGCGGGGAATTCGCTACGATCTGCCCATCGCCAGCGCCCAGGTGAAATCCTGTCTGCTGCTCGCGGGCCTGCGCGCCGAGGGCGAAACCGATCTGCTCGAGCCGGCACCGACCCGGGACCACACCGAGCGCATGCTGCGCGGCTTTCAGTATCCCGTGCGCAACGAAGAGGGCCGCATCCGCCTCACCGGCGGCGGCAAGCTGGTGGCCTGCGATCTGCAGGTGCCGGGCGATATTTCATCCGCCGCGTTTTTCCTCGTCGGCGCGAGCATCGCGCCGGGTTCCGATCTCACTCTGCGCGGGGTGGGCGTCAACCCGACCCGCGATGGGGTGATTCATATCCTGCGCGCCATGGGAGCGAATATCGAGCTGCTCAATGTGCGTGAGGTCGGCGGTGAACCGGTGGCGGACATCCGGGTGCGTGCCGCGCCGCTCAAGGGTATCGCCATCCCGCCGCACTTGGTCGCCAACGCCATCGATGAATTCCCCGCGCTGTTCATCGCCGCTGCCTGCGCCGAAGGTACCACCGCATTGACCGGCGCCGCGGAATTGCGGGTCAAGGAGAGCGATCGCATTCAGTCCATGGCGGACGGGCTGAACGTGCTGGGCATCGACGCGCGCCCGACGCCAGACGGTATTCGCATTGTGGGCGGTACGCTCGGCGCGGGTACCGTCGAGAGTCAGGGCGATCACCGCATCGCCATGGCCTTTGCCATCGCCGCGCTGCGCGCGACGGGAACCATTGTGATTCAGGACTGTACCAATGTGCTGACCTCGTTTCCGGGTTTCCCCCAGCTGGCGAATGGCATTGGACTGGAAATTGTCGAGGTGACGGAATGAAGGATGCAGCGACGCCCGTGATCGCCATCGACGGACCGAGCGGCGCGGGCAAGGGGACGGTCAGCGTGATTCTGGCCCGCCGGCTGGGTTTTCATTACCTCGACAGCGGTGCTCTGTACCGGCTGCTCGCCGTGGCGGCGGCGCGCCATCAGGTGACATTCGACAATATCGACGGTCTTGCCGTGCTCGCCGCCCATATGGATGTCCTGTTCCGGATGGCCCCGGGCGACGCGGAACCCGATATCACGCTGGAAGGCGAGGATGTCACCCGATTGCTGCGCGCAGAGCAGGTCGGTGTGCAGGCGTCTCTTGTGGCGACCATCCCCGAAGTTCGCGCGGCGCTGCTGCGAAGGCAACGGGCTTTCGCCCGGCCGCCGGGACTGGTCGCCGACGGCCGGGATATGGGTACGGTCGTTTTTCCGGACGCCGCCCTCAAGGTGTTCCTCACGGCAAGCGCGGAAGAGCGCGCCCGGAGACGCTATAACCAGTTGATTGGAAAAGGGGAAACTGCTAGCCTTCGCGACCTTGTCGCACAGGTCAACGAGCGCGACGAGCGGGATCGTACCCGCCCGGTGGCGCCGCTGCGACCGGCGGAGGATGCGATGGTTATGGATTCCACCACAATGACCATCGACGAAGTGGTCGAGGCGATTCTGGCCGTGGCGCGGGAGCGATTGCGTTAGCAGTTGCGCACGCGATTGTTTTTTTAACGACGTTCAAGGATGGGTGCGCGGTGTTCATTCCAGTCCGGGCCGCGGACTCCTCAACCAAGCAGACGACCCCCTGGGCTGGCAGAGGGTCGGCGCGCAAGCGCACCACTATGAGTATCAGACGCAATGAGCGAAAGTTTCTCCCAACTGTTTGAAGAAAGCCTGAAAACTGTCGACATGGTGCCCGGCACCATCGTCACCGGTGTGGTGATCGATGTGGACAAGGACTGGGTTACGGTCCATGCCGGATTGAAGTCCGAAGGCATCATTCCGCTGAGTCAGTTTTTGGATGAAAACGGCGTCGCCACGGTTGCCGTCGGCGATGAAGTACAGGTGGCCCTTGAGGCGGTCGAGGACGGGTTTGGCGCCACCCGCTTGTCACGGGAGAAAGCACGCCGCGCGGAATCCTGGATGGTACTGGAAAAGGCGTTCGCCGAAGGCAGCGCGGTGACCGGGGTCATCAGCGGCAAGGTCAAGGGCGGGTTTACCGTGGATCTGGATGGCGTGCGCGCCTTCCTGCCCGGCTCCCTCGTCGATGTCCGGCCGGTGCGCGAAACCACGCATCTGGAAGACAAGCCGCTTGAATTCAAGATCATCAAGCTCGATCAGAAGCGCAATAACGTCGTGGTTTCGCGCCGCGCCGTCATGGAAGCCGCCAACAGCGTCGAGCGTGAAGAACTGCTGCGTACCCTGGAAGAAGGCGTGGTCCGCAAGGGTGTGGTCAAGAACCTCACCGATTACGGCGCCTTTGTCGATCTGGGCGGCATCGATGGTTTGCTGCACATCACCGACATGTCCTGGAAGCGCGTCAAGCATCCGAGCGAAGTCGTTGAAGTAGGCGACGAGATCGACGTCAAGGTGCTCAAGTTTGATCGCGAGCGCAACCGCGTTTCCCTCGGCCTGAAGCAGCTCGGCGAAGATCCCTGGAGCGATATCGTGGCGCGTTACCCGCGCAACACCCGCCTGCCGGCGACCGTGACCAATATCACGGACTACGGCTGCTTTGCCGAGTTGGAAGACGGCGTCGAAGGGCTGGTGCATGTGTCCGAAATGGATTGGACCAACAAGAACATCCATCCCTCGAAAGTGGTCCAGGTCGGCGACCGCATCGAAGTCATGGTGCTCGACATCGACGAAGAGCGGCGCCGCATCTCGCTGGGCATGAAGCAGTGCCTGCCCAACCCCTGGGACGAGTTCGGCAAGCTCCACTCCAAGAACGATGTCATCAAGGGCACCATCAAGTCCATCACCGACTTTGGCATCTTTATCGGCCTGGAGGGTGGGATCGACGGCCTTGTCCATCTGTCCGACATCTCCTGGAACCAGCCCGGCGAAGAAGCGGTACGCAACTACCGCAAGGGCGATGAGATCGAGACGGTGATTCTGGCCGTGGATCCGGAGCGCGAGCGGATTTCACTCGGCATCAAGCAACTGGCGGACGATCCGTTTTCCAACTATGTTACCCGCAATGACAAAGGCGCCATCGTTAACGGCACCGTCCGTGAAGTGGATGCCAAGGGTGCCATCATTGATCTGGGTGACGGCATCGAAGGTCAGTTGAAGGCTTCCGAGATCGGCCGGGACCGGGTCGAGGATGCGCGTAATGCCTTGCGTGTCGGTGACAAGGTGGAAGCCCAGATCATCAATATCGATCGCAAGAACCGGGTCATTAACCTCTCCGTCAAGGCCAAGGATTCGAGCGATGAACGGGCTGCGGTCAAAGCGCATAAACGCCAGGACGCCGAGGCGATGCCCAACACGACCATTGGCGATCTGATCAAGGCGCAAATGGACAGCGTGGATCGCTGATCTGATGACACGTTGAACGCGCGGTGGTGGGTATGCCATTGACCAAGTCCGACCTGATAGAACGCATCGCTGCGCGGCAGGACCAACTGCCGCCCAGGGATGTGGAAATGGCCGTCAAAATGATCATGGAAGAAATGGCGCGGGCGCTGATCAACAATCGGCGTATAGAAATCAGGGGATTTGGCAGTTTTTGTCTGCACTACCGCGCGCCGCGTTCAGGACGCAATCCCAAGACCGGTGGTACCGTGGAATTGCCGGGAAAATGGGTTCCGTACTTCAAGCCTGGCAAGGAGCTCCGCGAGCGCGTCAACGCTTCGTTGGAGCGCTGACGCGCGAGGAGCCTGCACCGTGCGCCGAGTCAAGACGGTATTCTGGGTGTTGCTGGCGCTGCCGGTCGCAGGCATCGGAGTCTGGTTCGTGCAAGACAACAATGCCAATGTTTCCTTGGTGCTGTTTGGTTTCCCGCTGGGAGAACTGCCGCTGGGTATCTGGTTGACGCTGACGTTTTTTGTCGGAGTGCTGGCTGCCGTGCTCGCGACCTTGCCCGCGCTGGGTGCGGCGAGGTTGCGGTACCGACGTCTTGAACGGGAAATCGCGCGACTCAAGACCAGCGCCAAATGAGCGGTGGTGACTGATGTCCCGGCGTGCGCAGGGGTCGCGATTGATCGTGGCTTTGGATTACCCCGAAGCCGAACCAGCGCTCCGCTTTGTTCGCAAGGTAGCCCCGGAACTCTGTCGTCTCAAGGTTGGCAAGGAACTGTTTACCGCCGCCGGGCCGCAGTTGGTGCAGCGCCTGGTGACATCCGGCTTCGATGTATTCCTCGATCTGAAGTTTCACGACATTCCCTCCACGGTCGCCAAGGCAGTCGCTGCCGCCGGCAATCTCGGTGTCTGGATGACCAATGTTCATGCTGCGGGCGGCAGTGCCATGATGGCGGCGGCGGTAGAGTCCCGCCGTGCCGCGGGACAGCAGCTGCTGCTGGTGGCGGTTTCCGTTCTTACCAGCATGACCCAGACCGACCTCGATGAGATTGGGTTTGATCGGCCGCTGGAAGCGCAGGTGCTACATCTCGCCGCGCTCGCGCAGCGCAGTGGGCTCGACGGCGTGGTGTGCTCGGCATGGGAAGCGGGCGCGATACACCGTCGGCTCGGTGACGATTTTCTCTGTGTCACGCCCGGTATCAGAGGCGCCTCCGCGCTGGCCACCGGTGATGATCAGACGCGGGTCATGACGCCGTTCGAGGCTATCCGGGCGGGCAGCGATTATCTGGTTGTAGGGCGACCGGTAACGCAGTCCACCGACCCCGTGGCGGTCCTGCTTGATATGGCCCGGCAAATCGCAGAATATTGACCGGGCGCGAAATGATCGCGCTCATTCATTGACAAGGAGCACGCAAGTGCAGGGAGTTGAATATGAAAAAGGTGCGTCGATTTGAAAAAGTGGCTTTGGTGGCCATGGCTTTGATGCTGCCCTCAACCTCACTCTGGGCCGTGGAAGGCAAGGCTGGCGTTGATAAACCTCCGACAAGCACTACCCAGGCAGCGACCAAGGCCGAGGCCGTGGTTAACGTCAATACCGCAAGTGTCGAGCAGCTCGCGTCGGGACTGGTCGGAGTAGGGCCCGCCAAGGCCCAGGCCATCGTTGTCTACCGGGAAACGAACGGCCCTTTCAAGGACCAGGCGCAGCTACTCAATGTCAAGGGCATCGGGGAAGCGATTCTCAAGCAAAATGAGGGCAGAATCGCGTTTTGATGGTCGGTTCGAACCGTTGCGGCCACGTTTTTCGGAGCGTGGCCTTTTTTCAACGTGCTGCAACGGAGTCGGGGGCTCGATCTGAAAATCATCGCCCTGATGGTGAGTCGTTTGTGGTTCGATCGCAGCGCGTATCAAGGCCTGAGCGCAATGCGGAATCAGCTTTGCGCGAGATCAAAAAAATTCCGATGCGGCAACAAGGGCAGGAGAGCCCGGCCGCTGTAAATTCTGCAAGGTATCCCTGAGGGCGAACCCTCAAAGACTGTCCCGCCGGGAAATATGTCTGGCTCCGCCTGCTGGACTCGAACCAGCGACCCAATGATTAACAGTCATTTGCTCTACCGACTGAGCTAAGGCGGAGTGGCAGGGGGCGCATGATAAAAGCGGCTTTGCACAGCGTCAACCAATGATAGTGTTTTGCTGCGTCCGGAATGACCTGTGGTCCTATTGTGAAGTGGTCGGGGAGAGCCGGCGCGCGCTCCCCGGGTTCACTGCTAGAATCCCCGCGCTCCCGGAGGGCATGGCTATTGTGACAACAGACAAACCACTTACCGTCGTCAGCGATTACGAACCGGCCGGAGACCAGCCGGCTGCCATCGCCGCGCTGGTGGAAGGACTGGAGGCCGGGCTTGCCGCCCAGACGCTGCTCGGTGTCACGGGCTCCGGCAAGACCTTCACCGTGGCCAAGGTGATCGAACAGGTTCAGCGGCCCACGCTCGTGCTTGCGCACAACAAGACCCTGGCGGCACAGCTGTACGGGGAACTGCGCGATTTTTTCCCGCGCAATGCCGTCGAGTATTTTGTTTCCTATTACGACTACTACCAGCCCGAAGCCTATGTGCCGGCGTCCGATACCTATATCGAAAAGGATGCCTCGATCAATCAGCACATTGAACAGATGCGGCTGTCGGCGACCAAGGCGCTGCTCGAACGGCGCGATGTGGTGGTCGTGGCGACGGTGTCGGCGATCTACGGTCTGGGCGATCCCAATTCCTATCTGAAAATGCTGCTCCATGTAGTGCGCGGGGACCGCGTCGATCAGCGCGCCATCCTGCGCCGCCTGACCGAGCTGCAATACAGCCGCAACGACATCGGGTTCGATCGCGGCAACTACCGGGTGCGGGGCGATGTCATCGACATCTTTCCCGCCGACTCGGATGAGCTGGCGGTGCGGATTGCGTTGTTCGAGGACGAAGTCGAGAACATTCAGTTATTTGATCCGCTGACCGGCACGGTCGTGCAGCGGGTACCGCGCTGTACCATCTATCCGAAAAGCCACTATGTGACGCCGCGCGAGACGATTCTGGCCGCGGTAGAGTTAATCAAGATTGAACTGGAAGAGCAGCTTGTCCGGCTGCGGGCGGCGGACAAATTGGTCGAAGCACAGCGGCTGTCGGAGCGCACGCGTTACGATCTGGAGATGATGCGCGAGCTGGGTTACTGCCCGGGAATCGAAAACTACTCGCGCTATCTCTCCGGCCGGCAGCCCGGTGAACCGCCACCCACGCTGTTCGACTACTTGCCGGCGGATGCTCTGCTCGTGATCGATGAATCCCACGTCACCATTCCACAGTTGGGTGGCATGTACCGGGGCGACCGCTCGCGCAAGGAAACCCTGGTCGAATACGGGTTTCGCCTGCCCTGTGCGCTCGATAACCGGCCGTTGCGGTTCGATGAATGGGAACGGCTGCGTCCGCAGACTCTGTTTGTGTCGGCGACGCCGGGCCGCTATGAGGCGGAGCACGCCGATGCCGTTGTGGAACAGGTGGTGCGGCCCACGGGGCTGGTGGACCCCGAGATAGAGGTGCGACCCGCTGTCACCCAGGTGGATGATGTGCTGGGCGAGATTCGCACCTGCGCGGCGCTGGATCAGCGCGTGTTGATTACCGTACTGACCAAGCGCATGGCGGAGGATCTCACCGAATATCTGGCGGAACACGGCGTCCGGGTCCGTTATCTGCACTCCGACATCAATACCGTGGAGCGGGTGGAAATCATCCGTGACCTGCGTCTGGGCGAGTTCGACGTCCTGGTCGGCATCAACCTGCTGCGCGAGGGGCTGGATATGCCGGAAGTTGCGCTGGTGGCGATCTTCGATGCCGACAAGGAAGGGTTTCTGCGTTCCGAGCAATCCATGATCCAGACCATCGGGCGGGCGGCGCGTCACATCAAGGGCCGTGCCATTCTCTACGCCGATGCCGTTACGGGTTCAATGCGCCGTGCGATGGAAGAGACCGCCCGGCGCAGGCAGCGGCAGGTGGAGTTCAATCGTGTGCACGGCCTGGTCCCCAAGGGCATCAGCAAGCCGGTCGCGGATGTTCTTGAAGGCGTGGTGGCGGAGCGCAAGGATCGCCGCCAGGCGCGTGTGGCGGAACAGGAACAGCGCTATGTGATGGCCGCGGCCGACCTGTCGCCTGCCGCATTGGCACGGCAGATAGCTGCACTGGAAGAGAAGATGCACACCCACGCGCGCAATCTGGAGTTCGAGCAGGCGGCCCAGGCGCGGGACGCCCTCGCGGCACTGAAGCGCGGGGCTTTTGCGGCAACGGCGTGAGTCACTGGCGCGGATCGCGATTCAACCGATGGCTTTTGCCTGTGACTCTGCGTTGCCGGTGTAGTCCGCTGGGGTCAGCGCCAGCAACTGCTGGCGCGCCGTCTCGGGTATCGGCAGCGTCGCAATGAATGCGTGCAGAGTCTCGGCGGTCATGGCCTGGCCCCGGGTCAGTGCTTTCAGTTTTTCGTAGGGCTCGGGGACGTTGTAGCGCCGCATCACGGTCTGGATGGGTTCCGCCATGACTTCCCACGCGCGCTCCAGATCCTGCGCGAGTCGCGGACGATCGATTTCCAGTTTGCTCAGTCCCTTCAGCGCGGCCTGATAGGCGATCAGGCTGTAGCCGAATCCCACGCCCATGTTGCGCAATACGGTAGAGTCGGTGAGATCGCGCTGCCAGCGGGATACCGGCAATTTGGCGGCGAGATGCGCAAACAGCGCATTCGCGAGTCCCAGGTTGCCTTCGGAATTTTCAAAGTCGATGGGATTGACCTTGTGCGGCATGGTCGAGGAGCCCACTTCCCCGGCCACCGGGCGTTGCCGGAAATAGCCGAGCGCGATGTAGCCCCAGATATCCCGGTCGAAATCGAGCAACACGGTATTGAAGCGGGCGACGGCGTCGAACAGCTCGGCCATGTAATCGTGGGGTTCGATCTGGGTGGTGTAGGGGTTCCAGCCGAGACCCAGTCCGGTGACGAAGCGGCGCGCGATGTCCGGCCAATCGAGATCCGGATAAGCGACAAGGTGCGCGTTGTAGTTGCCCACCGCACCGTTGATCTTGCCGAGCAGTTCGACCGCGCGGATCTGGCGCAGCTGGCGGCGCAGGCGCGCAGCGGTGTTGGCCAGCTCCTTGCCCATGGTGGTTGGCGAGGCGGTCTGGCCGTGGGTGCGTGCCAGCATGGGCACCCCGGCCAGATTTTTCGCCAGCTCCGCGATGGCCGTCGTCAGGTCGTCCATCGCCGGCAACACCACATCCGCGAGTGCGCCTTGCAGCATCAGGGCGTGGGACAGATTGTTGATGTCCTCCGAAGTGCAGGCAAAGTGCACGAACTCGGCTGTGTGCTCGAACCCACCGAGCGCCGCGAGCCGCTCCTTGATGAAATACTCCACGGCCTTGACGTCGTGGTTGGTGACCGCTTCGATGGCCTTGATGCGCGCGGCGTCCGCCGGACTGAACGCACTTTGAATACTGTCCAGGGCCGCAGCCGCGGCGGCGCTCAGCGCCGGCAGTTCGGGAATGCCGGGTTCGGCGGCCAGATGGCGCAACCATTCGAGCTCGATCCGGACGCGAAACCGGATCAGGCCGTATTCGCTGAAGTAATGCCGCAGCCCGGCGATCTTGGCGCCATAGCGTCCGTCCAGTGGTGACAGTGCCGACAGTTCCGTTAGTTCCGTTATTTCAGTGAGCGCAGGGGTTTCCATGGCAGCCGGGTGTTGAAGCGGGACGCCGATTTTACCGGATTGATGGGGGGGCGGCGGTGGCGGCCATCACGGCCGGCGTTTCAGCTCCCGCAGCTGTTCGAGGAGTTGCCGGCGATGGACAAACAAATGCCACCGCCGTCCGCCGAGCTGGTGCCACAGCACTGCCGAGCGGATGGCGGCAAACAGCAGGCAGCGCACCCGGGTGGCGACCGCCGCTTGCTGAAGGTAACCGCTCTCGCCCCGCACCTGGATGCGCAGGTTGTAGCGACCCACTGTGTTCTGATAGATCTGGGCGAGGTTGGCGAGCACATTGTCGTGGATCGGAGAAAACAGCGTCGCCTGTTCGGCGGCGCGCGCAATGCCGGCATAGATCAGGGCGCGATTCGCGGCGTCGCGCTGGAGCCGGCGCTGTAGATACAGTACGTTAACGGCATAGCGCATCACCTCGGTGGACAGCGCGCGCCGTTCCCCGCCAAGCAGTCGCTCCAGGAATTCGATGCCCGTGCGCAGGTTGCCGGTACCCTGATACAACGCCGCCGCATCGCCCGGATTCTGCTCCAGCAGCGCCACCACAGCGACGCGCAATTGCTCCACCGGCACGGTGCCGGTGCGCGCCAGTTGATCGACCAGCCAGCAGTACTGGAGCACGGCCGCCAGCGCGATAGCCTGTTCTTCCCGGGCAGTCTGCGCCATGTCAGCGGATCCCGGCGGTGATCACGCCGCCCCCCAGGCATTGCTCGCCGCGATAGAACACCACCGACTGTCCCGGGGTGATCGCGCGCTGGGGTTTTGCGAAGCTGACTTCGCAACCTTGCGAAGTGACGCTGACGGTGCAGGCCTGATCGGGCTGGCGATAGCGGGTCTTGGCGGTGCATTCGAAACGCTCGGATCCTGGCGGGTCCTGCAGCCAGTTCAATTGCTCCGCGTGCAGACCGCGCCAGTACAGCAAGGGGTGGTCGCTGCCCTGCACCACCAGCAGGGTGTTGGTTTCCAGACGTTTTTCCGCGACATACCAGGGCGCGTCGGTGCCACCCTGAACGCCGCCGACGCCCAGACCTTCACGCTGGCCGATGGTGTAGTACATCAGCCCCTGGTGTTCGCCCAGTACTTTTCCGTCCGGGGTCGCTATGGGCCCGGGTTGCGCGGGCAGGTAGGTGGCCAGAAAATCGCGAAAGCGGCGTTCGCCGATGAAGCAGATACCGGTGCTGTCCTTCTTGGCGTGGGTGATCAGCCCCGCGGTTCGCGCCCGCGCCCGCACGGCGGGCTTCTCCATCTCCCCCAGCGGGAACAGGGTGTGGGCGATGGCGTCGGGGCTGACCGCGTAGAGAAAGTAACTTTGATCCTTGTTGGCATCCCGCGCGCGCAGCAGCATCGTGCCACCGCCGTCGCGGGATACTCTCGCGTAATGGCCCGTGGCGATCCAGGCCGCGCCCTGTTCCTGGCAGAATTCCAGAAATACCTTGAATTTGATCTCGCGATTACAGAGCACGTCCGGATTCGGCGTGCGTCCCGCGCGGTATTCAATGAGGAAGTGGGCGAACACCTGGTCCCAGTACTGGCGGGCAAAGTTGACGGCATGCAATTCGATGCCGAGGTGATCGCAGACCCGCAAGGCGTCAAACAGATCCTCCTTGGCGGTGCAGTACTCGGTGCCGTCGTCTTCGTTCCAGTTCTTCATGAACACGCCGCTGACGTCGTAACCCTGCTCCAGCAGCAGCAGGGCGGCGACGGAGGAGTCGACGCCGCCGGACATGCCGACCATCACGCGTGGTTTGGAAGTGGACACGGGATTCTCACGGAGCAACGCGGAGCGGATTTTAGCAGGCTGTCAGCGGTAATCCCGCAGCACATCCAACGGGTAGCGAATGCCGGCGAGATGATCTTCGATCACGCCCCGGACCATGGGGCTGCGATGGCGGTAGTCGGCGCCCCGGATTATGTCCACGGGCAGCCAGAGCGCCGTCTCGATATCGGGATCGATCCGGTCGGTGATCTGGTCGAGGGGTTCGCACACAAAACTCAGGCGGTGATAGGTCGCGCCGGAAGCCGCCACGAAACAGGCGAGGCTCAGGCACGCGACGGGCTTTACCAGCCAGCCGGTTTCCTCCAGGGTTTCGCGACACACCGCGGCGATGGGGGATTCTCCCGCTTCAATGTGCCCGGCAGGCTGATTGAGTACCCGCTCGCCGGCGATATTCTCCACTACCATGAGGTAGTGGCCATCGCGGGGAACCACGGCGGCGACGGTCAGATGAATCTGCGACCGCATGGGTAAATATCCTGTGTAGGAGAGCTACAGAGACGGCGCGGCAGCGTGCTAGAATCCGGCCCGTTTTGAAATTTCTTTACACAAAAACCCTCGGAGGGATCAGCAAATGGGCTATGAACATATCGTCGTGCCGGCTACCGGAAGCAAGATCAAGGTCAATGCCGATTTTTCGCTCGACGTTCCGAATTATCCCATTATCCCCTTTATCGAAGGGGACGGTACCGGGGTAGACATCACGCCGGTGATGCGCAAGGTGACCGACGCGGCGATTGCCAAGGCATTCGGTGGCAAGCGCGCCATTCAGTGGATGGAAGTGTACTGCGGCGAAAAGGCGGCGGCGCTGTACGACGGCAACTGGTTTCCCCAGGAAACACTGGAGGTACTGAAGGAATACATCGTGTCCATCAAGGGTCCGCTGACGACCCCGGTGGGCGGTGGCTTTCGCTCGCTGAACGTCGCCTTGCGTCAGGAGCTGGATCTCTATGTGTGCCAGCGACCGGTGCGCTGGTTCAAGGGCGTACCGTCGCCCGTGAAGGAGCCGAACAAGGTCGATATGTGCATCTTCCGCGAGAACTCCGAGGATATTTACGCGGGGATCGAATGGAAGGCGGGTTCCCCGGAGGCGACCAAGATAATCCGCTTCCTCCAGGACGAGATGAAGGTCACCAAGATCCGCTTTCCCGAAAATTGCGGCATCGGCATCAAGCCGGTCTCGGAAGCGGGCACCAAGCGGCTGGTGCGCAAGGCGATTCAATACGCAATCGATCAGGGCAAGTCGTCGCTGACCCTGGTCCACAAGGGCAATATCATGAAGTTCACCGAGGGTGCCTTCTGCGACTGGGGCTACGAACTGGCGCGGGACGAGTTCGGCGCGACCCCGATTGACGGTGGACCCTGGCATACGCTTAAAAATCCGCGCACCGGCGCGCAGATCGTCATCAAGGACGTGATCGCCGACGCCATGTTGCAACAGATCCTGCTGCGTCCGGACGAATACAGCGTCATCGCCACTCTCAACCTGAACGGCGACTATCTGTCGGATGCGCTCGCGGCGCAGGTCGGCGGCATTGGTATCGCTCCGGGCGCCAACCTCTCCGACGAGGTGGCCATGTTTGAGGCCACCCACGGTACCGCGCCGAAATACGCCGGACAGAACAAGGTCAACCCGGGGTCGTTGATCCTGTCAGCGGAAATGATGTTGCGCCACATGGGCTGGGGCGAGGCGGCCGACCTGATCGTCAAGGGCATTGAGGCGGCGATCTCCGCCGGTACCGTGACCTACGATTTCGAGCGTCTGATGACGGGTGCCAAGCTGATGTCCTGTTCGGAGTTTGGCGACCAGATCATCAAGCACATGTAAGGATTGTATTGCCCTGCGCGGACCCACCGGGACATTGCACCGGGTGGGCCCGCGGGGTTGGTTTCACCCGTTTCCGAGCGACCGACGCGGCATTTGTTGCTCGCCCGCCGCTGCCGGTATGCGGTTAAAAGGTATGCGCGTCGGGGCCGGCGCGATGGCCGTCGGGGCGGTTGAAAGCTCGGGGACCAGCGGCCGGATGTGCGTGGCGTGAACGCCTTTTTCGCCAAACTGAACCTCAAATTGCACTTGTTGTCCCGCCTTGAGGCTTTTGTAGCCTTCCATCTCGATCGCCGAGTAGTGGGCGAAGATATCCTCCTGGTTGGCTTCCGACAGAATGAAGCCATAGCCCTTGGCGTTGTTGAACCACTTGACGGTGCCTTTGGTAGGGGTCATCAGCCTGCCTCCTGACAGATTACCGGCAGCGAGCGGAGTCGCGCCGGATAGGGTTGTTATTATTAAAGGTTATCTGCTACATAACTATCAAGGAAGAATATGCGACAAGTCAAGTCCCTCAATCACCCTTGCAAACCCGTGGCGGCGGGCGCTGGTGGCGTCTGTTCATTGACCTGATTCGGAGCATGTGGTGTGATGCGGTGCCCTCTGCGGGTGTGAAAATTCTTCAGCGGATCTCCCTGCGCAGCCTGCTTTCGATACCTCCTACGTATCGGCCCTGTGCCTGCCGGGAGCGCGTTACCAGGAGTACACATGACAGCTCAACAGACCATCGACATCCGGGACAAGGCCGCGATCGTCGGGATCGGTGAGACCGAATACCTGCGTGGTGCCACCCGGCCATCCGCGGAAGCCATGCTGGAGGCGACGCGTATTGCGATAGCCGATTCCGGTCTATCACCGCAAGACATCGATGGCATCGTGCTGCCGCCGGTTATGATCACCGCGGAGGAAGTGGCCGCCAATCTGGGCATCCGCGACATTCGTTACTCGGTCACCGTCAACATGGGCGGCGCCAGCCCGGTGACGGCGTTGCAAAGCGCGGCGCTGGCCATCGCTGCGGGCATCGCCAAGAACGTGGTGGTGATGGTGGGTTGGAACGGCTTTTCGGCGCTGCGGCCCAAGCCGGGCGTCAAGCACCGCGAGGTGATTTCGATCCCGGCGCTGGAGCGTACACTGACCAACTACTACGCGCCCTACGGGGCGGCGTCGCCGGTACAGATGTACGCCTGGATCGCCATGCGCCACAAGCACACCTATGGCATCACCGAGAACGCGACGGCCGCAGTGGCCATGGCGTGCCGCAAACACGCGCAGTTCAATGACCGGGCTATCACGCGCGGTCAGCCCATGGACCTCGATGCCTACCTGCGCTCGCGCATGATTTCCGAGCCATTCCGGCTTTTCGACTGTTGTCTCGAAACCGACGGCGCCTGCGCCGTCGTGCTCAGCAGCTCAGCCCAGGCCAGGGATCTGAAGCGCCGCCCGGTCTACCTCATGGCGGCGGCCGAAGGGCATCCCTATCCGGCGGACGACATTGCCAATCGCCCCGACATGTTTCACATCGGACTCAACAACTCGGCGCCCAAAGCCTTTGCCATGGCGGGCATCAAACCGACCGACCTCGATTTTCTTCAGATTTACGACTGCTTTACCTATGTGGTCTTATTACAGCTTGAAGCCTTGGGAATGTGCGAGCGGGGCGCGGTGGAGGAGTTCGTCAAGGACGGCAATATCGAGATCGGCGGCCGCTACCCCCTCAACACCCACGGCGGCCTGCTGTCCCAGGCGCACGTCTGGGGCCTGAACCATGTGGTCGAGGCCACCCGGCAGCTGCGCGGCGAGGCCGGCGAGGTACAGGTGAAGGACGCTGAACTGGGTGTCGTTACCGGTTGGGGCGATTTCGGCGATGGCAGCCTCGCGATTCTGAGGAGATAAGCATGACTGATTTTATTCCCAACCCGGCGCCAAGACCCCGCCATTATCTCGACGAACAATTCTGGGAGCACTGCGCGCGGGGCGTCCTGGCGTTTCAGTGCTGTCTCGATTGCGAGACGTGGCGCCATATTCCCCGCTTCATGTGCGCTCATTGTGGCTCCGAGAAATGGGGCTGGCGCGAATCCAACGGGCGTGGCGAAGTCTATTCCTGGACCGTGTGTCACATGCCCATGTCACCAGAATTTGAGACCGTGTTTCCCTATGCGGTTCTGGTGGTCGAGATGGAGGAGGGTGTGCGGATGACCGCGGGCCTCAAGGGTATGGATTACAAGGATCTGCGTATTGGCCAGCCGATGGAGGCCGTGTTCGAGCCCCTCAAGGACGGCGGGCAACTGCCGTTTTTTCGGCCGCGATCCGTTTGAACGGGCGTCCGGGCTGGAGTCCCATTCCCGGGGCGCCAGCGCCACGGGAGAGGCACTGGCGCGCTTCGCCGAACGGAGTTTGTATTGCGCCGGATCAAGGAGAGTCGGCATGTCCGGTCGATAATGGCCGGTATCAGTATCTCGATCATTCCGGAGCATGACGATGCCGCATTCGAAAACCCGACTGCTCCCACATTGGGAGGTAGTGGCGACCAGTGAAATTTACCGCAACGATTTTTTTCGGCTGCGTCGCGATAGCTGTTCGCTGCAACGGAATCCGGAAGTTACTTCGCAGCACTATGTGCTCGAGATGCCCGATGCCGTGGTCGTCGTGCCCGTAACCGAGACCGGGCTGCTGGTCATGGTCGAGCAGTATCGCCACGGCGCCGAAGGGCAGTTTCTTGAGTTTCCGGGTGGCCAGATCGATCCCGGCGACATTTCGCTGGAAACGGCGGCACGGCGCGAGCTGAGTGAGGAAACCGGGTACGAAGTCTCTTCCCTGCGTTACCTGGGCGCCCATTACCCCAACCCGGGCGCCCAGACCAACCGGATCCATACCTACCTCGCCACCGTGGTTGAACATGGCGAGGGGCCGGAGCTTGATGTATTCGAAAATCTGCGGGTGGTTCTGCTCACCCGCGCCGAGTTGGCACAGCGGATCAGGGATGGTGTGGAAGTGGCATCGACCACGCTCGCCGCTCTCAGTCTGTTGTCATTGCTGACCGAGCCGGACGCTCATCCGGCATCCGCCGCGGGCTGATCCCGCTGCACGAATGGCCGGCCCGTTGCCGGCGTTTTCTCCCACCCCGCGATCGATGAGGTCCACGTGGAAATAGGTGCGTTTTATCTGCCGGTGATCGGCAATATCGAAGAAATCGAGAAAGGCATGGCCGGCAAACGAACCGACCTGTACCAGCAAATGCTCAAGGAACTCACCGAGCAGGCCCAGTACATGGATGCACACGGCTACTACGGCATGGGCACCACCGAGCACCACTTTCACATCGAAGGGGAGGAGGTTTCCACCAACCCGGTACTGCTCGATCTCTATATCGGAATGCAGACGAAGAATCTGAAAGTCGGCCAGTTGGGTAATGTCCTGCCGGCCCACAACCCGGTGCGCCTGGCGGAAGACATCGCCATGGTGGACCAGATGACCGGCGGCCGCGCTTTTGCCGGCTTCGCACGCGGTTACCAGCCGCGTTGGGTGGCCACCCTGGGCCAGCAGATCGACGGCATGGCCAAGGAGCCCGAACTCGGCGCCCAGGCCTACGACAATCTCAAGCGCGAGCTCTACGAAGATCATTTCGAGATCATCATGAAGGCCTGGGGCAAGGACACTTTCTCCCACAAGAGCAAGTTCTGGGAGATTCCCCCGGCCAATACCTACTGGGCCACCCACGATGTCACCCGCAAATACGGCCAGGGCGTCGACGACAAGGGCTACCTGACCGAAATCGGGATTGTCCCGTCGACCTACAACAAGCGCATGCCCGACCTGTTCCAGCCCTTCAGCGTGTCGGAGCGCTCGATCGTCTGGGCACTGCAAAACAAGGTCACGCCCATCACCATCATTACCGACGTGCCTACCGCACAGGAGCATATTCGCGCGGCACAGAAGGCGGCAGCGGACAGCGGTACCACCTATCGCATGGGCATGACGCGGGAAATCGTGGTTGCCGACACCGATGAAGAGGCGCGGGCAATCGCCAGCCGGGGGGGCGCCTATGTATGGTGCAACTTCTTCCAGCCCTTCGGTTTCAACGCCGCGATCACGAAGAAGGGCGAAGACCCCTTCGCCATCAAAAATGACTTCGAAACCATCGAGGAACGAGGTCTGGTGATCTGCGGCAGTCCGGACACCGTCAAGCGCAAGCTCGAAAAACTGTTCAAGGATCTGCCCTGCGACTACTTCTGGCTGTTCACCTACAACGGCCTGATTCCGCAGAACAAGATGATGCGTCATTTCGAGCTGCTGACCGAGAAAGTGCTTCCGCACTTTACCGACAAGATCCGCTGACTCCCCGCCCCGTCGGGGCGCATAACCGCGCCTCGACCGGGCAAACGCTGAATTGGGTTACAATCCGGATCCGCCGCTTTCCGGGTCCGGACGGCGGCCCGCAGCTCCCGCTTTATCGCGACAATCCGACACTGGGGTCAGCCAATGCCGATGCGCAACCGGTCCGTGTACAGCGCGGACCACGAACTGTTTCGCGATACCGCGCGCCGTTTCTATCGCGAGGAACTCGAACCCCATATCGAACAGTGGGAGAACGAAGGCATCATTCCGCGCGAATTCTGGCGCAAGGCCGGTGCCAAAGGTCTGCTCTGCTGCGGCATTCCCGAAGCCTACGGTGGCCCGGGCGGCGATTTTTCCCACAACATGATTTCGTCGGAAGAGATCGGCTACGCCATCGGTGGCGGCAGTTGCGGTTTCGCCCTGCAATCCGATATCACTGCCTACTACCTGCTCAATCATGCCAGCGAAGCGCTCAAGCGGCGCTGGTTGCCGGGTATGGTGAGCGGCGAGATCGTCTCCGCCATCGCGATGACCGAGCCCGGCGCGGGCAGCGACCTCCAGGCCACCCGCGCCACGGCGGTGCGCGACGGCGACCACTATGTCATCAACGGTCAGAAGACCTTCATCACCAACGGTCAGCACTGCGATTTCGTGATCGTGGTCTGCAAGACCGATCCGGCCAAGGGATCCAGGGGCATGAGCCTGATCCTGGTCGAGACCGACCGCCCCGGCTTCGAACGTGGGCGCAATCTCGACAAGATCGGGCAGAAGGCGGCCGACACCTCCGAAATGTTTTTCAGCGATGTGCGCGTGCCGGTCAGCAATCTCATCGGCGAAGAAGGGCGGGGTTTTGCGTATCTGATGCAGGAGCTCCCGCGCGAGCGCCTCACGGTCGCGTTCCGCGCCTGGGCGGAGGCGCAGCGGGCTTTCGAGACCACGGTCGCCTATGTCAAGGAGCGCACCGCGTTCGGCAAGCCCTTGCTGGAATTCCAGAACAGTGCGTTCAAACTGGCGGAGATCAAGACCGACCTCGCCGTGGGTTGGGCCTTTCTCGACCAGTGCCTTCAGAAGATCATTGCCGGCACCCTGACCGCCGAGGAGGGCGCCATGGCCAAACTCTGGACCACCGAGCGCGAGGGCCGCATCGTCGATGAGTGCCTGCAATTGTTCGGCGGCTACGGCTACATGCGCGAATACCCGATTTCGCGCATGTATGTGGATGCCCGTATCCGGCGCATCTACGCCGGCACTTCGGAGATCATGAAACTCTTTATCAGCCGGCAGCTATAGCACGCCGCACCGAATTCACCACACTGACGGGGACTGACTATGATCGGTATTACAGCCTACGGCGCCTACCTGCCGCGTGCGCGCCTGCAAAAACAGGTGATCGCCGATGCCAACGCCTGGTTCGATTCCGGGTTGCGCGGCCTGGCCAAGGGCGAGAAAGCCATGTGCAACTGGGACGAAGACAGCATCACCATGGCGACCGAGGCTTTTTCCGATGCCATGGGGCGCGCGCCCGGCCAGACGCTGGCGGCGGTGATTCTCGCCTCGACCTCGCTGCCCTTCGCCGACCGCCAGAACTCGGTGGTGCTGGCGGAAGCCATGAATCTCGATACCACCAACCTGCGCACCCTGGATGTCACCTGTTCCCAGCGCGCCAGTACCTCGGCGTTGCTGTCCGCGCTGGACGTCGCGGCGGCAGGGCACGGCGATGCCGTGGTGGTCGCCTCCGAGCACCGGCTCAGCAAATGTGCCTCGCGCGAAGAGATGTTGTACGGCGATGGCGCGGCGGCGATCGCCGTGGGCCGTGACAACCTGCTGGCCGAGCTGGTCGGCAGCGTCAGTCAGCCCGTGGATTTCATCGATCATTACCGCGCCGAAGGCCGGGATTACGACGTTGGCTGGGAAGAGCGCTGGGTACGCGACGAGGGTTATCTGAAAATCGTTCCGCGCGCCGTAACCGCATTGCTGGAGCGCACCGGAGTAGCGGCCGCCGACATCGCCCACTTCGTGATGCCCACCGATCAGGGGACCGTGCCGGGCACGCTGGTGAAGCAGCTCGGCATGCCGGGCACGGCCGCCACCGACAACCTGTTGCAGACAGTCGGCAGCACCGGCACCGCGCATCCCCTGCTGTTGCTCGCCCACCGTCTGGAACAGGCCAAGCCGGGCGATCTGCTGCTGGTGGTGGGTTTCGGCCAGGGCTGCGATGCCTTGCTGTTCCGCGCCACGGCGAGGATCGCGACCTGGAAACCGGCGCGCGGCGTGAGCGGCGCGCTGGCCGCTGGCGTGGCGGAGACCAACTACAACAAGTTTCAGTCCTTCAACAATCTGCTCGAGAAGGACCTGGGCAAGCGCTCCGAACTGGACAAGAACGCGTTTCTGTCCGCCATGTACCGCAATCGCGCCTTGACCAACAGCTTTATCGGCGGCAAATGCACCAGTTGCCAGACAGTGCAGATTCCCAGGGCGCATTACTGCGTCAATCCCGAGTGTGGCGCCTACGATACCCAGGAGCCCTATCCGATGTCCGGGCAGCAGGGCAAGGTTGCGACCTGGACTGCCGACCGGCTCACCTTCGATTTCAATCCGCCGGCCTATTTCGGGCTGGTGGTATTCGACTGCGGCGGCCGCCTGATGATGGACATGACCGAAGTGGATCCAGCGACGTTTGACACTGGCGCCACGGTCAGCGTCCACTTCCGGATCAAGCAGATCGATAACCAGCGCGGTTTCCGCAAGTATTTCTGGAAGGCCGTTCCGGTCCGTTGAATTCACCACTTACCTAGAGGAGCCACCACCATGGCCAAGGGAATTCGAGACAAAGTTGTGATCCTGGGTGCCGGTTGCAGCAAGTTCGGCGAGCGCTGGGATGCCGAGCCGGCCGATCTGATGGCCGAAGCCTTCGAGGAATGTCTGGCCGACGCCGGCATCGAGAAAAACCAGATCCAGGCCGCCTGGCAGTCCACCGGGATCGACGCGTTCAGTGTCGGGCCGGGCGCCATGCCGCTCAGCATCGCGCTGCGCCTGCCATACATTCCGGTCACCCGACTGGAGAATTACTGCGCCAGCGGTACCGAAGCGTTCCGTGCCGCCACCTACGCGGTGGCTTCCGGCGCCTGCGATATCGCGTTGGCGATGGGTTTCGAGAAGCTCAAGGACACTGGCTACGGCGGCTTGCCGCAGCGTTCGCGCGGCGTCACCAACGACATGTACTACCCCAACCTGTCTGCGCCCGGCATGTTTGCCCAGCTTGCATCCGGCTACCGCGCCAAGTACAAGACCGACAAACTCGATCTGAAACGGGCGATGGCCCATGTCTCGGTGAAAAGCCACGCCAATGGCGCCAAGAATTCCAAGGCGCACCTGCAGCGCGCGATCACCGAAGAACAGGCCATGAACGCGCCCATGATCGCCGAGCCGATCGGACTGTTCGACTGCTGCGGTGTCAGTGACGGTGCCGCCTGCGCCATCGTCACCACGCCGGAAATTGCCCGCAGCCTGGGCAAGCGCGATCTGGTGAGTGTGAAAGCGCTGCAACTGTGCGCCTCCAATGGCGAAGAAGGCGGATTCAGCAACTGGGACGGCTCCTATGTCGCCACTACCCGCATCGCCGCCAAGCGCGCCTATGAAGAGGCGGGAATCAAAAACCCGCGCCAGGAAATCAGCATGACCGAGGTGCACGACTGCTTCTCCATCACCGAGCTGGTCACCATGGAAGATCTGTTCCTGTCGTCCGACGGCGGTGCCGTCAAGGACGTGCTGGATGGCGTGTTCGATGCCGACGGTGCGGTGCCCTGCCAGATCGATGGCGGCCTCAAATGCTTCGGCCATCCCATCGGCGCTTCCGGTCTGCGCATGCTCTACGAGATGTATTTGCAGCTCACCGGCCGCGCCGGGCCGCGCCAGCTCGCCAATCCGAAAATCGGCCTGACCCACAATCTCGGCGGTTTTCCGCACCAGAACGTGGTCAGCGTCGCCATCGTCGGGCGTTACGACGCCTGATTTTCGGCGCTGACTTGACCTCGGACGGCAGTCGGCCGGGGTTCTTTAACTACAGTGTCTCCGTCCGGCCGTCGTGCTCGTCACGGCGGCCGGTCACCGTTCCTGAGCTTGCCGGTGAGGGCCTCACCATGAATAGCGCCATCGATCAGACTCTCATCAACAGCCTGAGCGGCAGCTGGGACGGCGATCTCGCTCTTACCCGCACGGCCCTTGCCCAGGCGCGCGCGCTGGTGAATGCCGCCCTCGTTCATCTGCGGGTGCGGTGCAGCGACGCCAAGGGTGCGTTGGTGCCGGAACAGCTCGACCAACAGCAGCTCGCGAGCTACGAAATCGCCTTCTGCGTCGCCGACCTGAGCGCTGCCGATGCCTGCGTGGCCTATGCGGGGGCAGTCGCCGCGGCCGATGCGCTGGCGCCCTGGGCTGCGGCCCAATTCAGCGCCGAAGCCATCAAGGCCGTGCTCGGTCGCCTCGTTAACCGCCCGGCCGATTACGGCCTCAATGCGCGTCAGATAGCGGAATGCGGCCTCGCCATCGACGATCTGGGTCTCGCCGCGCACTATCTGGCCGCAGCCCGCATGGCCGATCTGGGCCGCCGCCTGAGCGCACGGGAGGGCGATTTCCTGCCCGCCAATCTGGATACCGAAAAAGAGATCATCCGCGACACCTTCCGCCGCTTCGCAACCACCGTGGTGATGCCGCTCGCCGAAGGGATTCACCGCGAGGATCTGGATGTTCCCGAGGCCATCCTGCAGCCGCTGCGCGAGATGGGCTGTTTCGGCATTTCCATCCCCGAGCGCTACCAGGGTTTGCAGCCCGATGCCGGCGACGACAGCCTCTACATGATCCTGGTCACCGAGGAGCTGTCGCGCGGTTCCCTGGGCGCGGCCGGGAGCCTGATCACAAGGCCCGAGATCCTCGCCCGCGCCCTGATGGCGGGCGGTACCGACGCCCAGCGCGACCACTGGCTGCCGCGTGTGGCGCGCGGCGAGACGCTGTGCGCCATTTCCCTCACCGAGCCCGATTACGGCTCCGACCTGGCGGCGGCGAAATTCAAGGCGACCCGCACCGACGGCGGCTGGCTGCTCAATGGCGGCAAAACCTGGTGCACCTTCGCCGGCACCGCGAGCCTGCTTCTGGTACTGGCGCGCACCGGCAGCGAGGCCGAAGGTTTTCGCGGTCTGAGTCTGTTTCTGGTGGAAAAACCGCGCACCAGCGGACACAGCATCGATGTGACCCAGCCCGGTGGCGGGCGCCTCAGCGGTCGCGCCATTCCCACCCTGGGTTATCGCGGCATGCATTCGTTCGATCTGGCGTTCGAAGATTACTTCGTACCCGACAGTCACCTGCTGGGTGGCGAGGCCGGGCTCGGCAAGGGTTTCTACTACACCATGAACGGCCTCACCGGCGGCCGGCTCCAGACCTCGGCGCGCGCTGCGGGCCTGATGCAGGCGGCCTGCGAGCAGGCCATCGGCTATGCGCGCGAGCGCAAGGTGTTCGCTCAGCCGATTGCCGACTACCAGTTGTCTCAGGTGAAACTGAGCCGGATGATCACCACCTTGCAGGCATCGCGGCAGTTCAGTTACGCGGTGGCGCGCCTGGTCGACGCCGGCGGCGGCAAGATGGAAGCGAGTCTGGTCAAGCTGTTCGCCTGCCGGGCCGCCGAGTGGGTGACCCGCGAGGCGCTGCAAATTCATGGCGGCATGGGTTACGCAGAGGAAATGCCGGTGAGCCGCTATTTTGTCGATGCCCGGGTGCTGTCGATTTTCGAGGGCGCCGAGGAAACCCTGGCGCTGAAGGTGATCGCGCGCGATCTGATCGCCAACGCCTGATCGAACAAACCCTGTTTAGCAACGAGAGGAAATCGCCATGCAAACAACCAAACATCTCGAAGGCAAAGGCGTTGTCGTTACCGGCGCCGGACGCGGCATCGGCCGCGAGATTGCACTGGCCGTGGCGCGCGCCGGCGGCAAGGTGATCGTCAACGATCTCGACCGCGATGTGGCCGAGGAAGTCGTTGCTGAAATCAGGGCGCTCGGCGGCGAAGCCCTGGCCAACACCGACAGCGTTGTCTCCTGGGAAGGCGCCAACAACATGGTCACCCA
The DNA here is from genome assembly GCA_963708735.1 of uncultured Gammaproteobacteria bacterium. Lineage (GTDB taxonomy): Bacteria > Pseudomonadota > Gammaproteobacteria > Pseudomonadales > Porticoccaceae > JAGPUQ01. The sequence continues at coordinate 284,483 of CAVPTW010000022.1, forward strand.
GGCGGTGGACAATTTCGGCAATGTCAGCGGTGTGGTGAACAACGCCGGCAATCTGCGCGATGTGATCTTCCACAAGATGACCCAGGACGATTTCGATCAGGTGATCGGTGTCCACCTCAAGGGCAGCTTCAATGTCGCGCGCGCCGCCGCCACCCATTTCCGCAATCAGGAACACGGCGCCGTGGTCAACATGACCTCGACCTCGGGATTGATCGGCAACTTCGGTCAGGCCAACTATGCCGCTGCCAAGGCCGGCATCGCGGCGCTGTCCAAATCCATTGCCCTCGACATGCAGCGCTACAACGTGCGTTCCAACTGCATCGCGCCCTTCGCCTGGAGTCGCCTGATCGCAACCATTCCCACCGAGACGCCGGATCAGGTGGCGCGCGTCGAAAAGCTCAAGAAGATGACCCCCGACAAGGTCGCCATCGTGGCCGCTGCGCTGCTGAGCGATCAGGCCGCGCACATCACCGGACAGATTTTTGCGGTGCGCATGAACGAGATTTTCCTGATGAGCCAATCGCGACCGCTGCGCTCGGTGCATGCTGGCGAGGGCTGGACGATCGACAGCATCTTCGAGCGCGCGATGCCGGCGCTGCAAAGCCATTTCTACGCGCTCGACCGCTCGCAGGATGTGTTCAGCTGGGATCCGGTGTAACAGGAGCGGCGCCATGGCCATCGACTACCAGAAACTCAAGAACCGCAAGTTTGACGAGATCGTCCACACCTACAGCGCGCGCGACACCATGCTCTACGCGTTGGGCGTCGGGGTCGGTAGCGACCCCTTGGATGCCAAGGCGCTGGATTTCGTCTATGAGGCCAACCTCAAGGCGCTGCCGACCATGGCGGCGGTGCTGGCCTATCCCGGTTTCTGGCTGAAGGAGCCGGATACCGGCGTCGACTGGACCCAGGTGCTGCACGCCGATCAGGAGATCGTGATCCACCAGCCGCTGCCGCCCACCGGCACCGTCAAGGCCACGACCCGCGTCGACGAGATCATCGACAAGGGACCGGGCAAGGGCGCATTCATCTACTCCTCGCGCACCGTCGCGGATGCGGCCACCGGTCAACCGCTGTGCACATTGACCCAGAACACCATGGCGCGCGGTCACGGCGGTTTTGGCGGCAGCACGGCGCCGACACCGGCGTCCCAGGAAATTCCGGAAGTCGCGCCCGACTTCAGCTGCGATCTGCCGACGCTGCCCCAGGCCGCGCTGATCTATCGCCTGTCCGGAGATTACAACCCGCTCCACGCCGATCCGGCGGTCGCGCGCCAGGGCGGTTTCGAACGGCCCATCCTGCACGGGCTCTGTACCTTCGGAGTGGCCGGGCACGCCTTGCTGAAAACCTGCTGCGACTACGATGTCACGCGGTTTCGTCGCATCAAGGCGCGCTTCTCCGCGCCGGTATATCCGGGCGAGACCATCCGCACCGAAGTGTGGCGACTGCGCAGCGGCGTGGCGTTTCGCTGCTGGGTGCTCGAGCGCGACCTGGTGGTGATCGACAACGGTTTCGCGGACGTGGGCTGAGCGGTGGCGGTCGTGGAGCAGATTCTTTCGGGGATGCGGGTGATCGAGGGCGCGGCCTTTGTGGCTGCTCCCTCGGGGGCCATGACACTGGCGCAACTGGGCGCGGACGTGATCCGCTTCGATCTGATCGGCGGCGGTCTCGACTACCGCCGCTGGCCGGTGGACCGGCACGACAACAGCCTGTTCTGGGCCGGACTCAACAAGGGCAAGCGCTCCATTGCGGTGGACTTCCGCAAGCCCGAGGGCCAGGAGATTCTGGCCCGGCTGATCGGCGCACCCGGCGAGGACGCGGGCCTGTTCATCAGCAATTTTCCGGCGCGCGGCTGGCTGTCCTACGAGAGCCTGAAGCGCCAGCGCGACGACCTGATCTATGTGAATCTCACCGGCGACCGCCACGGCGGCAGCGCGGTGGATTACACAGTCAACTGTGAGGTGGGTTTTCCCTATCTCACCGGGAAGGGTGACGAACCCGTCAATCATGTGCTGGCCGCCTGGGATGTCATCACCGGCCAGACGCTCGCCCTCGGGCTGCTCGCCGCCGAACGCCACCGCCGCAAGACCGGTGCCGGCCAGTTCGTTCAGCTCGCCCTTGCCGATGTGGCGCTCGCCACCCTGGGTCATCTCGGCTTCATCGCCGAGGCGCAAATCAACGGTGAGCGCAAAGCCTGCGGCAACTACCTCTACGGCGCCTACGGCAAGGATTTCGTCACCGCCGATGATCGTCGTGTGATGATCGTGGGCCTCACCGGCAATCAGTGGAGCGCGATCCGCAAGGCCACTGGACTGGGTGATGCGCTCGACCAGCTGGGCGCGCGTCTGGGTCTCGATCTGCGCGCCGAGGGCAACCGCTTTCGCGCCCGCGAGGCGATCACCGATATTCTCGCGCCCTGGTTCGCGGCGCATTCCTTCAAGGAGGTCCGCGCGCAGCTCGACGCGCACGGCGTCTGCTGGGGCAAGTACCAGACCGTGGGCGAGCTGGTCAGCTCCGACCCCGAGTGTTCGCCAGCCAATCCCCTGTTCAACGAGATCGAGCAACCCGGCATCGGCCGTTATCTGGCGCCGGGCAATCCGCTCAATTTTGCACGGTTTGCGCGTGCCCCGGTTGCGCCCGCGCCGCGTCTCGGCGAGCACACCGACCAGATTCTGGCGGATGAACTGGGTTTGTCTGGCGCGGAGATAGGCCGGCTCCACGACGCGGGCATCGTGGCTGGTCCTGCATAGCGGGATGGCCTTTCCCCGGTTGCCGGCCAGCGGGGCGGCTTCTATGATGCCCCGAATATGATGCCCCGAACCCGCCGCACCACCGGCACATCCGATTCTTCGACATCAAACCAAAAAAGAGGTAAGCCCGATGGCCAGTAAACAGGCACAACTGATCGATAATTTGTACCGGGATTGGCAGACCAAACTGACTCTGGGCGGCGATATGCCTCTCGATCAGTTGCGCGAGCTGTTCGATGGCTGGGGCGATCTGTCCTCCGAACCCCAGGGTGTGGAATTCCGCGAAGCGACCATTGCCGGCGTGCCGGGCATCTGGGCGACGCCGACGGACTCGGACAAGAGCCGGGCGGTGATCTGCTGCCACGGCGGCGGTTTCGTGGTGGGTTCCAGCAAGAGCCATCGCAAGCTGTACGGCCATCTGGCCAAGGCGATGGGCTGTCCTACCTTCACGCTCGACTACACCCGGGCGCCGGAAAATCCCCATCCGGGTATCGTCGAACAGGCGGTGGCGGTATACGCCAAGCTGCTGGAGCTGGGCTTCAAGCCCGAGCATATCGGTACCACGGGGGATTCCGCCGGCGGCAACCTCTGCACCAGCATGATTCTCTACGCCCGCCACAAGGGCTATCCGTTGCCGGCCGCCTGCGCGCCGATCTCGCCCTGGTACGACATGGAAGGCAAGGGCGCGAGTCTGAAGACCAATGCCGACAAGGATCTGCTGGTGGCACCCGGGGTGCTGGAAGGTATGAGCGCCGCGTTCCTGGGTGAGAAGGGCTCGCCGACCGATCCCTTCGCCAACCCCCTGTATGCCGATCTCAAGGGCTTTCCGCCCACGCTGGTACAGGTCGGCGCCTACGAAGGCCTGCTCTCCGACAGCGAGCGGTTCGTCGACAAAGCCAAAGCGGCCGGGGTGGATGTGCAGCTCCAGGTGTTTCCGGAAATGCAGCATGTATTCCAGTTCATGGTGGGTAACGCGCCCGAGGCAGATGATGCCGTCGCCAAGATCGCTGCCTGGATGCGGCCGAAACTCGGGCTGGTCTGAAGGGCGCGCGGGCCTGCGCGATTTGCAGGTCGCGGACATTCACATTCAGGGGGATAACAAGATGCTCGAGTACAACAAGATTTTTATCGATGGCAAATGGGTCGCCGCGAGTAGCGGTGAATTCAGCACGCTCGTAAATCCGGCCACTGAGGAAGCCTTTGCGCGCGTGCCGGCGTCGCATCCGCAGGATGTCGATCAAGCCGTGGCGGCCGCGCGCCGCGCGTTTCATTCCTGGTCGCGGACATCCGCCGCGGAACGCAAGGGTTATATCGATGCGATCTGCGCCAAACTGACCAAGCGCGCCGACGAACTCGCCAGTCTCATTTCCCAGGAAATGGGCATCCCGGTGCATTTCGCCAAGGGCATTCAGGTGACCGGTCCCATTCAGGGCCTGTCGATCTTCGGCAATCTGGCCCATACCATGGAAGAAGAGCGTCAGGAGGAAGGCTATCTGGTGGTACGCGAACCGGTCGGCGTCTGCGCCTTCATCACGCCCTGGAATTTCCCCCTGTTCCAGGTGATCGCCAAGGTAGGCCCCGCACTGGCCGCCGGTTGCACCTCGGTGCTGAAACCCAGCGAGCAGACGCCGCTGTCCTGTTTCATTTTCGCCGAAGCCTGCGAACAGGTAGGACTGCCGGCCGGGGTATTCAATCTCGTCACGGGCAAGGGTTCGGTGATGGGCGATGCCCTGTCCACCCATCCCGAAGTCGACATGGTGTCCTTCACGGGCTCGACCGAAGTCGGCGTACAGATCGCCAAGGCCGCCGCAGGCGGCGTGAAGCGGGTGTGTCAGGAACTCGGCGGCAAATCGCCCTTCGTGGTGGCGCCGGGTGCCAACGTGAGCAAGGCCATCAAGTACGTGGTCAAGGACTCGATGTTCAATTCCGGACAGATGTGCGTCCAGCTGAGTCGCATCCTGGTCCATGAATCCCAGTACGACGAAGCCGTCGAAGTCGCGAAAACCGTGGCCGATTCGCTGAAAGTCGGCGATCCCACCGACAAGGCTTCGTTCCTCGGTCCGTTGAGTTCGATGCGCGCCCGCGACAGCGTGGTGCGCTACATCGAGAAAGGCATCGCCGAAGGCGCGCGCCTGGTGGCAGGCGGTACCGAGCGGCCCGAAGGTCTGACGCGCGGCGCCTATGTGAAGCCCACGGTATTTGCCGACGTCACCAACGACATGACAATCGCCCGCGAAGAAATTTTCGGGCCGGTGATCTGCCTGATGAAGTACCGCGACGAGGACGAGGCGATCCGCATCGCCAACGACACCGAATTCGGGCTGTCCAGCGGCGTGTGGGCAGAAGATCGCGAGACCCAGATGCGTATCGCGCGCCAGTTGCGCGCCGGCCAGGTCAAGGTGAACGGTCCTGCGTTCAGCTTTGCCGCGCCCTTCGGTGGCTACAAGAAATCCGGCAACGGTCGCGAGTGGGGTGCCAGCGGCCTGGTCGAGTACACTGAGGAAAAGGCCATCCTGATCGGCGGCTGAGGCGCGCCCGGACGCCACCAAGCCAAATCCACAGATCGTTTTACTTGCTGTAAGAGAGAGGAGCGGGGCGCATGTCCACCAGCCGGTTTCGTTTTCCCCGCGTCACCATGCCGGCGGCCGCGCGCGCGCTGCGGCAGGAGGTGCGGGAGTTCCTTGCCGCCGAGCGCGCCAGCGGCGGCTATGTCCCCATGGCCGACTGCTGGGCGTCTGGGTTTTCCGCCGAGTTCAGCCGCAAGCTCGGCCAGCGCGGCTGGCTCGGGATGACCTGGCCCAAGCAGTACGGCGGTCATGAGCGCAGCTTTCTCGAACGCTATGTGGTGACCGAGGAAATGCTCGCCGCCGGCGCGCCGGTGATGGCGCACTGGATCGCCGATCGCCAGAGCGGTACCCAGATGCTGCGCCACGCCAGCGACGAGGTGAAAAACCGCGCGCTGCCGCGCATGGCGACGGGCCAGACGTTCTGCGCCATCGGCATGAGCGAGCCCAACACCGGCTCCGATCTCGCCTCGGTGCGCACCCGCGCGGACCGGGTCGAGGGCGGCTGGAAGGTCAATGGCCGCAAGATCTGGTCCACCGGCGCCCACGGCGAAGGTTGCGATTACATGATTGCCCTGGTGCGCACTGCCCCGGCGGATGAGAAAGAGCGCCACAAGGGACTCTCGCAGCTCATCATAGATTTGAAAGCGCCGGGCGTGACGGTGCGCGGCATCGAGGACATCGGCGGTCAGATTCATTTCAACGAGACGCTGTTCGAAGATGTCTTCGTGCCCGAGTCCCATCTGCTGGGCAAGGAAGGTCACGGCTGGAGCCTGGTGGTGGGCGAACTCGCCCTCGAGCGCTCCGGCCCCGAGCGATTTCTGAGCAGCTTTATCGCACTGCGCGAGGCCATGCACGTCCTGGCCGCGAATCCCGACGACCGCACCCGCGAGGTGCTCGGCCATCTGGTGGCCCGCATCAAGACGTTGCGGCGCATGTCGCTCGGTATCGCTGGGCTGCTCCAGGAAGGCAAATCGCCGGAAACCGAAGCCGCCCTGGTCAAGGACATGGCCACCCGCTTCGAGCGCGAGCTGATCGAGCAGCTGCGGGTGGTGCTGCCCGAGGCAGTGCTGCTGAGTTCCAGCGGAGTACTGCCACGGCTGATGCGCGAGGCCATCCTGCGAGTGCCGTCCTCGACGCTGCGCGGCGGTACCAACGAGGTGCTGAAGGGCATGATCGTCCGCCAACTCGGATTGCGCTAGCCGCATCCCGCATCCCGCATCCTCCGCATCATTGCCCCGACAACCCACGGAAGCGATCCATGAGCGAAACCGACAGCCACACTCTCGATACGGTCATTCTCGACACGGCGACGCGCCTGTTTGCCGATTTGAGTACCTCCGAGACCATCAATGCCACCGAGAAGGGCGAGTGGCCAGGCGCGCTGTGGCAGGCCATCGAGGCATCCGGCCTGCATCTCACCTGGGTGCCGGAAGAATATGGCGGGGCGGGTGCCGGCATGCTCGACGGCTTTGCCGTCATCAAGGCAGCCGGTGCCGCGGCGCTGCCGGTGCCGTTGGCGGAGACCCTGCTGGCGGGTTGGCTGCTGGCCCAGGCGGGGCTGGAAATTCCGGAAGGACCGCTGACCATCGCCCGGGGCGAGCATCGAATCAGCAACGGCGCCGTCAGCGGTGTGGCGGTGGCGGTGCCCCATGCGCGCTCTGCACGGCAGATCGTCACCCTGGCCCGTGATGGCGCGCGTCTTCTTGTGGTCGCGGTTCCGGTGTCCGCCTGTGCGCTCACTCCGGATCGCAATCTGGCTGGCGAACCCTGGGATACCCTGGACTTCAACGGTGCGATGGCGACCCTGAGTGCCGCGGCGCCCACCGGCCTCGACGCCGGCAGCCTTGATGCCATGGGCGCCCTGGTGCGGGTGAATCAGGCCGCGGGTGCGTTGGGCACCGCGCTCGAACTCTGCATTCAGTACGCCGGCGAGCGGGAGCAGTTCGGCCGCCCGATCGGCAAGTTCCAGGCCATTCAGCACATGATTGCCGACCTCGCCGGCGAAGCGGCGGCCGTCAACGCAGCGGCGGATGCCGCAGCCGAGGCCGTCGCCGCTACCGGCACGGTCGATGCGGACGCCTGGGTCGAGATCGCTACCGCGAAAGTACGGCTGGGGCAGGCCGCCAGCATAGGTCCGGCCATCGCGCACCAGGTCCACGGCGCCATGGGTTTCACCTACGAGCACCGCCTGCACCATTTCACCCGCCGGGCCTGGGCCTGGCGCGACGAATTCGGCAACGAGACGGTCTGGGCGCGCCGCCTGGGCGATGCCGTGCTGGGTTGGGGCGCGGATCAGCTCTGGCCCCGAATTACGGCAGTTACCGATAAATAATCAATCAGCTAACGAATTAACTTCGAGAGGATAATCACGTGGATTTTGCCATCACCACAGAACAGCAGGCCATCATCGACAGCATCCGGGCGCTGATGTCGGATTTCGGCGACGACTACTGGCTCGAACATGACGATACCGGCGAATTCCCGGAGGATTTTTATCAGGCCATGGCCAAGGGCGGCTGGCTCGGCATCACCATGCCCGAAATTTACGGTGGCTCGAATCTGGGCGTGCAGGAAGCCGCGCTGATGATGATGACGGTGGCCGAGGGCGGTGGCATGTCGGCGGCTTCGTCCATGCACATCAATATTTTCGGTCCGCACCCGATCCTGGTCTTCGGCACCGAAGACCAGAAGAAGCGCTTTCTGCCGCCGCTGATCGCGGGCGAACAGAAAACCTGTTTCGGCGTCACCGAGGCCAACGCCGGGCTCGATACCACCCGCATAGAGACCTTCGCCCGGCGCGAGGGCGACAAGTACATCGTCAACGGCCAGAAGATCTGGACCACCACGGCACAGCAGGCCGACAAGATCATGCTGCTGACCCGCACCACGCCGCGCGACCAGTGCAAGAAGCCCCACGAGGGCATCACCCTGTTCTACGCCAACATGGATCCCGCGCACGTCCAGATCAGGGAGATCCACAAGATGGGGCGCAAGGCGGTCAACTCCAACATGACCTTCTACGACAACCTTGAAGTGTCCGTGGATGATCGCATCGGCGAGGAGGGCAAGGGCTTCCAGTACATCCTGCACAGCCTGAATCCGGAGCGCATTCTGCTCGCCGCGGAATCCGTGGGCATGGGCCGCAGCGCGCTCCGGCGCGCGGCGCAGTACGCCAAGGACCGCAACGTGTTCGGCCGCCCCATCGGGATGAACCAGTCGGTGCAGCATCCGCTCGCGGAAAACTGGATCGAGCTGGAGGCAGCCTATCTGAGCGTGATGCGCGCGGCCTGGCTGTACGACAACGGCAAACCCTGCGGTGCCGAGGCCAATGGTGCCAAGTATCTGGCCGCCGAAGTCGGCTTCAAGGCCTGCCAGCAGGCGGTGCTCACCCACGGCGGCATGGGCTACGCCAAGGAGTTCCACGTCGAACGCCTGATGCGCGAAGCCATGCTGCCGCGCCTGGCGCCGGTGAGCCAGAACATGGTGCTCAATTTCATCGCCACCAATGTGCTGGACCTGCCGCGCTCCTATTGACCGAAAATCCGAACCCCGCGGATACGGTCTCCCGCGCACGTGGGGCGTGGCTTGATCGTTGTAATCCGGAGACTGGGCAAGGCGGGAACGCGGGGTGCCTGCGGAGTCTGACTGCCGTGTGCGATTCCGCGCCCGCCACGACGGGCCGGTCTTTCGCAGTGCCGGCTGTGATCGGGGTTTCAAACGCTGCTCGGACACTACTTTTCTATTGTGTTCTATTTAGTGTTCTGTATTGTGTTCTGCCTTGACGACGCCCAACCCCGGGGCCGTGCACCGGGTTGTATTCAATCGATAGTTCACGCTTAAATCGCGAACCGCCGGCCGATCCGGTAGTTTGGAACAACGCCATTGATGTCGCCCGGAGACGCCGGACGGCAGTGATCCGAGCCGATCCAGACTGAATCCGCAATAACGATTCCCACCGGCTGTCGCCGCGTACGCGAGCCGTCAGCCGCAAGTCATCGAGGAGACAGCGCGTGCCAGGTAAGACCAGCCCTTTCCATTGCAAGCTGTTGGACGGCGGGGTGCCGACCGCGGTGGTCCTGTTGGTACTGGTTCTGTCCGGATGTGGTGAGAAAGCGGCACCGCCGCCGCCCCCGGGGCCAGTGGAAGTCGGGGTTGTCACCCTCGCGGCCAGCGATGTGGTACTGGCGGCGGAGTTTTCCGGTCGAACGGTCGCCTACCGCGTTGCCGAAGTGCGGCCCCAGGCGGCCGGGATCGTCCAGCGCCGGCTATTCACCGAGGGCGCCAATGTGGTTGCCGGCGAAACCCTGTACCAGATCGATCCACAAAGCTACCGTGCTGAGCTACAGCGCACGGAGGCAGCACTGCAACGCGTACTGGCCAGTGAAAAGGTGGCGCGTCTGAAGGCGGATCGCTACCAGGGCCTGATCGCCAAGAAATTGATCAGTCAGCAGGACTATGACGATGCCGATGCAGCTCTGAAGGAAGCCAGTGCCGCCGTCGCGGTGGCGCGGGCCGAGCGGGACATCGCGCGCATCAACCTCGAATACACCACCATCCGGGCGCCGATCTCCGGCCGTATCGGCCGCTCTCTGGTCACCGAGGGCGCGCTTTTGGAAGCGGAACAGGAAGCCCCGCTCGCGGTGATCCAGCAGATCGATCCGCTGTTTGTGGATATCACCCAGTCGAGCGTCGATCTCACTCGCCTGAAAAGGGATCTTGCCGAAGGCCGGCTTACGCCGGCCGGCGAAGGCGCGGCGATGCGGCTGGTGCTGGAGGATGGCACTCCCTACGCCCACCCGGGAGTGCTGGCATTTTCGGAGGTTCGTGTCGACGAGAGCACCGGCAATGTCACGCTGCGCGGTGCCGTACCCAATCCCGACCATCTGTTGCTGCCCGGCATGTTCGTGCGAGCCGGCCTCGATCAGGCGATACGCCGGGATACGATTCTCGCGCCTCAGAAAGGCGTGAGCTTCGACTACACCGGCAAGGCCTTTGCCATGGTGGTCGATGGTGACAACAAGATACAGCGCCGCTTCCTGAGCGTGGGTCGCGCCATAGGTGACCAATGGTTGGTGCTTGAAGGTCTCACGGCCGGCGATCGGGTTGTGGTCGATGGTCTCCAGAAAATTCGCGAAGGTGCCGAAGTGACGACCGTTCCCGCTGCTGCGGGCGGCGCGGCCGAGGCGCACTGAGATGTCGAATTTCTTTATTGACCGACCCATTTTTGCCTGGGTTATCGCCATAGTAGTGATGATCGCGGGCGCCCTCGCGATCACCCAGTTGCCCATTGAACAGTACCCTGAGGTCGCGCCGCCGAGTGTGGTGATCCGCGCGATGAATCCCGGCGCGTCCGCCGAGACGGTGCAGGACACGACGGTCCAGATCATCGAGCAGAGCATGGTCGGGCTGGACAATTTTCTGTACATGTCTTCCAAGAGCGATTCCGCCGGGGTGGGTGAAATCACCATCACCTTCGCATCCGGTACGGATCCCGATATCGCCCAGGTCCAGGTACAAAACAAGCTTGCGGTGGCGATGCCCCAGTTGCCCCAAACGGTGCGGGATCAGGGCGTCAAGGTCACCAAGAGCAGCCCGGGCGCCATCATGGTGGTGGCCTTTTATTCTCCAAAGGGGGAACTGGACCGCTACGACATGTCCGACTATGTGGCGGCCAATATCATCGAGCCGGTGAGCCGACTCAACGGGGTGGGCGATGTGACCCTGTTTGGTTCCCAGTACGCCATGCGCATCTGGCTCGATGCGGACAAGCTCAATAGCTATCAATTGACACCGGGCGATGTCACCGACGCCATCCGCGAGCAGAACTTTCAGGTGCGGGCCGGCGAGCTCGGCGCTGGTCCCGCCGCGCCCGGGCAGCAGCTCAATGCCACGGTCATTTCCCAGACGCTGCTGAAGAATCCCCAGGAATTCGGTGACATCCTGTTGCGGGTCAACAGCGACGGCTCCCGCGTGGCGCTGCGCGATGTCGCCCGGATTCAGTTCGGCGGCGAGAATTACCAGTTTTTGAGCCATTTCAATGGCTACGAAGCCAGCGGCATCGTGGTCAATCAGGCGCCCTATTCGAACGCCCTGGAGGTGGCCGCCCGGGTCAAGGCCAAACTTGCCGAACTGGAGCCCTTCCTGCCGGAGGGCATGGTGATGGATCTGGGCTACGACACTGCACCTTTCACCCAGGTGGCGATTCGCGGTGTCATCCAAACGCTGGTGGAGGCGGTGATCCTGGTCACCCTGGTGATGTTTCTGTTCTTGCAGAATATTCGTGCCACCGTGATTCCCACCATTGCCATTCCAGTGGTGATTCTGGGTACTTTCGGGATCCTGCAGGCGTTTGGCTATTCGATCAACACGCTGACCATGTTCGCCATGGTGCTCGCCATCGGACTGCTGGTGGACGACGCCATCGTGGTGGTGGAAAACGTCGAGCGGATCATGGCGGAGGAAGGTCTGTCGCCGCGGGAGGCGACGCGCAAATCGATGGGCCAGATCCAGGGCGCGCTGATCGGTATCGGGACCGTATTGTCCGCGGTGTTCATCCCGATGGCGTTTTTCCCCGGGACCACCGGGGCGATTTATCGCCAGTTTTCCATCACCATTGTTTCGGCCATGGTGTTATCGGTGTTCGTGGCCCTGATTCTGACGCCCGCGCTCTGTGCCAGCATGCTCAAGCCCATAGCGGCCGGCCACCACGAAGATAAGCGCGGCTTTTTTGGCTGGTTCAACCGAACCTTTCAACGCAGCACGTCCGGATACCAGGGTCTGGTGGCGGGAATGCTGCGCCGAACGATCCGTTATCTGGTTATTTACGGCGTCATCATCGCGGGTGTCGCCATCCTGTTTGCGCGCCTGCCGACGGCTTTTCTGCCCGAGGACGATCCCGGCCTCATGTTCAGTCAGGTGCAACTGCCGGTTGGTGCCACCATGGAGCGGACTCGTGGCGTCCTCGAGCAGGTGGAGCGTTACTTCGCAGAAAACGAAAAGGACACCATCAAGACGGTCTACTGCGTGACCGGGTTCAGCTTCACCGGGCGCGGTCAGAACAACGGCCAATGCTATATCCAGATGCACCACTGGGATGATCGCTCGAAGCCCGGCCAGGACGTCAAGACAGTTTCACGTCGTGCCATTGGTGCCTTTTCCCAGATCAAGGACGCGCGGGCGGTGGCTTTTTACCCACCGCCCATTCGCTCTCTTGGTACTTCGTCGGGGTTCGTCTTCGAGTTGAAGGACAATGGCCAGCGTGGCCACGCCGCCCTGCTGGCGGCGCGCGATCAACTGCTCGGTGGCGCGGCGCAGGATCCCCGGCTCGCCAAAGTGCGACCTAATGGACTCGAAGACGCAGCTCACTTCCAGATCGATATCGACCAGCAAAAGGCGCGTGCACTGGGCCTATCGATCGGGGCGATCAACGACACCCTGGCTACCGCTTGGGCATCGACCTACACCAACGACTTTCTACATAACGGCCGAATCAAGAAAGTCTACGTTCAGGGTGACACGCAATTCCGGATGCTCCCCGAAGACCTCCAGCGCTGGTTCGTGCGCAATCAACGGGGCGAGATGGTGCCTTTCTCGGCTTTTTCCTCCGCCTCCTGGACCAAGAAATCGCCGCGGCTTGAGCGCTACAACGCCGTGCCTTCGATGGAGATCGTGGGGGAAGCTTCACCAGGCCACACCACCGGGGAGGCCATCCAGGCGTTGCAGGAATTGGCGGCCAAGCTACCACCGGGGTTCGGTTACGAATGGACCGGACTTTCGTTGCAGGAGACCCAGTCCGGAGCTCAGACTCCCGTCCTGTATGCGCTATCGATCGCCTTGGTGTTTCTGGCGCTCGCCGCGCTCTATGAAAGCTGGTCAGTACCTTTTGCCGTCATTCTGGTGGTGCCCTTGGGCGTTTTTGGCGCTTTGCTGGCGGCTTACGGCCGCGGATTGTCCAACGATATCTTCTTTCAGGTCAGTCTTCTGGCGACGGTCGGTCTGTCCGCCAAGAACGCGATTCTGATTGTGGAATTCGCGCGCGATCTGCAGGCCCGCGGCATGGGAATCGTCGAAGCGACGCTCCAGGCGGTGCGCTTGCGGCTGCGCCCGATCGTCATGACTTCGATAGCCTTCATGTTGGGAGTGCTGCCGTTGGCGCTGAACACGGGTGCCGGCTCCGAGAGCCAGAATGCCGTCGGCACCGGCGTCCTCGGTGGAGTGATCACGGGCACACTGCTGGCGATTTTTTTCGTGCCGGTGTTTTATGTTGTTATCCGGCGAATCTTCAAATCCGGTTCCCACCGGGATCACGAATTGGCGGAGGCGGCCGTGAAAGATGACAGCGCACATTAACCACGTGCTCCCATCAATCGAACTTGGATGCGGAGGGCGTTGATATCGGTGTCTGCAATGTGCCGATGGTGTGGAACGAAGAAGAGGGCTGCCGCAGCAGCTTTTTAACAAGCGGCTAAAGCGCCTCCGCAACCTCCTGCAATGAAAACAACTGCTGTTCCAGCATGCCGACGTGCTGGGTCCAGTAGGCGGGCGTGTTGAACCAGGTGAATGCGCGCGGAAATGCCGGGTCGTCCCAGCGGCTCGCGAGCCAGTGGGTGTAGTGAATCATCCGCAAGGCGCGCAGAGGTTCGATCAGTTTCAGTTCGGCACGGCGGAATTCGTTGAAATCTTCGTAACCCGACAGGACTTCATCCAGCTGCTGGCGCTGTTCATGAACGTCGCCCGACAGCAGCATCCAGATATCCTGTACCGCCGGACCCATTCGGCTGTCGTCGAAATCCACCACGAACAGGGCGTCGTCGCGGGTGCAGAGGATGTTGCCGATATGGCAGTCGCCATGGGTGCGGATATAGCGCAGATCAGGGACATAATCGAACAGTTGCCGGCACAGGGCGACGATTTGCGCGACGGCGTTCTGGTAACGGGCGACCAGTTCGCCGGGGATGAAGCCTTGCTGCAAAAGCTGTGCACTGGGTTCGATCGCGAAACTCTCGATGCTGATTGTGGGTCGGTGCCTGAAATCGCGATTTTTGGCGATGCCGTGCAGGCGCCCCAGGAGCTGACCCATTCTGAACAGATAATCGAGATCGCCCGGCTCGGGCGCGGAGCCGCCTTTGCGCGGAAACAGGGTGAAGAGGAATTCGTTGAACTGATGCAGGCTGATGCCGGCTATTTTGAGCGGCGCGATGACGGGTATTTCGGCAGCGTGGAGTTCGTCCAGAAAGGCATGCTCTTCCAGAATGGCTTCCCGGGACCAGCGACCCGGCCGGTAGAATTTGGCAATGACCGGCTGCCCCTCGTCGATGCCGATCTGATACACCCGGTTCTCGTAGCTGTTGAGGGTCAGGATGCGCAGGTCGCTGACCAGCCCCAGGGATTCGATGGCGGTGATGACGGCGTCGGGCGTCAGCGCGTCGTACGGGTGAGACATGGGTGCCGCCGGGAAACTGCAAGGCGGTCATTGTAGGGGGTTATGCCATGGGCGGCGGACGAATACGCGCCTTGCTGGCCGCCGAATAGCAGGAGTTCAGGGCAAACCGGCTCCCGATCAGCTTCCGAACCGAAACGCCGAGACGGGCGCGCCCAATACCCGGTCGCGGTAGACGCTAACGCCCGCGTCAACGCCGGCGGCCCCGGCGATGACATGCAGCGGCAGCAGGTGCTCTTCGCGCGGGTGGGCTTGGGTGGCGCCAGGGGCTTTGTGCCAGGCGTCAAGACGGCGGTTGCGTTCGTCGGGACTGGTGGTGCAAGCGTCCTGAAGCCAGGCGTCGAAGGCGTCGCCGGCGGGATTGGTGGCCGGCCGGTGCATCAGGATCGCCATGTTGTGGTAGCTCATGCCGCTGCCGATCAGCAATACGCCCTCGCGGCGCAACGGGGCCAGCGCGGCGCCCAGCGCAAGGTGTGCGCCGGGGTTCAGATCAGGGCGCAGTGAAATCTGCACGACCGGGATGTCGGCATCCGGATAAATCAGTTTGCAGGGAATGAATACCCCGTGATCCAGGCCGTGTTCGGGGTCCTGCGCCGCAGCGATGCCAGCTGCGCCCAGCAGGTCGCAGACACGATCGGCGAGCCAGGGTGCGCCCGGAGCGCCGTAGCGCAATTGATAGGTGTGCGGCGGAAAACCGTGGTAGTCGTAGATCAGCGGCGGTGCCAGCGCGCTGTTGACGCGCACCGGGTCGGCTTCCCAGTGCGCGGAGACGATCAACAGCGCGCGGGGCCGGGTCCCAACCGTCGCTGCCAGGCCGCGCAGAAACGCGGCCATGCGATCCCAGGTGTCAGCGGGCCCCAGGGGCCAGTCCATGAAAAAACAGGGCCCGCCGCCATGGGGGATGTAATAGCAGGGCAGGGCGGTGGTCATCGAGGACTCCCTCTCAGCCCGCGGCAGCGCAGCGCGGTATTTCGGGCTTGAGCAGGGGTTCGCCGGGGAGCTTGCGAACTTCCGGCAATACCTCCTTGGCGAACAGGCGGAGGCTCCTTTCGGCTTCTGCGTGGGGCATGCCCGCGTAGCTGAATACGCCGGTATAGGCGCCCGCACCGGTGCGCTCGGTGAAGTTCTTGATGGTCTCGAAGCATTTTTCCGGCGTGCCCCAGACCTGAATGCTCATGAAGAACTTGACGACGTCCTCGATACTCTTGCTGACGTGATCCTGCATGGCAGCGTAGGTTTCGTAGCCTTTGGTTTTTTTCAGATGGTCGCCAGCCATTTCGTAGTGCTTGACCACGGAACGGTAGTAGCCGCCGATATATTGGTACGCGAGCTCCTCGGCGCGACCGGCGTCCTCGTGGCACAGCGTCCAGCCGGCAAGGATCGGCGCCGGCGCGGCGGTGCCATTGACCTGCTTGAACAGCGCGCGGTAGTCGGCGAGTTCCCGATCGACGTGTTCCCAGGGCTTCTGCGGAATGATCAGGATGCCGATACCGAGCTCCGCCATGATCCGGGAGGATTCCGGTGAAACGGCAGCCGCATAGGTGCGGCCGCGGAAAGTCTTGAATGGGCGCGGGCGGATTTCCCGGCGGACCTGCTTGATGTGTTTGCCGTCGAATTCACAAAAGCCGGTTTCGAGGCCTTCCAGAATCATCTGCGCGGCTTCGGTGAAATATTCGCGGCTGGTGTTCATGTCGCGCCCGAAGCCTTCGAACTCGACCCGGCCCAGACCACGACCGATGCCGAGGATCATGCGGCCGTCGGACATGTTGTCGAGCATGGAGATTTCTTCGGCGACCCGCATCGGGTCGTGCCAGGGCAGCACGATGACCATGGTGCCCAACCCCAGGTTGGGATTGCGCCCGGCCCAGTACGACAAGAACTGGGTCACGTCCGGGCACATGGTGTAGTCGGTGAAGTGGTGCTCCACGCCCCAGATCGACTGGAAGCCGAGCCCTTCGGCCAGATCGCCCAGCGCGAGGTCGTTCCGGTACACCTGCCTGTCGGTCAGCTTGGGATCGACACCCTGAAAAATGATGGACAGCCCTACGT
Source organism: uncultured Gammaproteobacteria bacterium (assembly GCA_963708735.1). Taxonomy (GTDB): domain Bacteria; phylum Pseudomonadota; class Gammaproteobacteria; order Pseudomonadales; family Porticoccaceae; genus JAGPUQ01. Next base: position 301,288 of record CAVPTW010000022.1, read on the forward strand.
CCATTGCAAATACCTCGATAAGTTGGAAAAGTGGTTGGCAAATAAAGTTTGGCGAGCGTAGCAGAAATAAAAACCCCCGGGAGGTCCCGGGGGAATGCGACGTCGTCCGGCCGGCCTCAGATCGCCAGCGAGAGACCGCCATCCACCACGATGATGGAGCCGGTGATGAAGTCCGACGCCGGGCTCGCCAGCAGGATCGCAATACCCTGGAAGTCCGCCGGCCGGCCGAACTTGCCCACCGGCGTCCGCTTCACGATATAGTCCACCAGCCTGTTCTTGTTCGGTCCCTCGCAGGGCATCATCTCGGTGTCGACGAGGCCGGGCAGCAGCGCGTTGACCTGGATGTTGTGCTTGCCCCAGCCCTGCGCCAGGCTCTGGGTCATGTGATCCATGCCGCCCTTGGCCGCCGCGTAGTGCACCAGCTTGCCGAAGCCGAGCTTGGTGATGATCGAGCCGACATTGATGATCTTGCCGCCGCCCGCCTTGACCATTTCGGGAAAACACGCCTTGCTGGTCAGAAAGCAGGAGGTCATGTTGATGGCGATGAAGTTGTTCCACTCCTCCAGGGTCATGGTCTCGGCGGGAATCCCCCAACTGATGGCGGCATTGTTGAACAGGATGTCGATGCGGCCAAAGCGCGCCACGGTCTCCTTGACCATGCGGTTGACATCGTCTTCCCGGGACACGTCGCACTGAATGCCGAGCGCGTCCGCACCCTCGGCCTTGAGCTGCGCCACTGCGTTGTCGATCTTGTCCTGGTTGCGTCCCACCACCGCGACCTTGGCGCCCACCATCGCGAGGCCCTTGGCGATACCGAGGCCCAGACCGCCGTTGCCGCCAGTGATGATCGCGACCTTGCCAGTCAAATCAAACTTGCTGTTCATTCAGGTTCTCCCGATAGATTTCCCGGTGAAGCGCCGCGGGTATCCGCAGCACGCATCAAATGCCGCCAACCGTCATCCCGCCGTCGGCAACGATGATGGAGCCGGTGATGAAGCTGGAGGCGTCGCTCGCCAGCAGGATCGAAATACCTTCGAAATCGTCCGGCATGCCAAAGCGCTGAACCGGAGATTTCTTGACGATGTAATCCACCAGGGGTCCGATCTTGTTGGGCCCGAAGCAGGGCATCATCTCGGAATGGACCAGTCCGGGCAGCACCGCATTGACCTGGATATTGTCCTTGCCCCAGGCGCGGGCGAGGCTCTGGGTCATGTGGTCCATGCCGCCCTTGGCCGCCGCATAGTGCACCAGCTTGCCAAATCCTTTTTGGGTGATGGCTGAGCCGATGTTGATGATCTTGCCGCCGCCGGCCTTGATGAATTCCGGGTAGCAGGCCTTGGAACACAGGAAGCAGGAAGTCAGATCGATGGCGATGAATTCGTTCCACTGTTCCAGCGTGAGCTTTTCCGGCGCCACGCCCCAGCTGATGGCGGCGTTGTTGACGAGGATATCGACGCGACCGAAGTGCTCGGCGGTCTCCTTGACCATGCGGTTGACATCGCCTTCCTTGGACACATCGGCCCGCACGCCCAGGGACTTGTAGCCCAGTTCGGTCATCTCGGCGACGGCAGCGTCGATTTTGGTCTGGTTGCGCCCGACCAGCGCGACTGCACAGCCTTCGGAGGCCAGTCCCTTGGCAATGCCCAAGCCCAGGCCGCCGTTACCGCCGGTGACTATCGCGACCTTGCCCGTCAAATCAAACAGTTTCATGTTTTACCCCTAGAAAAATAGCGATTGATCCAAACACCGCGCCTACTGTTCGGCTATTGCGGCGCAACTGATGCCCAATAGCGGGCGTAATTGGAACCGGGTTAATTAAATAGACAGCGAGAGACCGCCATCGACCACGATGATGGAGCCGGTGATGAAGTCCGACGCCGGGCTCGCCAGCAGGATCGCAATGCCGTGAAAGTCCGCCGGCCGGCCGAACTTGCCCACCGGCGTCCGCTTTACCGCGTAGTCCACCAGCCTGTTCTTGTTCGGTCCCTCGCAGGGCATCATCTCGGTGTCGACGAGGCCGGGCAGCAGCGCATTGACCTGGATGTTGTGCTTGCCCCAGCCCTGCGCCAGGCTCTGGGTCATGTGGTCCATGCCGCCCTTGGCCGCCGCGTAGTGCACCAGCTTGCCAAAGCCGAGCTTGGTGATGATCGAGCCGACATTGATGATCTTGCCGCCGCCCGCCTTGACCATCTCGGGAAAACACGCCTTGCTGGTCAGGAAGCAGGAGGTCATGTTGATGCCGATGAAATTGTTCCACTGCTCCAGGGTCATGGTCTCGGCGGGAATCCCCCAACTGATCGCCGCATTGTTGAACAGGATGTCGATGCGGCCAAAGCGCGCCACGGTCTCCTCGACCATGCGGTTGACATCGTCCTCCCGGGACACGTCGCACTGAATGCCGAGCGCATCCGCGCCCTCGGCCTTGAGCTGTGCCACCGCGCTGTCGATCTTGTCCTGGTTGCGTCCCACCACCGCGACCTTGGCGCCCACCATCGCCAGGCCCTTGGCGATGCCGAGGCCCAGACCGCCGTTGCCGCCGGTGATGATCGCGACCTTGCCGGTCAAATCAAACTTGCTGTTCATTATCAGGTTCTCCAGATAACTTACTGATTAAGAAGCGCGTGCCAGCCTGGCGATCAGATCCCGATCGTCAGGCCGCCGTCGGCGACGATGATGGAGCCGGTGATGAAGCTGGAGGCGTCGCTCGCCAGCAGGATCGAAATGCCTTCGAAATCGTCCGGCATGCCAAAGCGCTGAACCGGAGATTTTTTGACGACGTAATCTACCGCGCGGCCGATCTTGTTGGGACCGAAGCAGGGCATCATCTCGGAATGCACCAGACCGGGTAGCACCGCGTTGACCTGGATATTGTCCTTGCCCCAAGCGCGGGCGAGGCTCTGGGTCATGTGGTCCATGCCACCCTTGGCCGCCGCGTAGTGCACCAGCTTGCCATGGCCTTTCTTGGTGATGGCTGAGCCGATGTTGATGATCTTGCCGCCGCCGGCCTTGATGAACTCCGGGTAGCAAGCCTTGGAACACAGGAAGCAGGAGGTCAGATCGATGGCGATGAATTCGTTCCACTGTTCCAGCGTGAGCTTTTCCGGCGTCACGCCCCAGCTGATGGCGGCGTTGTTGACGAGGATATCGACGCGGCCGAAGTGCTCGGCGGTCTCCTTGACCATGCGGTTGACATCGTCTTCCCTGGAGACATCGGCCCGCACGCCCAGGGACTTGTAACCCAGTTCGGTCATCTCGGCGACGGCAGCGTCGATTTTGGTCTGGTTGCGCCCGACCAGGGCGACCGCGCAGCCTTCTGACGCCAGTCCCTTAGCGATGCCCAGACCCAGTCCGCCGTTACCGCCGGTGACTATCGCGACCTTGCCCGTCAAATCGAATATATCCACGCTGTAATCTCCTCGCACATGAGACCGTTGGAGTAGGGGATCGAGCCGCCGGATACTGTCGGCGCCAAGGGCGGCCCCCGGCACTTGGCCGGCAATTCTGGTGAAATCGCCGGCAAAAATCTACCCTCTGGTAACAATCCTGATAGTGCGGGCAACAACGCCGTCAAATGGGGCCAGGTTTGGCCTGTGCCTCCAGGCTGGAGGGGACTGGACCGCACCGATGCACGCCTGGAACTGCGCTTCGGTGCGACCAGGTAATCGTGGGCATTGAGGAGAAAATTCGCCGGATAACCGCCAGACGATGGCTTGCGCTCCGCCTCAGCGTGCGGCTTCGATGCCCATGCCCACCGGCACTCCGTTCTCGATCTGGTCGAGGTACTCGGAGAGGCCATAACCGACGTGGCCGTTGCAGCGATATTCGGTCATGGCTTCGGTGATGCGGGTGGAGAGTTCGGTGCCGTCCTCGGCGGTGCGGCGGTTGCGCAGCGGGATCAGGGAAATGACCTTGCCGGTGATCTCGAATTCCTGACCGCGCTCGGTGCGGCACCAGGCGGTCATCCCGGTCTGGTGGAACTGCGCGTCCCATTCGGAGCGCACACGGGCATCCACAATCAGGTCGTAGCGGCCTTCGGTGAACACCATGCCGCCACAGTCGACGCTGCCGTCGCGCATCCCCATGGTCATGATCATGGCGCCGAAATCCCGCCCCAGGGAAATCGGCAGCCAGCGGTACCAGTAGATGTTCTGCCAGTAGCGTGGCCCCCAGGAGTGATCGCGCAGGCCGAGGCCGTCGATCTGCCAGCTCTGCTCGCCGACCCGGATTCGCCCGCGCGCCGCGACATGCTGCTCGAAGTGCGCCCGCGCCATGGCGGTTTGGGTATCGAGCTCGATCGGCGAGCCGTCCTCGTTGAGGTGTTCACCGCCGTACATGGGCGACAGGCCGCTGTAGTCCAGCTCTACCTCGCAATCGAGAATGGGGTTTTCCTTGAAGGCCTTGGCGGGGTTGAGCATGTCGTTGGGGTTGGCGAGCACCGCGACCTTGCCGCTATAGGTGACGCGCTGGCGCTTGAAAGGCTCGACGATCTCGAAGCGGGCGCCGCCGGCGCTGTGCTCGGCGTTGCTGCTGATCTGCGCGCGGTGGTACATGAAGCCGACCTTGCCGTCGGGCAGGTACAGGCAGATGGAAACTTCGGCGTGGCCCTCGTTGACCCGATTGCCGATGCGAAACCAGCCGCCGACCTGCTGCCTGGCATCGTAGATATTGTAGTAGGCGCTTTCGTTGAAGTTGCTCGCGGACTCCGGTGGATGGTTGTATTCGTCTGCGGGTTCGAGGCGCACCCGGTCGCCGGGCTTGGTGATGAAGATATGCTTGGCCATGGTGTATCTCCTGGAGTTTCCCTGAGGTTTTGCTGAAGTTTTGTGCCCCGGCCGGGGTGGCTGAGTAAGGTTCGCCTCCAGCATAGGGTCGGCTTATCGCGCTGGCAATCGACGCGAAGTTTTCGGCGTGAAGTTTCCCGCCTCGGTCCAGCTACCTGAGCGTTGGACAGCCCCTGGAGAAAGCCCCGGCGTCAGGGTTTGAAGTAGGCGTAGTCCTCCGAGAACTGCAAGCGGGCGATTTCGGCCGCTCCAGACTCGACCACACGGGCGTCGGGATGCACGCGCGTGCGGTCGATCTGACGTGCGCTCAGAGTGTTGTTGCAGACACGGAACTCGACGCCAGCGAGTATCAGGTCGTCGATCATGGGTTCGTAGGGGTTGCCGTGCTCATCCTTGGCATCCTTCAGCAGGAAATCCACGCCCTGGCCCAGCGCCACGACCACGATCTTGACGCCCGGATCGGCCTTCAGGTGGTTGGTCATGTTGCGGAGGGCCGGGATGGCGCGCGCGCTGTCGTCGATGTGGTACACGACGCGGGGCGCGGCGGCTGCGTCGGCGGCCTGCCCGAAAAGTACCACCGCGAGCAGCCCTGCCGTCACAAAACGGCGATAACTCGGCGTCGAACGGATCATGGGTGACTCCCCGGTAGCTTGCCTGTTGTCGGCGATTTCAGTGTGGCGCGCCGCCCAGCATCTCGGCCTGCATCTCGAGATAGACCGAGTAGGCGTTGCGCCGACTGGCGACGTCGAAGGTCGGCAGTCCTGCGAAGGCGGACCAGTCGATGGCCGCGTAGGCTTCATCGAAACTTTGCAGGTTTTCCACCGCCATGCCCAGTTGTGCGCGCAGGAATTCGAGATAGGCGCGCGTAACCTTGAGATCCTGTGCCACCTGCATCGACGCAGTGCCGTGACCGGGCACCACGATTCGCGGCGCAGTGCGCTCGATACGCGCCAGCGCGGCCAGCCATTCGCGCGTGTTGCCGTCCACCACGAAAGGCAGCCGTCCGCTAAAGAACAGGTCGCCGGCAAACAGCACGCCTTGGTCGGGGATGAACAGCATCAAATCGCCGGGCGCGTGGGAGTTGCCACCACTGATCAACTCGAAGCGCGTGCCGCCCAGTTCGAAAGGAATGGGTTGTGCGGTCGGGAATTCCAGCCAGCGATCGGCGGGGACCAGTTGCGTCTGGTCGTTGACCCAGGGCGACAGATCGCGCCGGCGTTGCGCCAGCCGCTCCGGGGCGAGATCCGAAGCCAGATACTGCCGACCCTCGCTGCGCGCCCAGATCGCGGCGCCCGCGGCCTTGAAGACTTGCAGTCCGTAGAAGTGGTCGGCGTGGTAGTGGCTCAGGATGACGTAGCGGATGGGCTGGGGGGTGATCTTGCGGATGGCATCCAGCATTGCCGCGGCGAGAGCCGGTGTTCCCAATGCGTCGAAGACCACCACGCCCTCTGGCGTCACCACGAACCCGGCGTTGCTGGTGAAGCCCCGATTCGCGCGCGACGCCATCGCCGACTCGCCTTCGAAGTACCAGGCCGTGGCCGACAGAGTACGCGGGATCAGTGCAAGCGGCGGTTCCGCAGGCCCAGCGGCGGCGACATGCATCGGGGCTGACAGCGACAGCGCGCAACCGATGATACTGGCGAGGAAAAATCGTCCGAGGCTGGTCATAGGTTACCGGGCAGGGGGTTGTACCCCGGAAACAATCGGGAGTATCTTACTTTAGAGGATGCAGAATTAACCAGCGCCCAGGGTCCGCGAGTACGACCCGGGCCGCAGTCCGATGGCGTCGGTGAGGAGACAGGCCTGATGAATCCCGATGACCGCCAACCCGGGCGCGTGCGCAAGGCACCCGAGAACTTTCTCAGCGCGGAGTTCGTGCGCGAGCTCGGCACGGACGGCGTCAACGAGGAACGGCGCAACTTTCTGCGCAAAAGCTTTCTGGCGGCGGGCGCTGCCCTGGCCGGCGCACCGCTGGCCAGCGCTCTGGCGGCGTCGCCTGGCGCCGGCGATCCGGACATCCTCAACCTGCCGCCCTGGTCGAAAATGCTGGGCCAGCCGGTTGCCGCGCGCCCTTATGGTTTGCCATCCCGGTACGAAGCCAATCTGGTACGGCGCCAGTCGCCTGGACTGACCAGCGTGCCCCAGGCCTCGGTGTCCTTCGCGCCGCTGCAGGGCCTGTTCGGCATCATCACGCCCTCGGGTCTGCACTTCGAGCGACATCATCAGGGCTGGGTGGATGTCGATCCGGCCCGGCACCGGTTGATGCTCAATGGCCTCGTCAAGCGTCCGCGCGTCTACACCATGGATGACCTGATGCGGCTGCCGTCGGTCTCGCGCATCCACTTCCTCGAATGCGGCGCCAACACCGGAATGGAGTGGGGCAATGTCGCGGTGCCCACCGTGCAGTACACCCACGGCATGCTGTCGGGCTCGGAATTCACCGGCGTGCTTCTGTCCACGCTGCTGGAGGACGCGGGCTTCGACAAGGCCAAGGGGAAGTACATTCTCGCGGAAGGCGCCGACGGCTCGGGCATGACGCGCACCATCGCCATGGAACGGGCGCTCGACGATGTCCTGGTCGCCTACGGCATGAACGGCGAGATGCTGCGGCCGGAAAACGGCTATCCGTTGCGTCTGGTGGTGCCGGGCGTGCAGGGCGTGTCCTGGGTGAAGTGGCTGCGGCGGATCGAAGTCGGCGACCAGCCCTACGCCACCAAGGACGAGACTTCGCACTATGTGGATCTGATGCCGGATGGCTTGCTGCGCCAGTACAGCTCGATCCAGGAGGCCAAGTCGGTCATCACCAGCCCTTCGGGCGGGCAGGTGCTGCTGAACCGGGGTTTCTACAACGTCACCGGCCTGGCCTGGTCGGGCCGCGGCAGCATCAGGAAAGTCGATGTGTCGTTCGACGGTGGCAGGAACTGGGCGACCGCGCGGCTGGAAAACCCGGTATTGCCCAAGGCGCTGACGCGCTTCAATATCGACTGGGTGTGGGATGGCAGTCCGGCGATTTTGCAAAGCCGCGCCATGGATGAAACCGGTTATGTACAGCCCACCTACGCGCAATTGCGCGCGGTCCGCGGCACGCGCTCGATTTATCACAACAATGCAATCCAATCCTGGCAGGTCGCCGCCTCCGGCGATGTCGCCAACGTGCAGGTCTGAGGTCGTCATGCGCGCACCGTTGTTCCTGAGGCCGGTGCTCCTGATGCTGGCCGCCAGTCTCGTGCTCCCGGCGCACGCAGAGCTTTACAAGGAGTTCAAGGGCGTGGGACGCGATGCCACCGACGCCGAGGTGAAGGCCTGGGACATCGACGTGCGGCCCGACTTCAAGGGTCTGCCGCCGGGTTCCGGCAGCGTGTCCGCCGGCGAGGCACTGTGGACCGGCAAGTGCGCGAGCTGCCACGGCGATTTTGGCGACGACAATCACGTCTTCACGCCCCTGGTCGGCAACACCACTGCGGAAGACATCGCGAGCGGCCGCGTCGCCTCCCTCAAGGCTGGCGGCAGCGTGCGCACGACCTTCACCAAGGTGAGCACGGTCTCCACGCTGTGGGACTACATCCATCGCGCCATGCCTTGGGACGCGCCGAAGTCGCTGTCCAACGACGACGTCTACGCGGTGCTGGCCTATCTGCTGAATCTCGCCGAGATCGTGCCTGCCGATTATGTGCTGTCGGACAGGAATATCGCCGAGGTGCAGGCGCGCATGCCCAATCGCAACGGCATGACGCGAGAGCACGGGCTGTGGGAAGTGAACGGCAAGCCGGATACGCAGAACAAGGCCTGCATGAAAGACTGCCAGACCGAGGTCAGGATTTCTTCCACCCTGCCGGACTACGCCCTCAACGCGCACGGCAATCTCGCCGATCAGAACCGTACCTTCGGCGCGGTGCGCGGTCGGATCACCGATCCCAGCGCCGCCGCGAGCAAACCTGCCGCCGCGCCCGCCAATGCCGCAGTGAACGCCGCAAATGCCGCAGTGAACGCTGCGGTGACCGCGCTGCTCGGCGCTCAGGGTTGCACCGGTTGCCACGGGATGGACAGGAAAATCATTGGTCCCGGTTTCAAGGAGATCGCCGAGAAATACCAGACCCGCGCCGACGTAAAGACCTATCTCGCCGACAAGATTGCCAAGGGTGGATCCGGCGTGTGGGGCACCGCGTCGATGCCGCCGCAGGCGCAGTTGTCGAAGCCTGAACTCGAGAGCATCGCCGCCTGGCTCGCGGCTGGTGCCCAACCCTGAATCCCTGCCACCTGCAACCGGGAGATCCCATGAAACTGCAACGTCGTAAATTCCTCCGCCTGGGCGCCGCCGCGCTCGGCGGTTTCGCCACCGCGGCATTCTGGCCGCTGCGGGCCATGGCCAGCGCGTTCGATGCCGCATTCAAGGCGCCGGACCTGAATGGCGTGTTCAAGGAGCTCGGCGCCACCCCCACGCCCAGCGACCAGATCCAGTTCGCCAGTCCGGACATCGCCGAGAACGGCGCCGTGGTGCCGGTGAGCATCACCAGCAAGCTGCCCAAGACCGAGCAGATCATGGTGCTGGTCGAGAAGAACCCCAACCCGATGGCCGCCGTGTTCATGATTCCCGAAGGCACGGAGGGCTTTGTCAGCACGCGCGTCAAGGTCGGCCAGACCAGCAATATCTACGCCGTGGTCAAGGCGGACGGGAAGTTCTACAGCGCGGTGCGCGAAACCAAGGTCACGCTCGGCGGCTGTGGCGGCTGAGACAGCGAAGACAGGAGAACCAACATGGCAAGCCCGATGAAGATCCGCGCCACCACCACGGCTGGCGTGACGGAAGTGAAGGCGTTGATGTCGCACCCGATGGAAACCGGGCGCCGCAAGGATGCCGACGGTCAGCTGGTGCCGGCCCACTACATCACCGAGGTCACGGCGCAGCACAACGGCAAGCTCGTGCTTTCCGCGTTCTGGGGACCGGCGGTGTCACAGAACCCGTTCCTGCAATTCCGCTTCAAGGGCGGCGCGGCCGGCGACAAGATCGTGGTGACCTGGAAAGATACCAAGGGTGAAACGCGCACCGATGAAGTCGTGTTGAGCTGAACGCATCCCGCTCCCGAGAGGATTGCCCATGAACTGGAAAGCGGCACTGGCCGTGGTTGCACTGGTGATTTCATCGCCGTTGCTGGCCCAGAACGACGACAACATTTTCGCGCAGTACCGCGCGATGTTCGGTGACGACAATCCCGCCGAACTGGTGGCAATCCAGGGCGAGGAGCTGTGGAAGACCGCGCGCGGTCCGCGGCACGCTACTCTGGAAACCTGCGATCTCGGGCTGGGTGCGGGCGTGGTGGCGGGTGCCTACGCGCAGTTGCCGCGCTACTTCAAGGATGCCGATCGCGTGCAGGATCTGGAGGCGCGGCTCGCCTACTGCATGGTGAAGCTGCAGGGCTTCACGCCGGAGGAGGTGGTCGCGAAGCCCTATTCGGAGCAGGGTCAGCCGGCGACCGACATGGAAGCCCTGGCTGCCTGGATTGCGGGCCAGTCGCGGGGCGTGCCGGTTGCAGTACCGCAGAGCCATCCCCAGGAGAAAGCCGCATTTGAACTCGGCCGGCAATTGTTCAACTACCGCGCCGGTCCCTACGATTTCTCCTGCGCCACCTGCCATTCGCAAAGCGACAAACGCATTCGCTTGCAGGCATTGCCCAATCTGACCGAAGCCAAGGGCGCCAGGAGTGCTTTCGCGACCTGGCCGGGTTACCGGATTTCGCAGGGCGCGGTGCGCACCATGGAATGGCGTGTGGGGGACTGCGTGCGGCAACAGCGCTTTCCACAGCTTGTGTTCACGTCCGATGCGGCGATCGCGCTCATCACCTACATGGGTGTGCTTGCGGCCGGCGAGCCCATGGCCGCGCCCGGCCTCAAGAGATAGGAGCCGACCATGCATTTCAGGAAGATGGTTTTCGCAGCCACGCTGTTGGCACCCACCTTATTGACGGTGACTTCCGTGGGTGCGGCCGATCCCGATGCCGCGATCAAAAGCTCGTTCAAAGCCAAAAACCAGGCCGGCCTGGAGCGACTGGAACGCAGTCCTATGCAGGCGGCGTGCAGTGGCGCCGTCGGCATGACACTGCCGCAACCCGAGGTCGAGAAAATCCAGAGCGCCGCCCTGGCGACCGTGAAATTTCCTGCGGACGGCAAGTTTCTCGGCAACTGGGAGGCGGGCGAAAAAATCGCGCAGACCGGCACCGGTATGCAGTACTCCGACGATCCGGCCAATCCCAACGGCGGCAACTGCTATGCCTGCCATCAGCTCGCAGCCAAGGAGATCGCCTACGGCAATCTCGGCCCGTCCCTGACCGGGTATGGCAAGCAGCGTGGCCAGTCCGCGGAGATGCTCAAGTACACCTGGACACGCCTGTGGAATCCACATGCCTATAACGCCTGCTCCCACATGCCGCGCTTCGGGGATGGCGGCATCCTCACCGAGCAGCAGCTCAAGGATGTGATGGCGCTGCTGTTCGATCCGGCTTCGCCGGTCAATCAATGAGCGCGGCGCGATGAATCGCCGCGAATTTCTGCAGGTGCTCGCCGCCGCGGCCGGTGCCGGGCTGCCGCTGATGGGTCGCGCCGCGCAAGCGGCGACGGACTGGTCGGGACTTTATGAGGCACCCACTTTCGGCAATGTGCACTTCCTGCATCTGACCGATGCTCATGCGCAGCTCAACCCGATCCATTTCCGCGAACCCTCGGTGAATCTCGGCCTCGGCGCGGCGCGCAACCGCCCTCCGCATCTGGTCGGCGCACATCTGCTCAAGTCCTTTGGCCTCAAGCCCGGCACGGCGGAAGCCTATGCCTTCACCTGCCTGGACTTCGAATCCGCCGCGACCCGCTACGGCAAGGTGGGCGGTTTCGCGCATCTGGCCACCCTGGTCAAGCAGATGCGCGCATCGCGGCCCGGTGCGCTGTTGCTCGACGGTGGCGATACCTGGCAGGGCTCCGCCACCGCGCTCTGGACCAACGGTCAGGACATGGTGGATGCCGCGCTGACGCTGGGCGTGGATGTGATGACCGCACACTGGGAGTTCACGCTGGGCGCCGCGCGCGTCAACGAGATCATCGCCAAGGACTTCAAGGGCAAGGTCGAATTCGTCGCCCAGAACATCCGCACGGCCGATTTCGGCGATCCGGTGTTTCCGGCCTACACGTTGCGCGAAATGAATGGTGTGCCGGTCGCGGTCATCGGTCAGGCATTTCCCTACACACCCATAGCCAATCCCGCGCACTTCATTCCGGACTGGAGCTTCGGCATTCAGGATGAGAATTTACAGAAGGTGATCGAGGAAGTCCGCGGCAAGGGCGCGCAGATCGTGGTGCTGCTGTCCCACAACGGGATGGATGCCGATCTGAAGCTCGCCTCCCGCGTGGCCGGGCTCGACGCCATCCTCGGCGGCCACACCCACGATGGCGTGCCCCAGCCCATCGTGGTGAAGAATGCCGGCGGCGAGACGCTGGTGACCAACGCCGGCAGCAACGGCAAGTTTCTCGGCGTGCTCGATTTCGAGGTCAAGAACGGCAAGCCCGCGAACTGGAAATACCGGCTGCTGCCAGTGTTCGCCGCCGCGCTCAAGCCCGACGCGGACATGGCGGCGCTGATCGCGCGCATCCGCAAACCCTTTGAGGCGAAGCTCGGCGAGGTGCTCGCCACCACAACCGACACCCTGTACCGGCGCGGCAATTTCAACGGCAGCTTCGATCAGCTCATTGTCGATGCGCTGATGGCCGAGAAGGACGCGCAGATCGCGTTTTCGCCGGGCTTCCGCTGGGGCACCAGCCTGCTGCCGGGCAGCGCCATCACCATGGAGCATCTGCTCGATCAGACCGCGATCAGCTATCCGCAGACCACGCTCACCGAAATGACCGGCGAGCGCATCAAGGTGGTTCTTGAGGACGTGGCCGACAATCTGTTCAACCCCGACCCCTACCTCCAGCAGGGCGGCGACATGGTGCGCGTCGGCGGTCTGAGCTATGCCATCGAACCGGGCGCGGCGGCCGGCCAGCGGATTCAGGACATGCGCCTTGACGGCACGCCCATCGACGCCGGCAAGACCTACAAGGTGGCCGGCTGGGCGCCGGTCGCGGGAGGAGTGCAGGGCGAACCCGTGTGGGATGTCGTGGGGCGCTGGCTGCGCGCGCAGAAAACGGTTTCCATCACCCGCGTGAACCAGCCACGGCTGATCGGCGTCGACGCGAATCAAGGCATCCTGTAGCTCCCTGATTGGACTGAGTGCCGCTACAGGGCACCTCTAAAAATCCGTCATGCCCCGCACAAGCGGGCAACCAATTGTCCCGGTGTCTTACCCGCCGTGAAAAAACTCGACATCTCCTGGTCCTGGCCGCGACCCGAATGATCCGGCCTCAGCCGGATCAGTTATAGTCCGATGGCTGCGGCCGCCACGGCCGATCAACCAATAAAACCACCTCTGGGGGCGCGACCTATGAGCACTTACCGACTGGCACCGGCCGACGAATACACCCACCAGCCGACCGCGGAACCCAATTTCAACGAAAGCGTGTACGTCAACGGCTGGGATCCGGTGCAGCGCGTGGGGGGCTGGATGCGCCTCGGCAACCGGGTCAACGAGGGCCGCGCGGAGCTGTCGGTGTGCCTCTATCTGCCGGATGGCCGCGTCGCCTGCCAGTTTCAGCGCCCGGAAATCACCACCAATGAACGCCACTGTGCGGGCGGTCTCGAATACCAGGTCGTCGAGCCCTTCAAGGTGGTGTCCATGACGTATCGCGGCGAATTGATGCTGCTCGATGATCTCCAGTTGTTGCGCAATCCCTCGGCGTTGTTCAAGCAGGCGCAGCGGGTTCCGGGCGCAGTCGATTTTCAGCTCACCGGCGTCTCCCCGATGCACGGCGGCGAACCCACCGAGCCGGGTGAGGAAACCATGTACGGGCGGGATTTTTCCCTCGGCCACTTCAACCAGCACACCCGCACCCGGGGTCGTATCCAGGTGGGCGACCAGTCCTGGGACATCGATGGCTTCGGCTGGCGCGATCATTCCTGGGGGCCGCGATTCTGGCAGAACATCTATTTCTACCGGCTGTTCATCGCCACCTTCGGCGCCGATCGGGGTTTCATGCTGTTGAAGCGGACGGATCGCCAGCGGGTCGTGCATCGGCTCGGGGTGTTGCTGTTTGACGGTGCCTACGAGGACATCATCGATCTCGATGTGTTCACCGAATGGGATGCGAACAAAGACCCGGCGCGGATACAGCTGGGCGTGCGCACCGCCAAACGGGCGGTGCGGATCAGCGGTGAGGTGCTGACCATGGCGCCGCTGCGCAATCGCCGTCAGGTGGGCGATCACGAGCTGGCCTGCCGCATCGCCGAAGGCTTTACCCGCTGGCGCTGGGAGGATGGCCGCGAAGGACTGGGCATGACCGAATACATCGAATTTCTGGAAGACGGCGAACCCGCCGGCTATCCGCTCTGAAATCGGCGCGCCGGGACATGGTTGCACAGACGCATGATCCGCTGGTTGGCGATCCGGTAATGGCCGCGATCACTGCACGGCTGGACGCGGCGGTGAAGCGGCGCCATGGCAGTGCGGCGCGCATCGCCAATGTTCAGGCGGCGACCCTGGGCGCCTCCAATCGCACCCTGCTGTTCGATCTGGTGGAGCCGGGCGGCACGCGGCCGCTGGTGTTGCGCCAGGAGACCTATCGCGCGCCGACATCGCCGTTTTTGCCGCCCGCGGAGCAGTACCGGATTCTTCAGGTAGTCCATCGCCACGGTCTGCCAGTGCCGGAGCCGGTGTTCGAACTGGAGCCGGCCGATGATCTGGACCGCGGGTTCGTGATGACCCGCATCGCCGGCGAAACCCTGCCCAAGAAACTGCTGACCGACCCGGCATATGCCCACGCGCGCGCATGTTTTGCCGCCCAGACCGGCGAAATCTTCGCGCGGCTGCACGCCATTCCGGTCGATGAATTACCGTTTCTGGCGGCGAGCGCGGATTCCCGCGATCAGCTTGCCGCCCAGGTGACGCGCTACGACAGCTACGGCGGCGGCCATCCCGCGCTGGATGTGGCTATCCGGTGGCTGGAACGGCACCGGCCGCCGCCGGTGCCGGCGCGGCTGATTCACGGAGACTATCGCGTCGGCAACCTGATTCTGGATACTACCGGCATCGTGGGTGTGCTCGACTGGGAATGCGCTCACCTCGGCAGCGGCATGGCGGATTTGGGTTGGGTGTGCCTGCGCTCCTGGCGCTACGGAAACATCGATCGTCCGGTGGGGGGCATGGGGCAGCGCAGTGAACTCCAGGCCGCTTACCAGGCCAATGGCGGCCGGGCGGTGAGCGACGAGGAAATTCTGTGGTGGGAGGTCTTCAGCTGTTTCAAGTGGGCGGTCATCAACATGATGCAGGCTGACGGTCACCTGCGCGGCGAGCGCCGCTCGTTGCCCTTTGCCTGCTGCGGCCGCAACGCCAGCATGATCGAATATGATCTGCTGATGACCATCCTGGGCCACTATCAATGAATCGGAAATCAAGCGGCCAAACCCCGGAGAGTCCGGAGCGACTGCGCGCCCTGACGCAGGACGGGCCGGATATCCCCGAAATCCTCAAGACAGTCGCCGAATTCATCAATGGCGTGGCGGGCCGCAGCAGTGGCAGCGAACGTTACAATGCGTTGTGCGCGGTGTTTCTGCTGAAGGTGGTCGAGCGCGAACTCGCGGCGGGTACACTCGCCGCGCAGCGCCAGATGCGCGAGCTGGCGCGCCTCACCGGCGAAGAGCCATCGATGACGGAACCCTATGCCGCGTTTTGCGCCAGCGCGCGTGCCGGAAAACTGGACGCCCAGTGGGATGATGTCATGGCTTTTGCCCTGCGCCAGGTGATCGACAAGGTGCGTATTACCAATCCCGATTATCTGGAGCTCATGCATCGGGAAGCTGTCGTTTGATCGGTATCGATAACGTTTTTACAGCAAACCAGCGGTCCAGCGACCGGTCCATAAACTGGTTCGGTCAATAGAACAGTTCGTTCATCAAGGTTTATTTCACCAAAGGTTATTTCACCAAAGTAATTCAACCAGAGGAGTTCGGTCATGGCGGGAATAGTCGCGGGTAAGGTAGCAGTGGTAACCGGGGGCGGGAGTGGCATCGGGCGGGCGGCCTGTGAGATCTTTGCCCGCGAGGGTGCGAGTGTGGTAGTCGCCGATATCAATGTGGTCGGCGGCGAAGAAACCGCGCACCTGGTAACGAAAGCGGGCGGCAAGGCCATTTTTTTGAAATGCGATGTATCCCAGGCCGCCGATGCCGAAGCCCTGGTCAAGGCGGCCGTGGTGAATTTCGGCGGCTTGCACTGTGCGTTCAATAACGCAGGTGTCGAAGGCGAATCGTCCAAACTGGCCGACGCCACCGAGGAGAATTTCATGTTGAACTATCGGGTCAACATCCTCGGCGTTTTCCTGTGCATGAAATATCAGATTCGCCAGATGCTCACCCAGGGCGGCGGCGCGATCGTCAATACCGCTTCCGACGCCGGTCTGATCGGCGTCAAGAACCTGGGGCAGTATTCCGCCGCCAAGCACGCGGTGATCGGCCTTACCAAATCGGCGGCGCTCGACTACGCGACCAAGAAAATCCGCGTCAATGCTGTGTGCCCGGGGCCGATCCGCACACCCATGCTGATGCGCGTATTCGAAGAAAGCCCGCGGGTAGCCGAAGCCATGATCGCAGCGCAGCCCGTCAAACGGCTCGGCGAACCCAGCGAGATCGCGGATGCGGCCGTGTACCTGTGTTCCGAGAGCGCGTCCTACATCACCGGGCATGCACTGCCCGTCGATGGCGGGTACATGGCGACCTGACGGGCAGTATCCGACCCTGCGCATGCACAATCGGAGCACAATCGCTGTCTGAACAGCCATTTTTAGTCGCTCCCGCGCGGGACTCGCCCCTGCGAAGGGGGGGAGGGGGGAGATCGGCGCGGCGCACCCGCACAGATTCTCCCGCTGTCCGTTGCGGTCCGGCGGCCGCGATGGTCGACGGGATGCCGGGCGGAGCTGCCACGAGTTCAACTCAGGGCCTTTCCGGACCAGCTTGACGTGAATCAAGCAGCGAAAGCGCCAGAAGAATCAGAATGGTCGCCGAGACCAAAGAGGATTGAGTGGTCGCGCAGTTTTGCGACAGGCGATGAGTGGGGGTTATTTGACGCCGGTTTTGTCGCTTCGATCAGTCTCCGGAAGGGGGGCGAGAACACGGGGTTACCGGCATCGATAGCACCTGTTCGTTGCACACAACCCACTCTGAAGATGCGAAAATTCCTTAACGAGTAGATTCCTTAACGAGTAGACAGGGGAGAGAATGCAATGTCCAATCAGCAGTTCGATGCAATCATCGTCGGAGCCGGCATCGCCGGGATGTACCAGCTCTATCGGCTGCGCGAGCTTGGTCTCAAGGTGCGCGCCTATGAAACCGGCGACGGCGTGGGTGGCGCCTGGTACTGGAACCGCTACCCCGGCGCGCGCTTCGATTCGGAAAGCTACAGTTATGCCTATTCGTTTTCCGACGAAATTCTCAAGGAGTGGAACTGGAGCGAACAGTTCTCTGGACAGGCGGAAAACGAGCGCTATTACAATTTTGTCGCGGACAAGCTCGACCTGCGCAAGGACATTCAGTTCAACAGCAAGGTCATTGCAGCCCGATTCCTGCAAGACGAAAATCAGTGGGAAGTGGAGATCGAGGGTGGGGAAAAGGCACGCGCACGCTACATGATTACCGCGCCTGGTCCGCTGTCGGCGGTTCAGATGCCGAGAATCGAAGGCATCGACAGCTTCAAGGGCGAGTACCACCACACCGCGCGCTGGCCGAAAACTCCGGTGGATTTCGCCGGCAAGCGCGTAGGCGTTATTGGCACCGGCGCTACCGGCGTGCAGGTCATTCAGGAAGTGGCGAAAACGGCGAAACAGCTCACCGTATTTCAGCTGGATGCGAACTGGTGCGCGCCGCTCAACAACTCCAAGATCACCGATGCCGAACAGCCCGCGCTCAAGGCAAGCTATCCCGAAGTGTTCAAGAAGTGTCATGAGTCATTTGGCGGGTTTGTCCATCAGTTCGACATGCGGTCCATATTCGATGTGACCCCGGAAGAGCGCGAAGCCATTTTTGAAAAGCTCTACGCCGAACCCGGGTTTGGCATCTGGCTCGGTAACTTCCACGACATCATGACCGACGAAAAGGCCAATGCCATCATCACCGATTTCATTGCCCGGAAGATCCGTCAACGGGTGAAGGATCCGGCGGTTGCGGATATCCTGATTCCCAAGGATCACGGGTTCGGCATGAAGCGGGTGCCGATGGAAACCAACTATTACGAAGTCTACAACCAGGACAATGTCAAACTGGTCGATCTGCGCAAAACGCCCATCGAGCGCGTCAATGCCACGGGGATCAAAACCAGCGACAAACAATACGATCTCGATTTCATCGTTTATGCCACCGGTTTTGATGCGGTCACCGGTGGCTACAAGCGCATCGATATCCGTGGGGTGGATGGGCAGGCATTGTCCGACCGCTGGAGCGACGGTCCGCATACCTATCTGGGCATGCAGGTGGCGGGCTTCCCCAATATGTTCATGCTGGTCGGTCCCCACAACGGGGCCACCTTCTGCAACATTCCCCGCTGCATCGAACAGAACGTGGACTGGGTGACCGACTGCATCAAGTACATGCAAGCCCACAACTACAAGCGTATCGAGACAACTCACGAGGCGGAGGACGCCTGGACCGACCACGTCTACGACACGGTCAAGAATTCGCTGCTGACCAAGGCGGATTCCTGGTTCATGGGCGCCAATACACCCGGCAAGAAGCGGACTTTCCTGCTGTATGGCGGCGGCGGCCCCGCCTATCGGGCCAAATGCGATGAGGTGGCCGCCAAGAATTATGAAGGCTTCAAGATGCAGTAATCTTGGGCCGGGTGCGGCCTGATTTCAGCGTGCTCCGGGGGCTGCAACCGACAGGTTGCAGCCCCTTGGCGTTTCCTGGCCCGATCCCGTTGCCGAGTCGCACCTGCAGCGGCTGCCAGTAATCCGGCGCTCTGGTAGCCAGATCGCTTCGCCCCGCTTCCCCGGTACGGCAATGTTCCTGGTCTGGGCCTCGCGCGCCTTTCCAGGCGCCAGTCGATCCGGGGTTGCTTGGGACGAGGGTCTGCGCTTGAAGCCATGGGGCAGTTGTGGTGTACTCCCGCGGCTTTTTCGGGCTGCCGGGTCTTTATGTGACCCGGAACCGTGGCGGTGGGGAGGATGGCTCTGGCCGTCCCGGCACGGCAAACTGCTGCCGCGAAAGGCGGTGCAGCCAAGATGACGCGCGACCTATATCCCGGGGTCCTGGATTCCGGGAGCCTGAACCGTCGAGAAGCTCCGCCGAAATTCAGCCCCGACCGACTCCCGGTCGACTCAATGTATTCGAGTTTTTTAGTCAGCCTGTAGAGATCCCTTAGGAGGAATGCAAGAGATGTCCAACCCCCAATACGATGCAATCATCATCGGTGCCGGCATTTCCGGCATGTATCAACTTTACCGCTTGCGTGAACTCGGCATGAAAGTTCGCGTGTACGAAACCGGCGATGGCGTGGGCGGCACCTGGTATTGGAACCGTTATCCCGGTGCGCGTTTCGATTCCGAGAGCTATACCTACGCGTATTCGTTCTCTCCGGAGATCCTGAAGGAATGGAACTGGAGCGAGCATTTCAGCGGCCAGGCGGAAAACGAGCGCTACTTCAATTTTGTCGCCGACAAGCTCGATCTGCGCAAGGACATCCAGTTCAACACCAAGGTCACTGCCGCCAAGTACATCAAGGGCGAAGATCTCTGGGAAGTCGAGATCGAAGGTGGCGAAAAGGCCCATGCGCGTTTTCTGATTACCGCGGTCGGTGTATTGTCGGCGACCCAGATGCCGCGCATCGAAGGCATCGACAGCTTCAAGGGCGACTATTGCCATACGTCACGCTGGCCCAAAACCCCGGTCGATTTCAAAGGCAAGCGCGTGGGCGTGATCGGTACCGGCGCCACCGGTGTGCAGGTGATCCAGGAAGTCGCCAAGACCGCCGCACATCTCACGGTTTTCCAGCTCGATGCGAGCTGGTGCGCACCGCTGAACAATTCGAAAATCACCGATGAGGAACAGCCTGCGCTGAAGGCGAGCTACCCGGAACTGTTCAAGATTTGCAAGGAGTCCGGCGCGGGTTTTCTTCACCAGTTCGACATGCGCTCGATCTTCGATGTCTCCCCCGAAGAGCGCGAAGCCAAGTTCGAGAAACTATACGGTGAACCCGGTTTTGGCATCTGGCTGGCCAATTTCTACGACATCATGACCGACGAAAAGGCCAACGCGATCATCACCGAGTTCATTGCGCGCAAGATTCGCGAGCGTGTCAAAGACCCGAAAGTCGCGGACATCCTGATTCCGAAAGACCATGGCTTCGGCATGAAACGTGTGCCGATGGAAACCAAGTATTTCGAGGTCTACAACCAGCCCAATGTCACCCTGGTCGATCTGCGCGCGACGCCCATCGAGCGCGTGAACGAAACCGGGATCAAGACCAGCGACAAACAGTACGACCTCGATTTCATTGTTTATGCGACCGGTTTCGACGCCGTGACCGGTGCCTTCAAGCGCATCGATATTCGCGGCGAGGATGGTCAGGCGCTGGTCGACAAGTGGAGCGGTGGTCCGGAAACCTATCTGGGCATGCAGGTCAACGGCTTCCCCAACATGTTCATGTTGGTCGGCCCCCACAACGGCGCCACTTTCTGCAATATTCCCCGTTGCATCGAGCAAAACGTCGAGTGGGTGACCGACCTGATGAAATACATGCAGGAACACCACTACAAGCGCTGTGAAGCGACCCGTGACGCCGAACTGGCGTGGACCGACCACGTCTACGAGACGGCCGCGGGCTCGCTGTTTACCAAAGCAGATTCCTGGTTCATGGGGGCTAATACGCCCGGCAAGAAACGTACCTTCCTGCTTTACGCGGGCGGTGCTCCCAACTATCGCAAGAAGTGCGATGAGGTGGCGGCCAAGAACTACGAAGGCTTCAAGATGGCGTAAGGCGCGGCCGCTTGCGGCCGCGATTTGCTGATTCGCGAGGGCTGGCGCCGTAAGGCGTCAGCCCTTTTGCATGCTTCAGCCAGGCTGGATTGGCAACCCATGATGCCGCGCGCCGCCGTCGCGCGATCTGCTCCGACAACCCACTTGCCGACCGGGCGTCATCCTGTACTATTGCGGAGCCAAAATAATCACCTGTGCCATGTGGAGGAAATCATGCGAATCAAAGCCGCGGTACTGCGGGCGGTCAACCAGCCGTTTACGATCGAGGAGCTGGAGCTGGCCCCGCCAAAAGCAAACGAAGTGCTGGTGCGCACCGTCGCCAGCGGCATCTGCCATAGCGACTATTCCGTAGCCCATGGGGTGCTGCGCACACCATTCCCGGTGGTACTGGGCCATGAGGGCGCCGGTATCGTCGAGGCCGTAGGACCCGGCGTCACCCACGTCAAACCGGGCGACAAGGTCATCGCCTCATTGTCCCCCAGCTGCGGCAAGTGCGGCATGTGCCGGGAATCCAAGGAGTACATGTGCTCCCAGATGAACAAGCTGCTTACCGACTGCACCCAGCTCGACGGCACCACGCGCCACAAGACGCTGGCCGGCGAAGATGTCTATGCCCTCTGCGGCGTGGGTTCGTTCGGCTCACACATGGTGATGCCGGCCGGCTCGGCCATCAAGGTGCCCGACGACACTCCCCTCGATATCACCTGCCTGATCGGCTGCGGCGTTACCACCGGCACGGGCGCGGCACTCAATACCGCCAAGGTGCAGTGGGGCGAGAGTGTGGCCGTCATCGGTTGCGGTGGAGTTGGCCTGTCCATTTTGCAAGGCGCGCGCATCGCGGGTGCCAGCATCATCATTGCCATCGACCCGATGGAAGAGAAGCGCGAGCTGGCGATGCGGCTGGGCGCCACCCACACCATCAATCCGTTTGTCGAAGAGCCCATGGCCAAGGTCAAGGAAATCACCGGCGGGATCGGCGTTCACTACGCGTTTGAGGCGCTGGGCAAGGTCCAGACCATGCAGCAGTGCTGGGGCATGATTCGACCCACCGGGAAGGCGATCATCGTCGGCGTCGCATCCCTGGATCAGTCGGTGAAAATCCCCGCCGCCGGGCTGCTGGCCGAATACGAAATTCAGGGCTCCTGCTACGGCTCGTCGTCGCCCAAGCGCGATATCCCCCGCTTTGTCGATCTGTACAAGCGGGGCCAGCTGTTGCTCGATGAAATGATCACCCAGCGGATCGGACTTGCGGACATCAACCGCGCGTTCGAGGAGATGGGGCGTGGCGAAGGCGCGCGTTCGGTCATTCTCTACGGTTGATCTTCGACAATCAGACTAACTTGCTTGCACGCCGATCCGGGATCGGCCGGGAGATATTTTCATGAAAACAAAAGCCGCAGTACTGTACGAAATCGGTGCTCCACTCGTGATCGAGGAGTTGGAGCTGGAAGGCCCCAAGGCCAATGAGGTACTCGTCAAATATACCGCGAGCGGCATCTGTCACAGCGATTACTCGTTTCGTTACGGCATCATCAAAAGTGCAATCCCCTCGGTGCTGGGCCACGAGGGCGCCGGCGTCGTGGAGGAGGTGGGCTCGGGCGTGACCGATCTCAAGCCTGGCGATCATGTCATCGCTTCGCTGACACCGGCCTGTGGCAACTGCCTGTTTTGTCTGGAACGCAAGCCGTTCATGTGCGTCGAGATGGGCAAGGTGATCTGGCAGGGCTGCCTGCCCGACGGTACCACCCGCCTGAAAAACGCGAAGGGTCAGGCCATCGGGCAATTGGTCGGTGTGGGCACGTTTTCCGAGCGGGCGGTCATCCCGGCGGGCAATGCCATCAAGGTCGATCACAACGCGCCGCTGGACACCGTGTGTCTGATCGGCTGCGGGGTGACCACGGGTGCCGGCGCTGCGCTCAATACCGTGAAGATCACTCCCGGCGACAGCTGTGCCGTGATCGGTTGCGGCGGCGTTGGGCTCTCCATCATCCAGGGCGCGCGCATCGCCGGCGCGACCACGATCATCGCCATTGACCCGGTGCCCCAGAAGCGCGAACTGGCACTGAAGCTGGGCGCCACCCATGCGATCGATCCCAAGGCAGTGAACCCCGTCAAGGAAGTGCGTGCGCTGACGAGGGGCGGTGTGCATTTCGCGTTCGAGGCGCTGGGCCTGAAGGCGACGATCGAACAGGCCTGGTCGATGGCGCGCGCCACCGGCACCGCGGTCATTGTCGGCGTGCCGTCCATGGATACCGAGATTGAACTGCCGGTGCTGGGTTTCTTCGGCGAGAAGCACTTCAAGGGTTCGGCTTACGGCACCTCGGTACCATCGAAGGACATTCCCAAGTTCGTCGATCTGTTCATGAAAGGCGACCTCAAGCTGGATGCCATGATCACCAATCGCATTCGCCTCGAAGACGTCAACGATGCCTTTGATGCCATGGGTCGCGGCGAAGGCGCGCGCTCGGTCATCATGTACGACTGAGTGTGGTGACGCCGCCCGGGCGGCATTCAAGGGGACAGGAAGGAGTAAAAAAATGAAACAACTGACGACACAGCCGTTTGCCAGGGATTTCGTGTTTCTGGAAGGGCCGCGCTGGCACGACGGCAAGCTCTGGGTGTCCGACATGTTCGGGCTGACGGTGTACACGCTGACGCCGGACGGGAAGCGCCAGGAAATTGCGAAGCTCCCCAATCGCCCGTCGGGGATCAATTTCCTGCCGGACGGTTCGGTGGTGGTCGTATCCATGGCCGACCGCAAGCTGATGAAGGTGAAAGACGGTCAACTGAGTCTGTACGCGGACCTGTCGGGTCTGCTCAAGTACGACATCAACGACTGCGTCTGCGCCCCCAATGGCGACATCTACGTGGGGACGTTTGGCTACGACGTGTTCGCGCACGAAGCCGCCAAGCCCGCGACGCTGACCCTGGTCAAACCCGATGGCACCCTGAAGACGGTTGCGGATCAGGTGCACTTTCCCAATGGCGCGGTGATCGGCAACAACGGCAAATTGCTGGTGGTGGCCGAAACCTTCGTCGGCAAACTGACGGCATTCGACATCCAGGCCGACGGCAGTCTGACCAATCGGCGTACCTTCGCTGATCTGGCGCCCTATACCCCGGACGGCATCTGCCTCGACATGGAAGGTGCGATCTGGGTGGCCGCGTTTGAGCAGGGCGAATTCCTCCGGGTTCGCGAGGGCGGGGAGATCACCCACAAGATCGTCACCGGTGGGCGGCGGGCAGTGGCCTGCAACCTGGGTGGCGCCGATGGCAAAACGCTCTACTGCCTGATCTACGACGGCAATCTGGACGATATCCCCAAGGGTGCGCGCAACGCCCTAATCGAGACCGCAAAGGTCGAGGTCGCGGCAGCGGGATCGCCCTGACCAAGCCTTGAGGCAAACGAAAACCGCGGCGATCGCCGCGGTTTTTTTATGCCCGGGAATGCAATGCCCGGGAATGCAAGGCGACGCTCAGGGTTTTTTGGTGCTCAGCATGATGGCGGCGATCTTGGTCGGCTTGCCGGAGCGGTTCGACCAGGCATGGTTGGTGCCGCGCTGAATCAGGACATCGCCGGCCTTGAGCAGTTTTTCGCCGGTCTCCATCATCGAATACACCTCGCCTTCCAGTACGATGATGATGTCGGTGGTATCGGTGATGTGAAAGCCGGGGTGGGAATCCACGCCTTTGCCCGGCTTTGCGGTGCCTTCCGGCTCCGGCGGAAAAGTTGCCAGGCGTACCATCAACGAGCCCGGATCCGGTTCCAGCTCGAAGGGACCGTCACGCATGCTGACGACCGAGTTATCGGATGGCAGTACGCCTTTCCAGAGCTCCACCAGGGACAGCGAGCCCTGTTCGTGGAATCCCTCCATGCCTGCGCCGCCGAATACGTCCGGCAACTGTTCGTCGCTGGAAAAAACGGAACGCCCCTGGGCGTCGGTGCCGGTAATGATGCGTCGTACTTTCATGGATACCCCCGATCTGTTGTTGTGATGACATAAGAATATCTTGTGCATCGGATTAAAGCACAGTCACGGAAGCCAGCACCACAAGGCCCGGCAAGTCCCGTTTGTTGGAGTTTTTACAGTAAAATCACCGCCGCTTTGATCCGCCGATACCCCAATGGGGTGCTGTCCAGAGCGACCCTTGAATCAGCACAGTTTTCAGCACAGTCACTCCGCAAGCGGCTTGTCACCGTACACCTTCCGCCCCCGGGACTGCGATGCGCAAAGAAAATCAGTCTGCCGGCACACCGGGCCGAGGTTTTCCGCGGCGCGTCTATCCGGCGCGGGTGATCGGAGTCGGTCTGGGCTTCATCAGTGTGGCCGGAGTGTTCTCCTCCGCCGGGGCGCCGCCGTGGGCCTGGCTATTGTTGATCCTTAACGGCTTCGTCTGGCCCCATATCGCTTTCCTCAGTGCGCGTCGCGCGGCGGATCCGCGCCGTGCGGAGCGGCGCAACCTGATGATCGATGCCCTGGGGGGCGGTTTCTGGGTAGCACTGATGCAGTTCAACATGCTTCCCAGTGCGCTGGTGCTCGCCATGCTCAGCATGGACAATATCGCTCTCGGCGGTATGGGGCTGTTCCTGCGAGGGCTGCTGGCGCATCTGGCGGGCGTTGTCGTCGGTGTCCTGCTGGTTGGATGGGCGCCGGCGCCGGTCACGGATGTGCGGGAAATACTGTTCTGTCTGCCGTTCCTACTGATCTATCCGCAACTGGTGGGCATCATCACGTTCCGGCTTGCACAGCGTCTGGACGTGGAAAAACGCAACCTGTTGCAGCGCAGTCGCATCGACGCTCTCACCGAACTATCGAATCGTGGCTACTGGCAGGAGCGTGCACTGGCCGAGCTGAGCCGCTGCCGGCGTCAGGGTGCTCCCGCGGTGCTGGTGCTCGCGGATATCGACCATTTCAAGAACATCAACGACCGTTTTGGGCACGGCGTGGGCGACCAGGTCCTGCGCCGCCTGTCCGCGCTGCTGCACAGGGAGTTGCGCATCAGCGATCTCCTGTGCCGTTACGGCGGCGAGGAATTCGCGATGGTATTGCCTGATACGGATAGTACCGGTGCGCTGACCATCATTGAGCGTTTGCGGGCGACCATCATGGGGTTCGATATGGAGCCCGATTATCCCGGTGACCTGACGGTGAGCTTTGGCCTGGCGCAACTCGGGCCGCACATTGCAGATCTGCCCGCCTGGATCGAAGCCGCGGACACTGCCCTTTATCAAGCCAAGCAGGCGGGGCGCAACTGCTGCGTTGTTCATGGTCCGCGGGATCCCGGCGGCAGCGCTGGTTGATCTGATTCCAACTCGGCGCTGGTTTCGCGCGATCCACCGGACCGCGCGAAGCCGGAAACGGCAATGGCGCCGAGCCTCAGCCGATCATGCTGTAACCGCCGCTCACCGACAGTACCTGTCCGGTGATGAAACCTGCGGCTTTCTGCGATGACAGAAAAACCACCGCATTGGCGATATCCGAGGGCTTGCCGATCCGCTTCAGCGGCAGCGTCTTGGCGATGGCGGCAAACTGCTCATCGGTGAACATCGAATTTTTCTCTTTCCACATGCTGTTTTCGCTGGTCTCGTCCACGCTGTCGGGCACCGTTACACCCGGGCAGACGCAATTGCAGCGGATGTTGTGACGGCCGTTTTCCTTGGCGATGGTTTTCATGAAGCTGTTCACCGCAGCTTTCAAACCGCCGTAAACCGCTTCGCGGGCCTCGCCCTGGCGACTGGCATCGGAGCTGATCGATAGAATCGAGCCGCCACCGGCGGGTGTCATGTACTCCAGCGCGGTCTTGGTGCAATTGAGTACACCGACATAATTGATGGCGATCAGTTTTTGCCACAGGTCCGGGGTGGTCTGGGTGAAGAACATCAGTTTGTCCCAGCCCACGTTGTTGACCAGGCAGTGGATGCCGCCGTGCTGGTCGTTGGCTTCGCGAAACAGGTTCTGGACACTGGCGAGGTCGGTGACATCGGTCTTTATCACGCGCGCGGCGCTCGCGCCTTGCTGGAGCGCCAGCGCGGCGACCTTTTCTCCGGCGACGGTATCCAGATCGGCGATGGTGATTTTGGCGCCTTCGGCGGCAAAGCCCAGCACGATGGCGCGCCCGATGTTGGAGGCGCCGCCGGTGACGATGACGGATTTGTCTTTCAGATCGAGATCCATGGGTGGCTCCGGGTCATTTCACATATTTGCGGAAATCGGGTTTGCGCTTTTCCTGCAGGGCGTTGACACCCTCGCGGGATTCGTCGGTATCGTAGTAGAGCTTGAGGGCTTGCAGGCCCAGGCTGCCGATGCCGCGGATGTGTTCGGTATTGGCGACGAAGGAGCGCTTGGCGATGGCGATGGCGGTGGGGCTGCGCTCGACGATCTCGGCGCACCAGGCGGCCACTTCGGCATCGAGCTGATCGTCGGGCACGACCTTGTTCACCAGGCCCATGGCGAGCGCTTCCTGCGCGCTGTAGCGGCGGCACAGATACCAGATTTCGCGCGCTTTCTTCTCGCCCACCACATGGGCCAGATAGGCGGTGCCGAAGCCCGGGTCGACCGAGCCCATCTTGGGGCCGACCTGGCCGAACTGGGCGCTTTCGCCGGCGATGGTGAGATCGCACAACACGGCCAGTACATTGCCGCCGCCGATGGCGAAGCCCTGCACGCGCGCGATCACCGGCTTGGGTACATCGCGGATGACGGTGTGGAGTTCTTCCACCGGCAGCCCGATGGTGCCGCGCCCGTCGTACTGGCCGTCGTGGGCGGACTGGTCGCCACCGGTGCAGAACGCCTTGTTGCCCGCGCCGGAGAATACGATCACGCCGATCTCCTTGTCCCAGCCGGCGCGCTGAAAGGCGTGGATCAGCTCATCGCAGGTGATGCCACGAAAGGCGTTGTATTTCTCGGGCCGGTTGATGGTGATGTAGGCGGCGCGATCTTTGACTTCGTAGATGATGTCCTGGTATTTCATCCGCGGATTGTCCTCTGGTTGCGGGTTAGCTGGAAAAACGCGGTGTGCGTTTCTCGGTAAAGGCGGCGAGTCCCTCGGAGACATCGTCGCTCTGCAGGGCGGGCGCGGCGAGCGCCAACTCCAGGGCCAGACCTTCGTCCAGGGACAGGTCGAGGCCACGATCGGTAAGTTGCTTCATCAGGCTGAGTCCGGCGCGGCTCTTGCCGGTCAGGTTCCGACAATACGCGAAGGTCCGCTCGCGCAGTTCGGCATCCGGCACCACATAGTTGACCAGGCCCATGGCCAGCGCCTCGGGGGCATCGAGCCAGCGCGCGCTCAGCATCAATTCCAGGGCGCGCCGACGGCCGATCAGCCGGGGCAACCGCTGGCTGCCGCCCCAGCCGGGCATCAGGCCGAACTGGGCGTGCTGGTCGCCCAGGCGCGCGGATTCGGCGGCAAAGACGACATCGCCCGCGAGCACCAGCTCCAGTCCGCCGGCAAGCGCGAGACCCTGCACCGCGATCACCACGGGCAGGGGACTTTGCTCCAGGCGGCGGAAGGTCTCGAGTCCGGTCCGCAGGAAAATTTCCAGTTGCTCTGCGGAGTGGCGCAGCCCGGTCACTTCATGCAGGTCGGCGCCGGTGCAGAAATGGGTGCCTTCGGCCTGGATCATCAGGCAGTGGACTGCTGGATTCTGCTCCAGCGTCCGGATGGCGTCGGTCAACTGGTGATGCATGGCCAGCGACAAACTGTTGAACTGGCGCGCGCGATCCAGGGTGATGATGCCGACCTGTTCGCGAATTTCATGACGAATGAACCGTTCCACGACGCTCCTCCCGTTTCAGCCGA
Organism: uncultured Gammaproteobacteria bacterium; assembly: GCA_963708735.1. Classification (GTDB taxonomy): domain Bacteria; phylum Pseudomonadota; class Gammaproteobacteria; order Pseudomonadales; family Porticoccaceae; genus JAGPUQ01. The sequence continues at coordinate 329,962 of CAVPTW010000022.1, forward strand.
TGCGGCCGACGTGTTCACGCGCGATGATCATTTTCATGATGTGGGCGGTACCATCGCCGATCTGCATGCCGAATACATCGCGCATGCGCTGCTCGAACGGCAGGTCGGTACTGTAGCCGCCGTGACCGTGGATCAGCAGACATTGCTGCACGACGTCGAAGGCGAGCTTGGGTGCCCACCATTTGGCCATCGCGGCTTCGCGGGTGTGCTTCAATTTTTGCGACTTGAGCCAGAGTGCCTTCAGACAGACGAGACGTGCACCTTCCAACTGGGTTTCGAGTTCGGCGAGAGGGAAGGTGATGCCCTGGTTGGCGGCCAGCGGCTTGCCGAACGCCTGACGTTCCTGAATGAACTGCCAGGTCTCGTCGAGACAGATCCGCGCCACCGCGATGCACTGGAGGCCGATCAGGGCGCGGCTGAAGTCGAAACCCTGCATGACCTGAACAAAGCCCTTGCCCTCGTCGCCAACTCGAAAGGTCTGCGGTACCCGCACATTGTCGAAGAAGATCGAGCCGCGCCCCACGGCCTTCTCACCGATATCGTCGAAGCGGGAGCGGCTGATACCCGGGGCCTTCAGGTCCACGATAAAAGCCGATACCCCGTGGGCTTTTTGCTCGGGTGTTCCCGTGCGCGCAAAGGCGAGATTGAAATCCGCCTGGTCCGCGAGCGAGATCGAGGTTTTCTCACCGTTCAGGACATAGTGATCGCCGTCGCGTTCGGCGCGCAGCATGAGGCTCGCCGCGTCGGAGCCGCCCCGGGGTTCGGTGACGCCGATGGAACCCAGCAGCGCGCCGCTGCACAGACCCGGCACGGTGGCGGCAATGGCTTCCGGCGTGGCATAACTCAGAATGCAGCTGGACAGCAGCGATGCCATGATCTGCACATAGGCGACGTTCATGTCGCCGGCGGCGATGGCTTCGGTAACCAGACCCGAGGTGAGTTCGTCGAGCCCGCTGCCGCCGTGGGCTTCCGGAACCTCGGGGGCGATCAGGCCGAGCCGGCCCATCGCGCGGATCAAATTCGGTTCGATCACGCCGCTGCCTTCACGCGCGCGGTACGCTGGCGCCAGGCGGTCGGCGGCAAAGCGTTGCGCGGTGGTCAGCAGGCTGGTCTGAAATTCGTCTAACGCGAAGTCCATCGGGATTTCCTGTGCCCTTTTTGGTGCGGGTTGCGCAATGACATTGCCAACGCAATGGTTGCCCTTGCCAGCGCGTGCGTCATTGCCATGCCGGAGAAGTTCTTCTTATACTAACCCCGAAAAGTATAACCCAATGTATTTGGCGGCCATGACGAAAGCAGCGATCAGTATTCAGCACACACCAGAGAAACTGTTTTTTCGCCTTTATCAGGCGTCGAATATCTCCCTGCGACGGGTCGCCAAGATCCTCGACGAATTCAACATGAGCGCCCAGCAGCTATCGATCCTGGGATCGCTGTCCCGTCCCGGTTTCCAGGCCGGCATGACGGTCAGCGAAATGGTCAATTACCTGCTGGTAAGTCGCCAGAGCCTGAACGGTGTGCTCAACCGCATGGAAGAAGCCGGCTATGTGCGCCGATTGGTCAACCCCGACGATCAGCGCTCGCGCCGTGTGGTGCTGAGCCCGCTCGGACGCGAGGTGTTGGCCAAGATGCGGCCGCGGTTGCTGGAGTTTTACCGTGAAAGCCTGTCCGAGCTGTCGGAGCAGGAGCAGGAAGACGGCATCAGAAGCCTCGATTACATCATTGCACGCATGACGCGCGACGACTGATTGGCGCGAACCGTCGCGCGTCGCCTCGCACAGCTCCCGGGCAAGCACCGCCGCGCCTGCTCTGGATCGATCAACCGCTCACTCACAAACCGCTGACGTGGAAGCCGCCGCTCTCCGTACCGATGAACACTGGATGCGCCTGGCGCTGGAGCTTGCCGCGCGCGCGGCGGCGGCCGGGGAAGTCCCGGTTGCGGCCGTCCTGGTCGCCGACGGGCAGATGCTGGGCGAGGGCTGGAATTGCCCCATTGGTTCCTGCGATCCCACGGCCCACGCCGAAATCAACGCGCTGCGCGCTGCGGCGCGTCAACGCGGCAATTACCGCCTGGTCGATACCACGCTCTACGTTACCCTGGAGCCCTGCGCCATGTGCGTGGGCGCGCTGATTCACGCGCGCGTGGCGCGGCTCGTGTTCGGCGCCCGGGAGCCGCGCGCCGGGGCGGTGGTCAGCCAACTCCGGCTGCTCGAGGCGGGCTGTTTCAACCACCGCGTCGACTGGCACGAGGGCGTGCTGGCGGCGGAATGTGGTGCGCTGCTGGTGGAATTTTTCCGCTCCCGACGTGGCTGAGCGAGCGCTTTGAACGCCCGCGACCGGCCTTTTTCAGTACAATGCCGCGACTCCAATCCGCCCTTATCCGCGAACTTATTCGATGCTGATTTTGCCCGGATCATCGGCGCTTTCCGCGTTTCGCAAGGAGCGTCTGCTTGCCGCGCTGACCCGGGCCGTGCCGGCCGTAGAGGACCTCGCTGCGCGGCACGTGCATTTCGTCGACACGGCGGCGGATTTTTCGCCGCTCGATCACAGTCGCCTCAACGACCTGCTCGCCGACGTCATCGGCCGCGTGCCCGAGTTCGACGATGGCACCACGCTGCTGGTGGTCCCGCGCCCGGGGACGCTCTCGCCCTGGTCGAGCAAGGCGACCGATATCGCCCATAACGCCGGACTGACCAGTGTGCGCCGTATCGAGCGCGGCATCGCCTACCGCGTGCGTGCCGGGACCGTCCTTACCGCTGCCGAATATGACGCATTGGCGGCGCTGCTCCACGATCGCATGGTGGAGGCGGTATTCGATTCCCTCGATGCCGCCGCCGCGCTGTTTGCAGAACACGACGCGCGTCGTCTCGTGCAGGTGCCGGTACAAGCGCAGGGCAGGGTGGCGCTGGAGCGCGCCAACGGCGACCTCGGCCTTGCGCTTGCGGGCGATGAAATCGACTATCTGCTGGAAAATTTTCTCCGCCTCGGGCGCGATCCCACCGACGTCGAGCTGATGATGTTCGCTCAGGCGAACTCCGAACATTGCCGGCACAAGATTTTCAATGCGGACTGGACCATCGACGGCCGCCCGCAGGCGCAGACCCTGTTCGGGATGATCAAGAACACCCATGCCTGTTCGCGTGGCGGTGTGCTGTCGGCCTATTCGGACAACGCGGCAGTGATAGAAGGTTCGCGGGGAGGGCGGTTTTATCCGGATCCCCGGAGCGGCGAATACGGCGCCCATCCCGAGCCGATTCATCTCCTGATGAAGGTCGAGACCCACAATCACCCCACCGCGATCGCGCCTTTTCCCGGTGCCGGCACCGGTGCCGGCGGCGAGATCCGCGACGAAGGTGCCACCGGCCGCGGCGCGCGCCCCAAGGCGGGCCTCTCGGGCTTCAGCGTCTCCCATCTGCGCATTCCCGGCTTCGAACAGCCCTGGGAGAGCGATTACGGGCGCCCCGACCGCATCGTCTCCGCGTTCACCATCATGCGCGACGGCCCGATCGGCGCCGCCGCCTTCAACAACGAATTCGGGCGGCCCAATCTGTGCGGCTATTTCCGCGCTTTCGAGGCCGATCACGATGGCAGTCGCTGGGGCTACCACAAACCCATCATGATCGCAGGTGGCTACGGCAATGTACGCCCGGAGCACGTCATCAAGCGCGGCATTGCGCCTGGTTATCAGCTGATCGCACTGGGCGGACCGGCGCTGCTGATCGGGCTCGGCGGCGGGGCCGCTTCGTCGATGACCTCGGGCGACAGTGCCGAGCATCTGGATTTTGCCTCGGTGCAACGCCAGAACCCCGAAATGGAGCGACGCTGCCAGGAAGTGATCGACCGCTGCTGGGCGCGGGGCGAGGCCAATCCCATCGCCTTTATCCACGATGTGGGGGCAGGGGGCCTGTCCAACGCGTTTCCCGAGCTGGTCAAGGACGGTGGCTGCGGCGGCAACTTCGACCTGCGCGCGATCCCCAATGCCGAACCCGGCATGTCGCCCCTGGAAATCTGGTGCAACGAAGCCCAGGAACGCTATGTGCTGGCCGTCGCGCCGGAGCATCTCGCGGAATTCGCCGCCATCTGCGCCCGCGAGCGCTGTCCTTACGCGGTAGTCGGCGAGGCCACCGCCGCGCACCATCTGGCGCTGGCGGATCCCCTGTTCGGGGATCGCCCCGTGGATCTGCCTCTGTCCGTGCTGTTCGGCAAGCCACCGCGAATGCACCGCGATGCGACATCCGTCGCGCGCCCGGGCAAGCCGTTCGACACCAGTTGCATCGCCATTGCCGAAGCCGTGACCCGGGTATTGCGCCATCCCGCGGTGGCCAGCAAGGCGTTTCTGATCACCATCGGCGATCGCTCGATCACCGGCATGGTGGCGCGGGATCAGATGGTTGGGCCCTGGCAGGTGCCGGTGGCCGACTACGCGATGACCACGGCGGCATTTGATACCTATGCGGGCGAGGCCATGGCGATGGGCGAGCGCACGCCGCTGGCATTGCTGGATGCCGCGGCGGCGGCGCGCATGGCGGTGGGCGAGGCGCTCACCAATATCGCCGCAACGCCGGTCGGCGTCGTCGGCAATATCAAGCTGTCCGCGAACTGGATGTGCGCCGCCGGCGTGCCCGGCGAGGACGCCAATCTCTATCGCGCGGTCGCCGCAGTGGGCCTGGAGCTGTGCCCCTCGCTGGGGATCGCCATTCCCGTCGGCAAGGATTCGCTGTCCATGCGCACGGTGTGGCGCGAGGGCACAGTCGACAAATCGGTCGCGGCTCCGGTGTCGCTGATCGTCTCGGCTTTCGCTCCGGTCAGCGACGTGCGCATCGCGTTGACGCCGCAGTTGCGGGGCACCGACAGCGAACTGCTGTTGATCGATCTGGGTGCCGGCGCGGATCGTCTGGGCGGCTCCATTCTGGCGCAGGTATTCGGCGAATTGGGCGACCGGGTTCCGGATGTCGATGACCCCAGGCGGCTCGCCGGCTTGGTGACGGCCATGCAGGAGAGTCTCGCTGCGGGCGATGTCCTGGCCTATCACGACCGTTCCGACGGCGGCCTGTTTACCACTCTGGCGGAGATGTGTTTTGCCGGCCGGTGCGGAGTCCAGGTTGCTTTGCCGGCCGAGCGCGATCCGCTCGCCGCGTTGTTTTCCGAAGAGCTCGGTGCGGTGCTGGAAGTTGTCCCGGCCAATGCGGCGGCGGTCTGCGCGCGCTTCGAGGCCGCCGGTCTTGCCGGCTGCGTGCAGCGGCTGGGTCGGGTGACGGCGATGGAGGATATCGTCATCACCGCCGGCGGACAGGAAATTTACCGCGCGACACGCGCCGCGCTGCAACGACTGTGGGCCGAGACCAGTTACCGGATGCAGGCGCTGCGCGACAACCCGGATTGCGCCCTGCAGGAATTCGCCGGCATCGACAGCACCGATAATCAACTGGTGGCAATGCCCAGCTTCGCGGTGTCCGACGACGTGGCGGCGCCCTATATCGCGACCGGCGTGCGGCCGCGGGTGGCGATTCTGCGCGAGCAGGGCGTCAATGGTCAGCTCGAAATGGCCGCAGCTTTCGACCGCGCGGGATTTTCCGCCGTCGACGTCCACATGAGCGACATACTCGCCGGACGCATCGAGCTCGCGTCGTTTCGGGGTCTGGTCGCCTGCGGCGGTTTTTCCTACGGCGATGTGCTGGGCGCCGGCGTCGGCTGGGCCCGCAGCGTGCTGTTCAACGCCCGGGCGCGGGACGCCTTCGCCGGCTACTTTGCGCGCAACGACACCTTTGCGCTGGGTGTCTGCAACGGTTGCCAGATGCTGTCGCAGCTGCGCGAACTGATCCCGGGCGCGGACCACTGGCCGCTGTTTGCCCGCAACCAGTCCGAGCAGTTCGAGGCGCGCACGCTGCTGTTGAAGATCGAGCCGTCGCCCTCGATATTGTTCGCAGGCATGGCGGGTTCGGTGTTGCCCATTGCGGTCGCTCATGGCGAAGGTCGGGCGACCTTTGCCCCGGGACAGCTGGCACGGGCGGAGCAGTCGGGTACCGTGGCGCTGCGCTATGCCGACCATCAAGGCCAACTCACCGAACGCTATCCGGCCAATCCCAACGGCTCGCCGGCGGGAATTGCCGGGCTCACTACCACCGATGGTCGAGTTACCATCATGATGCCCCATCCGGAGCGCGTGTTTCGTGCCGTCACCAATTCCTGGCGGCCGGACGGGTGGGGAGAGGATGGCGCCTGGCTGCGCCTGTTTCGCAACGCAAGGGTGTTTGTGCAATGAATCGAGACATCGTCGAAGTCACGCTTGAGAATGCCCGCCAGGTTTTGATCGATGAGTCCCGGCGCCGCCTGGTGGTGGTCGATTTCTGGGCCGATTGGTGTGCGCCCTGCAAGGCGCTGATGCCGATCCTGGAAAAACTCGCCACCGAGTACAAAGGCCAGTTTCTGCTCGCCAAGGTGAACGCCGACCGCGAGCCGGATATCGCCGGTCAGTTCGGGGTGCGCAGCCTGCCCACGGTGATCCTGATGCGCGACGGCCAGCCGGTGGATGCCTTTCAGGGCGCACAGCCGGAAACCCAGGTGCGCAAGATTCTGGAAAAACATCTGCCGCCGGCCTGGGAAGCAACGCTCGACGAAGCCATTGCCAAGATGCAGGCAGGTGATTTCGATGGCGCCCTGCCGCAATTGCGCACCGCCTATGACGAATCCGGGCGCATCGATTACATCGGTCTGGCGCTCGCTCAGGATCTGATTCAACTGAATCGCTGCGACGAAGCCGAAACCGTTCTCAAGGGCATCAGCGCAGCGGGGAAGGGGCCGGATTACGACAATGTCATGGCATTGCTCCAGACCCGCCGCCAAGCGGCCAAGTCGCCGGAGGTCGAAGCCCTCGAGCAGCGCCTGCGGGACCAGCCGGATAACGGCGATCTCGTGCTGGAACTGGCAGCGCAGTACCGCGCCGAACGCCATTTTGAAGCGGCGCTCGAACTTCTGCTGGGCTTGCTGAAACGCGATCGCGAATTCCGCGAAGGCGCCGCCAAGAAAGCCTTTCTGGATACGCTGGCGGCACTGGGCAAGGGCGACCCCCTGGCGGTGCGGTTCCAGCGCCAGTTCTTCAATCTGCTGTATTAGCGGACCGCGCGCGTCGTGGCCAGTGGGGTGGAGCCGGCGTACAAGCTCTGTTTTTACGTGCCCGCGAGCCATCTGGAGGCCGTGAAACAGGCGGTATTCGCGGCCGGCGCCGGCCGTATCGGCGCCTACGACAACTGTTGTTGGCAGGTGCTGGGCGAGGGTCAGTTCCGGCCGCTGATCGGCAGTAATCCCCATCTTGGCGTGCACGGTCAGGTTGAGATTGTCCCTGAATACCGGGTCGAGATGGTCTGCGCGGACGACTGTATCGTCGCCGTCATCGCCGCGCTAAGGGCGGCGCATCCCTACGAGGAACCGGCTTTCGATGTGATACGTCTGGAGCCGCTGCCGAAGGTGTAGCCGTCGCTTGGCAAGGTGCCAGGATGCTGCTTTCTGTCGGATACTGGAACCGATGCTGGTATGGGCTATCCTTGAGCTTGGCGCCGCGCGGGTGGCGCGCATCGAATAACCAGAACCCAGCGGAGTTGCGCCATGAAAGTCGATGCCCTGTTACACCACAATCTGGCCGCGGTGCCGGCGCAGGTCGCCGCGCTGGAAGCTGCCGGCTTCGCCGGCGTCCAGACCGTCGAGACCGGTCACGATCCGTTTTTTCCGCTGTTGCTTGCCGCTGAACACAGCAAGGGGCTTGATCTGACCACCGCCATCGCGGTGGCGTTTGCGCGCAACCCGATGAATCTGGCCGCCATCGGCAATGACCTCAACGGCTATTCCGGCGGGCGCTTCATTCTCGGCCTGGGCTCCCAGATCCGCGCTCATATCGAGCGGCGTTTCTCGATGCCCTGGTCACAGCCCGCGGCGCGGATGCGCGAATTCATCGCGGCGATGCAGGCGATCTGGGCCAACTGGTATCAGGGTGAGCCGCTGAATTTTCGTGGCGAGTTCTATCAGCACACCTTGATGACCCCCGTGTTCACCCCCAAGCCGAGCGACGCCGGTCCGCCGCGGGTGTTTCTGGCGGCGGTGGGGCCGCTGATGACCCAGGTGGCGGCCGACCTGTGCGAGGGCATGCTGGTCCATCCGCTCACCTCGGTCAGCTATCTGCGCGATCACACGCTGCCCATCATCGAGGCCGGCCTGAAGCGGCGCGGCTTGTCGCGCCGCGATTTCGAACTGTCCCACGGAATGTTCGTGGTCTCGGGTGCTACCGAGGAGGCTTTTCGCGACAGCCGGCGCGCAGTGCGGGAGCGCATCGCGTTTTATTCGTCGACACCCGCTTACCGGACCGTGCTGGAAAGCCACGGCTGGGGTGATCTGCAACCGGAACTCAATCAACTGTCCAAGCAGGGGCGCTGGGTCGAGATGGGCGAGCTGATCTCGGACGAGATGCTCGACACTTTCGCCGTGGTCGGCGCACCGGATCGGATCGTCCCCATGATCCGCGAACGCTTCGCGGGCCTGGTGGATCGCGTCACCCTGGATTTCAGTTTTGCGCCGGCGGACTCGCGGCCTGCGTTGATCCGACAGCTTGCCGGCTGAGGTTCCGCCGGCGGAAAATTGCGTCACACAGGAGACATCACCATGCTTGTCGAGCAGATCTGGACCGGCAACGATTATCGCAACTTCAATTACCTGATCGCCTGCCCGGAAACCGGGGAGGCGCTGGCGGTGGACCCGCTGGCCCATGAACTGTGCCTGGCGGTGGCCAAAGATCGGGGCTGGCAGATCACCCAGATCCTCAACACCCACGAGCACTTCGATCATATCGGCGGCAATGCGCCTCTGGTTGCCGCGACCGGTGCGAAAATTCTGGCACACGGGAACGCGCACAACAGTATTCCGAATATGGATCGCGGCCTCGCGGCCGGTGACATCATCAAGGTAGGTCGCACCGTCGAGCTGGTGGCGCTGGATACGCCCGGGCACACGCTGTGCCACATTTGCTTGCTCGCAAAGACAGATCAGCCAGCGCTATTCTGCGGCGACACGCTGTTCAACGCCGGCGCGGGAAACTGCCACCACGGCGGTCATCCCGTGCAGCTCTATCACACCTTTGCGGAGCAGTTGGCCAAACTCGACGACCGCACCCTGGTGTATCCGGGGCACGATTACATCAACAATAATCTGAAGTTCACCCTCGACCGGGAGCCGGATAACGCGGCAGCCAGAGACCTGTTGACCCGGACCGAATCACAGGATCCGGCGCAGGCCCTGGTTACCACACTGGCGCAGGAGAAGGAGATCAACACCTTCTTTCGCCTGCAAAGCCCGGGAGTGATCGCGCGCCTGCGCGAAGCTTTTCCCGATCTTGACGAACATCCCGATCCGCAAACCGTGTTCGTCAAGCTGCGGGAGCTGCGCAACAAGTGGTGAAGCCGGAGATCAGCCGAACAGGTCCGGCTGCTCCGCCACGATGCTCTGATAGAGCGGCTGGAAGCTGAACCAGCCGGATTGCTCGGTACCTATGGTGTCCCGGGTGAGCTGTGCAATTTCCGGGCGAATCAGTTTCGGCGTACCCGCCGCTTCCGCGAGCAGTTGCGCCTGACACGAACGCTCCATGGTGATGAACCACCAGGCGGCGGATTCGACGCTCCCGCCCACGGTGAGCAGCCCGTGATTTTGTAGGATGCAGGCCTTGCGCTGCCCGAGGCAGCGCGCAATGCGCCGGCCCTCGGCGGGGTCGAGTACCACTCCCGTGAAATCGTCGAAAACGACATGGTCCTCGTAGAAGGCGCAGGCGTCCTGGGTGAGGGGATCGAGCGGGCGCCCGAGGGATGACCAGCTCTTGCCGTACACCGAGTGGGCATGGGCCGCAGCCACCACATCCGGGCGCGCGGCATGGATGCTGCCGTGAATCGCGAAAGCCGCGGCATTGAGCAGCCCGTCGCCCTCGACCACATCCCCCGCATGATTCACCAATAACAGATCGGATACTTTCATCTGCTTGAACGAAGTACCGAAGGGATTCACCCAGAAGTGATCGGGGCGTTCGGGATCGCGGACCGTGATATGGCCGGCGGCGCCTTCGTCAAAGCCGAGTTTTCCGAACAGCCGAAATGCGGCCGCCAGACGCTGCTTGCGATGCAGGCGCTCGGCCTGTGGCGACTCGAAAGTTTCCGGTTTGCAGCGGTTTTGTTGTGACTTTATGACTGCGTAGGCTGGGTTGTTCATGGTGGACTCCAAGCGATGCGAATCATGCATAGCGCTTGACTATAAAGCTCGCGACGGACTTTGGCCATCCGTTCCGAAGGACTGTTCGGAGTTCGCGTGCTCCTGATCTGGACAGCCAAATCCCACCCCCCAGGCACCAGCAGCGGTGCCTGCTCGGCGTGCTGCGCCCTGGATCAGACGATATTGGCGGCCAGAATAAAGGCGAGCATCACCACGACCAAGGTGGCGATGGTGATGAACAGACGTTTGGCGGTTTCTTTGTCGCTGAGGGTATCCACGATGCAACTCCCGCGAGAATGACAGGCGCAGGATAGGGCGAGGGAGGGAAGGACTGCATTGATGGAAATCAAGGGGCGGGGAAGTCAATCCAGGTCAGGCAATACCAGACGGGCAGTATCGGCCCGCATCCGCCGTCGGGGCAGGGCAGTGGCGGCCAGGCGCAACACTTTCGCCGCAGTGGCCCGGTAGCCGGTGAGTTTGCCGCCATAGACGGCAATGTAGCGGGGCCGACGCGGGGAATCAGTGATCAGAACCACTTCGCGGCTGCGCTTGAAGACGGTCGTCGCGCCCTGCGGCAGAACACGCAGGCCTGCCATCCGCTCCGTCACCACAGGCTCAGCGGCGGGAAAGTAATGGCGCAACACCGCGAGCAGGTAAGCCTCCTCGGCCGGTGTCGCCTGCGCTTCATCCGGATTCCCGTGAAACAGCGTCTCCGTGGTGCCGAGCAGGGATTTGCCCTGCCAGGGGAGGAAAAAGACGGCGCGGCCGTCACTGGGCGATTCCAGATAATAACAGCGATCCGCCACCGGGCTGGAGAGCACCAAGTGTGCCCCCTGAACAAGATCAAAAGCCGGCCGCGGCGGCGTTGGATGGACGGTGGCGGCGACGCTGTCCACCCAGGGGCCGGCACAGTTGATCAGGATGCCGGCGTCGACCAGAAGTCGCTCGCCCCCCTTGGTGATCTCCAGTTCCCAGCCGGCGTTCACGCGCTCGGCGCGCTGCATTTTGGCCGGGCAGGCAAGGGTGGCTCCCAGGCCGGCCGCGGAAGCCACCACTGCTTCGGTGAGCCGGCGATCATCGGTGCGTGCGTCGCAATAGCGGAACAGGGTTTGCAGCCCGCTGCGGCGCAGCCCGGGAAAGTCGGTGCCCAGCGCAATGGGCAAGGTTGCGAAGGCGTTTCGGCGACCAAAGCCGGCGAGTGCCCAGTACAGCGTCAGCCCGAGATACAACTGCCAGGGTCGGTAGCGCGATTCCCGATAGACGGGAATATGAAACTCGGCCCTGTGGACCAGGTGCGGCGCGATGCGCAGCAGTGTCGCGCGCTCGCGGAGACTTTCCCGCACCAGGCCCAGCGCGCCGCTTTGCAGGTAGCGCAGGCCGCCGTGGATCAGCTTGCTGGATTTGCTCGAGGTGCCCGCGCCCCAGGCGCTGCGCTCGATCAACAGCACGGAATGACCCGCCGCGGCCGCGGCCTGGGCGACGCCGGCGCCCAGGATGCCGCCGCCGACCACCACGATGTCGTATTGGCTGGTGTGGTCCGTCAACTCCGGGTTCAAAGCGCGTGCCGGGCGAGGGCCTGAATCATGCCACCGATATCGAAGGTTTCGATCTTGTCGGCGCCGCGCCGGAACCAGTCGATCGCGGTTTCGGGGCAGTCGATCTCATACAGCACGACCTCGGGCACGATCTGGTTGAGGTCGGCGCGCGCCGGCAGCTTGCGATAGTTGCAGAACAACACCTCAGGTCCAATCGCGGCGACTGCCTGACTACGACTGTCCGACCAGCGTTCCAGCACCAGCCCGTTGCGCTGCCAGCCCTGCGCGCTGGCATGGGCGATAACGTCAAAGGCGAAACTGATGAGCACGCACTGAGACGCGACGGGAGCCAGGCAATCCGCAATGATCCGGTAGCACTGTTCGATGCCGGCGAAAGCCAGGGCCTCGTGCTTGATTTCGATGTAGGCGGTGACGCCGGGATGGGCCGCCAGCAACTCGACCAGCGCCGTCAGAGGCGTGATGCGATTGGCGACGAAGGTGGTGCCGAAGCGTTTGGGCTCGTGGGCGGGCAGCGTCAGCAACTGCGCCAGGGTCAGCTGATCGACGCGCCCGCGTCGACCGCTCACCCGCGACAGCGTCGCATCGTGATAGAGCACGGGTTGCCGGTCGGCGCTCAGCTGCACGTCCGTTTCAATGGCCCGGGCGCCGGCGGCAATGGCTTCGCGATAGGCCAGCAAGGTGTTTTCCGGGTAGTTCCGTCGGTAGCCGCGATGGGCCACCAGGCGATCCTGCAACATCCCGAAACCCCTCCCGCGCCTGCTGCCTGTGCCGGCTGCTTAACTGAGGCTGCCCATGTGCAGCGCGACATCCAGCATCCGGTTGGTGAAGCCCCATTCATTGTCGTACCAGCTCATCACCTTGGCTTGGCGTCCGCTGACGCTGGTGTGATTGACATCGAAAATACTGGACGCGGGATTGTGGTTGAAGTCGACGGAGACCAGCGGCAGCTCATTGCAGGCGAGGACACCAGCCCAGGCGCCGGCGGCGGCCGCGCGCATGAGCTGGTTGATCTCGTCCGTGGAGGTGTCACGTTGCGCGGTGAAGTGCAGGTCCACCAGCGAGACGTTGGCCACCGGCACGCGCAGTGCCATGCCGGTGAGCTTGCCGGCGAGTTCCGGCAGTACCAGGCCGACCGCAGCCGCCGCGCCGGTGTGGGTCGGGATGATGGATTGCAGCGCGCCGCGGGCACGGTAGAGATCGCCATGCGCCTTGTCCAGCAGTTGCTGGTCGTTGGTGACGGCATGAATGGTGGTCATCGCACCCTGTTCGATACCGACGGCCTCGTGCAGGATCTTGGCGATCGGCGCCAGACAGTTGGTGGTGCACGAGGCATTGGAGACGATGGCGTCGGCAGCGGTAAGCATCTGGTGGTTTACGCCGTAGACCACCGTCCGGTCCGCATCGGCGACCGGGTGGCTCGCCAGCACGCGGGGCGCGCCCGCATCCAGATGGCCGGCAAGCTCGGCGCGTCGCTTGAACTTGCCGGCGCACTCCAGCACCAGGTCGACGCCAAGCGCGCGCCAGGGCAGGTCAGCGGGGTTTTTGTGGGCAGACACCGGAATCGCGCGGCCGTTGACGACCAGCGTACTGTCGGCAGTCTCTATGCTGCCGTGGAAGGGGCCGTGGGTCGAATCCACCCGGGTCAGGTGCGCCATCATCGCGAGGTCGGTGAGGTCGTTGATGGCGACAATTTCCAGCTGCTTTTCCAGGCCGCGCTCGCTGATCGCACGCAGAACACAGCGGCCGATACGACCGTAACCATTGATGGCAATTCGCATGATCTACTCCTGGCGAAGACAGACCGCATACGATAACTCATAGCGGTTTCGGATGACGATTGCCGATCATATACGCACAACCGTGTCAGTCCGGTGAAAGTTGGTCCGGCAGCAAATGCCCCTTGCCGCGTTTGGAGCGGATATAGCGCAGGTTGTGTCTGGTGATGCCCGACACCAGGGGCACGACCTCCGACACTTTCTGTCCTCCGCGTTCGAGATCCGCGCGCTTGTGGGGGTTGTTGGACAGCAGACGCACCGGCCGACCTGACAACAGGTGTCGCAATACGATGGCAGCATCGGTGAAGTCCCGCGAATCCTCCGGCAGCCCGAGGGTCACGTTGGCCTGGAAGGTATCCAGGCCGGCATCCTGGAGCAGATAGGTGATGGCTTTGGCCCAGAGCCCGATGCCGCGTCCTTCATGGCCGGACATGTACACCACGGCGCCAGTGCCGGCCGCCAGCATCTGCTCGAACGCCGCCGCAAGTTGTGGGCCGCAGTCGCAGCGCATGGACCCGAAAATATCGCCGGTCAGACAGCAGGAGTGGACACGGACCAGGGGGTTTTCGGCGTGCCTGAAGCCGGGCAGGGCAAATACCGAGTTTACCGACATATTGGCATGCAGAAGTTCGCGGAAGGCTGCGCTGGCACCATCGGTTACCTCGCTGGCGGCCTCCAACACCTGAGTCAGTTCGACCCGGCGCACGAAGGGATACCAGTCCAGCGGTACTTCCTGACCGTGAATCAGCCGGGGGATGGTCACCGGGCCGAGCACCGAAATAAAGGGCTGGCCGTCCTTGTTGATGATGCGACCGTCGCGATCTAGATCGATCAACTGATGCTTGGCGATCAGCTGATCGCGAATACTGGGATCTACATAACTGAACACATTGGAATCCTGAGGCAGAGAAGCAGAGTCGATTCAGGCCGCAATCGGCCAGGCCGGTATCGGGGCGAGCCCGGGTTAAGGCATGCCGAGTGCGGCGGTTTCCGCAGCTTCCAGGGTTTGCAGAATCAGGGTATTGATGGTCATCGGGCCGACCCCGCCGGGGACCGGCGTGTAGGCACTCGCACGCGTTGTGATCGCACTCAATTCAATGTCGCCGACTCCACCGGGGTGATAGCCCGCATCGACCACTACGGCATTGTCCCGAATCCAGTCCCCGCGGATAAATTCCGGTTTGCCCACCGCGCCCACCAAAATATCGGCACTGCGGATAATGACCGGAAGGTCGCGCGTGTGGGAGTGACAAATCGTCACGGTGGCGTTGGCGTTCAGCAGCATCATTGCCATGGGTTTGCCCAGAATGGCGCTGCGCCCGACGACGACCGCGTGCTGGCCCGCGAACGGAATTTGGTAAGCGGCAAGCAGACGCATGATGCCTCTTGGCGTCGCCGAGCCGTAGGCGGGGGCGCCCATCGCCATGCGGCCGAATCCCAGGCAGGTGACGCCGTCCACATCCTTGCGCGCCGAGATCGCGTCAAAACAGCGGCGTTCATCGATCTGCGCGGGCACCGGGTGTTGCAGCAGAATGCCGTGGCAGTCCGGGTTGGCGTTGAGCTCCTCGATAGTGGCGAGCAGCTGCTCCGTGGTGGTTGCGCTGGGCAGCTCGATGGCCCGGGAGGTCATGCCCACGCGGGCACAGGTATTCTGTTTCATCCGTACATAGGTGGCGGACGCGGGATCATCGCCAACGAGAATGGTGGCAAGAATCGGTCGATGACCACCGTTGACCGCGATGAGCTGGGCTACGCGGCCGGCGATTTCAGTTTCGGACTGCGCCGCCAGCGCCTTGCCGTCCAGTATTCTTGCCGACATCGTCTTGCCTCAGGCATGCTTCGCCGTGCTATTTTACACGGGCGAGAGCCTGGCCGGGTTTGCAGTCCTGCGCGAGCGGGTTGCGGACCCCGCAAATTGACCGCTTTCGGGGCCGCGCGTATGATGCCGCCTCGCTCCGGCGAGGCTTATCGGGGAATAGCGCAGTCTGGTAGCGCGCCTGCTTTGGGAGCAGGATGTCGGGGGTTCGAATCCCTCTTCCCCGACCAATTTCGACGTCCGGGCTGTGCTCTGAGAAGTGCCTGCCCCGGCATCGGGATGCTGTTGGTAGGTAGCGCGATGACCATATGCGCCCGTAGCTCAGCTGGATAGAGCAACGGCCTTCTAAGCCGTGGGTCGCAGGTTCGAGTCCTGCCGGGCGCGCCAACCCAGGCGGGGCGACCAGCGCAGATGCCTGGCCGCCGGGCTGACGCGCGATGTCAGAGCACGCGGGGAACACTCCCGAAGATCAATGGTGGCTGTAGCTCAGTTGGTAGAGCACAGGATTGTGATTCCTGTGGTCGCGGGTTCGAGCCCCGTCAGCCACCCCATTTTCTGACGGTCTGATTTTGTCCCTCCGCCATCCCCGTGGTCCGGATTGCCCTCGAACCGGCACTGCCGATCCCGACACTGCATCGGTTACCCGATCCCCAGTGCGTCCCTGATCTCTTCCCGGATTATCGTGACTTCAGCGTCAGAGTAAGTGGCGGTGGCGTTCAGATGTCCCCAGACGGGCAGTGGCCAGCAGGCATCGCTCGCGTGGCGCCCGACCACATGCAGATGGAGCTGGGGCACCAAATTCCCGATGCTGGCGAAGTTGATTTTCTCGGCGCCATGGCGGGACTGGATATATCTGGCCAACCGGGCGCAATCATCGAGCAGGCTGGCGCGCAGCGCATCCGGCAGTTCCAGGAACTCGCCGTGCGTGGTCCTGGGGACCAGAATCAGCCAGGGCACAGTCGCGTTGCGATGCAGCAATACAAGAGCTGTCGCCGTCTCGCCGAGCACATGACAATCCTCCGCAAGCTGCCGATGAAGCGTAAATGTTTTCCGGGACACGCAGCCTCCAGCGGCGAAAAATAGCGTAAGAAGACGGGTATTACCGCCGCAACCGGCACTCGGGCGGCAGGTGAAGGATGGTACACTCGCCGCCATTTTAACGGGGGGGAGTCCTGCCATGAAGATGAAAGCTGTCGTCGCGCACGAGCTGAACCGGTTCTCTGTTGAAGAGGTCACGCTGGATCCGCCGAAGGCGGGCGAGGTTCTGGTGAAAATGAAGGCGACCGGAATCTGCCACTCTGACCTCTCTGTCATCAATGGCACCATTCCGGTCCCGTTTCCCATGGTGCTGGGCCACGAAGGCGCTGGCATCGTGGAGGCGCTGGGGCCGGGTGTGACCAATGTGAAGCCGGGCGATCATGTCACCCTGTCGTTCGTGCCCAACTGCGGCGATTGCTATCACTGCCTGCGCAGCGAGCCCTATCTCTGCCTGCGCAGCACTCCGGACGGCAAGATGATGGACGGCACCACCCGTGTCCATCTGAATGGCAAGGACATCAATGTGATGCAGTTCCTCGGCAACATGGCTGAATACGCTGTGGTGCCAGCTATGTGCCTGGTCAAGATCGACGCCGACATCGACATGAAAGCCGCGGCGCTGGTCGGCTGCGGTGTCACTACCGGTGTTGGTGCGGCGCTGAAGACCGCCCAGGTAAAACCCGGCAGCACGGTGGCGGTATTCGGTGCCGGCGGAGTTGGCCTGTCGATCATCCAGGGCGCGCGGATCGCCGGCGCAGCACGAATCTTTGCCGTGGATCTCTCGGACGAAAAGCTTGCCCTTGCCAAAGAACTTGGGGCCACCGACGTGATCAACGGCGCGAATGACCCGCTCGGAAAGATCATGGAGCTGACCGGCGGCATCGGTGTTGACTACGGATTCGAGGCCATCGGCATTCCCGCCGTGGTGGATCAGGCCCAGAAGGCGACGCGCCGCGGCGGTACCATGACAGTGGTCGGCGTGGGCAAGCTGAGCCAGAAGCTTGAATTCAATGCCCTGATGTTTCCGCTGATGGCCAAGACCATCAAGGGCTCGATGTACGGCAGTGCCGAGTTCCGCGTGGATTTTCCGAAGTATCTGGAGCTTTACAAGCAGGGCAAACTCGACCTCGACCGCATGGTGACCCACACCTACCGTATTGATGAGGCAGTGCAGGCTTTCGCTGATCTTCAAGCAGGGAAAAATGCCCGCGGAGTAATCATTTACGACTGATAAATGAAGAAGTATCTTAGCCGGTTGATGGGGCCGGGCACGGCAGCCTGAAGTAAAACCCTGACACCTGGCAGATCAGCGAGGCCCGGGTTGGTCGCCTTGCGGCATACCGCAGACATCGCGCGGTTGACAGTTGGCAGGAAGCTGAAAGCCGTACCGCTGTGGAAGGGTTGCCTTGTGGCGTCACGGAGCCCGGATCGAATGGCTCCGTGACGCCACAACTCTGTGCGTTTAGTCCTTGGCAGGAGATTCGTCGTTCACGGTTTTGCCCGAGTCCGGCATCATCTGCGGCTGTTCGATAACCTTGTCGCTGAGTGCCGCACCCGTTTCCATGACCTTATCAGCGGTTTCCGAGGCTGCCTGCTGCGCGGATGCGGCGGCGGCCGCCGCCGAGGCCTTGGCTTGTTTGGCCGCTTCCTTCGCCTGCTCGGTCGCGGCGTCCAGTTTTGCTGCGGCTGTATCTTCTGCCTCCTGCTTTTGGCAGGCTGACAGAGAAATGACGAGCGCCAGCGCCAAGCCGGTGAGGGGGGCTTTCATGGAATTTATCATCATGGTCTGCTCCGTCGAAAAACTCGGTGAAAAAACGCCGCAAGCAGCAGCCCTCGCTGCCCGCAGCCCCCGGATTTAATGCGCACCTGTAGGCCCGGTCAAGGGTTGCGCGACATGGGTACTCTGACCTGGTCTGGTAGACTGCGGCCGATGCCCGTCCCGACCCTTGTCAGCGCCCGCTAGATGATCGTTCTGCACGACCACCATACCTGCGCGACCGCACTGGCAGCCAGTGCGCGACGCAGCGTGCTGTTCAGCCACTGTTTGAAAACGGTTAATGCAGGCGATGAACCCGATATTGCGCTCTGGGTTGCCGCCGAGTGCGACGGATCCGGCGGCGTGCGTGTCGCCGCGTTTATCGATCCGACGGATCGGGTCGTCGAGTGGGCCAAAACAGCACCGGGCGTTCAGGCGGTCGCGAACAGGGCCGGAGTGCCGGTGATTGACCTCGGCGGTCCGTTGCAACTCGCGCCAGTGATCGTTCCCAAGCCCTGGGGAAGGGAGATCTGGTTTACGGGTATCGAGGTTCGTGGCCAGTCCGGAGTCGTGGGGAACGGTGGCAAGACTTCTCTGCACTGGTTGTTGTCGATTGCCGAGCGCGATGTTTTTGGTGCCGCGCGCGCACCTCTCAATCTTCTCAAGATACTGGACCCGCTTCCCGACCCGGTATACGGCGACCTTTATTTCGAACTGCATCGGCAGAAAAGCGAAGTCTATGTGGTGACCGGAATTCACCCCGATAGCTGGCCGGAGGGACGCGGTGCTATTCGCTTCGGTCTGGCGTCGGGCGCCCGGCGCGAACACGCTGCGGACAGCGATTTTCGCGCTGCCTATCTTGCGGATGTGCAGGCCTACCAACGGATTCGCCGTAGTGTAGACGCTGTCCAGGACGGCTGGCGATGCGAGGAAGGCCTTGAGCCCAACGCCCCGGTTTCCGCTGCGACCTTGCGGCGTTGGCGTGCGGCGCTTCCGCCGGCGCTGCGATTGCAGGAAGCGCATGCCCGAGAGGCCATGGATCGACATACGCATTTGGCACCACTACAGGTGGGCGATGTGGTGCAGATCCCGCCACTGCTGCCTCACGCACTCCAGCACGGGGTCCGGACGGTGGAATTTCAGACACCGGTGTACGAGCGCAAAATCCTTTCCTTCGGCCAGAAGGTATTGACGCAGGATCATTGGGATACTGAGGAAGTCATCGACGAGATGCGGCTCGATGCGCCCCTCACCAGCGACATCGTGGTGCTTGCCGAGACTTCGACGCTCCGGCATGAGCGTATCGCAAGCTTTCCCGACTTTGTCGTGGAGCGGCTCAGGATGTCTCCCGCGTCGAAATGGGAGCTGGAGACCGGGGGCGTCTACGCGCTGGTGATGGTGGTCACCGGCATTGTCCGTGCCGATGGCAAGACGCTGGAGCCCGAAACAGCCGTATTGGTGCCGGCCTGCCGTTCAGGTTGTGACTTCCAAAATGCCGGAATTGACGACGCGACCTTGCTGATTTCCCGACCACGATAACGCTGCTGAGGCGTGGCAGCTGGACGGATGATGCGCGTGCCGATGGTATTTACCGGCGGTTGAGGCGAACAGCCCCGTATGGGAGAATTCGCGCCCCCACGTGCGGGTGTCTGGCTGGGCAAATAAACTACGGAAGCGCCCCTGATCGGCGAAAGTGGCGGAATTGGTAGACGCGCTGGATTTAGGTTCCAGTAGGGCAACCTGTGAGAGTTCGAGTCTCTCCTTTCGCACCAAGGTATCTCAACAACATCATCGCGTGACCGTGTTCGTGGAATTCCGGCGGCTACCAGCCGGGGTTCCGCCTGTCGGGTGGCCCGTGGACCGGGGAGGGGGGATAGCGCGGCGCGCCCCAGGCACGATGTTCGGACGATGGGGGTTGAATCGTCAGAATTTCGGGACGGTGGCAGGACGCCCAATCCTCCGCGGATGAGTTCGTATTGGCGCCGCCCGGCGCCACGCTTATACTACCGCCTACTTTATCTATCTGCCGACCGGGGTGCAATTTCGGGCAAGCTCTGGCAATACCGCCCCTTTTTAAATCAACACGTTATGCTTGCTACGGCGAGCTGAGGCTCGCATCCTGGAGTTCGAGCCCCTCTTTTCGTGCCAACTACTGGCTTCAGGCATAGGCCGGCGACAACAGCTATTTTAGATTGAGGACAGATGCATGCAGGTTTCTCTCGAGACGACTTCAGAGCTTGAGCGCCGTTTGACCATTGGCGTTCCGGCAGCTGAGATCGATAGCGCGGTGGGCGAACGGCTGGAAAAGGCGGCCCGAACCGTGCGCCTGAACGGATTTCGTCAAGGCCGAGTGCCGCTGCGGGTTGTCCGACAGCGCTTTGGCGCCAGCATCCGCCAGGAGGTGGTTGGCGAAGCCATGAGCCGAAGTTTCTACGACGCCGTGACCCGCGAAGGCGTACGGCCCGCAGGTCCGCCGCGTATCGATCCGGTTCGCGATCAGCCCGGTGAGGATCTGCAATACGTCGCCACCTTCGAGGTATATCCCCAGATAACGCTGGCTGAACTGTCCGACATCAGCGTGGTACGCCCAGTCGCGGAGGTGAGTGACGCCGATCTCGACGCCATGATCGAGCGCCTGCGGCAACAGCGTGCAACCTGGGAGGAGGTGGAGCGTGTCGCCGCGACCGGCGACCAGGTTGTGATCGACTACCAGGGGCGGCGGGATGGCGAGCCGTTCGCCGGTGGCAGTGCGGAGGACGCGACGCTGGTACTGGGGTCGGGACGCATGATCCCCGGCTTCGAAGACAGCATCGTCGGCATGCGTGCCGGCGAGAGCAAAGTCATATCACTCCGGTTTCCCGATGATTACAAGGAAGAATCCCTGCGCAACGCAGAGGTCGACTTTGAAATCTGGGTGAAGCTTGTCAAGGAACAGAAAGTGCCGGCGCTCGACGCCGACTTTCTCCGGCAATTCGGCATTGATGATGGCGACATGGATCGCTTCCGCGCCGAGGTTCGCAAGAACATGGAGCGCGAACTGGCCGTTGCCCTGCGCAGCAAGGTAAAAAACCGGGTGCTTAACGCGCTGCTGGAGCGCCATGAAATCGCGCTGCCGCAAGCCCTTGTGGCCAACGAAATCGGCATTGTCCGGCAGCAGATGGTCGCCCAGTTCGGCGGCGGCGCGCAGTTCGATGCCGCCATGCTTCCGGACGAGCTGTTCACCGAACAGGCCAAGCGGCGGGTCAAACTCGGCCTCATCGTTGCCGAGCTCATCAAGGTCATGCAGATTCGCCTTGACGAGGAACGTACGCGTGCGCGCATTGCCGAGATCGCTTCTGGCTATGAGCAGCCTGATGAAGTCGTGCGCTACTACCTGTCGAATGAAGATGCCTTGAACAGTGTCCAGGGCGCGGTGATGGAAGACCAGGTGGTCGACCATATCCTTGCCAAGGCGCAGGTGACCGACGAAACCCTGTCCTATACGGCGGCGCTTCAGCCTGATCCAGCTCCCGAGGACGCGGATTGACTCTTGGGCTCCGGGCCGCTGCTACAATGCGACCATAACCACTTCAGCAGCAGGGACACCTATGCGCGATGATTTAGTCACATATACCTCTCCCACCGGCGCTGGCGGATTGGTGCCGATGGTGGTCGAGCAGACCGCGCGGGGCGAGCGGTCGTTCGATATCTACTCGCGGCTGCTCAAGGAGCGGATCATTTTTCTGGTGGGCCCGGTCGAGGATTACAGCGCGAATCTGGTGGTGGCACAGCTGCTGTTTCTCGAGGCGGAAAATCCGGAGAAGGACATCCACTTTTACATCAATTCGCCGGGTGGCTCGGTCACCGCCGGCCTGTCGATTTATGACACCATGCAATTTGTACGCCCGGATGTCAGCACCATGTGCATCGGCCAGGCGGCCAGCATGGGCGCTTTCCTGTTGGCGGCGGGCGCGCCGGGGAAACGCTTCACGCTGGCGAACTCCCGCTGCATGATCCACCAGCCCAGTGGTGGCACCCAGGGACAGGCGTCCGATATACATATTCAGGCACAGGAAATCCTCAAGATCCGCGAGAAGCTCAACCAACTGCTTGCTCATCATACGGGTCAGCCCGTTGAGCAGATCGCCCTGGATACCGAGCGCGACCGGTTCATGAGTGCCAGCGAAGCCAAGGCCTACGGTCTGGTGGACGAGGTTTTGACCAAGCGAGCCTGATCCGGCTCGCTTTACCCTCTGGTTGAATGGTGATAACGTTCGTGAGTACAGCAAGTGCGCGCGCGATGAGGAGGCACCGGTGACCGCAAAAGGTGAAGATCGCGACAGCGGTAAGCCGCTCTACTGCTCGTTCTGTGGGAAGAGCCAGCATGATGTGCGCAAGCTGATTGCCGGCCCGTCGGTGTTCATTTGTGACGAGTGCGTCGACCTGTGCAACGACATCATTTCCGAAGAGATTCAGGATGACGCGGCCGGCCGCACGACCGATCGACTGCCCACCCCCCGCGCGATCAAGGACATACTCGACCAGTATGTGATCGGGCAGCCGCGCGCAAAGAAAATCCTGTCGGTAGCGGTTTACAACCACTACAAGCGGCTTGATATGAGCGGGCGCAAGGTCCGCAATGACGTCGAGCTGGGCAAGAGCAATATTCTCCTGATAGGGCCTACCGGCAGTGGCAAGACCCTGCTTGCGGAGACGTTGGCGCGTCTGCTGAACGTGCCCTTTACCATAGCCGATGCGACGACGCTTACCGAAGCGGGCTATGTCGGCGAGGATGTCGAGAACATCATCCAAAAGCTGCTTCAGAAATGTGACTACGACGTCGACAAAGCCCAGCGCGGAATCGTGTATATCGATGAAATTGACAAGATCTCGCGCAAGTCCGACAACCCCTCCATCACCCGGGATGTTTCCGGAGAGGGCGTGCAACAGGCGTTGCTCAAGCTCATTGAAGGAACCGTCGCGTCTGTGCCGCCCCAGGGTGGGCGCAAGCATCCGCAGCAGGAGTTCCTCCAGGTCAATACCTCAAATATCCTGTTTATCTGCGGTGGTGCATTTTCCGGTCTGGAAAAAGTTATCCAGCAGCGCTCTGAAAAAGGCGGCATCGGGTTCAGCGCTACGGTGCGCGGGAAAGATGAGAAGCGCAATATTGGAGAGACGCTGGCCACGGTACAACCGGACGACTTGGTGCGTTATGGCTTGATTCCCGAGTTCGTCGGACGTCTTCCCGTACTGGCGACCCTTGATGAGCTTGATAAGGAAGCACTCATCAATATCCTGACTGAACCCAAGAATTCACTGGTCAAACAATACGATCTGTTGTTTGACATGGAGGGGGTCACACTGGATATCCGCCGCGATGCGCTGGATGAAATCGCCGAGCGCGCGCTTGAGCGAAAAACCGGCGCAAGGGGTCTTCGATCAATTCTCGAAAACGTACTGCTCGATACGATGTACGATTTGCCTTCCATCAACAATGTTCAGAAAGTCGTTATCGATGCTGCCGTGATTCGCGGTGAGTCCGAGCCACTGGTGGTGTATGAAGGTAACGAAGCTCCTCGCCTGGCGAATGACGAGGGTTGAGGTTGTTCCGGCTGATGGGGACACGAGGGGCTGCAAGGGCCCCTTTTTGTTGGCGTTGTTGCGGCGGCGACGCCGATTGTTCCACATCGACTCACCGACACCGATGACAGCGGAACCCGCTTGTTCCGGTGGGCAGGGCATTTCGACGTCCATGGTGTTTGGGATCGCTTGCGATTTGCTGCGGTGGCCCCACATTGCTCCTATCGACCGTCTTCGCACTCCCGCAGAGGTTCTCCATGAGCCAGGAAAGTAACCGAGAAGCGACTCCAAAGCAGCTGCCAATGCTGCCGCTGCGCGATGTTGTCGTGTACCCGCATATGGTCATCCCACTGTTTGTCGGGCGCGCGAAGTCCATTCTTGCGCTGGATGCCGTGATGTCCACACACAAGCAGATCCTGCTGGTCGCCCAGAAGGATGCCGGTATCGACGATCCGGGCGAGGAAGATCTTTACCGGGTCGGTTCCCTGGCAACCGTGTTGCAGATGCTTAAGCTGCCGGATGGTACCGTCAAGGTTCTGGTCGAAGGCAATCAGCGGGTGGTAATCCGGCGCATCCTTCAGCCTGACGCCTTCCCGGTTGCCGAGTACGAGGAGATTTCCGGTACGGGAGAGTTTTCGGGCTCCGGGGCCGATGCGCTCGTGAAGGCCCTGAATGCGGAGTTCGAGCAATACGTCAACCTCAGCAAAAAGGTTCCCGCCGAGGTGGTCACCATGGTGGCCGGGATCGAAAACCCGGGACGTCTGGTCGATACCATGGCGACCCATATGGTGTTGTCGCTGGAGCAAAAGCAACAGCTCCTGGAAATCTTCGATACGCGCGAGCGCATCGACTTTCTGCGCAAGCTGATCGAGTCCGAGCTGGAGGTTGTTCAGGTAGATCAACGCGTCAGGGGTCGTGTCAAGAAGCAGATGGAAAAGAGCCAGCGCGAGTACTATCTCAACGAGCAGATGAAGGCGATCCAGCGCGAACTCGGCGAGAGTGAAGACAGCCCCAACGAGATCCAGCAGCTGGAGAAGCGCGTAGCCGAAGCGGGCATGCCAAAGGCGGCCCGCGAAAAGGCCGTTGCCGAATTGAATAAATTGAAGATGATGTCCCCGATGTCGGCGGAGGCATCTGTCCTGCGCAGTTACGTTGACTGGATGGTTAATGTTCCCTGGCAGCAACGCTCCAAAATCAAGCACGACCTGGCGCGTGCCGAACGTATCCTGAACGAGGACCACTATGGTCTGGATGAAGTCAAGGAACGTATTCTCGAATTCCTGGCGGTGCAGAAACGGGTCAAAAAGCTGAAGGGCCCCGTGCTCTGTCTGGTGGGGCCGCCCGGGGTGGGCAAGACCTCACTCGGAGAATCCATCGCGCGGGCAACCGGTAGAAAATTTGTCCGCATGTCGCTGGGAGGTATCCGCGATGAGGCTGAGATCCGTGGACACCGTCGGACCTATATCGGCTCGTTGCCCGGAAAGCTGGTTCAGAAACTCGCCAAGGTGGGGGTAAAAAACCCGTTGTTCCTGTTCGACGAAGTCGACAAAATCGGCATGGATCACCGTGGCGACCCTGCTTCGGCGTTGCTCGAAGTGCTCGACCCAGAGCAAAACAATACCTTCAATGATCATTATCTGGAAGTTGATTATGACCTCTCCGAGGTGATGTTCATCTGTACCTCGAACTCCCTGAATATCCCGGCACCACTGCTCGACCGAATGGAAGTAATTCGCATACCGGGCTATACGGAGGACGAAAAGCTCAATATCGCGGACCGCTATCTGTTGCCGAAGCAGCGCAAGGCGAATGGATTGAAGTCGGGTGAGCTGATTCTCGACGAGGCTGCAACTCGCGACATCATTCGCTACTACACTCGTGAAGCCGGTGTGCGAGGGCTGGAGCGGGAAATTGCGAAAATTTGCCGAAAAGTAGTCACTCAGCATGTCCGTGGCCAAAACACGGCGGCTTACAAGGTCGATGGCGCCAAGCTGGAGGACCTGCTGGGCGTTCGCAAATTCGACTACGGGCGCGCCGAGGAGGCAAACCAGATCGGGCAGGTAACCGGACTGGCCTGGACCGCGGTGGGCGGCGAGCTTCTTACCATCGAAGCCGCGGCGACCTACGGTAAGGGCAACGTGATCAAGACTGGCTCGCTTGGTGATGTCATGCAGGAATCCATCCAGGCCGCGTTGACCGTGGTGCGGACCCAGTCCCAGCTCCTGGGGATTCGAAGGGACTTCAATCAACGCAATGATCTCCACATCCATGTCCCAGAGGGCGCGACACCCAAGGACGGTCCCAGCGCGGGTGTGGGAATGTGTACTGCTTTCATATCCGTGCTGACCGGAATCCCCGTCAGGGCCGACGTGGCGATGACGGGCGAAATAACCTTGCGGGGCCAAGTGCTGAAAATAGGTGGTCTCAAGGAAAAGCTTCTGGCCGCTCACCGTGGCGGTATCCGGACTGTCATCATTCCCGCCGAAAACGAGCGCGACCTCAAGGAAATTCCCGAGAACATCAAGGCCGATCTCGACATTCGGCCGGTGAAGTGGATACACGAGGTGTTGCAGATCGCACTCGAGCGGATGCCAGAACCGCTGTCGGACGAAGAGTATATGGCTGGCCAGTCAGATAAAGCCGGCGCTGACGAGGGCAGTGTAGCCGGCAGTACCGCCAGCCTGAGCCGACACTGAATATGCCAACGTGTTCCTTGACCCTGTTGCAAGGCGCTTGGTATAAAGCCGGCTCGCGGCATCTGGGCCACGGCGAGTGAGACGCGCGGCTTTTTTGGCAAACTTCCCTGAACTTTGATGGCAAGAGGAACGCTGTGAATAAATCAGAACTGATCGACTCCATTGCCGATGCGGCGGATATCTCCAAAGCATGTGCAACTCGCGCGCTTGACGCGGTCATTGATGGGATAACGGCTGCCCTGCGAAAGGGGGATCCTGTGTCGCTTGTTGGCTTTGGTACATTTTTAGTCAAGCATCGGCCGTCGCGCTCCGGACGCAATCCGCGCACCAACGAAGAAATCGTAATCTCGGCGTCAAACCTGCCAACCTTCAAGGCCGGTAAAGCTCTGAAAGACGCCGTCAACTGATAGGTTTATTTTTGCAATCCGGCGGGCGCATCGATTGTGCGCCCTTTTTTTATTTTATTCCTGACGGACATCGTTCATGCTCCAGAATTTCCGCGATGGAATGGGACGGTACGGCAAATGGCTGATGGTCCTGATTGCAATTCCGTTCGCGTTCTTTGGCGTGCAGACGTTTTTTTTCCGTGGGGCATCTATTGAAGAGGCTGCCTCGGTCAATGGTGAGCGCATAACTCAACTGGAGGTGCGACAGGCTATACAGCGCCAACGCGCCCAGATCATGGCGCGCTTTCCCGATATCGATCCCGCAGTGATTGACGATAAAGCGCTCTATGGGCCAGCGCTACAGAGTGTCGTAACTACCCGGGTTTACGAAAGTCGCGCGCGCAGAGAGGGTATGGGGGTTGCGCCGGCGCTTGTTGCGGAAGTGCTCAAGGACTCGGGAGCGTTCCGTGAAGGTGGAAAGTTCTCGACAAACCAATACCTCGCCTACATTAGGGAACTGGGTTATACGCCGCAAACCCACGGCCGGTTCCTCGCGCGGGAACTGCTCGCCAGTCAGCTTGCCCGAGGCATCCTCAGTACAGGTTTCATGGTTCAATCCACGCTGGAGCGGGCCATCGGTGATATCGAGCAGACCCGCGATTTTCGTTATCTCAACGTCCCCCTGGCGAACGCCGGCACGACGAATATCGATGAAGTTGCGGTACGGGCTTACTACGACGGACATCCTGATCTGTACATTGCGCCCGAGCATGTGGTGGTCAACTACATCGAGCTCTCGGTGGACCAGATTGCCGGCGGTATCACGATAGACGAGAACGAACTCAAGTCGCGTTACAAGCATCGTGTCGAGGCGGCGGAAGCGGCCAGACAGACCATCGTGTCGCAGATACTCATAAAACCCAGGGCGGATGGGAGTCACCAGAAAATATTGCACGAATTGCAGGCCGCGCTGACGGCTGGTGCGGACTTCGCGGAACTCGCGCGCACCAAAAGTGAGGATCCTCTGACAGCGGGTCAGGGCGGTGAGATTGGACCTTATGATCCTGAAAAATTTCCAACCCCGCTCAGATCAGCGCTGGACAAGTTGAAGCTCGGTCAGGTGACGCCACCGATCGAGACCGATATGGGCTGGCATCTGCTCAAACTGGTCCGGGAAGACAAGCCGACCATCGGCAGTTTCGAGGCGGAGCGTGACGCGATGGCAGCCGAACTCCGCAAGGAGAAAGCCGGCGCTTTGTATCAAAGCCAGACCGAACACCTTCGCGAAGCGGCGTATACAGCGGAAAACCTGGCAGCAGTGGCGGCGAGCATGAATTTGCCATTGAATACATCGCCCGCCATTACCCGTGATGGTGGCGAGGGCATTGGCAGCGATCCCAGGGTGGTCAGTGCTGCTTTTTCGGAAGAGGTACTCAAAGGGGGCTATATCAGCCCGCTCATAGAGCTCAATGGCGAGCGCGCCATTGTTCTTGAACTCAAGGAACATACACCGCAGGAGCGACGTGCCTTTGCGGACGTGAAGACGGATATCGAAAAGGTGCTGATAACCGAGCGCGAGTTGGCCGAGGCCCGTGCGCGCGCGGAAACCTACCGCAAGCGATTGTTGGCCGGCGAGCCTCTCGAAAAAATTGCCCGTGGAGAACATCTGGAATGGCAGATGAACTCCGGTGTGAAGCGCTATGATGCCGCTGCGAACAGCGAGGTCGCCAAGCACGTTTTTGATGTCCCTCAGAAATCTCCGCTACCTTGGGTTGGGATCTTTGATACCGCAAATGGCGTCGTTGTTTTTCAGGTGGTCGCCATTCACGCCGGGGATATAGCGGCGCTGCCGAAGCCGCGTCGGCAGCAAATGGAACGCGCCATGTCGGAAGCCGTCGCGGCCGGGGAGCTCAATGCGTATCAGGGTGCCTTGCTGGCAAGCGCAAAAATTGACACCAGACCCCAGCCCAAGGTAGTGCAGCCTCAGTAACTTGATCCGGGTCGATCTGTTCACGGTGAGAGATAATGGCACCAACCCCATTTTGAAAAATGGCTAATGCTCGATGATCTGCAAATTCTGTCCGGGGCGGAGCGCCCGCGGGTTGTCGATGTTATTCCAGCGCATCAAGGTCTTGGGGTTGACCCCAAAACGGCGCGCGATGGTCCACAACGAATCTCCGCTCTGCACCCGATAATCCGCTGATTGCACTTTTGCGGCGGACGTGTTGACTCTCGAAGCTTTAACTGTTTGATATTGTGAGCTTGCCGGAAGTGTTTGAGTGGACGGACTCTTCAAGAGGGCCGCTTCGAACCGCTGCGCGGCATTCGAGGGCAGTAAAATTTCGTAGCGGCTCTGGGGCGGTGTTACACCACGTTTAAGACCGGTGTTTAACCGCTTGAGCGTGTCGTAGTCTACCTCGGCGAGTTCAGCAGCGCGCGCAAGGCTGATCTGCTTTGGTGTGGTCACCGACGCTAACGATTTACCTTGGTCGAGGAGCGGCAATCTCAGCTGGCTTTCTTCCGGATTCTGAAACATGCGGGCGAGCGCCAGAAACTGGGGGATGTAGGAGCGGGTATGCTCTGGCAAATCCAGTGCCCAGAAATCGGTGTCTTTTCCTTGATCGAGATTTCGTTGGATTGCCTTGGACACGGTACCCTCGCCACTGTTAAAGGCCGCAAGCGCCAGCAACCAATCCCCGCCGAAGACCTGGTGCAAATGTCCGAAATAGCCGATTACCGCATCGGTTGAGCGCACGATGTCCTGGCGCCCGTCATACCACTGGTCTCGCTTGAGCCCGAGGACGTCGCCGGTGCCGGGTTGTATCTGCCACAGCCCCGCTGCACCGTTGGGTGATATTGCATGGGGGTTGTAGGCGCTTTCCATAAACGGTAACAACGCCAATTCCGGAGGCAGATCGCTTTCCATCAGGCGACGAGTTACATAGGGTAGATAAAGAGACGCGCGCTCGGCGGCAGCCGCTACGATGCGGGGGTTGTCGCGATATTTCTGTACTTCCAGATCAACAAAAGGCCCGGTGGCATCGGGGGCGAAAGTCATGTGCTCGTTCATCACTCGCCACGTATCAAAACCAGAGGAGCCGTTGTTGCTCCAGATAGCCGCGGGTGGGGGCAGATAAGGTTCATTCGCGGAGGAGGGCAGTGGTTGCGCGCTCGACGACATGTCGGTGGGCGCATTTATTGGTTCGGTGGCCTTAGTCGTCTGCGTCCGTGGCGGGTCAACAGGCCTGGATTTGTCGGCCGTCGAATGTTGCGTTGACACGCAATGCGCCAAAACAATTCCGCTAAATGCTAACAGGAGAAGATTTTTGGGGGTCATCGCAGGAAGTTCTCTCGTGATCACCGCCAGCGGGGCAACTTTCGCCAAGGCATCCTTACCGCAGTGCTGGGTGGTAGCGGTTCTGGGCTGTTCCGCAATCAGCGCCAAATCCAGGGGCGCTCGGTAACTCGTGGCTTTGCGAGCCGTCAAATAAAAAGCACCGTTCACTCGCCAAACTTGCCGGTCGACGATCCGGAAAGAAAGGGCGACGCGGGGTAGAATCCCGCCTGTCGAGCTGTGCTCAGCCCGGAGTCTAATGGCTGGAGCGCCTTATCGCAAATCGTCGGGAGGTGCTCGATGACCGCATTCGTACCATGAGCCGACGACTCGATGGCAATCTGAAAGTTCTGTAACTCGCGAATTTCAACGGTGGACAGTGGGGGTAATGGTGGTTGCCGCAGGTTGCTTGCCGCATAATCGGGCGTGTGAATCTCTCCGTACCGGACCAGTAGCGTGCGACTGACGAATTTCATCAGTAGCCGATACCGGGTGGTGGACGCCTCCGCTAGCCAGGCAGCCATGCTGCGATGGTTCGACACGTCCACGGGGCGGCGCATTCTGGAGGCGCAACGATGTCTTTGCCGAGGTCTTGCAGTCCCGCCCGGTTTCCGCTTGGTTCACCTCGGCGTGTCGCCGCGTCACGGAGTTGCGGACTGCTTCTCGCTGCCGTGCCGGTTCACTTTTGTTCAGGAGCCGGGATCAGGTGCGGACGGAGTGAGCCGCTTTGATGCGCTCCCGCTGCCTTCGGATACCTTCGATGTGGTCGTCCTTCACCATGCACTGGATTTCTGCGATCAACCGCAGCGAGTCCTGGCCGAGGCCGCAAGAATAATTCGACCGGGTGGCCGCGTGGTCCTGCTGGGCTTCAATCCGTATTCATTGCTGGGTATTGGCAAATGGCTGTTGGCTCCGTGGTATGCCGCGGGGGTATGGCGCCACAATAGTCTCAGACGCTCCCGTGTATGCGACTGGCTCGTTTTGCTGGGATTCGGGCTCGATCCGCAACCGGCAATTGCCACTTCAGAAGCGCCGTACTGGTGTCGGTTAACGACACTGCCGAGGCGCATGTGTGAACGTTTCCTGGTCAGTGGGCGGAACAGTTTTTATGCGTTGACCGCGTGCAAGCGGACCATACCGCTGCAGCCGCATGGAAACTTTCCCTGGCTGCCGCGGCGAATCACCGGTATCGGCGCGGCAATGAACAGCAGAACCACCTCGGAAATCTCGGTAGAACGCAACCCCTGCGGGGAGAGTCGCGCTTGAGCGCCGTGACCAGGCATGTGGAGCTATTTGCCGATGAGCCTGCCGTGGCATCCCGGTCGCGGCGGCTCGACATAAAATTGGCCGGTACCGGATCAAGGGGACACATCGGACATCGGGAAAAAGAACTGGCTGACGCCATGCCGGGCTATTGATGAACTGGAGGACTGAGTGAGACAGGTCGTACTGGACACCGAGACAACGGGCCTCGAGGTGGATCAGGGGCACCGCATCATCGAGATTGGCTGCGTGGAATTGATCAATCGCCAACTTACCGGCCGTCACTTTCATCACTATCTCGACCCTGAACGGGCCATCGACGCCGGCGCAGAGAGTGTTCACGGGATCAGCGCCGCCGATCTGGTCGGCAAACCGCGGTTTGCACAAATTGCCGTGGAGTTGCTGGAGTTTCTGGGCACGGCCGACCTGATTATTCACAATGCACTGTTTGACCTGGGCTTTCTGAATCGCGAGCTGGAGCTGGCGGGAGCGGGGCAGGTCCCCCTGCAGCAGGGGCGCGTGGTAATCGATACGCTGCAAATGGCGCGCAGATTGCACCCGGGGCAGAAGAACAGTCTCGACGCACTGTGCAAGCGTCACGGTATCGATAACAGTCACCGTGAACTGCACGGTGCGCTGCTCGACGCCGAGCTGCTGGCCAATGTTTTTCTGGCCATGACGGGTGGCCAGGTTGTCCTGAGCTTTGACAACGGCAATGTCGCCACACAGACCTCCGGTGTGTCAGGGCACCGCAAGCTGGACAAAATCCGTCCGCCCCTACGGGTCATCAGCGCCTCTGCCTCGGAGCTTGCGGCGCATCGCGAGAAGCTGATCACCGTTGCGCGCACCCACAAAGGAGGTGCTCTGTGGCCTGAAGATTGCGCCGCTGCAATGTTCACTGATCCAACTTCGCAGCAGTGACCGATGCCCCTCCCGGGCGCCAGGGCGGCAACGGCATGGATGCGGTTTCGATGGAATGCTGTTCAGGTGATGTGACTTGCATAGCGGATTGCACAGAAGTCCTGCCCTTTGAGACAAGGTTTTCATGGAGCTCAGCCTTATCTTCTGATAGGTTACGCAGGAAACCTCGACACCGGCAAACCAGATGTCAGCGATTGAAAAACTCCACTCCGAGGTAGTTGATCTCAGTGCAGGCGAGCTGCGGCGTGCGGCCGAGCACGTCATTGAGGCCGTCACACAACTCGACGCCCGCACGGCAGAACGCTTTGTGACCTTGGCACGCGACCTCTGGGGCGGCGCCGCAGTCTGTGAGCTCAACGGGTTACGGTTGTTGCTCGATGAAACCCTGGCGGCTGTTCAGGACACGCTGGCGGGCGGGGCATCCTGGCATGACCTACGCCAGGTACTCGGTGAAGCACTCGTGGTGATCCCCGGGTTGCTGGACTATCTGGTGCGCAGTCGCCGGGATAACCCCTGCCTGCTGATCCCCGAGATTACCGCCTTGCGCACCTTCCGGCATAAGCCGCCGGTCTACGAGTATCAGGTTCTGTTCGGGATCGACTGGCCCGCATTCCGGGTCGGCGCAGACAATCTCTCGGTCGCGGTCGCTCCAGAGGATCTCAAGCGTATCCTGCACCTTTACCAACTCGGGCTGGTAAGCGTCTTGAAGGGGGCAAATCGCGCCCAAGGCTACGAAATCCTGATGCGCGGCGTCGGGCGGTTGGTGCAACTTGCCGAGCTCGGGTCGGAGCGAGATTACTGGACCGCGTTGCACCGGGTGCTGGGGAACTTTGCGAGCGGCGCCTTGCTCTTCCGACCGGATCGCGCGCGCCTGCTCGCCGCCGTGGAAAAGCAGCTGCGCACCCTGGCCGGCATCCGCACCGGGCATACCGGCAATCCCTATCCCGAAGGCCTCTGGCGCGCCTTTCTTGCGTTGTTATCCCTGTCGAGCGGGAGTGCCAGCCATGAGGATGGACTGCCGGTTCTCAAACTGGATTTCGACGATGCCCAGTTGGAAGCGATCCGCGTCAAGGCATTCGGCCGCGATGGTGGCGTGGTAGCCTGGCCTCTGGATGAGTTGGCGGCGCGTATGGTCCGCTTGCGCAGTGCGCTCGATCTGTCCCAGGAAGACGACCTGCTGCCGCCGACGGTGATGCAAGGCATGCAGGAGGATTGTGTCGCGGTCGCGCGCAGCGCCCACGAACTGGGTCTGGAGAATCTGGTGGCGCGCTTCCGGAGTCACGGCGATACATTGCGACAGACCCTCGACCAGGCACGCGCACCCACCGAGGAGGAGTTGCAGGAATACGCCGATTCGATTCTTTATCTGGATTGCGCGGTTGTGGATTTTGCCGGCAGCAATCCGGATCGCGCCGACCTCGCTGCCTGGAGTGATCGACCACTGGATGAGATCCTTCAGACGAGTCTGCTGAAAACAGCCCGCAACGGCGTCGTGGTCGGCGCCGGCGCCGTGTTGCTGGAAGCCAAGGCGTTGCTTGAGCCGCTTCAGGATGGTGTGCTGACGGACAATGGCTGGGAGGAAATCGAAGCGGATTTCGTCATTCTCAAGGGCTGCGCGATCATGCTGGAAGATGCGGCTCTGGAAGCTGTTCTCACTCGCGCCTGGGAATTTCTGCAGACCAGCCGCTATCATCCGGCACTTGGCCTCAATGACCGGTCGCGCAATATCGAGCATTTTGCCGACATGGTGATCAGTCTCGAACTCTATCTGAATGCCGTGCGTTTCGGCGCCGGGGAAAGTGACGAGGCGCTGCGGATGGCGCGTGAATGCGTGTCCGCATTGAGTTTCTGATGGGGCTGGTAGCTCGGCGGGTTAGAATCCCGCGGCAGGCAGGTTGAGCGTCATAGCCATCAATGTCCCGCAATGGCTGCTGTATGGTCTGGGAACTCTGTCCGCGTTTGCTGCGCTGAGGATACTGTGGCGGCGGCCGGGCAGTCTGCGGGCCCTGATATGGGCGATTGGCTGGATGAGCCTGGCGGCGGTGAGCACCCTGACTCTGCTGGCGGCAGCGGATTTTGGGCGTTACCAGAGCATTGTCCCGGGCGCCGTGATTGCCACGGTCAATATCGATCAGCAGACTCGTGATCCGGGGATGACCGATCGTACGCCGGATGGTTACCGCGTCCATATCGTAACCCGCGGCGGTGTGGAGCGTGATGTCGATGTGGGCGGAAATCACTGGATTCTGGATATACAGACCATCCGCTGCGGGCTTCCCCTGTGTCCGGTCTTCCTGTACCGGAATCGCCATTTTTACGCCGCCCGTGCACAATCCGGCGCCGCACTGCCGAGGTATGAGACGGTGGAGATCGGTGATCCCGAGGGTCTGCTGGACGTCTGGAGCTGGATGGCGCGGCTGCCGCGACTGCGGGGGCTGATTCTGGTTGGCGAGGCGGCAACCACATCCATTCCGGTGCGGAATGGAGCGTCGTACGAAATTCGCATCGACGCGGAAGGACGCCTGTCGGTCGCTGACTCTGGACACTGATACTGGACACTGAACGAGGATAATCAAGTTGGAGTTGGCAGCGGAATACGCCCTGTTTTTGGCGAAGACACTGACTCTGTTGCTCGCCTTCGCTGTATGCCTGGGGACGATTGCGGTGTTCGCTCGCAAAGCGCGCTCACCGCACCGGGGGCACCTGGAGGTGCGCGACTTCAGCGCCCGGGTGCGGGAACTGGGTGAGACCCTTGATATTGCGCTGGCGCCAGCGGCGGCACACAAATCGATCAAGCGCGAGCGGCGCCGCTTGCGCAAGCAGTCGAAACAGCCGGATGAAGGCCGGCGCCGGATTTTCGTACTCGATTTTCACGGTGATCTGCGCGCTTCCGCGGTCGATCGGCTGCGCGAGGAAATCACCGCTGCCTTGTTGCGTGCCCGCTCCAGCGACGAAATCGTCGTCCGACTCGAAAGTGGCGGCGGGATGGTGCATGCCTATGGTCTGGCGGCGAGCCAACTGGATCGCATCGTCAAGGCTGGCATTTCGCTCACGGTCTGTGTCGACAAGGTGGCGGCCAGTGGCGGCTACATGATGGCCTGTGTTGCCGGCAACATCCTCGCGGCGCCCTTCGCGGTACTCGGTTCGATTGGTGTCATGGCGCAGATTCCCAACGTCCACCGTCTGCTCAAGCGCCACGACATCGACGTCGAATTGCTCACCGCCGGCGAATACAAACGCACGCTGACGGTGCTGGGCGAGAACGCGCCGGCGGGGCGCGAGAAATTCCAGCGCGATCTCGACGCCACCCACGAATTATTCAAGGATCATGTGGCTGCACACCGGCCGCGGCTCGACATCAAGACCATCGCCACGGGCGAGGTCTGGTTCGGCACCCAGGCGCTGGCGCTCGGCCTGGTGGACAGGCTGGCGACCAGCGACGAATACCTCAATGCACAACTGGCGACGGCGGATATCTACGAACTCAGCTACATCACCGACAAAACTCTGTTGGAGCGACTGGGGATAACCGTGGAAATGCGGCTGGCCCAGCGGCTGCGCAGTTGGTGGGACGGTGCGCGCGAACCGCAATTACCGGTGTGAAACGGTTTCAGTCGCGCCGTAATCTGTCCCGGATCGCGATGGGGTTGGGGAAGTTGAGCACCACGATGTAGCTGGAAATCAGAAAAGTCAGAATGGTCGCCGCCTGAATCAAATGCGAGGCGGCATTGCCGATCAAACCGAGTCCCGCCGCGAGATAGGCCACCAGCAAGGAAAATTCACTGCTTTGCCCGAGACGACAGCCCAGATCCCAGCCCAGGTTTCGCGCCTGCTCGCCTCGTCCGCGCAACAGAAAACGAAAAGCAACGGGCTTGAGCAGCAGCATACCGCCCCCGAGCACCAGCGACGGCACTGCGATCTCGCGCAATAATCCCAGATCGAACCGCGCGCCGATGGTGACGAAAAACAGTACCAGGAAAAAATCCCGCAACGGTTTCAGCGACAGCGCGATATGTTGGGAAATGGGGCTGGTGGCGATGCTGATCCCGGCGATAAAGGCGCCGATCTCCCGCGACAAACCGACCTGATGGGACAGCTCCGCGACACCGAGGCACCAGCCGATGGAAAGCAGAAACATGTATTCGGCCATGCGGTCGTAGCGCGCGAAGAGCTTCAAGATCAGAAACCGCACCGCCAGCGCGGAACAGGCCGCCACCACGGGCAGGGCCAGCAGCGTGCGGGCAATGCGGCCGGCATCGATCCCTCCGGCATCGATGCCGGCCAGCACCAGCAGCAGGATGATCGCCAGAAAATCCTGTAACAGCAGCATGCCCACCATGAGCTCGCCGATGGGGCGGTGATGCAGCACCGTCGTCGGTAACAGCTTGATGCCGATGATGGTGCTCGAAAACATCATGGCGCCACCGATGATCAGCGCCTCGATGGGCGCGAAAGCAAACGCGCGGGCGATACCGTAGCCCGCCGCCGCGAAGATCAGCGAGCTGATGACGGCGACGTGGGTAATCTGCCGGAACACCCGTACCAGCGCCGCGGGCTGCATGTCGAGGCCGAGCAGAAACAGCAGGAAAATGATCCCGATGTGGGAGATATCGGTAATCAGCGCAACGTCGGGGATCAATCCGAAACCCGAGGGGCCGAGCAGGGCGCCGAGCGCGATATAGGCGACCAGCAGCGGCTGACGACCGTAGAGCGCGAGCGTGGCCAGCACGGCGGCGCCACAGAAAATCAGAAAAAATGAATGAAATACTGCGTCGTTCAACTCTGCATCACCGGGTCCGCGCCTTGCCATTGTGCCGCAATGACAAGGTGCCGCAACGGCACGGCGTTCGGGAGGCTCCGGTTGATGCCTTCAGGCGCGATCGCAGGCGGCCTGGTAGTGGACACTGAAGGCATCCAGACAGTTGAGCGCGACGTCCAGCGAAGCGTCATCCGGGAGTTCAAAGGCATCGAATCCACAGCGGCGCAGGAAATGCAGTTGATCGACAAAGATATCCCCGACGGCCCGCAGCTCGCCGCGAAATCCATAGCGTTCGCGCAGCAGGCGCCCGCAGGAAAAGCCACGGCCGTCCATGAAGGTGGGGAAATTGACGGCGATGCAGCCGAAGCGGTGGATATCCGCGGCGATCTGTTCGGGCTCTTCGTCGCCGTTCAGCCAGATACCGGTACGGCTGGCCTCGCGGGCGAGGAGGGTGTCGCGCTGCGCCAGCCAGACGGGCAGGGGAAACAACAGCGCGTCGCCACCCGCAATCCGCGCCACATCGCCGTCGAATCGTTGCCAGGCATCGATGGCGAAATTTCCCGCTTTAAGCAGCTTTGGCATAGACGCTGTCCTTGAAAGGTTCCACACCCAGGCGACGATAGGTTTCGATGAAGGTCTCGCCGTCATGGCGCTGCTGCACATAGACGTCCAGAATCCGGCCGATGATGCCGGGTACTTCCGGTGCATAAAACGACGGCCCGAGCACCTGGCCGAGCGCGGCGCGCGAGCCCGCTTCGCCGCCGATCTGGATCTGGTAGAACTCCTCGCCTTTCTTGTCGACCCCGAGAATGCCGATATTGCCGACATGGTGATGACCGCAGGCATTCATGCACCCGGAGATATTCAGCGTCAGATCGCCGAGATCGTAGAGATAGTCGAGATCGTCGAACTCGCGCTGGATCGCCTCGGCAATGGGAATGGATTTGGCGTTGGCCAGCGAACAGAAATCGCCGCCCGGGCAGCAGATGATGTCGCTCAGGGTACCGATGGTGGGGGTCGCAAAACCCTGGGCTTTCAGCGCCCGCCACAGCTCCGGAAGATCGTCGCGCCGTACATCGGCCAGCACCAGGTTCTGATGATGGGTGACGCGCGCCTCGCCAAAGGCGTAGCGGTCGGCGAGATCGGCGATGGCGTCGAGCTGCGCGTCGGTCACGTCCCCCGGCGCCACACCGACGGGTTTCAGCGACAGCACCACCGCACAATAGCCGGGCACGCGGTGGGCGCGGACATTGCGCTCCAGCCAACGCGCAAAGGCGCGTTCCGCGGCGGCGCACGCGCTGACAGTGGCTTCCGCCGCCGCGAGATCGACCGCCTCATAGGCCGGAGCGGTGAAAAACCGGCGGGCCTGGGCAAAGTCCGCCTCGGTCAGGGTATTGGGACCGTCCCTCAGATGTTCCCATTCGGCAGCGACCCGCGCCGCAAAGACCTCGGCTCCCCATGCCTTGACCAGAATCTTGATGCGCGCCTTGTACTTGTTGTCGCGCCGCCCGTAGCGGTTGTAAACCCGAAGAATCGCTTCCAGATAGGTCAGCAGGTGGCGCGGCTCGATGAATTCGCCAATCACCTCGCCGATCACCGGCGTGCGCCCGAGTCCGCCGCCGACATAGACCTGGAATCCCAGCTCGCCCTCGGCGTTCTTCACGAGCTGCAGGCCGATGTCGTGGACCTGAATCGCGGCGCGATCGCTCGCGGACCCGCTCACGGCAATCTTGAATTTGCGCGGCAGGTAGGCGAATTCCGGATGAAAGGTGGACCAGTGCCGTATCAGCTCGCACCAGGGACGCGGATCTTCCACCTCATCGGGCGCGATGCCGGCGAACTCGTCCGAGGTGATGTTGCGGATGCAGTTGCCGCTGGTCTGGATCGCGTGCATGTCGACTTCGGCCAACTCGGCCAGGATGTCCGGCACCTCGGGTAGTTGCGGCCAGTTGAACTGGATGTTCTGGCGCGTCGTGAAATGGGCGTAGCCCTTGTCGTAGGTGCGGGCGATATGGGCGAGCCGCCGCAGTTGCCGCGCCGCGATCAGCCCGTAGGGGATGCTGACCCTCAGCATGGGCGCCAAACGCTGGATATAAAGCCCGTTCTGCAGGCGCAAAGGGCGGAACTGGTCTTCGGAGAGGTCTCCGTCCAGATAGCGAGCGGTCTGGTCGCGAAACTGCCGCACCCGCTCGCGCAGGAGACAACGATCCCGGTCATCGTAGAGGTACATGGCGATGCTGCAAGGACTGGATTTGGAGGCGAATTTTAGCAATCTGCCGGATTACCGTAAAAAACTGATTACTTATAACCCAAAGGGAAAAATGCATAAGCCTGTCGCGGATGCCTTTCCGAAAGTCGTCGTCGTTCAGGCATTGGGAGGAGCCCGTCAGCCACCGGCCGGACCAAGTGCCGGCGAATACCGGATTCAGAATGCAATGGGGGATTACCCGGTAGCCGGCAAGGTGTCGGCTTTGACCCGGAACCAGGCGAAGAGCCCGCTGCTATTTCTCTACCGCTTCTCTACCACTTGGTGCTCGCGATTGATTTGCCGTGCCTGACGGACGTTGCGTCGGCGTCCTCAGTCCGCCCGGTTGAGCTGGCGGACGCGCGGTGGGTGCGCGATGCAACGGTTGGAGCGGAGAGTGGTGTGTCGGCTGGATTCAGCCGCCGGTTAGATGGCGGAAGGGGTGGGATTCGAACCCACGGATGGTCGCCCATCGACGGTTTTCAAGACCGTTGCATTCAACCGCTCTGCCACCCTTCCTGCATGAATTTTCAGGACCGGTGCACTCAATCGCTCAGCACCACCCCCAGCGGGCGGCCATTATACCGCCCGTCAAGAGTCCGACAAGGTGCTGATCGGCTCCTATCGACTCCGTGCTGATCGACTCCCCACAATATCAGCGCGCGATCATGTTCCGTTCCAGATACACCGGATCGTATTCGAAAATCCGCTCGCGGTTGGGCAGCAGCAGCTCGTCGCGCTTGCCAGTGTAGCCCTGCCGTGAAAGGAGATCGCGGATCAACTCAAGGCGCGCCTTGTGCTTGTGATCGGCGCGCACCACCACCCAGGGCGCCAGCGGGTGGTGGGTGCGCGCCAGCATGGCATTGCGCGCCACACTGTAGTCGTCCCAGCGTTGCTGGGCGCTGTCGTCGATGGGACTGCGTTTCCACTGTTTGAGCGGATCTGTGATGCGCTCCTCCAGGCGTTTGCGCTGGGTATCCCGCTCGATGTCGAGGTAATACTTGAGCAACTGGATGCCCGACCGTACCAGCATGGACTCGAATTCGATCACGGTGTCCATGAACTGGCGATAGTCTTCATCCGTGCAGAAGCCCATTACCCGCTCGACCCCGGCGCGGTTGTACCAGCTGCGGTTGAACAGCACCAGTTCGCCGGCGGCGGGCAGGTGCGACACATAGCGCTGGAAATACCAGCTGCTGCATTCGCGGTCGGATGGCTTGCTGAGTGCGACGACACGGGTTTCGCGCGGGCTGAGATGCTCCACGATGCATTTGATGGTGCCGTCCTTGCCGGCGGCGTCGCGGCCCTCCAGGATCACCAGGAGTTTCTTGCCCGACGCGATGAGCTCACGTTGATATTTGACCAGCTCGATCTGCAGCTCGTGCAATTCATTTTGGAAGGACTTTTTGTCGCTGGACATTATTGGCCGTCTCCTGGCTCTGCCATGGCCTGTCGTCACGGGCCACACGGTGAGTGTTAACTGTGGCATAAATGACAAATCTAACAAAAAAAATGGGGGTGAATCATGGCACTTGACGTTATCGGCGCCGGTTTCGGCCGCACCGGCACCTTGTCGTTGCGCGCGGCGCTCGCCGATCTGGGTTTCGGCCCGGTCTATCACATGCTCGAAGTGGTGCGACAGCCGAAGATGGCCGCCGACTGGCTACAGGCGCTGACCGACGAACAGGCGCTGACCCGCGTCCTCCGCGGTTATCGCTCGGCAATAGACTGGCCCGCCTGCCATTTCTGGCGGCAGCTGATGCGGCTGTACCCGGACGCCAAGGTCATCCTGACCCTGCGTGATCCCGAGCAGTGGTATCGCAGCATCGAAGGCACCATCTACCAGGTGCTGTCGCGACCGCCACCGCCCGGGATGCCGGAAGCCCAGGCCACGATGGCGCGTCGCATCGTGCTGGACGAAACCTTCCAGGGCCGGCTCGGCAACCGCGATCACGCTCTCGGGGTATTCGAGCGGCACAACCGCAGCGTGCGGGAGACAGTGCCGGCCGATAGATTGCTGGTATTCGATGTCCGCGAGGGCTGGGAGCCCCTGTGCGGATTTCTCGGAGTTCCGGTGCCGGCGGAGCCGTTTCCGAAGACCAACAGCACCGACGAGTTTCGCGCGATGTTTGGCAACAAATAATGTTTCACCGAAGAGGATGTTTGGTGGATGCCCGAGACGAACGAAGGGCAAGCAGGTGCCGCCGTGGTCCAAGACTCCAAGACAAGGTGGGCTAACTACCGCTTGCGCTCGGGATCAAACCGGGTTTCGAACGCGACGACATCGACTGAAGATTTGTCCCGCGCTGCCAGCCAGATGCGAGCGCTGGGAAAGGGGCTGCGGGAGTGCCCGGAAACCCCGGGGCGGCGAGCCGACTCAGCAACAGCCGCCGCCCGTACCGCCATCGTAAGGATCGATCCAGTGGGGTAGATTCAGCATCAAACCCTGCTCGGCCGCCAGATGCAGCACCGCGCGCGGGTCGATCACCCGGGGTCCGGTACGGGTAACGGTGAGCGTGGCGCGCTGGCCCGGGGCGAGCGCCCGTTCGCGATCGCCATCGAAAGCGAGAATGCCCGGGCCTTCCACAACGGTCGGTTTTTCCAGGGGCAGGCGCGTCGCACCGCGCACATGAGCGGAGCGGAACAGCCCCGGCGACACCGGCGCCCGCAGCAGTTGACCGCCTTCATCGTGACCGCAGAAATCCACCCGCACGCCCCAGTCGTCGGCAAATCCGGCCGGGCACAGCAGTCCGCCCAGCGGCGACATGCCGACCGCATCGGGTTCGGCGCGGGTGAGCACCAGGGTTTTCATGAATTGAGGTTCGAACGGCCCGAGATTGCCGATGCGATCGCCCTGCAGAAACAGCGCGTCCACCAGCGCCAGGTCAGGCGCCTCGCCTTCGATATCGAGATGGACGATCTTGGCGCCGGGCGCTGCGGCATCGGGCGCGATGCGGCCGGCGGCGATCAGACCCGCGGCCAGACCGGCGATGGTGGGCTCGATCCAGAGTGGAAAAACATTATTGGTGCCCGTCGACAGCGGCATCAGCACGGCGTCCGGCCAGGCCTTGGTGACGGCGCGGCTGGTGCCGTCGCCGCCCAACACCACGAGCACCCGGACGCCGCGCTCGCGCATCGCCAGCACCGCCGCTTGGGTGTCCTGCGCGCTGTGCGTGATGGCGGTGCGTACCTGCTCGATTTTCGCCCCGATCTGCAAGTGCTCGACCGCGCTGATGGCGAGGCGGCGCGGCTCCCAGGGCACCAGGACGCGCTCGCAGCCGGCAGCCACGGCACCCACCACGATGCGGGCGATCTGGTTGCGCTTGCTCTCGTGACTGACGGTATCGGCGCGCGCGGTGAGGCGGCGGCTGTCGCGGCCGGAGAGGGGGTTGACGATGATACCGAGGCCGCCCATGGCTATGTCCCGTGTGTGCAAACCGCCGCATTATAGCCAGCCTTGGCTCCGGGTCAGTGATGCGGGGCGAGGCTAGGGCAGACTGCCGCACTCCAGACAGTGCAGAAACACGCCGCTCCGGGAGGCCGTCATCCAGTCGCTGGCAGAGCCCGTGACCAACAGACGCAGCAGTTCGCCAAAACGCGCGGTGAGCGAGGTTGTGGGCGCCCTGATGCCGGCCTCCGGGATGTCGCCGCTTTCCATCAACCGGCGTATTAGACGTTGCCGGAAATCGAGCGGTGGCTCGATCGGCACGGTCTCGTAGTTTTCGACCCCGGCACGCCGCGCGGCGGCGGCCACCGCGGCCTCGAGATTGCCCAGGTGATCCACCAGCCCGCGCTCCTGCGCCTGGCGCCCGGTCCACACACGGCCCTGGGCGATGCCATCGACCGCCGCGACGTCCATGTGCCTGCCACTGGCGACCAGACCCACGAAACGCTGATAAATATTATCCACGCTGCCCTGGATGAGACGCGCGGCCTGCTCGCTCATGGGGCGGTCGAGACGCAGCGCGCCGGCGAAGGGGCTGGTGCCGACGCCATCGTTATGGATGCCGAGGGCGGCGAGGGTGTCCTCGAACGTGGGCACCATCCCGAACACACCGATGGAGCCGGTGATGGTGGTGGGTTCGGCCCAGATTTCGTCGGCTTCCGCCGCAATCCAGTAGCCGCCCGAGGCAGCGACGGTGCCCATGGAGACTATCACCGGGATCCCCGCAGCTTGTGTCGCCAGTAATTCCTGCCGGATCACATCGGCGGCAAAGGCGCTGCCGCCGGGACTGTCGATGCGCAGTACCAACGCCTTGATGGTGGCCTTCTCACGCGTCTGGCGAATCAGTCGGGCCAGGCTGTCGCCGCCGATGGCGCCGGCCTGTTGATCGCCGTCGTATATCACTCCGTTGGCGATGAGCACCCCGATTTTGGGTCGCCCGGTGTCCGCGCGCCGGTGCAGGTTGATGTGGGCCAGGTATTCACGCAGTTCCACGTAACCGTAGTCGCGTTCATCGCTGCCCTTGTTGGACAGGGCGCGGAGTCCTTCCAGTATTACGGGACGTGTGCTGACATGGTCGACGAGACCGGATTGCAGCGCCAGTTGCGCGCCATCACCATTGGCTGCCGCGAGTTTGCTGTCCGGATGGTTCACATAATCGTCGATGGCGCCAGCCGGGAGGTGGCGGCGCGACTCGATCCCGGTGGTGACCGCCTGCCAGAGTTCCGCCAGCCAGACGCCGGTGTGTTCCCGCGAGGCATCCGACATCCCGGTGCCGATGAAGGGCTCTACCGCATCCTTGTAGGTGCCGACCCGGAAGACATGGAAGTTGATGCGCAGCTTGTCGAGGGCTTCCTTGAAATACAGGCGGTAGCTGCCGATGCCGGTGAGCAGAACGTTGCCGAAGGGATTGAGATGGATTTGATCCGCAAAGCTGGCCAGATAGTACTGCTGCTGGGTGTAACTGTCGCCGATCGCAATCACCGGTTTGCCGCTGGCCCGGAAGGCGAGCAGTGCCCGACCCAGGGTTTCCAGTTTGTCGAGGCCGCCACCCTCCAGTTCGCCCAGTTCCAGCACGATGCCGGTGATACGGGCATCCGTGGCGGCGGCGGCGATTGCCTCCACCAGATCCGTGACGCGGGTCTCGGGCGAGGGTCCACCGCCCGGTCCCAACAGTTCGCGGGGATCCCCATAGGAGCGCTGTTCCACCAGGATTCCGGTGGGCGCGATGCGCAGCAGGGCATGCTCCGGCAGGGGTTTGATCTCGCTGCCGAACAGACTGGCCAGCACCGCGATGAAGATCAGCACAAGTGCGGTGCTGAGCAGGATGCGCACAACCCGCACGAGACTGCCGACCATGCGCAACAGGCGGCGCAGGATTCCGGGGTTCGTGTCACTCACTTCGGCTATCTCCGGCAGCGTTGGTATCGCGCAATTGCTGTTTACGCCAGCGGGTGAACAACATCGCGGCCACGAAGAGAGTGACAACGGCGATCATGGCGGCGATGTCGAAAACCGTGCGATCGGGTGCAAACAGACGCACGGTCAGTACGCAAAAATACAGCAGGCACACGAAGCAGAGCAGGGCGAGGCTGCGGGGGTCGCTG
This sequence comes from uncultured Gammaproteobacteria bacterium, assembly GCA_963708735.1. Lineage (GTDB taxonomy): Bacteria > Pseudomonadota > Gammaproteobacteria > Pseudomonadales > Porticoccaceae > JAGPUQ01. The sequence goes on from CAVPTW010000022.1 coordinate 374,855, forward strand.
CGCCACGCGCCGGGAATAAAAATCAGCAACGGCAGCAGGGCGGGGAGCAGCATCAGCGGCGAGGTGGTACCGCTCAGCATCCGGCCCGCGATGGCGCCGATCAGCAACGCCAGACTGCCGAGCGTCAGCCAGCGCGCGGCGGTGACACGCTGCACGAGTTGTTCCGTGGTAAGACGTTTGCGGACGCGGGCGGCGCGACTCAAAGGATTGCCAGCACATTTTCGGGAGGTCGGCCGATGGCCGCGCGCTCGCCGGCCACCACAATGGGCCGCTCGATCAATTTGGGATGGGCGACCATGGCGGCAATCAGCTGCGCCTCGGTGCAGTCGGCGCGGTCGAGTCCGGCGTCTTGATATTCCGGCTCGCCCTTGCGCAGGAGCTGACGGGCCGTGATACCCAGCTTGCGGAGCAATTCACGCAGCGTGGCGGCATCGGGCGGCGTATCCAGGTACTGAATGACTTCCGGATCGATGCCGTGCGCGCGCAGCAATTCCAGTGTCTGTCGGGATTTGCTGCAGCGGGGATTGTGGTAGATGGTCACCATGGGCTGTGTAGAATGCATCGGCAGCAACGATGGGCATTCTAATCCCTGACCGCGGGCGGAACCAGTTTGGCTGATTGGCAACAGCGTATCCGGAATCTGGCAACCACTGGCGGGGCCTTTGTGCGTCATCTGGCGCGCCGTTACCACGCTGACGGTTGCCAGACCCGTGCCGCCGCGCTCACCTACGTCACTTTGTTCGCTGTGGTGCCCTTGCTGACGCTGACCTTTGCCGCATTTTCGCTGGTCCCGTCCCTGGGCGAGGCCGGTGCGAACATCCAGCAACTGTTGCTGGATGCGCTGGTGCCGGCGGGTAATCCGGAAGTGAGCGAATATCTGTTCAGTTTCTCGCACCGGGCGCGCTCGCTGAGCGCAGCGGGAGGGCTGATGCTGGTGGTTACCGCGCTGCTCATGCTGCGCGCGATCGAGCAGACCTTCAACCATATCTGGGGCGTGCCCGACCGTCGGCGCGGCTTGGCCGATTTTCTCCGCTACTGGGCCGTGCTGACGCTGGGACCGGTGCTATTCGGCGCCGGTCTTCTGCTGCAGACCTACCTGGTGGCGTTGCAGGCGCTGGTGGATGACGTCGATATTCTCGGCATCTCCCGGTTGGTGCTGGTGTATTTGCCCACGCTGCTGAGCTGGAGCGCCTTCACATTGCTGTTCACGGCGGTGCCACACGCGCCGGTACCGCTGCGCTGGGCATTGATCGGCGGCTTGGCTACCACGGTGTTGTTGCACAGCGCGCGCTTTTTGTTCGGCGCCATTGTCACCAACAGCAATTACCACACGGTGTATGGTGCCTTTGCGGCGCTGCCGCTGTTTCTGCTCTGGATTCACCTGTGCTGGCTGATCGTGCTGGGCGGCGCCGAGTTGGTGCGCGCGCTCGATACATTCAACGATACGCGGCGCGATGGCCAACTGCCTGATCTGCTCGCGATACTGGTGGCGACGGAGCTCTGCGTGAAAGCACAGTCCACGGGTGCCTCCGTCGTTGATCGCGACATCCTGCGCGCTGGCTTGACCGATGCCCAGTGGCGTCGGCTGCGGGCGCTGCTGCTGGATCACCACATTCTGGCGCAGACGGCCGACGACGCTTATGTTCTGGCACGCGATCCAGCCCGGATTTCCGTGGCACAGCTGGCGGTGCTGTTGCCTGGTAACGCGCCTGACGGACTGCCGCCTATGGTAGAGGCGCGTATGCGTACAGCGCCCTGGATGGCACGGCTGGAAACTCTGCTGCAAGCCAGCCGCGATGCCGCCCAAAGCCATCTAAACCTTTCCCTGGAGGAGTTGTTCGATGCCGATCCGGCCGCTTCCCGGCGCGACCACACGGCGGTATCTCCGCGTGCGTGAACCGAACCTTGTCTGCGGAATGATGCTCGTCGTGACGCTCGCGCTGGCAGCCTGCGGTCGACCCGACACCGGCTATCCCGTGCTGGGTGGCGGCAACCTGGATTTTGCAACGCTGAAGGGCAGGGTGGTGTTCATCAATTACTGGGCGGAGTGGTGCGCGCCATGCCGCGAGGAAATCCCCACCTTCAACGCCTTCGCCGCCGCGCACCCCGAGCAGGTGCAGGTGCTGTCGGTCAACTTCGATGGCGTCCCTGCCGAAACGCTCGCGACGCAAGCGCATGGGCTCGGCATCGAATTCCCGACCCTGTTGCGCGATCCTCGTCCGGCGTTGGGCGCGGCCCCGCCTATGGGCCTACCGGAGACCCTGGTGCTGGATCGCAGCGGTAAGTTGCTACGCGTACTCGGCGGTCCCCAGACCCGCGCGGATCTGGAGGCGGTGCTCGCCGCACTGCCGCTCTGAGCGTAGCGGAGTCCGCTGTTCAGGCAGCGCCCAACCCGCGATACTGACAGCAGCAACAGCCGACGGAGAACGACGTGGCGGCATCCGATCAGCAAGGCTTCGCGGTACCGACCTTCCACTGGCACCCGGTCGCTGAGCTGGCGGCGCTGCGCGCGGACAAGCCCATAGATGTCAGCGCCTGCGGTTGCGAGCTGGTGTTGGTGCGTGCCGAAGACGAGGTACATGCCTACGATGGTCGCTGTCCCCACCAGGGCACATTGTTCGCCGAGGGCGAAATCCGCGACGGCGCGCTGATCTGCCGCGCCCACCAGTGGCGCTTCGATTGTCGCAGCGGACAGCGCCTGGATGCACCCCATATCTGCTTGTGCCGCTTTCCGGTTCGGATCGAGGGCGGTCAAATTCTGGTTGGACTCCCGCTTCAACCACAACAGCAGGAACTCGCTCTGAGCCCACCGCAGCCGACCATTCCCGTCGTCTCGATTGCGCAACTGCCGGGGCCGCGCGGCCTGCCGCTGGTCGGCAACCTCCATCAAATCCAGCGCACCGCCTTTCATCTCAGCCTGGAGCGCTGGGCCGAGCAATACGGCCCGGTCTATGCCTTCCGCTTCGGCCGTCGCGCCATGGCGGTGGTATCCGATGCCGATCTGGCCAACGCAGTGCTGAAGGCCCGCCCCGAAGATTTTCGCCGCAGCAGCCAGCTCGAGCAGGTCTCCATTCTGGGCGTGAGCACCCGCGGGATTTTCATGGCCGAAGGCGAGCGCTGGCGGCGGCAGCGGCCGGTGATCGTGCAGTCCCTGGATACCGGGCACCTGCGGCAGTTCTTTCCGACCCTGGTGAAAGTCACCCAGGGATTGCAGCGCCGCTGGCAGGCGGATGGAGCCGACGCCGCTGGGCGCGACGTCCAGGCCGATCTGATGCGTTTCACCGTGGACGTCACCGCCTCGCTGGCGTTCGGGCAGGACATCAACACCCAGGAGCAGCAGGGCGAGGTGATCCAGCAGCACCTCGACAAGATTTTCCCCACCATCCAGCGCCGCCTGCTGGCGCCGTTTCCCTACTGGCGCTATCTGCGCCTGCCCGGCGACCGGGATCAAACGCACGCCTGGCAACGCCGCCGATAGCGCTGGAAATCGCGAAACTGGGCCTATATTTCCTATGCGCCTGATACCGCGTACCCTTGAGGAGTTGGATAGGGACAGCGGCAGGTGGTCGGCGTACTTGGCGACCAGCACATGCGCCAGCAGTCCCGGTCCGGCCAGGCCACGCGCGATCGGCCGGCTCGCAGCCGGTGCCTGCACGAGGGTGTCGCAGGCGGCACAGGCACACTTGGGCCGGACGATGCGGATCACCTTGAACGCGGCCGGGACATACTCGAGAGTCTCGCTGACATCCTCACCCAACGGTTTAAGGCGGCCGCCGCAGGCCGGACAGGCAGCTGTCTCTGGGTCGAGCGTCTGCGTCTCGCGCGGCAGGTGATCCGGCAGCGGCTTGCGCACCGGTCGCTGCGCTGCAGGTCTGGGTGGTTTGTCGGCTACGACGTCGGCATGGGTGCTCTGCAGCTCCTCGAGCATCAGCTCGAGCTGCGAGAGCTGCACGTCGAGTTGCTCCGAGCGACGGCCAAAGCGGGCGCGGCGCAGCACCGCGATCTGCAACTGCAGGTCCGCGATCCGGTGCTCCAATGAGGTGATGGCTTGATGCTTGGCGTCGAGCTGTCCGAGCAAGTCACCGATCAGTGCCTTGAGCGCCTGTGGATCATCGGGGAGTGCCGTATCGAGCATGGGCAAAGTGTACCCATCCGAGCCATCGATACCAGTGCTTTTACGCGATAAAAATCAGGCCGCTGACTGCGGCTGCCAGGTGCGCTGCGGGATGCGCCAGTCAATGCCTTCGAGCAGCATCGAGAGCTGTGCGGGGGTCAGCGCCACGCGGCCATCCTGCGCACTCGGCCACACGAACCGACCACGCTCAAGGCGCTTGCTGAACAGGCACATCCCCTGGCCATCCCACCACAGGATCTTGATCAGGTCGCCGCGGCGGCCGCGGAAGACGAACAGGTGTCCGGCGAAGGGATCGGCTTCGATTTGTCTGCACCAGGGCGGCCAGCCCATCGAAGCCGCGCCGCAGATCGGTCACGCCGGCCGCGAGCCAGACCCGGGTGCCCGAGGGCAGGCCGATCATCGGCGCAGGCTCGACAAGACCAGCTGCAGCATCGTCGTATCGACTGCGCCCTGGATCCGGACTGTGCCACCGGCAAGCATGATCTCGATCCGTCCCGACTCCGACGGTGCCGCGAGCGAGGTCGAAGCGACGGGCGCCGGCTCTTCGGTGGCGATCGTCACCGGCAGCAGCGAGATAGCTGGCGGTGCCGGATCCCTCGGCGCCGGTGCCACAGGCTTGCCGAGCAAAAACTGACGGCGCCACTTGAACAACTGATTGGCATTGATGCCGTGCTCGCGGGCAATCCGCGCCACCGATGCGCCCGGAGCCAGGGTCCGTTCGACGAGCGCGCGCTTGAATGTGGCATCGTACCGGCGGCGCTCCTGCCGCGCCGGAGAGGCTTCTGAAGTCTCGCTTGTCATAGGTGTCCGCCTGTCGATAAGCGGACACCTAACTGTGTCCGCGGCGAACATACTTGCTGCTCAGGTCAGTCGTGCCAAGACGGCGCTGACCGGACGCTTACCAACTTCCGTCAATTGTGCTGATTGGGTGAAGGCGGTGCGCTTCCTGTCAGGGAGCCCGCCGCCGTGAACAGAACAGCATGCTGGCTTCACTTTTCTTGGCTTCACGCTTGGCCTCGGTAGCCAGACTCGCCACCTCCTTGTAAGTGTGACACTGCTCGGGGTCAGGATGGACCACCCCGATGGCCAGCCCCATGAGTGGATAGAAGGTCCGGTTGCCACGGCGATCCTGCGCCAGAAGTCCTCCTTCCTCCAGATGCTCGGCGTCATAGTAGCGACCGATACCACGGTCAAATTCAGCCAGAATCTGTTCGCAACACTGCTGCCACTGAGGCGAGTCGAAGATCACAATGAAATCATCGCCACCGATGTGTCCCACCAGGCTGTCGAGCGCTCTCGTCTCTCTGGTCAGCAGCTCGCCAAGCCATTGCAGTACCTGATCGCCCCTGGCATAGCCATAACAATCGTTGTATGGCTTGAAATTGTTGAGATCGATGTAGGCCACATGAAAGTTGGTCCGTGCCTGTAATAACTGATCGATTTTCGAGTTGAGCGGCACACTGCCGGGGAGCAGGGTCAGTGGATTGGCGTAACGGGCGTTATGAACCTTGAGCTGGGTGATCTTGCTCAACAGATCGTCGAGATAACCCAGGCCCAGGTAGCGTCCAGCTTCGGTGATCACGACATTTTGCTGCAGATCCCCACCATTGAGTGTGATACGCCTGCTCACTTCCTCCAGTGGCGTGGCACTTTCGACCACGACCGCATCGTCACACATCAAATCGACTGCACACTTTTTTTCATAGAGTGCATGACCGAAGCGTGATGAAAAACGGTCCAACAACGCGTTGCGCTGCAGCACGCCTGCCACTCGTCCATCTTGCAGTACCGGCAGGGTGTGAATCCTGGGGAATCGCTGCAACAGGTCGAGCACCTTTGGCAGTGCGCAGTCTGGCGCAACTGTGGGAGCCGGATGCGCCAGCACCCGGGCGGTTTCGGAGATGCTGAGGAAGCGGCCTTGCAGAAAGTGTTTGCTCAATTTCTGCTGATTATCGATGTCATAGCGCAGTCGCGGTTCCGGGCGGGCAAACAGATAGCCCTGGCCGATCTCGATGCCCAGTCGGCGCAACACATCGAGCTCATCGAGGGTCTCGATTCCTTCGGCGATCACCTGACAACTGAGTCCCTGGCTGATGGTGACGATCGATTTGACGAACTCCCGCTTCACAATGGAGCGATCTATGCCATCGATGAAGTGGCGGTCGATCTTGACATACTCGGGATTCACCTCCGACCAGAGCTTCAGACCGGAATAGCCGGCACCCAGATCATCGATAGCGATCTCGAAACCAAGTTGCCGATAGGCGATGACCCGCTCACACACCTGCGCGATATTCTCGTAAGGATGCCGCTCTGACAGCTCCAGAACAATCTGCTGATAGGGAATGGCCAGCTCGCGTAACGCAGCGATAAAACGGCTGAAAGCGCCATTGCCATCGCACAGTGCCTGCGAGCTGATATTGAGGAAAAGCTTGTGCTCGCCGCCGCCGGCCGCATAGCTGCGCAGCGCGCAGAGGCGGGACAATAGATCCAGCTCCATGAGGCGGCCACTGCGTTGCGCCGTATCGAACAGCGCAATCGGCGAGTGCAACGGACTGTGCCCGGGGCCACGGATCAGCGCTTCGTGACCAAGTACCGCTGAGTTGGTCAGATCGACGATCGGTTGAAAAACCGTGGTCAGGGCGCAGTGCCGAATGATGGTGTCGAGTTCGTCGACATCCTGGGCTACCTGAGGGTTGATGCAGTTCATTGCGGATACCGCTACTTCTGGATTCGAAAAGTTCTGGATAGTGGTGAGAAAATAGATAGTTCGTGTGTAAGAATTATTACAACCCCGTTGATCTGGCCTGAGGCATAACGACGGTTTATGTTGACCCCCGGCGCTCATTGCCGGGTGTTCGGTATCGTCTACCGAGTCATTGCCGCGCACCTGATCCGGCAGGCCGGGCACACACAGCGCCCACCCCGGGTGGCGCGTACGCCGCCCAGGAAATCGACCAGGCCGCCGCCGATCTGGCGCCCGTGAAGAGTCTCGCTGTTGGGTCGGCTCGGGAACTGGGGCGCTTATCCTTCACCCGGAGTGGGCGCCCATTGTCCCGGGGCGAGCACTTCGCGCTGCGCTGGCATTTGATGATGCGCTGGGTGCAACGTCTGGTTGCGCGCGGTGTCGCCGAACAGCGCGGTGCAGTACGATCTCGCTCATGGCTCCATCATCGCGGTTTGTGCGCGCCCACGAGGGATTTTGACCATGGAATGTGTTCCGCTGATCTTTGCCGGTCAGATCCAGCCGATGCCGGGCGACGGCCGGCCGACCGGCATGTTCAAGCTGCCCGTGCGCGATCGCGTCTGGGTCGGACCCGAGGGTCTGGCCACCGACGCGCAGGCCGATCGTAGCGTCCACGGCGGCCCGGAAAAGGCCGTGCACCAGTTGCCGATCGAAAACCACCGCCGTCTCGCGGCGGCCTTTCCCGACATCGCCACGCAGTTCGCCGCTGGAGCGCTGGGCGAGAACCTCTCCACTGAAGGCATCACCGATGAGGACGTCGCTATCGGCGATGTCTTCGCCCTCGGTGCCGCGGTGATCCAGCTCAACCAGCCGCGCACGCCCTGCTGGAAGATCAATGCCCGTCACGGCCGCGAGGGCATTGCCGCCCACGTCGAGCGCGAGGGCCTGGCGGGCTGGTATTTCCGCGTGCTCGAGCCCGGCTGGCTCGGCCCCGGCGATCCCCTCCGGCGGATCGCGCGCAATCCCAGCCCGATCAGCCTGCGTCGCTTTCACGCCCTGCGCGGCGAGCGCCGGCCGCCGCTGGAGGACCTGGTCCAGCTGGCCGACACCCCGGGCCTGACGCCGGACTGGCAGCGACGTCTGCGGGAGCGCCTCGACTGGCTGCGCCAGAATCCGTGAGACCACGCCTGCAAAAATAGGTAGGCTTCGCCCGTTCGATTGGCTATGTCCGATGGGCTACGACAGGAGAGAATCGGACGAATTTCGGCCTGCTGTGTGCCGCAATCGGAGTCAAGCGCACGCCTGGCAACGCCGCCGATAGCGCGGCAAATCGCGAAACCGGCGGTTTGCGCCTCCTCTACGCAAAGCCCTCAATGACGCGGGATGATCGGAGTATCAGTGGTCAACCGGCTGCGGAGGAGTGTCGCTGTCCGGCTTGCGTTTACGCGGCGCGGCCAGACTGATTTTGCCCGTCGTACTCGAAAACTTTTGTGGCGCAGTGGCTTTGGTTTTTGGGTTGGCTTTGCCCGCAGCCTTGGTTTTGCCCGCGAATGCGGTTTTCCCCGCTGGTTTGGGTTTGCCGTCGAACCTGGACTTGCCCCCGGGCCTTGGCCCGTCCGATGGTCGCGCCACCGGCCGGGTATCGCCGGGCGGCGGGGGCGCGAAGTCGACTTTCGTACGCAACGTGCGCGCTGCGCCATCGGTCGCGACCTCGCGGGGCGCGCGCGGCGATGAATTCCGCGTCGCGGTTCCCGCCAGGCGACTGATGTTGAGGGGCTGCCCGCCGACCCGGACACGCTTCAGCAACTCCAGAATTTCCCTGGGCATCCCGACCGGCAGATCGACGATGCTGTAATCGTCGTGAATCTTGATGCGGCCAATGAACTTGCTGTCGATGCTCGCCTCGTTGGCGATGGCGCCCACCAGATTGCCCGCCTTGATGCCCAGCGCGTGGCCAACTTCGACGCGGTAGGACTCGAGCTCGGGTTCCGCACCGGTCCACTGCGCGCTTTGTTCGGGGTTACGCGACCGGGACGGCCGGCGGTCGGACTCCGGCTCGGATCTCGTGAAGGGCTCATCGGCACGGATTTTCCTGGGCCGCGGCGGCTCGCGGTCCGGTTTCAGCAGCAGGGGTTCGCCGCCGTACAGGAGCAGGGTGAGGGCTGCACCTATGGCTTGGGGCGCCAGCGCCTTCTGCTCCTGATATTCCTCCAGCACGCGCTGGTACAGCGCCAGACTATCGGCGTTGTCGGTATCCGCGAACACCGCGTCGAGGCGCGCGCGGAAACGCTCGATGCGCCGGGCGTTGACCTCGTCCACGCCGGGCAACGGCATTTCCTCGATACGCTGCCGAGTGGCGCGCTCGATGGCTTGGAGCATGCGGGTCTCGCGCGGCGCCACGAACAGGATCGCCTCGCCGCTGCGGCCGGCGCGACCGGTGCGGCCGATACGGTGCACGTAGGCTTCGGTGTCGTAGGGGATGTCGTAGTTGATGACATGGCTGATGCGCTCCACATCCAGCCCACGGGCGGCCACATCGGTCGCGACCACCAGATCGAGCTGGCCGGATTTCAGGCGGTTGACGGTCTGCTCGCGCTGCGCCTGGGCGATATCGCCGGATAACGGCGCCGCCGCGTGGCCCTGCGCGGACAGGTAGTCGGCGATTTGCTGGGTTTCGATCTTGGTGCGTACGAATACCAGCACGCCTTCGTGGGGCGTGGTCTCCAGAATGCGCGCCAGCGCTTCGCGCTTGGTGACGCCGCCCACGCGCCAGTAGCGCTGGCGGATGGTCTCGGCGGTAGTGGTGCGTACCTTGATCGATACTTCCTGCGGGTCCTTCAGGTGCTTTTGCGCGATGCGCTTGATCGGCGCGGGCATGGTCGCCGAGAACAGCGCCAACTGGCGGTTCGGCGGGGATTCCGAGAGGATCCACTCGACGTCGTCGATAAAGCCCATGCGCAACATTTCGTCGGCTTCATCCAGCACCAGTGCCGACAGTCCGGACAAATCGAGAGTGCTGCGGCGCATATGGTCCATGATCCGCCCCGGCGTACCCACTACCACCTGGGTGCCGCGCCGCAGGGCCTTGAGCTGTTCGCCAAAGCCCTGACCACCGTACACCGCCAGCACCCGCAGGCCGGGCAGATGGGCGCCGTAGCGAGTGAAGGCTTCGGCGACCTGTTGTGCCAGCTCGCGCGTCGGCGCCAGCACCAGCACCTGCACCTGCGGCCGCGCGGTATCGATGCGCGCCAGCAGCGGCAGCGCGAAGGCGGCGGTCTTGCCGGTGCCGGTTTGCGCCTGGCCAAGCACGTCGCTCCCGGCCAGCAGATGCGGAATGATGCGCGCCTGGATCGGGGAGGGGGTTTCGTAACCGAGCTCGCTGATCGCAGCGAGCAAGGGTGCGGGTAAATTCAGGTCGGCGAACGTCGGCTCGACGATCGGTTCGGCGGTGGTTTCGGTGTTCATGATTTCGGGTATCCGTAGTCCGCAGGCAAAGAGCGCGTCGCCGGTGTGCGCAGGATACTCCCGGGAGTATTCCGGCAAACCGGGACGGGCGATAAGTTACGGATTTCACTCAGGGTGAGCGCCGAGCCTTGCACGGAAACCGGGGGATGCAAATCGTCCTGCAACGATCAATCGGAGTCTTTCGGCACAAAATAGCGAGTGATCCGCGTTCCATCCACGGCCTGCTGTGTCCGGCAGCGGGCAGTGGGGCGCGGATTAAACCCGATAAGTAGGTGATATGGCCAGCGAAGCGACGAAAAAGGCTATCCAACCGCTGGCGCGATCCAGGTGCATGGAGGGCAATGAAATCTGTACTCAGGGCTCAGCTGACACTGGCAATCAGCTGCTCAGACACCACCCACAAGCGTCCGCCAACGTTGCGGTCGTGCGATGCCCGCGATGATTCGGCCTCCTTGCTGTTGACGAAGTATTTACCGGTTACGCGCTCGACTTCGGGCGAGGTCGCCAGATACAGCGTGGTGCGCGCGCCGCGTTCCGGTGTCGCCAGAAACGGATTGAGCCAGACAGGCATGCCGATGTTGGTGGCAACGGCGCCCGGATGGAGCGCGTTTACGGTTACGCCGGTGCCGCGCAAGCGGGCGGCGAGTTCATGGGTATAGAGGATCATGGCGAGCTTCGACTGGCCGTAGGTACGGTAGGTGCCGAATTTGCGCTCGCTTTGCAGATCGTCGAAATTGATCTTGCCGAGCTTGTGGATCATCGAGGACACATTGATGATCCGCGCCGGCGCACTTTTTTTGAGCAGATCGAGCAGCAGATCGGTGAGCAGGAACACCGCCAGGTGATGCACCGCGAACTGCATCTCGAACCCATCCGCCGACACTTCGTGTTGCTTCGACATCAGTCCGGCATTGTGGATAAGCACATGCAACTGGGGGTAATTGGCGTTGACCTGCGCGGCGAGCTGACGTACCGACTTGAGCGATGCCAGATCGGCAATCAGCAGGTCGATCTTGCCGTTTCCGGTGGTGGCCATGATGTCGCGCCGGGCCGCATCGCCTTTTTTCTGGTCGCGGCAGACCATGATCACCCCCGCGTCGCGCTGGGCGAGCCCACGCGCCGCTTCCAGGCCGATACCGGAGTTGGCGCCGGTCACGAGACAGATTTTATTTTTCATTGCGGACTCCCTGACGATCATTTGCTATGCAGAAAGATATTCCAATCGATTTTTAGATCAACGCCCTCTGGCGCGGGGCGTCTTCAGCCTGGGTCAGCGTTTCGCTACTGGCCGCCTGCGTACAGGCTGGCGAAGGCGCTCTCGGAAAAACCCATCATGCGTTGGTCGCCGACAAGGATGACGGGAACGCCGCGCGCGCCCATGCGCCGATAGTCCTGCCGGCCTTTGTCACTGGTCTCGACATCGTAATCGGTGAAGGCGATCCCGTTGGCCTTGAAATACGCGCGCGCCTTGCGGCAGTAGCCGCAGCGGACGGTACTGTACATGACCACTTTCTTTGGCTTGGGTTTTGGTGTTGCGATAGCCGCCGGCGCGGGTACGAAACCGCGCTCGCCAGCCTGACTCTCGTACACATTTGGGTTGACGCGCAACCGCTCGGCGGCGACATCGGCTGGCGGCGTGTCGCCATAATGTACTCTGCCGCTCGCATCCTTCCACTTGCTGATTTCGCCTGCGAGCGCCGGCTGCGCCAGCAGCGCCAGGATCAGCACGACGTGGCGTCTCGTTCCATTGCGCATGTTTCCACCGCTCCCCATGTAAAGGCCGTCCGGACGGGATCAGGGTACGGAACTGCCTGCCATTACTCAAACGATCCGACTCCCTTTGCGAAGTCCGATCGGCGCGTGCCGCGCAGAGGGCCCTCTGACAGTCGCGCGACGCCGTGGTAGCATCGTCCCACAACAATCAGAAGGCCACGCCCCGTGTCCGACCCACCCGAGATCGCCAAACTCCAGGCCATGGCCGCGCAACTGGCCCACCCCAGCGGGGAGGCGGGCACTGCCATTGCGGCGAACATGAACGTCGCCAATGCCCGTCTGGCGGAGCGCGCCATCGCTGCACTTGCGATTGCACCGGGTCAGTCGGTGGTGGAAATCGGCCCGGGTAACGGTCGCTTGTCGATGGAACTGGTGCGGCAACTGGGGGAGGGTGGCCGTTACACCGCAATCGAACTGTCGCCCGATATGGCGCGGGAATGCCGGGCCAATCTCAGCGAAGTTTCCCCCTGCGCAGTCACTGTCATGAATGTCGACTGTCGCACCGCCGCGTTGGCCCCGGGATCGGTCGATGGGATTTTCGGTACCAATTTTGTTTATTTCCTCGACGATCTGACGCAGTTTCTGCAGCCGGCCTACCGCTGGTTGAAACCGGGCGGGCGACTGGTGATTGGGATTCGCTCGAAAACAGCCATGGCGGCGCTGCCCTTTACGCCTTTTGGTTTTCGCCTGCGCGAAGCCGGCGAGATTGCTGCGGCCATGGCAGCGCTGGGTTGGCACGAAATCCGCGATGAATACCATGACGACGAAGGCGAGCGGGAAATCAACGGGCTGGTGGTCAAGGTGGATGCCCATATCGTTTCTGGTAAAAAACCTATCCGGTAAAAAGAACCTATCCGATAAAAAAGTAGCGGCCAAGGCCCCCGGGTCTGCCCAGAAGCGAACGCACCGCCCGGATATTATCGGTAGCAGTCCGACTGACAATGCCGGATGCAGCGTCTACCTGTAGCAGGCGAGGAACTTCCATGACTGTAAAGGCGTTTGATCATGCAGCCATCCCGGTCAACGATATGGCGGCGATGCTGGCGTTCTACGAAAGACTCGGTTTCAGGGTGTCGGAAGACTACGCACCCATTGTGTATTCCGTTTGCTTCGGCGACAACCGGATCAACTTTCATGCGCCCAAGCTGTGGCAATCAGAAGAATTTACTCTGCGCGGACCGGCTGCCCGACCCGGGTGCGGGGATTTCTGTTTTGTCTGGGACGGTAGTGCCGCGGCGCTCGCCAGCCTGATCGACGCACTCGAAACCCCGGTGATTACCGGGCCCGTTGAGCGCCAGGGTGGACGTGCCGGTGGCACCGCGGTGGGTACCAGCACCTATATCCGTGATCCGGACGGCAATCTACTCGAATTCATCATTTATCCCGATAACTGAAAACATTTCATAACTGAACACGGTTTCGATAACAGTTCCAATAACGGAAGTCCCAGACTGGAGGTACAGCGCCATGCGCGAAGTCATGATCGGCGGCACCGGGATGACCCGGTTCGGCAAATACCCGGATGCCAGTATCCGCAGTCTGGTGACCGAGGCGCTCAACGAGGGGTTGGCGGATGCGAAAGCCACGACCGCCGATGTGGAGACGATTTTTTTCGGGAATGCGGCGGCGGGGCTGTTGACCGGCCAGGAGATGATCACCGGACAGGTCGCCCTGCGCGAGAGCGGACTCCTGGGCAAGCCGATCATCAACATCGAGAACGCCTGTGCCTCGGCTTCCAGCGCTGCACATCTCGCCTGGTTGTCGGTAGCGTCCGGGCAGGCCGAGGTCGCCCTCGCCATCGGCGCGGAGAAAATGACCCACCCCGATAAGAATGTTTCCTTCCGCGCCCTGGCCGCCGCCATGGATCTGGAAGAAATCCGCGCCGAAACCGGCTCCGACGATCCACTCACCGCGGCGAGCGCGCCGGGGCGGTCGGGATTCATGGATATCTACGCCGCCAAGGCGCGCAAATACATGGCGCAGACCGGTGCCACCGTGGAGGATTTCGCGCGGGTCGCGGCCAAGAGCCACCATTTCGGCTCGCTCAATCCCAAGGCGCAATTCCAGGGTGGGATGTCCTTCGATGCCATCATGGCCAGTCGCACCATTGTCGAGCCGTTGAAACTCGCGATGTGTTCGCCCATCGGCGACGGCGCTGCCGTGCTGGTGTTCTGTTCCGCCGACTTCGCCCGCAAGCGCGGCCTGGATGCGGTGCGCGCCGCTACCATCACCCTGGTGTCCGGCCTGCCGAGCGGGGCGAGTTGCAACGCGCGCGCCTCCGCGAAAGCCTACGCCATGGCGGGCGTCGGACCGGAGGATATCGACGTCGTCGAACTCCACGATGCCGCATCGCCCGCCGAGCTTATCTATGTCGAGGAATTGGGGTTGTGTCGGCCCGGCGCCGGGCTGCAAATGCTCCATGACGGTCAGCTCGAACTGGGCGGCCGCATCCCGGTCAACACCAGCGGCGGGCTGGTGGCCAAGGGCCATCCCGTCGGCGCTACCGGTTGCGCCCAGATCGTTGAAATCGCCGACCAGTTGCGGGGGCGCTGCGGCGCCCGGCAGGTGGAGGGCGCGCGGGTCGGCATGGCGCAGAACGGCGGCGGCTGGATCGACGACGACACCGCCGCCACGACGCTCACCATCCTCACACGTTGACATTCAGATCAATAAAACCAAGGAGATCATCATGAAAACTCTCGATCAGCGCCTGCAAATCCTCGAAGACAAGGACGAAATCCGCGAACTCACCGCGCGTTACTGCTATGCCGTGGTGGCCCAGGATGGCGATGCCTTGCTGGACCTGTTCGCCAGCGATGGGGAGTTCCACATGGGCGAATCTTCCTGGTACGGCCACAGCGAGCTCAGCAAGTTGTACAAGGAGCAGGTGGGCGCCATCGGCCCCAAGCCGTTCATTCAGAACCATGTCATCCAGGTCAATGGCGATAGCGCGACCGGAAACTGTGCGGTAGAGATTCGCGTGATCGAGAAGGGCGAGTCCGTCACCGCCTGCGGCCATTACGATGACAACTACCGGCGCGTGAATGGCAAGTGGAAATTCGCCAAGCGGGTTTTCCATCTGTACCACTGGGCGAAGCTGTCCGAAGGCTGGGCCGGGAAAACGACGGGGCCATCGCTCAAATAACCCATGGCGCGTCGGTAATTCGGCGCACTATCGACTAACCATCGACCAATCCTAAGGTAGCGGCTGGCCAGCGCCCGGCGCCGGCCTGTCGGTGGCCTGTGGCGTCTCGCGGGAGGAGAACCAGGGCATTTGGCCTGGCGATGAAATCGGACCCGGTTGCACCGCAAGCAGTCCCACCACAAACAGTTGCCCCGCAAACAACTGTTCGCATAATGTATATTATGTTAAATTAAATCGGGATATGGACGCGGCCGGCGGCTGAACCCATGCTAGGCGTCGTGTCCGCCAAGTGCGCCGCGCGCGCGCATGGCCTAGAATGCGCCTTCCTGTCAATCTCGATGAACCTCTGCATGCGCTTTTTCTATCGGCTCGGTCTGCTGCTGAGCCTTGTTATCGCCTGTTCTGCAAACGCCCTTGAGCCGCTCGCACCCGATGCCGGGCAACGCGCCAGCATCCGCGAAATCCTGCAACAGCTGGATAAGCATCACTACCGCCACCTCACCCTCGACGATACATTTTCATCGGAACTGCTCGATCTCTATCTGAAGCACCTGGATGTCAGCAGAGCCTACTTTCTCGCCAGTGACATTGCCGAGTTCGATGCCTGGCGTACCCGGCTTGACGACGAGTTGCGCGCGGGAAATCTCGATCTGGCGTTCCGCATCTTCAATCGTTTCCGCGAGCGGCTGGTTGCGCGTCTGGACGCGAGTGTCGCCTTCCTCGAAAGCGACGCCAAATTCGACTTCGATATCGACGAAACCCTGCCCATCGACACCGAGACCCGCGCCTGGTTCAAGGATGCCGCAGAAGCGGATGATTACTGGCGTCGTCGCCTGAAGGACAGCATGCTCAGGCTGATCATGTCGGGCAAGGAGCCAACCGCGGCTCGCGAGCTCCTGGTCAAGCGCTACAAGAGCCAGCTTCATCGTGCCAGCTTGCAGCAATCGCGCGATGCTTTCGAGCTCTACGCCAATACGGTTGCAGGAATGTACGACCCGCACACTTCCTATATGGATCCGCGTAGCCTGGAGAATTTCCAGATCAGCATGTCGCTGTCCCTGGAGGGAATCGGCGCGGTGCTGCAGGCCGAAAACGAGTACACCAAGATCGTCCGTATCGTGCCCGGCGGCCCTGCGGACAAACAGGGTCGTTTGCGCGCCGGAGATCGAATCACCGGTGTGGCACAAGGCGCCGATGGCGAGATGGTCGATGTGATCGGCTGGCGTCTGGACGACGTCGTCGACCTGATTCGCGGCAAAAAGGACTCTCAGGTTCGACTTGAAATACTTCCAGCAAGTTCAGGACCGGCAGGGAGTTCCTATGTGGTAACCATCGTCCGGGAGCAGGTCAAGCTCGAGGAACAGGCAGCCCGTGGCGATGTCATCACGGTCCCCCACGGGAGCGACAAGTTGCACCTGGGAATCATCACCCTCCCCACCTTTTACATGGATTTCGAAGCCTATCGCAACCGGGACGAAAACTTCCGCAGCACCACGCGGGATGTCTATAACATCCTCCAGACGTTTCGCAGCGAAGATGTCGACGGGATCATTATCGATCTGCGCAACAACGGCGGTGGCTCGCTCTATGAAGCCACGGCCCTCACCGATCTGTTCATCGACCCTGGCCCGGTAGTCCAGATCCGCCACGCCAACGGAAAAGTGTCATTGGATCAGATGGCGGAACATCCGGCCGCTTATCGGGGGCCGCTGGTGGTCCTGATCAATCGCCTGAGCGCTTCGGCGTCGGAAATTTTTGCCGGCGCCATCCAGGACTATGGGCGTGGACTCATTGTCGGCTCCCAGAGTTTTGGCAAAGGCACGGTGCAGGTGATGACGCCGCTCAAGCAAGGCCAGCTCAAACTGACCGAGTCCAAGTTTTACCGCGTGTCCGGCGACAGCACCCAGGAGCGCGGCGTGTTGCCTGATATCGTGTTTCCGTCAATTTACGACCTGAAAGAAATCGGTGAAGCGAGTCAGGACCGTGTTCTCCACTGGGATCGCATCAAACCGGTCGAGCACGACAAGTACAAGAATGTCGATGGTCTGGTGGCGCCGCTGATTGAGAGTCACGACGCCCGCGTTGCCGCCGATGCCGACTGGCGCTATCTGCTCGAGGAACTGAAATTCGCTGAACAAAACCGTGCAATCAAAGAGCTGCCGTTGAAACGTTCCGAGCGCGAACGACTCGACCACGAGCGCGAAATGGCGCTGTTCGACCTCGCCAATATCCAGCGCAAGGCCAAGGGCGAGCCGCCCTATGCGGATCTCGGCGCCTGGCGCAAAGAACAAGAGGCGTTGGCGGGTAACCCGGACGATGAAGGCGATGCCGCCCTCCCCGCCAAACCCAAGCTCGACCTGGCGCACGACCCGTTGTTAAAGGAGACCGGCAACATCCTGGGCGATTATGTCGACCTTTTTACCAAGCGCCGGGAAAAGCTCGCCGCGGGTGCCGCCGGGCCCTGATCCATGAAAATTGTTTGCTTTAATATCAATGGGATACGGGCAAGACTTCATCAACTGAAAGAGATTATGATCCGACACGCGCCGGACGTGATCGGCCTGCAGGAAACCAAGGTCGCCGACGATCAGTTTCCGCTCGAGGACATTCATCGACTCGGCTACCAGGCCCTCTACCATGGGCAGAAAGGTCACTACGGCGTCGCCCTGCTCTTCCGTACGCCGCCGGTCGCCAGTTCCTGCGGATTTCCCGGAGACGGCGAGGATTCGCAGCGCCGCCTCATCAAGGCCAGCTTCGCTGCACCCGGCGGCGACGTTCACATCTACAACGCGTATTTTCCCCAGGGCGAGAGCCGGGCGCATCCGCAAAAATTTTCCAACAAGGCACTTTTTTACCGAGAAATGCTCGCCACACTGCAACGCGAACACTCGGCCACCGACCGCGTCGTGGTCATGGGCGACATGAACGTCGCGCCCCGCGATATCGACATCGGCATTGGCGAAGACAATCGCAAGCGCTGGCTGCGCACCGGCAAATGCTGCTTTCTGCCGGAAGAGCGCGAGTGGTACGCGGCGCTTGCGGGCTGGGGTCTGGAAGACACTTTCCGCAAGCGCCACGGCGATCGCGCGGAGATCTACAGCTGGTTCGACTACCGCAGTCGCGGGTTCGAACAGGAACCCACCGCGCGGCCTGCGGATCGACTTCATCCTCGCGAGCGCGAGTCTGTGCGCGCGCCTGGAGGACAGCGGCATCGATCTCGCCATCCGCGCCATGGAAAGGCCGTCCGATCATTGCCCGATCTGGGCGGAATTCCGTCTCTGACGCGAATAATGGCGCTCACTACTTAAGCCTGATCCCATCTCTGGCGTCATTCCCGCGCAGGCGGGAATCCAGTGACTGCAAGCGCTGAAGCACAGCAAAAAAAGCGCTGGACCCCCGCCTTCGCGGGGGTGACGACGCTCAAGTAAGCGCCATTCGTCTCTGACGCCGCCTTTCCAGGTCAACCGCCACCTCTGGAGTCCGTTGTAGCAATCACTGGACCCACCGATGGTGACCTCAATGAAGACCTCGCTGACGCTGTTTGCCGCTGCTGCTCTGCTTGTCCTGACCGTGCGACCTGCACTGGCGGACGACGATTATCATGGCGGAGCGCGCTGGGACCGCGATCAGTCCCACTATCGCGGTGGCGACTATCATGGCGATGGGTATCGCGGCCACGGTGATGACTACCGCGGTCGCGGCTATCGCGACCGCGACGACTATCGACCCAGAGTCGAGGAACATCACTACATTCACTACTACGCGGGCCGTCCCGTCCGCTACTATCGGCCGGCGTACTATCATTATCCGCCGGTGCGCCATTACTACTATCGCGACGATGATCGTGACCATCATCATCACCACGATAACCGTGATCTGCTGGCGATTATTGGCGGTGCGATTCTCGTAACCGAGATAATCAGAGACTGACCAGAGCAACCGGGAACCACGCCGAGTGTCGCGAGATGTCGGAGCTTTTGACCACAGTGCTAGCCAAGGCTCCCGGTTCCGGCGCCGCTGAGGCGCCGGCCCGGATCAGTATGGACAAATTTCTCGCCACGGTGGAACGGCGCGCCTACGCCATGGCCTATACCGCGCTGCGGGATCGGGATGAAGCCCTGGATGTGGTGCAGGACACCATGTTGCGGCTGGTGCGGAACTATCGGCACAAGGCGCCTGCCGACTGGCTGCCGCTCTTTTATCGTATTCTCAACAACCGCATCAACGACAGTTTCCGTACCCGCAAGGCCCAGCGCCGGCTGTTTGGCTGGCTCGGCCCCGCGACCCCGGACGACGACACGGCTCCGGATGCGCTGGAGCAGATCGCCGACCCCGCGCGCGATACGCCGGTGGATCGACTCGAACAGGAGCGTCGTGTCATTGCGTTGCAGCAGGCTGTCGGCACCCTCCCGCGCCGGCAGCGCGAGGCGTTCATGCTGCGCTGCTGGGAGGGGCTGTCCACCGAGGACACCGCGCGCGCGATGGATTGCACCCAGGGCAGTGTCAAAACCCATTATTTCCGGGCACTGCAAAGCCTCAGAGAACAGCTGGAGGAATTTCGACCATGAACGAACAGGAACGCCGCTGGCAGGACGCGCTGCGGTCGATCGAAGCGGACATGGATGCAATGACCGTACACCGTCTCGCCGATATCCGGCGCGCGGCGCTTGCGGCCCCCACAAGGCGCCGGTTTGGCCGCAGGAGCTGGCTGCCCCCGGCCCTTGGCATGGCGATCGCCGCCGCGCTCAGCCTCTGGGCGCTGGGACCGCATATCCTGGTGACCCCGGATCCCATGGGCGGCAGCACGCAGCCGGGCATGGAGGCGGCAGAGCTGTATGACCAGCTCGATTTCTACTCCTGGCTCGCCGACACCGATCTGGACGGCGCCAACGGATGAAACGACGCGCGTTCAACAGTTTCCGTGCGCCTGCCGACCGGCTCGGCGGGGCGCGACCCTGGCTGTTGACGCTGCTGCTCGCCGCGCCGTTTTGTGCCTCCGCAAACGCGGTTGCGGCAAACTCTTTGACGGCGTTTTTTTTCATCGCGGGCTCGACCACCGAAAATAACCGCGCACATTACCCCGGTACCACAGCCAGGGAATCGCTCGCTCACGTCACGACTCATTCCGAAGCGCGTAATGCCGGGTATTCCCCGCCCTCGCCTGCCGTTCGTCCGGGCGCGGGCGGGCTTGTCGAAGGAACGAATCCTCGTCCGCACTTCGCGGCAAGTTTTGCCCAGATCACTTCAAGTCCTTTTTCCGCGCTGACACACAGCCGGGTTCAACTGGCGGGTGACGATGACAATGGCCGCGGAGACCAGGGAGGAGCGTCGTATCATCGTCGCGGCGACCGATCCGACGCTCGTGGAGACAATGCCGAACAGCGCCAGCGGATCGAGGATCGCCGCCGTCGCTTCGAAGCACTGCCCCCGAATCAGCAGCAACGACTCATCCAGGCCCGCGAGCGCTTTCTCCAGCTGCCACCGGAGGATCGCGAGCGGCTGCGTCAGCGCTGGCAACAGATGAGCCCGGAAGAGCGGCGCCGCTGGCGTGAATCCGAATCCCATCGCGATTGAATATCCCGATCATTTACCGGACGCCACCGACTCCGGTTCCAATGGCATTGATTCTGCCCCGCGCGTTGATTCTTGCCGTCCTGCTGCTCGCCGGCTGCGCCGGCCAGCCCGCGCCCCGGCCGGAACCCGTAGCCCGCCCGGAGCCCGTGCCCACGGACTCGGAGCGTCTGATTCAACGGATAGAACGCGAAAATGGTCCCCAGGCGGCGGCCCGCGTAAGCCATTGGTTCGCGCTGATCGAGCAAGGCAAATCCGCGCCCGACCCGGAGCGTCTCCGCCTCGCCAACAACTTTTTTAATGCCGCCCGTTTTACGACCGACCCGGCAGTCTGGCAACAGCAGGATTACTGGGCGACCCCGATCGAGTTCCTGATCAAGGATGCCGGCGACTGCGAGGAATTCGCCATCGCCAAATACTTCACGCTCAGCCGCATGGGAATCGCCGAAGACGCGCTGCGCATCACCTATGTGCAAGGCGCTCACCCTTCACCAGCCCCACATGGTGCTGGCCTGGTACCCCGCCCTCGACGCCGACCCCCTGATCCTCGACAACATCGAACCGCGCATCCTGCCCGCGAGCCAGCGGACCGGATCTGATCCCCGGTGTACAGCTTCAACGGCACCACGCTGTGGTTGGCGCGCACCCGCAAGGAGCAGGTGGTCTCGGGGTCCGCCATGCAACTGGAGCAGTGGCAAAATCTGCTGCGGCGCCTGGACGAGGTGCTTTGATGCCAATCGCCACACCAGTCAGGGCAAAACCGGCCGGATCCGTAGGGCGGATAAGCGCAGCGCATCCGCCGCACTCTATCGGCTTGTCCTGAGCAAGCATCGAAGGGCACAGGCAACATTGGTGGGAACCTCGGGTTACGAGGCGTTCTAACGATCCTCTCGCGTGTGCCACAGGCGCAGCACGTAGATGGTTGAGTCCTGAAGTTCATAACGCATTTCGTAATGTGCCACGAGAATCCGCCGTACATCGCGCGGCGCAAATTCAAACAGTTGTTCGCCCATGCGCGGGTGGGTCAACAAGATTGTCGGCGCTTTCGTCAATGCCTGCACGGCACGTGCCGCGGCCGGCTTGTTCACGGGGGCCAGGAACTCATACAGCCGCGCCAGATCGGCGAGCGCCTTGCTGGTCCACTTCAGTTCCATCACTGCGGCAGGGGCAGTGGCTCATCGGTTTCGAGGCTGTTGGCCCACGCCTGCACGATCTGATGGTCGACCGCGCGGCCAGCGTCCACGTCAACCAACGCCTCCCGGGTCAGGCGGCTGTGCTCCTCCTCCAGATCGATCCACGCCACCAGCGCCTGCTTCATGATCCAGCCGCGGGACCGCTCCAGGCGCGCGGCCATCTGATCGATCTTTTCGGCCAACAGCAGCGGAACATGCGCGGTCAGCACCTTGGTTTCGGTTTGCGCCATGTCAGTTCTCCTGGACGATGCACATTGATTTGAATCGTAATGATTAATATGGAATCAATCAATGATGTCAGCGTCATCGGTCGACCCCCTGATCCTCGACAACATCGAGCCGCGCATCCTGCCCGCGAGCCAGCGGACCGATCTGATCCCGGTGTACAGCTTCAACGGCTCGGAGCTGTGGTTGGCGCGCAATCGCCGTGAGCAGGTCCACTCCGGCGATGCCGCCACCCTCTCCCACTGGCAGCAGTTGCGGGAACAACTCGCCAGACAGTTCCCCGGGCCGTAGGCGCCCTCGCGGGTGCCCTGCTTACCCCCTCACCAAGCATCGTCGCCGTAGGCCGGATAAGCCGCACCGCGGCGCATCCGGCAAACCAAGCCTCCGGCAATCCACGCACGCCGACCAGGCACAAAAAAACCCCGCCACAGAGAATGTGGCGGGGTTTGGGACCGAACCGGCCTCAGTGATCGGTTATCAGGCTGTTGCTGGTCACCAGGGTGTTGATGCTGGTAACCACGTTCAGCAACACGATGCTCTGGTCCGGGGTGCTGAAATTGCCCCCGCCATGGGCATCGATGCTGATGGTTGTGTCCGTACCATTGCTGGTGGCCAGCAGATAACCACTCAAATCGCTGGCACCCTCCTCACCCTGAAGCAGCGCTGAGAGATCCAGCACATCTCCACCAGCTCCACCAACCGTAAAACCGGTGACGGTGTCCGTCCCTGTTTCTCCCGCGTTCCAGACAAAGGTGTCATGACCGCTACCGCCGGAAAGCAGATCATTGCCCAAACCGCCGGTAATTCGGTCGTTGCCTTCCTGACCGAAGATGGTGTCATTGCCGGCGCCGCCATCCAGGATATCGTTCCCACCGCTACGCCCGCTTTCTTGCGCTAGCTCAGCAAGGTTGCCCTGAATGTAGTTGATGGTATCTGCGCGATCCCAGGTGGAGTCCGTCCCCTGACCACCCTCGAGCCGTTGGAACACCAGCCATCCGGCACCATCCGGCGTGGTCAACCCTTGCGCATCGGCCAGAGTGTTCGTGAAGGGCGCGTCACCGAACAGGATGTCATTGCCGCCACCGCCACTGATCTGGTCGTCGCCGGCGGTATCGACCACGGTACCGCCTCCGGTGATCGTACCGATCACTGCGGTGAGCTGTTCCGCAGTGGTGATGTTGTCGGCCGAATGGTGTCCGGAACCGCCGGGTGGCTGGCCTTCCACTTGGTCCAGCACATTCAGCGCATCATCACCGACATTGATACCCACCGCCTGGATGTGGAAGCCAGCGCCCTGGATAGCGCCTATTTCCGAGAAGTTATCGCCGTCGGTGTCCGTACCGGTAATTTGCGCAATGGTATGGGTATCCAGGCTGCTACCATCGCCGCCAAGGGTCGTCCCGTTGCCGACATAATGATAGGTGGGCTCCCCATCGGAGATGAACAGCAGGGTATTCACGTCGGCATGGGGAATGGGGCCCATCTGGGTAACCGATTCCAGATCGACCTTCCCGCTTTCTTCTCCAACCGGTACCGAAAACGCGATATGGTCGATGGTCAGCCCGGCAGCTGCGGTGATGGTGAGGTTATGGGTGCTGCTGCCGGAGAAATTCTCCGTATTATTCGCGGAAGTACCGTCAGAATAGGTGACGGTGTAGTTCACCGTATGACTGCCGTTACCAAAGCTGCCCAACGCGAATGCCGCCGCAACAATGGGCGGGCCATTGAATCCGCCGGTGGTGAAGTTGGTTCCAGGCGCCATCGAAATCCGTTCCCGGACCGAAGTCGAACCGCAGAACCTCCTGGGGATCTAGCTTGTTAGCGTCAGCCCCTCCCTCAACGCCCCAGCCGCTCGAGGTACTCCCGTTCGCGTCACGGATATCCGACGTCGTTGACCCCCAGCCGGAAACCAGGGCATAAGCAATCCCGCTAGCGTCTTTGAGTGTCGCGGCACTGTCGTTGTTGCTTGTGCCTCCCGCTAAATTGTGATCGCTCGTATCGGATTGCGTAATGGGCACCGCCTGGCTGCCGCCGATCCATTGTGCCGCAGTCCCCAGCCCAGCCTCGTAGTTGGTGCCGCCATCGGCATTCAGGGTGTTGATAGCGGCGATCGCCTGATTGAGAGCGTACTGCTGCACCACACCGTTGACGATCAGGTCATAGGTTCCCAGATGGGTACTGTGAGTACTGAACGTGGTGAGGTCTACGTGAATGTTTTCCGCACCGGTATGGGTCAGATCCTGAAGCGCCGCGATGGTGGCCTGCTTCAGGGCAGCGATTCGGGTAATGCTTGAGCCACCGAAGGGGATGGAGGTACCCATGCTGCCCGAGGTGTCCAGCACCATCGCGATGTTCGCGCTCTGGCCTGGGTTGATTTGTGATCCACCCGGATCGCCGATCAGGATATCGGCGCCATTCCCGCCCACAATGGGCCCATCCACCGGACCCCCGGGATTGGGAACCACATAGTCCGTCGTGGAACCGGGCACATCACCGTCGTTGGAACCGACAATGAAGCGCGGTGGGTCGTCGGCGCGGAATGGTGATGGTCAGGGTCGCCGGGCTGGTGTCGCCGTCGGCGTCCTGCATCGTGTAGTGCAGGTCGTAGCTGAGGGTGCTGGTCGAGGTCAGCGCCTGCGTCGCCGCCAGGGCGTTGTTCAGCGCGTAGCTCCACGTGCCGTCGGCGTTCTGCGTCAGCGTGCCGTAGGTGTTCAGCGCGTTGATCGCCGTCGTGTCACTCCCACTCCAGGCGTCAAACGCCTTGGGCGCGTCCGCACCACTGGTGTCGTTGGCCAGCACGTTGCCAGACACGGTAGTGGTCACCGCGTCTTCGGTCAGGCTGTACGGACCGTCCACACTCGCCGTGGGCGCGTCGTTGACGATGCGGATCACCAGGTCGTCGCTGGCGCTGCTGCCGCCCACGCCGGTGACCGTCAGCGCCACGCTGTCGTCAAAGTGCGCCGCCGTCACCGCGTCGTTGCCGGTCGGGATGACGCTGTCGTTGTCGATCGTCGCCGACAGCGTGTAGCTGTAATTCACCGTGCCGCCGTGAGCGTCGCCGGTATAGCCGGTCAGCGTCAGCACGCCCTGCCCGGTGTTGACCACCCCGTTGGTGGTCGCAAACGCCTGCAGCTGCGCCAGCGTGAAGCTGCTGCCACCGATCTCGACGCTGGCAATGCCGTCGCTCGCCGACACCGTAAACGCGCCGGTGGTGGTCTCGCTGGTGTCCGACACCGAGGTCAGACCGTGCTCGTACACCGTCGCGTCCGGACCCGTCGCTGCCGCCGTGGTGACGTTGGCGCCATCATCCGCGCCCGTGATGGTGATGGTCAGCTTGGCTGAGCTGGTGTCCCCGTCCGCGTCCTGCATGGTGTAGTTCAGGTCGTAGCTCAGCGGGCTGCCGGAAGTCAGCGCCTGGGTGGCCGCGCGGGTGTTGTCCAGCACGTAGGTCCACGTGCCGTCGCCGTTCTGGGTGAGCGTACCGTAAGTGTTCAGCGCGGTGATCGCCGCTGTGTCGCTACTCCAGGCAACAAACGATGCTGGGGTGTCGGCACCCGGCAGATCATTGCTCAGCACGTTGCCGCCGATGCTGCTCGACCCGTCTTCGGTAACGCCGGTCGGGCCGTCGTTCACCGCCGCGGGCACGTCGTCCACCGCGCGGATCACCAGATCGTCGCCGGCGGTGGTGCCGCCGGTGCCGTTCACCGTGATGTGCACGCTGTCGTTGAAGCCCGTCGCGTCCACACTGTCGGGAGCCGTGGGTGCGATGCTGTCGTTGTCGATCGTCGCCGACAGCGTGTAGCTGTAATTCACCGTGCCGCCGTGAGCGTCGCCGGTATAGCCGGTCAGCGTCAGCACGCCCTGCCCGGTGTTGACCACCCCGTTGGTGGTCGCAAACGCCTGCAGCTGCGCCAGCGTGAAGCTGCTGCCACCGATCTCGACGCTGGCAATGCCGTCGCTCGCCGACACCGTAAACGCGCCGGTGGTGGTCTCGCTGGTGTCCGACACCGAGGTCAGACCGTGCTCGTACACCGTCGCGTCCGGACCCGTCGCTGCCGCCGTGGTGACGTTGGCGCCATCATCCGCGCCCGTGATGGTGATGGTCAGCTTGGCTGAGCTGGTGTCCCCGTCCGCGTCCTGCATGGTGTAGTTCAGGTCGTAGCTCAGCGGGCTGCCGGAAGTCAGCGCCTGGGTGGCCGCGCGGGTGTTGTCCAGCACGTAGGTCCACGTGCCGTCGCCGTTCTGGGTGAGCGTACCGTAAGTGTTCAGCGCGGTGATCGCCGCTGTGTCGCTACTCCAGGCAACAAACGATGCTGGGGTGTCGGCACCCGGCAGATCATTGCTCAGCACGTTGCCGCCGATGCTGCTCGACCCGTCTTCGGTAACGCCGGTCGGGCCGTCGTTCACCGCCGCGGGCACGTCGTCCACCGCGCGGATCACCAGATCGTCGCCGGCGGTGGTGCCGCCGGTGCCGTTCACCGTGATGTGCACGCTGTCGTTGAAGCCCGTCGCGTCCACACTGTCGGGAGCCGTGGGTGCGATGCTGTCGTTGTCGATCGTCGCCGACAGCGTGTAGCTGTAATTCACCGTGCCGCCGTGAGCGTCGCCGGTATAGCCGGTCAGCGTCAGCACGCCCTGCCCGGTGTTGACCACCCCGTTGGTGGTCGCAAACGCCTGCAGCTGCGCCAGCGTGTAGCTGGTGCCACCGATCACGACGCTGGCAATGCCGTCGCTCGCCGACACCGTAAACGTGCCGCTGGTGGTCTCGGTGTCCGCCGCCGCGTTGGAGCCGTCCGGGTTCAGGCCCGCTTCGTAGACCGTGCCGTCCGGTCCGCTCGTCTGAGCCGTCACGACACTGGCACTGTCGTTGGCGCCGGCAATGGTGATGGTCAGCGTCGCCGGGCTGGTGTCACCGTCGGCGTCCTTCATCGTGTAGTGCAGCGTGTAGCTGAGGTTGCTCGCCGAGGTCAGCGCCTGCGTCGCCGCCAGGGCGTTGTTCAGCGCGTAGCTCCACGTGCCGTCGGCGTTCTGCGTCAGCGTGCCGTAGGTGTTCAGCGCGTTGATCGCCGTCGTGTCACTCCCACTCCAGGCGTCAAACGCCTTGGGCGCGTCCGCACCACTGGTGTCGTTGCTCAGCACGTTGCCGGACACGACCGTGGTCGCCCCGTCTTCGGTCAGGCTGTACGGACCGTCCACACTCGCCGTGGGCGCGTCGTTGACGATGCGGATCACCAGGTCGTCGCTGGCGCTGCTGCCGCCCACGCCGGTGACCGTCAGCGCCACGCTGTCGTCAAAGTGCGCCGCCGTCACCGCGTCGTTGCCGGTCGGGATGATGCTGTCGTTGTCGATCGTCGCCGACAGCGTGTAGCTGTAGCTGATCGTGCCGCCGGTGGCGTCGCCGGTGTAGCCGGTCAGCGTCAGCACGCCCTGCCCGGTGTTGACCACCCCGTTGGTGGTCGCAAACGCCTGCAGCTGCGCCAGCGTGTAGCTGCTGCCACCGATCACGACGCTGGCAATGCCGTCGCTCGCCGACACCGTAAACGTGCCGCTGGTGGTCTCGGTGTTCGCCGCCGCGTTGGAGCCGTCCGGGTTCAGGCCCGATTCGTAGACCGTGCCGTCCGGTCCGCTCGTCTGCGCCGTCACGACACTGGCACTGTCGTTGGCGCCGGTAATGGTGATGGTCAGCGTCGCCGGGCTGGTGTCGCCGTCGGCGTCCTGCATCGTGTAGTGCAGCGTCGTAGCTGAGGTTGCTCGCCGAGGTCAGCGCCTGCGTCGCCGCCAGGGCGTTGTTCAGCGCGTAGCTCCACGTGCCGTCGGCGTTCTGGGTCAGCGTGCCGTAGGTGTTCAGCGCGTTGATCGCCGTCGTGTCGCCGGTGCTCCAGCCCACAAACGCGGCCGGCGTGTCGGCACCACTGGTGTCGTTGCTCACCACGTCGCCGGCTGATGTTGCTCAGGCCGTCTTCGGTCAGGCCGTACGGACCGTCCACATTCGCCGTGGGCAGGTCGTTGACGATGCGGATCACCAGGTCGTCGCTGGCGGTGGTCCCGCCCACGCCGTTGACCGTCAGCGCCACGCTGTCGTTGAAGCCGGTCCCGTCCACGCTGTCCGGCGCCGTGGCGCTGGCGGTGTTGTCGATCGTCGCCGACAGGGTGTAGCTGTAGCTGATCGTGCCGCCCGTGGCCGTGCCGGTGTAGCCGGTCAGGGTCAGCACGCCCTGCCCGGTGTTGACCACCCCGTGGTGGTCGCAAACGCCTGCACTTGCGCCAGCGTGAAGGTGATCCCACCGATCACGACGCTGGCAATGCCATCGGTCGCCGACAGCGTAAACGATCCGGTGGTGGTCTCGGTGTCCGCCACCGCGTTGGAGCCGTCCGGGCTCAGGCCCGATTCGTAGACCGTCGCGTCCGGACCTTCGGCCACTGCGGTCTCTACCGTCGCTGTATCATCGGTGCCGAAAACGGTGATAGTCAGTGTCGCTGTAGTGGTGACGACACCGTCCGATACCGTGTAGGTGTAGGTATCGGTCAGCGTGTCGCCGTCGCGCAGCGCCTGGACGTCAGGGTTTGTATTGTCCAGTGTGTATATGTAGCTGCCGTCGGTGTTCAGGGTCAGCGTGCCGTGCCCAATATTGCCTGTGAAGGCAGTCACGGTCAGGGGATTGAGATCAACGTCGGTATCCGCCACGTCGGCAAAGGTGCCGCTTGGAGCACCGGCATGGGCAAGGTTGTCGAGCACGTTACCGCTCGCATCGGCGAAGTCTTCCTTGGCCCAGTTGGTGTCGGGATTTGCTAAGGGTGCGTCGTTTACCGGGTCCAAGGTGATATTGAGCGTGGATACGTCCGTCGCGGCACCGTCGGTTACGGTGTAGGTAACTACCGGCACCGGGCCGTTAAAATTCGCGACTGGATCAAAAGTGAAAGATCCATCGGAGTTGACGACGAGGGTGCCGACACCGGCAATCGCCACTGTGGAACCTGGCGCGTAAGGGGTCGAATCTCCCGCCACCGAGAACTGGGTGACGCTCGCCGCGAACGGGCCGTCTGGATTAACTGTGTTGGCCAGCACATTACCTGTCACCGACGTGTCTTCGGGCGCGCTGACCACTTCGTTGCCATCGCTCAGTATGTTCTCGGGCGGAGGAGGTGGCGGCGGTGGAGGCGGCGGTGGCGGCGCCTGACCTGTAATTTCGATGGTCAACGTGGCGGTGGAGGTATCGCCATCCGCGTCGGTCACCGTGTAGGTGAATACGTCAGTGTGATCGCTGGTCAAGCCGCTGTTGGCAGTGTAGACGTAGCTGCCGTTGGCGTTCAGGACCAGATCGCCAAACGCGCCATGCACAACGTTGCCAATGCCGGTGTTATCGGTGAGCGGGCTGTCGAGGTGGCTGCCTGCGACCACGCCGGTGATCGGCACTGCCGTGTGGTCGGCGCCCTGGACATCCGCGTGCAGGCGGTTGAGCGCATCGTCGTCGACCCCGGTGAAGACGTTGCCGCCGGTGCTGCCGCCGGTACCCACTTCGTCGATATCCGAAACCCCGTGCGGCACGTCGTCGACAATGCGCCCGGCCAGCGTGTCCGTCGTGGTGTCGCCGTTGCTGTCGGTCAGGGTTACCGGCAGGTTGTCGAACAGGTCGTTGGCGCCTTGCCCCGTGGGGTGATTCTCGTTGTCGAGCAATGTGTAGGCATAGGTGACGACGCCGGTTGCGGCGTCGTAGCCGGTAACGACCAGGGTATTGCCCAGGGAGGTTGTTACGGGATTGCCGGTTAGCCCGCCGGCATTGAGCACTTCCACACCGCCGATGGCAAGACTACCCACGCCATCGGGTGCGCTGATGGTGAAGTTGCCGATCTGGGTCAGAGCCTGCGGATTGGGGGCGCTGCCGTCGGCCAGATTGGGTTCGTGTACGGCTACATCGCCGCCGTCAGCGGCGGACGACAATCCCGTAATGGCGACCGGATTATTTGGCGGCGGTGGCGGCGCGATGGATTCAACCGGGAAGGAATTCGCGGTTGGCGTAATCAGCGGCGGCGGCGTGATGTCCGGATCGAAGCCGGCTTTTGGATTGACTGCGTCGAGTCCGCGAGCGAAGCGGACAGCGTCCTCAATGGAATCACCACCGCCGCCACCTTGCCCGGCGGCCGGCGCCTCGAGTTCCTTGCTGATGTCCTTGCCAGAGGCTACTGCTCGCTGGAGTTCGGCGAATTCTGAATTTTCCTTGGCGTCGGCGGAGACCGGGGGAACGGCGCCATCGGTGTGCGCTGCGCTCGCGGCTTCACCTTTCGCTGGGGCGGCATGCACCGGGGCATGCGCCGGGGCATGAACTGGGGCATGAGTCGCTGCGCTGGCTTCGGCTGGGGCGTGGACGGGTGCTTGCGCTCGGCCGCCGGGCGGAGCCGCGGCTTCCGCGGGCTTGGCAGTGTTGGCTGCCTGCGCGGCCGCCGCAGCCTGGTCGGATTCCCGCTGCGTGATCTGCGCCTGTATGGCTTCGCCTTGCTTGACTTCGTCGTTCATCGCCGTTCTCCCGTAGTTGTCTCAGAAACCCTGTCCGTCGGGTTGCCCCGCTGTCGTCTTTAAGATTCGGTCGTGAGCATCACGGCCCCCAGGCCGTGCTGCTTGTCATCTGGATCGAGTACAGCCTCCTGGCCAATTCCCGCCGGCATCCGTGCCGGCGGTCGTGCCTTGGCAGTTGCCCATCAGGGGCGTATCGATCATCAAATTGCCGCGCCCACGGTGGCCATCAGGTCGCCCATGCCGTGGAAAATTCGGTACTCATTGAGGATCAGGTCATGTTTCGCGTTGATCAGATCGCGCTTGGCGCTGACTGCTTCGTTCTCGGTGTTGAGCAGATCGAGCAGGGTCCGTCGCCCGAGGTCGAACTGGTCCACATATGCCCTTTTGGTTTCTTCCGCGCTGTTGGCATAGTCGATGAGGATCGGAATTTGCGTCGTCAAGGTGTCGTTGGCGACCCAGGCAAGGCGGATTTCCTGCTCCACTTCGCGCCGGGCGTTATTGCGGATTTCCTTGGCCTTTTCGACCAGGTACGCGAACTCCTGTTTGCGCGCCTGGTCGGAACCGCCGCGGAACAGGTTGTAACGCATGCGCAGCATCACTTGCAGGTCGTCGATTTTTTGCTCGGATCCATCGATGTTGTCATTGGCGTCGCGCTGGACCTCCAGGTCAAAGCGGGGGTAGAACGCTGATTTGGTTTGTTCGTAGGTGTAGCCAGTAGCTTCCAGATCGGTTTCCGCCACCTTGAGGATCGGGTGGTTGTCGAAAGCCCGGGCAACCGCGGCTTCTACATTGGCCGGCAGATAGTTGTGGTAGGAACCGGGGAATTCCAGTTCGCCCTCGCCCGGGAAAGTACCAACCACCTGCTGATAGTTGATGCGCGCGTTGCGCAGGTTGGCGGTCACGTTCTCCAGATTGGTACGAGACAGCGCAAGCCGGCTTGAGATCTGGGCAAGGTCGGCACGGCTACCCACTCCGGACTGGAACCGCTGGTTCATCCTGTCGTAGACCTGCTGGTGGTAGGCCAGTGTGTCCTGGGCCAGTTTGAGAATGGCTTCCTGTTTAAGGACCTCGGTAAACGCCCGAGTGACGGACAGGGAAATATCTTCACCCACGGAAGTGGCGCGAAATTTGGCGCTGCGTTCACGGGCCTGCTGGTTCTTGTGCTCAAGAGGTGTGTAGAAACCGTCGAATATCAGCTGACGGGCGCTGAGTTGCAGCTCGCGTCGATCCAGCTCATTGCGGGTCCCGTTGGGATCGGCGGCAAACGAACGATTGGCGGGGTTGCGTTCCTGGAAGCCGTATCCCGCCACCAGATCCAGTGTGGGGTAATAGCCCGCCAGGGCCTCGCGCACCTTGCGGTTGCGTGCATCGGTCTCGCGCAACTCGGCAAGTACCAAGGGGTTGCTCTTGACGGTTTCTTTGATGACATTGCGAATGTCCACCGCTTCGCCGGGACTGGCAAAGGACATGGCGACGAGCATGGCGGCCCCCATCAGGGGAGCCTGTCGGCGCTTGGCAAACCGGGTTAATTGTGACATCACTGAACTTCCTCCTTGCTACGATGATGGTGCTGAGAGATCCTGCTTCCGCACCTGCCAGAATGACGCGTCAACCGGGTTTTCGCCCTGCGTACCCGGTTCGCTCTGGTAGTGTGATTTGTATCACAGTGCGGATGCGGGAACGTTACCGTTTATCTGCCTGATTTGCCACTCACGCGATGAACTCACCACTCGATCCAGATTTTCGACCATCGAGTACTTCCCGCAGGTTCAACGCTCCCGAAAGGCAAGCTGCTTGGTCTTGAGAATGGGTTTGAGCAGGTAATCCAGAACGGTCTTTTTTCCCGTCAGGATGTCGGCCTGGACCGTCATGCCGGGGATGATGGGAAGCGGATCCGAGGCGCTACCGAGCACGCTGCTCTCGGTCTTGAGACGCACCTGGTAGTACCAGACACCCTTTTCCTTGTCTTCAATGGTGTCCGGACTGATCTGGGTCACATGGGCGACAAGGCCACCATGTATCGAAAAATCGTAGGCGGTGAACTTGACCATGGCCTGCTGGCCGGGGCTGATGAAGGCGATGTCCTTGGGTAGCACCTTGGCATCCACCAGCAGTGAATCGTCGGTGGGCACTATCTCCACCAGATTCATGCCGGGCTGAATCACGCCGCCGATGGTGGTGACGAGGATGCGTTTGACGGTCCCCCGCACCGGCGATTTGACCTCGGTGCGGGCCACGCGGTCGGCATAGGCCTCGTTGCCTTCCTGCAACTGCCCCAACTCGGAGGTGGCATCGTTGAGTTCCTTGCGTGCCTCGGCGGCGAAACCCTGTGCGAACGAATCGATGTTCTTGTGGGCTTCGTCGTATTCGGATTGCAGGCGTGGGATCGCGATGGTGGCTTTGCCCAACTCTCCCGTGAGATCGTTGAGCTGGCGCTCGAGGCGCAGCAGTTCGACGTGGGAGACGGCGCCCTTCTCTACCAGTGGCTGAGTGACCGTCATCTCCCGCTGGAGCAGGTCGTGGCTCTCTGCCAGGCTGGCACGGGCGAGACGTACCGCTGACAATTCCTGGCGCTTTTGCTCCAGCCGCTGCCGCAGCACATCCATTTTGCTGCCGTATTCAAGCGCCCGGGATTTGAACAGATCTCGCTCTGTCTGAAGCAACACCGCCTCGATGGGTTCCTTCGCCTGGGCCAGTTCCTGTTCGAAGGTGGTGCCGAGGGATTCCGCGCGCAGACGAATGATTTTCGCTTGCAGCTGCGCGGCCTTCAGCGACCGCTCGCGGAAAGAAGACGCCACCAGCGTGTCGTCGATTTGCAGCAGCGGCTGATCCTTTTCCACAATGTCGCCTTCGGACACAAAGCGCTGTGCCAGGATGCCGCCCTCCAGGTTCTGCACGATCTGAACTTCGCTGGACGGCACGATGCGCCCATCGCCCCGCGTGAATTCGTCGACCGTGGCAAAGTAGGCCCACACCAGCAACACCAACACGACGGCGCAGAGGCTCCACAGCAGCCGCCGATGCAGCCCCGGAGCCTGCAACAATATGGCCTCCGAGGCGTAGGACATGTACTTGAGATCGGTTGCCGGCCTGATGGCCAGATTGCGGCGCAAGCGCGCCAGCGTGTTCCGCACTTGCGGTGTGCCTTTCGGTGCCTGGTTAGTCATGGTGTCTCCCCCGTCCTCAGGCCGGACTGCGGATATTGCCCGCTCTCAGAGCTTCGAGAACCTGCGCCTTGGGTCCGTCGGCCACCAACCGGCCCTGATCCAGCACCAGCACGCGGTCCACCAGGTCCAGCATGCTCATCTTGTGCGTGGTCAGGAGCAGCGTCTTGTCCTTCGCAAAATTGGCGAGCAGTTGTTTGATGCGCGTCTCACTGCCCTGATCCATGGCTGAAGTCGGCTCGTCGAGCACCAGGATGGGAGGATCGCGGAGAAACATGCGCGCGAGGCCGAGCGCCTGGCGCTGACCACCCGACAAGGTTTCGCCGCGCTCGCCCACGATCATGGAGAGTCCTTCGGGATGCGCGTTGATATGGCCCAGGATGCCGGCCTTGTCGGCGGCGGCGACGATGGCGGCATCGCTGACGCCGGTGAGGCCAAGGGAAATGTTCTCGCGTATCGAGCCGTAGAACAGGGTCACATCCTGGGATACGTAGCCGATCGCGCGGCGCAGGCTGGACGGGTCCAGCTGCTTGATGTCAAAGCCGTCGTAGGTCACCGAACCGCGCTCCGGATCGTAAAGGCCCAGCGCGAGCCGGGCCAGCGTGGATTTTCCGGACCCGACTCTGCCGATGATCCCCACTTTTTCGCCGGCCGCGATGCGAATCGACAGGCCCGTGAGCGATGGTCGGGGTTGGTTGGGATAGGCAAATTCGACATTCTCGAATCGAAGCGCCCCGGTAAATTCGTGCTCCTGCAGGAAGCGTTCGCCCGCCGGGCGCTCGACCGGCA
This sequence comes from uncultured Gammaproteobacteria bacterium, assembly GCA_963708735.1. Classification (GTDB taxonomy): domain Bacteria; phylum Pseudomonadota; class Gammaproteobacteria; order Pseudomonadales; family Porticoccaceae; genus JAGPUQ01. The sequence continues at coordinate 409,513 of CAVPTW010000022.1, forward strand.
GTTCCATGATTTCGTCGAGCGACTTCAGTGCCGCTTCGGCATGATCATAGGTAGTGAGCAAGGAAGCGAGTTGACCCAGCGGCGCGAGTGCCCGCGAGCTCAAAATGCTGCACGCGATCAGGCCCCCGAGGGTCAGCTTCTGGTCGGCAATCAGATACACCCCGCCGACCACAATGGCCACCATGCCCAGCTGCTGGAGAAAATTAACGGTCATCAGCGTGGAGTTCGATACCATCCGCGACGACAGTCCCCACTGCGACACATAACCAACGGCCTGTTCCCAGATGCGTTGCGCGCGGCTTTCGGCGGTAAGCGTCTTGATGGTTTCGATGCCCACCATGCTCTCGACCAGGTTGGCGCTCTTTTTGGCCGAACCGCGCATCACGTTTTCGATCATGGGCCGCAGCCGCCGTTGCGCGGAGTAACCCAGCAGGAGGGCAACGGGAATTATCGACAACGGCACCATCACGAGCCAGCCGCCGATGTAAAAAATCAGGATGAGAAACAGCACCAGAAACGGCAGGTCGATCAGCGTCAGCATCGTCGACGATGTGATGAAACTGCGAATGCTGTCGAACTCGTGCAGCCGATTCACGAAGGAGCCGACCGAGATCGGACGATGCCGCATTTTGATGCCGAGCATGCGCTCGAACAGGCTTGCCGAGAGCATGACATCCGAGCGTTTGGCCGCCAGTTCAACCATGTAACCGCGCAGGATTTTGAGGCCGAGATCAAACAGATAGACCAGCACCACGCCGACGGCCAACGCCCACAATGTTTCGACGGCGTTATTGGGGACGACGCGGTCGTAGACGTTCATCGCAAACAGCGGCTGCGCGAGTACAAAAAGATTGATGAACAGTGACGCGAGCAGCACGTCACGATAGAGGTGCCAGGAAGACTTGAGTACGCCCCAGAACCAGTGTTCGCCCGGACTGCTGTAGATCTTTGGGGTGCGGGCGTCGAATTCCTGCATCGGCCGCAGATAAAACAGGTGCCCGGAGAAGCCTTCCCGAAGCTCCTCCAGGGAGCGTTGCTCCCGGTGCTGGCTGGCGGGCGCCATGAGCACGCCCCAGCCCTGCTCGGCGTCGATATCCACCAGCACCGCCGAACTTCCGTCGTCGTACAACAGCACCGCCGGCAGTACATCGCGGGGAATTTCGGCAATTTCGCGCTCCACCAGCAGCGCCGCCAGGCCAGCGCGGTTGGCCGCACGGATGAAGAGATCGTTGGTCAACCGGCCTTCATCGAGGGGCAGACCCGCGGTAACGGCGGTGACGGTCGACAATTTGCCCTCGATCCGCGCTACCAGCAGCAGACTGTCGAGGAGCGGCGCGTACAGTGGGGCGCGCGGTTTGGGCGCCGCGACAGGCTGTGGCGCGGTTGGCGGTTCAGTGTCTGGCAGTGCTGTCCTTGCCGGTTCGGTGGT
>CAVPTW010000023.1:0-13497 GCA_963708735.1 uncultured Gammaproteobacteria bacterium
GACATATCTTTTGGCTGGCCGAAGTCCGCGGGCTGGTAGAGACTCATCAGGGCTTCGTAATCCGTCTTGACGCCGTCCAGGGTGCCGATGCGCTCGATCTCGCGGTTGACGATGCGGGTGCGGAATTCACCTTTCTGGGTGGCAATGAGACCCGCTTTCAATTCATCGAACGGCTGTACGCCGGCGGCGCGGCGTTCCTCGAAGCGAATGATGTGGTAGCCGAACTGGGTCTTGACCGGCCCCGCGAGGTCACCCTTGCTGGTCAGTGCGAACGCCGCGTCTTCGAACGGCTTGACCATCTGACCGCGCTGGAAGAAACCCAGATCACCGCCGTTTTGCGCAGCCGAGGGATCGTCCGAATATTCTTTTGCCAACGCGCCGAAATCGGCGCCGGCGCGGGCCTTGGCCAGTACTTCCTCGGCGCGCGCCAGCGCCGCCGCATCGTCGCGCTTGTCGCCGGCGGCGATCAGGACATGGTTCACATGCACGGCTTCGGGCGCCTGATAGCTCTCGGGGTGGGCGAGCCATTGCTCGCGCGCGAGCGCTTCATAGTCGGGCTGCTTCTCCTGGGCCACGATGTGGTCGAGTTGCAACTGGCTCAGCACGCGATTGCGGGCTTCGTCCACCCGGCGTTGCTCGGCGGGCGTCAGTTTGCGCGCCGCCGCCTCTTCGGCCAGCTTGTGCACCACGAACACATTGCCGGCGTGCTGGCTGATACGCTTGCGGTCGGCATAGAACAGGCTCAGCTTGTCCGGCCGCACATTGTCCTCGATGGTGTGGCGGATCTCGCCCAGGGTGACGCGGGTCTTGCCGTGGCTGAGCACCACGGTGCTGTCGGTCGGGGCCGGCGGCTCCGCGGCCATCCCGACAGCCGGAAGCAACGGCAGCCCGAGCAGGGCGAACAGCGAACAGAGCGAGGCAAGGCGTTGCGGGTATCTCATAAACTACCGATCCGGGTTGAGTGGGAGGCAAAAAAAAACGCCCGCATTGTAACAATGCGGGCGCTGCAGAGCGAAGCCGATTGGTCAGTAGTTGGCCGACCGGCTCACCATGAACCTGCAGTTGGTGGTATTGGTGCAGGTGTAGGCCCCGCCGACGGTCGCCTGGTTGAAGGCGTTGATGTAGTAATCGCCCGGGGGCAGCTTGCAATAGTAGATGGTGTCACTCAGATTGCCGTTCATCTTGATCTTGGCACCATCCAGCGCACTCACCTTGCAATAGGGCTGGGTACTGCCCTGGAACACATCGGCGCAACCCGGCTGGGTGGACAGAATTAGCATCGGTGCGCGTGCGGTAGTGGAGCCCTTGATGGCCACGATGTCGTCGCGACGGCTGAAGCCCGAGGGCACCGTCACTTTGAACGCCGTGATGGTCGAAGGCAGTGGTGCAAATGCCTGCTGCGCCCAGTTACTGGTAATGGTGCCGGTATCGACAATGCTGACGACCCTGCCGGCAGCGGGTGGAGTGCTGCATGAGACAGCGGTATTGAAGGTGGCGGTAACCGCCTTACTGGCATTCATGGTCACCGTACAGGTGGACGCGGTGCCGCTGCAACCACCGCCGGACCAGCCGGCAAAGGTGCCGGTTCCCGGGGTCGCGGTAAGGGTTACCGGGGTGACGGTGTTGTAGGCGTCGCTGCAACCCGTGGCCGAGCCGGTGGTACAGCTTATGCCCCCGCCCGTGCCAGCGGGGGAAGACGTCACCGTGCCCGTGCCGCTCCCGGCGGTGGTCACCGTCAGGTTGAGCGGGCCAAAGATGGCGGTGACCGTGGTGTTGGCGGTCAGCGTGACGGGACAGGTACCGGTACCACTGCAACCGCCGCCGGACCAGCCGGCGAGTGCCCCTGCTGTCGCAGAGAGCGTTACCACAGTGCCAGAGGTCTGGGCAGCGGAGGTGCAGGTGGTGCCGCAGGCAATGCCGCCCACGTCGCTGGCCACGGTGCCGCTGCCGGACTTGACCACGCTCAGGGTAAAAGGCCCCGAGCCGCCACCGCCACCGCCACCCGTGGGAATACAGACAGTAGGCACTGTAGCGGTAATGCTACCGTCGGTGACCGTCACCGTGCCAGTAGTGCAGTTGATCGTGCCGCCCGCATCACCGGTGAGGATGATGGAAACACCCCAGGCCGTGAGCGCGGTGCTCAGCAGCAGGGCGGCGGCGACGGGAAACAGGATCTTGATTCCGAAGCGTGATCTCATGCTGATTTCCTCGATCATTGATCGTCCGGGGGAAATCCCGGATTCCGTATCGGTGAGCGATCACCCGGCAGGGCGGTACGCACAAGCGTTGACACCGGCGCATTATCCGCTCCCGTGCGACCTGAGAAAACCCCGCTGCGTGCGGAAGCTCAAAGTTTCCGGTACCGCGCGAACTGCCGCTGCCCTGGTTTCGAAACCCGGACCCGCCAGCGGGTCAAAAAAAAGGCGCCCGGAGGCGCCCTTTCGATTCCCGCTGCCCGCTCGCAATCGCGGGTGGGCAGGAGAGATTTCTTACGGCGTCACGATGTCCTTGGAGCCTTTGTGGGCATTTTCGCCCATCACCGCGGAGTAGACATTCAGACCGTCGATCTGCACGTCCACGGTGTTGACGTTGCGCGAGGCCGAGAAGCCGATCACCGGCAGGCCGAACACACTGACGCCGTTGTCGGCGTTCAACTCGCCGTAAAGACCCTGCGCATCGGTGCCCTGAGCGAAGGCAATCGACATCCAGCCCGCATCGAAGCCGTTGATCGCCAGCGCCTTCGCGGTGGATACCGCGCCGAACAGGCGGCCGTCATCCGCAACAGTGCCAGCCTTGTACAGGGTCAGGGTGTTGACCTCGGTGCAGAGCGCGAAGCCCGGAATCACCGGCGCCGGCGAGAAGTCGCCCGTACCCGGAGTGATGCCCGCTTCTTCACGATTGTAGTACTGGAACGCGACATTGTGGCACGCTTGCAACGTTGTCGGATCCCAGGGGTTCTGGAACGGCTGGGTCGGATCGGTAGCCGGGGTCGGCACGTTCACATAGAAGCGCTTGGTGGGGAAGGTCACGACCCAGTCGGTCTGCGACAACCGGCCGGCATCGATGGTGTATTCGTTGGCGATGACGTCCTGCGTCAACACCGCGGAAACCGCATCGATGGGGTTGCTGGTGGCGTCGTAGAAAACCGTGTTGTTGCCGTCGATGATATCGGCTGTGGGCGGGAACACGTCGGTCAGGCTGGGAGCGGTGCTGCCCGAGGTATGCCACGCCGGGCGGATGGAAAAGGCATCCAGCGCCGTCGGGTCGTAGGAGGCGCGCACACCGCCATCGACCGATACCAGGTGGCCGGAACCGAACAGGCCGCCGGTGGGGGCAGACACGGACACCGTGCCGGCAAAATCGGCCGCGGCGATGGCGGCACAGTTGGGCGGCGTGCCCGCCACGTGAGTGACCGCGGTGATCTGGGCGGGATCGGTCAAGACACCCATTTCGATCAGCTCGACATAACCCTCGGCGCGACGATTGGGATCGGCCGAGCCCGGGTCGGTGGCAAACTCGAAATTCCGGAATGCCTCGCCACCGGCCGCAATCTGGCCCGGGGCGATACAGGAGGTGTCGGTGGAGGTCAGCTTGGCGCCGGCGGCGGCGTCGGGAACCACGGAGCCGGTCCAGACGTCATGGGGCGACAGGTAAAGGTTGAAGTCGAGTACTTCCTTGGAGTTCTTGCCTTCGAGGAAGCGGACCTTGACGGCTTTCGCCTGGTCGGTGGTGTTGACAACATGGATGGCGGTAACAAAGTTGTTCTGTACCGTGTAATAGGGGTACAGAAGCACCTGGCCGAGGCCGTCGGGATTCACATGTACCGCGTGAGCGGCGCTGGCCCCGGTTACCGCCACTGCGATGGCTGCAGACCTGAGAAACGTTTTTTTCATTGCACGATACCCTTTGTCGTTAAGATTGACAGTGTTTCGCAGGCTTGCGCCTGCTGAGAGTCCCTGAATGGGCCACGCCCTACCGGCGGCGGGGAGTATCACACACGTTTACGCGGCCGTGCAAGCATTCGAACCCAGTAAAATGCGGTGCCCGGCCCGGCTACCTGCGCGGTTTGATTCCCCGCCACCCGCGCGGCGATGGTAACGCCTTCCGCGACGCGAATACAACAGCATATGGCTTACATATCCACGAGTTGGAAAAACTATCTTGATTCCATGGCAGGAGTGTGAACCGCCCCGCAAACCGGGAATCGGGAAGGCCCCGGATCACCAACAATTCCACTCCGAAGCCTTCGGCCGAACGCGGGGGAACCCTGACGGCGGGCGCCCGAGACTCGTCAAGCCATCCTGCGGATGGCGCACAATAAGGCGTGACCTGCTGATTTCATGGTTATTTCCATCGGGCCGCGCCGCGGACTGCCGGAACCCGGCCCCGGGATCGGCAGGGGTCGGAATCCCGTTGCGCGGAAGCGCCCGGGCCGAGCCCGTGTCCCGCGTGTCGCTCGCTTCAAAGCCTGGGCACGAAAAACCAGGTGCCATCCACGTTCAGCCAGCGGCTGGTCACGGGTATCGGAACTTCCTCGCCACCGAGCAGTTGTTCTTTATCGTTGAAGCGAAACCGGGTTGCGGTCACCACGTCGCAGGCAGTCTCGCTGACGCAATTGACGGAGGATACCTCCGCGCTCAGGTATTGCCCGACCGGCGGGTGAATCTGGTAGTGGGCCGGCAGCGACCAGGTGGCGCGGTAGCCGGGGGAGAAGAAGTCGTAGGCTTCCTTGTACTGCCCTGCGATCAGGGCGGCATAGTAAGCCGTGGCGCGGGCGCGCAACGCGGCTTCCGGAGTTTCCGCCGCCGGGGCTTGCGCCGCCGGGGCGGTGGTGCCGGTAGCGGTTTTTTCAGGCGCGGCGGCACAGGCGGCGAGCAGCGCGATGGCGAGGGTGGTCAGCAGGTGTTTGAGCAAGGTTGTTCTCCTTCGGGGTGATCGGTGGCGGTTGAGGGGACGCACACGCGGGCTGGCACGGAGGCTTCGACCGGCGGATGCGCTAACGCTTATCCGCCCTACGAGTTTGCCGACACCGGGTTCGTTCGCGGCGCGAAATTTGCGGTATCGCGCGGCGGTTTGCAACCACGCCGATGCGCTGCCGCCGCCTTGCGTAGGGCGGATAAGCGTCAGCGCATCGGCGGCTCCGGCGCACGCAACCGTGACGGTGGCGGGATCGGGCATGGTGGTGGATGCGCTGCGCTTATCCACCCTGCGTCGGGCAATGCGGATGCGCACCCGTAGGGCGGATAGGCGTCAGCGCATCCGCCACTCCGGCGCACGCAACCGTGACGGTGGCGGGATCGGGCATGGTGGTGGATGCGCTGCGCTTATCCACCCTACGTCTGGCACCGCTGCCTTGCGTAGGGCGGATAAGCGCAGCGCATCCGCCGTTTCACTCCGGGTCCATGCCGGCAACAAGGGGTGGCTCGCTCGTACCCCAACCGGGCTCGTACCAACCCCGGGCAACGCAGCGACCGAAGGACGACCACGGCCAAGCGCCGGCACTGCGCGCCAACCCGTGCTTTACCGGGTTGTAGTGGATGTAATCCAGATGCCGCCGCCAGTCGGCCTCATCGCGCAACAGATGCTCCCAGAAACGGGGTTGCCAGATGGGCCACTGGTCGCCGCGATCGGCCACGCGGTGGATGCGCCGCGAGGTGGCCTTTTTGATTTCGCGCCAGCGCCCGGGAAAATCGGCGTCGCCCTCGGGCAGGCGCCAGATGCAGTGCAGATGGTCGGGCAGCACCACCATGGCGTCGATGCTGAAGGGATGGGCGGCCATTACCTGGCGCACGGCCGCGCGCAGCAGGGCGACGCGGGCCGGGGTGGTGAATACGGGAGCGCGGTCGCGGGTGACTACCGTGAAGAAATAACACCCGCCCGGAACGAAAACGCGCCGGTAATGGCTCACGGGCGCCCCGGATTGGGCGGCATGGCGGGCGATGCGGGGTGTCGATCCATCCCTGGATCGGGCATTTTCAGTCCTTGCCGGTTTTCGATGGCGGATGCGCTGCGCTTATCCGCCCTACAACTGCAAGTGCGCCGCTCCGATGGCGGATGCGCTGCGCTTATCCGCCCTACAACTGCAAGTGCGCCGCATCCGATGGCGGATGCGCTGCGCTTATCCGCCCTACAACAATTCAGGGAGTCGGCGTAGCGGGTGATTCGGGCGCAGCGGGTTGCGGCGGCGGCACGACAATACTTTCGGACAGCGCACCTTCGACTTTCAGATCGCTGATGGCACCCAGGGAACGGGCAAAATGCCGGCGCATTTCGTCGGACACCGCGCGCAGTTGCTCGTCGTTCTGCAACGCCCGCGGGGTGATCAGCACCACCAGTTCGGTACGGTTATTGTTGCGCGTAGTCGTGCGGAACAGGTTGCCCAGCCAGGGAATGTCCTGCAGCCAGGGTATCCCCGACCTGCCTCGGGAGGTGTTGTCGCGAATCAGACCGCCCAGCACCACGGTCTCGCCCGAGCGCACCGCGACGCGGCTGGCGATCGCGCGCTGCAGGAAGCTGCGCTGGTCGGTCGCCGCATCCACCGGGCCGACATCGGTGACCTCCTGGTTGATGTCCATGGTGACCAGGCCACCCGCGTTCACCGAAGGCAGGACATCGAGCATCACGCCGGTATCTTTGTACTGGATGGAACTGGTGGTGTTACCGCCGTCGGTGACGACGGTCGAGGACTGCACGGGCTGCTGATCGCCGACCTGAATCTGGGCGCTGTGGTTATCGAGCACCATGAGACTCGGGCTCGAAATCACGTTGACCAGGTTCTTTTTCGCGAGCGTGTTCAACACCGCCCGCACCTGGCCCGCGCGGTTGGCGATGCTGTAGGAGAAGCCGGGCAACTGCGGGCCGATGTTGCCGGAGTCGTTGGGGTTGAATACCCCGGAACCGGTGCGGCCGCCATTGATGTCGCCATTAAACGCCCACTGCAAACCGAACGAAAATTCGTCGGTGAGGGTCACTTCGAGGATGCTGGCCTCGATCAGGATCTGGGTGGGCGGCACATCGAGCTGCTGCAACGCGGTACGCACTTTCTCGTATTCCCGCCGCGGCGCGTGGATCAGCAGCGAGTTGTTGAACTCGTCGGACACGATCCGGACATCCGGCCCCAGCTCGACGGTGCTCATCTCGGCCTGATTGCCGGACTGGCCGGCGCGTCCGCCACTACCGAAACCACTGCCATAACCACCCCGACTGCCGCCAAGGCTACCGCCGTAACCGCCCCCCGAACTGCCGAAGCCGCCGCCGTAACCGCCGCTGTTCGAGCCGCCGAAACCGGAGCGTCCGCCCAGGCTGCTGCCGCCGAACCCGCTGCGGCTGTTGCCAAAACTGCCACCGCCACTTCGGTAACCGCCGCCCAGGCCCGACTGACCGAGGCCCGGAGCAACGCCCGAGTCGGCGCCCCTGCTCCCCGGCGCGGTGCCACCGCCATAGAGTGCGTTGAGCAGTTCGGAGAGATGCTGCGAGGTGCCGTTCTGCACCGCGTAGACAAACAACTGCGGCTCGTTGCCATCGCCGCGCGGCTGGTCGAACTGAGCGATCCACTCGCGCGCGCGGTCGAGGTAATAGGCGCGGGAGGTGATGATCAACAACGCATTGAGGCGCTCGATGGCCACCACTTTGACCAGCCCCGCGAGCGGACCCGGCAGTTCCAGTCCGGTCACGGCCTGGATTGCCTCCTTGTCCTTGGTCGCGCCCTGAACGCTGCCCTTGGCGGCATCCCCCGCCCTTGGCGGGGGGGCTCCGGTTTTGGCGGCCGCGCCGCCCGACAGCGCGGCCAGCGCGCTTTCGACTTCCGCCACGGAGACATTCTTGAGGGGGAACAGGCCGATCGACATGCCCTTGAGCACATCGACATCGAAGGTCTGCACGATCTGCATGAAACCTTCGATCTGCGCGCGGGTCGCGGCCAGGATCAGGAGATTGCGCACCGGATCGACCCGAACGATGTTTTCCGGCGCGGCGATGGGCGCGAGGATTTCGGCCATCTCGGCGGCGCCGACGAATTGCAGCGGCACGATCATCAGGCTCTGGCCCGGCGGCAGTGCCCCGCCCAGGTTGCCCAGGGACGGCGCGATGCCGCGCAGGGTCTCGGGGCGGCCGACGTGATAGACGCCGGAAGGGTCGATCACCAGCGCCAGTCCGTTGGCCTGGAGAATCGATTCCAGCACCGGCAGAACCTGGTCCCGGGGCAGCGGCTGCGCGGTGTGAACGGTGAGGGAGCCCGCCACCGGCTGATTGATGATGTAGGGCATTGCCAGGATGTCGCCCAGGATGGCGTGCACCACCTCGGTCACCGGCGCCTGCTCGAAATCGAGACTGACCGGATCCCCGACGACCGCTTTCGCGCCCGTGGGCCGGGGCGCCCTGAACATGGCGTCGTCGCCGCGCATGATCAGCGGCTCCGCATTCGGCTCGGCTGCGGGCGCGGGCGGCGCGGGTTTATCGACTTTGACCCGGTCGGCGGCCTTGCCGGCTATCGGCACCACGATGTCGGTGCTGGGGGCGGCGGATTTGGTCGTGGCACAGCCGGCGACCACCAGCGCAAGCAGGATGGCAAGACTGGCGCGGGACGCGGGACTGGGTTGAGAGACTGTCATGAACAAGGCATCCGTCGTTGGTTCAGCGTTTTTGGGTCTGTGTTTACTGGGTCTGTGTTTTTTGGGCCTGGGCAGCGCGGGCCTGGGCGGCACGCAGCGCCGCCTGGCGATCCGCCGGGGTCGCGGGTCGGGCACCCTGGGGCGACGCGGCGCCAGCGGGTGGGGCCGCCTTGTCGGCCTTGCCGCGGCCCGGCGGCCCGGCGGGCGCGGCGACCATGCCGCCCTGCTGGGGCTGGCGCGCAAGGGGCAATTCCTGCGTGGTGCCGTCGGCGCTCGTGAAGATCGCCTTGGCTGTACTCACCGCGAGCAAACGCCACCCCTGCCACTCGACCCCGGTGGGCACCCGGGACACCTCGCCACCACGGCGGATGATCACACCCGCATGTCCGCCGGATTCGTAAACCCCCAGCAGCTCGACGCCATCGAGCGGGTTGACCGTGGGCGCGGGTGGAGCAGCTTCCGCCACCACGGGTTCGGGAGGACGGCGAGCTTCGAGGAACAATGGGCGCTGACCGATCTCGTTCAGCAGCGCGCCGTTGGCACCGGCGTGCGCATTCACCGCGACCACCGCGGGTGCCTCGGGTGGCCGCGATGCCGGCGGCGTCCAGTCGGCGTCGATGAGGGTGAGTTCGGCGGCAATGCCGAACAGCGCGGCCAGCGCGACACCCCACAGCACGCGATGCACCGGCATCAGGGCGCGAGCCTCAGCACACTCATGTTCATCTGAATGGTGACATTGGCGTTGGTCTCCGTGCCGCGGCGGATCGCGCGCGGCGCCTGCACCGCCAGTTTTTCCACGGCGATTGGCGGCTCTTCCGCCGCCAAGGCCAGCAGGAACGCAGCCAGGGCGCCGGTCTCCCCTTCGAGGGTGCCGCTGACCGTCACCACGGCGAACCCGTCCTCCTCGCGCACCGGGAGAATCTGGCTGCCGGCGACGCGGAGTTCGGCGGCTTCCGCGAGCTGGCGGATATTCTGCTGCAGGCCCGTGCCGATCTCGCCGACGTCGGCGCCAGCCGGATACGCCAGCCGCCCCAGGACGGCGTCCGCATCCGCGCTGGCCGCCAGAATGGCGTCGCCGCGCTCCAGCACACCGCTCAGGCGGGCGTACCGCGGCGCGATATCAGCGCGCAACTCGGTTGCCCGCCAGGCATGCGCGGCAACTTTACCCAGCGCCGCCGCCGCCGCCAACAGCGCCACCGCGAGGCACAGCCCCGCAACCAGACGCGCGCGCTGCCCGGGAAATTTCACGGCGCCGCTTCCGGCACGGGATTCCGCGCGGACGCGGCGGCGGGTGTCGCGGTTGGCGGCGCCGCGGCCGGGGATTCCGGCGCCAGCACGAATTCGAGGTAGAACGCATCGCGCCCGTCGCGGCCGCGCACGATGGGATTGAGCGCCCGCAACTCGGCGACGCCCGGGTCCGCGCGCAGGGTTTCCATGAGCCCGGCGGCATCGGCGGCATTGCCGGTGATGCGCACCTTGCGGCCTTCGATGTCGAGTCGGCTGAGATAGGCGCTGTCCGGCAACAATGTGGTGAGCTTGTTCAACAAATACAGCATGTCCGCCTTGCCGTGGCGCCAGGCGACGACGGCGGCGATGCGGCTATCGGCCCGCACCAACGCGGCGCGCGCATCCAGATAACTGCCGCTGGCAACATGCATTTGTTCCAGTTGCCGCTGGGCGTCGATGGTGCGCTGCCGCAACTGCCAGTACGGCGCCAACACCAGTCCGCCGAGCAACACGAGAATGAGCAGCAGCCACAGCAGCGTCCGGTAGCGCCGGGTGCGGCCCCGGGCCAGGCGGGGCGCTTCGCCCCGACCGCGCAGCACAACCGGGCCGCCGGCATCGGCCCAGAGTTCGAAACTATCGGGCAGTCCGCTGCGATGCGCCGCGACTAAGGCGTCGACGTGATCGCGGGCGGCAAAGGCGAGGGTGATTTCGAGGCCGGGCTCATCGACCGCGTCGATGCGCCAGCCCCAGTCGAGCCGCGCCTCGGGGAATGGGCTGTCGGCCTGCAATTCCAGCCACAGCGCGGCCTCGATTTCGGCATCGCTCAGGTGCGGCAGTGCCAGTTGGCGGCTCAACACCAGATCCTGGGGCAACAGCAGGGCATGGAAAGCGGCGGTGGCGCCCGCCGGCGCGGGCCGCCCGGTCGCCCCGAAGCAGCTTTGGCGGCTGCCGTCAGGCCGATGTACTTCGACCAGCTCGGCCGGCGTGAGCCAGGCCAGCAGGGGCCAGCGCAGGACGCCGGACCAGCCCTGCCGGAGGCCGTTGGCCAGCGCGCCCAGATCGAGACCGAAGAGACGGAGATTGGCTGCTTCAAACGCCATGGTCAGGTCAGGCCCTAGTACCATGGCACGTAAGTTTCGACACATTACTAGCCATCGTCATTCCCGCGCACGCGGGAATCCAGCCCCGGAGCCTCAACAACGGCTGGATTTCCGCGCAAAAACTGGATGCCCGCCTTCGCGGGCATGACGTTCCCTTGTTTATATGTCGCACTACTGGTACCACGGCACGTAAGTTTCGACACATTACTGGCCATCGTCATTCCCGCGCATGCGGGAATCCAGCCCCGGCGCCTCAACAACGGCTGGATTTCCGCGCAAAAACTGGATGCCCGCCTTCGCGGGCATGACGTTCCCTTGTTTATATGTCGCACTACTGGTACCACGGCACGTAAGTTTCGACACATTACTGGCCATCGTCATTCCCGCGCATGCGGGAATCCAGCCCCGGCGCCTCAACAACGGCTGGATTTCCGCGCAAAAACTGGATGCCCGCCTTTGCGGGCATGACGTTCCCTTGTTTATATGTCGCACTACTAGTTCCCGGTGATCGGTTCAACGCGAAAACTGCGCCAGGGCGTGCCATCGGCACCGCCCTGACTGAGGTCGATCCAGCGCGTGCGGCGATAACTGCGCTCACCCAACTGCACGCGCGCGTCGGCCCGGTACACCGATGCGCCACCACCCCCCAAAAACCGGGTCGCGAGCCCGGTCATGTCGGTGGTCGGGTCGTCGGCTCGGGTCGCGGCGATGCGTGCCGCCTGTTCACGATCACCGCCAGCCAGCAGGGTGAGTACGTCTTCGGACGCCGCCTGCGGAGCTATACCGGCACCCCCGCCGCGCACGGTCAGCAGGCCGCGCACTCTATCATAAAGCGGGTAGGAGACCCCGAGCACCTGGAGCAGATCCTCCGGATACTGGAACGGGCCGCCGCGCGGGCGATGGCTGACGCCGGCCGCGGCGTAATCGCCGCCGGCCTCGGTCAGCCCCGGCGTACGCCACTCCACCACTCGCTGCGCCAGCTCGGCGGCAAGGGCCGGTTCCTCGCCACCGGGGCCACTGAACAGCTCCGTCAGCAGTTCTTCGCTCGCCTGATTGAGGTCGATGAGGCCAGACGCCGGTACCAGCTCGACCGCGACCGCGCGACCGGCAAATTCATAGCCAAAGTGCGCGAATTTTTCCTGGGCCTCGGGCGTAGAGCGCAGCTCCAGCACGGCCAACTGAATCGCGGCATCGCCGATCGCGGCGGCTTCGGCCCGCGCCCGCACACCCTGGGCGGCGTGCAATTCGCTTTTGGTGGTCGCCGCCAGGGCCAGCGCCAGTATCGAGAGCGCCGCCACCATCCAGAGCACGGCAACCAGGGCGATGCCGCTCTGGGATTGCCTGGCAGGCCGGTGCCTCAGCGTCGATACGGCGGATGCGCTGCGCTTATCCGCCCTACCGGCACACCGTCGCGGGCTACGGCGCCGTATCCGGGCCGATGTGGCGGATGCGCTGCGCTTATCCGCCCTACCTGCACACCGTTGTAGGCTGCGGCGCCATGCCCAGGCCGACTCGGCGGATGCGCAGCGCTTGTCCGCCCCAAGGGATAGAGCGATGCGTCGTGTAGGGTGGGTAAGCGCAGCGCACCCACCGCAAACCCAGGCGCCACCGCGCTCAACCATTGTCGCCTCCCCGGGATTCTGCACGGTTGAGGTCGGGGCGCGGCTGCGCTTCCAGCACCGGCACGATCAATTCCGGCCAGGCTTGTCCGCGCACCGCCAGGCCCACTTTGACGCGCGCTGGCAATACTTCGGTAGCGCTCCACTCGGCGCGCCATTCGTCTTCGTCGAGTGCCCGGTAGGCAAGATCGAAGGCGGTGACGCCAGCGAGCAGCAGGTGGGACTCCGCCGCGCCCCAATCGGGCGGCGGGTCGTCGCCGACGTAGGGGAGGTAGTACAAAACCAACCGACGCCCGCGCTCCACGCCCAGCCGCAGGTGATAAAGGCCGCCGACGCCGTGGCGCGCGGGCATCAGACCCAGCCACTCCAGTTCGGTCCCGGAACCCTCGAACCAGCCCACGGGCACCGCATCCTCGGGTCGCACCCGTACCCGGGGCGCCGCGGCACTCAGCGATTGTTCGAGAAAGGCGTAGACGAGACGCACGTCGTCGCTGGCAAGCGCGCGCTCCTCAATTCGGGTGCTGGTCTTGCCGAAGGAAACCAGGGCGCTGACCAGACCGGTCAGAATGACAGCCACCAGCGTGAGGGCAATAACCACCTCGATGAGGGTGAAGCCGCGGCTGTGGCCGGCAGTCGGCGTCATGGCGCGCGCACGTCCACCGGCAGCAGGGTGACCAGGGCGAATTCACGCTCGCGCTCGCGGTCCTGCCAGTGCACGCGCGCGACGACTTCGTGCAATTCCCACTGCGGATTTTCGACACTGCCGGCCGCCGGGCTGGAACTGAGCTGCCAGGCAAAACCATCCGGCGTGGTACCGCTCTCCCCCAGGCCTTCCGGCGGTACCCGGTCGTAGAGGGCGAGCACCGACTGCGCCAGCAGCACGGCACGGGTGTCGCGCGCGGCTCCGGCAACGCCGCGCACACTGCCGCCGACGGCCTGATA
>CAVPTW010000024.1:0-134805 GCA_963708735.1 uncultured Gammaproteobacteria bacterium
TGACGTTCTATCCCGGCGGCATGAGCATCGACTCCTACACGCAACTCCTGCAGGCGCGTGGCGGCCATTTCGGCGATTGGCACCCTCCCTTCATGGCCTGGTTGTGGCGCCGCCTGGACGCGGTCGTGGCGGGACCCTTGCTGATGATGGTGACACAGATCGGACTCTTGCTTATCGCTCTGCACGTCTTTGCCAGGGCCGCACTCGATTGCGGCAGTCGGGGCCGAAAGCTGTTTGTCTTGCTCACCTTATGGATCCCGCCCATCAGCGGCATTATTGGCGTCGTGTGGAAGGATGTGTGGATGTCGTGCCTGCTGCTGCTTGGGTTCGGCTTCGCGCTCTCGATACGCCATCGGCAAGACGCGTGCACCCGATACCTGAATCTTCTGGCGGGCAGCTGCGCGCTGCTGGGGGCCTTGCTGTTTCGCCACAATGCGGTATTTGCCGCGCTGCCGGCACTGGTTTACGGCGCTTGGGCGCTGCTCGGCACGGGCGGGGCCTTGCGCAGGCGTGCCTTGGCGCTGGGCGCCGGGGTCATCGCAACCCTGGTGCTGCTTGGTGCTACCACCACAGTCAATCATACCCTCACGACTCAGCGCGAATATCCGGTGCAATCGCTCCTGCTGTTTGACGTGGCGGGGATATCGGTGCTGACGAATCACGCCCTGTTCGACGCGGTTTCTCACCAGATCCCCCGGATTATGCGGGGTCAGGACACTGTTTCCATCCCAGCGCTGCGCTCCAGTTACTATCCGAGCACATGGACTCCGCTCGTGTTTGTATCGGACAGCCCCCTGGCCGTCGCGGTGTCGGCCGAGGAGGTGGACGCACTGAAATCGCTCTGGAAAAACGCCATCATCGGTGCCCCGGCAGCCTATTTTGCGCACCGTGCAAGTGTGTTTCGGGAGGTGATTGGAGCCCATGCGGGGCCGCTCTTCGCGCCGGTTTATTTCGGCATCCCGACGAATTCGCCGGATTATGCCGGCGTCAAGAAAGTCTTCACGGAAGTCTTCGAGATAGAACCCGGGAAAGCTGCGACCGTGCAGCGCCTGCTGCGTAACGCCTTTGCATTTTCCGCCACACTCGTGATCTATCGACCGTGGTTTTGGCTGGGGCTGAATGTACTGCTGATCGGCATTGCGGCCGTGGTTTCCGCGCGCCGTGCGGCCCTGGTAGCCGTTGGCATGAGTGGGTTGCTTTACGAGCTGGCTTTTTTCTTTATCGCGCCTTCGGCGGACTACCGCTATTCCCACTGGCTGGTGCTGTCGACCTGGGTGCTGCTGGCCGCTCTGGTGGCAGAGGCCCTGCCGAGGCTCAAGCGAAATCGAGCCTCGCCGCCGGCAGCTCAAAATACCCAGAGTCTGGAGGCCGTGTAGTTGAAGGCGAGGCCGGTGACCGAACCGGCCGCCACGGCGAGCGCCGGCAGCTCGGCGCACAGGCCGACCTGGGTTACCAATGCCGCATAGGTGCCGAGATTGACGGCGCCGCCCACCGCATTCGCCATCACGAACCGCAGCCACTGACGGCCGGTCGCCCGGAGGCCCGCGACGCTGGGCCGATCCGTGAAGGTGTAGCGGCGATTCAGTTGCCAGGTGCCGGTGGCGGCGGCGAGGAATGATCCGGCGCGCCCGGCGATCAGGCCGGCGCCGGCGCCGAGCAGCAGATAGAGCACCGCCACATCGATACCAAAACCGATGCTGCCGACCAGCGCAAAGCGCAGGAATTGCCGGTTCATGGATGCGGTGCAGGAATGGCCAGGTAGGCGAGGCGGCGCAGTTCCCGCCGGGCGTGGGTGATCGCGTCGATGATGAGGCCGACGCTGAGGCTGAGCGCCGCCAGGATCATCAGTCCCGTCGCCAGTATCGCGGTGGGGAATCGGGGCACCAGCCCGGTAGTGAGAAACTCGGCGACGATGGGCAGCGCGAGCAGAAGGGATGCGCTCGCAAACAGCAGCGTCAGGACCCCGAAAAAAATCAGCGGTCGTTCTTTTTCAAACAGCTCAGCGCGGTGACGAGAATACGCAGCCCGTCCCGCCAGGTACTGAGCTTGCTGTGGGAGCCGTCCGGCCGCGCCCCGTAGTCGGTGGCGACTTCGGCGAGGGGCATGCGCAGCGCGAGCGCGTGCACGGTGAGTTCGGTCTCGGTCTCGAAACCCGTGGCCAGCGCCGGGAAGGATTTCACGAAGCGGCGCGAAAACACCCGGTATCCGGACAGCAGATCGTCGATACGGCCGCCGAACAGGCTGTTGATGAGTCCGGTGAGCAGCCGGTTGCCGAGGCGATGGCCGGGTCGGTAGGCCGCGTTGGCATTGGCGCGGCGGGCGGCGATCACCATGTCGAGGCCGCCGCTCAACAGCGCTTCCACGAGGCGCGGCGCGGCGGCGGCGTCGTAGGTGGCATCGCCGTCCACGAGTACATAGAGATCGGCGTCGAGCGCCGCAAAGGCCTGCCGGATGACATTGCCCTTGCCCTGGATCGGCGCCGGGAAGACTTCCGCGCCAGCGGCGCGCGCGAGTTCGACGGTGCCGTCGGTGGAATTGTTGTCGAACACCAGGATGCGTGCCGCGGGCAGCGCGGCGCGGAAATCCTGCACCACCTTGGCGATCGCGGCGGCTTCGTTGTAGGAGGGGATGATGACCGCGATGGACGGTTGCTGGGTCATGCTGGAGCGACTCCGGACAGGGGGTGGGCGTGGCGCGGCAGCCACAATGAGAGCACGCCGATCAGCGCAACCGGCACCAGGAAATAGGTGTAGCGGAAATCGCAGGCGATGCCGATCAGTAGATAGCTGCCCAGATAGCCGAGTCCGGCGACTTGCAGGGCGGCGAGCACCTCCCAGTAGCGGGGGCGGCGGCAGCACAGCCCGATCAATGCGAGCAGCGCGATGGTGGCGTAAATGGCCGGTCGGAACAGGGGCATAAGGCCGTGGGCCAGGGCCGTCAGGCGCGCATCCCGGGTCGGGTTTCCCGGTGGCAATGGGAGCATCGGGAAGTCTGCCGGCAGTGGGCTGATGCCGAAGTAAAAGGGGAGGCAGGCCAGGGTGTCTCTGAATCCGGCCTGCCAGAGAAAGTGCTCCCAGCGGTGAGCGGCGTAGGCGCCCGGGTTGGCGCGGATGCTGGACCACCAGTCAGCAGTCAACAGACTGACTAGATCGGGGCTGGCAAGGGTGAAGAGCGGGTTGTCCAGGTAGTCGCCCAAGCGATCGACCCGGTCGGGGCCATAGAGGGCCAGCATGGCCGCCAATCGTTTGGTGTCCATGCCGGCAGCGGCGAGCGCCGGTGTGCGGAGCTGCCCGCCATGATGCTGGATGCCGGCGAGATCGAAGGTGGTGATCTGATAGATCGGTCCCTGGATGGAGGGTTCGCTGAAATCAGTTGCGCCCTGTTTGAGTGCGCTCCCGGCAAGCTGGGTTAATGCCAGCACGCCGCCGAACCAGAGTCCGGTCCGCCCGAGGGCGTTCCACCGGCCGCGGGTGCGGCTGGCCATCCCGATGGCAGCCGCGAGGATAGGGATGACGATGATCATTTGTTGCCGGAGCAGGGCGGCGGCCGCGATCGTCAGCGCGCCGGCGATCAGCGCTCCGCCGTGGGGAGATGACCCACGACCGGGGATTACCAGCAGGAACGCCAGTGCGGCCAGATGCGCCGCCAGCACGTCCTTCCACAAAATGCCGTTGTAGAAAAAGCTGACCGGAAACAGGAACCAGACCAGTAGTGCCGCCCAGGGGTGCCAGCCGCCCCGCTCGGCGAGCAGGCGGTAGAGCCGCCAGGCGCAGGCGCTCCAGACGCCGACGTTGAGCGCCAGCAATCCACCGAGCCCCAGCGGGGAACCTTGCATGAGCGCCATCAGCCACGACATGGCGGGCGGCTGGTTGGACTGGTAGTTCCGGCTCAGGCCATCCCGAAGCTGCAACAGGGTGTCGACCGACATGTGGCCGGGCCAGTGCAGCGACACCGTGAGCAGGGCGCCCGCGAAAATCAGCAGTGCCGCGGCGCGGTCGGCGCGGCGCGCGGTGTTGGAAACCCTTCGAACCTTGTCCATGGCGGTGGCTCTGTCCTGCGCTGGCAATGGAGCGGTGCGGTGCGCGCGGTCGTCCCGCGCTTGCGCAATGGCGGCGCGCACCTGGGCGGGGGCGGTGCCGCCGCTAGGATCGCGGGCTCGCGACCGAACCTTCGAGGTTGAGCACGGTAAAAACATCGTCAGCGATCGCGGGTGAGTAATGGGAGCCAACGGGATTTGCAACCAATGAGGCCAGCCCCGATTGATTCTGAACCGCACTGATCATCTATCGCCACCCTTGGCCACTGGCTCAACTCGTCGTCCCGGATTCTTTTGTACGCGCTGCATGAACCGGTCATTTAGAAACATCCAATCCTTGTGGGTGGTTTCCCGGATTTCGGCGATGCCCGATTCAGAAAGATGATGCTTGAATGGCTGGCGGTACGCCAGCCGCCGTTCCATATTCGTTCCGACTCAACGTCGCTGCCACGTTTAGTGTGCTAGCATCGGGTCCCGGTGAGGCAGAAAATAGGGGCACGGACATGCTTGAAACGATCGCGATAATTTTGCTGATCCTGTGGGTGTTGGGGCTGGTATCTTCCTACACCATGGGCGGTTTAATCCACCTGCTGCTGGTCGTAGCCGTTATAGTCATTCTGATCCGGGTCATTCAAGGCAGGAGGCTCTGACCCTTCCGAATCGAGCTCCACGGGAAGAGCCCCCGAGTCGGGGCTCAGCCGTTACTGCAAGGAGAAGGCAAGATGAACATACAAAGGATTGCAGGGATCCTGCTGATCGTTGCCGGTGCTCTGGGGCTCGCCTATGGCGGCTTCAGCTACACCAAGGAGAGACACACCGCCGACGTAGGTCCGGTACATATGTCGGTGGACGAAAAGGAACAGGTCAATGTCCCGGTATGGGCTGGTGTGGGGGCAATCCTTGTGGGCGGGTTGCTGCTGGTCGTGGGCAGGAAAAGCTAGGCTGATCTGATTCCATGACCCTTCGACGGAGCTCAGAAGGGCTCTGACGAAGGAACGAGGGCATTGATCAGCGGTTTCCTGGAGGAAAGCAGGGGATTTCTCTTGCTCCGCCGGACTCTCGTTCCCGCGACCTGGGTTTCCCGGGTTGCTCCCCGAGCCTGCCGTTGTTGCCGCGGGCTGGTTCCAATTCAGTCGCTCTCGTGTGGCGCGTCGATGAACAGCGGATTATCGCGTTCGAGCGCCATGCGTTGCGCAGTAGTGGGTCAGATTCACCTGTGCGCAAGGGTTGCCGTCCCCTGCGGAATTCGGGTGAGCCAACCCCCAATCCTCCAGCCTCTGTATCCAGGATCACGCCACGCCGCACCGGCAGTTCAGGTCCACCCCGGTTTTTATTTTTGCGTGCCGTGCCTGTCGAGAATCCATGGAGTCTGGTCAGCGGCAGGGAAATCGCGCCCTTGACGGGGGCCTGCAGGAGCCCGACCATCGCCTCCCCCTGCGCAACCGCAGGCACACAGCAGATGGGAGACCGCCATGAGCCAGTTTGATATGGGCGACGAGCCGGATTGGGATGTAGCCATCGATCTGCAACTGGCCCCGGCCGCCATCATCCACGCACTGTTCTGGTCGGCGGGCTCGGTGCACACCGGCTGGGAGTCCTGTGTCCATCACGACCTGGTGGTGTTCGAGCTCAGCGCGATCGACGACCACAGTGACAACCACTGCCGGCTGATCGAACAGGAATACGTCGAAGACCCCGCCGAGGAAGTCACCTGGCACGACTGGTCGGTGGAACTCAAGCTCGGCCGGTTTTACATCTCTGCCCACTGGCGGGCGCGTCTCGACGACAGCCCGGCGGAATGGAGCTGGTGCGCGGACGAAGCCGATAAAGCTTTTGCCGCCGCCGCCGTGCTGGTGGGCAAGCGGGTCCGCAAAGGGTTGGCGGTGGAATCCCAGCCGGCAGAGCGCCGGGTGCCGCGGACGCATCACTGAGGCCGCTCGGCGCGACGGGAGAGGCGACGTGATCGCATCTCTGGGCGGCTGCCTTGACATACCGCTAACCGGCTGTTTCGCGCTGCCTGGCAACCTTCGACGGCAATAGCCAGCGCGCCAGTGCCGGCAGGATCAGGATGGCGCCGAGCATGTTGGTCAGGAACAGGAAGGTCAGCAATATCCCCATGTCGGCCTGGAATTTGAGAGACGCGAAAATCCAGCTGCATACCCCCGCGCCAAGGGTAAGGCCGATGAAAATCACCGCTTTGCCCGTAAGCCGCATGGCCTTGTAAAAGGCTTCGCTCAACGAGTCGCCAGTCTTCAAGAAGCCCATCATGGCGGAGTAGATGTAGATGGCGTAATCCACGCCCACACCGACGCCCAGGGCCATCATGGGAAGCGTATTCACCTTCAGGCCGATATTCAGAATCGCCATCATGGCGTCGCCCAGCAGCGACACCACGGCCAGTGGGATGACGATACACAGGGTTCCGGCGATGGATCGGAAGGCGAGCAGGGACAGCACGATGGTCACCGCATACACCCAGCCCATCATCGGACGCTCGGCTGCCGAGACGGTTTGGTTGGTGGCGGCGATGATGCCGACATTGCCGGCGGCGAGGCGAAGATGGAATTTGTCGTCGGGAAGCACGGACTTGAACGCCGTGATCCCCTTGATGATGCGGTCGATAGTTTCGGCCTTGTGATCCACGGTATAAATGTTGACGGGCATCGCGCTGCATGACGCATTCATGTATTCGTTGCTGCCGCCGCGATCGAGATCGTGCAAAGCCGACGCCATGTTGTTCGGGTCCCGGGAGATTTCAAACCAGCGTGGGCTGCCCTCGTTGTTGGCGGCAATGATCGTTTTCATCGAACGCGCAAGCGAGTCGACCGAATGAACACCGGGAAGATTCTGCAGATACCATGCGAATCGATCCATTTCCGTCATCACGTCGTGGTCCACACACGCGTTCTCCTGTGCTTCGACGATCACCGACAGTTTGTCCACACCGATGGAGAATTTTTCCGAAATCACGCGGCTGTCGACGTTGTAGCGAGCATCTTCGCGCAATTCGGGAATGCCTGCGTGAAGGTCACCGATCTTCATCTGGTGCCCCATGTAAGCACCCCACGCGGCAGCGACCGCCACCACGGCGAGTATCAGCAGAGAGGGCCCGGTTTCGGTGGTGCGAGCGATAAATCGCCACAGTGGATCACGCCGGGCTTCCGCGCGACGGTGACGCTCCCGGTACTGGTCCAGCCCGCGGATTCTCACATAAGAAAGCAGCACCGGCAGCAGAATCATCTTGGTGAGCAGCATGATGGCCATGCCGACGCTGGCGGTGATTGCCGTTTCCCGGACGATCTGAATATCGATCAGCAGGATAGTGGCGAAACTGACCGATGTGGTGATGACCGCCAATGCGCCAGGCACCAGCAGCCGGCGAAACGTGCGCTTGGCGGCTTCCAGGCTATCGACGCCGTGAGGGACTTCGGGCGCCGGCACCAGCGGCCTGCCATAGCTGTCGGTATCGCCACCGTACATGACCTCGCCCATCCAGCCGCTGACCATCTGTACGCCGTGACTGACGCCAATCGCAAATACCAGGAATGGCACCAGGATCGACATGGGATCCAGCCCATAGCCGAGCATATTGAGCGATCCCAGCAGACCGATCACCGCGATCAGTGATACCAGCGGCGGGAGCAGGGACAGGATGACGGAGCGGGTATAGAGCCACAGCAGGATGCTCGTGATGACGAGCGTGATGCCAAAAAACTCCACCACATCGCCGGCGCCATCGGCGATGTCTCCGGTCGACTTCGCAAAGCCGATGATGCGAACGTCGATATTGTCGCTTTCGAAGCGCTTGCGAATTTTCTGCTCGAGGTCGTCCGCGATCTTCCGGTAATCCACCGGCTGCCCGGTGGTAGGATCCTTTTCGATCAGCTCGGCCCGGATCAGTGCGCCGGAGAAGTCGTTGGCCACCAGATCGCCCAGGCGTCCGGATTTGATGATGTTGCTGCGGACGACTGGCAACCATTCCTCGGTCGGCTGAAATTCTGCGGGGATGACGTTGCCTCCGGAAAAACCATCCTCGATCACTTCCACATAAATCACGTTCGGCGTGAATATCGAGGTGACCGTGGACTTGGCTATGCCGGGAAGAAAGAATACTTCGTCGGTGGCGGATTGCATGGCCTTGAAAAACTCGGGATTGAAGATGTCGCCATGCTTTTCCATCAGCGCGACGATTATCTGGTTGCCGGAGCCGAAATCGTCGCGGTACTTCGCCAGGGTTTTTATGTACGGGTGATTGGGCGGCATGAGTTTCTCGAAGCCAGCGTCCACACGGAGCTTCAACGCATTGAAGCCCATGAGCAGCGTAAAAACACTGAATATGGCAAGAATGGCTAGCCGGTAGGTAAACATCAACCGAACGATCCAGTCCATCAGGGAGTTACTGCTTTTCATAGGAGTGCCGTCTCAATGCCAATGGTTTTGTTGTGGATGCCCAGGGACCTTTAGGGAATCCCCGGGGGCTTTTAAGAGCTAGCCTGGCCTGGCGGTCAACTGCCCCGCGGCGCGGTGACTCCTTGCTTTCCTCGCTTCTACAATCAAAAACATGTCAGCCGTTGCGGGTCACACGCCCGGTCGGCCTTATTTCGCGATGCTTTTCAACGAGCGGCTAGGGCAGATCGAACCGATCAGCGCCCGCGTCTCCGAACAGCAGCAGGTGTCGGTCGCCTATGCGCTGGACGGAGACAAACCCGTTGAATCCGTTGTACGGAAGCCGCTCGGCGCTGTCGCTTTCCCGCGGGACGCGCAGGATGGTGCCTCCGGCGCCGACGACGATCACGTCACCGTTGTCCAGTTCCAGCGAGTCGTAAAGATTGGCTGTGGTCTGCGTCTTGATTTCGGACCAGGTTTCGCCTCGGTCCCGGGAGCGGAAGCAATGTCCGCGCAACCCATAGACCAGGAGTTCGTGCGAGGAGAGTTCCCGGGCGCCAAAAAATGAGCCTGCGTACGGCGAGTTGAGGACGCGCCACTGGGGCTCAGGGGTTCCGGCCGGGCCTGGTTGCGGCCGGTAGGAGATCAGCGTGCCGAGTTCGCCGGCGATGAGGTATTCGCCGTCCAGCGGGATGATCGCGTTGAAATTCGGCTCGGTTTCCTGGCCAGCGCTCTGCAGCAGATCGTGGAGCGCCGCGGTATCGACGGTATTCCAATGCTTTCCGCCATCCTCGGTGATCAGCAGCATCGAAAACGCACCCACGGCGATGCCGTGCAGCGGATCGGAAAAATACAGATCGAGGATCGGCTTGGGTACGTCGCCGTCCGGAATGGGGTTTTCATAGACGATGTCCCAATTTCGGCCGCCATCCTTGGTGTGCAGAATCAGGCTGTCGTGCCCTGCGGCCCATCCCTCGTTTTCATTGGCGAAGGACACAGCGGTCAGCAGCACCTGAGTCGGCACATTGTCCGCCTGATGCCAGTCGTCGCTGCCGTCGCTGCCATCGGTGTAGATGATGTCGCCATGCGTGCCGACCGCGACGATGCGCCGTCCGGCTCTCGCCGAGTCGGTCAGCAGGGCCTTGCTGGCCAGTGCGGAGGGAGTGGCGGGCAGTTGGGTGGATGCGGCGGTGCAATTGCCGGGAAAGGTCAGGCCGACCCACAGCGCGGTGCAGAGAAACCAGGCCGTGCGATCTGGAAGCCGTGGCAGGATTCCGATCGACAACAGGCCTCGCCATGATTGCAAGCCCATGATCTGCCTCCTTAACAGTTTGTGGAAAAACCAATGCGGTAGCCATCTGCGTCCTTGCGTGGTGCCCGCTCCCTCGCCTATCGACTTGACGTGTCTCGGTCGCCGTACGCCTTGCATCTGGGCGTCCTGGCGATGTTTTTCAACGACTGCAAGTATCTGAACGTGAAATTAACAGCCTGTTGGAAAGCCGCCGCGACAGCACCTTGCGTCGTTGTGCGGCACAGATTTTTTCATCCGCCCACTGGATAGGTCCCGAGCGTCCGGCGCCTCACGCTTGGCCGTTTCGCGGTATTTTCCACGCGACCGTTGCCGGTTTGTTCAAGCTGGCGCAGCGGCTGGAGCCTGCCAGCCGTTGCGCATTCCGCCCGGGTGCGGTCGTCGGTTAGGTTACCGAGTACCCTGGGCCCGGATGGAGCCAGGAGAGAAATAGGAATCGTCGGCTCTCCACGTCATGTCCGGACCGGGATCCTCGTTGTCGACGCCCATGAACATCATCCGACCGGATTGCAGATCGTAGGAGTCAAGCAACGTGTAAAACATGGATTTCGCGTCGTAGAGATTCACCAGATGCAATTCGATTGGACGCCACAGCTCGCCGCGACGATCGTAGTTGTCCGCGAGCAGCACCCACCAGCTGTCTTCATCGAGAAAAAGTTCGCGATAACCGTAGATGTGGCTGGTGCCTTCACGCAAGGTGCCGGTGAGTTTCCATACCCGGTGCAGTTCATACCGCGGTAGATCCTGATTGAGCCGGCCTTCCTTGGTGATTATGTCCGAGACCTTGATGTCGCCACTGTTGAGTTTGTACGAATTGTACGGAACGTATTTTTCCACACGGCCTTCGAGTTTCCACACGAATCTGTCGTTCGGGCCGTTGTAGCCGTACCCGGAATCCACGGTCATCAGGCCGCTGCTGCCGGGAAACGGATAGGCGTAGTTGATTTCGGGAGCCCGTTTCACCCGCCGTTGGCCCGGATTGTATTGCCAGGCCTGACGCAGATTATGGGTGTAGATGATAGGGTCGTGGGCCAGCAGCACCTGGCCCGCCTGCTTGACGGGCGCGGTAATGGTCTGGAAGTACCCGTAACCGCTTCCGGCCGCGCTGGGATCGAAGGTCGCGATGTTGTTGCTGGGATCCGAGTATTTCCAGTGTATCTGTACCGATAGCTTGTTTACTTCGTAACCGCCGTTCGCCGTGGTGGCGGCGGTGTCATCCCAGAAGTTCATCCATGATGGTAGCGGTCGCGCCAGTGCATCGACGATGGCTTCCTCGCCGGTCTTTGGAATCGGAAACGGCCAGGAAATGACGGCATTCTTGAAACCGATTTGATTTCCGACGACGGTTATCTCAGCGGTTTTTGCGTTCTCCATAGTCGCTTTATAAAAGTGCTCTTCGTATACCGCGCTTCTGCGCGAGGGATAGATATTCATTTTGTATCCGGGAATAACTTCGAACAGCTTGATCTGGCCCGGAGTCAGCTTGTCAGCGTACTTCTGGTAATTTTCTTTCGTTATCGTGAACAGAATTTTGTCTTCCGGAAATGGATTCTGATGATGGTCCCCCGGCTTGAATTCTTTCGGTACCGGAACCGGCTCATATTTCCACTCCGGGATGGTGCCCTCCGCGTTCCCGGCACGAATCGCACCCATTGGCGTCAATTCGGTTCCGGAGAAGCCCAGCTTGGCGATTTCCGCACTCGTCAGTGGCTCGGCCATTGCGCTTAAGGAGGCCGCCAGGAGTACAACGCTTGATGCTACCGAGATGGCGTTTCCAGACCGACGCGCCTTGTTGTGGTTGTAGTGTTGCATGTCAATCATTCCAGTAATCCTCAAAAATGGTATTTGAATGCCATGGATAGGTTGTCTCGATCGTGATAGGCGCCCGCCGCGTTGTCGCCGAGCCATAGCGAATAGGCAAACTCCAGAGAAGTGCTGGACAGATAGCTGAATTCGACACTGGTCCGAAGAATCTGCTGGCCCTTCTGCAGTGCACCGCCAATGCCGGCTGCCTGGGGTTGATACCCGTCCACGCCCTGGATCCAGACCACCGCCGGTTTCATGTCCAGGCTGGCAAAGACATTGTTGTATTCAAGCTGCGCCACCAGTGCGTAACCCCAGGAGAACGGGGTGACTGGCTGATCGAGACCATCCGCTCCCTTGAAGTGTCCGGAAAATGCCGGACCACTGCCATGGTGTACGAAGTCCGTGGGGTCGTTGCCCTTGAGGTCGTCGATCCATTGGGCATTGACGTCCAGGACCAGGCTCAGGGTATTGGCGCCCAGCAATGTGGTGGCGTTGGAATAGGTCAGGGTTCCGAGGTAGGTCCACATACCGTTGTTCTCGGTTCCGCATCCGACGATATTGCCATCGGGTCCCGCCAGTCCGGGCGGAAGCATGCCCAACGCTGTTTGGATGCCGCCCAGGCCAAACAGGTTTCCACATTGTCTGACGTCGAAGAAGTCCGGCCGGTAGTTCACTTCCGTCTGAAAGGCGAGTCCCAGGCTGCCCGGCAGCACACCATTGAGTGAAACGGCGTAGGCGTCCAGATCCTGGGCGAATTTCCAGCGATAGCCGCCGAACGTCACCCCAATCGGACTATAGGGGTCCGGCACGTGATGGCTCTCATCCACGGTGGGCGCCGGCATGAAGGCGTGGGAGCGCACCCAGTAGAAACCCAGATCCGCGTCGTTCATCGATTCGATGATGGTGTGCAGGGCAATACCCCACTGGCCGCCCTTGTCGGGCCGGTCGGTGCCGGTATAGGGGATACCCGGAATGAGCAGATCGGGCTTGTAACCCTTGCCGTACAGATCGAGCGGGCTGAAGAAAGTGCCGACGCCAAAAAATTCGGACCGGCGCCAGTTCCACACGTAGTAGGCTTCCATCGTGACGTTATCGGTGATTCCGTACTGCCCATAGATCATTTCCTGGGGCATCAGGGTTTCCTTGATCTCCGTGCCCGGTGTGGTCGTCTTGCCGAAATCCACCGGGTTCTGCATCTGGCTGATACCGCCGCCGAGAATGTCGCTTTCGCCCCAGTTGACCACCTGCTTGCCCACGCGGACATTCAGCAGGTGTCCGCCCGGATTCCAGCTTCCGTACGCGAACAGATCGAGTATCCGAAATTTGTTTCCCACCAGGTTTTGAGTTGCTCCGGAAATGCCGTCGAGCGATCCGACCGGCGTCGGCCGGAAGCAGTTGTCGCAATCCTGATTCATGACTGTGTAGTCATAGGTATAGGACATGCGGGTGAAGAAACCGTAGTTGTCCTTCTTCAGTCCCATATCCGACAGCAGCGACAGCGGCGAGCTGTAGATATCCCACCGGTCCGGAAAGACTTTCTGGTCTCCGGAGTAGGGTGCGGAAACGCCGGGAATGAACGAGCGCTTGTCGGCATTCTGCGTGCGCATCGCCATGCTGGCGGTGAACGTGGTGTCGATAAAGGCTTCGACGTCGTCGTTCTTGAAAGTGATCGCCATTGCCTGTCCGGCGACCAGGATTGCAAAGCAGACTGTTGCCTTGACCAGCGCTGTCGCGGAACGAGAAACAGGCTCCAGCCTGCATCGCGAAACCGAACGCCACCGGGATGCCCGCGTTGATAACGGTATGGACTGATACAAAGCACACCTCCCCTTATTGTAGTTGTTATGAGCGTGCGCGCTGACCGCAGTGGCAGCGCACATCGATAGTGCTTTCAGCCAGCGCCCTTGCGCCGTGGGAAGATATAGAGCGGCGCTTCAGCTGAATTGCATATCTACTGAACGACTGTCTACCGAACGACTGTCTACCGAACGACTGTCTACCGAACGACTGTCTACCGAACGACTGTCTACCAAACGAACAATGGCGAGGTTGATTAATTATGAATGGAGAAACACTCGCCTGATCCAGAGGCTAACACCGACAATTCATCGCTTGCAATAGGCGTTATTTTTCATTTCATTTCAGATTGAGCCCGGGGGTGCTGTGTTTGACTCCGGCTCTACCGTGCTGGCTGCTTGTCAGGGAACGGTTGTGACAGGCGGTTGTGGCAGGCGCAGTGCTGGCTTCTTCGCCTATCTGCTTGAAATACTTCGGGCGCAGTGCGCTTCAGATCTGACTGACTCGCCGTGCTTTCCAATGGCCTGCTACAGACCGCCGTGGATGAGCAGTGGGCTGTCGCGTTCGAGCACCACGCCCAACGTTGCGCAGTAGCGGGTCAGATTCCCCCGCGCGCAAGTGTCCCCGTCTCGTGCCGAACCCGGGCGAGCCAACCCGCAATCCTCCAGCCATCGCACCAGCAGCGCCTGTTCATGCCGTTCTGCGGTCAGTTCCTCCGCCAGCAGGCGCTGTTTTTCGGGCGCGGCAATGCCCACCGAGCGCCGCCGTGCGCGCAGTGGCTGCAGCACGCTGACTTGCCAGTCTTCGATTGTTGCCGCTGCCGCCGCCAGGCCCTGAGCGTCCAGCGCAATGCCGCGCCGGCCGGTCCAGCAGCAGAACAACAGTACGTTGATGTTGGCGCCGGCGTCGTCCTGGAGTCGCAGACAGTATTCGGCAACACCGGGTCGGGAATACGACGCGACGGAAAATTCCCAGAATTCGTCTGCCAACGCTCCGCCCATCGCCGGTCAATCGCTGCGGCGAAACAACAGGTCCAGCACCCGATGGCCGAGGCGTTCACCACGGCGTTCGAATTTGGTGGCCGGGCGAAACGCCGGGCGTTCCACAAAGGGCGTGCCGAGATTCACCAAGCCCGGGTCGGCGCCGAGCACCTCGAGCATGTGTTCCGCGTACGGCTCCCAGTCGGTGGCCAGATGCAGCAAGCCCCCGGGCGCGAGCTTGGCGCACAGCCGACGCACCAGGGATGGCTGCACCAAACGCCGCTTGTGGTGCTTTTTCTTGGGCCAGGGATCGGGAAAATAGATCTGAATCCGCGCCAGACTCCCGTCGGGAATGCATTCGTCCAGCACATCCTCGGCGTCGGCCAGATAGATGCGCAGGTTTTTCAGCGCACGTTGCGCCGCGCCGTGGGCCAGGCGTCCGGCGCCGGGCGGATGCACCTCGACGCCGACAAAATCGGTATTTGGGTCGGCTTCCGCCATGGCGAGCAGGGAGTCGCCCATGCCGAAGCCGATCTCCAGTACCACGGGGCCATGCCGTCCGAATACGTCAGGCCAGTTCACCCGGCCATCCGCGAGCCGCAGCCGGCAGTTCGGCCAGTCTTCGTCCAGGCCGCGGCGCTGCGCGTCCGTCATGCGGCCGGCGCGCACCACGTAGCTGCGGATCGCCCGTGCCCGGCGCTCGGGGAGAATGCTGGATACGTCGTTGCCGCTCATGGCCGCGCCTCCCGCCAGCAGCGACCGGCATGGCAGGCCAGCGCGCCCCAGCCCACGAGGAAGAGCAGGCCGCCGAGCGGGGTGATGGCGCCAAGCCAGGCCCGTCCGGTGAGCGTCAGCAGATACAGACTGCCGGAAAACAGGAGAATACCGGCTCCCAGGCACCAGCCCGCCAGATGCAGCGTTCGCGTGCGGCGCGCGGCGGGCATCAGACCCAGCACCAGCAACGCCGAGGTGTGAAACATTTGATAGTGAATGGCTGTCTGCCAGATCGAGAGTTCCGCGGGCGTCAGGGAATTCTTCAGGGCGTGGGCACCGAAGGCTCCCAGTAACACCGTTAAAAAGCCGCTGGCTGCCGCGGTAAAAAATATCCCTGGATTCACGATGATCTCCCGCAGACACGGATCGAAGCCGAACAGGTGTGGATCGGAAATAAACGGACGCGGGCCGAAAATGAAAAAGCCGCGCCCAGCGCGGCTTTTTCGCTCTGATCGCGCGGCGGCATCAGGTTTGGGGTTCGATCAGTCCGCGCACTTTTTTCATCGCGCTCTGCTCAAGCTGCCGAATCCGCTCGGCGGAAACTGCATATTTGGCCGCAAGGTCATGCAGCGTGACTTTTTCGTCGCTCAACCAGCGCTGCTGGATGATGTCGCGACTGCGTTCGTCCAGTCCCGCTACCGCGGCATTCAGGCGACCGTAGTGAACCTCTTCCCAGTCAGACTGTTCGAGCTGCCGCGCCGGGTCGCCGCTGTGATCCTCGAGGTATTGAGCCGGAACCAGATAGGCGGAGTCTTCGTCCTCGTCGACCGACAGGTCAAACGCCGCGTCGCGCGCGGACAGCCGCTGCTCCATCTCGCGCACCTGCTTGATCTCGACGCCGAGGTCGGCCGCTACCGCCGCCGCTTCTTCGTTGTTGAGCCAGCCCAGACGCTTCTTGCTGCCGCGCAGGTTGAAGAACAGCTTGCGCTGCGCCTTGGTGGTGGCGACCTTGACGATGCGCCAGTTGCGCAGGACATATTCGTGAATCTCGGCCTTGATCCAGTGCACCGCAAAGGAGATCAGGCGTACGCCCTTGCTGGGGTCGAAACGCTTGACCGCCTTCATCAGGCCGACGTTGCCTTCCTGGATGATATCCGCCAGCGGCAGGCCGTAGCCGGCATAGGAGCGCGCGATATGCACCACGAACCGCAAGTGCGACAGCACCAGATCGCGGGCGGCATCCAGATCGTTGTGGTGATACAGGCGCTCGGCCAGTTCGCGCTCCTGCTCCGCGGACAGCACCGAAATTGCGCTCACGCTGTTCACATAGGCGGCGATATTGCCGCCCGGGATCAGCGGATTCACAACTTGCAGACTTTTACCCATGACGGCCTCGCGAACTCAGGGGGGAGGTATTCTAACACCGGCAAATTGGACGGCAATGGCCAATGAAAGTTCAAGGCTGTTTTTTTATCCTTATAAATCAAGGCTCTATTGCGATCATCTGGCGGCCCGCGGCAAGCCGGGCACCCAGGGCACCGAGCGCACCGGCGGCGACCGCCAGTGCGAACAGTTCCACCAGCCCCAGCCGTGCCAGGCTCCAGTGGCTCTGGTACAGAGCGGCCAGCCGGTCGACGGGGTAATGCAGCCACCAGCGACCGGCAGCGACCATGACCCAGGACAGGATCCCGCCGCCGAGGCCGTACCAGAACCCCATATACAGAAACGGTCGGCGTGCGAAGGCATCGGTGCCACCGACCAGCTTGACCACCAGAATCTCCTCCCGGCGGTTTTCGATGGCCAGCCGGATCGTATTGCCCACGATCAACAACACCCCCAGCGCGAGTACGGCCGCGAGGGCCAGGGCGGCTTGCCGGCCGATATCGGCAATGGCATTTGCCCGCGCGACCCACTGGGTATCGACTTGCACCTCGTCCACCGGTGCCAACTTCGCGAGTTCATCCGCGAGCGCGGTCAGCGCAGCGGCGGTCGGTTGATCCCGCGCCGTCACCACCACGACGGGCGGCAGGGGGTTGTGGTCCAGCAGAGTCAGGGCATCGCCAAAGCCCGAGCTCGCCTTGAATTCGGCCAGCCCCTGTTCCGGGGAAATGAACTGTACCGCGCTCACGCCCGGGTGTCCCCGCAGGTGCGCGAGCAGCTCATCGATGGTCTGCGGAGTTGTATCCTGGTGCAGATACAGGGTGAGGCGGCTGCCCGCATCCAGCCCCCCGGCCAGCTGTTGCAAACTCGCCACCACCAGATAGAGGCCGGTCGGGAGCGCCAGCGCAATCGCGATGACCAACACCGTCATCAGGCTTTGCACCGGCGCCGCCGCGAGCCGGATAAAGCTCTGCGCCGCCGTCTCGCGGTGGTGACGCACGCCGGCCATGAACCGATCGCGAAGACCCAAGCGGCGCGCACTGGCGCCGGGCTGCGGGGTTCGGATCCTGCTTTGGGGCGCCGGACGCGTGGCCCGCGCCGGACTCCGGTCAGTCCGCTGCATCAGCGTCACTCCCGGCGACCAGGCGGCCGCTCCTGAGTTGCAACTGCCGCCGCCCCATCGCCTCGATGAGGCCGACAGCGTGGGTTGCAATCAGCACGGTCACACCGATGTCGCTGAAATCGCGAAACAATTTCATGATTTCCATGGACAGTTCAGGGTCGAGGTTGCCGGTGGGCTCGTCGGCCAACAGGATGCGGGGCGTATGCACCACGGCACGCGCGATGCCCACCCGCTGCTGTTCCCCGCTCGACAACTCGAGCGGCTTGCGGTGCTCCCGATCCAGCAAGCCCACCTTGTCGAGTGCGGCGCGTACCCGCCGCGCGATGTCGCTCGCACGGTAGCCGGACACTCGCAGGGGCAGGGCGACATTGTCATGAATGCTGCGATCGAGCAGCAGATGGTGGTTCTGAAACACCACCCCGATATTGCGGCGGTAATGGGGAATCTGGCTCCGGTGCAGACGTCCCAGGTTGCGGCCGTTGATCAGTATCTGGCCCTGGGTCGGTTGCTCCAGCAGCATGATCAGGCGCAGCAATGAGCTTTTGCCGGCGCCGGAATGGCCGGTGAGGAACGCAAATTCACCGGCGCCCAGCGTGAAACTCACCCCGTTCAGGGCGTCGTGGCCGCCGGGATAGCGTTTACAGACCTGATCGAACTGGATCATCTAGCCGGCGTTATCCCCAGTTGCCAACAGGGCGTCGACAAAGAGTTCGGCATCGAACGGTTGCAGGTCGTCGATACCTTCGCCCAGACCCACATAGCGAATGGGCACGCCGAACTCCCGGCACAGCGCAAAAATTACCCCGCCCTTGGCGGTGCCATCCAGCTTGGTGAGCGCGATTCCGGTTACCGCGACGGCGGCGCTGAACTGGCGCATCTGGACCACCGCGTTCTGTCCGGTGCCGGCGTCCAGCACCAGCAGGGTTTCGTGGGGCGCGTCGGGGTCGAGCTTCGCCATCACCCGGCGCACCTTGGTCAACTCCGCCATGAGGTTGTCTTTGGTGTGCAGACGCCCGGCGGTATCGGCGATCACCACATCCAGCTGCCGCGCCTGGGCCGACTGGATGGCGTCGAAAATAACGGAGGCGCTGTCAGCGCCCGTGCCCTGGGAGACCACGGGCACACGATTGCGCTCGCCCCAGGCCTGCAACTGCTCCACCGCAGCCGCGCGGAAGGTGTCGCCGGCGGCGAGCATCAGCGTGCGACCCTCGGATTGCAGGCGGTGCGCCAGCTTGCCGATCGTGGTGGTCTTGCCGACGCCGTTGACACCCACCACCAGCATCACAAAGGGTTTCTGGCGATCGATAACCAGGGGTCGCTGACAGGGTTCGAGCAGCTCCAGGAGCAGCGTCCGCAGTTCGCCCCGCAGCGCCTGGGCATCGCCCAGATTGCGCCGCTTGACCCGCGCGGTGAGTTCGGCGATCACGGCGCTGGCCGTTTCGACGCCCATGTCGGCCATCAGCAGGCTGGTTTCAAGCTCTTCGTAGAGCTCGGCGTCGATGGCCTTGCGGCCGAGCAGCAGATTGCCCAGCCCCGCGCCGGTGCGGGCCAGGGCGCGCCGGAACAGCCCGCGCCGCGCGGGTTCCTCGACCGGTGCGGGTGCTGTGGCTGGCGCGGGTTTTTCGATCACCACCGCAGGCGCCGCCAATCCGGTCTCGACTGCCACAGCAGTCGGGTCCGCAATGTTCGGCTGCGGAGCCGATGCCGGCGCCGCCGACGGCGGGACTGAAGCTTCCTCGTGCGCCTTGCGGCGGCGAAACAACCCAAACAGACCGCCCCGATCCGACGATTTTGGCACTGCGGTTTCGTCACTTTTCATGAGTTTGGGCGGCTGGAATGGGGGCCGTGTATCCTACCATTCCCCACAGACACCGGAGTATGCGCGTGCCGCGCTCTCGTGGCGGATCGGGCGGCAGATCGGGCGGCCCTTCCCACAACAATACCGGCGTGAATACCGGCGTGAATACCGGCGTGGTGCGCATCATCGCCGGGCGCTGGCGCGGCCGGAAACTCGTGTTCCCCGCGCAGCCGGGACTGCGCCCCACGGGCGACCGCCTGCGTGAGACCCTGTTCAACTGGCTGCAGCCGCTGCTGGCGGGCGCCCGCTGCCTGGATCTGTTTGCCGGTTCCGGCGCATTGGGGCTGGAAGCGGCTTCCAGGGACGCAGCATTGGTCAGCCTGATCGAGTCCAATCCCGTGGTGACGCAGGCACTGCGCAATAACTGCGCGCGACTGGAAGCCGATCGGGTGGAGGTAGTCAACACCGATGCTTTGGCCTGGCTGGCGCGACCTTCGCCGCCGGCTGGCACCTACGACATCATTTTTCTCGATCCACCTTTTGCCGGCGAGTTGCTCAGCCGCGCGATCCCCGCTCTCGAAGCCTCCGGGATGCTGGCGACGCCGGCGTGGATTTATCTCGAAACCGCACGCGGACAGGCCATTCCCGAATTGCCGCCGAACTGGCAGTTACACCGGGAAAAATGCGCGGGAGACGTCTGTTGCCGACTGTTTCGGCGCGCTCCTCGCGCGATTTGAGGGGCTTGGGTAAATTGTTTACCATGCGCCACCTCGCGCGGAGTCCGCCATGAAAATCGTCGTCTATCCGGGCACTTTCGATCCCATCACCAATGGCCATGTGGATCTGGTGGAGCGCGCCTGTCGCATGTTCGATCGGGTGGTGCTCGCCATCGCCAGCAGCGAGCGCAAGGGCCCGCTGTTTTCATTGCATGAGCGCATCGATCTCGCCAATGCCGCGCTGGCTCATGTGAAGAACGTCGAGGTGCGCGGGTTCGACTACCTGCTGGTGAATTTCGTGCGCGACTGCGGCGCCTGCGCGGTGATTCGCGGGCTGCGCGCCGTGTCGGATTTTGAATACGAATTCCAGCTCGCGAACATGAACCGGGCGCTGGCGCCGGACGTGGAGAGCGTGTTCCTCACGCCATCCGAAAGACTCTCCTACATTTCGTCGTCGCTGGTGCGCGAAATCGCTTCCCTGCGCGGCGACATCACACCCTTCGTCCCCCCGGTGGTGGCGGCCGCCCTGAAAATGCGCTTCGTCTGACCGGAGCTCAGCGCTGACAGCTGATGCAGTAGACAGTGGTGCGCTGGCCGAGTCGCACTTCCCGCAGCAGGCTCCCGCATTTTTTGCACGGTTCGCCGGCGCGACCGTAGACCTGCAACTGTTGGCGAAAATACCCGGGCTTGCCATCGCCGCCGACAAAATTCCGCAGCGTGGTGCCACCCTGGCGGATCGCGGCGCCCAGCACCGACCTGGTCATCGCCACGACGGCTTCATAGCGCGACCGCCCAATGCGGCCCGCCGCGCGCAGGGGATGAACGCCACTCAGGAACAGGATTTCATTGGCGTAGATATTGCCGATGCCGACCACGACCCGACTGTCCATCAGGAAGCTCTTTACCGGAACCCGGCGCCCGCGCGAGAGGCTGTAAAGATAGTCGGTGTCGAAATTTTCGCTCTGAGGTTCCGGCCCGAGATCGCGCAACAGCGGATGCGCAAACGGATCGCCGGTCAACCACAGCACCGCCCCGAAACGGCGCGGGTCGGTAAAGCGCAACACGCCGCCATCATCGAGCAGCAGATCGAGGTGATCGTGGGGGCCTGCGGCGAGTTCGGGCGCGACCATGCGCAAGCTGCCGGACATGCCCAGATGCAGCAGCAGGTGGCCGCCGTCGAGGGCAAGCAACAGGTATTTCCCACGCCGTTGTCCGCCATGGATGTACTGACCGGGCAGCAGGGCCGGCAGCTGCGGAGGTACCGGCCAGCGCAGCGCCGGCTGGCGCACCCGCAAGGCCGCAACGCGGCGCCCCTCCAGATGAGGCAGGATGCCGCGCAGGGTGGTTTCGACTTCCGGAAGCTCAGGCAGTGGACTGGCCTCGCATCGGTGCTGTTGACGAGGTTGGATCAGGTGGTCGGCAACGTTTCACCAAGACCTCAGCGCTGGGACGCAAAAAGCGCCGGGACACAAAAAAGCCCGGCGCTACCGGGCTTTGCTTGCGACCCATGCCAGCGGGCGTTTACTTGATCTTGGCTTCCTTGTAGATCACATGCTGGCGCACGACCGGATCGTATTTCTTCATTTCGATCTTTTCGGGCTTGGTGCGCTTGTTCTTGCTCGTGGTGTAGTAGTGCCCGGTGCCCGCGGTGGACACCAGCTTGATCAGGTCGCGATTCGATTTGGCCATGCTGCCTCCTAGACCTTGTTGCCGCTGGCACGGAGGTCCGCAAGCACCTGCTCGATACCCAGTCGGTCGATGATCCGCAATCCCTTGGTGGATACACGGAGCTTCACAAAGCGCCGTTGGGACTCGACCCAGAATCTGTGGGTGTGCAGATTCGGCTCGAACCGGCGTCGCGTTCTGTTCTTGGCGTGGGAAACATTATTTCCCACCATCGGGCGCTTGCCCGTGACCTGACACACTCTTGACATAACCGCCTCTGAAATCGGCGCTGTAACGCCGCCCGCGCGAGAAGGCGCGCTTTATACCAAAGCGGGGGGGCTAAAGCAAACCGGGAATCTTCACAGCACGCCTCGCTCGGCGAGCGAAACCACCTGTCCCGCGCCCACCACGAAGTGGTCGAGCAGGCGCACATCGACCAGCGCCAGCGCTTCCCGCAGCCGGGCGGTGATGCGGCGGTCATCGGCGCTTGGCTCCGCCACGCCGGAGGGATGATTGTGACCCACAATCACTGCCGCCGCATTGTGGAAGAGGGCGCGGCGCACCACCTCGCGCGGATGGACACTGGCGCCGTCGATGGTGCCCTGAAACAGATCCTCGGTGGC
Source organism: uncultured Gammaproteobacteria bacterium (assembly GCA_963708735.1). Lineage (GTDB taxonomy): Bacteria > Pseudomonadota > Gammaproteobacteria > Pseudomonadales > Porticoccaceae > JAGPUQ01. Next base: position 22,334 of record CAVPTW010000024.1, read on the forward strand.
GATGAGGCGATGTCGGGTGTCGAGAAACAGGGCGACGAAGATTTCGCGCGAATGTCCGCTCAAATGCGCCTGCAAATACTGGGCGGCGTCCGCGGGTGCCGTAAAGGCGTCGCCGCGCTCCAGTTGGGCGCTGAAGTAGCGGCGCGCCAGTTCGAGCACGGCCTGCAACTGCACATACTTGGCGGGACCAAGCCCCTTGCCGGCGCAGAAACCCTGTTGGTCCGCCGCGAGCAGCGCGGCCAGACCGCCGAACTGGCCGAGGAGCTCCCGCGCCAGATCCACGGCACTCTTGCCCGCGTGCCCGGTGCGCAGAAAAATGGCGAGCAATTCGGCATCGGACAGCGCCCGCGCCCCGCGCTCCAGAAGCTTTTCCCGTGGCCGTTCGCCCGCCGGCCAATGTCGAATCGCCATCCTGACCTCCATGTCCGGTAAAATCCCTGCTCGGCGCTATCTTACGCATTCACCAGCTATAAAGGGACGGCATGGGGACTCTCGCCAACAAACGGGTGGTACTGGGCGTCACCGGCGGCATTGCGGCCTACAAAAGTGCCGAACTGCTGCGCCGACTGCAGACCGCCGGCGCGGAAGTGCGGGTGGTGATGACCGCCGCCGCCACCGAGTTCGTCACGCCGCTTACCTTCCAGGCACTGTCCGGCCATCCCGTCCATCTGGATCTGCTCGATCCCGCCGCCGAGGCGGCGATGGGCCATATCGCCCTTGCCCGCTGGGCGGACGTCATTCTGGTGGCGCCGGCGAGCGCGGATTTCATCGCCCGTTTGGCGCAGGGTGAGGGTGGCGATCTGCTGGCCACGCTCTGTCTCGCCAGCATCGGGCCGGTGGCGGTGGCGCCGGCGATGAATCAGGCCATGTGGGCGAAACCCGCGACCAGTGCCAATGTGCGCACCCTGCGCGAACGCGGCATCCACGTGTTCGGGCCTGCGGTGGGCTATCAGGCCTGCGGGGACGTCGGCGCGGGGCGCATGGAGGAGCCTGAAGTACTGGCGCTGGGCGTCGCGGAACTCTTCGCGACCGGAACCCTGGAGGGCCGCAAGGTGGTGATCACCGCGGGACCCACGCAGGAGGCCATCGACCCGGTGCGCTATCTGTCCAATCACAGCTCCGGCAAGATGGGTTACGCCCTCGCCGAAGCGGCCCGCGAGGCGGGCGCCGATACGGTGCTCATCAGCGGTCCGGTGGCGCTGGCGGTTCCGGCCCGGGTCCGCTGCGTCAAGGTCACCAGTGCCGCCGAGATGCTCGCCGCCAGCCTGGCCGAAGTTGCCGATGCCGATCTGTTCATCGCCGCCGCCGCCGTCGCGGATTACCGGCCCCGCACGGTTGCCCGCCAGAAAATCAAGAAATCCCGGGAAACCCTGACCATCGAACTCGAACCCAATCCGGATATCGTCGCCACGGTGGCGATGCTGCCCGAGCGCCCCTTTGTGGTCGGGTTCGCCGCGGAGACGGAAAATCTCCTCGACAATGCGCGCTCCAAACTTCAGCGCAAAGGACTTGATCTGGTGATCGCCAACGATGTGTCGGATACGGCGATCGGTTTCGGCAGCGACGACAATCAGGTGCTGCTGATTTCCGCGCTCGAAACCCTGCGCCCGCCGCGGATGAACAAATCTCCCCTGGCGCGCCTGTTGATCGACCATATCGCTACCCTGATGCGCACCGGCGGCACCGGCAACCCGGCACCCGAACGGGAGATTCTGGTTTGACCGGTGTCATCCCGAGCCTGGTCAGCCTGCTCAAACGCCCGGGTTTTCTGCTGGCTGTGGTGGTGTTGCTCGCCGCGCCGTTGCCGGTCGGCAATTGGCTCTGCGATGTCCTGGTGACCAAACCCCAGGCGGCGGCCGCCGCGCGCACCGCCCATGCCACCGCCGACGCCGCCGCGGCGGCTGTTGCCGATGCGGTCGCGCGCTGGCGCATCACACTGTCCACGGTCGCCGCCCGGGACAGTACGCGCGCGGTGCTGGCGGCCGCCGGCACCAATACCGCCAGGTTGCAGTTGGCTGCTGAATTTCCCGATGCCATTGAGGTGATCGCGACGGCCAGGGCCGAGTCCCTACCGGCCACCGCCTTCGTCGCCCAGCAGTTGGTACGGAACGCGCTCTCGGGCACCGCGTTTGCGATTACCGCCCTGAAGCCGGACGCCACCCAGTGGCAGCTCATCCTGGCCGCGCAGATCCCCGACGCCGGGCAGCCACGCGGTGCCCTCCTGGTCGTGCTCCCCATGACGGCGCTTGCGCACGCGATCGTGTTCGATCGGTCGCGCAGCCAGTTGACGCTCGCCCAGCAGTCCCCAGGCGTTGCACCACAGGCCATCATGACCCTGGGTTCCGGCACCCAGCCTCCGGTCGTGGCTCCGGTCCCCCATATTCCCGGCTGGCAGGTATCGGTCCGGTTATCGGACAGCGCAGCGGCGGAGCACGCAGTTCCCGGGCTGGCGTTTGCGGTCATGGTCATCCCCTGGTTGGTCGCCAGCGCCGCGTTGGTCGTCTGCGGGCGCTTACTGCTGCGCGGCGTGGCCCGCACGCCACCACCGGATCCTGCCACCGTGCCATCCGGGGTGCGCCGTGCGGCCGTCATCACTGCGCGGGAATTGGATCCCGCTGCGCCACCGCCGTCCGCGCAGGATTCGCCGCCTGCGCCGCAGCCGGGAACCAAGCCCCAGGTGGCCAGCACCGCTGCCGTCGAAGCTGCGGGCGTCCCGGCCACGGAACCCGAGGCCTTCGCGGCAGTTGTCTTTCGCGATTACGACATTCGCGGCGCGAGCGGGGACCATATTTCCCCCGCCTTCGCGAATGTCCTGGGCAAAACCCTGGGCAGCCGGGTGCGGGATCGCGCTGGCCGCCGCGTCGCGGTGGGCCGCGACGGTCGCATCAGCAGCCCCACGCTCCGCGCTGCCCTGATCGACGGTCTGCTCGCCACCGGCTGCGAGGTCGTTGACGTGGGCATGGTGCCCACGCCGGTGTTGTACTTCGCCGCCGCGCGCCTCCAGTCCATCGATGCGGCGATCATGGTGACGGCGAGTCACAATCCCGCCGGCGACAACGGCTTCAAGATCATGCTCGGCCAAGATGTGCTGCAGGGCGAGGCATTGCAGGAACTGCGTAAAAGCATGCTGGCGCGCGACTGGTGCGAAGGGACGGGGATTCATGTGTCAGCCGACGTGCGCGATGACTACATCAACGCGGTGCTCAGCGATATCAAGACGCGGACTCCGCTGTCCGTGGTGATCGATTGCGGTAACGGGGTCGCCGGCGACATCGCGCCGCGCCTGCTGGAGGCGCTGGGCTGCAATCCCATCCCGCTCTACTGCGACATCGACGGGACCTTTCCGCAGCACCCGCCCGACCCTACCCGTCCGGCCAATCTGGAGGACTTGCGCAAGGTGGTCGCCGGCACCGGAGCGGACCTGGGCGTTGCCCTCGATGGCGATGGCGATCGCCTGGTGGCGGTGAGCGGCAGCGGCCGCATCGTCTGGCCGGACGAATTGCTGATGATCTTCGCGCGGGACATTCTGACCCGCCACCCCGGCGCCGATGTGGTCTTTGATGTCAAATCGACACGCCGGCTGACCAACCTGGTCAACGGTTACGGCGGACGGGCCGTCATGTACCGCACCGGCCACTCCCATATCCGCGCGAAAGTCGCCGAGCTGAAAGCGCCCCTCGGCGGGGAATTCAGCGGTCATATCTTTTTTGGCGATCGCTGGTTTGGATTCGACGATGCACTCTATGCCGCGGCGCGTCTGATCGAGATACTGAGTCTCCGCGAGCAGAGCCTGGACAGCGTGCTCGCCGCTTTCGAAACCTCCGTCGCGACCGCGGAAATTCGCCTTCCGGTGAGCGAAACGGACAAGTTCGCCCTGATCGAACGCGTCCAGGCTGCTGCCGTTTTTGATGATGCTAAAATCCATGCGATGGATGGGCTGCGGGTTGAATTCGCCACCGGCTGGGGACTGATCCGGGCCTCCAACACCGAATCCGTCGTCTCGATGCGTTTCGAAGCGGATGATACAGAGCAACTGGAAATCATCCAGCAGAGGTTCCGCATCCTGCTCGAAGCGGTCGCCCCCGAGCTCGCCGATAAATTCTGACCCCTACCCACAGACCACCGGTGGTTTCGATATGCCCATATCCAGTGAAGGAAAGTCCAGTGAAGGGAAGTCCAGTGAAGGGAAGTTCAGTGAAGGGAAGCCGCGCGAGAAGTCTCGCGAACAGAAGCGTGTCCCTTTGACCGGCGACCGCGCCGGGGACATCGCCCGGGTCCTCACCGAAGCCCTGCCCTATATTCAGAAATTCACCGGCAAAACGGTGGTCGTCAAATTCGGCGGCAACGCCATGGTGGACGAAAATCTCAAGCGCAGCTTCGCCCGCGACATCGTGCTGATGCGGCTGGTCGGCATCAATCCGGTGGTGGTGCACGGTGGCGGCCCCCAGATCGGCAAGCTGCTGGGACAGCTCGGGATCGAGTCCAGTTTCGTGGATGGCATGCGGGTCACCGACAGCAAAACCATGGACGTGGTGGAGATGGTGCTGGGTGCCGCAGTGAACAAGGAAATCGTGGGTCTTATCAATGATGCCGGCGGGCGTGCGGTGGGCATCACCGGCAAGGACGGTGGACTGATTCAGGCCACCAAGCTGGTAGTGACCCGCAAGACCCCCGATATGGAAGCCCCCGAGATCATCGACATCGGCCATGTCGGCGAAGTGTCGGCGATCAACACCGATGTCATCGACATGCTCACCCGGGGCGGCTTTATCCCGGTGATCGCGCCCATCGGCGCCGGGCCTGGCGGCGCATCCTACAATATCAACGCGGACCTGGTCGCCGGCAAGCTGGCGGAAGTGATGGGCGCGGAAAAACTCATGCTGCTCACCAATGTGCCTGGCCTCCTCGACGCCGAAGGCAAGGTGCTGACCGGGCTGTCGCCCAGTGAAGTGGAGGGTCTGATCGACACGGGCGTGATTTACGGCGGCATGCTGCCGAAGATTCGCTGCGCCCTGGCGGCGGTCGCCAACTCCGTGACCAGTGCGCACATCGTCGACGGCCGGGTAGAGCACGCCGTGCTGCTCGAGATTTTTACCGACATCGGCGTCGGCACGCTGATCACCAGCGTCCCTGCCACAACCGCATGACCCGGGTGAATCACAACTCCGGCCGCCGCCAGGAAATTCTCGAAGCCCTGGCCAACATGTTGCACGCGACGCCGGGCGGAAAAATCACCACGGCCGCGCTGGCGCGGGAACTTGGGGTTTCCGAAGCGGCCCTGTACCGGCATTTTCCCAGCAAGGCCAGGATGCTCGAAGGTCTCCTCGAATTTACCGAGGACACCCTGTTCACGCGCATCCGGATAATCCTCGACGAGGTGCCGGGGGCAACGGACCGCCTGCATCAGATCGCGTCATTGGTGCTGGTGTTCGCGGAACGCAACCCCGGCATCGCTCCGCTGCTGACCGGCGATGCCCTGACCGGCGAGACCGCGCGGCTGCGCGACCGCGTCGGTCAGTTGCACGACCGTCTGGAAACCCAGTTTCGGCAGATCCTGCGCGAAGGCGAACTGCGGGAGCAGTTGCGGACCAGCGCGACCCCGTCGGCGACGGCGGAATGCGTGTTGGCCCTGATCGAGGGCAAGCTGCGCCAGTTCGTGCGTTCGGATTTCGCCCGCCGCCCTACGGCGCATTGGCCGGAGCAGTGGCAGGCGCTGCTGCCGGCGCTGTTTGCGCCGCCGCGGCAGTCGCTGCCGGATGAGCGCCTTTCAGCTCCGTGAAACGCGCGACGTACTCCGCGTAGAGTTGCTCGACCTCGGTGTGCTGAAGCTTGTGTTCGGCCAGACGCTTGCGGGCCAGCTCCAGCTTCCGATTCAGACCTTTTAGTTCTTCGAGGAGCTTGGCGGGCACCGGTTTGCCGCCGCGCTGCGCGTCGGCAGCACTGTCCTCGGTTGCCATACGCTGCCGTTCAATCTCCTCGACGCGTACCTTGTCGGTGCCAATTTCACGCTCAACCTCTTGCAGCCGCCGCGCCTTCACCGCTTCGATATCGGCCACCGTGCTGTAGCTGCTCAACAGATAGCGGTCGATTTTTTCCTGGTGCTCGGTTCGCACCGGTGCGGACTTGGGGGACTCTCCCGAAGGAGTCTTGTCACCGCCCGGGGCGACGGTTTCCAGAACCCTGCCGTCCGGGGCCAGGATTTCGTAGCCGCTCTGGGCTGCATTCGCCGGGACCGTGTGGTCGATAACCAGCACGCCCTGGGCATTGCGGTAGCGGTAGAGGTTGGCCGCATCGACCGGGAGTGCCGCCAGCAGCCACAGGCCGAGCAGTGTCCCCGCTGCCGCACGCGCCTTCCGGATTTGTCGCCCGTTCACCGCTTCATTCTCCTGGTTGCCAGTGGTTAAACCCCGTAAGTGCTGCGGTAATCACGTAGTGTCGCCACTCGATCTGGCGCTGCGGTATCCAGATATTCGATGATGTGATCGATATCGATGATGCTGATCACCGGCACGTCCAGTTCCTGTGCCACTTCCTGGGTCGCCGAGCGGGCTCCCCGGCCGCGCTCCCGACGATCCAGGCCCAGCACCACGCCCGCCAAGGTGGCGCCGGCAGCCCGGAGCGTGACGGCCGCGTCGCGAATCGCGGTCCCGGCGGTGATGACATCATCGACGATGAGCGCGCGTCCGGCAGCGGGTGCCCCCACCAGCATCCCGCCCTCGCCGTGGTCCTTGACTTCCTTGCGGTTGAAGCACCAGGGGGTATCGCGGCCATGACGCTGCGCCAGGGCCATTGCAGTCGCCACGGCAAGCGGGATACCTTTGTAGGCGGGGCCGAACAGGAAATCGAAGTTTATGCCCGAGGTCACCACGGCGCTCGCGTAACACGACCCCAGCAAGTTCAGGCTCGCGCCGTCGCAAAAGCGCCCGGCATTGAAAAAATAAGGACTCAGCCGGCCGGACTTGAGCCGGAATTCGCCAAACAGCAGTGCCTCGCGCGATACTGCGAGGTCGATGAAATCCCGTTGGTATGCCAGCATGCACCACTCCTGGAGCGCGCGCCCAACGATGTTCATAGGTGCCGTTCGGCGGAAGCGCCGGGTTATGATACAGGGCAACACCACAAGGGGCGATCATGAGGGTTATCAGCATATCCTGCGACGGCATTTTCCAGGCCGCTGCGCGCGGTCTGTTCGAGTGGCTGGCTGGACAGGACGCCGAACTGATCTGCCTGCAGGACCTGCGGGCGCGCATCCGGGAGATCGAGGATCGGCCCGAATTCCAGCTTGAAGGATACAGCGCCTACTACCTCGATTCATCCGATCCGCTGCGCGACGGCGTGGCGATCTACACCCGCGTGGTCCCCAAAGCCCTGATCTACGGGTTCGGACTGTTCAGTGGCGACGATACCGACGGCCGCTACCTGCAGGCCGACTTTGAAAGCCTGAGTGTGATCTCGCTGCTGGTGCCCCAGGGTCCGGAACCTGCTCAACAGGAAACCAAAACCCGGTTTTTAACCGGACTGCTCGCCCATATGGAGAAGATAACCCGCAAGCGCCGGCGCTATATCTACTGCGGCAATTGGGGTATCGCGGCGACGGCAACGGATATCGAGAATGCCGCCGCCTACGTGAATTCACCGGGATTCCTGCCCGAAGACCGGCAGTGGTGGCGCCAGGTCCAGGAGCAGGTGGGTTACGCCGACGCGTTCCGCGCCGCCAACACCGATGGCGACGAGTTCAGCTGGTGGCCGTCAGGTACCCTGGGCGAGGGCGACGGCTGGCGGACCGATACCCAGCTGGTATCGCGGGATCTGGTTCGCGCCGTGGAATACGCAGCAATCTACAAGTCCAAGGCGTTTTCCAGCCACGCCCCCGTGATCGTCGATTACGACATCCTCGATCTGTGAGCGGCAGTGGTGGCGGCGCCCATCGCCGCCGCCTCGGCACAAATCTTCAGCCAATGATTGTTGGTGCGGAATCATTGCGCCAGCGCCATCTGCTGGACGCGAACCAGATCCGCAATGCCCCGTTGTGCCAGCGCCAGCATGGCATTGAGGTCGGCCCCTGAAAAGGGCGCGGCCTCCGCCGTACCCTGCACTTCGACAAAACCGCCGGGCGCCGTCATCACCACATTGAGATCGGTCTCGGCCGCGGAATCCTCGGCGTAGTCGAGATCGAGGACAGCCTCTCCCTGATACATGCCGACCGACACCGAAGCCACCATGTACAGCAGCGGGTCATCGACGATGCGCTTGCGACGCTGGAGGTAGCGAATGGCGTCCACCAGGGCGACGCAGGCGCCGGTAATTGCCGCCGTGCGCGTGCCGCCGTCGGCCTGGATCACATCGCAATCGATGGTGATGGTGTTTTCCCCGAGTTTTTTCATATCGATCGCTGCGCGCAACGAACGTCCGATGAGGCGCTGAATTTCCTGGGTACGACCGCCCTGACCGCCACGCGCCGCCTCGCGCCCCATGCGCTCGTTGGTCGAGCGGGGCAGCATGCCGTACTCGGCGGTTACCCAGCCCTGGTTCTTGCCGCGCAAAAAGCGCGGCACGCCCGGTTCGACGCTGGCGGTGCAGATCACCCGGGTGTCGCCAAACGACACCAGTACCGAACCTTCGGCATGCTTGGTGAATTCGCGCTGTATTTTCACCGGACGCAATTGTTCCGGGCGGCGACCACTGGGTCTGGCCATGGCATATCCTCGGTTGGAGCGCGGCTGATGAGTCCGCATCGCGGAAAGGAGCGCCATTGTAGAGGAAGTGCCGGCGCGGCCCGACCATTTGCTAAGATGGCCGCCTCGATCCGCAGCCTACAGTGCCAGCCCATGCCCAGCAGCATGACCGCCTTCGCGCGCGCCAGCAGCCCCGTTCCGGGCGGCGCCCTGACCTGGGAGCTGCGCTCGGTCAACCACCGCTTCCTGGAACCGCATTTCCGGCTTCCGGAAACCCTGCGGGAACTCGAGATGCCGCTGCGCGACATCCTGCGGGAGCGCCTCCCCCGTGGCAAGATCGACGCCACGCTCACCCTGACCGAGACCGCCGAAGACGCCTGGATCGCCATCGACGAAAATCGCGTCAGCGCGTATGTTGGCGCCTGCGCGCGGATTGCCGCCCTGCTCCCGCACAACGCACCGGTTTCGCCCCTCGATCTGCTGCGCATGCCCGGTGTGGTGCGTGTTGTGGCGCCGGATCGGGAGCTGCTCGCGCAGACGGCCACCGGGTTGTTTCAGCAGGCAGTGGCGGAACTTGTTTCTGCGCGGCGCCGCGAGGGCGAGCAACTCGCCACCCTGATCCGCGACCGTCTCGATCGCATCGACCAGGAAGTGGAAAAAATGCGCGCCCTGCTGCCCGAGCTGCTCGCCGCGCAGCGTGCGAAGCTCCGCGCCCGCCTCGATGAACTGACCGCACAGATCGACTCCGATCGTCTCGAACAGGAACTGGCCTATCTCGCCCAACGTGCCGACGTCGATGAAGAACTGGATCGATTGGCAACCCACAGCGGCGAGTTCCGGCGCGCACTGGCGGCGTCGGGAGCCGTGGGCCGACGCCTCGATTTCCTGTCCCAGGAGCTGAACCGGGAGGCCAATACCCTGGGTTCCAAATCCATCAGCACCGCGACCACTCAGGCCGCCGTAGAAATGAAAGTATTGATCGAACAGATCCGCGAACAGGTGCAAAATCTCGAATGAGGCGCGTCGAGCGACAACCTGAACGCCATCTCAAACTGACGCAGGAGTGGTGCATGGCCCGCCGGGGGACACTTTTCACCGTATCCGCGCCCTCGGGCGCCGGCAAGACCAGCCTGCTCGCCGAGCTGGTCAAGCAACTGCCGGACATCCGGGTCTCGGTTTCCCACACCACGCGCGCCATGCGTCCCGGCGAACGGGATGGCATCGACTACCACTTTGTCACCGAGCCGGAATTCCTTGCGATGCTCGACCAGGCCGAGTTTCTTGAGCACGCGCGCGTGTTCAACAATCTCTATGGCACCTCGCAGCACTGGGTTGAGGAGCAACTGCACAACGGTACCGACGTGGTACTGGAGATCGACTGGCAGGGAGCCGCCCAGGTACGCCGGCTGCTGCCGGACTGCGTGCGCGTGTTCATCTTGCCGCCATCCATAGACACTCTGATGACCCGGCTGACCAGCCGGCGCCAGGACCCGCCGGAAGTGATCCAGCAGCGCCTGGCACAGGCGCGCGAGGAAATTTCGCACTATGTCGAGGCCGATTACCTCATCGTCAACGACCAGTTCGATACCGCCCTCGATGAACTGCTGGCGGTGGTAAAAAGCCAGCGACTTACCCTCGGCGCTCAGGAATGGCGCTTTCAGGCGCTGCTCCAGGCGCTGCTGTCCTGAGCCGGGTTTTACGGTAAAATGACAGACCGCCAGCCCAACGGCGGGCAACTGTCCCTATCCGAGGCGAAACATGGCCCGTATTACTGTCGAAGACTGCCTGGAAAACGTCGATAACCGCTTTGAGTTGGTCATGATTGCCAGCAAGCGCGCGCGCCAGCTCGCCACCGGCGGCAAGGAACCCCTGGTGCCCTGGGAAAATGACAAGCCCACCGTAGTTGCGTTGCGGGAAATCGCGGCGGGCCTGGTGGACCGCAGTATTCTCGATGAAGTTGAAGAAGTTGAAGATTTCCTTTCGCTTGACCTCTCGCGGGTCACGGAGCTGCCGGCCTATGTCTTCGAGGACGACGCAACACTGGCCGGCGACGACTGACCCGGAGGCGATGTGCCAGGAGGCGGTCAGTTCGCTCGAGCGAAAACTGGCCACCTACCTGCCCGCTTCGCAAGTTCGACGTGTTCTGCGCGCCTTCGATTACGCAAAAGCAGGCCATGAAGGCCAGTTCCGGCAGAGCGGCGAGCCCTACATTTCGCACCCGCTCGCCGTTACCCACATCCTCGCCGACATGCACATGGACAGCGAAGGCCTCATGGCCGCGTTGCTCCACGATGTCATTGAAGACACCCAGGTCACTCGCCCGCAGCTCAACCGCCGCTTCGGCAAGACGGTGTCCGACCTGGTAGACGGGGTCAGCAAGCTGACCGAAATCGAATTTTCGTCCCGCGCCGAACAGCAAGCCGAGAACTTCCAGAAAATGGCGCTCGCCATGTCCCGCGACATTCGCGTGGTGCTGGTGAAGCTTGCCGACCGGCTGCACAACATGCGCACCCTGGGTGTGCTGCCGCCGGAGAAGCGGCGCCGCGTCGCCCGCGAAACCCTGGATATCTACTCGCCCCTGGCCCAGCGCCTGGGCATGAACGACATGCGGGTCGAGTTCGAGGAACTGGGCTTCGCCGCGCTATACCCCCTGCGCCACCGCCGCATTCGCGAGGCATTGCGCAACGCGCGCGGCCGCCGCATCGGAGTGGTCGCGGAAATCCAGGAAGCGCTCGAAAACCGGCTGCAGAGCGAAGGCATTGTGGCCAGCGTAACCGGGCGCGAGAAACATCTCTGGAGCATCTACCAGAAGATGAAGCTCAAGAAGCGCTCTTTCAAGTCGCTGATGGACGTGTTCGCCTTCCGCATCGTGGTCGATTCAGTGGACGCCTGCTATCGGGTGCTGGGTGTCGTCCACAACCTGTACAAACCGGTCACCGGCGAATTCAAGGACTACATTGCCATCCCCAAGGCCAACGGCTACCAGTCCCTGCACACGGTCCTGGTGGGCATGCACGGCGTCCCCATCGAAGTGCAGATCCGCACCCGCGAAATGGACGATCTCGCCAACTACGGGATCGCGTCACACTGGTTTTACAAGCGGGGACCGGGACCGGCGGCCGGTAACCAGAGCCGCGCCAATCGTTGGGTCAAGAGCCTGCTGGAATTGCAGCGCCAGGCCGGCAACTCGCTGGAGTTCATCGAACATGTCAAGACCGACCTGTTTCCGGACGAGGTCTATGTCTTCACACCCAACGGCAAGATCATCGAGCTTCCCAGCGGCGCCACGCCGGTGGATTTCGCCTACGCCGTCCACACCCATATCGGCGACACCTGTGTGGGCTGCGAGATCAACGGCCAGTTGAGCCCCCTATCTCAGGCACTGGAGAGTGGCCAACGGGTGCGGATCGTCACCGCGCCCGGTGCACAGCCGAATCCGTCCTGGCTGGATTTTGTGGTCACCGCCAAAGCGCGCAGCGCCATCCGTCATTTTCTCAAGCACCAGCAGCACGACGAATCGGTGGAGCTCGGCAAACGCCTGCTCGATCAGGCGTTGTCCCGTTTCGGCACCGGCTACCAACAGATCCGCAAATCCCAGATCCGGCATCTGCTCAAGGAAACCGGTGCGAAAACCTTTGAGAGTGTGCTACAGCAGATCGGCATCGGCAGCCGCGTGGCCTACGCCGTGGCGAATATCCTGATCCCGGTCGAGGAGCGCGGCGAGGTTGCGCCCAACCTCGACTCGCCCATCCTGATCGACAACAGGCAGGGTCTGGTCATCAGTTTCGCGCGCTGCTGCTACCCGCTGCCCGGCGACCCGATCCTGGGTCACATCAGTCCGGGCCGCGGTCTGGTGGTACACCGCGACTCCTGCAAAAACCTGACCGGCATTCGCGACAGCCAGGAAAAATCCCTGCCCCTGCAGTGGTCTCCCTCCGTCAAGGGCGAATTTCCCGTGGAGTTGAAACTGGTGGTGGCGTCCGAGCGCGGTATCATCGCCACCCTGGCGAGCCGGATCGCGGAACAGGATGCCACCATCCAGCGAATCAACGTGGGTGATCGGGACGCTGCCAGCATTGTCAGCATCGTGCTTGCCGCGCGCAATCGCGTGCATCTGGCCAACATCATGCGCCGTATCCGGACCCTGAAACCCGTGCGCTCGGTGCAGCGCGTCAAAAACTGAAACTCGAGGTGATTCTTGGCTGACAAATGCGTCATTCACAGCGACCGCGCGCCCGCCGCCATCGGCACCTATTCCCAGGCGATACGCACCGGCAATACGGTGTATCTTTCGGGACAGATTCCCCTCGATCCTGTCAGCATGCAACTGATCAGCGGCGACATGCGCGCCCAGATCGAGCGTGTCTTCGACAATCTCGCCGCGGTCTGCGCGGCCGCCGGGGGTTCCCTCGGCGATATCGTCAAACTGAACATCTTCCTGGTCGATCTCGGTCATTTCGCCCTCGTCAACGAGGTGATGGCCGGCTATTTCTCGGCACCCTATCCCGCGCGCGCCGCCGTCGGCGTGGCCGCGCTGCCGCGCGCCGCCCAGGTGGAGATGGACGCGATCATGGTGCTTTGACACTCACCCCCAAGTTGCCGTGGTGACAAGTTGCCGGGGGTGACATGCCGGCATTGAAATTTCCGTTGTGAAACTCTGGAGGAAAGCCGCCATGCGGATCGATATCATCTCCGACGTTGTGTGTCCCTGGTGCTATGTCGGCAAAAAACAACTGGAGCGTGCCCTCGCCAAACGCCCGCAACTGCACACCGAGATTCGCTGGTTTCCCTACCAGTTGCACCCGGAAGCGCCGGCCGAGGGCTACCCGTACCGCGAAACCATCGAGCGCAAATACGGGCGTCAGATGATCGACAGCATGTTCGCGCGCCTTGCCGCGGCGGGAAAATCCGTCGGTATCGAATTTCAGCTGGACCGCATCGCGCGCGGTGCCAACACCCTCAACGCCCACCGCTTGATCGAATGGGCGCGTGCGGAAAACTGCGAGGACGCCATGGTCGAGGCGTTGTTCAGGGCGTATTTCTGCGACGGCCGGGATGTCGGCAATGCGGAGACCCTCGCCGCCATTGCCGGTGAAGTCGGCATGCGCGGCGCCGCCACCCTGGTACAGCGTCTCGCAGGACCGGACAGTCGCGCCGAAGTGCTCGACCGCATCGCTTATTCCCGTGACCAGGGCGTCACCGGCGTGCCTTTCTTCGTTTTCGACGGCACACTGTCGTTGTCCGGCGCGCAGTCCGAGGAAACCTTCCTGCACCTGCTCGACCGGGCCGCGGCCCAAGCCGGCGGCGATGCCGCCGCGTCGTGCAGCCCCGAGGGTTGCATCTAGCGGGGTCCAGCCTGACCGGCGTCACCGACAAACGCGTCCGGCATATTCATAACAGCGTGCGATCACCGCCGCGGGAGCGGCGGCCGCGATCGCATCACGGGAGTCACCATGAAATTCACCTGGTTCAATCTGATGCCCTGGCCGCATCTGCCCGCGGATTTCCGCAAGAAACACCGCTCCGTGTGGGTGGATATCGATGCCAAGCTGTACGACCCGATCAAGGGTCACGATGTCTACAACCAGTATCTCGACATGCTGGAGTATGCCGACGCCATGGGCTACGACGGCCTCGGCGTCAACGAACACCACCAGAATGCCTACGGCCTGATGCCCTCGCCGAACATCATGGCGGCCGCCATTTCGCGCCGTGCGCTCAATGCCGCGGTGGTCGTGCTCGGCAACTCGCTGTCGCTGTACAACCCGCCGATCCGCGTCGCCGAAGAATTTGCGATGCTCGATGTCATCACCGGCGGGCGGCTGGTGGCGGGTTTCCCGGTCGGCACCTCGATGGACACCAACTTCTGCTACGGCGACATCCCGGCGCTGACCCGCGAGCGCTATCAGGAGGCTCACGATCTGATCCGCAAGGCCTGGCGCGAGACCGAACCCTTCGCCTGGAATGGCCGCTACACCAAGCTGCGCTATGTCAACACCTGGCCCAAGCCGATCCAGAATCCGCCGCCCATTCACATTCCCGGCGGCGGCTCGGTGGAGACCTACGATTTCTGCCTCGACAACGTCTACTCCTATTCGTATCTGAGCTTTTCCGGCTACATCCGCGCCAAGGCGCTGTTGCAGGGCTACTGGGATCGCCTCGCCGAACGCAACGAACCCGATGCCTCGCCCTATCGCGCCGGTTTCGCGCAGACCATCTGCGTCGCCGAAACCGATGCCCAGGCGGAAGAACTTTACTCCGAGCACGTCAATTACTTCTTCAATCGCTGCCTGCACATCGCCCCAGGCTTTGCCGATGCGCCCGGCTACCGCACCATCAAGACCATCAAGTCCGGCGCGCTCTCGCAGTTCTCGCCCAACTTCGAAGAGGCCGCCCACATGTCGTGGAAGGATCTGGTCGAGGGCGGCTTCATCATCGCCGGCAGTCCGGACACCGTGCGCGAGCGCATGGAGGATCTGATCAAGGGTCTGCGCGTCGGCAATATCTTCTGCCTGATGCACGTCGGCGACATGCCCATGGAGAAAACCAAATATTCGACCCGGCTGTTCGCCGAAAAAGTCATGCCCAGGCTGCGAAACATGTGGCCGGAGTACGATAACGACACCCGTTTCTGGTGCCAGCCATTGGCCAAGCGCGCCACCCCCGGTCCCGTATCGGACTACAACGCCGCCCTCGGAGGCAACCGCTGATGACTGCCCTGAGCCTGAACAAAATCAAGACCCATCACGCCGTGGTCGATGTCCTGAGTGGCGGCACTGGCCCGGATCTGTTCTTCCTCCACGGCGCCGGTGGCATCACTGCCGACGATCCCTTTCTGACCGCGCTCGCACAGAAATACCGCGTGCATGCACCCCTGCTGCCAGGCTACGGCGCGTCCGACGAGTGCCAAAGCATTCGCACCATGCTCGATTTCACCCTGCACAGCTATGATGTGCTGGATGCGCTCGGGCTGCGTAAACCCATCGTCGTCGGTCACTCCATGGGTGGCATGATGGCGGCGGAAATGGCTGCCATCGCACCCCACGATATCGACCGCCTGTGCCTGCTGTGCCCGGCCGGTCTGTGGCTGGATGAATACCCGATGCCGGACATCTTCGCGATGGTGCCCTACGAACTGCCCGCCGTACTGTTTCACGATGTCGAGGCCGGCGCCGCGATGATGACGGCGGGCGCGGATTTTTCCGATCTCACCTTTCTGCAAAACTTCCTGGTGCAGAACGCCCGGCAACTGGGCATGGCCGGCAAGATCCTGTTCCCGATTCCCGATCGCGGCCTGAGTGAACGCCTTTACCGCATTCAGGCAAAAACCCTGCTGGTGTGGGGTGCGTCGGATCGGCTGACGCCGCTGCCCTACGGCGAAGCCTTCAGGAAAGGTATCGCCGGCAGCGAGCTGATCGTGGTCGAAAGGGCGGGGCATATGCTGCCGCTGGAGCAGACTGCCGCCGTGATTCAGGCGATTGGTCGCTTGGGCTGACACGAAACAACCGGCGCCAGTGGGTACTGACGTGCCTGCGGGCGCCGGCAAGGAAGTAGAGAAAACCAATCGGAAATTGGTCCGCGGCACCGTTGATCGGGACTGTGGTGCCTTTCATGAGCGCAAGGGCGGCGCATCGCGACTGCGCTGGCCCCTGATATCACTGCGGCGGAAGAAGAATCAGTCGACTCATCCGAGAGCTGGATGTCCATCTACACCGCGTTGGCTCGATACGGCCACTGCGCCGGTGGGGGCATGACAGAGGGCTTCACCGATACCGTGGTTAACCGGCGCGTGTCGGACGTGAGTTCACTACCAACCGCAGCTTCAATCGCGCAAGAACATCCCTTTTCGCGTCTTCCTGCTACGGCATTACGGCATATAGATGCCAGTGCAGACGCGGGCGAGGTTGAGTCCAGTGGCGCGGTTCAGTCCCGGGTCGGCGTCCCGCGTTGTGCGAGTGCGGCGCGGGCCTGGGTCACCGCGGCGCGTACCTGGGCGGGCGCGGTGCCGCCGATGTGATCGCGGGCCGCGACGGAGCCTTCGAGCGAGAGCACGGCGAAGACATCGCTGGCGATGGCGGGCGAGAAGGCACGCAACTCATCGAGCGACAGATCGGCGAGATCCCGACCACTGGCGATGCCGTGGGCTACCGCCTTGCCGACTGCTTCGTGGGCGTCGCGGAAAGGCAATCCCCGGCGCACCAGATAGTCGGCGAGGTCGGTGGCGGTGGCATAGCCGGCGCGCGCCGCTGCGCGCATGGCGGTGCGATTGATCTCCAGCGCGGGCACCATGTCGGCGAAGGCGCGCAGGCAGTCGCGCAGCGTGTCGGCGGTGTCGAACAGGGGCTCCTTGTCTTCCTGATTGTCCTTGTTGTAGGCGAGCGGCTGGCCCTTCATCAGGGTGAGCAGGGCGACCAGGTGGCCGGTGACGCGGCCGGTCTTGCCGCGCACCAGTTCCGGCACGTCGGGATTCTTTTTCTGCGGCATGATGGACGAGCCGGTGCAGAAGCGGTCGGGCAGGTCGACGAAACGGAACTGCGCCGAGGCCCAGAGGATCAGCTCTTCGGACGCGCGCGACAGGTGTGTCATCAGCAGGCTGGCGGCGGCACAGAATTCGATGGCGAAATCGCGGTCGCTGACTGAATCCAGGGAATTGGCGGTGGGTCCGTCGAAGCCGAGCAGCGCCGCACTGTAGTGGCGGTCGATGGGATAGCTGGTGCCGGCCAGCGCGGCGGCGCCCAGCGGCGAGCGGTTGAGGCGCTTGCGGCAATCGACCAGGCGCGAGTGATCCCGTTCCAGCATTTCGTACCAGGCCATCAGGTGGTGGCCGAAAGTCACCGGCTGGGCGGTCTGCAAATGGGTGAAACCGGGCAGGATGGTGTCGGCTTCGCGGTCGGCGACTTCCACCAGCGCCCGCTGCAGGCGGGTGATTTCGGCCAGGATGGCGTCGATTTCGTCGCGCAGCCAGAGGCGGATGTCGGTCGCCACCTGGTCGTTGCGGGAACGTCCGGTGTGGAGCTTTTTGCCAGCGGTGCCGATAGCGGCAGTGAGCGCGGATTCGATGTTCATATGTACGTCTTCGAGCGCTTCGGACCAGGTGAACTGGCCGGCGCTGATCTGCGCGGCGATGGCTTCCAGGCCGGTGACGATGGCATCGCGTTCCGCCTGGGTGAGCACGCCGACCCGGGTCAGCATCTCGGCATGGGCGATGGAGCCGGCGATATCGTGGCGGTAGAGGCGTTGGTCGAAGCGGACGGAGGCGGTGAAACGGGCAACAAAGGCATCGGTGGCTTCGCCGAAGCGGCCGCCCCAGGCCTGATTGACGGGTTTGTCCTGGCTCATAGGGTGTCCGGGTTTGCGATTTGCGCACACCGGCAGGGTGTGCGGCTGGATAGTGTGAAGGCGGCTATTATAAACCGGGACCAGGGGCGGCATGATGGAGTGAATTTTGCGCTGGTATGAAAAATGGCTGCCGCGACGGCGACCGGTGTCGTTGTACGAGGTCGACTACTTTCTGCCGGATCTGTGCCGCGGCGAGGGTCTGCTGGCAGTCATCGTCATTTCGTTGCTGTTGTCGGTGCTGATGGCCGTAGCCCAATTTGGCATCGAAAATTTTGATTGGCCGGGGTTTGGCAACATTGCGTTCATGGCGATCTGGATTGCGCTGTTGAGTGTGCTGGTGCTCTGCGAGTGCAATCGCTGGTTGGTCGGGGTGCGCTACACCTGGAGCGCCGTCATCAGTTTTGGCTTGGTGCTGGTGGTCGCGTTCGCAGTCGGTGTCGCCGCGGATTATGTGGTGGCCTGGAGTCTAGGCGGTGTGTTCGGGTTTGGCCGCGCGCTGAATGCGGTGGTGGTGACTGCGATACCCGCCGGCATTCTGTTGCGGTATCTCTACTTGCAACAGCAGTTGCGGATCCAGCAGCGTGCCGAACTGGAAGCGCGCATTCAGGCGTTGCAGGCGCGAATTCGGCCCCACTTTTTGTTCAACAGCATGAACATGATCGCAAGTCTGATCGGTTCCGATCCAGAGAAGGCGGAACGGGTGGTTGAAGATCTCTCCGATCTGTTCCGCCGCGCCTTCACCGACGCCCAGACGCTGGTGCCGTTGCGCGAAGAACTGGCGCTGTGCCGCAGTTACATGGCCATCGAAAAAATGCGGTTGGGCGATCGCCTGCGCACGGAGTGGGAGATTGGCGATTACGGCGCCGGCGTACAGATTCCCTGTCTGTCGTTGCAGCCGGTCCTCGAAAACGCTGTGTATCACGGCATTCAGTTGCTGCCGGCGGGAGGGACGGTGGAGATTCGTGTGCACCGGGCAGGGGACCGGGTGACCATCTCGGTGCGCAATCCCTTCAATCCGCGCATGCGGCATAATAAGGGCAGCAAATCCGCGATGGTTAATGTCCGGCGGCGTCTGGAAGCGCACTTCGGACCCCGTGCGCGCGTCGAATTCCTGACCGACGGCGAGCACTATGTGACGACGCTGAGTTATCCACTGGCCTGGTGAGGGAAGCGCCATGAACGTCGTGATTGTGGATGACGAACCGCTGGCACGGGAGCGTCTGGCGCGCATGGTGCTGGCGCTCGGCGGTTTCCGCATCATCGGTCAGGCCGGCCACGGCCAGGAAGCGGTGCGGATGGCGCGCGACCTGAGCCCCGACGTGGTGCTGATGGACGTGCGCATGCCGGGCATGGACGGCCTCGCCGCCGCGCAGTACCTGGCCGAGTTGGACCCGCCGCCGGCGGTGATTTTTTGTACGGCCTACGGCGATTATGCGGTGGAGGCATTTTCCTCGCAGGCGGTCGGTTATTTGCTGAAGCCGGTGCGACAGACGGATCTCGCCGCAGCCTTGAACCGCGCGCGACGCGTCAACAAGGCGCAATTGGCGGAGCTGCGGCAGTTGCCGGGCATGGCGCTGGATGGACGCACGCACATCACGGCGCGCAACCGGCGTGGCGTGGATCTGGTGCCGGTGGCGGAAGTGGCGCTGTTTCAGGCTGACCACAAATACGTTACCGCATATCATGGCGATAGCGAGTCTCTGCTCGATGAGACCCTGCGGGATCTGGAGCAGGAGTTCGACGGCCGCTTCATTCGCGTACATCGCAATGCACTGGTGTCGATCAGCCATATCGAAGGGCTGGAGCGCAATCATGACGGTCAGAATTTTGTGCGCCTGAGGGATCTTGATATCAGGCCCCAGGTCAGCCGTCGGCATATCGTCGGGCTCAAGAAATTGCTCGATCAAATCTGAGTACGGTCGCACCATGTCGCCCCAGTGCCTGCGTATCGCCACCCGCGAAAGTCCCCTCGCGCTCTGGCAAGCCCATCACATCAAGGCCGAGCTCGAACGCCTCCATGGCACCGCCGTAGCGGTCGAAATTCTGGGCTTCACCACCCAGGGCGATCGTCTGCTCGATCGGTCCCTGGCAGCGGTCGGTGGCAAGGGGCTGTTCGTGAAGGAGCTGGAGCAGGCGCTGCTGGCCGGCGACGCCGATCTCGCGGTGCATTCCATGAAGGACGTGCCCATGGATTTTCCGCCCGGCCTGGGATTGGCGGCGATCTGCGCCCGCGCAGATCCCAGCGATGCCCTGGTCGGCGGGCAATGGCGCGCACTGGATGAATTGCCCCCGGGGACCCGCGTCGGCACCGCCAGCCTGCGCCGGCGCTGCCAGCTACTGGCGCGGTTTCCGGACCTTGACGTGCGCGAGGTGCGTGGCAACGTCAATACCCGCCTCGCGCGCCTGGACCGGGGTGACTTTGATGTGCTCATTCTGGCCAGTGCCGGTCTGCTGCGGCTGGGTTTCGCCGGGCGTATCGCTGCGCGTCTCGCGCCCGAGCAGTCGCTCCCGGCGCCGGGGCAGGGCGCCCTCGGCATCGAGTGCCGCCTCGATGACCGCAGGGTGCAAGAGCTGGTTGCGCCCCTCGCCGATCCGGCAACCACCATCTGTGTACAGGCCGAACGCGCTGTCAACCGCCATTTACAGGGTGGCTGTCAGGTGCCCATCGCGTGCTACGGCGAGCTGGATGCCGCCGGCCAGCTTTATCTGCGCGCCCTGGTAGGGGCCGTGGACGGGTCGCGGCTGCTGTGCGACGAGCTCCGTGGCGATCCTGAGCAGGCGGAAGCATTGGGCATCCGGCTTGCCGAGACGCTGCTCGCGCAGGGCGCGGGTGCCTTGCTGGCCCAGGTGCGGTGACCGCCGCGCTCGCCGGGTTGCGGGTGCTGATATTGCGCAGTGCGCGATCGGACGATCCTTTGGCCGCGCGGCTGACGGCCAAAGGCGCGGAGGTGCATGCCTTTCCCCTGCTCGCCATCGAATCCCGACCCGCGCTGGATGCGGCCCTCTCCGCCGCGGCGGCCCATGCCGACGGTTGGATATTTGTCAGCCGCCACGCTGTCCGTCACGGGCTCGAGCAACTCGCCGCTGCGGGCCTGTTCCCTACCCGCGTGCCGATCTTTGCAGTCGGCGCCGCGACTGCCGCCGCACTGCGCGAAGACTGGGGCATTGCAGCCCGGCATCCGTCCGAGGCCAACACCGAAGGGCTCCTCAAACTGCCCGAGTTGCAGGCTGTCCAGGGGCAAACGCTGGTGATTTTTCGCGGCGTCGGCGGACGCGCCGCGCTGCGCGCCGGCCTGAACGCGCGCGGCGCCCAGGTGCATTACTGCGAGGTGTATCGGCGGGTGCCGGAGCGGCGCTGGGAACCGGCGTTGTCCGCCGCGCTGGCAGCGCCAGGCCCACTGTTGCTGGTTGCCCACAGCGGTGAAGTATTGCGTGCGCTGAGCCGGGTCGTGGATCGCGCCCGGGAGCGCGCAGGCGGTTCGATACCGCGCTTGGTTTGTCTGGTGCCGGGCGAGCGGGTGGCGGGCATCGCACGGGGGCTGGGCTTTGAACCCCTCATCGCCGCCAGCGCCCTCGCCGCAAAAATGGAGCAGGCGGTGTGCCGCTGGTACACTCCGGAGCGATTTCAGACATGACAGCGGGAGCCGGTGTGGCGGGAGAACGAGAAGGATCGGTGGTCGGCACCAATGATGCGGGTGCCGCCGCGCCGCGAGGAGGGTCCGCGGTGCGCAAACTGGGCGTTCGTCTGTTGGCGCTGGCGGCGCTCGCGACGGTCGGTTATCTGGGTTGGCAGGAATATGGACAAAGGATTGTGTCCCGGCAGACCGCCGATTCCCGGGTGACGCCGGTGACCGCGCCAGAGCCGACCGCGGCCGCTGTAGCGGCGCTGGCCGGAGAGCTGGGCGCGCTGCGCGAGCGGCTCGATAGCCAGGATCGGGAGCGCGAGCAGCTGCGGGCGGAGCTGACTGCCCTCAGAGCCGGACTCGACCATGAAACAAGCGAGCGCCTGGCGGCGGCTCCTGACAGCGACGTGCTCACGGTCATGGAAGTTGAACATTTGCTGCGACTGGCCAGCCAGCGGCTTTGGGAGGCGCGTTCGGCGGCGTCCGCGCTGGCGTTGCTGGAGCGCGCCGATGCCTTGCTGGCGCCGCTCAATGATCCCGGACTCGAGCCGGTGCGGGCGGCATTGGTTGCGGATATGACCGCGCTGAAGCTGGCTGGCAGCGTCGATATCGAAGGCCTTTATCTGCGCTTGAGCGCACTTCAGACCGCTGTAGCCACCCTGAACCCCGCGCCGCGTCCGGTGATGGCGCCGGCCCCAGGTGGCGTCGCTGCGGATGCGGTGCCGCCGGTCGGCTTCTGGTCGCGGCTGCCGAGCAACGCCGGTGCGGCGCTGCGGCGCTTCAGCGCCGAACACCTGCGGGTGCGCACCCTCGATGCGCCGCCGCCCGCGCTGCTTTCCCACGCGCAGGAAGCGCGTTTGCAGCAATATCTGGAGCTGCTGCTGTCACAGGCGCAACTTGCGGTACTGGAGCGGCAGGAGCGCATCTATCGCGATTCCCTGGGGCGCGCCGTGCAGCTGCTGGACGCGCATTTCGGATTCGATCCCCGCACGCCCGCGCTGCGTGCCGAGCTGGTCGGTCTGCAAGCCGAGCCGGTGGCATTGACGCTGCCCGACATCACCGCATCGCGGGAGCGCGTGCGGGAGTATCTGGCGCGCGCGCCGCAGCGCGGAGTTGGGGTAGCGCCGCGATGAGAAAGGCACTGCTGGTATTCGCGGCCATGCTGCTGGCGGGCGGCCTCATCTTCTGGGGCCTGGACTATGCGCGCGGTTACATCCTGATCGTGATCGGCGATCGGATGGTTCAGCTCAGTCTCTGGCTCACTGCTCTGCTACTGGTCGTGATCGTGCTGGGCTGGTACGGGTTGAAGTTGCTGTGGCGCGGCTTGACGCAGCCCGGATTGAATGCGTGGCGAGGGCAGCGCAGCCGCCGGGAGGAACGCAACCGGCGCGCAGTCATGGTTGCGCTCGCCGATTTTTATGAAGGGCATTGGGCGCGTGCCCGCAGCGCCCTCGTGGAGTCGGCGCCGCGCTCGGAAATTCCCGGGCTCAACTATGTGCTGGCGGCGGACGCGGCGACCCGCCTGGGTCAGGACCAGGAGGCCGTGGAACTTCTGGCGGCGGCTGCGCGCGAAGTGCCGGAAGACAATGCGGCGCTGGCCCTGATGCGCGCCCGTCTGGCGGCCCGCGCTGGAGACGAAATCCGCGCCGTGGCGCAGCTGCGCGCGGCGCTGGCCGTGCATGTCGACCATCCCGGTCTGTTGGCAGAGTTGCGCGACGGCCTGCTCCGGCAACAGGACTGGGATGGGCTGGCCGGCCTGTTGCCGGGATTGCGGCGCGCCCGGGTGGCGTCACCCGAGGAGCTGGCAGCGTTGGAATTGCAGATATATGCCGGCTTGCTGAACGGATTTTCGGTGGATACCGATGGCGAGTCCCCGCAGCAACGCCGTGCGGCGCTGACCGAGCTGTGGCAGCGGATACCGCACGAGTATCAGCGGCGGAGCGAATGCCTGCGATCCTATGCCAGAGCGCTGGCCCGGCTGGGCGAGCCCGCCGCAGCGGAGCTGGAGTTGCGCCGGCATCTGGACCGGAACTGGGAGCCGGACCTGGTGCTGGATTGGTCCCGGGTAGCCCTCGCGGAACCGCCCCGGCATCTGGCTGTGGCGGAAGGCTGGTTGCGTCGCCAGGGCGAGTCGTGGCAACTGCTGCTGGCCCTGGGCCAGCTCTGCCGGCGCCTGGGAATCTGGGGCAAGGGACGGGATTATCTGGAGCGTGCGTTGCGCGTGGCTGACAGACCGGAAATCCAGGCCGAACTGGCGGAAGTGTTGACTGGGCTCGGCGACCACGCCGGCGCGGCGGGCTGCTATCGCCGCGGGCTGCAGGGCTGTCTGGCGCAGGTACAGCAGTATCCAACCAGACCATAGCGCCGTCTTCTCTGCCTGCGTGCTAAGGCGTCGCAACGCCGTCCAGTCGAGCAGCAGGCAGTATCCGATCGTCAGTCGAGGCGGGGACCGGCGGCAACAATGGCGGGCGCGACATCAAAGCGTTTGAAATTCTCGATAAACAACGCTGCAAGTTTTCGAGCCTGTGCGTCATAGGCGGCCGGATCCGCCCAGTTGTTGCGCGGGATCAGGTAGTGGTCGTCGACTCCGGGCACATGGCGCGGTACTGAGAGATTCAGTAACGGCAGATTGACGGTTTCCACGTCGTCCAGGGCCCCGCTCTGGATGGCCGCGACCACCGCGCGGGTCACCGGGATTGGAAAACGCTTGCCGGCGCCTCCGGCACCACCGGAGCCACCCGTCCAGCCCGTATTCACCAGGTACACCCGGCTACCGAAGCTCTCGGCGCGTTTCATCAGCAGTTCGGCGTAGACGCCAGCTGGCCTGGGCATGAAGGGAGCGCCGAAACAGGTGGAAAAGGTGGGGTTGATGCCCGCCTCGCTCCCCAGCTCCGTGGAGCCGACGCGGGCCGTATAGCCGCTCAGGAAGTGGTAGGCGGCACCCTCTTTGGACAACACCGAAACTGGCGGTAACACGCCGGTGACATCGCAGGTGAGAAAGATGATATGACTGGGCTCGCCCGCCCGGTTGGGCACGCAGCGCATGGCGACGTGTTCCAGCGGGTAGCTGCAGCGACCGTTCTCCGTCAGGGAAGTGTCGCTGTAGTCCGGAATCCGGTGTTTTCCAATCATCACGTTTTCGACGATGGCGCCGAAACGGATGGCATCCCAGATCACGGGTTCATTTTCGTGGCTCAGGTCAATGGTCTTGGCGTAGCACCCGCCTTCCAGATTGAACACGGCGCCCTCGGTCCAGCCGTGTTCATCGTCGCCGATCAGGTAACGGTCGGGGTCGGCAGAAAGCGTTGTCTTTCCGGTGCCGGACAGGCCGAAAAACAGGGTGACGTCGCCCGCTTCGCCAACATTGGCCGCGCAATGCATGGGTAGCACATCCTTCTCGGGCAGCAGAAAGTTCTGCACCGAAAACATGCCTTTCTTTAGCTCGCCCGCGTAGCGCATGCCGGCAATCAACAACTTGCGCTGCGCAAAATGGATGATGACCGCACCTGCGCTGGTGGTGCCATCCCGGTGCGGTTCGCACACAAAGCTGGCCGCGTGCAGCACTCTCCACGGCTCCTTGCCGGAAGGGTTGAAGCGGGGCGGCCGGATGAACATGTTGCGGGCGAACAGGCTGTGCCAAGCGGTTTCGGTGGTGACCCGGATCGGCAGGTAATGTTCAGGATCCTGGCCGACGTGGAGTTCGGCGGTAAAACGGTCGCCTTCTGCCAGATGCGCCTCAACTCGGCTCCAGAGCGCGTCGAAGCGCTCGGCGGGAAACGGGCGGTTGACCGGGCCCCAGGCAATGTCTTCGCTGGTGCTGGGTTCTTCCACAATAAACCGATCTGCCGGCGAGCGTCCGGTATGGCGCCCCGTGGTGGTCAGCAGCGCCCCGTGGTGGGTCAGGATCCCTTCCCTCCGCTGCAGTGCCATCTCAATCAACTCGGCCGTGCTCAGATCGGCATGCACATTGACCGCAGCTGGTTCGGTCCGGGCCATCGGGAAGTCTTGTCGCTGGGTCACTGGGGCGCTCGTGCGGGCGGGGGGGCTCCAATTATGCAAAAAAAACTCCGGTGGCAACAGGCGGGCGTCCGGCTGGTGTGTCGGCGGTTGGCGTCGGTTCTGGCGTCCGGTACTCCCTGTTTGCCGGAGTCAGTGCAGCGTGGGGTCCGCGCCGAGCGCCGCCGCGGATAGCTGGGCCGCGGTAAAGTCGTAGTGCTGGTGACAGAATTGGCACTGGATTGACAGGAGCGGCGAGCTGGCCAGCAGCTCGCGCACTGTTTCCGGTCCCAGGGCAATGATGGAGCCACCGATACGCTCCCGTGAACAGCTGCACGCGAACCGCAGCGGCGTGGGATCGTAGAGACGCACTTGTTCGCCGTGAAACAGCCGGTGCAACTGTGCGCCGTGGCCGAGGGTCAGCTGTTCGTGGGCGGTGACGGTGTCGGCCAACGCAGTCAGATATTCCCAGCAGCGCTCGCGCTCGGTCAGGGTCTGGCGCTGGACCGGAAGCGCCTGCAGCAGCAGGCCGGCGGCTGCTTTCGAGTCGGCTGCGAGCCACAAGCGGGTCGGCAGTTGCTCGGAGCGGGCGAAATAGTCCGAGAGACAGGCGGCGAGGCGCGGGTGTTCCAGCGGCACTATGCCCTGGTGACGCTCGCGGCCGGGCATGGTCACGGTGATGCTCAGATGGCCGGACCCCACCAGCTGGCGCAGATCGTCTCTGAGTATTGCGCCGGGATCCGGCATGCGTGCGATGGCGCGCAGATCCCGGCGGTCGGTGCAGTCGGCCATCAACAGGGGAACGGGTCCATCGCCACGCGCCTGCACCGTGATCGTGCCGGCGGCCTTCAGATTGGCGCTGATCAACGCGGCAGCCGCGAGAAACTCGCCGAGTTGCGTGTGCAGCGGCGCTGGATAGGGATTGTGTCGATACACCTCGGCGGTGGACTGGCGCAGAGATACGATCTCGCCGCGGATATCGTAGTCCTCGAACAGAAAACGCTGATGGATGTCGCTGAGAGTTATCGGCACAGGTCGTATCACGCGGGAGGTTTCATGCGGGGTCGGAAAAATCGAGGTCGCGGAATTTGATGATCTGACGACGCTGTTTTTTGCTGGGGCGTTGGTCCGGATACTGGATGCCCGCGCGCGCGGCGCGGCGGGCGGCGGCTTGCTGTTCGCGCTTGACCAGACTTTCGGGGGTTTCGGCGTACAACAGCTCGGCTTCGGCGGCGCCCCGGCGCTGCTCGGACAAGGCAGTCACCACCACGGTTTTTTCCTCCCAGCCCTGGTGGATGGTAAGAGTGATTCCCTGCTCGATTTCCTTGCTGGGTTTGGCGCGCTGACCGTTGATTTGCACCTTGCCGCCTTCGATGGCGGCTTTCGCCAGGCTGCGGGTCTTGAAAAAGCGCGCCGCCCACAGCCATTTGTCGAGCCGCACCCGCACCGCCGTGTCCGCCGTCATCAGAGCACCGGAAGGATGTCGTCGAAATCGGCGAGGGCCGGGAAACGCAGTTGCTCGCGATGGCAGCGCCGACTGTCGGGCTGACTGATGCACAGCAGGTGGGCGATACCGTATTCGCGGGCGGCATCCAGGACCGGCTCGCTGTCGTCGATAAACAGGGTGCGCAGCGGATCGAAACTCACGTCGGCAGCCAGACGATGCCAGAACGCCGGGTCTTCCTTGGGCATGCCGTAATCGTGCGACGAAATCATGCGGTCGAGCCCGGCACCGATCAGGGTGCGGCTCAGCTTCAGGTTCAGGCTGTCGCGATGGGCGTTGGTGATAAGGATCCGGTGGCGCCCGCGCGCACCCAGTTGTTCCAGCAAGGCGACGGCGCGGGGACGTTCGGCGATCAGGTGGGCGACCTCGCGCTTCAGGGCGGTCACATCGAGCCCGAGCTGCGCCGACCAATAATCCGTGCAATACCATTGCAGGCGGTGCTGCTCGCGCTCGAACCGCGCGTGCAACTCGCGAATGCTGGCCTCGGGATCGAGCCCGTGGTGCTCAGCGAAACGCCGCGGCAGATGGTGCTGCCAGAAGTGGTTGTCGAAATGGAGGTCGAGCAGAGTGCCGTCCATGTCGAGTAGAACGGTGTCGATAGCGCTCCAGTCGATCATCCAACATAATGCTCCGCGCTGTACTTGGTCCGAGGAAGTATGCCCACCCCGCCTACAATATTGAAGCGCAAAATTGTCGCGCGCTCCCGTTTGTTTCGTGTCGAGCAGCTGGATTTGCGCTTCTCCAACGGCGTCGAGCGGGTCTACGAGCGTCTGAGTGGTGCGGGTTACGGCGCGGTGGTGGTGGTGCCGCTGACCGCCGCGGGCGAAATTCTACTGGTACGGGAATACGGCGCCGGCAGCAATAGTTACCACTGGGGGTTGCCCAAGGGCGCGGTGGATCCGGGCGAGGATGTGCTGGTCGCCGCCGACCGCGAATTGAAAGAAGAGGCCGGACACGGCGCGCACCGCCTGTGTGCGCTCAAGCGCATCTATCTGAATCCCTTTTACATGGAGCGCGAGCTGGATATCGTGCTGGCGGAGGATCTCTACCCCGAGACTCTCCCCGGCGACGAGCCTGAACCCCTGGCGACCATGTGTTGGCCGCTGGCGCGGCTGAGCGAGTTGCTCGCGCGGGAGGATGTCAACGACGCCATTTCCATCAGCGCGCTGGCCCTGGCGCGCGACCATCTCGCCGCGCGCGATTCCTGAGCGCCGGCTCAACCCGGAGTTTGTCATGGTAGAAATCGAGGCAGTGATCGAGTTGGCGCGCGCCGCGGGCGACGCGATCCTCGAAGTATACGAACGCGCCGACGTGGGCGCGCAGCAAAAGAACGATTCGAGCCCTCTGACGGAGGCCGATCTGGCGGCGCACCATGTGCTGATGGCGGGCCTGGCGAAATTGACGCCGGAAATTCCGGTGTTGTCGGAAGAGTCGGTCGATCCCGGTTGGGAAGTGCGGGCGAACTGGAAGCGTTACTGGCTGGTGGATCCATTGGATGGCACCAAGGAGTTCATCAAGCGCAACGGCGAATTCACCGTCAACATCGCGCTGATTGACGACAGTGTTCCCGTATTGGGCGTGGTCAGTGTCCCGGTTCGTAACATCGTTTACGCGGGTGTACTCGGTAAGGGGGCCTGGCGCCACGATGCTGGAGGTCGGATCGACATCCGTACGCGCTCCATGCGGGGGCGCGGGAGTCAGGAGTTGCCGGTAACCGTGGTGGCGAGTCGCAGCCATGGTGCTGATACGGTGGCGCAGTGGCTGGACTCCATCAGTCGTCAGGTGGGGCAGATCGAGACCCGCAACATGGGTAGCTCCCTGAAGCTGTGCCTGGTGGCGGAAGGCAGTGCCGATATTTATCCGCGCTTGGCGCCGACAGCGGAATGGGATACGGCGGCCGCGCAGGCGGTGGTTGAGGCGGCGGGAGGTGTGGTGCTGGCGGCCGATCTGAGTCCGCTGCGCTACAACACCAAAGCGGAACTGCTGAACCCCTACTTCTTTGTACTTGGCGATCAGAGTTACCCCTGGCGCGAGCTGCTGGCCAAAGGTTAGCAGTCGGTTGGCGTTACAGGATATCGTCGGGGACGCTGGCAGCCTCGCCACCGAGGGCTCCGGGTGCGGGGGTAAACGCACCCGGTGTGGACTCCTCCAGAAACAGCTCGTCTTCGAACGCATGTCCTCCCGGAATGGCGCGCAGCCCAGTATCCGGATCGATGCGGACGCTGAGGATTCCGGGAGGTCTGGGGCGATAAACCTCCGCCGTGCCGGCCAGTGCGGCACCCATGAAGTTCATCCAGATCGGCAAAGCCGCCGTGCTGCCGTATTCGTTGGTGCCGAGCACCCGATTGTCGTCGAACCCGAACCAGACGCTGGTCACCAGGGTCGGGTTGTAGCCCGAGAACCAGGCGTCGCGGGGGCCATTGGTGGTCCCGGTCTTGCCGGCGATGTCACCGCGCTTGAGTTGCAGGGCACGGGTACCGGTGCCGCGGCGGATCACGTCCTTGAGCATCGAGTCCATGATGTAGGCAATGCGGGGATCCATCACTTGCGGCGCCGCTGGCGCCGCAGTCGTGTTCTGCGCACCCGGCGCGCCGCAGGCGGGGCATACGCGCTCGGGATTGGCGGTAAACAGCGGCTTCCCGTTGGCGTCCTCGATGCGCTCGATCAGGTAGGGCGTTACCCGGTAGCCGCCGTTGGCGAAAATCGCGTAGCCGGTCGCCATTTGCAGGGGCGTGAAGGTGGGGGTGCCCAGTGCGAGCGACAGGTTGGGCGGCAGTTCCGAGGGATCAAAGCCGAACCGCGTCAGACTGTCGATGGCATTGTGGATGCCGACGGCCTGAAGTACCCGAATGGATACCAGGTTCCGGGAAAGATACAGCGCTTCGCGTAACCGGATCGGACCATAGAATTCGCCATTGTCGTTTTCCGGGCGCCAGGGCTCCTTCTGGGAGGGGTCGTTGAATACGATAGGGGCGTCATTGAAGATGGATGCGGCCGTAAAGCCACGCTCGAGGGCGCTGGCGTATATAAAGGGCTTGAAGCTGGAGCCGGGCTGACGCCGCGCCTGGGTCGCCCGGTTGAAGTGGCTGGCGCCGAAATCAAAGCCTCCCACCAGGGCACGGATGGCGCCATCAACGGGATCCAACGCCACCAGGGTTGCCTGTGCTTCCGGCAACTGCGCCAACTCCCAGCGCTTGCCGATAGGACGCAGCCGGATCAGGTCGCCGTTCTGGAATACCCCGGTGAAATCCGTGATCGGGCGGCTGAACCGTGTTTGATCAAGGTGGCGCGTCATTCCCGCCAACCCGTTCTTCCCGGTAAGTTCCAGCTCTGTTCCGTCGTCTTGAACTACCCGGATGCCCGCCGGCGTCACTTGCGTAACTACAGCCGGCATCAATCCCTGAATGACCGGCACTGTGGCCAGCCGGCTCCGCCACTGTTGGGAATCGGTGATGTGGGCTTCCGCGCCGCGGTATCCGTGGCGTTGATCGTAGTCAGCCAAGCCGTCCGCTACTGCCTTGTCGGCGGTCAGTTGCCAGTCGCTGCGAATGGTGGTTATCACGCGTAGACCGTCGGTGTAGGCGCTCTCCCCGTAATGGGCAAAAACCTCGCGGCGCGCCATCTCGGCCACATAGGGGGCCGGGATATCCATCTGGGTCTGATAGATGCGCGCGGAGACAGGCGTTGCCACGGCTGTGTGATAGGTGTTCAGGTCGATATAGCCGAGGTGGAGCATGCGTCCCAGGATCCAGTCGCGGCGTTCCCGCGCGCGCTCCGGATTGCTGGCCGGGTTGTAGGCGGAAGGCGCCTTTGGCAGTCCGGCGATCATCGCCAGCTCCGGTAGCGCCAGCTCGGACAGCGGCTTGCCAAAATAAACCTCGGCCGCGGCAGCGATTCCATAGGCGCGATTGCCGAGAAAAATCTTGTTGCAGTAAAGGGTCAGTATGGCATTCTTGTCGAGATGACCCTCAATGCGAAGAGCGAGCAGTATCTCATTGAATTTCCTTACGAATGTCTGTTCCTTGGTAAGGAAAAAATTGCGTGCCACCTGCATGGTGATGGTGCTGCCACCGGATTGTATGCTGCCGGTGCGGAGCAGTTCGAAGGCGGCTCTGGCGAGGCCGTTGGGATTTACCCCGATGTGGCTGTAGAAATGGTCGTCTTCGGCGGCGAGCAGCGCCTTGATGAACAAGGGCGGGATTGCCTCGAACTCGATCGGTTCCCGCCGTTGCTCCCCGTATTCTCCAATAAGCTTCAAGTCTTGTGAGTAAAGTCGCATCGGGGTTTGGAATTTTGCAGTCCGCAGCACTTCTACCGACGGCAACTTCGGGCTAAGGTACAAATAGAGGGCCGCCAGCACGATCAGCGTACCGCCGACCGCAGCGCAGGTCAGATGGGCGAGGAGCCGCACAATGCTCAACGGGCGCGATCGCATTGAAGCGGTCCGTTACGGGGCTGAACGGGAAGCATAGTGGCGCGGCGTTGTTTGTCTCAAGTGTTTTAGTATATATTTTGGCTAACTACGGGAAGTAAAAGCATAAATATGGGACTCTTAGGCTTGTTCGACAGAAAGGGCAAACAACTGCTGGGGCTGGATATCAGCTCCTCTTCAGTCAAGCTCATCGAGTTGAGTCGGAGTGGTGGCCGCTTCAAGGTGGAAGCTTATCGGGTCCTCCCTTTGCCTGCCAATGCAGTAGTCGAGAAGAATGTTAAGGATGTCGCCTTGCTGGCTGATGCCATCAGGCGCGTGGTCGCCGCAGCGAAAACCAAAACGCGTGATGCCGCCGTTGCCGTGGCGGGCTCGGCGGTCATTACCAAAGTCATCGATATGCCGGCCAACCTGGGAGATCTGGGGCTGGAAAACCAGATTGCCGCGGAAGCGGACCAGTATGTGCCCTATCCCCTCGACGAGGTGGCGCTCGACTATGAGGTGCTCGGGCCGTCGGCAACCAATCCGGATCAGGTGGAGATCATGCTGGCGGCGTGCCGGCGCGAGAATGTGGATATGCGCGTCGCTGCGCTCGAAACCGCGGGGCTGCGTCCGCGTGTGGTTGATGTCGAGGTATTTGCTGTCGAGCGGGCATTTCGGCTAATCGGGGAACAATTCGAAGATATCGGTGATCAGGTTGTCGCCATCGCCGATATAGGCGCGACCATGTTGACGCTAAGCGTCTTGGTGGACGGTAAGACGCTCTATACCCGCGAGCAATTATTTGGCGGGAAGCAGGTGACCGAGGAGATTCAGCGGCGTTACGGCCTGTCGATGGAAGAGGCCGGGCAAGCCAAGCGACAGGGCGGCTTGCCGGAAGATTACGAAACAGAAATTCTCCAGCCCTTCAAGGAGGCGCTGGTGCAGCAGATTCAGCGCTCGCTTCAGTTTTTCTTTTCGTCCAGTCAGTACAACTACGTGGATCAGCTGGTGCTGGCGGGTGGCGTGGCCGCGATGACTGGCCTGCGCCGCGAAGTGGAAGACAAACTGGGGTTGCCGACCACGGTAGCCAACCCCTTCGCGAACATGGCGATCGGCAGTGGCGTCAACGCGGTCGCACTGGCATCGGATGCGCCGGCCATGCTGATTGCGACCGGGCTCGCACTGCGGGGGTTCGAGTAACATGTCCAGCATTAATTTACTGCCTTGGCGTGATGAGTTACGCAAAGAGAGGAAACGGGAGTTTCTCGGCTATCTGGCCCTGGCTGCCCTCCTTGCCGTGATGGTAATGGCGCTGTGGATTCATGTGGTCAATCTCCGTATCGACACTCAGCAGGCGCGCAATGCCTTGTTGAACCGGGAGATTTCTGCAATGGATGCACAGGTCAAGGAAATTCATGAGCTGAAAAAACGGCGCGAGCAGGTGCTGGCGCGAATGCGGGTGATACAGGATTTACAAGCCAACCGGCCCGATATCGTGCGGGTATTTGACGAACTGGTACGCGTGATTCCTCCGGGCGTCTACCTGGAGTCCCTGTCACGACAGGGCGATAGCATCAGCATGGTGGGTTACGCGGAGTCCAATAATCGTATCTCGACGTTCATGCGATCGCTGGCATCGTCCGTCAAGTTTCAGGAACCCAACCTGACCCAGGTGACCGCCGACCATCGGTTGGGCGAGCAGGGCAATCGTTTCGATCTGCGTGTCAAGGTCACCAAGCCCGGTGCGATCGCCGATGCTGGCTGACCCGTGGCTCGATACTGAAAGGAGAAAGGTGTTGGCATGACGCTTCGAGAGCTGCTTCAGGAATTCCGATCGTTTGACCGCACGGATTACGAGTTCGAGAACGTCGGCGTCTGGCCCTTGGTGGTCAGGGTCGCGCTTGCCGTAGGTTTGTTTGCACTGCTGGTAACGCTCGGGTATTACCTCGAGGTGCGGGACCTCAACGCAGAGTTCGATCAGGCTGTGGCCCAGGAGGCGCGGCTGAAGAAAGTGTTCGAAGAGCGTGCTTTCGAGGTTGCGAACCTCGAGGTCTATCGACTTCAGATGGAGCAAATCGAGGAGTCCTTTCAGGGGTTGCTGGCGCAGCTGCCGGCTGATACCGAGGTGCCTGGGTTGCTGGAGGATATCACGGAGATTGGGCTCGGCAGCAGTCTGCAGATCGGCAGCATAACGCTGCAGCCGGAACAGGCAGCAGAGTTCTATGTGGAACTGCCTATCAAGATAGCCGCCACGGGTGGGTACCATGATTTTGCGTCCTTCATCAGTGGGATCGCCGGTTTGCCACGTATCGTTACGCTTCACAATTATTCCATCCAGGCGATTGGGCGGAATCAATTGCAGCTGTCCATAGATGCCAAGACCTACCGTTACAAGGGAGATATCTAGGTCATGAAGGCACAGCGTGTGCGAGCGGGGTTGTTGCTGCTGATTGTGGTGCTGGGCGGCTGTGGCGGCGATCGCGAATTCAAGGACTTGCAGGACTTCATGGCCAAAACCCGCGCCAAGCCGGGTGGGAAGATCGATCCCATCCCGACTTTCCCGCCTTACGAAGTATTCAAATACGGCGCTTCTGCCCTGCGTAGCCCTTTTGAAGTGCCGGCGACCGTGACTTCGGAGCGTGCATCGGGTACTCCGACAGTCGCCCCGAACCAAGCGCGGGCGCGGGAAGTGCTGGAGAATTATAACTTCGCTTCGCTATCGATGGTCGGGTCGTTGTATCGGGACGGCACCCGCTGGAGCCTGATCGATGACGGCGCCGGGCAAATTCATCGCGTCACACTCGGCAACTATATGGGCAAGAACCACGGCAGGATTGTTTCGGTCAGCGAGGACCGGACTGATGTGATCGAAATCATCCCGGACGGGGAGGACGGCTGGGTTGAACGGCCGCGCACCCTTTCTCTCAAGGAGAATCACTAATGAGAAGCATGTCGCGATCCGCTGCCGGCCATCCTGTAACGCCAGGCAAATCGGGATGGTTATGGGTCTGGGTTATGGTGCTTGGTTTGGCCAGCCCGGTCGTCATGGCGGCTCCGCCTGCTACGCTCGACGACATTGTTTTCACATCGTTGCCGGGCGGTGGTTTCGAAGCCAGGTTGAACTTTTCGGGAGATGTCGATAGCCCGACGGGATATGTAATCGAATCGCCACCGCGAATGGTTTTCGATTTTCCCAATGCAAAGAGTGCGCTGGCGCAAAAGAAATACGCGCTGTCCTTCGATATCGCCAAGAGCGCGGTTGTGGTTACGTCCGGCGACCGCACGCGGCTCATTCTCAATCTGCGCGAGACTGCGGGTTACGACGTGAAATCCGAAGGCCACAGCGTTGCTATCCGTGTTGGAGACGGGAAGGGCAATACGGCCGCGCGCGATCAGTATGTCAGCACGGAAAATGGGTCCAAGGGGCCCGTGGGTGCGGGCTCAACAATAACCGCGCTTGATTTCCAGCGTGGCGACAGCGGCGAAGGATTGATTACCGTCGGATTGGGGAGAAAGGACACAGGGATCGATGTGTCCCAGGTCGGCAAGAATATTGTGGTTGTGTTCAGTCACACCAGCCTTCCTGAGACCCTGAACCGGAAGCTGGACGTCGTCGACTTCGCCACGCCCGTGAAAAGTGTGGATACCACTACGGACGGATCCGCAACCAAGATGGTGATCGAGGCGGTAGGCGAATATGACTACCTTGCCTACCAGGCGGACAACAACTATGTGGTGAGCGTAAAACCCCTTACGCGGGAACAGGAAGATGACCGGCGCAAGGCTTTTCAATACACGGGAGAGAAGCTGTCGCTCAATTTTCAGAACATTGAAGTGCGCGCGCTTTTGCAACTCATCGCCGATTTCAGCGACTTCAATCTGGTGGCAAGCGACGCTGTAAATGGCAGCATCACCCTGCGGCTCAAAAATGTTCCGTGGGATCAGGCGCTCGATATCATTCTCAAGGCCAAGGGCCTCGACAAGCGTGTTGACGGTAATGTGTTGATGGTTGCGCCGGCGGCCGAGATTGCCGAACGCGAGCGACTCCAGGTGGAGGCCAACAAGCAGTTGCAGGAACTGGCGCCCTTGCGCACTGAATACATCCGCATTCGCTACGCTGACGCCAAGAAGCTGTTTGATCTTTTTGACATCGACCATCAGGGTGGCGGTGGCAACAACGGTAACCAGAACGCCACCGGATCCATTCTGTCGGCGCGCGGCAATGCGATTGTGGACGAGCGCACCAACACGATCATTTTGACCGATACCGAAGACAAGATTGCCGAGTTTCGCCGCATCGTGCAGCAGATCGATATTCCGGTCCGGCAGGTCGAAATCGAGTCGCGCATCGTTGTCGCCAATACCGATTTTCGCAAACAACTCGGTGCGCGCTGGGGTGTTGCCGCGTTGCGGAAAAGCGGCAGCAGTCAGCTGGAAATCACGGGCCAGCGAACGGGGCTCGACAGCCAACCGGGCAATCCCATCGACTTCTTCGGTCCCACGGGCGGTACCCTGGACATGAACGAAACCCTGGCAGTGGATCTCGGGGTCGCGGAACCGACCGGCAGTATCGCGTTGGGGTTGATGCGCAACAACACCTTTCTCGATCTCGAATTGAGCGCACTGCAAAACGACGGCTATGGCGAGATCATCTCGCAGCCCAAAGTCATTACCAGTGACAAGAAAAAGGCCACGATAAAATCCGGTACCGAGGTGCCCTACCAGCAGGCCAGTTCGGCGGGGAACACCAACGTTTCGTTCAAGGACGCAGTGCTGAAGCTGGAGGTAACACCGCTCATCACGCCGGACAACCGCATTGTGATGTCGCTGACGGTAGCGCAGGATTCCATCGGCAAGTTTGTGCCCTCGGGAAGTGGCGGTCAGGTGCCGACTATCGACACCACCAGTGTGGAAACCGAAGCCTTGGTGGGAGACGGCCAGACGTTGGTGCTGGGCGGCATTTTCAAAATGGAGTCGCTTGATTCCGTCGAAAAAGTGCCGGTGCTTGGTGATATACCGGGGGTTGGTCGTCTGTTCCGCCATACCTCGAAGGATCAGAAAAAGCAGGAAATCCTGATTTTTATCACACCCAAGATACTGGTCGATGCATTGCTGGATCAATGAATGCCGTGGACAATATCTTTCTTGTCGGTCCCATGGGTGCCGGCAAGACCACGATCGGGCGTCATCTCGCAAAAATATTGCAGAGAACCTTTGTTGATCTCGACGCCGAGATAGAAGCGCGTTGTGGTGCCGGAATTCCCTGGATATTCGATTGTGAGGGGGAGCAGGGTTTTCGAGACCGGGAAACAGCCCTGTTGGTGGAGCTGGCGAGTCGGGAAAACCTGGTGGTGGCAACCGGTGGTGGTGTTGTACTGCGACCCCAGAACCGGTTCACGCTCAAGGAAGCGGGCGTGGTGGTGTTCCTCTCCGTAACCGCGCGCGAGCTGTTCGAGCGTACCCGCAATGATACCCATCGCCCGCTTTTGCAAGTTCCCAACCGCCGTGAAGTGGTTGAGCGTTTGGCGTCAGAGCGGGATCCCTTGTACCGCGAAGTGGCTGATCTGATTTACTGTGGAGGACGGCGCGGACCTAAAGTGGCCGCCGAGGAAATCGCCGGATGGATCGCCACGCTTCCTTGAGGCACCGACGCGCTTCCCGTGGCGGGTTGCTTGCGTAGCGGAAGGGGAGCGGATGCCGGTTGGCTTGTTGTCGTGAGCAGCTTCCGGTTACCGGCGAATGCCGACATAGTGTCGTTTGCACCGACCCCGCGCTTTGTTGTCCAGTCTAACCCATTGATTTTATTGTTTGCTTGCTAACGCGCCAGCATCCCACGCGGATTTATTCATTGACCCCTTCGCGTACAATCGCGACTCTGGTAGTCAGGCTGAGATGGCGCATCAATGCGACAGGTTAGGGTCGATCTGGGGGCACGCGGTTATCCGATTCTGATTGGTGGCGGATTGCTTTCGGTATCGGGTTGCCTCTCGCCTTACGTTGGTGGACAGCAGGTCCTGGTGGTGACCAACGATCGGATCGCTCCGCTCTATCTGCAGCGCGCGATCGCAGCTTTTGCCGGCAAGGAAGCCGCGAGCCTGATACTCCCCGATGGCGAGCGCTACAAGACCATGGCTACTTTAGGCCGTATTTTTGACGCCTTGATCGACGGTCATTTTGATCGCGGCGTGACGCTCGCGGCGCTGGGCGGCGGCGTGATCGGCGACCTTACCGGTTTTGCCGCTGCCTGTTATCAGCGGGGTGTGGATTTCATCCAAATTCCGACTACCTTGCTGGCACAGGTGGATTCTTCGGTCGGCGGCAAGACCGGGGTTAACCATCCCCGGGGCAAAAACATGATCGGCGCATTTCATCAGCCGCGCTGCGTGCTGGCGGATACGGCGACCCTGGAAACATTGCCTGACCGGGAATTGCGCGCTGGATTAGCGGAAGTGATCAAGTATGGTTTGATCGCTGACGCGGATTTTTTTGCGTGGCTCGAGGCAAACATGGCGGCGCTCCTGGTGCGTCAACCCGAAGCTCTCGCTGTTGCCATAGAGCGCTGCTGCCAGTTGAAGGCGCGAATCGTCGCGGCGGACGAGCGTGAAAGCGGAGAGCGTGCCCTGCTCAATCTCGGTCACACCTTTGGCCACGCGATCGAGGCGGCCCAGAATTACGAGGGTCTGCTGCACGGAGAAGCCGTCGCGGCCGGAATGGCGATCGCGGCGCGATTTTCCGCTGACATGGGTTCGTTGTCGCAAGCGGAATGTGATCGCACCATCGCGCTTCTTACTGCTGCGGGTTTGCCGACCGGGCGCCCGGCGGAGCTGGATCCTGTGCAGCTGCGGAGCTTGATGGCGAACGACAAGAAGGTCAGCCAAGGCAGGGTTCGTCTGGTGTTGCTCGACCGGATTGGCGCGGCGCGATTGACGGCGGAATATCCCGAAAGCATGCTCAGGAAGGCACTGGAGCGCGCCGCCGACTTTTTGGGCTGGAACGTATTCCCCAGAATTTGAGAGGTATTGAACGCGGATGTCAGCACTCCGAAACGACCGGATATTACGTGCCCTGATGCGCCAGCCTGTGGATGCCACGCCGATCTGGCTGATGCGCCAGGCAGGACGCTATTTGCCGGAATACCGCGCGGTCCGGCAAAGCGCCGGCGATTTCATGAGCCTGTGCCGAAATCCGGACCGTGCATGTGAAGTGACCATGCAGCCCCTTGCCCGCTTTGATCTGGACGCCGCGATTCTCTTTTCCGACATTCTTACCATTCCGGATGCGCTGGGCCTGGGCCTTTACTTCGAAGAGGGGGAGGGCCCCCGCTTTCACAAGCCGCTGCGCGCCGCCGCCGATATCGAGAAACTCGGCGTATTGGACACTGCACGGGACTTGCCCTATGTGCTGGAGGCAGTCCGGCTGATTCGTCGCGAGCTGAATGGCAGCGTGCCCCTTATCGGATTTTCCGGCAGTCCCTGGACCCTCGCGACCTACATGATCGAGGGCGGGAGCAGTCGGGATTTCGTCCGTACCAAGCAATTGCTCTATGACAACCCTCAGCTGCTTCACCTGCTGTTGAACAAGCTTGCAACTTCGGTCACCGACTATCTGAACGCGCAAATAGCCGCAGGTGCCCAAGTCGTGCAAATCTTCGATACATGGGGTGGTGCCCTGAGTGCAGCGGCATACCGCGAATTTTCGCTCGCATACATGGCCCGGATTGTGGCGGGTCTTACCCGCGAGGCCGAGGGACGCGCGGTCCCTGTCATATTGTTTACCAAGGGCGGCTCGGCCTGGCTGGACGCGATTGCCGACAGCGGATGCGATGCGGTGGGGCTGGATTGGTGCATGGACATTGGGCAGGCCCGTGACCAGGTTGGCAACCGGGTCGCGCTGCAGGGCAATCTGGACCCGGCAGTGCTGCGTGCGCCCGCGACTGTTGTTGTGGCCGAGGCGGAACGGATTGTCCGGGCGTTCGGAGCAGGACCGGGCCATGTATTCAATCTGGGACATGGCATCAGCCCCGATGTCTCTCCGGATCGGGTCGCCGCCCTGGTTGACGCAGTTCACAGTATGTCGGTGAAACAGCGACAAACCGACGCCTAACCTGAGGCGTTGGTCGGCAAAAACCGCCGGCAAGTCGGAGTTCGTTGCAAATGAACCGGTTTTGCCCATGCTGAGATAGCGCGACACCAGGTGCAAGTCGGCAACACCCTAGCCGGCGTACCCAGGGTGGCGGTCGAAGAGGTTAAAGGACCCGACATGGCAATCAAGCAAGTCAAGATCAACATCAACGACCTGACTATCGGCATGTATGTGTCGCAGCTTGATAGACCCTGGGCAGGTACACCTTTTCCGCTGCAAGGCTTTCAGGTCCGCACTACCGAAGACATCCATACCCTACGCAATTACTGTGACCACGTTTATATAGATACCATCAAGGGCAAAAGCCCGCTCGCTACGCAAATCATACCGAGCCTGGACACCGGTGGAGACAGTAGAGTACGCCGATCGCCAGTGCTTGGTCAGCGCGACCCCGGCAAGGGTGCGATCGAACCCACTCCCCTGGTCATACGCAAGGGGGTATATAACACCACGGTGTCGCTGCGTGCTGAAATGCGCCACGCCCGCATTGTCATCAAGCAGTTGCAGGATCAGTTGGCGGCGGCCGCGAAGCAGCTAGCGCGGGGACGATTTGCTGACTATGACCAGCTAAAACACAGTGTCGAGGGTATGGTCGACTCCGTGCTGCGCTGCCCTGACGCCTTTACGTGGTTGATTCGCCTGCGTCAGCATGATCAGCATACCCATGGTCACAGTCTCCGTTCGGCGCTGTGGGCGGTGCAGTTTGCGCGGTTTATTGGTATGGAACGGCGTGAAATTTCCACCCTGTGCGTGGGAACCTTGCTCAAGGATATCGGCAAGACGCGGGTGCCGGTCGCGATCCTTCGCAAACGCAACCGTTCGCCCGAGGAAGAGCTCGAGTACCGCAAGTTCGTGGAGCTTGGTGTCGATATGTTGCGGGACACGCGGGCTGTCGAGCCGCGCGTAATCTCCGTGGTGCGCTATCACTGCGAACGTATGGATGGGTCGGGTTTTCCCGAGGGATTGGGCGGCAGCAAGATCCCGTTACTGGCGCGAATCGCGGGGATAGCCACCGTTTTCGATGCGATCAGCAACCCCTTCGAAGCCGAACAGCCAGTTGCGCCGTCAAAGGCAGTCAGTCTGCTCTACGACATGCGCGGGATCGAATTTCAGGAAGACCTGGTAGTCCTGTTCATTCAGTCCATTGGGCTCTATCCGGTGGGAACCCTGGTGGAACTCACTACAGGGGACATCGGCATTGTGGTCGAGCAGCACCCCGACTCGCGCCTCAGCCCTCAGATCGCCGTGCTGGATCTGGGCGGTGGCGACCTCAATAAGAACTTCATTCTTGTCGACCTGAAGGAACAGGAAGCGGCGCGCAGGCTGCTGGTCGAAAATGGCCGGCATAGTGCCGATGGGGTGGAGCGGGTGGCCATCGCCCGTGATCTCGAGCCAACCGGATATGACATTGACGTGTCCACTATTTCCAGCCTGTTCATGCAGGCCGAGCAGGAGCGCCGGACCGGTTTCATCGCGAGTCTGCGGGAGCGCTTCGGTAGACCGCACTGAGCGGCGTCCCGGTTGCACTGCTCGCGCGAGCGCGGGTTCATGGCGGCTGAGTGAGCCAACCCAGTTCTTCCCCCATTCGTACGTTCAACCCGGAAGTCGCGATCGCTAGCTCCACGCCGGGTGGCGCCAGCACAATGACTGTGGAACCAAAGCGAAAACGGCCGAGCTCGGCGCCCCGCGCCAGTTCCACCTGCCCCTTCGTGAAACTGTCTTCCCGCAACGCGCCTGGAAGATAACGACCCTGCCAGACGGTGTCGATACCGGCCACCAGCAGTGCGCCCACCAGCACCACTGCCATCTGCCCCGCAGGCGTATCGAACCAGCACACCAGGCGTTCGTTGCCGGCGTAGAGATTGGGCAGCGCGCGCGCGGTGCGCAGGTTCACCGAGAACAGCCGGCCGGGAATGTAGCGGGTCGCGATCAACGTTCCGGACAGCGGCATGTGGACCCGGTGGTAGTCACGCGGCGACAGATAGATGGTTGCAAAACAACCGTCGCGAAGCGCTGCGGTGCGCGCACCGGACTCGCCCAGCAGCGCCTCCAACGTGAAAGTGCTGCCCTTGGCTTGCAGCAGGCTGTTCCCCGCGATGCGCCCCGCTTCGCTGATGACTCCGTCGGCCGGCGACACCAGCGTTCGTGCATCGCCCATCAGCGGGCGTGCGCCGGGTTTCAGTTCGCGGGTAAAAAAATCGTTGAACGAAGCGTAGCGCTCGCAATCGGGTTCGGCCGCTTCCGTCAGGTCGATCCGGAAACGGCGCACGGCGGCGCGGATCAGCAGGCGTCGCACCCAGGGCATGCGCGTCTCGGCCAGACCACCGGCGAGTCGGCTGAGCAGGTGTTGGGGAAGTGCGCGTTGCAGGGCGAGGTACAGGAAATCCCGAAAGTCGTGCATGAAGTGAAAGCCGTTGTCGTCGCTTAGGGAGCGGTTTGCAGTTGGTGAAAGCTGGCCAGTCGGCGGGGATCCACTTCCCCGCGCTGGATGGCGGCAACGATGGCGCAACCCGGATCTTCCCGGTGCGCGCAATCGCGAAACCGGCACTGCATGGCCAGTGGAGCAAGCTCGATAAATCCGGCCATCAGGCGCTGCGGGTCCGGGCATTCCACGCCGAACTCGCGGATGCCGGGGGAATCGATCACGGCGCCGCCGGGAACCGGATAAAACCGCGCCGTGGTGGTGGTATGGCGGCCCTTCGCTCCGGCTTCGGAGAGCGCGCCGACAGTGGCGTCGGTGCCGGGAAACAGCCGGTTGATCAGCGATGACTTGCCGACCCCCGACTGCCCGCAAAAAATGCTGACCTTGCCATTCAGACGCGCTTGCAGTTCGTCGATGCCGGCGCCGGTATGGGCGGAAACCCGCAGCACCGGGTAACCCAGGGCACCATGAGAGGCGCAGATGGCAGCGACCGCCCGCTGGCCCGACGCCGAGTCGAGATCGCATTTGTTGACAAGGATCAGCGCGCTCATGCCTTCCAGTTCGGCGGCGACCAGAAACCGGTCGACGAGATTGGCATGGGGCTCCGGCTCCGCCGCGATCACAATCCCGACCTGGTCGATATTGGCGGCGAGGATCCGGACCTGGTTGTTATCGCGGCGGCGGAGCACACTGCGCCGCGGCGCCACCGCGGTGATAACCCCGCGACGACCGCCGGTCTGCCAGAGCACGCGGTCGCCCACCACGGGCTCCAGATGCGTGCGGAGGTAACAGCGCTGCCTGGGTTGTTCCGGATGCTCGGGGTCAATCACGTCCACTTCGCGACCATAGCGAGCGATAACCAGACCGGCGCGTTCGGTGCCGACGTTGTCCGGGCCGAGGCGGTCGAGTGCGCGCTCCCGGTTGGTCCCGATCCGGCGCCGCTGTTGCAGCGACAGCCTGCGTTTTGCCATGCCCCGAAGTGCCTGTGTTGTAGGGCGCCAAGCATATAGGATAATCCCCTCGCCAGTACCGGTGCCGTCGGCGCCGGTACTGGCGCTGCCGGCTGGAGCGAAAATGAATACAGGCAACCCCGCGGATCTTCATCTGATCTGGATCGATCTGGAAATGACCGGTCTGGACACGATCAACGACACCATCATCGAAATTGCCACGCTGGTGACCGACCGCGATCTCCATGTGCTCGCCGAAGGGCCGAGTCTTGCCATTCAACGACCGGATGCCGTGCTCGGGAAAATGGACGCCTGGAACACGCGCCAGCACACCCAGTCGGGGCTGGTGCGACGGGTACGCGAGAGTCCCTACAGTGCGCGTGATGCCGAACTGGCAACCCTGGCGTTTCTGCGCGCCTGGGTGGCGCCCGGGGTGTCGCCCATGTGCGGTAATTCGATCTGCCAGGATCGCCGTTTTCTGGCCCGGGAGATGCCGGAGCTCGAAGCCTATTTTCACTACCGCAACCTCGACGTCAGCACCGTCAAGGAATTGGTGCGGCGCTGGCGGCCGGAGCTGCTCGGCGGCGTGCAAAAGAATTCCCAGCATCTGGCACTGGAGGATATTCGCGATTCGGTCGCCGAGCTCAGTTACTACCGCCAACATTTCATCCGCTGAGGCACTGCATGCGGATGCCTTGCCTTCGCGGCCGGCAGGTGCGCCGGCATTGCTGGTCAAAGCCGGGTTCGTTAAGGTAGCGCGCCGCTATTGCGAGCGCGGACGACCGCCCCGCACAACAACCTGTCCTAGGAGCATCATGAGCATTCCCTGGTTAACCGACGAAGAGCGTTTCATCGAAGAAACCGCGCGGCGCTTTGCCCGCGAGCGCTTGGCGGAAGGCTATCAGGCGCGCAGCCAGCAGGAATGCATCGATCGCACGCTGCTGCGCGAATTGGGCCAATTGGGGCTGGTCGCGCCGACGCTCGCGGAGGAATACGGCGGCATTGGCGCCTCCAGCGTGGTGGCCGGCCTGGTCTGTGAGGCGCTCGCCTACGCCGACATCAATATCAGCTATGTTGCGATGACCTCGCCCCTGGTGGGTGGAGTAATCCAGGACCATGGCAGTGATGCCATGAAAGAAACCGTGTTGCCGCGCATTGCCGCAGGGGAAATCCTGGTGCAACTGGGGCTGACCGAACCCAAGGGCGGCTCGGAT
Source organism: uncultured Gammaproteobacteria bacterium (assembly GCA_963708735.1). Lineage (GTDB taxonomy): Bacteria > Pseudomonadota > Gammaproteobacteria > Pseudomonadales > Porticoccaceae > JAGPUQ01. The sequence continues at coordinate 66,610 of CAVPTW010000024.1, forward strand.
GCCGCCAATCTCGCCTTGCGCGCCACGCGCAAGGGCGACCGCTTCGTGCTCAATGGCGAGAAAACCTCCATCACCTACGGTGCCCAGGCCGAGATGATGCTGATGTTTGCGCGCACCGACCCGAACCTGCCGGGCGCGCGCGGCGTCACGGCGTTTCTGGTGCCCCTGGATCTGCCCGGCGTCACCTGCACCCGTTTCGCGGATGTCGGCAGCCGGCCGGTCGGTCGCGGACAGGTGTTCTTCGACGACGTCGAAATTTCCGAAACCGCGATGGTGGGCAGGGAAGGCGAGGGCTTCACCAAGGTCATGCAGGGGTTCGATCTCAGTCGCTTTCTGATCGCGCTGATGTGCATCGGAACCGCGCAGGCATCGGTGGACGAGACCTGGCGCTACATTCAGGATCGCGAAGCCTTTGGACGCCCGCTCGCCAAGTTTCAGGGCACCACCTTCCCCCTCGCCGAACACGACAGCAAGCTCGCCGCCGTGCGCGCCCTGTCCTACCAGGGTCTGGCGCTGCGCGATCGCGGTATGCCCCATACCAAGGAAGCCGCGATGGTGAAATGGATGGGTCCGAAATGGGGAACCGATATCATCCAGGACTGTCTGGTACTCCACGGTCACTACGGCTGGGGCATGGACCTGCCCCACTTGCAGCGCATGATCGACGTGATGGGACTGCAGATCGGCGACGGCACTTCGCATATCATGAAGACCATCATTGCGCGCGAGACCATCGGCGCGGTCGGCGTCGCGTACAAATAGATCTTCGATAGGGGCGCGGTGGATTTCGCATTTGGGGGACAGATTTTGACGCGCATCGTTCGGACACTGGCGCTGGGTTTGCGATGTTGCATCAAGCCAACGCCATGGCGCAGCGTTCAACCCCCGGGGAAAATGCCATAATCGGCCGCCCAGGGACTCAACCGACAACCATTCACAGAAAGGAGACGACCATGACAATCAAGGCTGGAGATACCATGCCCGAAGGGCGCTTTACCATCATGAAAGCCGACGGCCCCGGCTCTGTCAGCAGCAAGGAATTCTTCGAAGGCAAGAAAGTGGTGCTGTTCTCGGTACCGGGCGCCTTTACCCCGACCTGCTCGCGGCAACACCTGCCGGGCTTTGTCGAAAAAGCCGCCGAATTCCAGAAGAAGGGCGTCGACACCATCGCCTGCATGGCGGTCAACGATGTCTTTGTCATGGATGCCTGGGGCAAGAGCGCGCACGCCGACGGCAAGGTGACCATGCTTGCCGATGGCAACGGCGACTACACGCGTGCGCTGGGTCTGGAACTGGATGCCACCGGCTTCGGCATGGGCAAGCGCGGTCAGCGTTTTGCGCTGGTGGTCGACAACGGCAAGGTGACTCACGCCTTTATTGAAGAGGCCGGCAAGTTCAAGGTCAGCTCCGCCGAGCACGTGCTCGCCAGTCTTTGACGCCAGTCCACTGCCGGCCGCCCCCGCGGCGGCCGGCCACCCCGTGCAGCTGAAATAGTTTCCGGACACAGTCCAGCTGAAATACCGTCGGCGGGGGCTGGTCCAGCAAGGATGTCCGTTATTGGTGGGCAGGATCAAACCTCGACCCTATTCTCTTTCACGTTCGACATCTCAGCTTCCCCGTGTTTCGCGGGCGACAATGAGCACGTGGAAATCCGCCGCATTTGAATGCGCAAATTTTCTGCCTAGTCCGCACCCATCGCGAATCTTCACCGCTGCTCCGATCCGCACCACCCGGACCACAGGCTGACCGAGCCAACCAGGGGCATCACTCCCGCACCTCCGCCCGCTCCACCTTCTGCAAACCGCGCGGCAGTTTGTTGCCGCGGCGGCCGCGCTCGCCGCGATAGTGTTCGAGGTCGCGGTAGGGGATGGCGATATGGCGCTTGCCGGCATGGAGCACCAGCTCCTGACGGCGGTCGACTACCATCGCGGCGACCATGAACTCCTCGCGACTCTGCGCGCGCGCGGCGGGAATGTTGATGATGCGGTTGCCCTTGCCACGCGCGAGTTCCGGCAGTTCCGCGAGCGGGAACACGAGCAGGCGGCCTTCGTTGCTGATGGCGGCGACCAATGCGGTGTCGGATGGTGTCACCGGCAGCGGTGGCAGCACCTGGCTGTGCTCGGGCACGGTCAGCACCTGTTTGCCCGCGCGGTTCTTGGTTTGCAGATCGCCGAGTCTGGCGATGAAGCCGTAGCCCGCGTCCGTGGCGAGCAGGATCCGCTGCTCGTCGCTGCCCATCGCGAGGCCGCAGAACAGCGCGCCCGAAGGCGCGTTCAGGCGGCCGGTGGCGGGCTCGCCCTGGCCGCGCGCCGAGGGCAGGCTGTGGGCGGGCAGCGAGTAGGCGCGTCCGCTGGTGTCGAGCAGCACCGCGGCCTGGTTGGCGCGACCCCGCGCGGCGGCGAGAAAGCCGTCGCCGGATTTGTAGCTCAGGTTTTCCACATCGACTTCGTGGCCCTTGGCCGCGCGGATCCAGCCCATGCGGGACAGCACCACGGTCACCGATTCGGCGCTGACCAGTTCGTCTTCGCGAAACACGGCGGCTTCGGGGCGCGTGACCAGTGGCGCCCGGCGCGGGTCGCCGAATTTTTCCGCGATCTCCGTCAGTTCATCGCGGATCAGTTTTTTCAACAGCGTCTCGGAGCCGAGCGTGGCTTGCAGCTGTTTGCGTTCGGCGCCGAGTTCATCCTGTTCGGTGCGGATTTTTATTTCTTCGAGTCTGGCGAGCTGGCGCAGGCGCAGATCGAGAATGGCGTCGGCCTGGATCTCGGTGAGGCCGAAGCGACGCATCAGTTCCGCGCGCGGCTGTTCTTCGGTGCGGATGATGGCGATCACTTCATCGATGTTGAGGTAGGCGATCAGGTAGCCCGCCAGCAGATGCAGCCGTGCTTCGACTTTCTCCAGCCGGTGTTCGAGGCGCCGGCGCACGGTGGCGAGGCGGAAGTCGAGCCACTCGCCGAGAATCCGGTGCAGGGGCTTGACCGCGGGCCGGCCATCGCGGCCGATCAGATTCAGATTGACGCGATAGCTGCGCTGGAGATCGGTGCTCGCGAACAGATGGCTCATCAGCGCATCGGTGTCGACGCGGTTGGAACGCGGCACGATTACCAGTCGGGTGGGGTTTTCGTGATCCGATTCGTCGCGCAGATCCGCCACCATGGGCAGCTTGCGCGCCTGCATCTGCGCCGCGATCTGTTCGAGGATGCGCGCGGGCGAGCTCTGGTAGGGCAGGGCGGTGACCAGGATCTCGCCGTCCTCGACATGCCAGACGGCGCGCGCGCGCACCGAGCCGCGCCCGGTCTGGTAGATGGCGAGGATGTCCGCGCGCGGCGAGATGATTTCGGCAGCGGTGGGAAAATCCGGCCCCTGGATGTGTTCGCAGAGTTCGGCGACGCCGGCGTCGGGCTGTTCCAGCAGGCGGATGCAGGCGGCGGCCACTTCGCGCAGGTTGTGGGGCGGGATGTCGGTGGCCATGCCCACCGCGATGCCGCTGCCGCCGTTCAACAGGATGTTCGGCACCTTCGCTGGCAGCACCGTCGGCTCTTCGAGGGTGCCGTCGAAGTTGGGCTGCCAGTCCACCGTGCCCTGGCCCAGTTCGGCGAGCAGCAGGTCGGCGAAGGCCGACAGCCGCGACTCGGTGTAGCGCATGGCGGCAAAGGATTTGGGATCGTCCGGCGAGCCCCAGTTGCCCTGGCCTTCGACCAGCGGATAGCGGTAGGAGAACGGCTGCGCCATCAGCACCATGGCTTCGTAGGCGGCGCTGTCGCCGTGGGGATGGAACTTGCCGATCACGTCGCCCACGGTGCGGGCGGATTTCTTGAACTTGGCGGTGGCGGCCAGACCGAGTTCGCTCATGGCGTAGACGATGCGCCGTTGCACCGGCTTGAGGCCGTCGCAGACGCTGGGCAGCGCGCGGTCGAGAATCACATACATCGAGTAGTCGAGATACGCCTTCTCGGCGAACTGGCGCAGCGGCCGGCGTTTCGAAATTGGGATCGAAAGCGGCGGGCTCGATGGCGGTCGGGTCGGACATGGTTTGCCTCGCTGAGGCGCGGCAGCGCCGCGTCCGGATGATCAGATGACTTCGGCCAGATCGCCTTTTTCTTCCAGCCAGTTCTTGCGGTCGCCGGCGCGTTTTTTGGCGAGCAGCATGTCGAGCAGTTCGTTGGTGTCGTCGCCGGACGTGACCGTGAGTTGCACCAGACGTCTTGTATCGCGCGCCATGGTGGTCTCGCGCAGTTGCAGCGGGTTCATCTCGCCCAGGCCCTTGAAGCGGGTGATCTGCACCTTGCCGCGGCGCTTTTCGGCTTCCAGGCGGTCGAGGATGCCGCGGCGCTCGTCGTCGTCCAGCGCGTACCAGGTGTCGTTGCCCAGGTCGATGCGAAACAGCGGCGGCGTCGCCACGAACACATGGCCCGCGGTCACCAGCGGCCGGAAGTGGCGCACGAAGAGCGCGCACAGCAGGGTGGCGATATGGGCGCCGTCGGAATCGGCGTCGGCGAGGATGCACACCTTGTGGTAGCGCAGCGCGGCGAGATCGCTGCTGCCCGGCTCGATACCGAGCGCCACCGCGATATCGTGCACTTCCTGGGAGGCGAGAATCTCGGCGCTCTCGACTTCCCAGGTATTGAGGATCTTGCCGCGCAGCGGCATCACCGCCTGGAACTCGCGGCTGCGCGCCTGCTTGGCGGAACCGCCGGCGGAGTCGCCCTCGACCAGAAAGATCTCGGACTGCGCCGGATCGCCCGAAGTGCAGTCGGCGAGCTTGCCGGGCAGCGCGGGCCCTGCCGTGATCCGCTTGCGGGCCACCTGCTTGGCGGACTTCAGTCGCGCCTGGGCACTGGCGATACAGAGTTCCGCAAGTTTTTCCGCTTCCGCCGTGTGCTGGTTGAGCCACAGGCTGAAGGCGTCCTTGACCACTCCGCTGATGAAGGGCGCCGCCTCCCGCGATGACAGGCGCTCCTTGGTCTGGCCGGAAAACTGGGGCTCGCCGAGCTTGGCGGAGAGCACATAGCAGGCGCGGTCCCAGATGTCTTCGGGCGCGAGGCGCAGGCCGCGGGGCAGCAGGCTGCGGAATTCGCAGAACTCGCGCAGGGCTTCCAGCAACCCGGTGCGAAAGCCGTTGACGTGGGTGCCGCCCTGGGTGGTGGGGATCAGGTTGACGTAGCTTTCCTGCAGCAGGTCGCCGCCTTCCGGCAGCCACTGTACCGCCCAGTCGACGGCCTCGTGGGCGGCGGCAAAGCTGCCGGTGAAGGGTTGCGCCGGCAACGGCGCCCAGGGCCCGGTGGTCGCCAGCAGGTAGTCGCCGAGCCCCCCGCGGTAGCACCAGGATTCGTGCTCGCCGCTCGCCTCATCGGTGAACTCGACGGTCAGGCCGGCGCACAGCACCGCCTTGGCGCGCAGCAGGTACTTGAGGCGCGGCAGCGCGAGGCGCGGCGAATCGAAATACTTGGCATCGGGCCAGAACCGCAGGCTGGTGCCGGTCTCGCGCTTGGCGCAGGTGCCGACGACAGCGAGGTCGCTGACCTTGTCGCCGCCGGCAAAGACCATGTGATGGAGCTGGCCATCGCGCTTGACGGTGACTTCGAGGCGCTCGGACAGCGCGTTCACCACCGATACCCCGACCCCGTGCAGGCCGCCGGAGAACTGGTAGTTCTTGTTGGAGAACTTGCCGCCGGCGTGCAGCGTGGAGAGGATGACCTCGACCCCAGGGCGGCCCTGCTCGGGGTGGATGTCCACCGGCATGCCGCGGCCGTCGTCGGTGACCGAGACCGAGCCGTCGGCATGCACCGTCACCGCGATGCGGGTGGCATGGCCGGCGAGCGCCTCGTCGACGCTGTTGTCCACCACCTCCTGCACCAGGTGATTGGGACGGCTGGTGTCGGTGTACATGCCGGGGCGGCGCCGCACCGGGTCGAGACCGGTGAGGACTTCGATGTCTCTGGCGTCGTAACTGCTCATGGGGCGGGAGCCCGGAAAAAGTCGATGATGGCCGGCAAATGGCGTTCGAAATCCTGAAAGCCGTGGTCGCCGCCGGGTTCGATCACCAGTCGGCAGGCGTGGTACTTCTCGGCTGCGAGACGGTAGTCCAGCACCTCGTCGCCGGTCTGGAGCAGCACCAGGAAATCCTGCGGGCGGGGGAGCGTCTCGACCTCCCAGGCGCGCAGTTGTTCCAGGTGCCGCGGCTCCATGACCACAACCTCCCCGGTGTAGTGGTTGGCCTGGGGACCGAGCAGGTAGTCGCGCCCGAGCCAGGGCCGCACGGCGGGGTTGATCAGCACCGCGCGCGCGCCGTGTCGGACGGCGAGCCAGGTGGCGTAAAAGCCGCCCATCGAACTGCCGGCCAGATAGAGCGGGCCGGTCAGCGCGGCGATCTCGCGCTGCAACTGGTCCATCGCCTGGTCCGGGAAGGGGCTCAGGAAGGGGCAGCGAAACGCGATCTCGGGGTGCTGCGCGGCCAGCCAGGCGCGCGTCGCTGCCGCCTTGTGGGATTGGGGAGAACTATTGAAACCATGGATGTACAGCAGGGTGGCCATGGGCGCCCGGTAGCGGAAACTGCGGGAATTATAGGGTCTGGACTGTTGCGGAAAAACGCTTTTCTGGACGCGTGCCCAGGCACAGGGCAGCGGCAACGGTGTTGCGACCGCCTGCTAATAACCAGGCAGCTGCTGGTCCACCCGGGTAACGCCTCGCGCGAGGAACACCACCTTCGTGCTCAGGGTGCCGTCGGCATGGAGATCGATCCGGCGGTAGCCGGGTGGCTGATCGCAGAGGGCGAAATCGCGACTCGCCGCGCGAAACTGAAAACAGGTGGACGGCGTCGTATGGACCTCGGTACCCGCCCAGTGGGCATGGAATTCCTGATGCACGTGGCCGGTGAAAATCCCGCGCACATTGGTGTGCCGACGCAGAATCGCTTCCAGACGCTCCGCATGGTCGATGCGCTGGGCATCGAGCCAGGCGCATCCCACCGGCACAGGCGGGTGATGCATGAACAGCAGCGTCGGGGAGCGCGGGTTCTGTGCCAGGCAGCGCGCCAGAAAATCCAGTTCCGCGTCGGCGAGATGCCCTCCCACCCGCTGCGGTTGGGCGGTGTTGAGCGAAATCACACGCCAGTCGCCCAGCTCCAGCAGTGGCCAGTAGGGGGCGGCCGTGAAGCCCTCCTGGATGATGTGGGCATCGTCGTGATTGCCCGGCAGCCACTGGTAGGGTAGTTCCAGAAACTGCATCTGCTGGGTGAACAGCCGGTAGGCTTCGGTAGCGCCCTCCGCGGCGATATCGCCGGTGACGCAGATGAGGTTCGGCGGTACCGCCAGTCCGCCGATTTCCGCCAATACCAGGCGCAGAGTTTCCAGTGTCTCCACGCCGGCCAGCCGGTAATCGCGGCGGGGGCCGATATGGGGATCGGTGATCTGGATCAGGTGCTGGATATCGGCGTCCATGGCTCACGCGCTCCACGGACGCCGCCGCGCGTCAGGGCACGGGGCAGTCGGCGGCGACGAAACCCAGTGCCAGGCAGGCGCCCAGCCATTCGCCGAGGAAGCGGTTCCACTGGGCTTTCTCATCGGGTTGCAGCATCCTCCGGTTGGGATAGCTCTGGCGCGGCCAGATGTTGCGCTCGCCTTCGCAGGCGACCACTTCGGCGAGCAGCGCATCGTGGTAGATGCGCACCACCAGCAGGGGCGGGTTCAGCCACCAGCACTGCCCGGGTTCCTGCTGCCGCAGCGTGAGCACCGTGGTGTGGGCGCTGCGTTCGCGCACGGCAAACACCACCTCCAGCTGATGGCGGCCGCTGATGCCGAGACGGCGTTCATCCTGCGCCGCCATGTCCGGAAACAGTTTCGCGAGCCGACAGTAGTTGGCCTCGCAATCGGCCATGAAGCCTTTCAGGTTGACCTTGTAGCGCGTTCGTCTCACTACCTCAATTCCTCGTTGGTTGTCCTGTGGACTGGTTACGGATCGCGCCGTCCGTGTGTGGTCAAATCGTGAAGCCGGTCGCGGTTCAGCGCCAGCCATTGGAGGCAGACAATGGTGGCGGCGTTGTTGTAGGCGCCGGCCGCCAGACCTGCCAATACGTCCGCCTCGGGTAGCACATGGAGACGGATGTCTTCGTGTTCGTGGGCGAGACCGAAACAGCCCGCGCGGCCGCGCAGATCGGTGATCCCGCAAAACAGCGTGAGGACCTCATCGGTGCCGCCCGGGCTGGTCAGGTAGCGGCAGATGGGTTCCAGCCGGAGTTGGTCGATGCCCGCCTCCTCCAGTGTTTCGCGCCGCGCCACTGCCGCGGCGTCCTCGTCCGGCTTCATCATGCCCGCAACCACTTCCAGTACCCAGGGGCCGCTGGGCTCGCCCAGGGCGCCGACGCGAAACTGCTCCACCAGGCCCACCAGTTGGTGGTCCGGATCGTAGAGCAGCACACCCACCGCCGCGCCGCGGACAAACAGTTCCCGAGTCATCGGCTGGCTCCAGCCCCCGCAAAACAGGCGGTGGCGCAACTTCAGGGTGTCCAGTGTGAAGAAGCCCTGGTAACGGGTTGTGCGGTCCAGTATTTCGACATCCTCGGCAGCGTGTGGCGTCGGAATCGCTTGGCTGAGTTTGCTCATCGGACTCCAGTTCACGCCTGTCGCGCGCGCTCTTGCGTAGGGTCTCGCGCAGGGTTGCGCCGTGGCCAAGGGTATCACGCCATAAATTTCATATCTGGTAGACTCCGGCGCATTGCAAGTCCCACAGGAAAAAGAATCATGCGGAAAAATAGCGCGCGGGTGGCATGCGTGTCATTCGCGGTAGTGTTGTTCAGTGCCCGGCTCCAGGCCGAAACCCTGCTCGAGATCTATGACCTGGCCATGAGCAATGCGCCCCAGGTGAAGGCGGCGGAAGCCACCTATAAAGCCGGTCGGGAGGCGCTGCCACAGGCGCGCGCCGGGTTGCTGCCAAACGTCTCCGGCGGCGTCGGTCTTCAGCGCAGCGAGGGGATACAGCACAACTCCCGGGTGCTCGGGGCCGACTTCTTCTCCCAGTCCATCGGTGACTATCACGACAGCACCGAAATCTACGGGGTGTCGTTGACCCAGCCGGTGTTTGACCTCCCGGCCTGGTTCACCTTCCAGCGTGGCAAGAGTCTGGATCAGCGCGCCTCCGCTCAGTTCGCGGTGGATCAGCAGAATATATTGCTCAATGTCACCGACGCCTACTTCGGCGTGCTGCGCGCCAATGAAAACCTGATCTCGATGGAAGCCGAAGAGCGCGCCATTGGACGCCAGCTGGAGCAGACCAAGGAGCGCTTTGACGTGGGATTACTGCCGATCACCGACGTGCACGAGGCGCAGGCTGCCTACGATGGCGCGGTGGTCAATACGCTCGAGGCCAAGAATGCGCTGAATATCGCCTTTGAAGCCCTCGAAGTACTCACTGGCAAGCCACAGGATCAGCTCGTCGGGCTCGCCAAGGATTTTCCCGTCACCAAGCCCGAACCCCTCGATCAGGAATCCTGGGTGCAGTTCGCCCAAGCCAACAACTTTGCCCTGCGCGTCGCTCGCCTCGACATGCAGGCGGCGGAAAGTGGCGCCAAGATTGCCAAGGCCGAGTACCTGCCCAAGGTGACTGCAACCCTGGGTTACCAGAAAAGTCTGAACGACGGCACGCTCCACCGCGACGGCGGACTTTTGAATCAGCAGGGCACCCTGGATCCGGCGACGAGCCAGCCCTTCATCAATGATCTGGAGTCGACGATGGTTGGTTTGCAGCTGAACGCTCCGCTCTACTCCGGCGGTGCAATCAGCTCCCGGCAGCGGCAGGCTTACCAGGAAAGCATCCGCGCCGAGGAAAATTATGTGCTGGCACAGCGCACCACCACGCAACGCGCGCGTTCGCAGCACATGCAGGTGTTGACCGATGCCGCGCGTATCGGCGCCCGCTCCCAGGCCGTCACATCCGCACAGAGTGCGCTTGACGCCACCCAGGCGGGTTACGAGGTGGGTACGCGCAACATCGTGGATGTGTTGATCTCACAGCGCACGCTGTATCAGGCGGAGCGTGATTACGCCAATGCGCGCTTTGACTACGTCAATAGCATGCTGCGTCTGAAGGAAGTAGCCGGGCAGCTGAGTCCCGGCGATATCGAGCAGCTCAATCGCTGGCTCGATGCCGGCATCACGGTGGGCAAAGCGGTTCGATAACCACAGTCAGTCTGGCCAGGGCGCCGCGATTGGCTTCGGCTACCGCGCGCGCCGCTGCTCCGACTTTCTCCCGATAGTCCGGTTCCGTCAGTAGTTCGATCACTGCGGGCGCGAGTTCTGCCGCAGTGCAGATGCGCAGTCCGCCGGCGGCCCGCAAGAGTGCGGCCGCCTCTGCGAAATTGAACAGATACGGCCCGGCCAGCACCGGACGTCCCCAGGCCGCGGGTTCGATCAGGTTGTGACCGCCCACCGGCACCAGACTTCCCCCGACAAAAACCACATCCGCGGCGCCGCAGAAGGCGAGCAGCTCGCCCATGGTGTCGCCCAGCAGGATCTGCGTCTGTGCTGAAACGCTGCCTGCCGTTGCGGCCGTGCCCGCGTCGGAGTGACGCTGGATGGTGAAGCCGGCGCGCCGGCAGGCGCCATCCACCGCTGCAAAGCGTTCCGGATGGCGCGGCACCAGCACCAGCAGGGCAGCGGGCAGGACGCGCAGGATTTCGGCGTGGGCGGCGAGCACCAGCGCGTCCTCACCCGCGTGGGTGCTGGCGGCAAGCCACACCGGGCGCGGGCGTGGTCCAGCCCAGGCAGCGTGCAGAGCGGTGGCCCGGGCGCGCAGTTCGGGGCTCAGGTCGAGGTCGAACTTGAGGTTGCCGGCAATCTGGAGTTGCTCCGGTTTCAGTCCCAGTGAAAGAAAGCGCTCGCCATCGGCGAGGGTCTGCGCCACGACTTGGGTGAGCGCGCGCAGCATGGGCGCGGTCAGGGATTTCACCTTCGCGTAACCCCGCGCCGAGCGCGCCGAGAGCCGCGCGTTGGCGAGCACCACCGGAATCCCGCGCGCCGCGCAGGCGTGCAGCAGATTGGGCCAGAGCTCGGTTTCCATCACCACCAGCAGCGTGGGCCGGACGCGGCGCAGAAACCGCGCTACGGCATCGGGGAAATCGTAGGGTGCGTAACAGTGCGCGACGCTGGTGCCGAACAGCGCGCGCACCCGCGCCGAGCCGGTCGGCGTGGTGGTGGTCACCAGCAGCGTTGCGCGCGGGTGGCGCACCAGCAAGTGTCGGATCAGCGGCGCGGCGGCGAGGGTTTCGCCGACCGATACCGCGTGTACCCAGATCACGGGTCCGGACAGGGGCGCCACCCAGCCGAACCGTTCGCCCCAGCGGCGGCCGTAGTCTGGCGCGCGGCGGGCGCGCCAGCACAGGCGCAGCAGCACCGCGGGCAGCAGCAGATACAGCAACAGGGAATAGAGCAGGCGGGCGGGCACGGTTCCTCCGGCGGCCAGCATAGCGGGAAGGTCGGAGTGGTGCAGCCGCTTCCGACAGGCCCGCTATACTGCCGCACTGCGACTTTTTGCGATTCCTGCGCCACATGCCCACGTTCCCGGTCATCAACGTCGATATCGTCATTGTCGGCGGCGGCATCGCCGGACTCTGGCTGCTCAACGATCTGCGCAACCGGGGTTACAGCGCGCTTCTGCTGGAGGCGGCCGCGCTCGGTTCCGGGCAGACGGTGGCGAGTCAGGGCATGATCCACGGCGGCGTCAAGTACAGTCTGGCCGGCGCCTTGTCGGGTGCATCGGAGGCCATCGCCGAGATGCCCGATCACTGGCGCCGCTGTCTGCGCGGCGCGGGCACGGTTGATCTGCGCCGCGCCCGGGTGCTGAGCGATCACTTCTACCTCTGGTCCACTGGGGCCGTCACCGGGCGCATGACGGCGTTCCTCGCCAGCAAGGCGGTGCGCGGGCGGGTGGAACCCGTGGCGACGGCCGAGCGGCCGCCAATCTTTCGCGCGGCGCGCTTCTCCGGGTCCCTGTATCGGCTGGTGGATCTGGTACTGGACGTGCCGAGCCTGGTGGCGGCGCTCGCCGACAACTGCCCGGGCGTCATTTATTCTCTGACCGGGAGGGCCACTGTCTGGAATCGCATGGATACCGGGCGCCTGACCCTGGATCTGGAAACCGCGACGGGTATGCAGCGTCTGGCGCCCGCGGTCTTTGTGTTCGCGGCCGGTGCCGGCAATGCCGGACTGCTGGCTGCGATCGGCGCCGACGCCCCGGCCATGCAACGGCGACCGCTGCACCAGGTGATGGTCCGGCACCGCTATCCCCATGCTCTGCACGGCCACTGCCTGGGGCGCGAGATCACCCCGCGCCTGACCATTTCCAGTCATCCCGCCGGCGGCGGTGAGCAGGTCTGGTACCTGGGTGGAACGCTTGCCGAGCAGGGTGTCGGGATGGTGCCGGATGCGCTCATCGCGCTGGCCCGGCAGGAGTTGGCGGCACTGCTGCCCTGGGTCGACCTGGGGCCGGCGCGCTGGGCGACCCTGGCGGTGGAGCGCGCCGAACCCCGTCAACCGCGCCTGTTGCGCCCCGATCAGGCGTTCGCGGACTGGGCCGGCAATGATGCCAATGCACTGGTCGCCTGGCCCACCAAGCTGACCCTGTGCCCGCACCTGGCTGTTAGCGTGGCGGAACGGCTGGTACAGCGCGGGATCGCGCCCTCCGGAACGTCCGTGCCGGTGTTGCCGCTGCCGCGCCCGCCGCTGGCCCCCACGCCCTGGGAGACTGCCTTTGGCGCCTGAACTGGAATTGCCCCGGCGCCGGCTCGGGCGCACCGGCATCGAGGTCGCCGTGCTCGGGCTCGGCACCGTCAAGCTCGGCCGCGACCAGGGCGTGAAGTATCCCCGGGGCTTCGCCATTCCCGACGACCGCGCCGCCCGCGCCCTGCTCGAGCTGGCGCGGGATCTGGGTATCAATCTGCTGGATACGGCACCCGCTTACGGCACGAGCGAAGCACGCCTCGGCCACCTGCTGCGCGGCGCGCGAGACCACTGGGTGATCTGTACCAAGGTCGGCGAGGAGTTCGAGGCTGGCGTGTCGCGCCACGATTTTTCGCCGGCCCATGTCCGTGCCAGCGTCGAGCGCAGCCTGCGGCGCCTGCACACCGAGGTGCTGGATATCGTGCTGATCCATTCCGACGGCGATGACGCGGCGATCATCGATCAATCCGGCGCGCTCGAAACTCTGGCGCAGCTCAAACGCGAAGGGAAATTGCGCAGCTTCGGCATGTCCACCAAGACCGTGGCGGGCGGTTTGCGCGCGGCGGCGCTGTGCGATCTGCTGATGGTGAGCTGGAATCTTGCCGACGAAACCGAAATCCCGGTGATCGACCGCTGCCGGGAACTGGGTGCCGGCGTGCTGATCAAGAAGGCTCTCGCGAGCGGTCACGCGATGGCCACGGGCGACGATCCGGTGCGCGCGACCTTCGCGCGCATCCTGGCGCATCCGGGCGTCACCAGCCTGGTGGTGGGCACCATCGATCCCGACCACCTGCGCGCGAATGTGCGCGCCGCCGCCACGGTGTTACGCGGCGCAAGCCGCTGAAGGTATCCGCACCGGCGCCGGCACCCGAAAGCCGAGCAGGAACGCCGGCAGCAGGAATGCCAGCAGCATCGACGAGGGGTTCACGAACAACTGGTCGCCGTCGGTCATGAAGCCGAGCTGCATGGCAGCGACCAGCGCACCCCAGAGCCACAGGCGGCGATCCGCGACCGCCACACGGAGCAGGCTCGCGATCCAGCCCAGATACAGTCCGACAGCCATCAACCCGGCGTAAAACGCCTGGTTCAGCAGCAGATTGTGGTAATGCTTGGCCACCACGTCGCCGTTCCAGTTCGTGGAATCGGCCGACAGGCCATGACCGAAGAGAAGCCAGCGCCACGAATCGGTAATCGCCGCCCAGCCGTTGTGCCAGATCGGCAAGCGCATGGACGTGCCGCGTTCGGCGATGTAGCCGGTGACCAACGTCAGTTCCTGCCGGAAGCAGAGCGTCAGCAGCACTGTCAGAACGCCACCGGTGATGACGAGCGTCGCCGCGCGCCGGCCGGGAAACAAGGCCATCAGGAGCAGCGTTCCCGAGCCCAGCACCACATAAGCGCCGCGCGCCTGCACCCAGAACACCAGTGCCCAAAGCGCGAGCGTGGCAATCCCGTAGGCACAGGCGCTGACCCGGCGCGGGACATTCAGGGTTTGATACAGGGCTACCATCGCGACCAGTGCCAGTGCCCGACCCACCTCGAGGTGGTGGTTGAACACGCCGCGTCGCGCCATCGCCTGGTGTTCCCAGCTCGGCGGCCATGCCTGCGGCCAGTGCCACAGGATCAGGCCGGCGCCGATCAGACCCAGCGTCACCAGTCCGGTCAGCAGGGCCGGCACCCGTGGCCGGTGCTGGCGGTCGATCAGATACACCAGGTAGAACAGCGCCAGCACGTTGATTTCGCGCAGCAGCAGCTTGAAATCAACGTAGCTCCAGCCATCCCACAGCGTCGTGAGCGAAAGCCAGCCGCACAGCAGCAAAAACCAGCGCGCCGGGGCGGATTGCCAGATCAGCGGCAGATCGGCGGGGCGGAAACACAGCAGCATGGGCACCACCACCAGCAGGCGGTAGAGGTTGGTGGCGCCGGTGCGGTTGTCCGGAACAAAACAGATCGCGAAGAACAGCAGCAACGCGATCCAGGCGTAACGAGCGCGGATGGCCGCGCGCAGGCGGGCGAGGCTGGTCGGAGCACGTCCCTGTGACTCGATGGATGGGTGCAAGAGTAAAGAATCCTTACGATTCGGGGTCGGACGGACGGGCGCGGATTTTTTCGACGATGGCGGTGGTGGAGCAGTCGTCCAGCAAACCGAGTGGGCGCACCTCGCCACCATAGCCGGTGACGATCTGCCAGCCCATCACCTGTTCGCGGTCATAGTCGCCGCCCTTCACGAGCACATCGGGCCGGACTCCTTCCAGCAGAGGTTCCGGCGTGTCCTCGGCAAAACTCACCACCCAGTCAACCGCCTCCAGGCCGGCCAGCACCGCCATGCGGCGCTCGACCGCGTTGAGGGGGCGGCCCTCGCCCTTCAGGCGCCGCACCGAGGCGTCGTCATTGACCGCAACGATCAGCCGGTCGCCGAGTTGGCGCGCCTGCGTCAGATAGCTCACATGGCCGGCGTGCAGCAGATCGAAGCAGCCGTTGGTGAAGACGATCTTTTCGCCCCGGGCGCGGGCATCGGCGACCTCGGCGAGCAGCTGCTCGCGATTCACCACACCGCGCGCCACGCCGCGTTCCTGCTGCAGGGCGCGGCGCAACTCCGGCTCGCTGACGGCCGCGGTGCCCAGCTTGCCGACCACGATGCCCGCGGCGAGGTTGGCGAGGGTGACGGCGGCGGGCAGTTCCGCGCCGGCGGCGAGTGCCGCGGCGAGGACGGCGATCACGGTGTCCCCGGCACCGGTCACGTCATAGACCTCGCGCGCCCGCGCCGGCAGGTGCAGCGCGGCGTGTCCGGGGCGCAGCAGGGTCATGCCCTGTTCGCCGCGCGTCACCAGCAGTGCCCCGAGTCCCAGTTCGCGCACCAGGGCAAGGCTGCGCGCGCACAGGGTCGCTTCGTCGGGACAGGGCCCGACCACGGCTTCCAGCTCGGCGAGGTTGGGAGTCAGCAGGGTGGCGCCGGCGTAGCGGCTGAAGTCGCGTCCCTTGGGGTCCACCAGGACCGGCACCCCGGCGGCGGTGGCGAGCGCGATCAGGCTCTGGGGATCCTGCAGCGCGCCCTTGGCATAGTCGGACAGCACCAGGATGCCGTGGCCCGGCAGCAGGCTGCTGACCCGGGCGGGCAGGGCCGCCACCTCCGCCGCGCTGTGGGGTTCCTCGAAATCCAGACGCAGCAGATGGTGCTGGCGGCTGATTACGCGCAACTTGGTGATGGTGGGTTTGGCGGGGCATTCCAGCAGCGCGGCGCGGATGTCCGCGGCCGCGAGCTGGTCGCGCAGTACGGTGGCCTGAGCATCGCATCCCACGGCGCCCACCACGCTGACGATTGCCCCCAGCGCGGCGATGTTGAGCGCGACGTTGGCGGCGCCGCCGGGGCGGTCGTGGCAGTCGGTGATCCGCACCACGGGTACCGGCGCTTCGGGCGAGATGCGCGTCGTGGGTCCGTGCCAGTAGCGGTCGAGCATGATGTCACCCGCAACCAGCACCCGGGCGCGCTCGAAACGGGGAAAACTTAACGGCACGCGGAACTCCTGCGAACGGTGGACGAAACGACGGACGAGTGGTGCGAGCGTGCTTTGGTCCTGGCCTCAGGCGGCCAGCAGGGCCTGCAACCTTGCCCATACTAGCGCCGGGGTCAGATTCTGCATACAGCGCGCCGCCGGTCCCCGGTAGCCCGCGACCCGACATTCGCGCCGTCGGCAGGGGATGCAGGGATAGCCGGCGGCCGGCAATTGCAGGGCGCGCGGACCGGTCGCGGCGATCAGGCGCGGGTCGGTCGGACCATAGAGTGTGAGCGTCGGCCGGCCCAGGGCGGCGCCGAGATGGGCAAGCCCGGTATCGACGCTGACCACGGCGGCACTGCGGGACAGCAGCGCCGCGATTTCACCGAGCGATGCGCGGGGCGAAACCCAGGTGCCGGACTGCGCCCGCGCCAGGGTTTCCGCGCGCTCCCGCTCGCGCGCCGACCCCCAGGGCAAGACCACCTGATAGCCGGATCCTATGGCGTGCGCGATGAGCTCGCGCCAGTGCGCGTCCGGCCAGTGCTTGGTGGGCCAGGTGGCGTTGGCGACAAAGGTCAGGATCGGTGCCGCAACGGCAATGGGCGGTTCCGGCCAGGCGCGACCCGCCAGCCCGAAATCCGGCGCACTGGTTGGCACCGGGTAATCGAGCACGGCGGCGAGCAGCTGGCGCCAGCGGGTGATGGCGAGCTGCTCACGGGCGACGAAATGGCGAGTCCCGTACAGCCACTGGGCGCCGGGTTCGCGCACCGAATTCCCATCCAGTCCGGCGCTCGGGCCGCGCGCCAGGCGCGCAATCACCGCGCTTTTCCAGCTGCCCTGGGCATCGATAATCCGCGTGTAGGGGCGCTCGCGCAGGCGGCGCAGCCAGGCGCGACCGCTGCCGCCGAAAATGAAATCGGCCTGGTGCCGGCGCCAGTGGCGGTGGGCGCTGGGAATCACCCGGTCGACCGCCGGATGCCAGCTCGGGATTTCAGCGAAGGCAGCGTCGGCGACCCAGTCGAAGCGCAGTTCCGGTCGCTGTGCATGGGCATCGCTCAACGCCGGCAGCAGCTGGATCAGATCGCCCATGGAAGTGAGTTTTACCAGAAGGACATGGGACAAACCGGAAAACCTCATCCTGGACTGAATCGTCGTGGCACCGGCGCTTTCCGTGGGGCGGAACCGGGCGCGCGCCACTGTAACAAAAGGCGCCTAAGCTGGGGCAAGACGGGATCGCCGGTCAGGACCGGCTAGAATGCGGTTTTCCCGATCGGCACTGCTGACGACCAACCCGATGGTTAAGGACGCATGTTTTCAGCTGCTCGCCGCGGCTGCCTACCAGGATCTGGTCGAAGGTGGCACCGTGCTGGAAGCCGACGGTCACGGCGACAAGCTGATTGCGCTGCGCGACGGTCGCTACCTGAAACTGTTTCGCCGCAAGCGCCTGTTGAGCAGCGCATTGATGTGGCCCTACGCACGGCGCTTCCACGTCAATGCCGTGGCGCTGCGTGATCGGGGTGTGCTCAGTGTCGCTACCGAGCAGTTGCTGCGCATTCCCCATTTGCGTCGCACGGCGGTGATCTATCGGCCGCTGCCCGGCGCGACCCTGCGCACCTGCCTGCGCAAGGCCGCCGACCGGGGTGCGTTGCTGCACGAACTGGGGTCTTTTCTGGCGGTACTGCACCGGCGCGGGGTGTACTTCCGTTCGCTCCATTTCGGCAATGTGATTGTGGTTGGCCAGGGCGAGTTTGGCTTGATCGACGTGGCCGATCTCGAATTGCGCAACCGCCCGCTGGGCCCGCATCAGATCACGCGCAACCTGCGCCACCTGATGCGTTATGCCGAGGACTGGGCGCTGGTGCGGGCCGGCGCGCGCGAGTTATGCGCCGGATATGCGGCGGCCGGCGGTGCGCTTCCGGCAACGCTGGTGGCGCTGCTGGAGTCGGCCGTCAGCGCGGAGCCAACCGCAAGCGCAAGTACTTGCGCAGATACGACCAGCGGCTGAGCGTTCGCACTGGATCGCCGCGCAAGGCGCGATGGTAAAAGTTCAGCGCATTCTCTTTTTCGCCCGCCAGATAGCAGGTGCGAAACAGCGACAGACAGCGCAGGGTTTCGTAACGCGTCCGGTACGCCAGCGCCCAGTCGGGCATTACCCCGGGGCGGAACAGTTCGTCCACCAGCGCCATCCCCACTGCGGCGGCCTGCCCCGCATCATGGCGCAGGGAGGCGGCATGACGGTGAATGATGGCCAGCGGCGCGGGACTCACCGCAAGCTGCCGGCACGCGACCAGATAGGCAAACACCGGGATGTCTTCCACCGCGCGCAGGTTTTCGGGATAGCGCCGCACGGTGAACACGTCGCGCCGGATCGCCACCGCGCCATTGCTGAAATGGAGTTTTTTGCCGAACGGATTTTTGCCGAACAGATTTTTGCCGAACAGATAATGCCGCAGACGGCGCTGAGGGGAATGGGGCAGGGAGCCGACCCGGCGCCGGCGCGCGCGGCCGTCCGCGTCGACCACGCGATAGCCGCCCGCGACCATGTCGACGCCGGGATGACGCGCAATCATCTCGCGATACACGCCGAGTGCGCCGGGTGCCAACTCATCGTCGGCATCGAGGAAAATCAGATAGCACCCTCGGGTGGCGTCGATGCCCCGGTTGCGGGTCGCGGCCAGGCCGCGATTGGACTGCGCCAGATAGCGCAGGCGCGGTGCGTGCTGGCGCACCAGCTCCGCCGCTACCGCATCGGTGTTATCGGTGGAACCGTCGTTGATCACCAGCAGCTCCCAGTCGCTGCCGTCCTGGGCCAGCACCGAATTCACCGCGCGCGCCAGCCAGTGGCCATAGTTGTAGCAGGGGATGACGATGCTGAACAGCAGCGTCTCAGCCATCCGCGGCCACCCCCGGCTTGGTGACCAGCACGTCCTCCATGGCCAGGTATTGCAGGTCCGAGCCGAAGAACATCGCGAGCGCATCCTCCGGCGAGCACACCATGGGCTCGCCGCGCCGGTTGAGCGACGTATTGAGCACCACGCCGTTGCCGGTGAGGCGTTCGAGTTCTTCCATCAGGGCGTAGTAGCGCGGATTGTGGCGCCGCTTCAGCGCCTGGGCGCGGGCAGTGCCGTCCGCATGAACCACTTCGGGCACCCGGGTTTTCCACTCCTCGTTGACCTCGAAAGTGAAGGTCATGAAGGGCGCCGGGTGATTCACCTTGAACATCCAGGGCGCGACCCGGTCGAGCAGGCTGGGACAGAAGGGCCGCCAGCGCTCGCGGAATTTGATCTGCGCGTTGATGCGCTCGGCGATGCCGGGGACACTGGGGCAACCGAGGATCGAGCGGCCGCCGAGGGCGCGCGGACCGAACTCCATGCGACCCTGGAACCAGGCGACCGGATGGCCCTTGACGAGCAGCCGTGCCACATGCTCCGGCATCCCGTCGATCACCTGATGGATCGGCCGGTCGGGATGGCGCGCGCAGGCGGCGAGACATTCTTGCGTGCTGAAGCCCGGTCCCAGATAGACATGCTCCATGGGCTCGGGCTGGATGCCGCGCCTGGCCAGCGCATGGGACGCGGCGCCCACCGCGGTGCCGGCATCCCCCGAGGCCGGCTGCACGAACAGCGCGCGGACTTCGGGCCGGGCGATGATCTTCTGATTCAGTTTGACGTTGAGCGCGCCGCCGCCGGCAAACGCCAGCCGTCCGGTCTCGCGCAGGATGTCGCCCAGGTAGTGATCCATGAGCTTGAGCACGGCGTCTTCGTAGAGCGCCTGGATGGCGGCGGCGTAGTCGATATAGGGCTGGTCGGCGCTGTCGCCGTGGCGGCGCGGTCCCAGCCACTCGATCAGGCGGGGGCTGAAATAAAACCCCTGGCCGTTCTCCTTGTAACGGCGCAGTCCCACGGTGTTCACATAGCGCGTGTTGACGCGCAGTTCCTTGCCGTCGCACCGGAGCAGCCGAGAGAGATCGTGGCGGGTGGGATCGCCGTAGGGCGCCATGCCCATCACCTTGTATTCGCCATCCAGCATCTCGAAACCGAGGTATTCGGTGAGCGCGCCGTAGAGTCCGCCCAGGGAATCGGGATCGTAAAATTCCTTGATCTTGTGGATGCGGCCGTTTTCGCCGTAACCGAAGAAGGTGGTGGCGTATTCGCCCTTGCCGTCCACGCCCAGGATGGCGGTCTTGCCGATAAAACCGCTCAGATGGTAAGCGCTGCTCGCGTGCGCGAGATGATGTTCGACCGGATCGAATTCGATCCGCGCGGGATCGATGCCCAGGGTGCGGAGCAGTTCGAAGATGCGCTTGCGATAGCGGCGATAGCGGCGATTGCCGTTGACCAGCGCGTCCAATGCCCGGTCGGGGGCGTACCAGTAGCGGCGCGCGAAGTGCCAGCGCGCCGGCGAGCTGAGCGGAATCGGCGCCAAGGGCACCGCCACCACATCGACGTCGCCCGGCGCGATGCCGGCTTGGCGCAGGCAGAAGCGCGCGGCTTCCAGCGGCATCCGGTTCCTGGCGTGCTTGGCGCGGAGGAAGCGTTCTTCCTCGGCCGCCGCAACCAGATGACCGTCACTGTAAAGCGCGGCCGAGGGATCATGGCCGAGGGCGCCCGAGAGGCCCAATACGATGATCGCCAAAGTTCAGTGCTCCGGTCGCGGGCGCCGACGCGCAACGGCGCCAGCAGATTTTCAAAGTGACGCCGGATGGCCCCGTCCCAATTAGCGAGAAAGCGCGCCAGATCGCGGCGCCGCGCGCGGCGGAAGCACCAGTCGCAGCGGTGCAGGCGCATCGCATCCAGGTCGATCAGCAGCAATTGCCGGCGGGTGCTTTCGACCAGGAAATTACTGGCCTTGAGATCGCCGTGACTGACGCGGGCCGCCGCCAGACTGGCGAAGATGTCGAGCAGGGCGCGGTCGAGCCAGTCCGGAATCACCGCTTCTCCCTGTTGCCGCAACCAGTCCTGCAAGGGCACTCCCGGGCTGTATGCGCTGATCAGGCAGGCGCTGCGGCGCAGCGGTCCGAACCGGTGCTCCAGCAGTGCCAGGGGTTGCGGTGTGGCTACTCCCAGCAGCGCGAGCATGTTGGCGTTTTGCCAGGATACCCAGGCCCGCGAGCGCCGCAGCGCGCGGCCGAGGCCGTGGCGCCAATCCTTGATATTGTAGCGTTTCACCACCAGGTCCGCGCCCGCGCCGGTGATCCGCACCACGGATGCGGTGTTGCCGTCCTTGAGCCATTGGCCGGCGGCGAGTTCTGATTCGGGCGCGGCCAGCAGCGCGCCAAGGCCGGGGTCGGTGTGGTCGCGGCGGCGCACGACAAGGCGGTTCCAGCCCCGCTCGGCGACGAATTCGCCGCAGGTGCGCAGGCATTTGCCGCGGTAGTCGCGCAGCCGCCGCTGCCGCGCCCGGCACACTTCCCGGGCGAGCGCCGCCGGATCGGGTGGCGGTGTGCCGTAGGCCGGCAGCAGGGCGAGCAGGCGTTGGTCCCAGCGCGGTTCGAACTGGGCCAGAAACAGCGCCAGATTGGCGCGCCAGGCATCTTTCTTCCGCGCCGGATGTATCCCCGCGCCGTCGATGACATAGGGTGTGTTACCCGAAAACAGAAAGTTGTCGAGATGGGGGTCGGCCTGGATCAGGTGCGCGCGATGCAGCGTGCCCAGCAGTGCGAGCGTCGCGGCGATATCGACTTCGGCGTCCGGCGCGGTTCGATTGCGGATGTGCTGCGCCAGGCCTTGCGCTCCGGGCAGCAACTCGGTGGCCAGCAGCCAGGCGCCGGGGAGCTGATGCAGCCAGCGCAGCGCCGGTGTAGGGATGCCGGCGGCGTACAGCCGCTCCAGGCCGGCGTGCTCGCGCGCGTGGTCCCGGGCGTGGAAGAACAGTTTCACCAGTACGCGGTCATCACCCCGCGCGGCGCTGAACACCAGTCTCCGTCCGGGCAGGTGGCGGTGGATTGCTTCCCCGACCAGGAATTCCCCGTTCCCGAGGGCGAGGCGGAACGGCCCGAGTGCGCCGCCAGGTGTCGCACGCAGCGCGTCGATGGTGGTGTCCATCGCTGTCACAGGTGTGCTCACCCTTTGCTCCGGGCAATGCGCCGCGCCAGCGCCGCGCGCTCCAGGCGCAGGCCGCGCCGGGCGCTGTAGGCGTCGAGCAGGGTTTCGCGCAGTCCCGGGTCGAGTGCCGGGCAGTGGCGAAACAAGGTGTCGAGATCGCGCAGACTGCCCCAGCGCTGCCAGGTGCGCTTGCATTTTTCGAGATCGATCAGGCACAGCGGCACCGGATTCTGGCTGCCGTCGTCGCCGAGAAAGGCGTCCCGCGCCACGAACAGATGTTTGGGGTACAGGCAGCCGTGGCGCCAGCCGGCGGCATGGAGCTGACCGAGCAGCGCGCCCGCCGCGGCGGCGAAGTGCTCCCGCGGCGCCGCTTTCTGCGTCTGTGCCAGCCAGGTATCCAGATCGAGGTAGGCGTCGAGGGCACGGGTGAGCAGCAGGGCGCGGTCGTCGCCCGGGCGGCGGTCGCGGCCGAAGGCGATGGCCTCCAGTGTCGGGATTTCGATGCGCGCGAGGGCGTGGATGCCGAGCCATTCGCGCTGTGCGAGCGGAATGCCCCGCAGCCAGTGGCGCGGTGTGCGGCAATTGAAATTGCGCTGGCGCTTCAGGTAATAGCGGCGGCGGTCCGCACCCGCGCCGAGTTCCAGCACTCCGACCTCACTGGTGCCGCCGCGCGCGCTGTTGGGGGCTTCGACGCCAATCACGCTGGCCTCCCAGAGGGCATCGAATCCGTCGAGCCCGTGACGCGCCAACAGGGCGCGCTCGGCCGGGGCGATGATGAGCGTCACCATGGTCAGCGTGCCCCGCGCGCGGATCGGATCATGGGTGATAACCCTTGCGCACCCCTTTGCGGTGCAGCGCGCGCGCGCGGCGGTCCAGCGCGCGCCACCGATGTTGTTGCAGGAGATCGCGCAGCGGCGTATCGGTGTAGACGCGCAGAAACTGAAGCTCGTCCCGCGCGGTGGCGCCCGCCTGGCGCGCGGAATAACACAGGCTGGCGAGATCCTTGCGGCGCCAGCGCCAGGGGGTGCGGCGGCGGATCTGCATGCGGTGGAGGTCGATCAGGTAGAGCGGTCGCGCGGCGGGCGGCTGGCTGAGTGCGGCGGGTGAGGCGTCCAGCAGGAAGTGGCACAGATAGTAATCGCGGTGATTGATGCCGTTGGCGTGCAAGGTACGGGTGATGGTGGCGAGCTTGCGGATCAGTCGCCGGCGCTCGGCAATTCCCAGCGCCGCCAGCCCGCCGCGCGCGCAGAAGGTTTCCAGATCGACGCTGGGTTCGAGTGCTTCGGTGATGAGAAACGACAGGCGCCGCGCGGGATTGCCGCCGCGCTGCCCGAAAGCCACCGGCGTCATGGTGGCGACACCCAGCTCTTGGAGCCGGTGGATGGCGCGCCATTCGCGTTGTGCGCCCAGCACCGGCAGGTGCAGGCGCAGCAGATTCTTGGCGACTTCGCGCCAGCCGATGCCGCGATGGATCTTGGCGAAGTAGGCGCGCCCGCCGAGTTCGAAGCGCAGGGTGCGACGGCCTTCGAGGGCGCGGTAGGTCTCGCCCTCGAGCTTGGTCACCTCGACAAAGGGATCGCGCCCGGCCCAGGCACGGGCGAGCTCGCCGGTGACCACGGGCTTCACGTCGGCCTCCGCGCGCCGGGGACGAGCTGTTCGATCAGCGCGGCGGCGCGCTCGGGCAGGCCGTAGATGTCGGCAGTCGCGGCCCAGGCGAGGGCGCGCGCGCGCAAGGCGCTGCGGTCGGCCGTGAGCAGGGCCGCGAGCGCGTGGTCGAAAGCGTCCTGCCCATAGGGCTCGGGTAACACGGCGCCGGCGCCGGCCTCGGCGACATAGTGGGCGTAGCCGCAGTTGGCGGTGGTGAGTACCGGCAGTCCCGCCACCAGCGCTTCCAGCAATACGGTGCCGGTGTTTTCGCTGTAGGCGGGGTGGACCAGCAGGTCGGCACCCTGCAGAAAGCGGGGGATGTCGTCGCGACCGGCGAAGAATCGCACCCGTCCGGCCACGCCGAGGCGCCGCGCCAGACGTTGAAAGGTCGCGGGGTCGTCCTGACCGATCACGAACAACTGTACATCCGCGTACTCCGCAGGCAGCGCCGCCAGCCCGCGGAGTACGCGGTCGAGGCCCTTGGTCCGGAATCCCGAGCCGATCATCAGCAGCAGCGGACGGGATGCGCCGAGGCTGAATTCAGCGCGGAACGTTGCGCGCACCAGCGCGGCATCGGGCGGCGCGCGCCGACTCGGGTCGATACCGGGCGGCAGCAAATGAAAGCGCTCGGCCGGGGTGCCATGATGGCGCCTGAACAGCGGTTCCTGCACCGACGAGAGCGTGAGTATCCGGGTGCGCGCGGCCGGACCAAACACCGCCGCCTCGTACTGCGCGAAATGCCGGTAGCGTGGCGACAGGCGGTACAGCGGTCCGCGCTGCGTGTGGGCCTTGTGGGCGTAGCAGGGGTCGGCGGCGTAATAGATATCGAGCCCGGGCATCTTGTTGAAGCCGACCACCGCGTCCACCGGCTGCCGCGCCAGGTGCGCGGCGAGCGCGCGGCTGAAATGGCGATAGCGCGCGGGGCTGGTGAAACCGCGGTCGGGAAGACGCACCACCTCCAGATCGGCGGGCGGCTCGCCGTTCCAGCTCAGCACAAACACCCGCACGCGGTGGCCGCGAGCCTGGCAGGCGCGCGCAATGCGCAGAAAATCCCGCTGCAAGCCGCCGTAGGGAAAGTATTTGTAGAGGCAGAAGGCGAGTTGCATGTCCGGGGCGGCACGCTGTCAGTGCGCCGCTAGCAGCCGGTCGGCGGCGGCGAGCACCAGTGCGGGGCTCAGGTCATTCAGGCACTTGAGGTGACCCTTGGGACATTCGCGCTGGAAGCAGGGGCCGCAATCCACCGGGATCGACAGCGTCTGCGCCCGGGCCGAAAGCGGCGGCGTGAACGCCGGACTGCTGGAGCCGTACACCACGATCAGGGGGCGGTCGAGGGCGGCGGCGATGTGCATCAGTCCCGAGTCGTTGCTTACCACCAGGTCCGCCCCCGCGAGCAGGTCGAGGGCGTCGGCGAGTTCGGTGGTGCCGGCCAGATTGTAGGCCTGCGCTTTCAGGGCGGTGAGCAGGTGTTCGACGATGGCATCCGTCACCGGCCGGTCGCGCTCCGAACCCAGCAGCCAGATCTGCCAGCCGCGCTCGGCGTAGGTACTGGCGAGGCTCGCGTAGTGGGCTTCCGGCCAGCGCTTCGAGGGGCCGAATTCGGCGCCCGGACAGAGTGCCAGCACGGGGCGTTCGGGGTCGAGCGCGAACTGTTCGCGCAGCGCCGCGAGCCGCTGCGGATCGGCGCGCAGCCGGGGGCGGGGCAGTGGCTCCGGCAGCGGCCGTCCAGCGGGATAGGCGAGGGCGACGCAACGTTCGACCATGCGCGGGTATTTGCGCGGGTCCAGCAGCCGGATGTCGTTGAGCAGCCAGAAGCGCCACTCGCCGCGCCAGCCGGTGCGCAGCGGGATGCCGGCAAAAGCCGGGATCAGCGCCGACTTGAAGGAGTTGGGCAGCACGATGGCCTGGTCGAAGCGCTTGGGTTCGAGCGCGCGCGCCAGCGCGAAGCGGCCGCCGAGATTCAGTTCGCCGTGAGCGAAGGACAGGTCTATGGCGGCGTCCACTTCGGGCATGCGCGCCAGCAGCGGCCGGCTCCAGGCGGGGGCCAGCACCGTGATGCGGCATCCCGGCTGGCGCTGGCGCAACGCCATGAACAGGGCCTGGGACATCACCATGTCCCCGATCCAGGCCGCGCCTATCACCAGAATGTTGGGTCCGGTCATCGCCGCCGGCCTGGCGTTGTAGTCAATCGGCGACCGGTGCCAGCCATTCCGGATGGGCGGCGAGACGACCGCGCACCGCATCGAAATACAGTTGCTGCAGGCGCGTGGTGATCGGTCCGCGCGCGCCGGCGCCGATCACCCGGTTGTCGAGCTCGCGGATCGGCAGCACTTCGGCGGCGGTGCCGGTGAAAAAGGCTTCATCCGCGATATAGATTTCATCGCGGGTGATGCGTTTTTCGCGGACTTCGTAACCGCATTCGTGGGCCAGTTGAATCACGGTGTCGCGGGTGATGCCGTCGAGACAGGAGGTCAGCTCGGGGGTGTAGAGCACGCCGCGATTGACCACGAAAATATTCTCGCCGCTGCCTTCCGCGACATAGCCTTCGGGATCGAGCAGCAGTGCTTCGTCGTAGCCGTCCTGCAGCGCTTCGCGCAGCGCCATCATCGAGTTGGTGTAGTTGCCGGTCGCCTTCGCCTTGCACATGGTGATGTTGACGTGATGGCGCGTGATGGACGAGGTGCGGATGCGGATGCCCTGCTCCAGCGCCTCGGGACTCATGTAGGAGGGCCATTCCCAGGCGGCGACGGCAACGTGGGTGCGCAGGCCGTCGGCGCGCAGGCCCATGCCCTCGGAGCCGAGAAACGCCAGCGGCCGGATATAGCCTTCACGCAGATTGTTGGCGCGCACGACCTGGCGCTGGGCCTCGTTCAGGGTCTTGCGGTCGAAGGGCATTTGCATGCCGACGATCTTCGCGGAGTTGAACAGCCGGTTGGTGTGATCTTCCAGACGGAAAATCGCCGTGCCGCGACTGTCGGTGTGATAGGCGCGCACACCTTCGAACACACCCATGCCGTAGTGCAGGGTGTGAGTCAGCACATGGACCTGCGCCTCGCGCCAGGGCACCAGTTGGCCATCGAACCAGATAAACCCGTCGCGGTCGGCAAAAGACATCGGAATGCACTCCTCGAAAATGTGTCGTGGAAACTATCTTGTGAAAACCATCTAGTGGAAACCATCTTGTGGAGACCAGTTCGTTACCCGCCCAGGAGGCGCTCCCAGATGGCGGTGACCGCGGCCCGCGGCGCGGCGAACTCCGCCGCGGGAACCACGCCGGGCTGACGCTGCAATTGCAGCCGATGTGCCGCCGCGCGGTAGGCCTTGTAGGCTTCCCGCAGGGTTTCCGTGTCAGTAGCAGACAAGACACCGGCCTCCGCCAGATCACCGAGGATACGAATGTTATCGGTCCAGCGGGTGAGTTCCGGGTGGCGGTGGGACTCGGCCAAGACGGCAAATTGAACCATAAATTCGATATCCACGATACCGCCGGCATCCTGCTTCAGGTCAAACAGATCCTGGTTTTGCACGGTGGCTTCCGATGCCAGATGGGCGCGCATTTTGGCGCGCATGGCGTTGACTTCGCGGGCGAGCTCGGCGCGGTCGCGCGGACGGCACAGCACATGGTGGCGCACGGCGGCGAAGCGTTCAGCCAGCGCGGTGCTGCCGGCGACGGGTCGCGCGCGCACCAGCGCCTGATGCTCCCAGACCCAGGCGCTCTCGGCTTGATAGCGTGCAAATGCGTCACAGGACGACACCAGCAGCCCCGAGTTGCCCGAGGGCCGCAGGCGCATATCCACCTCATACAGGGCGCCCGAGGCGGTGCGGGTGCTCAGGATGTGGATGATGCGCTGGCCGAGGCGGGCAAAAAACTGCTCGTTGCTCAGCGGGTGCGCGCCGCTGGTGGCCAATGTCGGATCGGCATCGTGAAGAAACACCAGATCCAGGTCTGAGTCGTGCGCCAGCTCGATGCCGCCCAGCTTGCCGTAGCCGACCACGAGGAAGCCGGGTGCGGTCCCCGTCGCGGTGATCGGGTGGCCGTGGCGCGCGACCAGTTGCGCGCGGGCGAATGTAACGACTTCCTCGAGAATCGCTTCGGCAAGCCAGCTGAGGTAGTCGCTCACCTTCATCAGCGGCAGCGCGCCGGTGATCTCGGCGGCGGCCACGCGCAGCGCATGAGCGCGGCGGAAGTAGCGCAGCGCCTCCATGCGAGTTTCCAGGTCGTCGTCCGGCACCCGTTCGAGATGACGGCTCAGCTCGGTGGCGATGCCGGCGCGGTCGGGCGGCGCGTACAGGGTGGCGGGATCGAGCAATTCATCCAGCAGGGCCGGGTAGTGCGCCAACTCGTCGGCGACCCAGGGGCTGGCCGCGCACAGCCGCACCAGTTGGCGCCGCGCGCCCGGATTCTCGCTCAACAGCGTGAGATAGACGCTGCGGCGCGCCACCGCCTCGACCACGGTGCTCACCCGGTACAGGGTTTCCGCGCCCTCGGCGCTGCACTCGACAATCAGCAGCGGCATCAGGTGATCGAGACGGCTCCGGGCGTCCGCCGCCATGGCCTGCACGCCACGGCTGCGGTGCAGCTGTTGCAGGACTTCGGCCGCCCGTGCCGCCGCGGCGCCGTAGCCGAGCGCCGCCAGCTCGTCCGCCGGCGGATCTGCGGCCGCCGCCAGCAGCCAGATACCGCGCGCGCGGTCGTCGTCGGCGCCCGCCGTTTCCGCCGGCGCTACCACGGCGTCAAACAGGGTGCGCACCTGGGTTCGCACCGCATCCAGTGCGGCGGCGAACCCCGTCCAGTCCGGATAACCCATCAGCGCCGCCAGACGCTCGCGATCCGCAGGCTCCGTGGGCAGGGTCTGGGTCTGCCGATCGCGCCAGGCCTGGAGGGCGTGTTCGGTGTTGCGCAGGAACACATAGGCGTCCCACAGGCGCGCGCCGGCGCGGTCCGGGAGCAATGCGTCGCGGTCGATCAGATCGAGCACCGTGCGCAACTGCTGGGTCTGGAAGCGGCGGTCGCGACCGCCCCGGATCAACTGAAAGGCCTGGGCGATGAACTCGATCTCGCGGATGCCGCCGGCGCCGAGCTTGATGTTGCCGGCCATGTCGCGGCGCGCCACTTCGCGATTGATCAGCGCCTTCATGTCGCGCAGCGACTGGATCGCGGAGTAGTCGATGTATTTGCGATAGGTAAAAGCCCGCAGCAGATCGAGCAGACGCGTCGCCGCCGCGGGGTCGCCGCTCACCGCGCGCGCCTTGATCATGGCGTAGCGCTCCCAGTCGCGGCCCTGGGTCTGGTAGTACTCGGCGAGGGCATCGAAATTCGCCACCAGGGCGCCGCTGTCGCCGTACGGACGCAGCCGCATGTCGACCCGGAATACAAAACCCTCGGCGGTGTGCTGATCCAGGGCCTGGATCAGTTTGCGGCCCAGGCGCAGGAAAAATTCCTGATTGTCGAGCACGCGCGTCGCGCCCCCGGCGAAGGGGACGGTCTCGCCCCCTTCCGGATAAGCGAAGATCAGATCGATGTCGGACGAGAGATTGAGTTCACCGCCGCCCAGCTTGCCCATGGCGAGCACCAGGAGCTGCTGTGGCTGGCCGGAGTCGGCGCCCATGGGCGTGCCCCAGAGCCGGCAGGCTTCGGCGTAGAGAAAGGCCAGCGCGCCGCGAATACAGGCTTCCGCGAGCGCCGAGAGCGCGGCCATGGTGCTTTCAAGATCTGCGCTGCGGGTGAGATCGCCCCAGACGATGCGCAGCATTTCGAGATTGCGAAAGCGGCGCAGGCGGCGGCCGAGTTCGGCCGCGTCGGGGCAGCCGGCAAGCGCGGTCGCGAGATCGGTTTCGATCGAGTCCGGTGCCCGCGCCTTCGCGAGTTCGCCCCGCTCCGCCAGA
This sequence comes from uncultured Gammaproteobacteria bacterium, assembly GCA_963708735.1. Taxonomy (GTDB): domain Bacteria; phylum Pseudomonadota; class Gammaproteobacteria; order Pseudomonadales; family Porticoccaceae; genus JAGPUQ01. Next base: position 96,385 of record CAVPTW010000024.1, read on the forward strand.
TCGAGGAACGCATCCGGTTGCCGGCAGCACACGCTCGCCGCGAACTCGCTCCCCGACCAGACCCACCGTAACGCGCGCGCGAACTCCGGGTCGGCGCGCAGGGCGGCGAGGCGCTCGCGTGCCGCCGGCGCGGCATCGAAAAACTGTTCGAGCTGGCGCGCGAACAGGGCCTCGCGGTCGGCCGAGAGCGCCATCCTGACCGGCACCGGCTAGCGCCCCATATCCGGCGCTACGCGCATCACTTCCGCCACCGAGGTGATGCCCGCGCCGACTTTCTGGGCACCGGACAGGCGCAGGGTACGCATGCCTTCGCGCATGGCTTGCAGGCGCAGCGCGGAGATGTCGCACTGGTCGCCGATCAGCGGCTTGAGGGTGTCGCTCACCAGCATGATTTCATAGATGCCCTGGCGGCCCAGATAGCCGGTGCCGCGACATTCGAGACAGCCGGCGGGCTCGGCGAACTGCACGGGCGGTGGCGCTTTCCAGGGCTGCACCAGCGCCTTCCAGGCCGCCGCGTCCACCGACGTCCTGCGCACGCAGTGCGGGCACAGGGTGCGCACCAGGCGCTGGGCCATCACGCCATTGAGCGTGACCTTGAGCAGGTGCGCGGGCACGCCCAGATCGAGCAGGCGGGTGATGGCGGTGGGCGCGTCGTTGGTGTGCAGAGTGGACAGGACCAGGTGGCCGGTGAGGGCGGCCTGAATCGCCATTTCTGCGGTCGCGAGATCGCGGATCTCTCCCACCATGATGATGTCCGGGTCCTGGCGCATCAGAGTGCGCACACCCTCGGCGAAGCTGAAGTTGATCTGGGGTTGAACCTGGGTCTGGTTGAAACTGTCCTCGACCATCTCGATGGGGTCTTCCACCGTGCTGACATTCACTTCCTCGGTGGCGAGCTGTTTCAGGGTGGAGTACAGCGTCGTGGTCTTGCCCGATCCGGTGGGTCCGGTGACCAGCACGATACCGTTGGACTGGCTGATCATGCCCTGCCAACGCTGGTAGTCGTCGCCGCTGAGACCCAGTTCGGTGAAGCTGCGCAGCAATACTTCGGGATCGAAAATCCGGATTACCATTTTCTCGCCAAACGCCGTGGGCAGGGTCGAGAGCCGCAGTTCCACTTCGCCGCCGGCGGGGGTCCGGGTCTTGACCCGCCCATCCTGGGGTTTGCGCTTTTCCGCCACGTTCATGCGGCCGAGGATTTTCAGGCGGCTGGTGACCGCACTCAGCACCTGGGCCGGAAGTTCGTAGACCGGGTGCAGTACGCCATCGATCCGGAAGCGGACCTTGCCCAGTTCCCGGCGCGGCTCGATGTGGATGTCGCTGGCGCGCTGGTCGAAGGCGTATTGCAACAGCCAGTCGACGATATTGACGATGTGCTGATCCTGCGCATCCGGATCCTTGAGGGAGCCAAGCTCCAGCAGCTGCTCGAAATTGCCGAGCGCGGGACGGGTGCCGCGCATCGCGGTGCCGGCGCCGGACACCGAGCGCGACAGGGTGTAGAACTCGAGCGTGTATTTCTCGATATCCGCCGGGTTGGCCACGACCCGCTTGACGCGCTTGCGGCTGGCCTGTTCGAGACCCGAGACCCAGGTGGTGACGAAGGGCTGCGCCGTGGCCACGACGATCTCCTCGGCGCCGGCTTCGACACACAGGATGCTGTGGCGCTTGGCGAACTCGAAGGACATCACCCGCGCCACCTCCGCCACCTTGACCTTGAGCGGGTCGATGCGCAGCACCGGCAGTTGCGCGGTTTCGCCGAGCCACTGGGTCAGGGTTTCGAGATCCAGAACCCGGCCGGGCCGGGCGGCGTTGCCGATCTGCTGGCCGGCGATGTACACCAGCGGGTGCTGGAGCGACTGCTCGCGGGTGCGGTTCCCCCCGGCAAGCTGGTTGGCATCCCCGCGCGCAACGAGGCCGGCATCCACCAGGTGCTTCAGCGCCAGGGCAAGGTCCAGAACCTGTTCGGGCGCGATCGCGACAGCCATGCCAGTCGGTTCCTTTCAATCCAGGTGGGTGGATTGTAGTCCAAGGGCCAATCCCCGTCGGCGCGGATTGCCGTGCCGCGGGGTTCCCACTAAGCTGGACTCATAACAACTACAAGTGGATGTGACATCCGTGCCTTGTTGACCGTTTCCCGACTGCGCAAATCATTCGCTGCCCGTGCGGAGCACCGGGCTTGCGCGGTTGACAGATTCCGTGTTCAACCCACAGGAGAAATGCAATGAAGAATCTGGAAGGCAAAGTTGCCCTGATCACGGGCGCGGCACGGGGGCAGGGTGCGGCGGAAGCGCGTCTGTTCGCGGCGCGCGGCGCCAAGGTCATGCTCTGCGACGTGCTGGATGCCGACGGTCAGAAGACGGCCGCGGCGATCGGCCCGGCGGCCGCATACCTGCGGCTCGATGTGACCGACGAAGACAGCTGGCACGCGGCGGTCGAAGCCACGGTGGCCAGGTTCGGCAAGCTCAATGTACTGGTGAACAATGCCGGCATCGGTCTGCTGGGCGCGCTCAAGACCATGAGCGTCGCGGATTACATGAAGACCATCCAGATCAACCAGCTCGGCGTGTTTCTCGGCATGCGCAGCGTCGCGGCCGCGATGAAGGCGGCCGGGGGCGGTTCGATCATCAATATTTCGTCGATTGCCGGCCTCGGCGGCGCGGTCGGGGGCGTGGCCTACTGCGCCAGCAAGTTTGCGGTGCGCGGCATGACCAAGGTGGCGGCGATGGAGCTGGGTCCGGACAACATCCGCGTCAATTCGATTCACCCGGGCGGGGTCATGACCAACATGCTCACCGATGCCGGCCTCACCGGCGCCGGCGCCGATGCGATGTTTGCCCGCACGCCGCTGGGCCGCATCGCGCAGCCCGAGGAAATGGCGACGCTCGCCGCCTATCTGGCGTCGGACGACAGCTCCTATTCCACCGGCTCGGAATTTGTCGCCGACGGTGGCCTCACCGCCGGCTTCGCGCTCGGCTGACTTTTCCTGGCCGGAGGCCTTCCTTGGAAAGGACGCTTTCCCGCGCCCGCCGCCGCCCTCAGTGGGCGGCGGTCAGGTGCTGGAACAGCCAGGTCTCGCTGAGGGCGCGGTCGCCTTGGCGCAGGAACAGGCGCAGATCGACGGCCTCGCCGGGATTCACCGCCAGATCGAACTGGACCCGCCAGCGATCCGTGGTGGGAACGGGTTCGGCGCGGGCGAGCAGTACCTTGTCCTGGCCCGTGGAGCTGGTGACCACAGCGTCGATTTTCGCCGTCTTGGCGAGTCCGGGAAGTTCACCGCCGGCGAATTCGACCACATAGCGCACGATACCGGGCTTGCGGATGGTGCCCGGCTCGCCGCCGCGGCCGCTGCGGGTGGACACCACCTGCGCCAGATTGGGCGCCGGATAGGGTTCGTCGGCCAGCCAGTGCATGCGGTAGCGGAAGCTGTATTCCGCGCCTTTTTTGGCGGCACCCGCCGGCACCCACATGGCGACCATGTTGTCGTGGATCTCGTCGTCGGTGGGTAGTTCGACGAGCTGCACCGAACCTTCGCCCCAGTCGCCCAGCGGCTCGATCCACAGGCTCGGGCGGCGGTCGTAGAGCACGCCGTCGAGGTAGTGATCGAAGTTCCGGTCGCGCTGCAGCAGGCCAAAACCGCGCGGATTGAAATCCACAAAGGCCGCAGCCGTCGGATAGGGCGGGTTGCGCAGCGGCCGCCAGATGCGTTCGCCAGCGCCATTCCACATCGCCAGGCCGTCGGAATCGTGAATCTCCGGGCGCCAGTCGAGGTCGCGTCCACGCCCGTACTCGCCAAACCAGAACATGGAAGTCAGCGGCGCGATGCCGAGCCGCATGACGTCGCGGCGCAAAAACAGGCGGCAGTCCACTTCGATGACCACGCCGGTCTTGCGGTACAGATCGAACTGGAACGCACCGGTGATGCCAGGGCCGTCGAGCAGTGCGTAGATCCGCATCGGCGCGTCGGTGGATGCAGCGGGTTCGAGGTAGAACTCGCGGAACATGGGGAATTCTTCGGGTCCGGCGACCGCGGTGTCGAGCGCGATGCCGCGCGCGGAGAGGCCGTATTGCCCCAGAGCGCCTATGGTGCGGAAGTAGGAAGCACCCAGAAACGCCACCCAGTCCTGGGTACGCCAGTCATCCCGCAGCCGGGATTCGTGCAGGCGGAATCCAGCAAACCCGGCGTCGTCCGGCATGTGCTGGGCAGGGTTGTCCTTCGGCATCGAAAAATAGTCGCGGCGATAGCGGATTTCGCGCGCCTTGCCCTGTTCCACGACATAGGCGTGCATCGGCTGCTGGAACCACTTGCCGAGGTGGAAGAAGGTGACCGGGTAGATCCCGGGGCCGTTGGCGTCCAGCGCGAGCTCGGACCGGTAGCGGATCTGGCCATGTTCGTCATAGTCGATTTTGGCCACTACTTCGGCGCCCGGCCGCGGCGGCTCCTGATAGGGTTTGGTGGCATTGTCGCGCGCGGTCTGGATCAGCCCATCGAAACTGAAGGCGTGGGGGGGGCCGAATTCCAGATGTTTCGCGGCGGCGGCGGCCTGTGTGGCCCCGGCACCCAGTCCGGCGGCGATAGTGGCGCCGGCCAGGACAAGACATTGCAGAAACCTGCGCCGGCTGCGATCAACTACACTCAAGAGTGACTCCTCATTCGGGTTCTGGGCATTGGGATTCCGGACTCGGATTCCGGGCGTTCGGGTGGAGGGCGCATTGCCACGACGGTGGCGCGACGCCCGCAGATCTGGGGTCGGGCGCCCAAAGCGGGGGCAAAAGTAAAGGTTCGGAGCGCCGCGGGCAAGCGTTTCCGGGGTCGGCGGGCTAAATTTTGCGCTGGCGCGGCGCCATATCACACGAAAGCCGCATCAACGCATGTCCGCCGCTGGTGAAGTCCATTACAATTCGCGGCGCTCCGGCCGATCCGGCACGGCACCGAACTCTAAACTCCCACCACCAGAATCCTGAGTGGGTCCCGATAACAGCCCGGCCTGCGGCGACTGCGGTGAATAGCTTGCTCCGAATCCAGAAACTTTCCCTGCAGCGCGGCGTCACGGGCGCGCTCCTGCTGCTGTCGGTCGCGCTGGCGCCCGCACAGGCGGTCGAGTTGCGCGACGTCGCGGCACTGGCCAAGCAGCGCGCCACCGAACCCTATCGGACGCCGGCGGAAATCCCGGCGTTTCTCCAGGAACTGTCTTATGAACAGGCGCGGCTGTTCCGCTTCCTGCCGGAACGCCGTCTGTGGCGCGCCAACAACTCATTGTTTCAGGTGTCCTTCATTGCGCCCGCGCGGCATCAGCGCTATCCAGTAAAAATCCATCGGGTCACGGCCGAAGGGGTGCGCGAAATACCGTTCGACCGCGACCAGTTCGACTTCGGCGACCCCGACCTGATGAAACGGATTCCCCCGGATCTGGGTTATGCCGGTCTGCGTCTGGAATACCCCATCAACCGCCCCGGCGAACTGGAGCCCGTGGTCGAGTTCAGCAGCGCGAGTTATTTTCGTGGCGTCGGCAAGGGCGGCGTGCCCGGCTTGTGGGCGCGTGGCCTGGCGATCGATACCGGCCTGCCGGGCGGTGAGGAGTTTCCCCTGTTCAGCGAGTTCTGGCTGGCGCAGCCCCGCGCGGCCGCCACCAGCATGAAGGTTTACGCGCTGCTGGAAGGCCCGAGCGTCACCGGCGGCTACGAGTTCACGGTGACGCCGGGCGAAACTACGCGGGTCAGTGTGCGGGCCGAAATCTTTACCCGCAAGCCGGTGAACATGCTGGGCCTGGCGCCCCTGACCAGCATGTTTTTCTACGGTGAAAACACCGCCCGTCCACTCGGTCAGTGGCGGCCGGAAATGCACCTCAGCGACGGCTTGCTGGTGAACGACGGCAGTGGTGAATGGTTGTGGCGCCCGCTGTTGAATCCGCGCGCGCCTGAGCTGTACGGCTTTAACGTGAATAACGCGAAGGGCTTCGGGCTGTTGCAGCGGGACCGCCGCTTTGACGCCTATGAGGACGGCGACGCCAATTATCAATCGCGCCCCGGGGCCTGGGTGACGCTGCGGCAGCCCACCGGGCCCGGGCGCATCGTGCTGGTGGAAATTCCCTCCCCGGACGAGACCAACGACAACATGGTGGCCTTCTGGAGTCCCGAGAAAGCCGTGCCGGCCGGCCAGCGCATCGTCCTCGATTACGATCTCTTCCTGGGTGGCCGACCCGAGCCCGACAGTGCGCTTGCCGCCGTGGTAAACACCCTCGTCGGCCGGGCGAGTAGCGGACAGGGCCGGCACCAGCCGGCGGATGCTTACCGCTTCGTGATCGATTTCGCCGGTGGCGGGCTCGGCAAGATCAAGGGCCGTGATGCGCCTGTGGCGGGCAATGTCAGCGTGGCCGGCGGCAAGGTCCTCGAACAATATGTGGAGTACCTGTCAGTCCCCGACCGCTGGCGGTTGGTCTTTGTCGTCCGCCCCGAGCCTGAGTCGGGCATGGAAATGCGGGCCTTCCTGCATCTGGGCGACGACACCCTGAGCGAGACCTGGAGCTATCATCTGCCGTTCGCCAATTCCCTGACGCCCTGAGCTGCCGATGTCGCCAGCCGCCGCTATGCCGCCCGTCCAGTTGCTGTTTGAACCGGAGTTCCTTCCCTTGCTGCGCGCCTACGGCTATCTGCGCCTCGCCGGGGTGGCGCCACGGCAGGCCGCCGATGCGGTGTCGCGGCTGCAGGTAACGCTGGCTGCCCACGGAGGCCCCGATCTGCGCGCCTGGCGGCGCCAGATTCTCAACGATCCTGCCTGGAGTGGTCGTCGTCCGGTCGCGGTAACCGCGGCGCCGGCGCCGAGCGGGCCGCATTTTGCAGCCCATGCGCGGCGCCGCCCGGCGTCTGACGATTCCGATGGTTGAGTCGGCGCGATTCCGCTGGCAGGCGCGCGCGCGCTGGCGGCGCAGCCTGTTTCTGTGTCTGGTGCTGGCGTCGGTCGCGACGGCGGGCTGGAGCATGCGGCAGGTGTTGCCCTACCACGGCGGCAAGCTGCTGGAAGTGTGCATCCTGGTGCTGTTCTGTTTTCTGTTCACCGGCATCACCGCCGGGTTCTGGATTGCCCTGTACGGGTTCGTGCTGCGGCGTCTGGGGGGTGACCGGATGAGCCCGCTGCGGCGCACCGACGCCGCGACCCTGGCGGCGACTCCGCTGGCGCCTACCGCCGTCCTGTTCCCCATTTATCACGAGGAAGTCGAGCGCAGCTTCGCGGGTCTGCGCGCGACCTACCGGAGTCTGGCGCAGACCGGCGAGCTGGCGCATTTCGAGTTTTTCATTCTGTCTGATAGCCGCGATCCCGAGATGTGGCTGGCAGAGCGCGAGGCCTGGTTTGAGCTGTGCGAAGAGCTGGGTGCCCATGGCCGCATCCACTACCGCCGCCGCACCCTCAATGTGAAGCGCAAGCCCGGCAACATCAGCGATTTTCTTGCGCGCTGGGGCAACAGCTACCGTTACATGATCCACCTCGACGCCGACAGCATCATGACCGGCGACGCCCTGGTGACCATGGTGCGCCTGATGGAGCGTTCGCCGGAAATCGCGATTCTGCAGACGGCGCCTGCGCTGGCCAACGCCAAAACCTTTCATGCCCGCGTGCAGCAGTTTGGCTCGCAGCTTTACGGACCGCTGTTTCTGGCCGGGTTGGCGGCGCTGCAACTGGGGGAGAGCACCTTCTGGGGCCACAATGCGGTGCTGCGGATCGCGCCGTTCATGGCCCATGCCGGTCTGCCGCAATTGCGCGGCTGGGGTTTGTTCCGCGGCTCGGTGCTGAGCCATGATTTTGTTGAAGCGGCGCTGTTGCGCCGCGCCGGGTACGACGTGTGGCTGGAACCCGGCCTCGGCGGCAGTTACGAAGAAGCACCCCCCAGCCTGATGGACGAGCTCGCCCGCGACCGCCGCTGGGTCAAGGGCAACTTGCAGCACCTCGCGTTCCTGTTCCGTCCGGGCTTCGCCTCCGCGCATCGCGCGGCTTTCCTCAACGGCATCATGAATTACTGTTCGTCGGTGCTCTGGTTCGCGTTCCTGGTGGCGGTGACGGTGGAAACCGCCGTGCTCACCTTGCTGCCGGTGGCGTATTTCCCCGAGCCCTATGCGCTGCACCCGCTGTGGCCGGAGTGGCGCCCGGACTGGGCCCTGATGCTGGTGAGCGTTACCGCGATCGTGCTGTTTTCCCCGAAGGTGCTGGCCTTCACCGATGCGATCCTGGACGGGCGTCGGCGCCGCGCCATGGGTGGGATGTTGCGCCTGGCTGTCAGTTTGGTGATCGAGACGGTGGTGTCCTCGCTGCTCGCGCCGATCCGGATGCTTGCCCACAGCCAGTTTGTGACCGAGGCACTGCTCAATACCCAGGTGCTCTGGGCAGGGCAAAACCGCACCCGGGAAACGCAGTGGTCGGAAGCGTTGCTTCGCCAGGCGCCGGGCAGTCTGCTTGCCCTCGCCTGGATCGGCTTCGCCTACTGGCTCGATCCGCGCTTTTTCCTCTGGTCGCTGCCGGTCGCGGTGCCGCTGGTGTTCGCCGCGCCGATCTCGGTGTGGCTCAGCCGTTATCGCGCCGGTGCCCGGCTGCGCGCCGCCGGCCTGCTGCTGGCGCCCGAGGAGAGCGTCCCGCCGCCGGTGCTGGACGATCTGACCGCCTACCGCTGTCCGGTAACCGGGAATCTCTCCGGTTTCCCCCGCGCCGTGCTGAGCCCGATCGCCAATGCCCTGCACTTGCAGTTGGCGCGCCCCCGGGGCGACACGCCGTTGCGCCGGCGTGAGCGCGAGCGTCTGGTGGCCACTTGCGTAACAGGTGGGCCCGGCGCGCTCAGCACCGGCGACAAGCGTTTCCTCGCGGAGGATGCCCAAGCGCTCATGGCTCTGCATCAGATCGCCTGGGAGCAGGCCCCCGACTCGCCTTGGGGCGTACTGATCGAGGCATTGCTGCGGGCGCCAGTCCTGCCCCCGCCCTCGCCGGCACCGCCTGTACCCGGCGCCGCGGCGCCCGGAATGAATTGAAAGAAAACGACTGCCGGACTCGATCCGGTTGCTCCCGTATTGCACTGATTCTGCACCGCGCGTGAAGGTTGGTTTCGATAGCGCGGAAACCCCGTGCTAGACTTTTCAGCAATTCTTTTCATCCAATTACAGGGGCGGAGTCACGCATGAAAATTCACGGGTTGTCGGCACTGGTGACCGGCGGAGCGTCTGGTATCGGCGCCGGTGTCGCGCGGGTACTGGCGCGCGCCGGCGCAAAAGTCGCGATTCTCGATCGCAACGCCGAACTGGCGCAGGCAACGGCCGCCGAGATCGGCGGCACCGCCATCGCCTGTGATGTCGCCAACGACGCCTCGGTGCAGCAGGCGGTTGCCGCGGCCCAGGCCGCGCAGGGCGCGGCACGCATTCTGGTCAACTGCGCCGGCATCGACACCGCGCGCAAGATTGTCAGCCGCAAGACCGGCGCGCACCCCATCGGCCCCATGCAGCGCGTCATCGACGTCAATCTGGTGGGCACGCTCAGCTGTTGCGCCCACGCTTCCCACGCCATGCTCGATCTCGCGCCGCTGGATGCCGACGGCGAGCGTGGCGTGCTCATCAACATCGCGTCGGTGGCGGCGTTCAACGCACCCAATGGCCAGTCGGTGTATGCAGCCTCCAAGGCTGGCGTCGTCGGTGCGACCCTGCCCATGGCGCGCGATCTGGCCCGCTACGGCATTCGCGTCATGACCATTGCGCCGGGGCTCTTTGATACGCCCCTGGCGGGCACCATGGATGAGGCAATGACCGGGCAGGTGCTGCGCCAGGTGTTGTTTCCCAAGCGCAAGGGCAGGCCGGAGGAGATCGGCGCACTGGTGCAGCACATCTGCGAAAATCCGATGCTGAACGCCGCGACCATCCGCATCGACGCGGGACTTTTCTGATCGTTAAATTCCCTACGAATGAAACCACAATCCGTGCGCTGATGCTTCGTCGCGCGGCAGGAGATAACGCATGAAGCTCGAAGGTGTAGCGGCATTTTTAACGGGTGGCGCTTCCGGTCTCGGTGCCGCCACCGCGCGCGTACTCACTGAGGCGGGCGCCACCGTGGCGCTGCTCGACCGCGACATGGTGCTGGCCGAACCCCTGGCGAAAGAACTGGGCGGCGTCGCCATCCAATGCGATGTCGCCGATCACGACTCGCTCAAGGCCGCGGTGTTGCAGGCCTGCGCCGCCATCGGTCCGCCGCGCATCGCCGTGAATTTTGCCGGCATCGATGTCAGCCGCAAAATCGCCAGCCGCTCCCAGGGTCCGCATCCCATCGAATCCATGCAGCGCGAGATCAACATCAATGTCATCGGCACCCTCGATGGCTGCGCGCTGTTTGCCGAGCAGATGATGAACCTCGAACCGTTCGAGGACGGCGAGCGCGGCGTGCTGATCAACATCGCATCGGGAGCGGCGTTCAACGGCCCGCCGGGACAGGCCGCCTATGCGGCGTCGAAGCGCGCGGTGGCGGGCGCGACCCTGCCCCTCGCCCGCGATCTCGCACCTTACGGTATCCGCGTGATGACCATCGCACCGGGATTTTTCAAAACACCCTTGGCCAGTTCGGTGGACGACAAGCACATCGACAAGCTGATCGCGATGGTGCCCTTTCCGAAACGCTGGGGCGACCCGCGCGAAATCGGCGAGCTGGTCAAACATATCTGCCAGAACCGCATGCTCAACGGCGAGACCATCCAGATCGACGGCGCCATGCGCTGACCGGCAGGCGGCAGCGCGGACAGCGCCATGATCGAGACCGTCAACCGCACCGCCAAATTTGAAATCGGGCAGGTGGTCAAGCACCGGATCTACCCGTTTCGCGGGGTGATCTTCGACGTCGATCCGACCTTCAGCAACACCGAGGAATGGCTCAGTGCCATTCCCGAACAGGTCCGCCCGCATCGCGATCAACCCTTCTATCACCTGCTCGCCGAAAACGCGCAGAGCTACTATGTCGCCTATGTGTCGGAGCAAAATCTGTTGCCCGATACCAGCGGGGTTCCGGTAAACCACCCGCGGCTCGAACAGTTTTTTGGCGAGTTCAAAGACGCCCGCTATCAGCGGAAAAATTCCCGCAGTCACTGACGATCCGCTGACAAACTCCTATCGACTAGCGCTGGATTTTCCGGCGGTTGCCAAATCGACCGGTTGATGTTGATCCTGGCATTCGCAAGCGGAGTGCTCGTCCGTGGTGTTTTTCCGGCCGGCAACTTCAACTAGACTGAGGCTCACTCCGCCCCCTGACAAGTCGCTGAAAAGCCGACCGGACAATAACCATGGGCCCGCTTGAAGGTTTGCGTATCATCGAATTGCAGGGCATCGGCCCCGGCCCATTCTGCGCCATGATGCTGGCCGACATGGGCGCCGAGGTGATCCGCGTCGACCGGACCGGCGCGGCCGGCGGTCTGCCCCGCACGGAACGCTATGATCTGCTGGCCCGCGGCCGGCGCTCCCTGCGCCTGGATTTGAAGAGCTCCCGGGGCATCGAACTGTTGTTGCGCCTGGTCGCGCAGTCCGATGGCCTGATCGAAGGCTTCCGCCCCGGCGTGATCGAACGACTCGGCATCGGCCCCGATGTGCTGCTCGAGAAAAATCCCGCACTGGTGATCGGCCGCATGACCGGCTGGGGACAGGAAGGCCCGATCTCGCAGGTTGCCGGACACGACATCAACTACATTGCCCTGTCCGGCGCCCTGTTCAATTTTGGCAGCAAAGGTGGGCCGCCGGCGCCACCGCTCAACCTGGTGGGCGATTTTGGCGGTGGCGGCATGCTGCTCGCTTTCGGCATGGTCAGCGCCATCCTCAAGGCCAAAACCTCCGGCGCCGGGCAGGTGGTGGATGCAGCCATGGTGGACGGCGCTGCGATTCTCAGTACCGCATTTTTTGGCCAGCTGGCAGAGGGCAAGTTCCGTGAAGGCCGCGGCAATCATCCGTTGAACGGCGCCAGCCATTATTACGATGCCTACGAATGCGCCGATGGCGAATACATTTCGATCGCTTCCGCGGAGCCGCAATTCTATGCGGAGCTGAAAGAGTTGCTCGAACTCAGCGAGGAGGAGTTTGGCGTCCAGATGGACCCCAAACGCTGGCCGGACCAGAAGGCAAAACTAGGCGCGCTGTTTTTGACCAGAACCCGCGACCAATGGTGCGATCTGTTGCAGCAGAGCGATGTCTGTTTCGCGCCGGTACTGCGCTTTGCCGAAGCCCCCGCGCATCCCCACCACAGGGCACGCGAATCCTTCGTCGAAATCGACGGTGTGATCCAGCCCGTGCCGGCGCCCCGCTTCAGCGCCACGCCCTGCCGGGTTTCCCGGCCGCCGGCGCGGCGCGGCGAGCACACCGATGAAATACTTTCCGAATGGGGTTTATCGGCGGCGGAAATTGCCGACCTGCATGCCGAGGGAGTCGTCAAGGGATTGGAGAAAGTCGGTCGATAAGGCGCGCCTTCATGGCAGGCGCTGCCGTGAATAATTTTGACAGGACATGACCGCCACTTGGCCTGTACACAAAGTTTTCAACCGGTTTTTTCATGACTCAGCGGAGCACATCTCATGGCACAGGAAACCCTACTGCGCAACGCGCGGGTGATCGACTGCATTTCCCGGCAGCCGCGCGACGGCGTGTCGATCCTTATCCGCGGCGAACGCATCGTCAAGGTGGATGCGCAGATCAACGCAGGCGTTGATACCGAAGTCATCGACTGCACCGGCAAGACGCTGATGCCGGGCCTGATCGACACCCATGTCCACGCCACCATGGTCGATGAAATCGACCTGCAACTGTTTATCGGCGCCGGCGTCACCACCGCCCGGGATGTGGGCGGCAAGCTCGACAGCGTCCTCGCGCTGCGCGGCCGGGTCAACAGCGGCGCGGTGCTGGGGCCGCGGCTGTTCGTGTGTGGCCCGCTGCTCGATGGCCGCGGCGACAGCTTCGACCATAAGGGCGAGTTCGGCATCATCCTCGACAATGTGCCCGACGCCGCCAGCGCGCCGGCCAAGATGAACCAGCTCATCGATGCCGGCGTCGACGGCATCAAACTTTATTTCTCGATGACGCCCGACATCGTTGCAGCCTGTATCAACGCGGTGGACAAGCGCGTGCCGGTCACCGGCCATCTGGGCCGCACCACGGCACTCGAAGCCGTCAATCTCGGCATCGACGGCATCGAGCACATGTGGATCACGCCCTACAACGACATCTGCCCGATCGAAATGCGGCTGACGCCGGACATCTCCATGTCCAGCCCGCGGTTTTCCAAGACCACCTTCAAGGGCTGGGAGGAGGCCGACCTGCACGGCCCCGGTGCCCAGGCGCTGTTTGGCGCCATGGTCGAAAAGCAGGTGAAGATGGGCACCACGCTGGACCTGCTGTGGTTGGCCAACATCGGCCTCGAAGCCGCGCTCGCCGACACCGACCGCAGGTACATCCCCAAGGCCTGCCTGCGGCGCCAGAGCCAGTTGGCCAAGATCGTCAAGGCGGGGCCGGAGTGGGACATTCACACCGGCTTTCCGCCGGGTACAGGCGACAAGGCGTTGGAGAAACAGAAAGAGGCGGTGCGCATTCTCCACGAGGCCGGCGGTGTGGTGGTCGGTGGCACCGATTGCTGCGGCGTCGCCTATCCGCCGCCCGGCTTTGCACTGCTGCGCGAGGTGGAATTGCTGGCCGATGCGATCGGCAACATGGCTGCCCTGAAAGCGGTTACCGCCGCTGCCGCTTCGGCCCTGCGCATGGAGGACCAGCTTGGCACCCTCGCGCCCGGCCGTTATGCGGACATCCTGGTGCTCGGCAAGGACCCGTCCCAGGACGTACGTTCACTGCGCGCGCTGGAACGGGTTTACCGCGCCGGTGTGGCGCACGATCCCCAGGCCATACTCGCCGGCTATCCGGCGCGGGACATGAATAATCTGGGGATGGCATAGCGGGTTTCTCGATCCTCCGGACGCGGCGCTGAGTCGCGATGAGCGACGGGTCGTGCCGGTAGCTCGCCCGGAATCCCTCGTCGCTGATTGCCGACGGGGATCTCTGCCGGTTGGAGTCGCGCCTACAACCTTCAGGGCGCCAACTGTCGAATCGCCGCGCGCGTCGCGCCGAGCCGGTCGGAATCGTTGACCGGGCTCACCGCCAGCAGCGGCAGCCGCGCCCCTGCCGCGCGAAACATGGCCAGTTGCGAACGGCACATCTGCGGCGAGCCGTAGATGCAGATCTGGTTCACCATGTCGTCGCTGATACAGGCCGCGGCGGCGCGGCGGTCACCGGTCTTCCAGGCTGCGGCGACCGCATCCATTTCGGCGTTGAAACCGCAGCGCCGCCATTGCAAGCGGTAGTTGGGCAGACGCGCAAAAAACGCCAGGTTGTGTTTTGCCGCCGAGATTGCGGCGCCGAGATTGTTCGACATGAAGGTCGGGATGCTGAGGATGCAGTCCAGTTGTGTCGGATCGCGGCCGACCGCGGAGGCGCTTTCGCGTGTCGCCTTCAGCAGTTGCTTGAGGTAATCCAGCGACGGCAAAAATGGCATCAGTCCATCGGCCACTTCGCCCGCCACCCGCGCGCTTTCCACGGTGAGTCCGGCCACCAGCACCGGCACCGGCCAGGCGCAGGGACGGGAGGCGAACAGCGGATTGCGATCCTCGCCCACCAGGATCTGTTTCACTTTTTGGGTGTAGTCGCGCAGGTAGTCCCGGGGATTGTTCATCTCGATGCCCTGGGCTTTCAGCAGTTGCCGGTGGCTCATGCCCAATCCCAGCACCAGTCTGCCCGCGGACAGCTCGGCGATGGTGGCCGCGGTCATCGCCGCGAGGAAAGGATGGCGGTAATAGATATTGGCGATGTTGGTGCCCACCTGGATGCGTTGCGTGGCCGCCGCGATACCCTGGGCGCAGGCCAGCGCATCGCCGCGCCCTTCGTTGACCAGTACGGCGGCGAAGCCGTGCTCTTCGGCGAGCTGGCCGATGGCGGCCAGCTCCCGCGGCGGCGCCTCGGTAGCGGTGGAAAGAACCAGGCCGAGTGTGGTGGTACTCATAAGGGACCCCTCTGTGGTTTGTTATGGAGTTTGCAGTCGGGTTCGTTATCTGGTTTGTCAGCGGATTCGATGCCGGTTCCGGTCATGGTCCGTCGGCCGCACCCTGCCGTCAAACCTCCCCGTAGCGGGTTGCGTGGCCGAGCCAGCGCTGAATCAGCGGAGCAATCGCTTCCGGGTGCTCGGCCATCAGGATCGCCGCGCCGCGCTGCACGCTGCCGAGCAGATCGGCGTCACGCTGCAAGTCGGCGATGCGCAGATTGATATCGCCGGTCTGACGGGTGCCCAGCACTTCGCCGGGGCCGCGCAGTTGCAGATCGCGTTCGGCGATCACGAAGCCGTCGTTGGTCTGGCGCAGGATGCGCAGGCGCTCGCGGGCGTACTGCGACAACGGCGTGCCGTACAGCAGCACGCAGTGGCTCTCGGTCTCGCCGCGACCGACCCGGCCGCGCAACTGGTGGAGTTGCGCGAGGCCCAGGCGCTCGGGATTTTCGATCACCATCAGGGTCGCGTTGGGCACATCGACGCCCACCTCGATCACCGTCGTCGCGACCAGCAGATCGATTTCCCCGGCCTTGAAAGCCGTCATCGCGGCGGCCTTGTCGCCCGATTTCATGCGGCCGTGGACCAGGCCAATCCGCAAGTCCGGCAGCGCCAGCGCCAGTTCGGCAGCGGCGGTTTCGGCGGCCTGGGCCTGGAGCACCTCGGAATCCTCGATCAGGGTGCACACCCAGTAGGCCTGCCGCCCCGCGCGGCAGGCACCGTGAATGCGCGCGATGACCTCGGCGCGGCGGCGGTTGGCGATGGCGACGGTGTTGACGGGTTGCCGGCCCGGCGGCAGCTCGTCGATGGCGGAATAGTCCAGATCGGCGTAGCCGATCATGGCGAGGGTGCGGGGGATGGGCGTCGCGGTCATGATCAGCTGGTGGGGCACGGTTCCGGCGCAGCCTTTTTCGCGCAGGGAGAGGCGCTGATGGACGCCGAAGCGGTGCTGTTCGTCGATGATGGTGAGGCCGAGGCGGGCAAAGGTCACCTCGTCCTGGAACAGCGCATGGGTGCCGACGGCGAGCTGGGCGCTGCCGTCGGCGATGGCGGCCAGTTGCGCGGCGCGCGCGCGGCCCTTGAGCTTGCCGGTGAGCCAGGCGCTGTGGATGCCCAGCGGGCGCAGCCAGTGTTCGAGGGTATCGCGGTGCTGCTCGGCGAGGATCTCGGTGGGCGCCATCAAGGCTGCCTGAAAGCCGGCGCTCACCGCCTGCATCACCGCATGGGCGGCAACCGCGGTCTTGCCGGAGCCGACATCGCCCTGGAGCAGGCGCAACATGGGCACGGGCGCGGCGAGGTCGGCGGCGATCTCGCGGCACACGCGCTGCTGCGCGCCGGTCAGCGTGAACGGCAGGCTGGCGAGAAAACGCTGCTCCAGCTCGGCGGGTGCCTTCAGTATCGGCGCGCGCTGGCTGCGCACCCGCGCGCGCAACTGCTGCAAGCTCAGGTGATGGGCGAGCAGCTCCTCGAATGCGAGCCGTCGCTGCGCTGGATGTTCGCCGCGCAGCAGCAGATCAAGGGGCGCGTCCGGAGGCGGCGCATGCAGGTAGCGCACGGCGTCGGCGAGCTGCGGCAGATCCGGGCGCACCGACGCCGGCAGCCAGTCGCGAAGCAGCGCGCGGTGCGGACCGTCGCTCCCGCTGGCCAGGGCGAGCGCCTGGGTCATGAGTTGGCGCAACCGCGCCTGGGTGACACCTTCGCCGGCCGGATAGACCGGGGTCAGCGATTGCTCCAGCGGCGCGGGCGCGGCGGCATCGAGCACATGGTATTCGGGGTGGTACAGCTCCAGGCCCGCCGGGCCGAGTCGTACCTCGCCGTAGCAGCGCAGGCGAGTGCCGCGTGCCAGCGCATTGCGCTGCCCCGCCGAGAAATGAAAAAACCGCAGCGTAACGACGCCGGAACGGTCGCCCAGCTTGCAGATCAGGCTGCGCCGCCGACCCTGGACGATATCGGCACCCAGCACGTCGCCCTCGATCACTACCTCCGCGAGTTGCCGCAGCGCGGCGATGGGGGTGATGCGGGTGCGATCGAGGTAACGGGTTGGCAGGTGGAACAGCAGATCCTGAACGCCGTGGATGCCGATCCGCGCGAGCCGGTCGCGCAGATGCGCGCCCACGCCGCGCAGGCCTGTGATGGGCAGTTGATTGGCGGGCTGGGTGGAGTCAGCAATCATCGGGTGACTTTAGCAGCCCGGCACGGCGATGGATTGCAAAACTGCGCCGGCGGGTCGCTTGCGTCCCTGTCGCGGGGTTTGGAAAAACGTCGCGCGGGCAGCGGAAAGTCCCGTGCTACCCGTCCTGATCCCAATGAAACTTATGCAGCATGCGGTGAATTACCGGCGTGAAGATCACGCCCGCGCCGATCAGGAATATCAGTCCCGCGTAGAGTGCGTAAAGGCCGGCAAACAGCTTGCCGTTTTCCGTTTTCGGAGCATCGACGGGTCCCATGCCGCCCATCAGCATGGCGGAATTCAGAAATGCGTCCGGCCAGTTGAGGTGCTCGAAGTGCGCGTAGCCCGCCATGCCGGCGAGGAGAGACAACACGAGCAGGGCGAGCGCAGCGGCGGAGTGCAGCAGGATGCGCTGGATGAAGCGAATGCGGGTGAGCGGCGGCTGGGTTTTGGACTCGTACATGGAAGGTGATTCTGCCAGGGACGGTGGTGTTTGAATTTCGTGCCTGTGCCTACCGGAGTGGCTCGGCAATGGCGCCGTGCATGGCGGCGAGTTACAAA
This sequence comes from uncultured Gammaproteobacteria bacterium, assembly GCA_963708735.1. Classification (GTDB taxonomy): domain Bacteria; phylum Pseudomonadota; class Gammaproteobacteria; order Pseudomonadales; family Porticoccaceae; genus JAGPUQ01. The sequence continues at coordinate 114,189 of CAVPTW010000024.1, forward strand.
ATCGAGTCATGCCCTGAATCGCGATCGTCGCCGGTTACCTCGGGTGGCACTGGTCATGAACAGCGTTCACCCGCAAGTCTGGTGTCCAGCTGGACGCCTATGTTCGCGACCTGCACAGATCCCCTTGGTTACCCTGAAACCTTTGCAGGAGGTGTGTGCGCAGTGATTATTTGTTGTCGCCCTTTGCCGCGTCCTGAATGTTTTCGCCGGTTTTTTCGATCTTTTCTCCGACCTTCTCAGTGGCCTGATCGACGCTCTTGCCGGCTTGCTCCACGGGGCCTTCCTTTTTTTGGCATCCGGATAGAGTTGCCAGCAGTATGCTCATAACCAAAGCTGTGCTTAGCGTCCCGACTAGTTTCATGATCCGTATCTCCTGGTGAATTTTTGTTACCAAAAAAAGAGCGAAATCGCGGCTGCTCCTGATGGCCGATCAACGTGATCATCGACCGTCATTCCCAACCCTCCGGGGAGGTGCATCGCACGCGGGACAGCATTTGGTTGCGTCGACTGCATAACGAATGTGCCCGCCCGCAAGTAGCACCGCCGACGGGTTCGCTCATATCGGTTCCAGAAAGAATAGCGCGTCCGGCCCACCCAATGCCAGTTTTATTGCATTGCCCAAAAACGAGCGGCGCTACTACCCAGGCCGCGGAAGCATGCAGCGGCAACCATGCTGAGCGCGAATTGGGTATCGCTCTCGCGGGATTGCCGCGTTTTCAAACATCGGGGCGCGGCAGTCCGCGCCCCGTCGAGCGCGGACTACTCGGCGCCGAAACTTGCCTTAGCCTGGTTGAGGCAGTTCGTCTTGGTATCGCCCGCAAACGCTTCGCACTTTTCCTTCGCTACTTCGTACTTGGCGTCGAGCTTCTCGGTCGCGGCACCCTCCTGGGCTTTGGCAGATTTTTGGTCGGCCTTGGTCTGTGCTTCGGTAGAGACCTCGGTGGCCTTGGCCTGCGCAGTTGAGGTTTTCAGCCACGACTCGGCATCGGCTTTGGCGGTGGTCTCCACTTCCTTCGCCTGCTTCACGCAAACATCCTTCGTGTTGCCGGCCAGATCGTCGCATCGCTCCTTCGCAACTCCGTAGTCGGCGTCCGCTTTGGCCACGCGCACCTGATAAAGATTGTTCGCGCTAGGATCATAGTGAGCATTGAGTTCGGCGATAGCGACTTTATCATCGCCTTCCGCGCTAGCCATGCAGATATCCTTGGCATTGGCGGACAACGAGTCACAATGCGTCTTGGCCGACGTGTACTTGGCCGCGATACTGTCTTTGCTCACTTTGTACTCGTCCTTTGAAACACCTTCCGCCATTGCCCCGGCGCTGACTGCAAGGCCAATCGCAAGTGCGATTGCATTGATATTGAATGATTTCATTGTCGTTCCTTCATGGGTAAGGCTTGAGGTTATGCTCCGGCAATCAATGCCGATACGCCGTCCTCATTGCCAAGAGTGTGGAGCTTGAGGTATTCACGGAGCCATTACAGCGTGGACACTGCATCGCTACTTGCGCCGAGAGCCACAGACTATGCTGAGCAATTTTCTTCGTCTGTCTGGTAGCACACATCACCTGTTCATGATGATCTGATCATGATGATCTGAATGGATTTTCAGGCATATTGTTCAGGAGATACCCCGAGCAACGCCATGTTTTTTCTGGCTGTAGAGCCTGAATTTCAACAGAGTCCAGTTTTATTTGGCGGATACTGCCAGGGTATCGGAAACGGCGGTTACCGTTGCGGGTTCAAGATCTGGATGCTCCGCCAGCAGCTTCTCGATCCGGTCCATGAGCGCGTTGCAGCGCCGGATCACCGCGCGGTAGACCTCCGGTTGCGCCATGTCGATGCCCGCCCGCATCAATAGCGGGTACGGATGCTCGGAGCCGCCGGCCTTCAGGATTGCCAGATACGCCTCCCGCTCGGCCGCGCCGCCGTTCTGCACCTTTTCCATCAGATCGTAGGCGGCGGCAAGCGAGGTGGCGTACTGATAGACGTAGAACTCGGTATAGAAGTGGGGCACATAGGCCCACTCGACCGCATAGGCGTCGTCGACGGTCATCACGCCCTGGGCGTGGCCCAGATAGCGTTTGAGAATATCGCCGTAGATGCGACTCAATTTTTCGCCCGATAGCGCGCCGCCCTGTTCGATTTCGCGATGGCTGGCGAGTTCGAATTCGGCAAACTGCGCCTGACGAAAAAACGTTCCGCGCAGGCCCTGGAGCTCCTGGAACAGATAAAACAATTCCTCGCGTGGGGTTTTCGCCGTCGCGCGCAAATGGTTGTAGAGCAGTACCTCGTTGGCGATGGAGGCGATCTCGGCGATGAAGGTGGGGTATTCAGCTTTCGCAAAGGGTTGCGTGGTATTTGCCAGCAGGGAATGCATGGCGTGGCCCCACTCGTGGGCGAAGGTGGTGAGGGATTCGAAATCGTCGTTGTGGTTGAGCAGCAGATAGGGGTGGACGTCGTAGGCGGAACCCATCATGTAGGCGCCGCTGCGCTTGCCTTCGGCCGGGCGAACGTGCATCCAGTTGTGGTTCAGCGCCTCGGTGAGGCGTCGCTCATACTCCGGTCCCAGGGGCGTCACGGCGGCGCCCACTAGTTCGCGGGCGTCGGCAATCGGGTAAGTGCGCTGCTGGGGAACCGGGCTCGGATAGAGGTCGTAATAATGCGGGTCCGCGATGCCCAGCACCCGGGCGTGGAGGCGCAGATAGCGGTGCAGGGTGCCCAGGTTGGCGTTCACCTCGCGCACCAGGGTTTCGTACACCGCGGGCGGGATGGCATCGACGTCGAGCGCTTGGGCGAGACTGGAATCAAAGCCGCGCATGCGGGCGGTAAAGGCGCTGGCCTTGATCTGCCCGGACAGCGTATTCGCCAGGGTTTCGCTGAATTGGCCGTAGGCGCCGAAAAAGGCGTCGAACACCGCCTTGCGATCGGCGCGGTTGGGGTCCGTGCGGTACTGGGTGTACTCGCTGGCGCGCAGGGTTACGGATTTCCCGTTCGAGAGGACGATGGTGGGCCAGGTGATTTCGGCGTTGGTGAGCACGGTGTACGTGTTGGCAACCGCGCTCAGGGGATCGGCCGCCGCCGCCAGGATCTGCTCCTCGCGCGGCGACAGGATGTGGGCGCCTTTGCGCAGAGTGTTGCGGATCAGGAAATCGTAGTCCGCGAGCGCGGGCGTGGTGGCGAGCCAGGCTTCCAGGGTATCGGCACCGATGCTGATCAATTCCGGATCCAGGAAGCTCAGCGCCTCGCCGTACTGGCTGTAGAGGGTCTGGGCGCGGGAGAAGCGCTCGCCCGCCGCCGCGTTGCGCAGGTCGGTGTCGCGGTCCAGATAGGCGTAACTGAACAGCCGCATCAATTCGCGATAGGTGGTGTGGATGCGGTTCAGGCAGTCGGCGAGCACGGCGGCGCCTTCGGCCAGGTGGCCGCGGCAGGCGGCGATTGCGGCAAGCTGCGACTGGGTAGTGCGAAAGGCGGTTTCCCAGGCGCTCAGGTCGGGGTAGAGATCGCCCAGATTCCAGGTTTCGGCATTCGCAGGGCGTTCCGGGGTTGCGTTGCTGGCCTCAGCGCCGGCTGAGGTTGCGTTAAGGGCGGTGGCAAAGGCCATTGCGACCAAGGTCGCGGTAACTACTGGGCGCGCATGCATGGGTTAGTCCTGGGGGTTGGTCCTGTGGGGGTTGGTCCTGTAGGGGTTAGTCCAGTGACGATCGATCGCGGTCGGCGAAATCCCGTGTAGTGGATAGATGGTCCTCGGCGTCGATGCCGGTAACCGTGCAATCGAGGCGGCCGTCGCGGAGGCGCACGCCGATCTCGGCACCGACGTGGGTGGCGGTCACCTGGCCGATGCTGCGGCCGCCGCGGTCGAGGACGATGGCGTACCCGCGCTCCAGGGTACTCAGCGGGCTGACGGCGTGCAGCACGGCGGCGCGCGTTTCCAGATGCTCGCGGGTCTGGGCGAGCCGCTGGCGCATGTGCTGAAGCAGGCTCGCGTCCAGTTGTTCAACGCGCATGCGAGCCTGCGCCAGCCGCTGGCGCGGATCGTGGCGCTCCCGCCGCACATCCAGGTGGTGCAGTCGCGCGGCCTCTGTCGCGAGGCGTGCGCGCATCGCACTGACGAGACGGATTTCCAGATGATCCAGATGCTGGGCCTGACGTTCGAGGCGCTCGCGGGGATGGCGCAGGCGGCGGCGCAGCGCTTCCAGGTGCGTGCCCAAGCGTTGCAATTGCGTCCCGAGGCTGCGCTCCAGCCGGCGCTGATAGCCGGCCAGCGCCACCAGCAGTTCGTTCTGATCGGGGCTGGCCAGCTCGGCCGCCGCGGACGGCGTCGGGGCGCGGAGATCGGCGGCGAAATCGGCGATGGTCACATCGGTTTCGTGCCCCACGCCGCAGATGACGGGAATGGCGCTCGCCGCCACGGCCCGCGCCACGGCCGCTTCGTTGAAGGGCCACAGATCCTCCAGCGAGCCGCCGCCGCGGGTGAGAATCAACAGGTCGCAGGCGCCGTGGCGGTTGGCGAAGTCGAGTGCGGCGACGATACCGGCCGCGGCGTCGCTGCCCTGCACGGGCGTCGGGTAGATGAGTACCGGCAGCGCCGGAAAGCGCCGCCGCAGTACGCGCAGGACATCCTGGATGGCCGCGCCGGTCGGCGATGTCACCACACCCAGACAGCGCGGCAGCGCCGGCAGGGCGCGCTTGCGCGCGGCGTCGAACAATCCCTCCGCGGCCAGGAGGGCCTTGAGTTCGTCGAAGCGGCGTTGCAGCAGACCCTGGCCCGCCGGTTCCATGTGATCGACGATCAGTTGATAGTCGCCCCGTGGCTCGTACAGGCCGATGCGTCCACGCACCAGAACTTGCTGACCGGATACGGGGCGCAGGTTGAGCAGCCGGTTGCGGGTGCGAAACATGGCTGCCCGCACCTGCGCGTGCTCGTCCTTGAGGGTGAAATACCAGTGTCCGGATGCCGGGCAGGAAAAATTGGTGAGTTCGCCTTCTACCCAGAGCAGCGGCAGATGGGTTTCGAGCAACTGGCGCGCGCGGCGGTTGAGCGCCGAGACGCTGAGTACCTGGCGAGCGGTAGCGGTGACTTCGATGGGGTCCGGGAGCTCGGCCATGGCGGCATTGTAACCTTCGTGTTCGCGGCATCGTTCCGGCGGTTTCGGTTTACCGGCTGCCGGGGCACCGATATAATCGGGCGCCTTCCGGGACCGGCCCGCCGGCACAGGCCATGCTCAGAATCGATCAGGAAGCCCTCACCTTCGACGATGTCCTGCTGCTGCCGGGTTATTCCGATGTAATGCCGCGCGACGTCAGTCTGCATACCCGCCTCACCCGCTCCATCAAGCTCAATATCCCGCTGATATCCGCCGCCATGGACACCGTCACCGAGGCGCGCCTGGCGATTGCCCTGGCCCAGGAAGGCGGTATCGGGATCATCCACAAGAGCATGAGCATCGAGCAGCAGGCCGCGGAAGTGCGTGCCGTGAAGAAGTTCGAGAGCGGGGTCGTCAAGGATCCGATCACCATCGAAGCCGATACGCCGATTCGCGATCTGCTCGCGCTCACCCGGGAGCACAACATCTCCGGCGTGCCCGTGTTGCGCGGCGGTGATCTGGTGGGAATCGTTACCCGGCGCGACGTGCGCTTTGAAACCAACCCCGACGCGCCGGTTTCCGCCGTGATGACGCCGCGCGAGCGTCTGGTGACGGTGCGCGAGGGCGCGAGCCCGGAGGAAGTCAAACGTCTGCTGCACACCCATCGCATCGAGAAGGTGCTGGTGGTGAACGAGCGCTTCGAGCTGCGCGGTCTGGTGACCGTCAAGGACATCGACAAGGCCGAGCGCTATCCGGATTCCTGCAAGGATGAGTTCGGCCGTCTGCGCGTGGGCGCTTCGGTCGGCACCGGTCCCGACACCGACGCGCGCGTCGAGGCGCTGGTGGCGGCGGGGGCCGACGTGCTGGTGGTGGATACCGCGCACGGCCATTCCAGTGGTGTGCTGGCCCGTGTCGACTGGATCAAGCGCCGGTTTCCGGCGGTCCAGGTGATCGGCGGCAATATCGCGACCGGTGAAGCGGCCCTGGCCCTGGTCGAAGCGGGCGCCGATGCCGTCAAGGTGGGGATCGGACCCGGCTCGATCTGCACCACCCGGGTTGTCACCGGCGTTGGCGTGCCCCAGATCAGCGCCATTGCCAATGTGGTGAAGGCGCTGGAGCATCTCGAAATCCCGGTCATCGCCGACGGCGGGATACGCTTTTCCGGCGACATCGCCAAAGCCATTGCCGCCGGCGCGGACGTGGTCATGGTGGGCTCGCTGCTCGCCGGTACCGAGGAAGCACCCGGCGAGATCGAGCTGTATCAGGGCCGCACCTACAAGGCCTATCGCGGCATGGGATCCATCGGCGCCATGGCGCAGACCCAGGGTTCCAGCGATCGCTATTTTCAGGATGCCCGCGTCGGCGCCGACAAGCTGGTGCCGGAAGGCATCGAGGGCCGGGTTCCCTACAAGGGACCGGTATCCACCATCATTCATCAACTGATGGGCGGTCTGCGTTCGGCCATGGGTTACACCGGCTGTCGCGACATCGAGCTGTTGCGCAACAAGCCGCGGTTTGTGCGCATCACCGGCGCCGGCATGCAGGAGAGCCACGTCCACGACGTGGGGATCACCAAGGAAACCCCCAATTATCCGGTCGGTGGCCGCTGACCCAGGGCGCCTGCCGCCGCCATTGCGCCGGCTGCGCCGGTGAGAGAATCGTGATGACCACCGACCTTCATGCCGCCCGTATCCTGATTTTGGATTTTGGGTCCCAGTACACCCAGTTGATCGCGCGCCGGGTCCGCGAGATCGGCGTCTATTCCGAAATCCGTCCCTGCGATCTGCCGGCCGCCGAACTGCGCGCGTTGCGGCCCCGGGGTGTGATCCTGTCCGGCGGGCCGGAGTCGGTCACCGCCGCGCAGGCGCCGCGCGTGCCGGCCGCGGTGTTCGATCTGGGTGTGCCGGTACTCGGCATCTGCTACGGCATGCAGGGCATGGCCGCGCATTTCGGCGGGCGCGTGGAGAGTTCCGAGCAGCGCGAGTTCGGCTACGCCCAGGTCGCCGTGCGCAATGCCGATCCCCTGTTGCACGACATCAAGGATCATGTGGACCCGGTGACCGGGGATGCCCTCCTGGACGTCTGGATGAGTCACGGCGATCAGGTCGTGGCACTGCCCGAGGGCTTCGAGGTGATGGCGTCCACGCCGTCCTGTCGGATCGCCGGCATGTACCACAATGACCGGCCTTTTTTCGGCCTTCAGTTCCACCCGGAAGTGACTCACACGACGCAGGGCGGACGCATCTTCGAACACTTCGTGCGTTCGATCTGCGGTTGCGAAGCGCTCTGGACCCCGGCCAATATCGCCGACGATGCCGTGGCCCGGGCGCACGCGCTGGTGGGTGAAGACGAGGTGTTGCTCGGCCTCTCCGGCGGTGTGGATTCCTCGGTGGTAGCGGCCCTGCTGCACCGCGCCATCGGCTCCCGGCTCACCTGCGTGTTTGTCGATAACGGGCTGCTGCGCAAGGGCGAGGGCGATCAGGTCATGGATACCTTCGCCCGCAACATGGGCGTGAAAGTGATCCGCGTCGATGCGGAAGATCTGTTCCTGGAACGCCTGCGCGGCGTCGTCGATCCGGAAGCCAAGCGCAAGCTCATCGGCGCGGCCTTCATCGATGTGTTCGAGCGCGAAGCCGCGCGTCTGCCCCAGGTCAAATGGCTGGCCCAGGGCACGATTTATCCCGACGTCATCGAATCCGCCGCAGCCGGCGCCGGCAAGGCCCATGTGATCAAGTCCCACCACAATGTCGGCGGTCTTCCGGACACCATGAAATTGCAGCTCATCGAGCCGCTGCGGGAACTGTTCAAGGACGAAGTCCGGCGCGTCGGACTGGAACTCGGCCTGCCTCGCGACATGGTCTACCGGCACCCCTTTCCCGGCCCGGGTCTCGGGGTGCGGATCCTGGGCGAAGTGAAACACGACCATGCGGTGGTGCTGCGCGAAGCCGATGGGATCTTTATCGAGGAACTGCGCGCGGCGGGTCTGTATGAAAAAGTCAGCCAGGCCTTTGCCGTCTTTCTGCCGGTGAAATCCGTCGGAGTGGTAGGCGATGCGCGCCGCTATGAACCCGTGATTGCCCTGCGCGCCGTGGAAACCATCGACTTCATGACCGCGCGCTGGGCGCATCTCCCCTACGAATTCCTGGAGCGGGTATCTAACCGCATCATCAACGAAATCGCCGGTATATCGCGGGTGGTTTACGACATTTCCGGCAAGCCGCCGGCGACGATCGAGTGGGAGTGACGCGCGTCCGAAGAGTCAAGAATTTATTCAGCACTATCAGTGGCTTGTTGGTTTTTGACGATCACTTCGGCCACATCGTCAATTGCGCGGATTTTCGGCGGTAAGCGATTGATGTCGAAAGGCTTCGCGCCTGTCATCTGTCGGCGGTTCGCGCATGCAGTGCGAAGATTTGACGGTAAACCTGACGGTAGATATGTTCTTGAAATCTCGGTGTCTGCATTTACCGTATTTCGCCGTCAAGATTTCATAGATCGCATTTACCGTCGCATCCCTGCGGCTTCGGCGGTAAAACGAAGTAAGAAAGACCTGCAAATAAAGGCTCTTCGCGAAGGTTGAGTGCTTCATAGCGGCGTTCCGTTCAATATTTACTGCGCAGTAAATATCGGTATTTTATCGAATATGGATGCGAGGGCTAAGCCGATATTTCTCGGCACTTCGGTGATCAATTACGCTCTTGAATTCGCCTTCAATTGAATCGCCCGGCATCGATCGAGCAGAGTTCCAAAGGGTTCAACGTCGTCGAGAAACAAGCCGTCATCGACCATGTGCTGATAGTCGGCAGCCAATTTGGCCAACGCGCCGTCATCAGGTACGAGTTGGAGCCCACCGGCGACGGCAACGTGATAGTCGATGACATCGCCATGCGTGTTCTTTTCTGCAAAGAACACGCTCTTGTGTTCGGCAACTGCTCGGGCGAGGGCTTTGTCCGCGATGGCTGCGTCGGCGAAGCCGGCGGCATCCAGTCGCGTCACGTCGTGCCAGTGACGCGCGAAGCGGTCACCACCCCGGAACTCGCCTTGCGCGCAGAAAACGTGAATTGCCGTGGCCTTCTCCCAGAAGGTGCGCTCGGCGCGCATGACCTGCGGTGTGGCGGTCGGAAACTCCACCCCTTGCAGATACGCGGCCGCATCGCAGCGGATGGCGCGTGGTTCGCTGGGCTCGCCGGTCGAGCGGGCACCGAACTCCAACATGACGGCGGGCGCGACATAACCGGTGCCGGTGGCCAGCGGTGCGTAGTCGATGAACACTTTGTTGCTCTCGGCCCGCACGGTTGCCGGTAGGCCATATTGCTCAAGGTCGTGCTTGAGACGTGGCACGATCTCGGCGCTGACCCAGTCCGACAGGCGCGCACGAATCTCCTTGCTCCACTTCTTTTCCTGGCTCTTGCTGACCGGCAGCGGGGCATCCGCATCGCCCACCAGATCGCCGGCGATGGCGCGGATGTCGTAAGTCAAGTCCACGTCTTCGGAGAAGCGCCGGATGACGCCATAAGCCTTCGACAAGGACGTGCCGCCCTTGAATACCAAGTGGTCAGCGTAGGGGCCGGCAAAGAGGTGCCGCAGCGACCAGACCACCCAGATGTCTTTTTCCAGCAGATGGGGCAGGAGGCCCGAAGTGTTGGCTGCCGCGTCGAGCGCGTCCAGACGTTCGGCGGTGGAGAGCTGGAAGAACTCAGCCATGGGTCACCAGGGCGCTGATTTCTTGAGCCATCCAGGTCGGCAGACGCGCCCGTGCCGACGCGACTTCCTTCAGCTCGGACGGCGGCAGCTTGGTGCGCAGCTTCCGGATCGCTTCGCCGGCTTTTTCCGGGCCCAGCCAGGCCAGTGCCCGCACTACTTCGCCGGCGGCCCGCCCAGGAAAGATCAGTTGCCAAATCGGCGCGTGCCGGAACTCGACCATCTGTGCGCCCAATTTCAAGCGGCGGCTGGGGCCGGACGTGAGATAGACCGCCCGCATCGGCACCTGCGTGGTCAGGCCCAGCGCGTTGGCGGCGGCGGCACCGTGCGACACGATGGTTTCCCCGCGCTGGTTCGCAAGGCCCTCGACCATCTTGACGGCCGATGGCGCACGGGTACCAAAGCGGCTCTCGACGGGCAGGACATAGATACCGCGACCCGCGCGCAGCAGGGCGCCGCGCTGCATCAGGCGGGACAACACTTGATCTACGGCTGCGCGACTGCCCAGGTGCAAGAGTTCTTTGGCGACCAAAGGGGTGCCCTCCGGCAATCCGGCGGCGTGCTCCAGCACTTGTTTGGCGAGGGTCTGCATGGCGATATCTCCTGACTGGTAGAATTATGAGGCTACTTCTGACACTTTGCAAGTACCACGTATCAAGGCTCGCGCGGGGCAGAGTCGACCAAGCGGTATTACGACCTCGATGTTGGCGAAAAAGATTGACGAATCTAAAAAATTGCACGAAAATTCAGTTGACGAATTTAAAAAGGTGCACAAAATGACTCTGCCGCCGCCCGCCAGCTTCAATCCCGAGCTTTCCTCTGATCGCCTGCAGACCGTGTCTCAATGGTTGCTGGACGAGCTTTATGCGACCGAAGATGATCTGTCCCGTCCGACCGATAACGGCTATACCCGAGGTTGCACAACCTTCGGGAGACAGAGAAACCGGATCATTGCGGAAGTGCTATCGGCAAGGCACGCGTGGCTCGGCTTGCCGAACAGCAACAACGATCTGGTTTTCACCATTGGCGGGGTGCCCTGCCGGTTCAGTAACGACGATCCGTCGAACCCGTCGAAAGACGCGGTCCTGACAGTCAATCGCTACCAGATGGACTTCCTGGAATTCGCAACCGATAGCGAGCCCGCCCGCTTCTGCTTCATCATCGATCGAGGCCATGACGGCGCTGCCGAACCTCGGGTCGAGTTTCTCGGCTTTACGCCCAGCGGCGTGATCGCCTGCCGTTGGGTGTCGAATGCCGTGCGTATCTTGCGAGTGGAAGGTCAGCAGACCTTGCCGCAACCCGTCGACGTGGCGAAGCCCCAGGTGGCGCCGAAGCGGCGCGACGAAGGCGATGCCGCCTCCGAAGCAGTGCGATGAGCGACTTCGTTGGAACCAACCTTCGGCTCATCCGCCTCTTCCACGACCTGTCGCTCACAGAGTTGGGGGAGCGGGTCGGGGTGTCGAAGCAGTTCCTCAGTCGTGTGGAAACCGGCGCCGAATCAGTTGCCGCTCCGCTTGAGAATTCGCTTGCCGAAGAACTGGATGTCCTGCCGGAGTTTTTCATCACCTCGATGAATCGATTGGATGAGCAGTGCATTCCGTCGGCAGCGACGAAAGGTGGTGGCGAAGTCGCGCGCGGAGGGAAATGCTCAAGCGCGGGGTGTGCGGATGAGCATGTGAACGCGCGCTAAAGGGGCGAGGGATCGGGGTCTTGAGACGATGAGCGCGCGGAAAAATTCGTCGCTCTTCGATCTCGGTCGGGTGAGAAGAGGAGGAAACGGGGGATGAAGGGCCGGGGAGAAATGATGCGGGGAAAGGGCGAGGCGAACAGGGGAGGGAGGGGAGAGAAGGAGCGCACATGGGTGAGGAGATGCGAGCACACAAGTGAGGGTTCGAGGGCAGAGTGAGGAATGGAGGAAGGGAGGTTAACGGGGGGAATGAGGGGGGTAAGGGGATATTGGGGAGGGTTTGGATGAGAGCAACATGACAATGAGGGAGGGGCAGAGAGAAGAATATAAATGAAGAGGAAGATAGAGAGGAAGTAAGAAGAAGGGAGTGGGGAGGAGATGGGGCAGAGGGCAGGGCTGCGAGTATAATAGAGAGGACAATGTGGAGCTTAGTGCAGGGAGGGGAGTGGAGGCGGATGATTGACTGCGGAGGGCAAGGAGAGGGAAAAGTTGAAGAGAGGAAGAGGCAGAGGGGGAACGTGGGGAGGAAGATGAAGTGAGGAGAGCGGGGAGGGGGACGGGTGAGGGGAAGGGAAAGAAGCTGATGTTAGAAGAGAAATGAGAAAAATGGATGAGAGAAAAATATATGTATACAGTCTATGTAAAATACGGAACGAGAGAAGAAAAAAAAAAAAAAAAAAAAAAAAAAAAAAAAAAAAAAAAAAAAAAAAAAAAAAAAAAACTAAACGCAGATATGACGGCGGGAAAGAAAGGACTACGAGTACAGAGTTAAAATTGGGAGTGATCAGTAATGGCGAAAGGAGAGAGTTCGGGTGAAGAGAAGAAAAATGAGGAGATAATATAGAAGGCAAGTATAAGGTGATTGTTCAGATAGAAAATGAAGTAGAAAGGGAAGAAGGAGGAAGGAAGTGGACAGACTGTGATGCTGAGATGGTCAGAATGGAAAGAAGATGAATGGCAGTGCTTAAGGATAAAGGATGACTTTCAGTGCTAGGTAAGTTGAAAGGTATTGTGGATACGGGAAGAATTGGGGGTAATAGAAGAAGTACGGTGTGATACAGTAGAAGAAAGCGCGCGCGGAAGGTTGATGTGAAGTTGAATAGATGGGGATATGAACAAGGCAGGAAGAGTGCGCGGATGGTGGGTGAAAAGAATCACGAAAGCTTTTCATTTCCAATGAAGAGCGGTTCGCGATCGAGGAACAAATAGCGGCGCATTTTGTCGGCACGCTGCATGGCATGATGGAACCGACGCACAAGGACTTGCACGAGAGTCCGCACCTCAGCGTGAGCGGTGAAGTATTTGCCGCAAAGCTATCTGGAGACTGTGCAACGAGTTGGCGGGTAGGTTCATCGACTTTCGATGGTGAGCTGCGCAAGATCATCTACACACACGTTGAAGAACAGCGCATGGCTTTCTGTCGCTTGACGAACTTCTGACTTCAAGATTTCGGAACTGAGGCGAGCGGAAGCAACGGCTGATGAGCTTTCAAGGTCAACACAGAACTTGTCAGTGTAGCACAAGCTCTCTCGCGTTTCGCAGTCGTGGAGCAGCAACTCGACAAAGAAAAAGGAATGACTGCTTGGAGAGCGCGCGGCGACCGCTGTAGATGGTCGTGGAATCGGACGCGAAAGCAAGAGACTGCCGCAGCGACAGCAAAGCTCGCAGAACTCGAAGCGACACTGAACGCTGTCAGGGCCGAGGAGCAGAAGGCGCGGCAGAAAAAGGCCGACGCGGTCAAGGGTGCTGCCCATGTGACCCGCATTCTCCAGGCGATCAAGAACCACCAAAAGAGTCACGAACAGTTCATCTCAGAGTTGGATGGCATGCTCGGCGAGGTGAACTCGACATTGACGGCGAGTGAGATTGTGTCGCTCACGGCCAACATAGCAGGGATCGAGCAACTGGGTCTTGCCTTCAAGAAGGAATCCGACGCGCAGGACGTTCTTCTCTCCGGTGATGGTGGTACGAATCTGCCTCGACGTCGCGAAGCGGCTGAAGCCGCAATCAAGATTATTAAGAGCCAGCTTGGCGAGAAGCAGCGTCTGTTCCTGGTCTACAAGGAGAAATTGGCGCAGTGGGAGCGCGCCAAGGTGGAGTTGCAGGGCGACAAGGAAAAGAGTAACAGCATCGCCTGGTACACCGCCGAAATAGAAGCGTTGGATGCCTTGCCGGCTCGGCGAGAACAGTTGAAGGTCACACGCCTTATCGTTGTTCGACGTCTGCATGAACAGATCGGCAAGGTTGTTGCTGAATACCGAACGCTCTATCAACCTGTGCAGGCCTTCGTGCAATCGACGGCAAGAATGGAAATGCCATTGCCGCTCGACTTCGACGTGCGAATCGCGGAAGAAGGATTTCAGGAGCTATTCCTGGTGGGGCGTATCAACCGGCAGACCCGCGGTAGTTTCTCGGGGATCGACGAAAGCAATCTGCTCGTTCGACGCATCCTTAAAGAGACCGACTTCATGAATGTGGACGCGGTCATCGCATTCGTCGACAAGATCGATGACATGCTGCATTTTGATCGGCGTGTCGCAAGCGTCAATCAGGCGGAGCTGTCGGTCGTGGATCAGTTGCGGAAGGGGAGCCGACCGGAGGAACTCTATGACCTCTTGTTTGGACTCGAATACTTGAAGCCGCAGTATTCGCTGACCTACGACAAACAGGAAATCAGTCAGCTATCCCCGGGTGAGCGCGGTCTGCTGTTGCTGGTGTTCTATCTGTTGGTGGATAAGGACGACATTCCTCTGGTCATTGATCAACCGGAAGAAAATCTGGACAATCAGACTATCTACAAGATTCTCGTGACGTGCATCAAGACCGCCAAGCAGCGTCGGCAAGTCATCATGGTCACCCACAACCCGAACCTCGCGGTGGTATGCGATGCCGAGCAGATCATTTGCGCTACGTGCGACAAGGTGAACAAGCGCTTCTCATACGTGAGTGGCTCCATCGAGTCTCCGGAGATCAAGGCACGCGTCATCGAGATCCTTGAAGGTACGGAGCCGGCGTTCGTGAATCGAAAGAAGAAGTACGGGCTCTAGTGGACTGTAATGATCGAACCGGGACCCGAGTAGCCCCGGAATGGGCTTCCAGCCCCGTTCGATAGTTGACGATTGATGTGGAAGAGTAGTCGCCACGCAAACTGAGTGCATCTTCCGCGCCAGCAAAAGCACTCTATTTTTGACGGTATAAATGACGGTATAAATGACGGTAAAGACCGATGCCTAACCTTGATAAAGCTAGTGTTCATGCGGGTTTCAAGGCCTCGGAAACAATTGAGTGGGAGTGACGGGCATCCGAAGCGGCAAGAGTTTATTCAGTACTATCAGGGGTTTGTTGGTTTTTGACGATTACTTCAGCCACATCGTCAATTGCGCGGATTTTCGGTAGTAAGCGATTGATGCCGAAAGGCTTTGTGCCTGTCACCTGTCGGCGGTTCGCGCGTGCAGCGTGAAGATTTGACGGTAAACCTGACGGTGGATTTGTTCTTGAAATCTCGGTGTCTGCATTTACCGTCGTATCCGTGTGGCTTCAGACGGTAAAACCAAACAAGAGCGACATACAAACTAAAAACGCTTCGGCGAGCTTGTGTATCTCGTAGTGGCGTTCCGGTTCATATTTACTGCGCAGTAAATATCGATGTTTTTCGCTCAATTCGTCCCTCAAGGAGAAACGAACTGCGTGACAAATAGGATGTCAGGTGGAAAATTCGTATCCTTCCGGCATTCGAAATCTATCGTCCTGGACAATGATCGCCGGGTACCGACTCCATGATTGAGCGCGATCCCTTGCTGGAGTTGAAGGCTGAAAACGCCCGCTTGATCGCCCTGCTTGAAGCGAACGGCATTCAATGGCGCGCGCCACTGGAACCCGTGCCGCCAGCTTTGACGCTGGAGCCCTCACGGCTTTCCACGGACGAGAAGGTGGCGCTGTTTCGCCGGTTGTTCCGGGGACGCACGGATGTCTATCCGATCCGCTGGGAAGGCAAGACTTCGGCCAAGTCGGGCTACTCGCCGGCCTGCGCCAACGACAAATTTGCAAGGAGAGCAAATTTGCACAGCGAAGCTGCCCGGAGGGCGAGGGCCATGGATGGCCCGAGTGAATGGCGCACCGGTGTTTGCGAGAAGCCGCGCATCAAGTGCGGGGACTGTGGCAGCCGACTACTGATCCCGCTATCGGATGCCGTCCTGTACGACCATCTTGCCGGCAAGCACACCGTCGGCGTCTATCCTCTGCTGGAGGACGACACCTGTCATTTTCTTGCCATTGATTTCGACGAAGCCGAGTGGAAAGAAGATGCCCGGGCCTTCGTGCAATCCTGTACCGAACTCGGTGTCCCGGCGGCTCTCGAGATTTCACGATCCGGCAACGGGGCGCACGTCTGGGTGTTTTTCGCTGGCCGGGTGCCGGCGCGCGATGCCCGCCGTCTGGGCACGGCTATCATCAGCCATACCTGCTCGCGTACCCGGCAATTGAAGCTCGCGTCCTATGATCGCCTGTTCCCCAATCAGGACACGATGCCCAAGGGCGGTTTCGGCAACCTGATCGCCTTGCCGCTACAGAAAACACCCCGCGAAAACGGTTGCAGCGTATTCGTCGATATGGAACTGCGCCCGTTCGACGACCAATGGGCGTTCCTCGCTGCAATCCAGCCGATGGCGCCGCACGATATCGAGCCGACCATTCTGCGTGCTACCGGTGGCGTGCATCCACTGGATGTCACCTTCATCAACGAAGAAGAGTTGGCAAAGCCGTGGCAGCGTTCGATACCGGTGGCGAATAAATTGTCGGGGCCTTCCATGCCAGAGTCGCTTGCTGTGACGCTGGCCAATCTCATCTACTTCGAGAAAGCACAGTTGCCACAGGCGCTGGCGAACCGCTTGATCCGCCTCGCCGCGTTCCAGAACCCGGAGTTCTACAAGGCACAGGCGATGCGGCTGTCGGTCTGGGATAAACCGCGCGTGATCGGCTGTGCCGAGAACTATCCGCAGCACATTGCCTTGCCGCGCGGTTGCCTGGATGCCGCGCGGGAGTTGTTGAGAGACAACGGCATCCGCTGCGAGCTGCGTGATGAGCGCTATGGTGGCGAGTCGCTGGAAGTCACCCTCGCCGGTCAGTTGCGCCCGGATCAGCAATCGGCGGTTGCGGAAATGCTGAGCCATGACGTCGGCGTGCTGTGTGCGCCTACCGCCTTCGGCAAGACGGTCGTCGCGGCAGCGATGATTGCCAACCGTGGTGTGAACACACTGGTGCTGGTACATCGCACGGAGTTGCTCAAACAGTGGCAGGAGCGTCTGCGGGCTTTTCTTTGCCTCGACAAGGGTGCGATCGGCACGATCGGTGGCGGCAAGACCAGACCCACAGGGAAGATTGACATCGCGGTGATGCAGTCCCTGTCACGGCAGGGCGAAGTGAATCCGTTGGTCGAGAACTACGGTCATGTCATCGTGGATGAATGCCACCATGTCGGTGCGGTGTCATTCGACGCCATTCTGAAGCGCACCAAGGCGAAATACGTGCTCGGCCTCACCGCCACGCCGATCCGTCGCGACGGCCAGCAACCGATCATCTTTATGCAATGTGGACCCATTCGGCACACGGCGGCAAAACCTGCCGGTGCCCCGCACGACCTTGAGGTGGCGCCGTATTCGCTGCATGGGTGCATCGACCTGCTGCTCGAAGCAGGAATTCAGGATGTGTTCCGGCACCTCGCCAACGATCAGGGCCGAACAGCCGCCATTGCGAGCGAAATCGGACGCGCCTTCAACCAAGGTCGGAAGGTACTGGTGCTGACCGAGCGTACCGATCATCTCGAAGCCATTTCGGCGGCTTTGGCTGGAAAGATTCCAGGACTGCTCGTCCTGCACGGCCGGATGTCACGGAAGCAGCGAGCGGCACTGATTGGGCAACTCGAGGCTCTACCCTCGGAAGCGCCGCGCGTACTGCTCGCGACCGGCAAGCTGGTCGGGGAGGGGTTCGACCATCCACCGCTGGACACCCTGGTGCTGGCGATGCCGGTGTCGTGGAAGGGTACTTTGCAGCAGTATGCTGGCCGGCTGCACCGCGAGCATGCCAACAAGACCGACGTGCGGATCATCGATTTCGTGGACACGGGCCACCCGGCGCTGCTGCGGATGTGGGACAAGCGCCGACGCGGATACAAGGCCATGGGGTATCGAATCGGCGAATGAATGCCATCGATCAGATCACATAGCCTTCACGGAAAGTGAATCGTGATGAGTGAATACCAGTACTACGAATTCGTCGCCATCGACACGCCACTGACCCCGAAGCAGATGGCGGAACTGCGCGCGCGCTCGTCACGCGCCAGCATTACTCCGACCAGCTTCGTCAATGATTACCAATGGGGCAATCTCAAGGGCGATCCCGCCGACTGGATGCGACGCTACTTTGATGCTCACGTCTATGTGGCCAACTGGTGTACTTGTCTTCTGTACCTGCGCGTGCCGAAAAGTGCGTTCGATGCCGAGACCCTCCGCGCCTTCAAGACCAAAACCGTTTTTTCGGTTGAGCAGACGAAGACGCATTGGCTGCTTGCCTGGGGGCTGGACGAGAGTGAGAACTACGATCGCTTCGCCGAAGAGGATGGGCGAGGCTGGATGGGCAGGCTGGCGCCATTGCGTGACGAACTGCTGCGTGGCGACATGCGCCCGCTGTATCTCGGCTGGCTGGCCGGCGTGAGCGCTGGCGAAGTTGACGAAAAGGCCATTGAGCCCCAGCCGCCGCCCGGACTTTCCCGGCTGACCGCTACCCAGCAATCGCTGGCGGAATTTCTGAAAGTCGATGAGGATCTGCTGGCCGCCGCCGGACTCTCCGACCCGCAAGGTTCAAAACCCGATAGCGAGAGCGACGCGGAACGGGATGTCTGGATCGCCGCGCTCCCTGCGGCTGAGAAAACCGCTGCGCTCAAACTGCTGTTGACCGGGCATGCGCAGCAGGCCGAGCGTAATCTGAAATTGCGTTTCCTGGCTTGGCAGCACCAACAACAGTCGGCTGCAAAACCACAAATGCGGCGGCGCACGGTCGCAGAGCTTTATAAGCTGGCGGCGTCTGTTGCCGAAACGAGAAAAAAGCAGGAAGCCGTGCGACGCAAAAAGGCTGAGGCCGAGCGGCGAGCCAAGCGGGAAACCTACCTGCGCACGCTGGCTGTCGACTTCGACCCGTACTGGCAGGCTGCCGACAAACTAGCCGAACGTGGTATCGCCTCTGCCTACGACGAAGTAAAGCGCGCGCTCGTCGATCTATCCGAAGCCTATGTGCTTTGCGTGACCCGAACTGACTTCGACCAAAAATTGGTTCAGTTCATGGCCCGGCATGGAAAGCGCGGCGCCTTGGTTCGGCGCCTCGCCGATGCGGGTCTCTGGAAGCAGCCTTCGCGATGATGAAAACGAAAACGAAAAAGACGACGAAGTTCACCGCAAAATACCTGGATAAACTCATCGAGGAAGCGACCACGGACGCCTACAACGAATCGGAGCAGGCTGGCGGGTTTTTCGCCATGATCGAGGAGAATCTCTCCCTTCCATTCACGACCCAGGTGCTTGGGCAGGAGGTGGCGGTGGGCAAGGTCGATATCACCAGCCGCGACCAAATCGTCGCTATCTGCGTGCATGGAAAATCAACGCAGACAATCCCGATCCTCGATCTGCCGATGCCCGATCCGCCGCCAGAGGGCGCGGAATGGATAGCCGCTTACCGCCGCTGGTGCGGGAATTGATGGAAGTGGTCAGTCGTTCAGCGCGTCAACCGACGGCCAGCTTGACTGGCTTGCCGACGCGGCTGAGCATTTCCACCAGCGTGTCGATGGTGAACTTGGCCGTTTTCTTGTTCACCACGTCGGATACGCGCGGACGCGAAACCATCAGGATCTCGGCCGCTTCGGCTTGCTTCAGGTGATGCTCGGCAATCCAGGTGGACAGCTCGTCCATCAACTGCTGCTTCAGCAATTGGGTGTCGTTGATCTGTTTGCGGGAGGCTGCCTGCAAGCGCTTGGCCTCGGCGGGCGCGAAGCCCAGCTCCAGGAAGAGGTTCGCTCCCGGCTTCGTTACATGGTGGATTTCGGTGTCGATCTTCATTTCCGTGCCTTTCTCGCGTTGACCACGGCGCGATAGCGCGCCTCGGCAATACCCTTGTCCTGCTTGCTGGTCGCCTGAGTCTTCTTCTGGAAGCAGTGCAGGACATACACGGCTTCCTCGAACTTGGCGACATACATCACCCGGTAGATGCCGCTGGCCTCCCGGATGCGGATTTCCTTGGTGCCGGCCCCGACATCATCGAACGGCTTCCAGTCGTCCGGATCCAAACCAACTTGGATCTTGGCCAACTGGAAACCAGCGGAGCGACGTGGGTCGTCCGGGAATGCCAACAAGTCGTCGTAGGCGGAACCCATCCAGCGAATCTCTTTTTCGTCACTCATCATTTCACTTTGTATAAAATTTTATACACATCGAGAACGGAAGTCAAACGCGTCAAGCGGGGTACGTATTGGGCCGGTGCTCCGGCAATCGCATCGTCCATCGTATGCTGTCACAGTCAATCGCAGTACCGCGCATCCTTTAGCGCGAACGTACCATCCGTAAAAATAAGTGGGGCGACTTGGCTTGGCTGACGTGCAGTATCAAGGTAGATTTGGTTTATGGCTTGAGCACCAGCAGCCCGTCGGGCGAGCGGGACACCCAGGCTCGGGTGCTGCCAGTGGGTAGTTGTGCGGGATCCAGCTTTGCGGCCCAGGGCAGGGAGAGTTCGCGCCCAAATTGCAGGCACAGACGCACCGTCTTGATACTGGAGCAGCGCTGCAGCAATTCGCGCAGTACATCGGCGCGCAGGCCATAGGCACTCTCGGCGAATTCGCGCGCCTCCTGTAGTGGCTGACGCACGCCCACCTCGCTGAGCACTTCCAGCAGCGCGCGCTCGGGTGTCGAGACTCGGGGCGCGCCGCTACGCTTTTCAAACGGTCCGGCATGAAGCGGGTCGGCCTGTGTGCCGATTTTATTGATGCTATTTTGGAGGCTTGGCAAGATCGGCATCGCTTGCCTGCTTTGGACTATTTTTATTTCTAGTCTTTTATTTGCCAATTGGTTTGTTAACGTTTCGCCGAAGATGGCCTTTTATACCCG
>CAVPTW010000025.1:0-58379 GCA_963708735.1 uncultured Gammaproteobacteria bacterium
ATGTCGAGCGCCTGAATCAGCACGAGCGCGTATCCCGGGGATGGATGGCGCGTCCACGGCCCGGCTTCGGCGGCAGGCAGATACCGATCTTCTCGCGCAACTCCTCGACCAGTTCGTGTTCGCTGTTCACCGTCCTCCTGCTGCGCGAGCTGCTTTGCAACAACCTGCGCCGCGTCGTCGGGCGAGATGGCGCTGAACGATGCCAGCGGCCAGGCCACCAGCAGCGGGCCACATTGCCCGGCTGTTCATCCCGTAGTGCGCGAGGCCAAACGCCGTCAGTTCCGCGTCATGCGCGGAACGGTGGCGTGTTCGATTTCGTGGCGTTGCGCGTGGACCAGCGAATGATGCCGTCTTCCTCCGACTGCGGCCCCGGGTAGAAACCTGGAATGTCCTGCAGAAAAATCAATGCGAAACCGTACACGTCGCAAAAATTGATGAAGCGACGAGTTTTCTGACAGGCTTTTACGTCCAGCGTGCCGGACATCATCAGGCTCGTTGGCGATGATGCCGACCGCGCGGCCATCCAGATGTGCGAGCGCGGTCACCACGTTCGGCGCAAACGCAGTTTGAACTCGGAACAGGCGCCATGGTCCACCCAGCTGGCGCGCGACTTTTTTTACATGGTCGGCAGAAGCGCAGATCGGAGCGGCACCCCCACGTCCAGCAGTTCGTCGCAGCGGCATCGGGCACGTCGCGGGTCGGCCGGCACGGCGGCGGCTGGTGGCGATTGTCGGAACGCGGCCAGAACTCCTTGATGCTGGCGATGCATTTCGCGGTCGTCCTCGACCAGCAGATGGGCCATACCCGAACGCTCGACGTGCTTTTTCGCACTGCCCAGTTCTTCCCAGGGGTCGTCGATGCCCATCTTGGTGCGCAGCAACTGCGGCCCCGCGATCATCATGCAGGCGCTGTCACCATCATGGGATGAAACGCCAGATGGCGGTGGATGCGCGTGACCGCCGACGCAGACTTATCCCCCATCACCGCCACCACGATGGGGACATAGCCGCTCGAGCGCCCACCAGATTCGCGGGACTGCGGATACGCGTAGGCGCCCTCGGAGCTGGCTTCCTCTTCAAGCCGCGCGCCGGTGCCTTCCGGTGGAGGTGACGCAGCGGAAACCCGTGATCCAGCACCGTCCGTTCGGCGGGTGAAGTGCCATCGGCACGCCTTGCCCATGGAGCCGCCGCGATATTCCCATGTCGAGGCCGCGACCGCGACCCGGCGCCCGTTGTTGAGCCTTGCCGTAGCCGACCACGATACCGTCGCGGGGCGTACGCGGTTTGGTGGCGCCGGCGAGATCGCTTCGCGCGCGCCAGCGGCGCCAGCTCCAGGAAGGTGCCCGCGGTCGGACGGCGGTGGACGACGTGACGGGCGGACAGCTGACCACGGGCGTGGCGGCACGCGATCGTCGATGGCGGCCGGCGCTGCTTCTTGCGCTCGGCGAAGGGCTCATGGCCTCGGTCAGGGTCTTGCCGTCGCTGATCTGTCCTCGGCTGTCCGCGGAGGATCGGGGCCACCGCGTCCATGGTAAGCGAGCGGAACCCTGCAAGGCCGCCGCGGGAATCGAAGTGGCGCGGGAATGTAGCCCGATCCGCAGCCGCCTCAAGGCGACCGAAAACCCCGCCGACAACCTGGCGAGCGATCAATCGGCGGCCGCACGCAGCGCCCGGGCTGCGGCCACCATGGCGGCCAGCGCGGGCCGCACCTCATCCCAGGAACGGGTCTTGAGGCCGCAGTCCGGATTCACCCACAGCCGCTCGGCGGGCACCCGGGCGCGGGCGCGGCGCAGGCGATCCGGATTTCGGCGGCCCTGGGGCAGGCACATTGGGCGAGTGAATGTCGTAGACCCCGGGGCCGATTTCGTTGGGATAGGCGAAATCCCGGAAGGCATCCAGCAGCCGGTCGTCCGAGCGCGCGCTCTCGATGGTGGTGACGTCGGCGTCCATGGCCGCCACCGCGCCGATGATGTCGTTGAAGTCCGAATAGCACATGTGAGTGTGAATCTGGGTGGCATCCTTCACGCCGGTGGACGCGATGCGAAACGCGCGCACCGCCCAGTCGAGGTATTCGCCCCAGTCCGCGTGGCGCAGCGGCAAGCCCTCACGCAGCGCGGCCTCGTCGATCTGGATGATGGCGATGCCGGCCGCTTCCAGATCCCGCACCTCATCGCGGATCGCGAGCGCAAGCTGGAGACAGGTGGCGGCGCGCGGCTGATCGTCGCGCACGAAGGACCAGTTGAGCAGGGTCACGGGGCCGGTGAGCATGCCCTTGACCGGTTTGTCGGTCAGGGTCTGGGCGTACCGGATCCAGGCCACGGTCATCGCCGCGGGGCGCGCCACGTCGCCCAGGATGATCGGCGGCTTCACGCAGCGGGAGCCGTAGGACTGCACCCAGCCGTTGCCGGAGAACACGAAGCCGTCGAGCTGTTCGCCGAAGTATTCCACCATGTCGTTGCGCTCGGCTTCGCCATGCACCAGCACATCGAGGCCGAGCGCTTCCTGCGCGCGGATCGCGTGGGCGATTTCGGCGCGGATGGAATCCTCGTATTCGGTTTCAGGAATCTCCCCGGCCCGCCAGCGGCTGCGCGCCTGACGAATGGCAGCCGTCTGGGGAAACGACCCGATGGTAGTGGTGGGAAACGGCGGGAGTTGCAACCGTTCGCGCTGCGCGCCGATGCGCTCGGAGTAAGGGCGTGTTCTATGCTCATCGGCTTCCCTGAGCGCGGCCACCCGCGCCGCCACCGCAGGGCGATGCACCCGCGACGAGGCGCGCCGGCTCGCCAGCGCCCGGCGGCTGTCCTCGAAGGCATCCCGCGTCGCCGCGGTCTCGCCCCCCAAGGCGCGGCGCAACAGTGCGATCTCATCGAGCTTTTGCGTGGCGAAGGCAAACCAGGGAATCACGTCCTGCGGCAAGCGGTCGTCACCGCTCACATCGACGGGAACATGGAGCAGCGAACAGGACGGCGCCAGCCACAGCCGATCCGCGCGTCGCGCCAGCACGCGCTGCAACCGGGCCAGCGCCGCATCGAGATCGGTGCGCCAGATATTGCGGCCATCGACGATCCCCACCGAGAGCAGACGCCCGGACGGCAGCCGGTCTGCGACCGCATCCAGTTCGTCCGCAGCGCGCACGGCATCGACGTGGAGACCCGCCACCGGCAGCGCGCAAGCGAGCGCCAGATTGTCGGCCAGCGGGCCGAAATAGGTGGCGAGCAGCACCGAGACCCCGCTATCGGCCAGCGCGGCGTAAACGTCCGCAAAGGCCGCCTGCCAGGGTGCCGGCAGGTCGAGCGCGAGGATCGGCTCGTCCAGTTGCACCCAGTCCACCCCCTGGGCGGCGAGCCGCACCAGTATCTGCCGATACGCCGCGAGCAATCCCGGCACCAGCTCCAGGCGGTCGTCGCGCTCGCTCGCCGGTCGCGCCAGCCAGAGCCAGGTCAGCGGCCCCACCAGCACCGGCTTGGGCCGCAGACCGAGCGCCTGCGCCTCGGCGACCTGGTCGAACAGGCGCGTGCCGGAGAGCCGGAATGCCTGCCCGACGCTCAGCTCCGGCACCAGATAGTGGTAGTTGGTATCGAACCACTTGGTCATCTCGCAGGCCGGGGCGGGGCTGCCGCTGGGCGCGCGACCCCGGGCCAGGCGGAAGTAGAGATCGAGATCCACCGCGCCGCCGTCCCAGCCGAAGCGCGCCGGAATCACGCCCAGCAGAGCGGTCAGGTCCAGCACCTGGTCGTACCAGGAAAAATCCCCCACCGGCACCAGATCCAGACCGGCGGCGCGTTGCAGTTCCCAGTGGCGGCGGCGCAGCTCGCGCCCGTGGCGTTCCAGTTCGTCCCGATCGATCTCGCCACGCCAATAGGCTTCGAGCGCCCATTTCAGCTCCCGGCTGCGGCCGATGCGGGGAAAACCCAGGTTGTGGGCACAGATTGTCGGCAAGGCGTCCATGTGTCGTCTCGGATTGAATCAGGACGGCCATTCTATTTTCGCCGATTAATCCATAAAATCTCACGTCTCTACGAATTAACATGAGCATTGCTCAACATGATCGAACGCCGACACCTGCGCAACCTGCTCGCCATGGCCGACACCGGCAGTCTGGCGCGCGCCGCCGAGCGCCTGCATCTGACCCCCTCGGCGCTGTCCCATCAGATCAAGCTGCTGGAGGACTATTACGGCCTGGCGCTGTTCCACCGCCACACCAAACCGATCCGGTTGTCGGCAGCCGGCCAAAAGCTGGTGGCGCTGGCGCGGGACACCCTGCCCCGCTTCGAGCAGGTCGAGCGCGAGCTGGCGCGGATCGCGGCGGGCGATGCCGGTCGGCTGTATCTCGCCATCGAGTGCCACGCCTGTTTCGAATGGCTGATGCCGGTGCTGGCGCGCTTCAAGGCGCGCTGGCCCGCCGTGGACGTGGACATCCGCCTCGGCCTCGCCTTCGACTCCCTGCCGGCGCTGCGCCAGGGCGATATCGATCTGGTGATCACCTCGGATCCGGTGGAAACGTCCGATCTCGCGTTCGTGCCGCTGTTCGATTACGAGGGATTGCTGGTGCTGCCGGGCAACCATCCGCTGACGGCACAGCCCTGGATTCAACCGGAGCACCTGGCCGGCGAGACCCTGATCACTTATCCGGTGCCATCCGCGCGCATGGACGTGTTCAAATATTTCCTGCAACCGGCCGGCGTGGCGCCGGCCGCCGTGCGCCAGGCGGAACTCACCGCGATCATCCTGTTGCTGGTGACCAGCGGTCAGGGCGTCGCGGCCCTGCCCGACTGGGTGATGCGCCACACGCCCCACAGCCGCAGTCTGGTGACCCGTCCCCTGGGCGAGGCGGGACTGCACCGCACCCTGTATGCCGCGCTGCGTTCGGGCGACCAGGAGCTCGACTACCTGCGGGATTTCAGCAACTTCGCCCGCGAGCACCAGGCCGCCGCGCGCGCCGAACCCGAGAGGACCGTGCCATGAGTACAGAGTCGGACGCCGCCGATGCCAACGATGCCCTGGTCAGCCAGCGCTGGCGCCGGCACAGCGGAGCCTGGGTCGAGGCGGTGCGCGAGCGGCGCATTCCGAGCCGGATCGCGGTGACCGATCAGGCGCTGGTCGATGCCATCCTCGATTACCGCCCCGACACCCTGCTGGATCTCGGCTGCGGCGAGGGCTGGCTGGCACGGCGGCTGGCTCCGCTCGGTATCGCGGTGACGGGGATCGACGCCGCGCCTGCCCTGATCGATGCCGCCCGTCAGGCCGGCGGGGGAAGCTTCATGGTCGCTGGCTACGACGCCCTGCCGCCGGCACTCGGCAGCTTCGCGATGGCGGTGAGCAATTTCGCCCTGCTGGGCCAGGAACCGGTCGAGCACCTGTTCGCCACCCTGCCGAAACTGATTCCGGGCGGGCACTTCATCGTGCAGACCCTGCATCCCCTGATGGCACGCGGCGAACGGCCTTATCTCGATGGCTGGCACCAGGATTCCTGGGCCGCGTTCAGCCCCGGGGTCGAGGCGCCACCGCCCTGGTATTTCCGCACCCTGGAGTCCTGGGTACGGCTGTTCGGAAAGCACGGCTTGCGCCTGCTGGAACTACGCGAACCCCGCGCACCCGCAAGCACGGAACCGGCGTCGGTGATTTTTATCGCCGCCGTGCCCTGATAATTTTTTGGATTGGCGCACGGCACCGCACAGCTTTGCGCCTGCCCGTCAGCAGCAGCGCTTCACCTCGGCCCAGGCCGCAGCCTGCCGCTGACTGAAAAACTCCCGCCGCCCGAGCAGTTCGCGGTCCGGGTGCGCCGCCGCGTGATGGGCCAGATAACGTTCGTAGGCGTCATCCCCACTCACCGCCCGCAGCCAGGCCCAAAACCCGCGCAACGCCTTCATGCCTGCCCTCCGGCGGGCACGGCCGCGGACGCGCGACGCCAGTGACGCAGGCACACCCGGCCCGTATCGGCCAGGATCAGCCACAGCAGGCCCACGAACAGCATCGTCAGCCAGCCGTCGAGGCGCTGGTTGAAGATCAGCTGCGGCGCCACCGCAGCCTTCTCGGGCGGCAACAGACCGCCGGCGAGCTTCATGGCAAGGTCGTTCGCGCCGGCAAAAAAGCCCAGCCGCGGGTCGTCGCTCATCACCTTCTGCCAGGCGGCGGTGCTGGTGACCGCCGTCAGCCAGGCCAGCGGCAGGCCGGTGACCCAGAAATAGCGCTCGCGCCCGGTCTTCACCAGGATGGCGGTGCCCACGGACAGAGCAATCGCGGCCAGGATCTGGTTCGCAATACCGAACAGCGGCCACAGGATGTTGACCCCGCCGGCCGGATCGATGACGCCGATGTACAGGAAATAGCCCCAGGCGCCGACCACCAGCGCGCTGCACAGCAGCACCGACGGATACCAGCTGGTGCGCCCCAGGGCCGGCACGAAGTTGCCCAGAAAATCCTGCAACATGAAGCGCCCGACGCGCGTGCCGGCGTCGAGCGTGGTCAGGATGAAGATCGCCTCGAACATGATGGCGAAGTGGTACCAGACCGCCAGCAGTCCCTGCCCGAAGGCGCTGCCGAAGATGCTGGCCATGCCCACCGCCAGCGACGGCGCGCCGCCGGTGCGGCCAAACAGCGTCGCCTCGCCCATCTGCCGGGCCAGGGCCTGCATCTGGTCGAGTGCCACCGGAAAGCCCCAGGACGAAATGGTCGCCACGGCCTGCGCCCCCTCGCCCACCACGCCGGGCGCGGTGTTGATGGCGAAGAACACGCCCGGCTCCAGCACGCAGGCGGCGATCAGCGCCATCAGGGCGACGAAGGACTCCAGCATCATGCTGCCGTAGCCGATCATATGGATGTCGCGCTCGTCGGTGAGCAGCTTGGGCGTGGTGCCGGAGCTGACCAGGGCGTGGAAACCCGAAATCGCCCCGCAGGCGATGGTGATGAACACGAACGGGAACACCTGGCCGGCGAAGATCGGCCCGCTGCCGTCCACGAACTGCGTCAGCGCCGGCATGTGCAGCACCGGATTGAGCCAGACGATGGCCACCGCCAGCAGCGCCACCGTGCCCAGCTTCATGAAGGTGGACAGGTAATCGCGCGGCGCCAGCAGCAGCCACACCGGCAGCACGGCGGCGGCGAAGCCGTAGACCATGATGGCGTAGGCGATCGGCAGCGGCCCGTGATCGAACCAGGTCCGCAGCAGCGGGTGGTGATCCACCCAGCCGCCGCCCCACACCGCCAGCAGCAACAGCGCGACGCCGATGGCGCTGCCCTCCAGCACCCGGCCGGGGCGGATGCCGCGCATGTAGACACCGACCAGCACGGCGATCGGAATGGTGGCCGCCACCGTCGCCGTGGCCCAGGGGCTGTGCTTCATGGCGTTCACGATCACCAGGCCGAGCACCGAGATCAGGATCACCAGGATCATCAGCGTGCCGACCAGCGCCGCGCCGCCGCCCACCGGCCCCAGCTCGTCGCGCGCCATCTGGCCGAGGCTGCGGCCATCGCGGCGGGTCGAGCAGAACAGGATCACCATGTCCTGGATGCAGCCGCCGAGCACGGCGCCGATCAATATCCACAGCGTGCCCGGCAGGTAGCCGAACTGCGCCGCCAGCGTCGGGCCGACCAGCGGGCCGGGACCGGCGATGGCGGCGAAGTGATGGCCGAACACCACCCAGCGGTTGGTGGGCACGAAGTCGCGGCCGTCATCGATGCGCACCGCCGGCTGCTGCCGTAGCCGATCATATGGATGTCGCGCTCGTCGGTGAGCAGCTTGGGCGTGGTGCCGGAGCTGACCAGGGCGTGGAAACCCGAAATCGCCCCGCAGGCGATGGTGATGAACACGAACGGGAACACCTGGCCGGCGAAGATCGGCCCGCTGCCGTCCACGAACTGCGTCAGCGCCGGCATGTGCAGCACCGGATTGAGCCAGATGATGGCCACCGCCAGCAGCGCCACCGTGCCCAGCTTCATGAAGGTGGACAGGTAATCGCGCGGCGCCAGCAGCAGCCACACCGGCAGCACGGCGGCGGCGAAGCCGTAGACCATGATGGCGTAGGCGATCGGCAGCGGCCCGTGATCGAACCAGGTCCGCAGCAGCGGGTGGTGATCCACCCAGCCGCCGCCCCACACCGCCAGCAGCAACAGCGCGACGCCGATGGCGCTGCCCTCCAGCACCCGGCCGGGGCGGATGCCGCGCATGTAGACACCGACCAGCACGGCGATCGGAATGGTGGCCGCCACCGTCGCCGTGGCCCAGGGGCTGTGCTTCATGGCGTTCACGATCACCAGGCCGAGCACCGAGATCAGGATCACCAGGATCATCAGCGTGCCGACCAGCGCCGCGCCGCCGCCCACCGGCCCCAGCTCGTCGCGCGCCATCTGGCCGAGGCTGCGGCCATCGCGGCGGGTCGAGCAGAACAGGATCACCATGTCCTGGATGCAGCCGCCGAGCACGGCGCCGATCAATATCCACAGCGTGCCCGGCAGGTAGCCGAACTGCGCCGCCAGCGTCGGGCCGACCAGCGGGCCGGGACCGGCGATGGCGGCAAAGTGATGGCCGAACACCACCCAGCGGTTGGTGGGCACGAAGTCGCGGCCGTCATCGATGCGCACCGCCGGCGTCGGCCGGCCGTCCACCAGCAGCACCCGCGTCGCCACCCAGGCGCCGTAGACGCGATAGCCGATGGCGTATACGCACACCGCGGCGGCGATCAGCCACCAGGCGTTGATTGCCTCGCCCCGCGCGCCGGCAATGCCGCCAACCGCCAGCGCGCCCAGGGCGGCTATGCCTAACCAGAAAACACGCTTGCCGAGCGATGCCACGCACATTCCCCCTCGTTGTTGTAACCCACCGAGTCTTCGCGGCGGGATGCGCAATCGTACCCGAGGCAGTAACAACGGGGGCAGGCCCAACCCGCGGCCGCGCGAACAAGGCTTTCCGCAAGGCGCCCGATTTGGGCAGGCTCAGGGCCTGTGGGATCAGACACAAGTGTTCGCCCTGAGCACGGGCGCAGCGAGCTGTCGAAGGGTCAAACCACGGACGAAGCTTTTGCGGCCTTATTTTTGCCGGCTTTATTTTTGCGCCGGCTTTATTTTTGCCGGTTTTATTTTTGCAACTGAAAGTTGACGCTTACCGGCAGATGGTCGCTCGCAACTACCGCGAACGGATGCCGGCAGACCTCCGCCGATACCAGATGCAATTTGCCGCGATAGTAGATGCGATCGAGGCCGCCGCGCGGCGCGAACGAGGGATAGGTCTTCAGCGACCGGGTTCTGACGCGCTTTTCCTGATCGGTCGCGCAGTGCAGCGCCATGCCCT
Source organism: uncultured Gammaproteobacteria bacterium (assembly GCA_963708735.1). Taxonomy (GTDB): domain Bacteria; phylum Pseudomonadota; class Gammaproteobacteria; order Pseudomonadales; family Porticoccaceae; genus JAGPUQ01. Next base: position 9,286 of record CAVPTW010000025.1, read on the forward strand.
CGACAAAGAGTGCGCGCAGACTCGACAGCCAGTCGTTGAAATCGCCGCCGACGATGCAGGCGCTGTGCTGATCCACCGCCTTGAATTCCTTCGAGCGCAACAGCAGGCCGGCCTGACGCTGACGCTCCAGGGATCCCAGACCCAGATGCAGATTGAACACTTCCAGCCGGTAGGGGGACGCCCCGCCCTGGTCGATTTCGATGGCGGTGTGCTGGCAGCCGCGCCGCTTGAGATCGCCGATGGTGAGGTCGATGTTGCGTTCGCGCACGATGGGGTAGCGACTCAGGGTCGCGTTGCCATAACGGCCCTTGCGCAGACTGACATTGTGGCCGGCGGCGTAATGGGCGTACCCGAGTTCGGCAGCCAGTTCGCGCGCCATGTCCTGCTCTTTCGAGCGCGGTGCGCCGTCATCCACCTCTTGCAGCAACACGATATCCGCATCCTGGTCGCGGAGAATCTTGACGATGCGCTCGGGCTGAAAACGCCGGTCCAGCCCGATCGCGCGGTGGATGTTGTAGGTGACGACACGCAGTCTCACAACGGCTCCCCGTTAACCCTGTCGGGCGACGCAGCGATGGCACCGCCAGATCCGGTGCAACACGGTACTCCCGCCGCCGCGTTCAAGCTCCCAGCAACAACCGGTTGAGGCGCTGCACAAACAGCGCGGGATTGGCGAGCGTCTCGCCGGCACCGAGCGCCGCCTGATCGTACAGCAAGTGCGCGAGATCCTCCCGTCGTGTCGCGTCCTGCTCCTGCCCCAGACGGGCCACCAGCGGGTGACCCAGGTTCACTTCCAGGATCGGCTTGGTCTCGGGAAGTTCCTGACCGGCGGCGGCCAGCATCTTGCGCATCTGCGGACCCAGCGCGTCCTTGGTCAGCACCAGGCAGGCGGGCGACTCGGTGAGGCGCGCCGAGGCCCGCACTTCGGCGACGCTGTCGCCCAACAGCGTCTTGATCTGCTCCAGCACGGCATCATTCGCGCCGGCTTCGGCGGGTGCCGATTCAGCGGGAGATTCTCCGAGTTCCGCCAGATCCAGCTCGCCACGACTGATGTCGCGCAACGCCTTGCCGTCGAATTCGGTGAGATAGGACATCGCCCATTCGTCGATGCGCTCGCCGAGCAACAGAACTTCGATGCCGCGCTGCCGGAATGCTTCCAGGTAAGGGCTGTGGCGCGCGGCGCTCACGGATTCCGCCACCAGATAATAAATCTTGTTCTGGCCAGGCTTCATGGCCGCGACATAATCGGCCAGCGACACCAGCTCGCCTTCGACGCGGGTGCTGGCAAAGCGCAGCAACCCGGCGACGCGCTCGCGATTGGCATGGTCCTCGCCCAGACCTTCCTTGATCACGGTGCCGAACTCGTCCCAGAACGCGCGGTACTGGTCGGGTTTTTCCCGCGCGATGGTCTCGAGCAGTTCCAGAATGCGCTTGGTGAGCGCGACGCGAATGCTGTCCACCGCCGGCGTGCGCTGGAGCAGCTCGCGGGAAACATTCAGGGGCAGATCCGCGCAGTCCACCACGCCTTTCACAAAGCGCAGGTAGAGCGGCAGGAACTGCTCGGCGTCATCCATGATGAAGGTGCGCTGGATATAGAGCTTGAGCCCGCGCGGCGTGTCGCGGTTGTAGAGATCGAAAGGCGCGTGCGCGGGAATGTAGACCAGGCTGGTGTAATCCACCTTGCCCTCGACGCGGTTGTGGCTCCAGGCCAGCGGATCGCGGAAGTCGTGGGACACATGCTGGTAAAAGGCTTTGTATTCGTCGTCGCTGATATCCTGTTTGGCGCGCATCCAGAGCGCGGTGGCGCTGTTGACGCGCTCGTATTCGGGCGCGGCCGGGGCTTCGCCCTCCTTGTCGCCGTCCTTCTTGTCGCCGCCCAGGTCCGGTTTGCGCATCTCCACCGGAATGGCGATATGGTCGGAATATTTTTTGACCAGGGTGCGCAACCGCCAGTCGTTCTCGTATTCGCGCGCGTCTTCCTTGATGTGCAGGATCACCCGGGTGCCGCGCTCGGGGCGCGCGATGGTCTCGACGGTGAACTCCGCCTCGCCGTCGCAGCTCCAGCGCACACCGGCGTCCGCCGGCAGATCGGCGCGGCGGCTCTCGACCACGATGCGGTCCGCCACCAGAAAGCCGGAATAAAAGCCAATGCCGAACTGACCGATGAGATTGGCATCCTTTTTCTGGTCGCCGCTCAGGTTGTCGATGAATTCCGCCGTGCCGGAGCGCGCGATGGTACCCAGATTGGCCACCGCCTCGTCCCGCGACATGCCGATGCCGTTGTCGGCGATGGTGATGGTGTGGGCCTCGGGATCGACGTCGATCCGCACCCGCAGCTCGGCGTCGCCGGCCAGCAGGGCGGCGTTTTCCAGCGCCGCGAAGCGCAGCTTGTCGGCGGCATCGGAAGCATTGGAGATCAGCTCGCGCAGAAAAATATCGCGATTGCTGTACATGGAGTGGATCATCAGGTGCAGCAGGCGCTTGGCCTCTGTCTGAAAGCCCAGGGTCTGCGCTTGCGCGGCTTCCGTCATCTCTCCCCTCCTTCGGGTATGGCCATGGGTACAGGTGTAGCGACTGGCGCGCTAGATGGGTCCATCGGTGCGGATTTCAACCGCCCGGCCGCCAGCGGCGGCAGCGGCCCCGGGGCGAAATTGCGGCCCCTTGATGCGAGCCTATAATGCGGGGCTAACGCCGGAAACCATCAAACCAAAGGCGATACAGGGGACTACCGCATGGCCATCACACCCTTCCTGACCCGCGAGCGCATCGCAGCATGCACCCGCTCCGGACACTGGAAAAACCGCACCATCACCGACTATTTCGACGCCCAGGTCGCGCGCCGTCCGGATCAGGTCGCCGTGGTCGATCACAACAGCGAGACCGGCCTGCGCACCACGCTGTCCTACCGCCAGTTGCAACGCACGGTGGATCGCATGGCACTGGGTTTTACCCAGCTCGGCGTGGCTCCCGGCGATGTGATCTCCTGCCAGCTCCCTAACTGGTGGGAATTTCTCGCCATCCATCTGGCCGCGGTGCGCATCGGCGCCGTCACCAACCCGCTGATGCCGATCTTTCGCCACCGCGAGGTGGAGTACATGATGGGCTTTGCCGAGACCCGGCTCGCCATCGTCCCGCGCTATTTCCGCGGCTTCGACTACCCGACCATGATGGCCGACGTGCAGGGCAACCTGCCCCACCTGAAGCAGGTGCTGGTGGTGGGCGGCGCCGCCGCGCCCGACTCCTTCGAGGAAGAACTTCTGCTCCGGCGCTGGGAAGACAAGCTCGACGCCAAGCGCATTTTCGCCGAACGCAAGATGGACCCCAACGCCGTGACCCAGGTGATGTACACCTCGGGCACCACCGGCTCGCCCAAGGGCGTGATGCACACCGCCAACACCCTGCTGTCCTGCATCGAGACCTTCATCGACGCCTACCATCTGAGCGGCGACGACAACATCTTCATGGGCTCCCCCCTCGCCCATCAGACCGGCTTCCTGATCGGCCTGTTGCTGCCCATCCAGCTGGGCGCCAAGGTCGTCTATCTGGATGTCTGGAACGCCACCCAGGCGCTGCGCCTGGTGCAGGACGAGGGCATCACCTTCACCATGGGCGCCACACCCTTCGTGGCCGACATGGCCCACTCCCCGGACGCCGCCCACTGCGATACCTCCAGCCTCAAGACCTTCGTCACCGGCGGCGCGCCCATTCCCCGCGTGGTGGCCGAGGCCGCCCGCGCGACGCTCGGCTGCGATGTGTACGGCGTCTACGGCATGACCGAAACCCTGCTCTCCACCCTGTGCGTGCCGGAAGACGCGCCCGACAAGGTCTACGCCACCGACGGCGCACCCAGGTCCGGCGCTGAAGTACGTCTGGTGGACAGCGCCGGCCAGCCCGTGGCCACCGGCGAAGAGGGTCAGGTGCAGGTACGCGGCGCCTACAACTGCTGCGGTTACCTCAAGCGCGAGGACCTCACAGCCGACACCATCAGCGCCGACGGCTGGCTCGACACCGGCGACCTCGCGCGCATGGACGCCGACGGCTACATCCGCATCTCCGGCCGCTCCAAGGACATCATCATCCGCGGCGGCGAGAACGTACCCGTGGTGGAAGTCGAAAACCTGATCTACCAGCACCCGGCGATCCAGGACGCCGCCCTGGTGGGCATGCCCGACCCGCGCATGGGCGAGCGCGGCTGCCTCTACGTCACGCTGGTGGAGGGCGCGAGCTTCGACATGAACGAACTGCGCCGCTATCTGGACGAGCACAAGATGGCGCGGCAATACTGGCCCGAACGCCTCGAGGTCCGCGAGGAACTGCCGCGCACGCCGAGCGGCAAGATCCAGAAATTCAAGCTGCGCGAAGAGGCGAAAATCTTTGGCGAAACCGGCGCTGGTTTGAGCTTTAACTGAGGTTGCTCTGAATCACCGAGCAATGGCCGTGCCCGCACCAGCAGGATCCCGGGAATCTCCAGGTCTTCTGGATGCCCGCCTGCGCGGGCATGACGGAATTTTAGAGGTACCTCAAAGCTCCTACCGATACTGAACTTTCACCAAGGCTCTCTACCCGAGGCAAGCATGAGCAACGCAAAACTCCATTATTCCGCCACCCTCATGCTGTTTCGCGACAGTCCGGCGGGCGAACTCGAAGTGCTGCTGCTCGAACGCAGCGGCAAATCCGAATCCTTCGGCGGCGCCTTCGTCTTTCCCGGCGGCAAGGTCGACCTGCACGATGCCCACGGCGATTTCGAAGCCCTGTGCGCCGGGCTCGACGACCGCCGCGCCAGCGCCATCCTCGGCGTGCCCCGCTATGGCCTCGCCTACTGGATGGGCGCCATCCGCGAGAGCTTCGAGGAAGCCGGCATCCTGCTCGCCTACGACCGTCACGGCGACATCGTGCGCCTCCACGAGCCGGCGGTGAAAGCGCGCTTCGCCGACTATCGCGCCGCCCTCAACAAGGGCGAAATCACCTTGCTCGACATCTGCCGCACGGAAAAACTCCGCCTCGCCACCGATCAACTGCTCTACTACAGCCACTGGGTCACACCGGTGTCCATGCCGCGCCGCTTCGACACCCGGTTTTTCGTGTGCCGCGCGCCCGAGCATCAGGAATCCATCATCGACAACCACGAAGCCGTATCCCAGGTCTGGATCAATCCGGCCACGGCGCTGCGCCGCGCCCGCGAGGACGGCTTCGCGATCTTCTTCCCCACCATCAAGAACCTCGAAGGCATCGCCCAGTACCACAACACGGCGGAACTGCTGGTGGGTGTCGCGGCGCAGACCGAATTCCCCCGCATCCTGCCGCTGCGGGTCGAGACCCCAAGCGGCAAACCCGGCGTGCTGATCCCGGGCGATCCGGGCTATGTCTACCACGAGCCTGCCGAAACCCATTACTGACAAAGTTTGCTGACGCAATCCGCGAGAACCATCATGAGCGACACCGAAACGCGCGACCCCGAAGGCCGCATCACCACCGAAGTCCGCGATCACCTCCTGTTGATCGGCATCGACCGGCCCGAAAAATACAACGGCTTCACACCGAAGATGTTCGCCGAACTGGGCCTTGCCTATAAGCGCCTGGAAGACGACGCCGAGCTCTGGGTGGGCGTACTGTTCGCCCACGGCAAGCACTTCACCGCCGGCCTCGACCTGCCCAAATTCGCCGCCACCATGCGCGAAGGCAAACCGCTGATTCCCAAAGGCGGCATCGATCCGTTTTCGCTCGGCAAACCCTACCGCAGCAAGCCCGTGGTGAGCGCCGTCAAGGGCATCTGCTACACCGCCGGCATCGAACTCATGCTCGCCACCGAGATCGTGGTGGCCGCCGAAGGCACACGCTTCTCGCAACTCGAAGTCGGCCGCGGCGTGATGGCCGTGGGCGGCGCCACCCTGCGCATGGCCGAGCGCGCCGGCTGGGGCAACGCCATGAAGGTGCTGCTCACCGGCTACGAATTCACCCCGGCGGAAGCACTGCGTTTCAACTTCATTCAGGAGATCGTGCCCGAGGGCAAGGAACTCGATCGCGCGCTGGAACTCGCCGCCGAAATCAGTCGCCAGGCGCCACTCGCGGTACAGGCCACGCTGCGCAATGTGCGCCGGGCGTTTCTGGAAGGACCGGATGCCGCGATCTCGGACTTCGTGTCGGTGATGCAGGAACTCGCGCTGACCGAGGATGCGGCGGAAGGCGTGAAATCGTTTCAGGAAAAGCGGCCGCCGGTTTATCGGGGGAAGTAGGAACTGTGTTTTTGACGACCCCAACGGAGGGTCTAGAAAAGATGTCCGTTACCCCTGACCCAAACAAGGCACTGGATGCCCGCTTCCGCGGGCATGACGAACTGTTGGAGGCCCCTTGATCAGTCCGCATCAAGCAATGGCGCGATAGCTGCTGCGAAGGCGCGGAAATCCTCCACTCCCGTATGGGTCAACGCGTGGACGATGGTCCAGTCGATCGCCTGGTACCTATGCACCACGATATTCCGGAAACCGACGGCCGCTCGCAGACGTTTGCCCGGCGGTTCGGATATGAGCGATTGCGCGACCAGCGCCTCGAAAGCCTCTCCCATGGTCGTTGGCGCCCGTTCATCGGTGTCGGCAAGCAGGTGCACAGCGATGTCCACGCCCGTTTGCACGGCACGGGTGAGATTCAGACTGATGATGTCCTGCCGGTCCAGGTCGTGCCGCAACTCTTCCGGCGTTGCCGTGCGGCGCTGCTCGATACGCCCGAAGCCGCTGGCGGGACAGGTTGACGCCTTGCGTACGCGAGGGCAACGGCATCGCGTCATTCCCGCGTGACCGCCATGGATGGCGGAAATACTGGAAACGCGTCGGCCCTGTAGGGTGGGCAAAGGCCGGAGGCCGTGCCCACGGGATGCGCGGGTTGACGCTGGCGGCGGGTTTCGTGCGTGCGGCGGGCCTGGTCCGCGTGGGCACGCTGTGCCCTTCGTCAAGGCTCTCCTGAGCTCCGTCGAAGGGCTCAGAACAGGCTTTACCCACCCTGCGATTCTGAAGTAGTTTTGTGCCCTGTACCGGGCGGTCATAAAGCCCGCCCGCAACGATTCCGAGAGGCGTTCCTATGAGGGTTAGGCTACACTCCCACGCACAGGCGCGGCTTCAGGAGCGGGGCAGCACGGAGCACGAAGTGAGCGAGACCGTCATTGGCGGCGAACAGTTTGAGGGAAAGTACGGACGGACCGGATTTCGTCGCAATTTTCCTTTTGACGGTCACTGGCAAGGAAAGTACTACCTGAACAAGCAGCTGGAAGTTTACGCCGTACAGGAAGCGGGCGAGTGGCTCGTGATTACCGTAATTGCCAAGTATTTTTGACGGGGTACCCGCGATGAAAATGACCTACGACCCCAAGTACAACGTAGCGTATATCCGGCTGCACGAGAAGACCGCGCAAGTCACCACCCTCAAAATCAGCGACGCGGTCAGTATTGATCTCGCTGGAGATGGCACGGTGTACGGGATCGAGTTGTTGAACGCCAACGAACAGTTGGGGGAAGACCGGGGCAATCTGGTCCTGGAGTCAGGAGGACAGCGCCGCGAAATCTCGCTGCGCGGCTAGCAGCGGGTTTCACGGCGCCCTTCGTCAAGGCTCTCCTGAGCTTCGTCGAAGGGCTCAAGACAGGCTTTGCCCACCCCGCGAAGCTCTGCTACGCGACTACTCCCAGCAGCGCGCGCCGCTCCCGGTCTGGCTCTTCACGCCGAGGTTGTTCAGCGTCAGGTTGCCGCATTTGGTGTCGCGGGTCTGGAAGTTCTGGCGCGTCGCGGTCAGGGTGTAGTCCCGTATCGGCGCCGAGGTGGCATTGGTCACCGAGATCAGATAAATGCCGGTGGTGGCAGTGCCCTGGCCGCCCTTGCGATCCACATAATAGGCACTCGGGTAACCCAGTTTCGCGGTGCCGCTGCCGTAGCCGGCATTGTTGGCAAAGTACTGCTCCTGCCGCGCGGCGACTTCGAGCAGGGCGCTCTTGCCCACCGCCCGGTTGCTGCGCACCACATAGTCGATGTACGAGGGGTAGATCACCGCGGCGAGGATCGAGATGACCGCCACCACGATCAGCATTTCCAGCAGGGTGACGCCGGTCTGGCGATCGCGTTGCATTGTCTTCATGTCCGAGCCTTCATGTCGATGCCTTCATTTCGGAAGCCTTCGCGGGTCGATGGTCCCTGTCTGTCCCGCGCCAACATCCAGGAAAAGTATCCCGGGGGCTGACGCAGGGTCCGGCGCATCGGCTCATTTGACTTCATCCACGCCGCTTTCACGCCAGTAGAACTGGATCGGCTTCTGGGGCGGGTTCTTGCCGCTCTTTCCGGTCGACGTCATCCAGTAATCAGGGGTAATCGCCACCACACCACCGTCGATACCGGAATAGAGGTCGATCCAGCGATGTGCTTTCACAAAGTCACTCTTGAGATCGACGTCGTGCAGGAAGCGCAGCGGCGCGCCATCCTCCAGCGCCACCTGATACAACCGGCTAGCCCCTAGCGGCGAGCAGGGATCATCGTCACGTGTGGTGCCATTCGGCAGATAAGTGGTGAAGATGATGCCATTGCCACCAATAAAGGGCGGTGAGAGATTTTTCTCGCCAGTGGCCTCAAGCGCCAAGCGCCAGCCGTTGGCTAGATTATTGCCGGTGCTGGCAGTATCGCTGACACAGGTAGTGCCGGATCCGGCGAAGCACTTGTTGGTGATATCCAGCAGTTCGCTCGGTACCAGGGCATCCTTCACCGCATCGCCGCTGTTGATGACGCGATCCTTGAGCAGGAAGAACCAGTTGTCCTTATTGGTCTCCGACTGAGGATGCTCGCGATCGCCGGAGCCCACCGCGATGGCGTCGTAGACGCCGATGCCGTCCCGCGCGCGGCGCACCAGGGTCGCGGCGTGGAAGAACCGCAGATCGTCGTTGGGGGCCTTAGCCAGATCCACCGGGCGGAGATCGGCCAGCACCGTCGCCTTCCAGGTGCTCGCCCTATGGGCACCGGTGGACACCCCCGGCACGAACTCCGGGATATCCACCCGCCACACCCGGCCGCCGGTATCGGCCACATATAGCCGGTCGAGAATGCCGTCGCCATCGCTGTCCATGGGCGAGACCGGCGCGGCAATGCCGTGCTCCATGGAGGCGTGGAAGCGGTGTGTGGCGCTGTCCGTGCCGGCACCGCCGGTCACCTTCCAGATCAACTGCCCGGTGCGGGCATGGACGATAAAAATGGCATTGCCCTCGTCGGTGTCGGCGCCAGTGAAGGGCGTATCCAGGATGGTGTCCTTGGTGGGACCGCCGACACCACTCTGGTGGTGGTCGCCACCAAGCACTCCGTGACCGTTATAACCGCCACCGAAGATCACCACCGGCACCGGAACATTGGTCCCACCATCGGGGAAAGGAAATTTATTGAGGCCGCTGACATTCTCGAACTTAACCCAGCCCACACGGGGGGTGGAGAAAGTCAGGCCCAGCTCGGTGAAATCCCCCAGCGGGCTGTCGTCGATCTTCCACAGCAGTTTCGGCGTGGTAGCATCCGGGTCGGATACGTCGATGGCGTAATAGCTCTTGCCGCCACGGCGCAGCCCAAAATACAGCCAGGCGCGATCGCAGTAAGCCTCGCCCTCTGTTGACTTTGTGCAAGTAGCGCCGGTGTTGTTGATGATGCCATCGTCGTTGTTATCGATGGTCAGCAGCGCGGGTTCGCCGTCGACTCCGTAGGGTCTGTTCAATTCCACTACCCCAGCCATCGCCAGCCGCGGTACATGGGACAGCAGCTCGCGTGGCATAAAGGCCCACACCTCCTCGCCATAGCGAGGCCCCTGCTGAGTGGGCACCGGGGCAGGCTTGGTAGTAACGGAGTCGGTATTACGCACCATACGCATCAGGCCATCGTTGGCACCGAAGAAAAGACGGACATCCTGATTGTCGATCCCATAGCCACTGCCGCCGGGCGGCCGGGCGCCATAGTTGACCGCCAGCGGGCGCGAGTGCAGCACATCACCCATTAGCCAAGGGCGGGGCTGCGCGCCTTTGCCGGCGGTGAATACATCGAAACCGCGCACCCATTTGAGAAACACCTGGGTGGCCACCTGCGCCTTTTGCTCAAGGCTCAAACCAGTGGTGCTCACTCCGGCAGTGCTCAACACCGAGGCGATGAACACGTCGCAGTAGGTGGCGTCGGTGCCGCAGGTCTGATCGGGCAGACCCGGCTGTCGGACACCAAGCAACTTTTGAATCTCGGGGTCCTCCCGCATGGCGCCGATCTCGTCGCTCGCATCCACTCCGACCAGATCGTTGCCGACCGCCCGGGTCCCGGTCACCGTAGCTGGGTCGATAAATATCTGGCGCGCACCCGCCTCCGAGTTCTTGAGCCCTATGGGGCCGGTGCCGGAGAGAAATCCCGGCGTCTTGTGGCCGGCACCACCACTCATGACTGCACTGCCATCACTACCGGGGAATGTATCCTTTTTGACATCATCCACTGTGGGTATGTCGGGTGCCGTAGGGACAGTCCACAAAGTCAGGGCCTTCCGATTGATACGCCCTGTAGTCGCGTTGAACGCATCCTTACCAAGCGCGTCCTGCACCTGGACTCCCGGCACCCCATCGACCTGGGTAACGATATCCAGTTTCTTGATGTTGCCTGGCCAGCGGGGATTACCGTCTTTGTCGACCTGGAACAGGGCGACGAACAGATTGGGCAGCGAGTTGACCCGGTTATCGGTATTGACCGGCACCGTCACCGCCACAAAGGAGCTGCTGATGGCCTTGATCTCTCCGAAGGCCTTTTGCAGTGCAAAGAACAGCGCGCGCGGGTCGTCCAGTGCCGCGATGGCGCGGCCGGTGCCGCCGGCATCCGCATAACCGTTCACCTTGCCCTTATCGCCGCCCCCCGCACCGATCGAGCTGCTTGTTGAAAGAAAATAGGATCTCAGTCGCTGATCACCTTTCACCGTAGGCACACCGTCAGCCTGACCGCCGGCAATGTCGTTTGCGTGCAGGGCGGCAATCATGTTGGTGAACGACGAATTGTTATCCAGACCCCAGCCCTTTAACCCTTGGTCCGTCACCTCCTTGATGATCTCGCCGTTGCTGTCGTCCTCTTGCTTGGAAGTCACGAACATCAGGTTAATGCTGTAGGTGCCGCTGCATGACCAGTCGCCACTTTCGTATGGGCTGATATAGCGGTCGCGCTCCTGCGACCCAGCTAGTCTGATGATATTCGGATCCCAAGTCAGCGCGGAGGAGATACGCTCGCCGTCGTTAGTGAGATGCGAACCCGCTGCCTTGGTGTAACCCTCAGTGTTGGTATAGTCGTAGCAGTCACGGCTACTGCCCGTGGGCGAGGTACCAAAAGCGCATTTCGTTGCCGGTGTGCCGAATCCCACGGAAAATTCGTGATCGAGGTTGCGCAACGGCGGCTTCCCGCCGAGCTCGGTAGATCCGTCAAAATCGGTGTAACCGAGCTTGCCGTTCACTACGTCCTGTCCGGACAGATAGCGGTACAACTCGAAAAAGAGCTCCTTCCCTTGATAGGCGTGCGCCACCGTGCCCTTGGGCAGGGGAATGTCCTTCATGATCTTGAGCAGTTCGTCCTTGGCACCGTTACCATCGCCACCGGATTCCAGCAGTCCGGGCTTGAACAATTCAAAACCCCGCAGCACATAGGCGCCGTTGCTGCACTTACTGAAGGGAGGGTTGCCGGTGCAGTCATTTTATTGTGGTTCATCATCAAGCCGACCTGGGTGTCGTCGGCCACATCGGACGCAAAGATCGCCTTGAATACCGCGCGGAAGGCATCAAAGAGTTTCACGTCAGACGTCTTGTCAAGCTGACTGTAGATCAGTGTGCCCACGTCATCGGTGCCAAAGTACGCCCGACACTTGTCTGAATCCACCGTATCGCACACACCCCCCAAGTCGTTGCTCAGATTAGGTTGATAGTCCAGGGTCAGCATCACCAGCGGCGCTGGCGCCGTGGGCGGAGCCTTGCGGAAATAGATTTCGGTGTCGTCGCCGCCGCCGGCGGCCCGATCAGCAAGGCTGCCAGCAGCGCGATCATTGCGCCCTGGTAGCCGATCCTGCTTTTGCCTGACGTGTTCATCACCCTGCTCTCCTTAATTTTCTGTCGGCCCCAAGCCGTAGACATGACGCACACGGGGATTGGCGCCTCAGATCGTTGGCATATTGGCCAACTTGTCGAGATTGCCGATCGGCGGATTGGCGAAACAGTCGCTGCTCACCGGGTTGACCAACACCACACCGTGGTTGACACGACTCGCGCCCTGGCGCACGACGCTGTTGTCGTAGCTCGCTTCGACGTCGAAGAAAAACGCCCAGGTGCCGTGGGCGATGCCGGGGATGAACGCCGGCACGCAGCCGGGCTTGCCTTCGTTGAGCGGTCGGACGCGGCCCTGGATATTGGCACTCTTGATGGCCGCGAGGGCGCTGGTCGATGGCTTGAACCGGTCATCCCAGGCCAGCGTGGTCATGGTGCAGTTGAGGGCCGGGTCCGATGGCGACGGCGCGGGGAAGCCGGGACTGCAGATGACATCGTTGGAGTTCAGGTTGCTGCTCCTGCGCGCGAGGATCGATTCGGAAACGCCTTCGGCAAACTCGAAGGCGCTGAGCTGGGCCTGGGAATTGCCCGCCATCAGCACTTCGAGTTGCCCGGAGCGCATGATGCTGACGGCGAGGATACTGAGCAGCAGCAGAAAAATCAGGGCGACCACCAGGACTGCGCCGTTTTGGCGGGGGGCTGAGCGGTGCCCCCGTTCCTGGTGAGCCGAGCCTGTACTGAGCCTGCCGAAGGGTCGAACCCTGGACGGATACTTGCCCCGATATCGAGTGTCTTTCGTTCCTTCGACGGGCTCAGGACGAACGGGGCAATGGGACTCAGGTGCCCCGTGGGACGAATAAACCACAGGCGCACCCGCCATTGCCGCGGTGCCTGGATGCCCGCTTCCGCGGGCATGACGGAGTGTTGGATGCGCCCTTAACAAATCTATCTGGCTCACAGCAAAATACTCCGCCTGCTTCCTGCCTATTGAAAGGTGGTGAAGATCTGATTGTTGCGCGGCACCGTGGCGGTGAACACGCGCCGGTAATACTGGTCGTTGGTGGTCAATGTCTGGTCGCCCAGCACCCAGGTGCGGCTCTGGGCAGGGAAGTTGCGCACCGGATCCTGACTGCGTACCAGCAGGTGAATGCGCATGGAGATCACGGTCGCCACGTTCACGCCGGTCGCCGCCACCGCGTCGGAAATGAATTCGTCGGGAATGCCGTCGCCCTTCCTGTCGACGCCCAGTTCGAGTTGCAGGCTCTCGACGCCGCTCACCAGGCAGGTCTGGGCGGTGTCCTGCGCGCCGCGGGTGCAGAGACTGGGAACGCCGTTTTCGGTGCCGATGTAGTAGATGCGGCCGAAGTAGTCCCAGACATCGGCGGTGGAGCCGGTCGCGGTCAATGTGCTGGTGCTCAGGGCGCTGTCCAGCTTGATTTCGGACAAACCCCGGCCGGAATTGTCGGTGTGCAGGTAATACTGGCCGGCAGTCAGCGCCGCGAAGCCGGTCTGCCATTGGCCGTGCAGGATCACAGGCTGGTCGGAGGCGCGCCGCACGGCGATCACGTCGGTGTCCGCCACCACGCCGCTCGGGCTGCCGAAACAGGTGCCAAAGGCGGCATTTTCGCCCGTACCGGTTCCCGCCTTGTTGTAGGTTTCGATCACCTGACCCGGGTTCAGCAGCCAGGTCGTGCAGGCATCGCCGGCCGTTGGCGAGGTGATGGCCGCGGGCTCGGTGGCGCCGCCGTAAAAACCGCCCATGGCGATCTCGCGGGACAACAGCCGCAACGCAAACCGGCCGTTTTCCTGTACCCGGGAAATGGCTTCGTCCTGCACGAAATTGTTCTTGCCCTCGAGATAGACGGCAATGATGCCGCTCATCAGCAGCAGGCCCAGCAACAGGGCGATCATCAGCTCGACCAGCGAGAAGCCGCCTTGCCGCTGCACCGCGCCGCGCTCGCGTCTCATACCGCGCGTCCTCACCGGTTGGCCAGAAAAGTGGTCGAGAATACCGCCTGACGGCGGGTATCGCCGGTGCCGTATTTGCCGGCACCGCAGTTCATGCCCGCCGGCATGCGTGCCACCAGGGCGGTCTGGTCGAGATCGATCTTGCTTTCCCAGGCAACGATGACCGTCACCAGACTGCCGTCGGCGGCGCTGAGATCGACATCGATGCAGCCGGTGGGGTTGATCAGGCCGTTGCTGGTGACGGCATCGTCGAGTTGCTTTTCCCAGGCCCACAAGTCATAGGCGGCAAGCTGTGTGGGGGAGCAGGCCGCATCGACGACGGCACAGTCCTTCGGCGTCGTGGTGATCGTGCCGCCGCCGACTCCGTCCCCGGTGTAGCTTCCGGTATCGTAGTTGGTATCCAGAAAAGTGACGGTGGGAGCGACATTGGGATTGGCGCGCATGCGGTTCATCATGTCCTGCGCCAGACTCACGGCGGCGCTGCGCTGGAGCGCTGCGTAATTGGTGCGCTTGCCGTTGATCTGCAGGCCCATCAGACCCAGGATGCCCACCGCCAGCACCAGCACGGCGATCAGCACTTCGATCAGAGTGGCGCCGCGCGCGCGACTGCGACAACTCATGTGCAGGTCCCTCCCTTCACCACCATGGGACGGCCGGTGGCATCGATCTGAATCTGGCGCGCCCGGCTGCTGATGTGGTCCGGCGGGCACAGCAGGAAATTATCGGCAGTGGTCACCGAACCATCGGGCCGGTAGGTGAAGCCAGCTACGGCGCTGGTGGTGAGGGCAAAACTGGCGGGGAGTTTGCCGACGGTCTGGATGATGGTATCGCCCGTGCTTATCGCGCTGCTGCCGCTGCGGTCGGCATCCACAAACACGATCCAGCCACTGGCCCAGTCGCTGCCGGCGCAATCGGTGCCGGAGCTGGATCGGCACATCACCACCGGAACATTGCGCTTGATGGCCTCGCTGCGCGCAAGCATGAGCGAAGTCACCACGGCGTTGGCCTGGGTGGCCGCCTGGTTGTCGAGCAGCAGGCCACGAAAGGAAGGCGCCACGGCAGCGAGCAGAATGGCGAGTATGCCGATGGTGACCATCAACTCGATGAGCGTGAAGCCACGATTTGGTTTCGTCGTGCCCTGTTGGTTGTTTTTGTCCATGGCAGCCTTGTTAACAGAGGAAAATGGATAGTTTGGTCTTGTCCGACCAGTGGGCAAATAGTGCGACGAGCAACCATTGACTCAGACAGGCGGTTGGTTTTTACGACGAATGACTGCAAACCGCGCCGAGGCACTCCGCCGTCAAACCCGATTTGCCGCGATTTGTCCGCGCGATTCCCGTCACTTGAGCATCAACGGGGTGCCTTCGAACTTGATGCCGGCCCAGCCGTCGCGCAGGAAGGCGCGGATATTCGGATGCGCCGTACCTTCGGGATCGGCCAGTACCGCCCGGTAATGGGCGCCGAAACAGGCCAGGGTTTCGGCCTCGCCGAGACCCTGGAGGCGGCCAAAGGCAAGGATGCGGCAGGAGCCTTCGTTGGTCCCCACCGGGTTCCACAGACGGTCAGCGCCCAAGCCATTGGCAAAGCCGGTCGGGGTAAAGCTGTAGTGGGCGTTGATGACGGCGATCACTTCATCGAACTCCACCGTCGCCGGTGAAGCGCGCAATTTTTCCACCAGCTCGGTCGGGGTCATGGGTTGGCTCCGAGAAAGGGCAGTTCCGAAAATTCGCGCTATTGAATGGCAGTGCCGGGGCTGGCGCAACCGGGATGTGCAGGTGTGGGCGTGCGAGGGCGACAAAACCGCCGTCATTCCCGCGAAAGCGGGAATCCGGATACCACGATATCTCCGACCCCGGTGGCGCCTGGACCTTCGCCTGCGCGGGGGTGACGGCTTGTCCGTCCCGACCTGGACTCCGGCGCAACCGGGATGTGCAGGTGTGGGCATGCGAGGGCGACAAAACCGCCGTCATTCCCGCGAAAGCGGGAATCCAGATACCACGATATCTCCGACCCCGGTGGCGCCTGGACCCCCGCCTGCGCGGGGGTGACGGCTTCTCCGTCCCGACCTGGACTCCGGCGCAACCGGGATGCGCAGGTGTGGGCATGCGAGGGCGACAAAACCGCCGTCATTCCCGCGAAAGCGGGAATCCAGATACCACGATATCTCCGACCCCGGTGGCGCCTGGACCCCCGCCTGCGCGGGGGTGACGGCTTGTCCGTCCCGACCTGGACTCCGGCGCAGGCCGGGGTGACGAAGAAAATACTGGGGGCCTCAGGGTTCGCGCCAGATCAGCGCCGCCTGGCGCCCGGTGATGCCGTCGCGGCGCCAGGAATAAAACCGCGCGGCATCCTCACAGGTACAAAGATCGCCGCCATGAATGGCGGCGGCGGGCACGCCGAGGGCCAGCAACTGGGCACGGGCGATGGCGGGCAGGTCGGCGTACCAGTGCCCGACCCGATCCGCCGGGGTGAAGCAGACCGCCAATGCGTCCGCACCGAGATGCCCGACAAAAGCGGCACGGACTTCGTCGCCGACTTCGTAGCAGGCAACGCAGATCGCCGGACCCAGCCACGCCAGCAAGGTAGCGGGCGGCGCGGCCATTGCGGCGACCGCTTGTGCGATCACGCCGGCAGCGAGGCCGCGCCAGCCGCCGTGAACGGCGGCCACCACCGACCCGGCGCGGTCGCACAGCAATACCGGCAGACAATCGGCGCTTTGGACCGCACAGACGACGCCCGCGCCGCGGGTCCAGGTGCTGTCGCCGGTCCGCACCAAGCCATCGCCCACCGCCGCCACCGCAGCGGCGCCGTGAACCTGAAGCAACCATTGAGGCTGGCCGGGCAGGGCGAGCAGATCCGCCAGGCGCCGGTGGTTGGCACGCACGGCGGCCGGGTCATCGCCCACTCGCTCGCCCAGATTGAATGTGGCCCAGGGGCCGTGGCTGGCGCCGCCGATCCGGGTGGTAAAGGCGGCCCGCACTCCGGGCGGGGCCGGCCAGTCCGGCACCAGAAAACCGGGCGCCGCCGCGGATATCTGCTGCTCGGATATCTCCCGCTCAGACATCTCCCGCTCAGACATCGGCACTCAGCGTCGCCAGCAACGCGGCGAAATCAGCCGGCAGGGGCGCTTCCCAGGTCATGGTGGCGCCGGTGGCGGGATGGCGTACCGAGAGCCGGGCCGCATGCAGCGCCTGACGCCGGAATGCGGTGAGCGCCGCCGCGCAGGCGGGACCGATACCCGCCGGCAGTTGCAGGCGGCCACCGTACAGCGGGTCGCCCACCACCGGGTGTCCGATATGGGCCAGGTGCACGCGAATCTGATGGGTGCGTCCGGTTTCGAGGCTGACCCGGAGCAGGGTGTGGCGCGGCAACCGCTGGGCCACGCGGTAATGGGTCACCGCCGCGCGGCCACCGGCGACCACCGCCATCCGCGTGCGCGCGGTCGGGTGCCGGCCGATGGGCGCGGTAACGGTGCCGCCGCTGATGACGAGGCCGCGAACCAGGGCGGCGTAATCGCGGGACACGCTGCGCTCCCGCAACTGCGCGACCAGATCGGCATGGGCGCGCAAGGTCTTGGCGATCACCAGCAGTCCGGTGGTGTCCTTGTCCAGGCGATGCACGATGCCCACGCGGGGCAGCGCGCGCAGCCCCGGACAGTGGCGCAGCAGGCCATTCAACAGGGTGCCGTCGCGATTGCCCGCGCCCGGATGCACCACCAGCCCGGCCGGCTTGTCGATCACCAGCAGCTCGGCGTCCTCGTACACCACACGCAACGGCACCGCCTGCTCGACCCAGTCGCCGGCGGGTTCCAGTTGCGCATCGAGGCAGAGCCATTCGCCGCCGGCCAGGCGATCCTTCGAGCGCCGCGCGGCGCCGTCCACGCGCAAGTCGCCGGCGCTGATCCAGTGCTGAAGGCGGGCCCGGGAAAAATCGCTGAACAGCGCCGCCGCCGCCTGGTCGAGCCGTTGCCCTTCCAGTGCATGCGGAACCTGCGCCTTGCGCTGTAACCTGTCGCCTACCGCCATGTCGTGTATTGCCCGCATTTCTACTGTGGTTAAATGATCGCCTTTTTAACAGGGCCGGCGGGAGCACTCAATCCCGCGCCCCCACGTCTACCCGCGCTGGATCAAGCGTGCTATGCGGCTGTTGGTAAGATCGATGCTGATAAAAGCGATGCGATTGTTGATTGTGGGTTTGTCCATTGGCCTGCTCGCCGGGTGCTCCTGGACGCATTCCGCCAAGGATGCCAAGAAGGAGGCGGAAGATCGTACCCGCAACTACACTGAGAAGGACTTTTACGACCGCATTCAACGCGACCTGACCGCGCGTGACTGGGCCAAGGCCATCGCAAATCTCGATGCCCTGGAGGCGCGCTATCCCTTTGGCACCTATGCCGACCAGGCGCAGCTCGAGTTGATCTACGCCCGCTATGAGAGTCAGGACTTCGAAGCGGCCATCGCCGCGGCGGAACGCTTCATTCGCCTGCACCCGCGCCACCCCAGCGTGGACTACGCCTATTACGTGAAAGGTATGGCGCTGCTGCGATCGGGTCGCGGCCTGTTCGACGAATACATGCCCCGCGACCAGACCAAGCGCGATCCCGGCTCGGCACGACTCGCCTTCAATACCTTCAACGACCTGGTCACCAACTTTCCGACCAGTGCCTACGCCCCCGAAGCGCGCCAGCAAATGGTGTATCTGCGCAATCTGCTGGCACGCCAGGAAATCCACGTCGCCAACTACTATTTCAAGCGCGGTGCCTATCTCGCGGCGGTCAATCGCGGCCGGTATGTGGTGGAGAACTACGAGCACACGCCGGCGGTTGCCGACGGGCTGGCGGTGATGGCGCAGGGCTATCACATGCTGGGCATGCCGGAACTGGCGGACAACGCCGCCCGGACGCTGGCGCTCAACTTTCCCCAGCACCCCTCACTCGATGCCCAGGGCAATTTTCGCTACCAGGATGACATCTTGGATCGCAAGTCTTGGTGGCACACTCTGACGCTGGGGATTTACACCCCGGAAAGACCACCCTATTTCGATTCCCGCCCCCTGTTCGGGGAAGGCACGGTTGGCCAGCGTGAACCGCCACCGGTCGACCCGGAAACCGCGCCGCGGCAACATCGCTCCTGGCTCAACTGGCTGTCTTTTGGTGTGTTCGGCGGCCAGTAAGCACAACCCCTGAACAAGACCGCGATCGACAATGGCTTCATCCAGCGGCCACTGCCTGCTATGGGTGGCCGTGCCGATGATGCGCATCGGGGAAATGCGCGTGCTGGTGGGTCAGCGCGGCGTGGCGATGGCGGTGCGTATGACGGATACCCGCCGCAACCGGCACCTCGTGGCCGTGCTGGTGATGGAGATCGTGCACATGCTCGTGTTCGTGCTCGAGCGCTTCGTGGGTATGTTCGTGGCGATGTTTTTCGGTCAGGTGCAGCCACACCCCCAGTGCCATCAACGTCCCGGCGGACAGCAGGCGCAGCGTCAGCGCCTCTCCCAACAGCGGCAATGCGATGAGCGCGCCGACGAAGGGCGCGACGGAAAAATAGGCGCTGGTGCGCGCGGTGCCGAGGTGGCGCAAGGCCACCACGAACAGCACCAGACTCAATCCGTAGCAGGCCCAGCCCAGCACGACGGCCGCCGCCACGGTTGCCGGCGGCGGCCAGCGATCGACCACCAGCGCCGCAATGCCCAGGTTGACCACGCCCGCCGCCCAGCCCTTGCAGGCGGCGATCCAGGTCGCGTCGGTGAGCGCTACCTTGCGCGTCAGATTGTTATCCAGCGCCCAACCCAGCCCCGCGCCCAGCACCGCGAGCGCCGGCCACAGGGCGCCGAAGCGCGCTTCGCCCGGCCAGGCCAGCACCAGCGCGCCGACGACGATGGCAGCCATGCCAAGCGCGATGCGGCGATCGAAATTTTCGCGAAACACGAACCACGCCAGCAACGCGGTGAACAGGGTTTCCGCATTCAACAGCAAGGCCGCGCCGGAAGCCGGCATCGCCGACAGACCGTACATCAGCAACACCGGCGCGATCACGCCACCGGCAGCGATGGCGCCGGCGAGCCAGCGCCACTCACCGGGTTCCAGACGAATCGCCGTTTTGGGCCGGATCAGGCGCATCAGCGTGAGGCCAAGACCCGCGCCCAGATACAGCAGACCCGCCAGCAGCCAGGGACTCATTGCGCCCAGCAGCAGCTTGGCAAAAGGTACGCTGGCGCCGAACAGGGCGGCGGCGGCGAGCGCCGCCAGCACTCCCGATGCAGGCCAGTTACGCCGCGCGGCCGGTGTCATCGCGCAGTTGCCGTAACGCGTGGATGTTGCGGACCCGGTCCACAAAAACCGGGACGTGGACGCGGCTGGTCAACGCAAACCCGGCGGCAGCGAAAACCGGATGCCTTCGCGGCTACCCTTGCTTTCGCACACTTGGTTCACACCCAGTTCGGTGAGGCGGGCGACCACGTCGCCCACGAGTTTTTCCGGCGCCGAAGCGCCCGCCGTCAGCCCGATGCTGGTGACGCCGACGAGCCAGAGGGGATCGATCTCGGCGGCGCCATCGATCAGGTGCGCACGGGCGCCGCAGCGCTCGGCGAGTTCCTTCAACCGCGTCGAGTTCGAACTGTTGGGCGAGCCCACCACCAATACCAGTTCGCATTCCAGCGCGAGCTGCTTGACCGCGTCCTGACGATTTTGCGTGGCGTAGCAGATGTCGTCCTTGCGCGGACCATCGATGGCCGGGAAGCGCGCTTGCAGGATGGCGACGATGCGCGCGGTGTCGTCCATCGACAAGGTGGTCTGGGTGACATAGGCGAGATTGCCGGGCTGCGCGACCTCCAGGCTCTGGGCGTCGGCCTCGTCCTCGACCAGATAAATCATGCCGCGCGCGCTGCGGTACTGACCCATGGTGCCCTCGACCTCGGGATGGCCGCGATGGCCGATCAGCACACAGTCGCGCCCGTCGCGGGCGCAGGCCGCCACTTCCAGGTGAACCTTGGTCACCAACGGGCAGGTCGCGTCGAATACGCGCAACCCGCGTGCGCCAGCCTCTTCGCGCACGGTTTGCGATACGCCGTGGGCGCTGAAAATGACGGTGCCGTCCGCCGGGACCTCGTCCAGTTCCTCGACGAAGATCGCGCCACGCCGGCGCAGGCTGTCCACGACGTATTTATTGTGGACAACTTCGTGCCGCACATGAATCGGCGCGCCGAAACGGTCGAGCGCACGCTCGACGATCTCGATGGCGCGATCCACGCCGGCGCAGAAACCGCGAGGATTGGCGAGCAGGAGTTTCACGACGCTACCTGTTCCGCCGCGGCGACCGATCGTATCGCGACGGCGAATACCAGCGTCTTGCCCGCCAGCGGATGATTGAAGTCTACCGTGACCCGGTCCCCCGCCACCGCCATCACCACGCCGGGCAACTGGCCGGAGGCGGCATCGGTGAAGGTGACCACCAGCCCGGGCGTCAACGCCATTTCGGCGGGAAAGCGGCGCTTGGGCAAGGTCATCACATTGACTTGCTGGTGCGCGCCAAAACCCTGTTCCGCGGGTACTTCGAAACGTCGTTCGTCGCCGGCGCGCAAACCGAGCAGCAGACGCTCGAAACCTTCCGGGAGATTGCCGTCGCCGATCACAAGTTGCGCGGGCGCGCGCGCGAAATTGCTGTCCACCACGGCACCATCGGTCAATTCGATGGCGAAATGCAGCACGACCGCCGTGCCGGGACCAATCACAACGTCGTCGCTCATGAAGGGCTCGTCCGGTTCCGCAACGCATCCAGGATCAGCAGCGCGGCGCCAACCGTGATCGCCGAGTCCGCGATATTGAAGGCAGGCCAGTAGAAATCCCGATAATGAACCTGGATGAAATCCACCACGTAACCCAGCCGCAACCGGTCACCGAGATTGCCCACGGCGCCGCCCAGCACCAGCGCCAGTCCGAAGCCCTGCCATGGCGCGGTACGCGGCAGGCGGCGCAAGGCAACGACAATGGCCACACTCACCGCCAGCGCAATGCCGCCCAGCAGCCAGTGCTGCCAGCCGCCCGCCTCGCTCAGCAGACTGAACGCGGCGCCCCGATTGTGCAGCAGGGTGAGATTGAACAGCGGCGTGATGACGCGCGGGACGCCGTAGTCGAGCAGGCTGCTCGCCAGACTCTTGGTCCACCAGTCGAGCACGAGGACCAGTGCGGCGACCAGATACCAACTCAGCAACCATGCCCGGCCGAAAGTCGCGGTCGAATTCATTGACTGGCCCATTCAGGCGATGCGCCGGAGTTCACCGGCACCGGCGACGTTCGTCACGCAACGCTCGCACAGCTCCGGATGTTCGGCACAACGGCCAACGCTGTCGCGGTGATGCCAGCAGCGCACGCACTTGGCGTGCGTGGAAGGCACCAGCGCCACTTTCATCCCGGACCAGCCGGTGTCGTGGCTTCCGGCGGGCGCCGCTGCGAGGGCTTGCACGCTGGCCGCCGAGGTCAACAGCACAAAACGCAATTCATCACCCAGCTTGTCGAGCAGGGCGTGCAGCGCGGCATCCACATAGACCACCACTTCGGCATCCAGCGAGCCGCGCACCAGTCCGGCATTGCGCTGCTCTTCCAGGGTTTTGTTGACGGCTTCCTTGACGCGCATCACCTGCGCCCAGTCGTCGCGAGAGAAGAGTTCTCCCTCCCCCAGACTGGGCAGTGGAAACCATTCGGCCAGCAGCACGGAATCCGCGCGCGCGCCGGGCAGGCACTGCCAGACTTCCTCGGCGGTGAAGCTCAGGATCGGCGCGATCCAGCGCACCAGGGCTTCGGCGATCTGGTGCAACGCGGTCTGCGCGGAGCGCCGCGCCAGGCTGTCGCGCTGGCAGGTGTACTGGCGGTCCTTGATGATGTCGATATAGAAACCGCCCAGATCCGCGACGCAGAACTGGTGCAGTTTCTGATAGATGTGGTGAAAGCCGTAATCCTCGTAGCGATCCGCGATCTCGTCCTGCAGCAGGCGCGCGCGATCCACCGCCCAGCGATCGAGATGCAGAAGCTGGTCGAAGGGCACGGTGTCGCGCGCGGGATCGAAGCCTTCCAGATTGGCGAGCAGATAACGCAAGGTGTTGCGAATGCGCCGATAGGAATCCGCGGTGCGCTTGAGGATTTCATCGGACACCGACAGCTCGCCGCTGAAATCCGTCGCCGCCACCCACAGCCGCAGCACATCCGCGCCGAGCTCGTTGATCACCTGCTGGGGCGCCACCACATTGCCCAGCGACTTCGACATCTTGCGGCCCTGGGCATCCACGGTGAAGCCGTGGGTGAGCACCGCGCGGTACGGCGCATTGCCGTTGATGGCGACCGCCGTCTTGAGGGACGACTGGAACCAGCCGCGATGCTGGTCGGAGCCTTCCAGATAGAGATCCGCGGGATAGCGCAGTTCGGGCCGGCGCGCCAGCACCGCCGCGTGGCTGACGCCCGAGTCGAACCAGACATCCAGGGTGTCGGTGACCTTGCGGTAGTGGGCGGCGTCCGCGCCCAGCAGTTCCACCGGGTCGAGATCGTGCCAGGCGTCCATGCCGTGCTGCTCGACGCGCAGCGCCACCGCCTCGATTAGGCGTTGGGTATCCGGGTGCGGTTCGCCGCTGTCCGCGTGGACGAACAGGGCAATGGGCACGCCCCAGGTACGCTGACGCGACACGCACCAGTCGGGACTGTTGGCGAGCATGGCCTCCATCCGCGCCCGGCCCCAGTCGGGATACCAGGCCACCTTGGCGACTTCGGCAAACGCGGTGTCGAGCAGGCCGTGTACATGCATGCCGATGAACCACTGCGGCGTCGCCCGGTAGATCAGCGGCGTCTTGGTGCGCCAGCAATGGGGATAACTGTGGACGATTTTTTCACACGCGAGCAACGTGCCGCGTTCGCGCAGCAATTCAACGATCGGCTCGTCCACCTTGTAGACGTGCTGGCCGGCGAAATACTCGACCCGGTCGCGGAACACGCCGTGATCGTCGAGATAATCGAGGGTGCCGATACCGTAGGGCACGGACACCGTGAAGTCTTCCACGCCGTGATCGGGCGCGGTATGCACGGCGCCGGTGCCCGCATCCAGGGTGACATGCGCGCCGAGAATCACCGGTACTTCGCGGTTGTAAAACGGATGCCGGAGGCGCAGGCCTTCGAGACAGGCGCCCTTGCAGGTGGCGAGCACCAGGGCGTCGGTGCCGCCGACGCGCGTCATGACGCCGGCCACCAGTTCCCGCGCCAGAATCAGCCGGCGCGGCGCGCCCTGGATGCGGCACTGCACCAGGGCGTAGTCGATATCGGGACCGAGGCAGACGGCCTGGTTGGCGGGCAGGGTCCAGGGCGTGGTGGTCCAGATGGCGACCGCAATCTCCCCTTCCCCGTTGAGGCCGCCCAGCACATCGGCCAGCGCCTTCACGTCCGCCACCGGAAAGGCGACATCGATGGCGAACGAGGTTTTGTCGTGGTACTCGACCTCGGCTTCGGCAAGTGCCGACGCGCCCACCACGCTCCAGTACACGGGCTTGTAGCCGCGCACCAGGTGGCCGTTGGCGGCGACGCGGCCGAGCGCACGGATGATGTCGGCTTCGTAGCGGTAATCCATGCTCAGGTAGGGATGGTCCCAATCGCCGAGCACACCGAGGCGGATGAAGTCGCGGCGCTGGCGCTCGACCTGACTCGCGGCGTACTCCCGGCATTTCGCGCGAAACGCCCTGGCATCGAGCTTGTGCCCCGCCTTGCCCCACTTCTGCTCCACCTGATGCTCGATGGGCAGGCCGTGGCAATCCCAGCCCGGCACATAGGGCGCGTCGTAGCCCGCCAGCGTGCGCGCCTTGACGATGATGTCCTTCAGGATCTTGTTGACCGCGTGCCCGATGTGGATATCGCCGTTGGCATAGGGTGGACCGTCGTGAAGAATGAACTGCTCGCGTCCGGCGCGCGCGGCGCGGATGCGACCGTAGATGTCGGCTTCCTGCCACTGCTTGAGAATGCCGGGCTCGCGCTGCGCAAGATTGGCTTTCATCGGAAAGCTGGTGTTGGGAAGGTTGAGCGTCGCTTTGTAATCGGTCATGCCGGTGCCGCTGGTTCGGACCCTTGAGATGCTGCGAAATAGCGCCGCGCAGCGACGATGTCCGCCTGAATCTGGGTCACCAATTCATCGATGGAGGCAAATTTCGTTTCCTCCCGCAATTTGTGCCTGAACTCCACATGGATACGACGGCCGTAGATGTCGCCGCTCCAGTCGAGCAGATGGACTTCGAGGACCGGCTTGATCAGATCACCCACGGTCGGCCGCACCCCCACATTCGCCACGCCGGGAATGCGTTCGCCGTCGAGCGCCACTTCCACCGCAAAGACGCCCTGCAGCGGCGCGCGGTACCGATGCAGATTCACGTTCGCCGTGGGCACTCCCAACTGGCGACCCAAGCGCTGGCCGTACACCACCCGGCCCGCGATCCGAAACGGCTTGCCCAGCAGTTTGGCCGCCTCGGCAAAATTGCCCAGTTCCAGTTCCCGCCGGATGCGGGTGCTGCTGATGCGCTCGCCGTCCATCTGAATGCTGTGGGTTTCCAGTACCTCGAAACCGTGGCGCGCGCCCATGCGCACCAGCATTTCGTAGTCACCGCTGCGGTCGCGCCCGAAATGAAAATCGTCGCCCACGACCAGACACTTGATGCCGAGTCCGCGTACCAGTACCTGCTCGACGAATTCCTGCGCCGACAGGCTGCGCAGGGCGCGATTGAACTGGAGACAGAACACCCGCTTGACACCCGTACCCGCCAGGGCTTCAACCTTTTCGCGAATGCGCATCAGCCGCGCCGGCGCCTGTTCGCGGGCAAAATACTCGCGCGGCTGCGGCTCGAACATCATCACCACCGAGGCCGCGCGGTAATAGGCCGCGCGCTCCTTGAGCTGGCCCAGGATCGCCTGATGGCCCAGATGAATGCCGTCGAACGAGCCCACGGTGGCCACCGCGCCGCGATGTTCCGGGCGCAGATTGTGGAGTCCACGGATCAGAAAATCCTTTGCCTTGATAATCACAGTGCAACTCGCGAGGACGGGTGTGGCAGGCAGGTTCAGCCGGGCCCGCGGAGGTGACTCCGACCGCGCGCCCGCTGTTGCGCACCGACAAAAACGAGCGCGGAGTATATACCGGCCCGGGAACGCGACGGAATTATCCCGCGTCGTCAACACCCACGGGAACGCCCGCGGGCGCGGACTCAGCGCACCTCACGAAGATCGCGCAGCCGCAATCCGCCGGCCAACAGCGCGCCGATATAGACAACCAGGCCGGCCGTGCAGACCACCATCAAAGCCCCCACGCGGGGCCAGAACGCCAGTGCGGTCCAGTCGCCCCAGACATCGCGCAGCACCAGCAGGCACAGCAGCAACGCCAGATTGGCGATGCCCAGCAGCGCGCCAAAGTGCCGCCACTCGCGCCCCGGCCGATACACGCCGGCGCGCCGCAAGCCGCGCAGCAGCAGGCCGGCGTTCACCCAGGCGGCGAGCGCCGTGGCCCCTGCCAGCCCGGCGTGGCCGAGGCGAAAATAATGGTGCAGCGGCAATGCCATCACCAGATTCAGGCCCATATTGGTGACCATGGCGATGATGCCGATAGTGACCGGTGTGCGGGTGTCCTGGCGCGCGAAGTAACCGGAGGCGAGTACCTTGATGCACATGAAGGCCACCAGTCCCAGGGAGAACGCGCGCAGGCTGAACGTGGCCATCGCGATATCGCGCTGCCCCATCGTCGCGCCGTTGTAGAACAGTGTGGTCAGCAGCGGCTTCGCCAGCACCATCAAGGCAAGAGTGGCCGGCACCGCAATCAACAGCACAAAGCGCAGTCCCCAGTCGAGGGTGGCGCGGAAGCGGGCCGGATCGGCACCGCTGTGCAGGCGCGACAGATGGGGCAGGATCACCGTCGCCGCCGCCACCGCGAATACGCCGAGGGGCAGCTCCACCAGGCGATCCGAGTAATACAGCCAGGACACGCTGCCCACCGGCAGGAAGGAGGCGATGATGGTATCGAGCAGCAGATTTATCTGGCTGACCGAGACCCCGAACAGCGCCGGCACCATGAGCTTGAGAATGCGCCGCACGCCCGGGTGGTGCCAGCCCAGCTTCGGCCGCGGCAGCAGATGCAACTGCGCGAGAAACGGCAGCTGGAACAGCAGCTGCACCAGACCCGCCGCGAACACACCCCAGGCCAGCGCGTAGACCGGGCGGGCAAACCAGGGCGTCGCCGCCAGTGCCGCCGCGATCATGCACAGGTTCAGCCAGATCGGCGTGAAGGCCGGTATCGCAAAGCGGTCGTAACTGTTGAGAATGCCGCCCGCGAAGCCAGCCAGCGAGATGAACAGCAGATAGGGAAAGGTGATGCGGATCAGCTCGATGGTGACCGCGAACTTGGCCGGATCGACGGCAAACCCGGGCGCAAACATCCAGGCCAGTACGGGCGCACCCAGGGTCGCCAGCACCGTGAGCGCCAGCAGTGCCGCACCCAGCGTGCCCGCGACCCGGTCCAGCAGATCCCGTACCGCAGCGTGGGTGCCTTTTTCGCGGTACTCCGCCAGCACCGGCACAAACGCCTGGCTGAAGGCACCTTCGGCAAACAGCCGGCGCAAAAAATTGGGCAGCTTGAAGGCGACGAAAAAGGCGTCGGCGAGCCCGTCGGCACCGATGGTGCGGGCCAATACCATATCCCGGAGCAGTCCCGCGACCCGCGACAACCCGGTCATGGCGCCTACGATCAGACTGGAACGGAGGAGACCGCGCTGCCGCGAGGGCGGCGCCGGGGTCGAGCGGTCGGATGCTTGCAACAGGATGAGCCCGAGAAATTTCGCGCAGTGTAGCGAGCACTGCCCTGGCGGCCAAGGACAAGGCGCTGCCCTTGCGCTGGCCGGATCCCGGCAAGTTCGGGATAATGCCGGCCCCGCCCGGGATCGCCAACGTGCCGCGACATTTCCTCAAACGCAAGTTGCCCGACATGCACGCCGTACTCGGCGATGGTCGCCTGCGCTGGATGGGGCTCGGACTCAAGGATTCCGACCTCTTTCACCTCAACCGGCGCGCGGTTTCCATGGCGTTCGGCGTTGGACTGTTCACGGCCTGCATACCCCTGCCGGGACATCTGATCATCGCCGCGCTGCTCGCGCTGGTGTTGCGCTGCAACCTGCCGCTTACGCTCGCGTTGGTGTTTGTCAGCAATCCGGTAACGGTCGCGCCCCTGACGTTACTCTGCTATCGGGTCGGGACGCTGATTCTGGGCAAGCCGGAGACCACCTTCGCCCCCCAATTCACCTGGGAATGGCTCAGCACCCAGGGCGCGAGCCTGATCCCGCCCCTGTTCACCGGCAGCCTGCTGATCGGCGCCAGCGCCGGCCTGCTCGGCTATGCCGCCATCCGGGGTCTATGGCGCTGGCAGGCAGTACGCCGCTGGGAGCAGCGCAAGACGGCACGCAGCGACGCTATTCGTAACGCAGCACCTGAGCCGGCGGCACCGCCGCCGCGCGCCACGCCGGATACAACGCCGCCAGAAAATTGAGACCGAGGGCGACCAGCGCCACGGCGATGACATCGCGCGCCCGCAAGTCCGTCGGAATGTAATCGATGGGGTAAACCGCGAGATTGAGGAAGCGGAAATCCAGCAGGTTTTCCAGCCACTTCACGACATCACCCAGCACCAGGGCGCCGAGACAACCCAGCAGCACACCGAGCCCGACACCGAGCAGCCCGATCAGGCTGCCCTGGGTGACAAAGACACCGATGATCCCGCCCCGCGTCGCGCCCTGGGTTTTCAGGATCGCGATGGCTGGGCGCTTTTCGACGACCGTCATCACCAGCAGCGCGACCACGTTGAAGACGGCGACGGCAATCACCGCGAACACCAGCGTGCCGACCAGGCTGCGCGACATGTTGATCGCCTGGTAGAGATTGCCGTGGGTTTGCAGCCAGTCGGTGAAGTGATAACCGGCCGGCAACAGCGCCAGCAGCCGATACACCATCGCCCGGGCCGCGAAGGGATCGACCAGCTCCAGCTGCAAGCCCTGCACGCGCCCGTCCAGACCGGCCAGGGCGGCAGCGGTTTCCAGGCGCGTCACCACCAGGGCATTGTCGAGCGTGGTGTGGGTGGCGAAGATGCCGGTCACCCGGAAGGCCCGCGCCACGGGCGTCGCGCCGCGACCGCTGTTGTCGTTCCCCGCCACGAACAGCGTCAGCGCGTCGCCCTCCTTCGCACCCAGACGATCCGCGATCCGGCGCGACAGCAGCAGGCCGTCCTCCCGCACCAATGGACCCAGCGCGGCGTAACGGCTGCCGGCGCTCACACTGGCACCCAGCAACTCCACCGGGACCACCCGACCGTGGAAATTGACCATGCCGCCGAGACGCACAAATGGCGTGGCGCTGAGGATGGCGGGATCTTCCAGCAATTTGGGCGCCAGCGTCTGCCAGTCGGCGATACCGCCGTCGCGCGACAATTGCACATGGGGCACCAGACCGAGAATCCGGGTGCGCATCTCGCGATCGAATCCGTTCATGACCGCGAGCACGAGGATCATCAGCGCAACGCCGAGCACCAGACCCGCCACCGCCAGCAGGGAGACGAACGACACCAGACGATTGCCGCTGCCGGCACGGAAAAACCGCCAGCCGATCAATAACGGGTAGCTGGTCATCAGGTGCCGATCTCTTGGTGAGAGACCACGTTGAGGGGTGCTTCGTGCAGGCGACCGTCCTCCAGCATCAGCACCCGATGCATGCGTCCCGCCACCCGCTCGTCGTGGGAGACCACGACGAAACTGATGCCGAGCTCGCGATTGAGATCCAGCAACAGCGCTACCACCTGATCCGCGCTGCCGCGATCAAGATTGCCGGTAGGCTCGTCCATGAACACACAGTCGGGCCGATTGGCGAGCGCGCGCGCGACTGCGACACGCTGCCGCTCGCCGCCGGACAACTGGGCGGGCCGATGCTGGAGCCGCCCGGCCAGACCGACCGCGGTGAGCAGTTCGGTCGCGCGCCGCCAGGCTTCACGCCGGGCCAGCCCCGCGATCAGCAACGGCATGGCGGCATTTTCGACGGCGCTGAACTCGCCCAGCAGATGGTGAAACTGGTACACAAAGCCGAGATGGCGATTGCGCGCCAGCGCGAGCTCGCGATCCGACAGCGCGGCCAGGTCGCGGCCGAGCAGCTCGATGCGGCCCGTATCGGCACGATCCAGGCCACCCAGCAGATTGAGCAGGGTCGACTTGCCGGACCCGGAAGCGCCCATGATGCCGATCATTTCACCGGCCTTTACTTCCAGCGTCAGATCCCGCAGCACCTGCACCCGCTGCGAGCCCTGCCAGTAACTTTTCCCGACTTCACTGCAACTAAGGACCACAACTGACTGACTTTCAATGTGCACCTTGCAGTGCCTCCACGGGATCAAGCCGACCGGCGCGCCAGGCCGGGTACAGGGTCGCCACCAGCGTGAGAACGCCGGCACCCACGCACACCCAGGCCACATCGGGCCACTGCAACCGCGACGGCAGCCGGGTAATGAAATAAAGCTCCGGATCGAAGATACGGAAACCAAACAGATCCTCGATCCAGGCGATCAGATCCGCAAGCTCAAGCGCCAGACCCGCGCCCAGTCCGGCGCCCAGGGCGATGCCGGTGAGACCCAGTGCGCATCCCTGCACATTGAAAATCGCGGCGATGGTGTTGCGGCTGGCGCCGTAACTCCGCAGCACGCCGATGGCGGAGCGCTTCTCGTTCACCATCAGCACCAGCGCGGCAACGATATTGAAGGCGGCCACGCCGACGATCACGGAAAGCAGCAACCCGACCACAGTTTTCTCCATGTGCAGGGCGTGAAAGAGATCGCTCGCCTCCTCCTGCCAGGTGGAAATCCGGTATCCCGGATAGCGCGCGCGCAACGCTTCGACGCCCTCCAGCCGATAAGGGTCGGCCAGCGTGAAACGCAGACCATCGACGCGATCACCGCGCCGGAACAGCTTTTGCGCATCCGCAAGATGAAGAAACGCCACGCCGTTATCGAGCTGTCCGCCGACGCGATACACGCCGACCAGGGTGACCCGCTTCACGCGCGGAAATGCGCCGGCGGGCGTTATGGACAGCTCCGGCAAGGTAATCAGCAACTTGTCGCCCGGCACCACACCCAGCTCGCGGGCCAGCAGTTGTCCGATCACGATGCCGAACTCGCCGGGCGCCAACGCCCGCACGTCGCCGGCCACCCCGTGTGGTCCGATACGGTCGGCCAGGGCGGCGGATTCCAGGCCGTACACCACCGCGGGCGCGAGTCCACGGCCGAAGCCGAGCAGCGCCTGGCCTTCCACATAGGGCTCCACCCCCATGCCGGTGCGCACCCTGATCTGGTCGCCCAGTGCCGGCCAGTTGGCGACGCCCTCGGGCAATGACAACGTGGCCTGGGGCACCACATCGAGCATGCGGCTTTTTATTTCCCGGTCGAATCCATTCATCACCGAGAGCACCACAATCAGGATGGCAACCCCGAGCGTCATCGCCGCCAGTGAAAATACCGATACAAACGACAGGTAGCCCTGGCCGCGGTTGCCAAAGGCATAACGCAGACCGATAAACAGCGCGAGACGTGCCTGACTCAGCACGGACATGGCGGCAGGGTCCGGGCGTTGGTGACGCTAATCCCAGGACCGGCGCCACCGGCCTCCGAATTCCATGACAACATTGGTGTAACTCCGTGAAATTGCGCTATTTCGAATACTCGCAACGCGCCGCGCGGATTGTACTTCCATTGCCGCGGATAGCTATAATCGGGGGCGCCATCACGACCTATCGGCGCCCCGAGGCAGGAATCTCATGAAAAGATGGACTGGTGTTGCTCTGGCTGCGCTCTCAGTTGGCACCACGCGACTGGCAGTTGGCACCACGCGACTGGCAGTTGGCACCACGCGACTGGCACTTGGCGCCACGCCGCTGGCACTTGGCAGCACACTGCTGGTGGCGACGGGGTTCGCCACCCCCGCGGCCGCCGAAGTCATCCGGGTTCCGGTCGGGCAACAGGCTCCTGAGAAACGCGTGCTGGAAGTGCCCAGACGGGGCGCCACAAAAACCGAAGTCGAGCGGCGCTTCGGTGCTCCCCTGGCGCAACAGCCCGCGGTTGGCGATCCTCCGATTTCGTCCTGGGATTACGAAAACTACCGCGTCTATTTTGAGCGCGATCTCGTCCTCCACACGGTGCTGAAGGGAACCGCGACGCCGGCACCCTCCAACTGACCGGAGGAACCGGGGATTTTCATCCGAATCCGAGTCCCCATCCCATCAAACGCGCGTCCATCGAACAGGCAGCCGCTGAAGGAGTTATTGGCCGGTCAGGGTTTTTTCGCTGCGTCATGCGCCAGCTTCTGGCGCGCAGCAGCCGGACCGGCATCCGGTTCGACACACCGGGCGGCATCACCGCCACAGATTTCGCACTCCACTTCCATGCCAAGGGCTGCCATGCCACCGCAGGATCCGGCAATCGGTTTGCGCCCCATCAGCACGCCAATCGACATCCCGGCGACCAACAGCAGCAGTATTCCGAGGGCGAGCAGAAATTCGATCATGGCCGTTGCTCACTCAGATAGGGTTTGAGCTGGCTGGTATGGCTTTCGACAAATCCGTCGCGCTCCCGCGTCACCAGAAACAGGGCCAGGTCGTTGGCCTCGCCAAAGCGCCGGGCGCGCTCCGGGCCCAGCACCATCAACGCGGTGGCCAGGGCATCGGCTTCGGCCGCCGTCGCGGCAAAGACCGTGATGGACGCCAGATTGTTGGTGATCGGCCGCCCGGTACGGGGATCGATTTCGTGGGAGTAGCGCACGCCGTCGCGCTCGAAATAATTGCGATAGTCACCGGAGGTGGAGAGTCCAATGTCACTGGCCCGCAGCACCTGCTCCACTTCGCCCGGCTTCTGGTTCGGACGCTCCACCGCGATGCGCCACGGCTGGCCATCGCGATTGCGTCCCGCCACCCGGATGGCGCCGGCGATTCCCACCATGTAATTGGTCGCGCCCAGATTTTCCAGCAGCGCCGCCACTCGATCCGCCGCATAACCCTCGGCAATCGCCGACAGATCCAGGGTGACATCGGCACGGCGCACGAGCGTATTGCCGGCTCTCAATTCGATCTTGTCGAACCCCAGCTTCTTTTTCTGCGCGGCGATCTCGGCGTCGGATGGAATGCGGTCGCCGGTATCGACGGGACCGAATCCCCACAGATCGACCAGGGGTCGCACCGTCGGGTCAAAAGCGCCCTCGGACAGATCGTAGATTCGCTTGGACACTTCGAGTATCTGCCACAGGGTCGCGCTCGCGATGAAGGGCGTACCGATCGGCTGCCGATTGAAGCGGTTGAGCTCCGAGTCCGGCTTGTAGGTACTGAGCGTCAGGTCGAGTTCGTCAAGCAGCGCCTGCACCGCACCGGGCACGATGTCGGCCGAAAAGGCGGCACCCGGGTCCACTATCTTGACCTGGTACGAAGTGGCGAACGCCGTGCCGGAAAACACGATTTCCCGCGGGCGCCGGTCGCAACCCGTGAGCAGCAGGGCGAACACGCCGAGCCACGCGCCCCAGCGCAGCCAGATCATCCAGGGGACGCGGCGCTCAACCACCGAAATCGTCGAGGAAAATATGATCATCCTCCACCCCCAGCTTGTGGAGCATGGCAATCACGGCGGCGTTCATCATCGGCGGCCCACACATGTAGTACTCGCATTCTTCGGGCGCTTCATGATCCTTCAGATAGTTTTCGTAGAGCACATTGTGGATAAAGCCGGTGTAGCCCTGCCAGTTGTCTTCCGGCTGCGGCTCCGAGAGCGCCGCGAACCACTGGAAATTCGGATTTTCCGCGGCGAGCGCATCGTATTCATCCTGATAGAACATTTCCCGCAGACTGCGCGCGCCGTACCAGAACGTGATCTTGCGCTTTGTGTGTAGCCGTTTGAGCTGATCGAAAATGTGCGAGCGCATGGGTGCCATGCCCGCACCGCCGCCGATGAATACCATTTCCTTGTCGGTGTCCCGCGCAAAAAATTCGCCAAAGGGACCGTATACCCGTATCTTGTCGCCGGGCTTCAAACCGAACACATAGGACGACATCTTGCCGGGCGGCAGACCCTGGGTGCGCGGCGGCGGCGTGGCGATGCGGATGTTGAATTTGAGGATACCGCGTTCGTCGGGATAATTCGCCATGGAGTAGGCGCGGATCACCGGCTCTTCCAGTTTCGATTCCAGATTGAAAAATCCGAAGCGCTCCCAGTCGCCGCGATATTGTGGATCGATATCGAAGTCGCTGAATTTCACCCGATGCGGCGGCGCTTCGAGCTGGACATAGCCGCCGGCGCGAAACGCCACGCTTTCGCCTTCCGGAAGCCTGAGGGTCAGTTCCTTGATGAAGGTCGCGACATTGGGGTTGGACACCACGGTGCATTCCCACTGTTTGACGCCGAACACCTCGTGGGGCACCTGGATTTTCATGTTCTGTTTTACCGGCACCTGACAGGACAGGCGCCATCCCGCCTTGGCCTCGCGCGGGGTGAAATGGGCCTGTTCGGTCGGCAGGATCGACCCGCCGCCTTCCGTGATGACACACCGGCACTGGGCGCAGCTGCCGCTACCGCCACAGGCCGAGGCCAGAAACAGATTCTGCGACGCCAGCGTCTGCAACAATTTGCCGCCGGCAGGCACCGCGATGGTGCGTTCACCGTTCACCAGGATCTCGACAGTCCCGGCGCTGACCAGACGGGAGCGCGCCCCCAGAATGAAAAGCACCAGTCCCAGCACGATCGCGGTAAACATCCCGACGCCGAGGGCGATGGTCATGGTTGCCATGGTCATGTCAGTGGTTCCGCCCCATGCCTACAGATCGATGCCGCCGAAGGACATGAAGCCGAGGGAAATCAGCCCCACGATCATGAATGCCCCACCCAGTCCGCGCAGCCCTTCCGGCATGTCGCTGTATTTCAGTTTTTCGCGCACGCCGGCAATGGCGACGATGGCCAGCATCCAGCCGACCCCGGCGCCGAGTCCGTACACCGTGCTCTCGGCGAAGCTGTAGCTGCGCTCCACCATGAACAGGGAGGCGCCGAGGATGGCACAGTTCACCGTGATCAGGGGCAGAAACACGCCCAGGGTGTTGTACAGCGCCGGCACATGGCGATCGAGGATCATTTCGAGAATCTGCACGATCGCGGCGATCACACCGATATAACTGAGCAAACCGAGGAAGCTGAGATCCACCGATTTCAAGGCGTCGATACCGGTCCAGGACAGCGCGCCTTCCGCGAGCAGATAGTGCAGGATCAGATTGTTGGCCGGCACCGTGATCGCCGTCACCAGCACCACCGCGACGCCCAGCCCGACCGCCGGTTCCATTTTCTTGGAGATGGCCAGCAATGTGCACATGCCCAGAAAAAATGCGAGACCCATGTTCTCGATAAACACCGAACGCACGAACAGCCCGAGGTAATGTTCCATCAGCCAGCCCCCGCAACCGTGTTGGGAGCGAGCCGGTATTCCGTCGCCTCGACCTGCTCCTTCCGGAACGACCGCAGCGCCCACACGATGCCGCCGATCAGAAAGAACGCGCTCGGCGGCAACAGCAGCAGCCCGTTGGGCACATACCAGCCGCCGTTGGTGACCAGCGGCAGAATGGTGATGCCGAACAGCGAGCCCGACCCGAACAGTTCACGCACGGTGCCGACCGCCATCAACATCGCGCTGTAACCCAGGCCGTTGCCGATGCCGTCGAGAAAACTCGGGATCGGCGGATTCTTCATCGCGTAGGCTTCCGCCCGCCCCATGACAATGCAGTTGGTGATGATGAGGCCGACAAAGACCGACAGCTGTTTGCTGATCTCGTAGGCGTAGGCGCGCAGGAACTGGTCCACCACGATCACCAGGGACGCGGCAATGGTCATCTGCACGATGATGCGGATACTGGACGGCGTGTGATTGCGAATCAGCGAAATAAAGAAATTGGAAAACGCGGTTACCGTCGTCAATGCAATGCACATCACCAGGGCCACCGACAGCTTCGAGGTAACCGCAAGCGCCGAACAGATGCCGAGAATCTGCAGCGCAATGGGGTTATTGCTCAGAATCGGCTTCAGCAAAATGTCTCGGGTTTTTTCCGCCATGATCATGCCTCCCCGGCGCGAAGATTGGCGAGGAAGGGTGCGAAACCCTGGTCGCCAAGCCAATACTGGATCAGATTCTGAACGCCGCGACTGGTCAGGGTCGCGCCCGACAAACCGTCGATCTGGTGCGCACTCTCGGGCCGGCTGCCATCCACCCTGCCCTTGATGACCTTCAGCACCACCTTGCCGTCCGCATCATAGAGATGTTTCCCGTGCCAGGACGTCTTCCAGACCGGATTATCGACTTCGCCGCCCAGGCCCGGGGTTTCGGCGTGCTCGTAAAACCCGATCCCGGCGACGGTATTCAGGTCCCGCTCCAGCGCGATAAACCCGTGCAGCGTCGACCACAGACCATAGCCCTTGATCGGCAGTATCACCTTGTCGATGGCGCCATCGTCCCCTTCCACGACATAGACCTGGGCGTATTTGACGCGGCGCTGGATCTTGGCGATATCCTGCTCCGGCGCCACCGGCTCCGACAGTGCCGGGTCGCGGGAGGCCTTGCGCTGATCGTAACTCAGGGGATCCAGGGCATCGGTGAATTTTCCCGTGTCCAGATCAACCAGCCGGGTTTTGACGCGACCGAACTGCTGCTCGACATCCACGCCCGCCTTCAGCATGCCGGCTGCCGCCAGGATATTGACCTTGCGGTCGAGCGCCTGATTGGCCGTCTGCAGCGGCCGCAGCATCACGGTCGCCGCCGACACCACCACCGAGCAGACCACGCACAGGGCGAGCGTCACCAGCAGGGTTTTCCTGACCGATTCGTTGTCAGCCACGGGCAAGCCTCCGGCGAATGTTGGCCTGCACCACCAGGTGGTCGATCAGGGGCGCAAAGATATTGGCGAACAGGATCGCCAGCATCATGCCTTCGGGATAGGCGGGATTCACGACCCGGATCAGCACCGCCATCGCACCGATCAGGGCGCCGAACCAGAATTTACCGGTGTTGGTCATGGCGGCCGATACCGGGTCCGTCGCCATGAAGATCATCCCGAACGCAAAACCGCCGAGCACCAGGTGCCAGTACCAGGGCATCGCGAACATGGGATTGGCGGCTGAACCAAGCACATTGAACAGCATGGACAGCGCCACCATGCCCGCCATCACACCCAGCACGATGCGCCAGGACGCGATCCGCGTCGCCAGCAGGAGGGCCCCGCCGATGAAGATCGCGAGCGTGGAGACCTCGCCGATGGATCCCTGCTGGCGGCCGATAAAGGCATCCATCCAGGTCAGGTGTGCCTGCACTGCGGCCATGCCGTCCGCCGCCGCGACCGCCAGCGCGGTCGCGCCGGTAAACCCATCCACCGCGGTCCATACCGCATCGCCGGTCATCGCCGCCGGGTAGGCAAAAAACAGAAAGGCGCGGCCGGTGAGCGCCGGATTGAGAAAATTCTTGCCGGTGCCGCCGAAGATCTCCTTGCCGATCACCACCCCGAAGCTGATGCCGAGGGCAACCATCCACAGCGGCACGCTGGGGGGACAAATGAGCGCAAACAAAATCGAGGTGACGAAAAAGCCCTCGTTGATCTCGTGACCGCGCACGGTGGCGAACACCACTTCCCAGAAGCCGCCGACCACGAAGGTCACCAGGTAGATGGGCACGAAGTAGACCATGCCGTACCAGAGACAATCCCAGGTGCTGCCCGGATCATGGCCGGCGAAAACATCGATCAGCGCCGCGCGCCAACCCGCAAGTTCGGCTCCCGCGGCCAGCGCGGTATTGGCCTGGAAACCCAGGTTGTACATGCCGTAAAACATGGCCGGGAAGGCCGCCAGCCAGACCGTGATCATCACCCGCTTGAGATCGATCCCGTCGCGGACATGGGACCCGGTCCGGGTTACCGTCGCCGGCGAATAGAGGATGGTGTCCACGGCTTCGTAGAGCGCATAGAACCTGGCGTACTTGCCGCCGGGTTGAAAATGCGGCGCCAGCCGATCCAGCAGATTGCGCAATGCCACGGCTCAGCCCTCCTTCTCGATGCGCGAAAGATTTTCCCTCAGGATCGGGCCGTATTCGTATTTGCCGACGCACACATAGGTGCAGAGCGCGAGGTCCTCCTCGTCCAGTTCCAGACACCCGAGCTTCTGGGCCGTCTCGGTGTCGCCGACGATCAGGGCGCGCAGCAACTGCGTCGGCAGGATGTCGAGCGGCATCACCTTTTCATAATTGCCGAGGGGCACCATGGCGCGTTCGCTGCCGTTGGTATTGCAGTTCATGGCAAAGGTCTTGGCCGGCTTGAGGCGGGAGACATAGATCGGCAGCACCGAATGGGCGTCCACGCCCGGCGACAGATAGCGCAGGAACGTCCGCTTGGCCCCCTCCTCCAGTGCCGAAACCTGATTGTGGTAGCGTCCGAGATAGCCCAGAGGGCCCTCGACACGGCGCCCGGACAGTACCGACCCCGAAATCAGGCGGATATCGCCGGCACGCAGGCTGCCCCGGGTCAAATCCGCAATGCTGGCGCCCAGCCGGGTGCGCAACAACAGGGGATTCACGACGCTCGGACCGCTCAGGGCCACGACGCGCGCAGTGTCCAGGCGGCCCGTCAAAAACAGGCGGCCGACCGCAATGACATCCTGATAACCGATGTGCCAGACGGTTTTTCCCGTTCCCACCGGATCGATGAAATGAATATGAGTGCCCACCAGACCGGCCGGATGCGGCCCGGAAAATTCATGCCGGGTGACGCCCTCCACGCCCTGAATATCCGCCCCGGCCGCCACGCACAGATGCACCGGGCCGTCCACCAGACGGGTCAACACGTGCAATCCGGCGGCGAAATCCTCTCTCGCCGCGGCAATCACCAGCACCGGGTCTGCACTCAGGGGGTTGGTATCCATCGCGGTGACGAACAGCGAATGCGGCTGGGAGCCCGGTGCGGGAATCTTCGAGTACGGGCGGGTGCGCAATGCGGTCCACAGGCCCGACTGCACCAGACTGTCGACCACCTGATCGCGCCGCAGACCCGGCAGCTCCGCCGGCAACCAGGCCGGGACAGGCTCACTGCCGGCGCCGTCGAGTGCGGCGTCGATATCGATCACCACCGACTGCAACAGCCGCCGCTCGCCGCGATGGATGGCACGCACCACGCCGCCGGCGGGAGCAGTAAAGCGGACGTCGGCATTGTCGCGGTCGGCAAACAGCAATTGTCCCGGCCGGACCCGATCGCCTTCCTTCACGGCGAGCGTGGGCCGCACACCGACATAGTCACCGCCAATCAACGCCACGGACCGGATCTCTGGGCCGGCGTGGATTTCCTGTGGCACCTGACCTGCGATGGGCAAATCCAATCCGCGACGAACTTTGATCATGGAAAACCTCGCGGACAAAATTGACGAATTCGCACTCGCCGTTCTGGCCGGGGTGCGCTTATTTAATTTCGGGCAGGACCTGAGCTGGTTCGAAAGCGAAGCGCGTATCAACCTCGGCCTGGAACTCCGACCTGGGCCAAAGTATAGAGCCATCGCCCTGCTCGGCAAAGCGCCTCGGTCAAGCGTCGGCGGAATGCAGGCTGTGCCATCCCCCTCGCACCGCGCGTTACCCAAGGGTCACCGCGGTTACCAGCAAAATCAACGGCAGCCCGGGTAGTTCAGCGAAAACTGAAGAAAAACTGCCGCGGGAATGGACCTCGCACCGCACCGCAAAAAACTGCCGCCGCAGCTTTCAACCCCGGGCTACTCGAGGGCGTGTTTCGCCAGGATATCGCCCCAGGCCTGCAGCGGCCCCAGCGGATTGCGGACCCGATCGCGCTCGCTGATCCGGGGTTGACCGCCGGTGAGCGTGTAGACGACCAGGTCGTCGACGAACACGATCAGCGCATTGAAGTTCCAGCCGGTGGAATCCGTGATGCGCACGAAGTTGAACGTGTCGAGCCAGAAGTTTCCGACCCGGCGGCGTTTCACATCGTGTATCGCAATCGCATACGCGGTACAGCGCTTGCCGGCGGCGAAGCAGTCGCGCAGACCCTGGTCGAGCTCGTCCGCCGTCACCGTGGCGCCGAGCGAAAAACGTTGCGACACGTCGGCAAAGCTCAACAGCGTAAGCGCCGGGTTTGTCCCGGGCTCAAGCCCCTGCGCCGCGAGCTGGGCGCGCTGGGTCTGGTACGGGACGATGCGGTTGATTGCGTCCTGCGCCTCATCGAAGCTCCCCCAGGTGTCCCGCAACTCGCTGGAGGCCCGTGGCAGCAAGGCCTGACAGCCGGCCAGCGTAAAACTCAGCAAGGCAAATGCGAGCGACGCCCACGCAGTCCCATTGGTGAGTGCCATTTGCTCATCCTCCCCGCGCGGCCTGCAACCGCTGCCTGAACCCACCACAGTGCTGCCCGGTATCAAGCAGCGCCAGCGGCCTTTCATCCCAGTTGCCTTTCATCATAGGAGATACACGCGGCAGACGGCCAGCCCCTGGATCGGCGCGATCAGCGGAGCGGGCGCGGGATACAGGCCCATCCGTGAGCCACGCACCCGAATGCCGGCAGCCGGCATTCGCAAACATGCTAGAGCGCCTTGACCTCGCGCACCACGTCGAGGATACCGGCCTGGGCGTCGGCAAAATACATCAGCGTGTTTTCGGCGGCGAACAGCGGATTCGGGATCCCGGCAAAGCCCGGACTCATGGAGCGCTTCACCACGATCACCATGCGCGCCTTGTCGACATCGAGGATCGGCATGCCGGCGATGGGACTGTCGGACGCGCGCGCATTGGAATTCACCACATCGTTGGCGCCGATCACGATCGCGACATCCACCGTCTCGAAGGTGGGGTTGATGGTGTCCATCTCGATCATGCGTTCGTAGGGAATATCGGCTTCGGCGAGCAGCACGTTCATGTGTCCCGGCATGCGGCCAGCCACCGGATGGATCGCGAACTCAACGGTGGTGCCGCGCTTCTCCAGCGCCAGATACAGGTCGCGCACCGCGTGCTGCGCCTGCGACACCGCCATGCCGTACCCGGGCACGATCACCACGCGACGGGCGTCTTCAAGCAGCAGCGCAAACTCTTCCGCGGTGGTCGAGCGCACCTTGCCGGCATAGACCTCGTCGGCGCTCGCCGCCGTGCTCGCCTCGATGCGGCCGAACACCACGTTCAGCAACGGGCGATTCATGGCCTTGCTCATCAGCACCGCGAGAATCAAGCCGGAGGCGCCGTCGAGCGCCCCGGCGATGATCAGGATGTTGTTGTCGAGCGCGAAGCCGGTGGCGGCACCGGCCAGGCCGGCGTAGCTGTTGAGCAGCGCGATCACGACCGGCATGTCGGCCGCGCCGATCGGCATTACCAGGGTGATACCAAACACGAAGGCCAGCGCGACCATCCCATAGAACGCCCACGCCACCGAAGGATCGCAGATGAACCAGCCGGTGAGCGCGACAATGGTCGCGATCAGCACCACACTCAGCGCATTCTGCCCCGGATAGGCCACCGGGTTGCCGCCTATCCAGCCCTGCAACTTGGCGAACGCAATCAGGCTGCCGGTGACGGTCAGGCTACCCAGCATGACTTCGAGGCCGAGCGCGACCCGTTCCACCACGCCGAGCGTGAGCGCGTGGTCGTAGTAAATCGCGACACCGACCAGCGCAGCCGCCAGCGCGCCGAAGGCGTGCGACAGCGCGGTCCGCTGCGGCATGTGCGTCATCGGCGTGGCGATCGCGATCCAGCCACCCACCACTGTGCCCACGAGGATGCCGACCGCGATCCACTCGTAGCTGACGATGCGCGGATCGAGCAGCGTGCCGCCAATGGCTGCCGCCATGGCCGTCGCCGCCATCAGCATGCCGCGCCGCGCGGTGCGCGGCGAGCTCATCGCCTTCAGGCCGAAGATGAAAAGCGCGGAGGCGCCGAGATAAACCAGCTGAATGAAAATCTGGGTACTCATTTCGCGCTTTTCTTCTTGTTGAACATTTTCAGAATGCGATCGGTGATCAGGAAACCGCCGACCACGTTGGTGACGGCGGCGGCAACCGCGATCGCACCGAGGATCGTCGCGGGCCTGCTGCCATTTTCACCGGTCACCAGCAGCGCACCGACCACGGCGATCGCAGAGATCGCGTTGGTGGCCGACATCAG
Organism: uncultured Gammaproteobacteria bacterium; assembly: GCA_963708735.1. Classification (GTDB taxonomy): domain Bacteria; phylum Pseudomonadota; class Gammaproteobacteria; order Pseudomonadales; family Porticoccaceae; genus JAGPUQ01. The sequence continues at coordinate 51,531 of CAVPTW010000025.1, forward strand.
CGGCGTATGCAGCAGCGGCGGTACCCGGTGGATGACGTGGTAGCCCACCACGGCAGCGAGCAGAAACACGTAGAAACCGTTGATCATGCTGAGCGATTCCATGTCCGTTCCTCAGATTGAGCCAAGCGCCTGCTTGACGCGTTCACTGCTGATTTCGCCGCCGCGCGCCGCGCGCGTCTCGCGCACGATGTCATCGTTCTCCTTGTCCGCCAGCACGCCTTCGCGCGTGGTCAGATTAAGAATGAAGTTGATGATGTTGCGGCTGTAGAGCTGGCTGGCGTGGAAGGCCAATTCGGAGATCAGGTTGGCGGGACCCATCATGGTGACGCCGTCGACCAGTACGTTCTTCCCGCACTGGGTGAGTTCGCAGTTGCCGCCGGATTCGGCGGCGAGATCGACCACCACGGAACCGGGCTTCATGCCCTTCTGCATGGCTGCCGTGATCAGCACCGGCGCCTTGCGGCCCGGCACCTGCGCGGTGGTGATGACGATGTCGGCGGCGCGCACGAACTGCGCCAGCGCCTCCTGCTGACGGGCGATGAAATCGTCCGACTGCGCTTTCGCGTACCCGCCCTTGTCGGCCTCGGCGCTCAGCCCGAGATCGACGAACTTGCCGCCCACGCTGCGGATCTGCTCGGCCACCTCGGGCCGGATGTCGTAACCGTCGACCGCGGCGCCGAGCCGCTTGGCAGTCGCAACCGCCTGCAGGCCGGCCACGCCGGCGCCGAGCACAAGCACTTTGGCCGCGGTGAGCGTGCCGGCCGCGGTGGTCATCATCGGCAGGATGCGCGGCACCTGGTTCGCCGCCATCAGCACGGCCTTGTAGCCGGCCAGGTTCGCCATCGAACTCAGCACATCCATCGCCTGTGCCCGCGACGTGCGCGGCAACAGTTCAAGCGCAAACACCGTAGCGCCGGTGCCGGCCAGGCGCTGCACCCCGGCCGGATGCGCGAGCGGCTCGCACAGCCCGATCAGGATCTGTGTGGCGCGGATCCGCGCGAGGTCGGCCGCGGCCTCCGCCTCGGCGAAAGCGGAGCACCGCACCGTCGCGAGAATTTCCGCGCCCGCAAACACCTCGGCCCGCTCGACGATACGGGCACCGGCCGCGAGATACTCGGCGTCGGGATAACCTGCCGCAACGCCGGCGTCGCGCTCGACCAATACCTCGTGGCGCTGCTTCGCGAGCAGCGCGAGCTGCGCCGGCACCAGCGCCACGCGGCGCTCGCCGGGCAGCGTTTCCTTCAGAAGCCCGATCAGCATATGCCCTCCTGGTAACGGGTACAGGCGACAGCCACACTGACCACCCCTGAAATCGGGCGACAAATCAGCCGCAACCGGGTTGTCGCACGTTTATGGATACTCATACTCGCGCCATCGCTTTTGCCACGAACTTTTGTCACGAAGAAAGAAAAGAAAGAAAAAGATGCGGCTCCGGCGCGCAATCGCGCACGCCGGGCACCGCCTGACCTAAAAAGAAGAAGAAATCCGTGCGAAGTTCGGGATATCAGGCGTGGACCGGATACATGGCCCAGCGGACGCCGGCCATTTCCTCCAGACAGCGCACGACCTGACAGCTGTAACCGAACTCATTGTCGTACCAGCAATAGAGCACGCAGTTGTCGCCGTTGACGATCGTGGCCTGGGAGTCGAATACACACGCATGGCGATCGCCGACAAAATCGGTCGATACTGCTTCGCTGGAAATGGTGTAGCCGATCTGCTGCTGGAGCGCTGAAAACAGCGCCGTGCGCCGCATGAATTCGTTGATTTCCGCAACCGTGGTCGAGCGCCCCAGTTGCAGATTGAGAATCGCCAGCGACACATTCGGCGTCGGCACCCGGATTGCATTGCCGGTGAGCTTGCCGGCCAGCTCAGGCAGGACCTTGGTCGCCGCCTTGGCGGCACCGGTCTCGGTGATCACCATGTTGAGCGGTGCGCTGCGCCCGCGCCGCGCACCCTTGTGGTAATTGTCGATCAGATTCTGGTCGTTGGTGTAGGAATGCACCGTCTCCACATGCCCGCTGCGAATCCCGTATTCATCCAGCACCGCCTTCAACACCGGCACGATGGCATTGGTGGTACAGGACGCCGCCGACAGAATTTTCTGGTCGGGCGTGATTTCGTCCTGATTCACGCCATAGACGATGTTGGGAATCTTGCCCTTGCCGGGCGCGGTGAGGATGACCTTGGCGGCACCCGGACACTCCAAATGCCTGGACAGCCCCGCCTCGTCGCGCCAGGCACCGGTATTGTCGATCACGATGGCGTTGCTGATGCCGTACTGCGTGTAATCGACCTCGGCGGGCGAATTCGCCTCGATGACGTGAATTTCGTTGCCGTTGCAAATCAGTTTGCGCTCTTCATCCAGCACGCGAATGGTGCCGCGGAAAGGCCCATGCACGGAATCGCGCCGCAACAGGCTCGCGCGCTTGTCGAGATCGTCGGGACCGCCACCCTTGCGAACCACGATGGCGCGCAGCCGCAGCGTATCGCCGCCGCCGGTCTTCTCGATCAGGATCCGCGCCAGCAGCCGGCCGATCCGGCCAAAACCGTAGAGCACCACATCCTGGGGCTGCGGCAGCGGTTTGCGCATGGCGCCGATGTCGTTGCCGATCACCTGCTGCAAATAATCCCGCGGCGTGCGCCCGTTGCCCTGCTCCTGAAACCCCACGGTAAGTTTGCCGATATCCACATGGGCCGGCCCCAGATCCATCCCGGCCAGCGCCTGGATCATGGGGAAGGTATCGAACTCCGACAGCTCGTTCTGCTCGACCTGGCGCACGAAGCGGTGCGCCTTCATCAGGTCCGTGACCGAGCGGTTGACCATGTTGCGGCCATACATATAGAGGGAGACATTGTTCTCCCGGTACAGCTTGCCGATCAGGGGGATCATGGCTTCGGCCAGCGCCTCGCGCGCTTTCCAGTCCTTGAAAAAGTCCTGTGGTTGCGGTCGTTTCACCTGAGCGGCACCCCGGCTGCGAGCTGGCGGAAAAGGGCGGTCATTATCATTATCGACTCCGCGCCCTGCAACCCGCCGCTCCGCCACCCTCCTGGAGCAGTACCACGCGACCATCATCAACGGCGTGCGCGCCGAGGTGGACAAGTGGCGGGCGATCCCCAACCCCGCCGACTGGCGCGTCACGCCCGAGACCGCCCGCCTGCTCCAGCACTGGCGCCATCACGCCTTCGGCAGCATCCGGCCGTTCTTCTGCCAGGTGGAAGCGGTCGAAACCGCCATCTGGCTGACCGAAGTGGCGCCGCAGATCGGCAAAACCGGCGAGCGCTTTCTCGACCACCTGGCCAACGCCAACCAGGATGCCAACCCGGAGCTGTCGCGCCTCGCGCTCAAGCTCGCCACCGGCGCCGGCAAGACCACCGTCATGGCCATGCTGATCGCCTGGCAGACCATCAACGCCGTGCGCCGGCCGGGCAGCAAGCGTTTCACGCGCGGGTTTCTGATCGTCGCGCCCGGCATCACCATCAAGGACCGCCTGCGCGTCCTGCAAGCCAACGACCCGGACAGTTACTACCAGAGTCGCGAGCTGGTGCCCGCCGACCTGCTGGCCGATCTAGGCAAGGCGCGCATCGTCATCACCAATTACCACGCCTTCAAGCGCCGCGAGCGCATGGACCTGTCCAAGGGTGGCCGGCTGCTGCTGCAAGGCCGCGGCGGCGAGCCGCTCGACACCCTCGAAACCGAAGGCCAGATGCTGCAGCGCGTGATGCCGGAGCTGATGGGCCTGAAGAACATCCTCGCCATCAACGACGAGGCCCACCACTGTTACCGCGAGAAACCGGCGGCGGACGATACCGAGGCGCTGAAGGGCGAGGACAGGGTCGAGGCCGAGCACAACAACGAGGCCGCGCGGCTGTGGATCTCGGGCCTCGAAGCCGTCAACCGCACGCTGGGCCTCGCCCGCGTGCTGGACCTGTCCGCCACGCCGTTCTTCCTCAGTGGCTCGGGCTACGCCGAGGGCACGCTGTTCCCCTGGACCATGAGCGACTTTTCGCTGATGGACGCCATCGAGTGCGACATCGTCAAGCTGCCGCGGGTGCCGATCGCCGAGAACATTCCCGGCAACGAAATGCCCATGTTCCGCAACCTGTGGGAACACATCGGCAAGCGGATGCCCAAAAAGGGCCGCGGCAAGGCCGGGCAACTCGACCCGCTCAGCATCCCGGTGGAGCTTCAGACCGCCCTGCAGGCGCTCTACGGCCATTACGAAAAGACCTTCGCGCTCTGGCAGGGCGCTGGCATCAAGGTGCCGCCGTGCTTCATCCTGGTGTGCAACAACACCGCCACGTCCAAGCTGGTCTATGACTACATCTCGGGTTTTCAGCGCGAGCACGACGACGGCTCCACCACGCTGCAAAACGGCCAGCTCGCGCTGTTTCGCAACTTCGACGAGCACGGCAACCCGCTGCCGCGGCCTAACACGCTCTTGATCGACAGCGAGCAGCTCGAATCCGGCGCGGCGCTGGACGCCAACTTCCGCGCCATGGCGGCGGACGAGATCGAGCGCTTCCGGCGCGAGATCGTCGAGCGCACCGGCGACCGCCAGTAGGCCGAGGGCCTCACCGACCAGGACCTGCTGCGCGAGGTGATGAACACCGTCGGCAAGCCCGGCCGCCTGGGCGAGGCCATCCGCTGCGTGGTGTCCGTGTCCATGCTCACCGAGGGCTGGGACGCCAACACCGTCACCCATGTGCTGGGCGTGCGCGCCTTCGGCACCCAATTGCTGTGCGAGCAGGTCATCGGCCGCGCGCTGCGCCGGCAGTCCTACGACCTCAACGAAGAAGGTCTCTTCAACGTCGAGTACGCCGACGTGCTCGGCATTCCCTTCGACTTCACCGCCAAGCCGGTGGTCAGCCCGCCGCAGCCGCCGCGCGACACCATCCAGGTCAAGGCCGTGCGCCCGGCGCGCGATCATCTTGAAATCCGCTTTCCGCGCGTGGCCGGCTATCGCGTGGAATTGCCGGAGGATCGACTGCAAGCCGAGTTCACTGCGGACTCGATCTTCGAACTCACCCCGGACATCGTCGGCCCTTCGATCACCCGCAACGCCGGCATCATCGGCGAGACCGTGGATCTCGACCTCAAACACCTGGGCGACCTGCGCCACTCCACGCTGCTGTTTCACCTCACCCAGCGCCTGCTCTACACCAAGTGGCGCGACCCCGGCGAGGAACCCCGGCTGCACCTGTTCGGCCAGCTCAAGCGCATCACCCGGCAGTGGCTGGATACCTGCCTGGTCTGCAAGGGCGACACCTACCCCGGCCTGCTCATGTACCAGGCACTGGCGGACATCGCCTGCGGGCGCATCACGGACGCCATCACCCGCGCCGAACAGGGCAAGCGCCCGATCAAGGCCGTGCTCGACCCCTACAACCCCACCGGCAGCACGATCCACGTCAGCTTCAACACCAGCAAGACCGAGCGCTGGGACACCGCCGGCCCGCCGCCCAAGTGCCACCTCAACTGGGTGATCCTGGACAGCGACTGGGAGGCCGAATTCTGCCGTGTGGCCGAGGCCCACCCGCGCGTGCTGGCCTACGTCAAGAACCACAACCTGGGCCTGGACGTGCCCTACCGCTACGGCTCGGAAACGCGCAGCTACCGCCCGGACTTCATCGTCCGCATCGACGATGGTCATGGCCACGACGATCCGCTGAATCTCATCGTCGAGATCAAGGGCTACCGCGGCGAGGACGCCAAGGAAAAGAAATCAACGATGGACACCTACTGGGTGCCCGGAGTGAACCACCTCAAGACCCACGGCCGCTGGGCCTTTGCCGAGTTCACCGACGTGTGGCAGATGGAGGTGGATTTCGCCGACAAGGTCGCAGCCGAGTTCAACGACATGATCGATCAGTTTTCTGCGGCAAGGGCGTGAGGTGCACGCCCGCGCCCCGACCCGGAATCGATGGTGTGCCGCCTGGGGCGACCGGTAAATATCCGTTGCAAAGGATGACATCATTGATATCATTCTCGCACGCCATCATCGCTCCGAGGTAAGCCACCATGGCCAATTTGATCGTGCGCAATATCGACGATGCCATCGCCAATGCCCTGAAAGTACGGGCCAGTCAGCACGGCATCAGCGCCGAGGCGGAGCACCGGCGCATTCTCGAACAGGCGCTGATGCGCCCCAAAAAGAAGCCTTTTCTTGAGGTGTTGCGGCAAATTCCCGACGTGGGTCGGGACGAAGACTTTGCCCGGGTACCGGACCCACCGACGGCGGATGTGTTCGACTGATGTATTTGCTCGACACCAACCTGATCAGCGAGCTGCGCAAAAGGGACCGGGCAAACCCCGGCGTCACCCGCTTTTTCAGCCGGCTCGCCGAACAGGGGACACCGGCCTATATCAGCGTCATCACCATTGGCGAGCTGCGCCGCGGCGTCGAATTGATCCGCCGGCGGGGCGATCAGGCGCAGGCGAGTGCGCTGGAGGCCTGGTTGCAAAGCCTGTTGGACGACTACGCCGACAACATGCTGGATTTTGGCAGGGACGAAGCCCAGGTGTGGGGCCGCCTGCTCGTGCCCCAGCCCGAGAATGCGCTGGATAAACAGATTGCCGCCACCGCGCTGACCTACGATTTGACCCTGGTGACCCGCAATGTGCGGGATTTCACCGCGACCGGCGCCAGGCTCCACAACCCTTTCGAGTAAGGCAGGTCCAGCGCGATGAAACCCTCACCCACGACGACGCCACGGGCAAGAACATCCCCGCTGCCGAATATCATGCCGCGCTGCGCGGGCTGACCAAAAGCCAGCTGGGCCGATCAATATCAGGCATCATCAACAGCACCGCATGATGTAGCACCAAGCATCACCGACACGAGGTAT
>CAVPTW010000026.1:0-34864 GCA_963708735.1 uncultured Gammaproteobacteria bacterium
ATGACCCGCATCCCCGTCAACCCCGATCTGCTCACCTGGGCGCGCGAGCGCGCCGGGCTGGAGTCGCTCGCGCTGTCGGGGCGCTTTCCCAAACTCACCCCCGATGATCTGCGCATCGCCGATGCAGAACGATTTCTGGAGAACCGTCCATGAATGACACGATCCATCCGCCGCGCATCGAGAGACTGCATGTGCGCAATTACCGCGCACTGAAGGACATCACGCTGGAGAAGCTGACGCCACTGACGGTGTTGCTGGGCCCGAACGGCAGCGGAAAATCCACGGTGTTCGATGTCTTCGCCTTTCTGTCAGAGTGTTTCTCGGACGGTCTGCGTAAGGCGTGGGAGCGGCGGGGCCGGTTTCGCGAGCTGCGCAGCCGCGATCAGGACGGTTCCATCGTCATCGAAATCCAGTATCGCGAGAAGCCGGGCACGCCATTGATCACCTATCACCTGGAGATCGAGGAGCGAACCAAAGGGCCGGTCATCAAGCGAGAATTCCTGCGCTGGAAGCGTGGCCACCCGGCGGCGCCCTTTCACTTTCTCGATTATCAGTATGGGCAAGGCAAGGTCATCACTGGAGAAAATCCAGAATCCAGCGACACCCGGATCGAAAAACCCCTGTCCGGCCCGGACGTGCTGGCGGTCAACACGCTAGGCATGCTGGCGGAAAACCCGCGTGTCATCGCGCTGCGCAGCTTCATCACTGGCTGGCATCTGTCGTACCTGTCCGCCGATGCCGCACGCGGCAATCCCGAGGCCGGCGCAGAAGAACGCCTGTCGCCGACCGGGAGCAATCTGCCTAATGTCGTCCAGTATCTGCGGGAACAGCATCCGCAACGCCTGGAACAGATTTTCGAGACGCTGCGTCGGCGCATCCCCCGCATCGAGAAGGTGGAGGCCGAGGTCTTGCAGGACAGCCGCCTGCTGTTGCTGGTCAAGGATGCCCCCTTCTCGACGCCGGTGCTCTCCCGCTTCGTCTCCGACGGCACCCTCAAGCTGCTGGCCTACCTGACGGTGCTCTACGATCCTGACCCACCGCAACTGGTCGGCATCGAAGAGCCGGAGAACTATCTCCACCCGCGCCTGCTGCCGGAACTGGCTGAGGAGTGCCAGCAGGCGGCAGAGCGCACCCAATTGATCGTCACCACCCATTCGCCGTTCTTCATCAATCCGCTGCGACCAGAGGAGGTGCGTGTGCTCCATCGTGCTTCCGATGGCTATACCAGAGTTCGTCGGGTCAGCGACATGCCGGGAATACAGGCGTTCCTCGATCAGGGCGCGAACCTGGGCGAGCTCTGGATGGAGGGCCATTTCGATGTCGGCGATCCGCTGTCTCCGGTGGAGTGGGAATGATACAGATCGAGATTCTCGTCGAAGAGCAGTCTGCGGAAGAGGCACTCCGCCACCTGTTGCCTCGCGTGGTGAAGAATCGCGCCCGCGCCAGAGTGATCAACCTGGGCAGCAAGTACAAGCTGTTGAAGGCGCTACCTGAACGATTGGCTGCCTATGGACAACGCATCGCAAGTGGCGAGTCGCTGCGGATCGTGGTGTTGGTGGATCGGGATGATGACGACTGCGAACGACTCAAGGTGGCGCTTGAAAGGATGGCGGCCACGGCTGGATTATCGACCAAGTCTTCCCCTGGTGCCGATGGGCAATTCGTGGTGTTGAACCGGATTGTCATCGAAGAATTGGAATCCTGGTTCATCGGTGACCCGTCGGCGCTGCGCAAAGCCTTCACCAGTTTGCCGAAGATCGAACAAAACTCAGGAATTTTCCGCAATCCGGACAATGGCGGAACCTGGGAAGCCTTGCATCGCTTTCTGAAGAAACACGACATCTACAAGAGCAGCTTCCCTAAGATTGATGCCGCCCGTCGTATCGCTCCCCATATGAATGTCGAGCAGAATCGCTCCCGGAGCTTTCAGGTTTTTGTGGATGGAATCGAGGCGTTGTTGGCATGACCCGCATCCCCGTGAACCCCGAGCTGCTGACCTGGGCGCGCGAGCGCGCCGGGCTGGACGCGCTCGCGCTGGCGGGGCGCTTTCCCAGACTCGGCGCCTGGGAAGCCGGGAAGCTGCAACCCACTCTGCGCCAACTGGAAGACTTCGCCCGTGCGGTGCATGTGGCGGTGGGCTATCTGTTCCTGCCGGCCCCGCCACAGGAGCCGCTGCCGATTCCCGATTACCGTACCCTGGCGGATCGCGAGGTCACACGCCCGAGCCCCAATCTGCTCGACACCATTTACCTGTGCCAGCAACGGCAGGACTGGTTCCGCGAGTATGCCCGCGTGCACGCGCTGCCCGCGCTGGACTTTGCCGGCAGCGCCACGCTGCAGGACGCGCCCGAACGGGTGGCCGAGGCAATGCGGCAAACCCTGGCGCTCAGCATGGCCGAGCGGCAGCAAAGCCCCACCTGGACCGATGCCCTGCGCTTGTTTGTAGGCAAGGCCGAGGATGCCGGCGTGCTGGTGATGGCCAGCGGCGTGGTCGGCAGCAACAGCCACCGCAAGCTGTCCGTCGAGGAGTTTCGGGGCTTTGCGCTGGCAGATGAGCTGGCTCCACTGGTGTTCATCAATGGCGCCGACAGCAAGGCGGCGCAGATGTTCACCCTGGCCCATGAGCTGGCGCACCTGTGGCTGGGAGAAAGTGGAATTTCCGACCCCGAGGCGGGTCGGCTGGCCGAACCGGGCATCGAACGCTGGTGCAACGCCGTGGCGGCGGAGTTCCTGATGCCGATGGCCCTGCTGCGGCAGGACTATCAGGGCGGTGTGCCTGTCGCGGACGAAATCCAGCGCCTGGCACGCCATTTCAAGGTCAGCACGCTGGTCGCCCTGCGCCGCCTGTTCGATGCGGGTTTCATCGACGAACCCGCCTTGTGGCAAAACTACCGCGAAGAGCTGGCGCGCATCGGCACACTGGACCGGGGCGGCAGCGGTGGCGGCGACTTCTACCGTACCTTGGGCGCGCGCACCGGCAAGCGCTTTGCCCGCGCCGTGCTGTCGAGCACGCTGGAAGGCCAGACCCTGTTTCAGGATGCCTTCCGCATGCTGGGCGTGCGCAAGACCTCGACCTTTTATGAAGCAGCACGCGAGCTGGGGGTAATGCTGTGACCTACCTGCTCGATGCCAACGTGTTCATCCAGGCCAAGAACCTGCACTACGGGCTGGATTTCTGCCCGGCCTTTTGGCAATGGCTGCTCGACAACCATGCCGCAGGTCGCGTGTTCAGCATCGACAAAGTGGCCGATGAAATCTCCGCAGGCGGCGATGAGTTGACCGACTGGTTGCGTGACCACGGCAACGGTCTGTTCGTGAAGACCGGCGCGGCGGTCGCGGCGAAGTTCGGCGCCGTGAGCACCTGGGCCACGCAGCAACAGTATGAACCGGCAGCCATCAGCACCTTCCTGCAAGTGGCCGACTATTACCTGATCGCCCACGCCCTGGCAGACAGGCACGTGGTGGTCACCCACGAAGTGCCCGCCAACTCGGTCAAGCGCATCAAGATTCCGAATGCCTGCATCGGCCTGAATCTGCGCTTCATGACCCCTTACGAGATGCTGCGCCGCGAACGGGCGCGATTTGTTCTAGGGAGGACCCCGTGAGCGACATGAAGACCTGCTTCAAGCGGGTGGACTACGATCTGTCCAACCTGCTGCACTACCTGGATATCGGCGACATTGGCCTGCCCGATATCCAGCGGCCTTTCGTGTGGTCCAACGCCAAGGTGCGCGACCTGTTCGACTCGATGTATCGCGGCTTCCCGGTAGGCTACTTTCTGTTCTGGGAGAACGGCCAGACCAATGGCGCGAAGCAGATCGGCGTGGGCCACAAGGCGCACAGCGCCCCATCGCGGCTGATTGTCGATGGCCAGCAACGCCTGACTTCGCTCTATGCCGTGTTTCGTGGCAAGCGGGTGCTGGACGAAGACTACCGCGAGCGCAAAATCGAGATTGCGTTCTGCCCGCGCACCGGTGCCTTCGAGGTGGCCGATGCGGCGATCAAGCGCGACCCGGAGTGGATTCCCAATATCTCCGAGCTGTGGGCTTCGGGTAATTCCAGCTTCAAGATGGTCAAGGGCTTCCTCAAGACGCTGGAAGTCAAGGCGGAACTGAGCGAGGACGAGGAAGAGCAGATCAGCCACAACCTCGACCGCCTGTTCGACCTGCAGAAGTATCCGTTCACAGCACTGGAGATCGCGTCAACCGTGGACGAGGAGCAGGTGGCCGACATCTTCGTTCGGATCAACAGCGAAGGTGTGAAACTCAACCAGGCCGACTTCCTGCTGACCCTGCTGTCGGTGTTCTGGGATCAGGGCCGGACGGAGCTGGAGCAGTTCTGCCGGCGCTCGCGGCAGCCCCCTGCCGCCAGCGGGCAGGCCTCCCCCTTCAACCACTTCATCGAGCCCGACCCGGACCAGATGTTGAGGGTATCGGTGGCGCTGGGGTTCTCCCGTGGGCGTCTGAAGAGCGTTTATCAGGTTCTGCGCGGCAAGGACCTTGAGACTGGCCAGTTCTCCAGTGAGCACCGCGATGCCCAGTTCAAAGTGTTGCAGCAGGCCCAGGCCAAGGTGCTGGACCTGACCTGCTGGCATCAGTTCCTGAGTGCGCTGGTGGGTGCGGGCTTTCGCAGCGGCGAGATGATCTCGTCGCAAAATGCGTTGCTGTATGCCTATGCGGTGTATCTGATCGGCCGCACACAATGCAGGGTGCCCGAGCACCTGCTGCAGAAGGTGATCGGCCGCTGGTTCTTTTTCGCCAGCCTGACGGGGCGCTACACCAGTTCGCCCGAATCGGTGATGGACGGTGACCTCAACCGCTTGCGCGGCGTCGACGACGCGGCGCGGTTCGTCGCGGTGCTCGACGAGTTGATCGGCAATCAGTTGACCGGCGACTTCTGGACGACCACGCTGCCCGCCGCCCTCAACAGTTCATCGGCGCGCAATCCGGAGCTGTTCGCTTATGTGGCGGCACAAAATCGCCTGAACGCGCCCGTGCTGTTCTCGCACAAGAAGGTCAGCGAACTGCTCGATCCGGCACTGCGGACCAAGAAGAAATCACTGGAACGGCACCACCTGTTCCCGCGAGCCTGGCTGGAGCGCGAGGGCGAGCAAGATCGCAAGATCATCAATCAGATGGGCAACTACGCGCTGCTGGAGTGGCCCGAGAACATCGACATCAGCGATACGCCACCGAGCCAGTATGTGCCGAAGATCCGCGAACGGTTCAGCACCGAGGAGTGGCAGCGGATGCAGGAACTGCACGCCCTGCCCGAGGGCTGGGAGCAGATGGCCTATGCCGACTTTCTGGTGGAACGCCGCAAGCGGATGGCGGACATCGTGCGGCGCGGTTTCGAGACGCTGAGGTGAGTGGATGACCCGCATCCACGTCAACCCCGAGCTGCTGACCTGGGCGCGCGAGCGCGCCTGCCTCCTGCCCGGCAGGCAGGCCGGGCTGGAAGAGCTCGTACTGGCGGCGTGGCAGTCCATTTGCCGGTGCAGCAACACCCCGGGAGGGACCCGATGAACAAGACCTATCAACCACCCTTCCAGCTGACCCACCGCATGACCGAGGCGATGACCGGCATCGCCGAGCTGTTGGGCGCGTGGAAGGCGGTGAGCGCGGAGGCCCTGCGGCCCGAGCTGCGGCGCGGAAACCGCATCCGCAGCATCCAGGCCTCGCTGGCGGTGGAGCAGAACAGGCTGACGCTGGAGCAAGTCACTGCGGTGCTGGAGGGCAGGCACGTGCTTGGGTCGCCGCGCGAGATCCAGGAGGTGCGCAATGCGTTTGCCGCCTACGAGTCGATGGGCCAGTGGCAGCCGGATCGTGTGGAGGACCTGCTGGCCGCGCATGGGGTGATGATGGCCGCGCTGGTGGACGATGCCGGTCAGTGGCGGCGCGGTGGCGTTGGCGTGATGGGGGGCGACAAGGTGATCCATATGGCGCCGCCGGCCAGCCAGGTGCCGCGCCTGATGCAGGAACTGCTGCACTGGCTCGCCAGCACCGAAGCGCATCCGCTGATTGCATCGGCGGCATTCCACTACGAGTTCGAGTTCATCCATCCCTTCAGCGACGGAAACGGGCGCATGGGGCGGCTGTGGCAAAGCCTGATCCTGAGCCGCTGGCAGCCTGTGCTGGCCTACCTTCCGGTGGAAACGGTGATCAAGCGCCGCCAGCAGGCGTACTGCGATGAGCTGGCAGCTGCCGATGCGCGGGCCGACTGCTCAGGGTTCATCGAGTTCATTCTGACCGCGATCGAGGAGAGCCTGCACGAAGCCATCCGGCCGGGGCAGGGCCACGAAACGCCGGGGAAAACGCCCGAGTGCATTCTGGCCTTGCTTGCCGAAACCCCTGCCCTGTCAATCCCCGAGCTGGCTCAACACATCGGCAAGTCCGAGAGCGCCATCGAGCGCGCCATCCGCAAGCTGCGGGAAGCAGGACGCCTGGAGCGCCTTGGCCCGGACAAGGGCGGGCACTGGCGGGTGCTGGACCCCGACATGCCCAAGGAGACCCGCTGATGGCCTTTCTCTCCGAAGCCCAACTGGAAACCGCGCTGCTCACGCAGCTGGCCGGGCTGGGCTACGCCTGCGCCTCGGACGAGGTCATCGGCCCCGACGGCAAGCAGCCGGAGCGCAGTGCCTACGACGAAGTGGTGCTCAAGGCACGACTAACCGCCGCCGTGGCGCGGCTGAATCCTGCGCTGCCACCCGAGGCGCAGGCCGACGCCGTTCGCCGCCTGACGCAGTCGGAACTGCCCAAGCTGCTGGAGGAGAACCGCCGCATCCACCGGCTGCTGACCGAAGGCGCGGATGTGGAGTATTACGCCGAAGATGGCACGCTGACGGCGCGCAAGGTGCGGCTGATCGACTTCGAACGGCCTGCCAACAATGACTGGCTGGCGGTGCAGCAGTTCACTGTGGTGGCGGGCCAGGCCAAGCGGCGGCCGGACGTGGTGGTGTTCGTCAACGGGCTGCCGCTGGCGGTGGTGGAACTCAAGGCGCCCGGCAGTGAGCAGGCGACGCTGGACGGCGCCTTCAATCAGTTACAAACCTACAAGCAGCAAATCCCGGCGCTGTTTCACTGCAATGCCTTGTTGGTGACCTCCGATGGCCTGTCGGCGCGGGTCGGCTCGCTGTCGGCGGACAGCGAACGCTTCATGCCCTGGCGCACCACCGACGGCACGCACGTCGAGCCCAAGGGGATGCCGGAAATGGCCACGCTGATCGAGGGCGTATTCGAGCAGCGGCGCTTTCTCGAACTGCTGCGCCATTTCACCGTGTTCGGCGAGAGCCCGTCCGGGCTGATCAAGATCATCGCCGGCTACCACCAGTTCCACGCGGTCAAGAAGGCGGTGATCTCGACACTGCGGGCGAGCCGCACGAACTGGCAAGCGGAAGACCCGGCCGCCTACGGGCTGCCCAGCGTGAAGGAGCAACCGGCGGGCGACCACAAGGCAGGCGTGATCTGGCACACCCAGGGCTCCGGCAAGAGCCTGCTGATGGCCTTCTACGCGGGCCTCCTGGTGTTCGACACGCGCATGGCCAATCCCACGCTGGTGGTGTTGACCGACCGTAACGACCTGGACGATCAGCTCTTTGCCACCTTCGCTATGTGCAGGGACCTGTTCCGCCAGACGCCGGTGCAGGCGCAGGACCGCGAGCATCTGCGCACCCTGCTGAATCGCGCTTCCGGCGGCGTGATCTTCACCACCTTGCAGAAATTCTCTCCCGCACTCCCCTCTCCCTCTGGGAGAGGGGCCGGGGGTGAGGGTGACGGGCAAATGCCCGTCTTGACCGATCGCTCCAACGTCGTGGTCATCGCCGACGAGGCGCACCGCAGCCAGTACGGCTTCAAGGCCAAGGTGGCGAGCCAAACCGGCGAGATCGCCTACGGCTTTGCCAAGTACCTGCGCGACGCGCTGCCCAATGCCTCCTTCATCGGCTTCACCGGCACGCCGATCGAGGCCACCGACGTGAACACCCCGGCGGTGTTCGGCCACTACATCGACATCTACGACATCAGCCGCGCGGTGGAAGACGGCGCCACGGTGCCGATCTACTACGAATCGCGCCTTGCGCGCATCGAACTGGACGAGGACGAGAAGCCGCGCATCGACGCCGAGATCGAGGCGCTGCTGGAGGACGAGGACGAGCCCAGCGCCGAACGCACCAAGCAGAAGTGGAGCACGGTGGAAGCGCTGGTCGGCAGCGACAAGCGCCTGGCGCTGGTGGCCGCCGACCTGGTGCAGCACTTCGAGGACCGGGTGGCGGCGCTCCATGGCAAGGCGATGGTGGTGTGCATGAGCCGGCGCATCTGCGTGGCGCTGTACGACGAGATCATCAAGCTGCGCCCCGATTGGCACAGCCCGGACGACAACGCCGGCCGCATCAAGATCGTGATGACCGGCGCGGCGTCTGACCCGCCTTCGTTCCAGCAGCACATCGGCAACAAGACCCGCCGCGACCTGCTGGCCAAGCGCGCTCGCGACCCAAACGACCCCTTGCAGCTGGTGATCGTGCGCGACATGTGGCTGACCGGCTTCGATGCGCCCAGCCTGCACACCCTGTACATCGACAAGCCGATGCGCGGCCACGGCCTGATGCAGGCCATCGCCCGCGTCAACCGCGTGTTCCGCGACAAGCCGGCCGGCCTGATCGTGGACTACATCGGCATCGCCCAGAACCTGAAATCGGCGCTGGCGCAGTACTCCAGGCCCGACCAGGACAAGACCGGCATCGACGAGCGCGAGGCCGTGGCGGTGCTGCTGGAGAAGTACGAGATCGTGCGCGACATGTTCGCCGCACAGGGAAGTGCCAGTGTCGCGGGAGGCAGGATGCCGGGAGCGACCCACGGCTTCGACTACCGCACGGGCCTTGGCGGCACGCCCGGCGAACGGCTGGCGATGATGGCCGGCGCCATCGAATGGATACTCGACCGGCAGCAGCAGTGGGCGGCGGCCGAGAAGACGCCAGAGGCCAAGAAGCAGGCGCAGCGGCGTTTTGCCGATGGCGTGCTGGCGCTGTCGAAGGCCTTCGCGCTGGCCGCGAGCTCGGATGAAGCGCGAGCCATCCGCGAGGAAGTCGGCTTCTTCCAGGCCATCCGCGCCGCGCTGGTCAAGACGGCGGGCGGTTCAGGCACTACCCGGCAGGATCGCGAGCTGGCCATCCAGCAGATCGTCAGCCGCGCCGTGGTGTCCACCGAGATCGTCGACATCCTGGCCGCGGCCGGTATCCAGACGCCGGACATCTCCATCCTGTCCGACGAGTTCCTGCTCGAAGTGCAGCAGATGGAGAAGAAGAACCTGGCCCTGGAAGCATTGCGCAAGCTGCTGGGTGACAGCATCCGCTCGCGCACCCGCACCAACGTGGTCGAGACCCGCGCCTTCACCGAACGGCTGGAAGACGCCATCGCCCGCTACCACGCCAACGCCATCACCACCGCCGAGGTGCTGCAGGAGCTGATCGAGCTGGCCCGGGACATCCGCGCCGCGCGCAATCGCGGCGAGGAACAGGGCCTGTCCGATGAGGAGATCGCCTTCTACGACGCGCTGGCGGAAAACGAATCCGCCGTGCAGGTGATGGGCGACGCCAGCCTGCGCGTGATCGCCCACGAGCTGCTGGTGAGCCTGCGCGAGAACGTCGCCGTCGACTGGGCGCACCGCGAATCGGCCCGGGCGCGGCTGCGCGTGCTGGTCAAGCGCATCCTGCGCAAGTACGGCTACCCGCCCGACCTGCAGGACGCCGCCGTGCAGACGGTGCTGCAGCAGGCCGAGGTGCTTTCGGCACTGTGGCAGACCGGGCATTCACGCGCCTGAGGGCCTTCCGATGACCGATGGCAACAAAAAGCTGATCCGCGACAGCGCTGCCGAATTCCCGATCCGTGCCGGCCAGGCCTGCGCGTAGAGCATCAGGCCAGTTACGAGAATTTGGCGGCCTGACAGACTCGGAAGCCGATCGCCAAGCGGTTCGCGGTGGACGTTCGCACCCTCAGCGAGCACTTGAAGAGCCTATTTGCCCACGGACAGCGCGGCTTCCCCACTTTCGCGAGCCGCCAGCGGCACGGCGGCGAGGTTTTCGTAAACGCTTCCATCAATACAGCGCCGATCCCGCTCATCGCGCGCGCGGCTGCACCGTATTTTTCGGCACATCCTTGAACGGCCGATCCATGCCGGTAAGGGGTTCCTTGGGCATGCCGAGCACGCGCTCGGCGATGATATTGCGCTGAATTTCGTCGGTGCCGCCGGCGATGGACGCCGCCGGCGTCGACACCAGAATCTCGGCGATGATGCCGTTCATGGGGCTGTCGCTGCCGGTCAGCATGGCATCCGCCCCGCTGATCAGCGTGTGCACATGGGCCGACGCGCGGGCCACATGGCTGCCCACCAGCTTGCCCAGTGAACCCTCCGGCCCCGGCGGGCGCCCCAGTTGCTGGGCGGCGCGGGCGCGGCGCTGGGTCCAGTGCGCGGCCCGGTGCAGGGTGAGCAGTTTGGCGATTTCCTGACGCACCACCGGATCGGTATTGCGGCCCGTGGCCTGGGCGCGTTCGATGACCAGATCGGGGCGGCCGGCGCGCTGCGGATACCAGGTGTAGGGCTCCATGGTGATCGCGAATTCGGCGCGCTCCTGGTCGTAGGCCCGCCCCACCCGTTGGGCGCTCTGCGGCCCGGACGCCATGCCCTCGGCGGCGGCGCGGCGCTCGTGCATCAGGGTGGTGGTCGCCACCTTCCAGCCTTCGCCAAGCTTGCCGACCAGGTATTCGGCCGGCACCACCGCGTCGGTGAAGAACACCTGATTGAAGGAGGCGTGGCCGTTCATCTGGCGCAGCGGCTGCACCAGCACGCCGGGTTGTTCCATCTCGATGATGAAATAGGACAGACCCTGATGCTTGGGCACATCCCAGTCGGTGCGCGCGAGCAGGAATCCGTATTGCGCGTGATGGGCGCTGGTGGTCCAGACCTTCTGGCCGTTGACGATCCACCGGCCGTCCTTGAAGTCGGCCCTGGTCATGGCGCCGGCCAGATCCGAACCGCTGCCCGGTTCGCTGAACAACTGGCACCAGTGGTCTTCGCCGGTCAGGATGCGGCGCAGGAATTTTTCCTTGAGAAAATCCGAGCCGTGCTCCAGCAGCGTGGCGGCCGCGAGCATGCGCGGGCCGCTGCGGGCGACGCCGATGGCGCCGATGGCGCGGAACTCCTTGTCGACGACGGCGGCCAGCGCCGCGGACAGCCCCTTGCCGTGCCACTCTTGCGGCCAGGCCGGCATGCCCCAGCCGCTATCGACCAATTTGGCGCGCCAGGTCTTGAGATCGAGATCGGGATCCCAGTTGGCCTCCAGCCAGGCGCGCGCCTCGGCGCGGACGGTTTCTTGCGTTGGTTGACTCATGGTATTTGCCTCGCCTCTCACACGTTCCAGCGCTGCATCAGCAGTTCGCGGTGGTAACTCGGACTGCCCAGAAACACCTCGGAGCTCTTGGCGCGCTTGAACCACAGATGGGTGTCGTTATCCCAGGTGAAGCCGATGCCGCCGTGCAGCTGAATGGTTTCCCGGGCGGTCTGCATGAAGGCGTCTGCCGCACAGGCCTTGGCCAGCGACGCCAGGGCGGGCAGCTCCGGGTCACTTTCCGCCGCTGCCTCGGCGGCATAGTAGGCGGCCGATTTGGCCAGTTCGACGTCGACCAGCATATCGGCACATTTGTGCTTGATCGCCTGAAAACTGGCGATGGGGCGGCCAAATTGCACCCGCATCATCACGTAGTCGAGGGCAGACTGCCGCAATTGGTCGGCGCCGCCGACCATCTCGTTGGCGAGGCAGACCGCGGCCTGATCCAGGGTTCTGGCGAAGGGCGCGGCGGCAGCGCCCAGGTCACCCAGCAATTCCCCGCGCACATCGTTGAAAGTCAGGCGTGCCAGCTTGCGGGTGCTGTCAACGGATTTGAGCAGCCGTCGGTCGAGTCCGGCGGCGTCGCCGCGCACGCTGAAAAATGACAAACCGCTGTCGCCACTGCTGCCCGGGGCGCGCGCCAGCACGATGATCAAGTCCGCCGTATGCCCGTCGAGCACGAAGCTCTTGACGCCGGACAGCCGGTAGCTGCCACCGACTGGAGTCGCCGTCAGCGCTACCCCGGCGCTGTCCCAGCGGCCGTTATTCTCGGTGAAGGCCAGTGTCGCCACGGTCTCGCCCGCGGCAATCCCCGGCAGCAATTCGTGCTTCTGGTCTTCGCTACCTGCGTTGAGGATGGCGTTGGCCGCGAGCACCACCGAGGCAAAATAAGGCGCGCACAACAGGGCGCGACCCATTTCCTCGAGCACGATGGCCAGCTCGACAAAGCCGAGACCCTGGCCGCCGTAGTCCTCGGGAATATGCACACTGGTGAGCCCGAGCTCGCCGCTCAGCCGCTGCCAGGTATCAGGCTCCCAGCCGTGGTCGGTGGCCATCAGGCGGCGGATTTCCGTGGTCGGCGACTGCTCGGCGAGAAATCGCCGCACCATGGCGCGGATCTGCTCCTGTTCATCGGTGAAACTGAATTTCATGCTGTCATCCCGTGTCGGTCGTATTGCCGGCTCATTATTCGAGTCAGCCGAATGTCAACCCGGCGCCCGGGCGCCCGAATGTTTCGGCTCATGCAGGTTGGCCGGTGTCGCGCCCGTTCGTTTATCGGGGTCGGGTCGCTGTGCGCGGCGCATTGGCTTACCGATATTACGCCATTTCGACACCACGACAGACATCGCCGATCGCGCGCCGCGACACAGGAGGAGGATGGGATCGGGTCACCCCTGGCGGACGGGCGTCCCCACAGGGATCGTCGGGAAACGCGATAATCCGCAGGCATCACCAGCCCGTCACCGTGGCTACGCTGGCGCGCCCCCCTGTGAACCCAGTGCTGGGCAGAGTTCTTTCCTGCGTTTTTTACTCAAGGTCATTGCCGTGCCACCGAAAAAATATTACGTCGTCTGGGTCGGGAAAACCCCAGGCATCTATTCGACTTGGCCGGAAGCCGAAAGACAGATCAAGGGCTTTCCCGGCGCGAAGTTCAAATCGTTCCCCACCCTGGCGCTTGCCGAAGAAGCCTACGCTCAGGACAAACCGGCAACAGTCCGGAAACCGGCTTCACCCCGGGCAAAAGTTGCTGCGACCGGGAAACGGTCCATTGCCGACATCGAAATTTACTGCGACGGCGCCTGCGACCCCAACCCGGGGCAGGCCGGCACCGGCATAGCCGTCTACAAAAGTGGCGCGCTGGATCAGCTGTGGTATGGCCTCTACAACCCCGCCGGCACCAACAACACGGCAGAGCTGCTGGGCCTCTACCATGCACTGGTGTTTGCCAACAGGTTCATCGCGAGTGGCCACAGCGTGGCGATCCTCTGCGACTCGAGATACGCCATTGAATGCGTCACGAACTGGGCCTTCGGGTGGAAGGCAAAGGGCTGGAAGCGCAAGGGCGGCGCGATCATGAATCTCGACCTGATTCAGGCGGCCCATGCGCTCTATGTCGAGATCGCCGACCGCATCCGGGTGCTGCATGTGGCCGGTCATGCCGGTATAGAAGGCAATGAACTGGCGGACCGCATGTCCGTCATCGCCATCAAACGACGGGAAGCTGGCTTGCGCCAATACACCGAGACCCTGTCAACCGCGGCGATCCTGGCGCTGCCCAAGGGTTGAACGTGGGAAGCATTGTCCCCGGCGCATTGTCCCCGGCGCATTGCCCCCGGCGCATTGTCAGGCCCGCCACAAAGGGGTGACGCACATTCCCGCCAGCAGCATCGCCCCACCAGCACCACGATTTCGAGCGATGTTTCAAACGCGTGAGCGCGTGCGCCCGTGGTGGCATCGAGATGGGTGTCGCTGTGGTGGACCCGATGCAGTCTCCACAACCAGGGGGTGGCATGGCACACCCGGTGCCACCAATAGGCGAACAGATCGATCGCAAGGATGCCAATCGCGAGCAATACCGGCCACGCGAGATTGAAGCGCGAAAGCAGGCCAGGCGACACCGCGCCTATCCGGTTCACGGTACCGAGGAGCCAGCCGCCCACGACGAGGTCGGCGATCAGCACAACGAGTCCGAGCATGCCGAGGTTGCGCAGAACATGTCTGCGCCGAGCCGCCGCACTGACGAAGGCAATGGGCGGCGCGCCGCCTTCCCACAACGGGAAAAAGAAAAAAACCGCCGAACAGGGTTCCGAAATACGCGCCGCGCAACAGCGCCAGCACCGGGTCAGATAGCGGCTCCGCTCAAATGCAACCCGACAGTCCGACGCCGTGCTGAAGGACTTCCGGTTATTTCTTGCGGCGGGCGAGAAAACCGCCTGCGATACCCACGGCGACCATCAGCAGGGCGAGCCCGGCTTCCCCAAGCGTCGGCGCGGACACCGGTGTCAAAACGGTCTGCGCCATCGCACTGGCGCTACCCATGAGTCCTGTCAATAGATTCGCAATATGGATTTTCTTCATCGCGGTGTCCCTGGTGGTGTGGTGATATGCAACGGAAATCCGGCCGGGCAATTCTTGGGTGCCGCCCTGTCATTTGTCAACCGCAAGCGTGGTTCGCGGTGCCCGCTCCTTTCACCCCGCATCTGGCTGTCCCGCCAGATTTTTTTCAACAAACTGCCAGGGCGAAAATGCCACTTCTGGCGACAGTGGCTTGGCGGCGAGATTACCCGGGCGGCAAGCGCATGGCGCCGCGTCGGTAGATCAGGTGGTAGACCAGCGCGACCAGCACGCTGCCGCCCATCAGGTTGCCGAGAATCACCGGGACCAGATTGCGGATCATGCCGATCCCGCCGATGAGTTCGGCGCCGGGCACAGCCGTCGTCAGGCCATCGCGCAGCAGCATGCCCAGGGGAATGAAATACATATTGGCGACGCTGTGCTCGAACCCGGCGGCGACAAACGCCGCGATGGGAAAGATGATCGCAACCGCCTTGTCGACCACGCTGCGCCCCGCCATCGCCATCCAGACCGCCATGCACACGAGCACGTTGCACAGCACACCGCGGAAAAACGTCTCCCAGAACGGCAGCGCGCACTTGGCTGCGGCGATCTGCACGGCGGTGCGTGCGACCTCGCCCTGATTGAGCGCGCCGTATCCGGACAGATAAACGATCACCGCCAGTCCGACGGCGCCGACAAAATTTCCGGCACCGACGATGGCCCAGTCGCGCAGCACATCGCGGGTGGAGAGGCAGCCCTCGGCCCAGGCCATGACCAGCAGATTGTTGCCGGTGAACAATTCGGCACCGGCCACCACTACCAGAATCAGTCCCAGGGAGAAGCAGACGCCGCCGAGCACGCGGGAACTCGCAAAGCCCAGACTGTGGTCACTGACCACGAGCGTGAAAAAGAGCGCGCCGAGGCCGATGAACGCACCGGCGAGTATCGCCAGCATCCACATAGTGAGCAGCGGCATGTGCGCCTTGATGACGCAGACCTTCTGCACCCGCTCGGCGATCTCGGCGGGTGCGTAGGCATCAAAACCGAAAATTTGCTGCTTCATCGCGGGCTCCTCGATGGCGGGGTACCGCGGCAGGTCGCGCCGGGCAGCGGACTGTTTAGCACAGATGCCGGTCACGCGGATGAATTTTACCGGGCGCCGCCGGGCCGGCATTGCGCGCGGCACCGAGCGGCGTTAGCGCCATCGGATGATTCGCTGTTGATCAGGAACTGCCACACAAAACGAAACCGGGCCGGCCGCAGTGACCGGCCCGACACCAAGGCGGCGGAACCGGGTCAGAACCGGTAACCCACCCCCAGCATGTAGACCCAGGGATCGACATCGACCCCGGTGGTGATGCGATTGTCGGCAAATTTGAAGGTGGCGTCGGTACTGATATCCAGATACCACACCGCCGCGTTGACCTGCCAGTGGTCGTCGATCTGATAATCGAGTCCGGCCTGTCCCGCCCAACCCCAGGAATTGTCCACATGCAAATCGCCGGGACCGAACATTCCCTTCAACTGACCATCAACCTTCTCGTCAAAGAACAGGGTGTAGTTAACGCCCACCCCCACGTAGGGCTGCCAGCGCGATGTGGCCCCGAGGGGAAAGTATTGCAGGGTTACCGTGGGCGGCAGGTGTTTGATGGAGCCGGCATCCACACCCACACCCTTGGCCTTGATATTGTGTTCGAAAGGCGTCGCCGCCAGCACACCGACACCCCACTGGGGCGTGAACATATAGGTGAGCGTCAGGCCCAGCTGCTCGTTGTTATCGATTCCCGCTCCGGTGCCCGGCAACTTGGTGCCATTGAGCGCCAGCGGGTCGCTGCTTTCGTTGGGCTGCACCGAGGCCACGCCCGCGCGCAGGATCAGATCCCCAGCCTGATACGCCCGTGCCTCTCCAGCCGCAGTCGCGGCAAGTGCCCCGGCCACGGCCAGCGCCAGTACGTTGCGCTGCTTCATCTTGCTTCCCCTCTACAACGGATCGGTGACGCCATTGCAGCAGCCGGAAGGACGCCGGGTATTGATGCAGATTAGGTGCGTATCACCGGGCGACTTGATCCAGATTAAGTACGATGGAGAACCGGTCGGGACGCTGCCCACCGCCGCGGGTAGTGCGGGCCGCAGCTAGCCGTCGCCGCCCAGGCACGGCGGCGATGCCGGGGGCTGCTCGCGCTCGCCCCACTCCGCCGGCGCATAGGTATGCAGGGCCAGGGCATGCACCGGCCCCGCCAGTTCCTCGGCCAGCACCTGGTACACCAGCCGGTGACGCTGAACCCGAGACAGTGGCGCAAAGCGGTCGGCCACCAGCGTGACCTTGAAATGAGACTCGGCGCCCGCCGGCACATTGTGCCGGTGACTTTCGTTCTCGACGCGCACCACCCGGGGTGCGAAGGCCGTGCGCAATTTGGCTTCGATCTGTTGCTGAACCTTCACGGGACCTCTCCCTCCGCAGTGAAATACGCCATACACCCGATGGCGGCGGCCAGGGTTCGAGCCTATCACGCCGGCAGCGGTGACGGGGCGTCGACTTCGGGATGCCGCAGGTGCCGGTTGCCAGCCAGAGTGCACCGCGGTGCCTTGTCCCCGTGCCCGGGCGGTGTAAGATCGGACCAAACAATAACTTCCGTTCCGCGAGAGAACTTACCCATGTCCGATCATGCAGCGATTTTGAGTGGTATCAAGGTTATCGAACTGGCGACCTTTGTCTTCGGCCCGGGCAGCACCGCGATCATGGGAGACTTCGGCGCCGACGTGATCAAGGTCGAGGCGCCGGACATCGGCGATCCGTTCCGCTACGCCCACCAGTCGCCACCCTTCATGCCCCTGGATTTCGCCTACATGTGGCAGCAGGACAACCGCAACAAACGCAGCATCGTGCTCGACCTCAAGCACCCCGACGGCCGCGCCGCACTGCTCGCGCTGGTGGGTCAGGCCGATGTGCTGGTGACCAACTTTCCGCCCAAGGTGCTGGCGAGTCTGAAAATCACCTACGAAGACCTCAAGAACATCAACCCGCGCCTGATCTATGGCCAGATCACCGGCTACGGCGAAAACGGCGCCGACGCCGACAAGCCGGGCTTCGACGGCAATGCCTACTGGGCCCGTACCGGCCTGATGGACATCGTGCGCACCGCGGACGCCGATCCCACCCTGCCCGCCGCCGCGATGGGCGATCACCCCAGCGCGATGACCATGTTCGCCGGCGTGATGACCGCGCTGTATCGCCGCGAGCGCACCGGCACGGGCACCAAGGTCTCCACCAGCCTGATGGCCAACGGGCTGTGGGCCGCGTCCTCCATGCTGGCCGGCGTGCTCGCCGGCACCGCGCCCTTTCAGCGCTCCAGCCGCCTGGCGCCACGCAACGCGCTGCTCAACCAGTACCGCACCGCCGACGACCGCTGGCTGTCGATCATCGTGCTGCAGGAAGACAAGAACTGGCCGCCGTTCACCCAGGCCATCGACCGCGCCGACCTGCTGACCGACCCGCGCTTTGCGGAAAAAACCGCGCGCCAGGCCAATGGCGCGGCGCTGGCGGCCATTCTCGATGAGGTCTTCCGGAGCCGGGATTACGCCTATTGGAGCGCTCGGCTGATGGCGCACCAGGTAACCTTCAGTCTGGTCGCAACCCTGGAAGAAGTCGCCAACGATCCCCAGGCCCTGGAGAACGACATGCTGGTTGCGGTCGAAGGTCATACCCACGGCCGCCGCCAGGCCGTCAACAGCCCGTTCTCGCTCCGGGATGCACCCAAAGTGCCGGCCCGGCTGGGTCCGGAACTGGGCGCCGACGGCCGCGATGTGCTGCGCCAAGCCGGCTATGACGCAGCGACCATCGAGCGGCTGGTGGCGGGAGGCGTGCTGGCGGGCTGAGCCGGGCGCCGTCCACATACTTCACCCATTGCCGGCTCACTGACGAGCCGCTGCGTTCCACGACGAAAATCCAACGAGGCACCGTGATTACCATCGATCAGATCCGCACCGCACTGCAACGCCGCGCGCACCTGCCCGCCGCGTTCGAGCCCGCGCCGACGCAGGCGGCCGTCGCCATGATTCTGGCCGACGGCGACAATGATCTCGAAGTCTGTTTCATCCGCCGCGCCGAGCGCGCCGGCGACCCCTGGTCGGGCCAGGTCGCGTTTCCGGGCGGACGCGCGGGCAGCGACGACCGCGATGCGCACGAAGTCGCCGAGCGCGAAACCTGGGAAGAAATCGGTCTCAGCCTCGCCGCCGATCACCGCATCGGTCCCCTCCCCGTGCGCGAGGTGGTGCGTCCGGAAACCGCAAACAGTCTCACACTGTCGCCCTTCGTCTACTACATCGGGACCGGCGGCGAGACGCTGGACCTCGCCAGCCACGCCCATGAAGTGGCCGATGTCTTCTGGGTACCGCTGCGCCACCTGTTCGCCGCGAGCGCCGCCACCGAACTCGCTTATCCCATCGACGGCGTGGCCATGACCTTTCCCGGCATTCAGTTTCGCGATCATGTGATCTGGGGTCTGACCCTGAGTGTGCTGAACAGCTTCGCCGACATCATCCGCCCACATCTGACCGCCGCAACCGGGGCCGCGCAATGAAACTGCTGCCCTGTATCGAGATCGAGCCGCAAAAGGCCGTCGGACCCGCCGACGCCGCCGTCATCTGGCTCCACGGCCTGGGCGCCGACGGCCACGATTTCGCGCCCATCGTGCCCGAGCTCAAATTGCCGGCGAGCCTTGCGGTGCGCTTCGTGTTCCCTCACGCACCGACCATTCCCGTCACCATCAACGGGGGCCTGCGGATGCCGGCCTGGTACGACATTCTGGCGCTCGACATTGATCGACAGATCGACAACCGCCAGTTGCTGGCCTCCGCCGATGCAATTGCGGCCTTGATCAAGCGGGAAGCGGCGCGCGGCGTGGATACCCGACGCATCGTACTCGCCGGTTTTTCCCAGGGTGGCGCGGTGGCACTGCAAACCGCCCTCACCTATCCCGAACCCCTCGCGGGCTTGCTGGCGATGTCGACCTATTTCGCGACTCACAAAACCATCGTCCCCCATGCAGCCAACCGGAACCTGCCGATTCTGGTGCTGCACGGCAGCCACGACCCCATGGTGCCGGAGCTGATGGGCCAGCGCACCGTCGCCGCGCTGCGCGAGCTGGGTTATGCGCCCGCTTACCGAACCTATCCCATGGCTCACGAAGTCTGCGCGCAGGAGATCGCCGATATTTCCGCCTGGCTGCAACTGTGCTGGAGTAATTCATGACCACGAAAAAAACCACTGCCTGTCTGGTGAGCACCGGCGAAGAAGTGCTGCGCGGAGAAATTTTCGATGCCAACAATCACTTTCTCGCCACTACCCTCGGCGAGCGCGGATTTGCCGTGCAATTGATGATGACCGCGGGCGACCGCCGCGAGGACCTTGCCTTCGTGATGCGTACCGCGCTCGACCGCGCCGACTGCCTGTTCATCAGCGGTGGACTGGGGCCGACCGACGACGACCTCACCACCGAAGTGGCCGCCGAAGTGGCCGGCGTTGGCACTTTTTTTCATGAGCCGAGCTGGCAGGCCATTGTCGCACTGTTTCAAAAATACAATCTGGAAACCACCGCGAACAATCGCAAGCAGGCGATGTTTCCCGTTGGCGCGACCGTGCTGCCCAACCTCAACGGCACCGCGCCCGGCTTCAGCCTGAGTTTCGAGCGCAACGGCCTGCGCAAAACCATCGTCGCGCTGCCCGGTCCGCCGCGCGAGCTGCAACCCATGTTGATCGCCCATCTCGATCAGATCGCGCCATTGCAAGGCGCGCCCGAGGAAAACCTGTTCATCCGTTTTCTCGGCGCCGGCGAATCGCATTTATCGGAATTGCTCGAACCCTGGTCGAAAGTCTGGGGGCCGGTGAGTTTTCGTCAGGATTTTCCGGAAATCGAAGTGAAGCTGTACCAGCCAGCCGCCGACAAGGCGCGAGCGCTGTGTGCCTTTGCCGCCGAA
The DNA here is from genome assembly GCA_963708735.1 of uncultured Gammaproteobacteria bacterium. GTDB lineage: Bacteria > Pseudomonadota > Gammaproteobacteria > Pseudomonadales > Porticoccaceae > JAGPUQ01. The sequence continues at coordinate 20,411 of CAVPTW010000026.1, forward strand.
CACATGGGTGCATTTCTGGTCGACTTTTCCGGCGAATCCACCGTCGAGCTATTCGCGCGCTTCATGCGGGAATGCGGCGCAACGCTCGCGCTTGCCGAATCCTGCACCGGCGGGCTGGCCGCAAAAATCGTTACCGATGTGCCCGGCTCGTCGGCCTACTTCGTCGGCGGAGTGGTGTCCTACGCCAACGCCGTGAAAGAGGAGTTGCTGGGCGTCTCGGCAGCGGATCTGGCCACGCACGGCGCGGTGTCGGAACCCGTTGCGCGCCAGATGGCCAGCGGCGCGCGCGCGCGCTTCCGGGCCGACCTCGCCCTCAGTTTTACCGGCGTCGCAGGCCCCGACGGCGGCAGCGACGAAAAACCGGTCGGCACCGTGTGGATGGCGAAAGCCGATGCCAGCGGGTGCCAGGCACAACGGCTGAATCTGCCGCAAGGTCGTGAGCGGGTGCGCCAGGCAGCCGTCTCCCACGGCCTGCGCTGGCTGATGGACGACTGGCTTGCCGTGCGGCGCCGGAACCGGCTCGCGCTGAACGGAGGCTGACAGAACCGTGAACGACGACGCACTCCATTTCGCCAACGCGGCCTTCTACCAGGCGTTTCTGGACCGGGACCTCGCCGCCATGGATCGCGTGTGGGCGCTGCGACTGCCGGTCCTGTGCATTCATCCGGGCGCCGCGCCGCTGGCAACTCGCGAACAGATACTCGCGAGCTGGCACCACATTCTTGCCAATCCGCGCTCGCCCATTCTGGAACATCGGATTGAAACCGTGCTCCACTTCGGCGATGTCGCACTGCTCACCTGCTACGAATGGAGCAAGGCCCAGCAGGACGCGGCGCTGGTGGCAACCAATGGTTTTGCGCTGGAAAACGGCGTCTACAGGATGATTCTTCATCATGCCGGCCCGGTGCACAGTTCCGCAGTAGCGGGCCCAGCGGCACCGAAACGACGTATTCACTGACGACCGGAGCAAACTGCGCAAAATGGCCGGTGCGCCGGTGCGAGAAATTTTCCACAACAAAACACGATAAGGAGAACAACATGAAAATCGGTTTGCAGGGTGTCTTTGCCGGCCAGTCCGCCACCGCGGCACACATGATGAAGACCGCCAGACTGGTGGAGGACGCGGGCTTCCATTCATTCTGGATGCCCGAACATGTGCTGCTGTTCGAAAACTACGCTTCGCCCTATCCCTACGCCGACAACGGCAAGGTGCCCCTCGATCCACACCATGTGCCGCTGGAACCCTTCACCGCGCTGGCCTTTCTCGCCGGCCACACCAGCCGCCTGCGCCTCGCTACCGGCATCACCATCCTGCCGCAGCGCAACCCGGTGTATTTCGCCAAGCAGGCGGCGGATGTGGATGTGATCTCCGGCGGACGTCTCGACATCGGCATCGGCGTCGGCTGGCTGGCCGAGGAATTCGCCGCGCTCAACGTACCTTTCGAACGCCGCGGCGCGCGCGCTGCCGACTACATCAAGGTGTTGCAAACGCTGTGGTGCGACGAAACCTCCAGCTACAGCGGCGAGTTCTACAACCTGCCGCCCTGCGTGCAAGGCCCCAAACCCGTACAGAAACCCTATCCACCGCTCTGGTTCGGCGGCGAGAGCAAGGCCGCGCTGACCCGCGTCGCCCGTTTCGGCCAAGGCTGGTACGGCGTCAAACTGTTACCGCCGGACGTACCTGCGCATCTCAAGCAACTCAGCGAATTGCTGAAAGCGGAAGGACGCTCGCTGAAGGACATCCAGGTCGCGGTATCGCCCTACGGCGCGCCCTGCGACCTCGACATGCTGAAACGCTATCGCGATGCCGGTGTCGACCAGGTGATCCTGTTCGCGCTGACGGCAGACCCGGAACCGCTGTACCGCGAGATCCACCGGATGGCGGAGCAGATCGTGATTCCCGGCGCGGCGCTCTGAAACCGCGCCGGCTCGACCTCGATCTGATTCAATCGAGGTGCTGCCCTTCGTCAACATGTCCAACGACAGGTCGCTGAGGTCCGCCGAATCAGCCCGACATTTTCGGCGGAAGATTTTGTGCGACAACGGGTATCAAAACCATGCCGACCGCCAGCACCAGGAGGAAGCGTTCCGCAAGGCTGGCCTGTGGCAAATGGCTCCGGATGCGCGGACGAACCCGATGAACGGCTACCGGGAAACCATGGCGCGATAGCGGAGAACCGGGTGTGCGCCATGTGCTGGAACGCAACATCCCCGCCCTGGGTGAGCGTTCGGGAACAGGGTGCAGTCGATCGACACCACCAGCGGCAACCCTGTCCGGGCCGACAAGATAGGCTGCGGTTACGGAATCGTGCGGCTGTATGGACGACGTGGCCGATGGGCTTGTGACGAGCCTGTGCGCCAAATCCGGGCATTGCCGACACGAAACGCCCCGCACGAACGACCCGAAGATCTGTTAGCCCAGGCGCCGGGCGTGGCGGCGGACGCCTGGGCGTTGCTCCCGGGAGCGGAAATTCTGGACGCGGCGGAAAGACTGACGCGGAAGGCCGCCGAAATGACGCCCGCGTTCGATAGGCGCTGGCGACCGCTCACTACCGTGGTCTGAGTGTGTATGCTTTCCTGCGGCAGTGCCACCACCCTCCCGCTGACGACCAACTCCGGGACGCCCTGGAAGCCGCGGGGTAGCGCAAGGATCAACCCGGCACGGGACTTGCCGCACGTGCCGGTAGTTACGGATGACCGTGAACGCCATCGCGCGGATCGAGATCGGCAACAACCACAACCGCTGTATTTTTACCCGGGTGCCGCGACCGTTCGCGGCCGCCACCCACACCGGAGATTTATGAATGGATAGTTCACCACCCGTCGGCGATGGCGCGCTGAGCGACGCTTCAGGCGCGATACAGAAGGCTCTGGCGGTCAACCTCAACCCGGCGCAGTACGGCAGCATCGTCGAAATCGGCGCCGGCCAGGAAGCCGCCCGCTATTTTTTCCGCGCCGGTGGCGCCGCCGGCACCGTGGCCAAGACCATGTCGGCCTACGACATGACCTTCTCCGACGCCATCTATGGCCGCGCCCCGGGCGGCCGCTATGTGAGCCGCACGCGCCTGGTACGCATGCTGGACCATGAGTTCGGCCTGCTGATCGAGCGCCTGGAAGGTCGCCGCGAGGTCGAAACCACTTTTTTTGCCTATGCCGCCACGGTCGCGGCGCAGGGTTTCAAGCACCGCCAGGAGTGCCACGGCTGGCTCGGCGTGCGCCTCCAGCTCGTACCCCAGGGGCCGCCCAACGACATCGTGCTCCACGTCCGCATGCTGGATCAGGACACACGCGCCCAGCAGGAGGCGCTCGGCGTACTGGGCGTCAACCTGATTTACGGTGCCTTCCACCATGCCGGCGCGCCGGAGAAGCTCATCGAAAGTCTCGCCGATGATCTGTCCGGTGGCGCCAGCGCCGGTTCGGACCGCATCGAGATCGACATGATCGAGTTCCGCGGCCCGGCGTTCGCCGGCTGTGAAAACCGGCTGCTCAACCTGCACCTGATCCGCAGCTGGCTGACGCGGGCGATCATGTTCGATCCCGACGGGCAGGTGGTGCAGCCGGGCGAAGCGCTGCACCGCAAGGATGTACTGGCAGTGCGCTCGAACTTCCGCCCGGCAACACGCCGCCATGAGGACATGTTCCGCGCCGGTCTCGCCACCTTTGACGGCCACAGCGAGGACGTACTGCCGGTCGCCGAGATGACCATGGCAACCGTCATGGAGGACGGCGTCCACGTCGACAACGCGGACTTCCTGGCCCGCGTCGATACCCTGACCGCGCTCGGCTACCATGTGCTGGTATCCGATTATCTGCGCTATTTTCGCTTGCGCGCGTTTCTGCGCCGCTATACCCAGGGTCGCATCGGCATCGTGGTGCGGCTGGACAATCTGCGCGATATCTTCAATCCGGAGTTTTACTCCAGCCTCGAAGGCGGCATCCTGGAGGCGTTTGGCCGGCTGTTTTGCGATCAGACCTCGATGTACGTGTATCCCGGCAGAGCGAGCGATGGCAGCCTGATCACCGCGGACGACTTCATACCGGACCCTGCGGTGCACCACATCTACCGTCACTTGCAGGAGCACGGCCGCATCCTGCCGCTGCCCGGCATCAACCCGGAGGTGGTCGACATCGACTGGCGCCAGGTGTTGCCGGCGTTGCGCGCCGACGCGCCGGGCTGGGCCAGACAGGTGCCGCCGGTGGTGGCAGAGCTGATCCGCAATCGCGGCTTGTTCGGGTATCCGCAAAAGGCCGTGGAGTAAGCGATGCTCAGCGCAATCGGGCCGTTCGCCCGAACAGCTTTTCGAGGGTAAAACAGGTCTTCCGGCCTGGGGGACGGACTGACCTTCCTGTCATGACAGGAAGGTCACGGCTGAAAGAGAAGAAAAGCTGGCGCACCCGAGAGGATTCGAACCTCTGACCTCTGCCTCCGGAGGGCAGCGCTCTATCCAGCTGAGCTACGGGTGCAAAACTTGTTACTTCGTTGACCGGCGCAGTGCCTGCTGACACTCAGTCCCGGCCACCGATCACAGATCGGTGGCGTTCGCCGGGCGGCAAGCTGTGCTTGCCATACTACGCCCGGCTCACCCAGCTGAGCTACGGGTGCAAAACTTGTTACTTCGTTGACCGGCGCAGTGCCTGCTGACACTCAGTCCCGGCCACCGATCACAGATCGGTGGCGTTCGCCGGGCGGCAAGCTGTGCTTGCCATACTACGCCCGGCTCACCCAGCTGAGCTACGGGTGCAAAACTTGTTACTTCGTTGACCGGCGCAGTGCCTGCTGACACTCAGTCCCGGCCACCGATCACAGATCGGTGGCGTTCGCCGGGCGGCAAGCTGTGCTTGCCATACTACGCCCGGCTCACCCAGCTGACCTACGGGTGCAAAATTTGTTACTTCGTTGACCGGCGCAGTGCCTGCTGACACTCAGTCCCGGCCACCGATCACAGATCGGTGGCGTTCGCCGGGCGGCAAGCAGTGCTTGCCATACTACGCCCCGCTCGCCCAGCTGAGCTACGGGTGCGGCACTTGTTACTGCTTACTGCGTGACGATCGCCAGCGCCTTCGCGCCGGCGGGCGCGCATGTTAGCAGAACTTGCCCCGGGTCATGTACCTCGAAAGGCGAACGACTATAATGCGCCGGCGCGTTCGCGCTTCCTGTGCAGCAATGGAGATTGGGCGATGAAGAAAATCCTTGGCGTGTCAGCCTTGGTCGTACTGGGGCTGGGTATGGGTTCGGCGCTGGTCGCCTGTGGTTCAAAAGACAAGGGCGCACCGCCACCCGATGTCCAGGCCCAGATCGCCGAACGTATCGCACCCGAGGGTGAAATCGTCAAACAGGGCGCGGCAGCACCGGCAGCCAGCGGTGCCGCACGGTCCGGCGAAGAGGTGTTTCAGGCCAAATGTACGGTCTGTCATGCCTCCGGTGTCGGCGGCGCACCCAAGATCGGTTCCGCCAGCGACTGGGCACCGCGGATCGGGCAGGGCATGGACACTCTCTATGCCAACGCCATCAACGGTATCAGGGGCATGCCACCCAAAGGCCTGTGCATGGACTGCTCGGACGCGGAGATCAAGGCAGCGGTCGACTACATGACCAGCAAGAGCAAGTAGTCTGAACCCGGACGACCTGTCCGGAGCCAGCGCAAGGCCGCTCTAACAGGCGGCCTTTTTTATGGGTCACTACTGAAAACATTGCGACGAAGGGCAGCTCGGCGACGTCTTCCCCAATCCGGCGGATCGGGGAAAAAATGGCTACAAGCGACATCTGCCGGTAGACGGTCGTGGCGTCCCGCTGTCGCTGGTCGTGACCGGAGCTGACCGACATGACGTCAGTCAACTGGAGCCGGTGCTGGATGCCCTCATGCTCACACGCCCGGCGACACCCCTGCGGCGTAGCAAACATCTGTGCGCCGACACGGGCTATACCGGCGCTCCAGCTCCGGGCGTCATCCAGGCCCACGGCTAGATTCCCCACGTCAAAGGCCGCGGCCAGGAAGTCCGCGACAAAACGCCGAGACCCCACAAAGAAAGCGCGGCGATGGGTTGTGGAGGTGGCACATAGTTGGTTCAACCGCTTCCGAAAACTGTTTGTGCGATACGAAAAACTTGAACGCAGTTTCCTCGGACTCAACCATTTGGCCGCAGCCATCATCGCCTATAGAAAAATCCCGCAGGCCGTAAATGCTATTTATGGATAAGTTCTTAATCATCCTGCCATTCAGCACTAATCATCCTGTCACATACCGCTGCCCATAATCCTGACTCCATTCACTTAGCCTAGCTTCGTTCACTTAGCCTTGGAGTTATCGCCATGCGTAGTAAAGGACCGAGCTACTTTTTACGTTCCAGTGTTTTGAAGCTGGCCATTGTCGAATTGCTGACGTTATCCGTTAACGCCCGTGCCGAAACAGGCAACGTGCCGCTGATGGAACAAGGCATTCAGATCGGCGATCTGGCGCCGGGTCGGGCGGTGATCTGGAGCCGCGCCGACCGTGAATCCAGGATGTATGTTGAATATGCCTTCGATGAGCAATTCACCGACGCCGTCACCATCCGTGGCCCATACGCGCTGGAAGGCAGCGATTTTACCGCCCGGCAGGATTTGACCGGTTTGCCGGAAGGCGAGGACGTTTTCATTAAAGTCTGGTTCGAAGATTTGACCAATGCTCGCGGCAAAAGCGAACCGGTCACTGGCCATTTTCATACCCTGGGCAAAGACGAAAGCATTCGTTTCGTTTGGGGTGGCGATACCGCGGGCCAGAGCTGGGGCATCAACGAAAGTTTCGGCGGCATGAAAATCTATGAAGCCATGCGTCAGGTCGAGCCGGACTTCTTCATTCATAGCGGCGACAATGTCTATGCCGATGGCATCATCCCGGCCAGCGTAACGGCTGAAAACGGCCAAATCTGGACCAATCTGGTTACGCCGGAGGTCAGCAAGGTCGCCGAAATGCTGGCCGAATTTCGTGGCCGCTATAAATACAATCTGCTGGATGCAAACCTGCGCCGCTTCAATGCTGAAGTGCCGCAAATCTGGCAATGGGATGATCACGAAGTGGTCAACAACTGGTCGGATATCAAGGATCTTAGTGAAGATGCCCGCTATACCGTCAAGGACATTCCGACCTTGATTGCCCGTGCTTCCACAGCTTTTCATGAATATGCGCCTTTGCGTCCCCATGATGCGGAAGAATCCGACCGCGTTTACCGGAAAATTTCTTACGGCAAGCTGCTGGATATATTTGTGTTGGATATGCGCACTTATCGCGGTCCTAACACCGCCAATCTACAAACCCAGGAGAGTCAGGAAACCGCTTTTTTAGGCGCTGCTCAAGTTGCCTGGTTGGAGAAAGAGCTGAAAAAATCTCATGCAACCTGGAAAGTCATCGCCGCCGACATGCCTATCGGTGTGAATGTTGGCGACGGTGTCGATGCTCAGGGCAACGCTCGTTGGGAAGCGATTGCCAACGGCAATAACGGACCGGCTGCCGGCCGGGAATTGGAGATGGCCGGCCTGCTGAGTTATATCAAACATCAGCATATCAACAACATCGTCTGGCTGACCGCCGATGTGCATTATGCGGCGGCTCATTATTACGACCCAAGCAAGGCCCAAACTCAGGATTTTTCACCATTTTGGGAATTCGTAGCCGGCCCACTGAATGCCGGTTCATTCGGTCCTAACAGCACCGACGCCACCTTCGGTCCGCAAGTGGTATTTACAAAGGCGCCGCCAGCAGGGCAGGTTAATCTGTCACCTTATGCCGGTCTGCAATTCTTCGGCGAAGTCAACATCGACAAACACAGCCGAGCCTTGACCGTAGACCTGAAAGACATCAACGGCGCCACCGTGTTCAGCAAAACCCTACCCGCCAGACCAGAGCAGGGCCGCGATTGATCGTTCGGTTGCCTGGGACGGTGCAAAGCCGCCCCGGCAACTACCAACGAATCTAGCAACCTGAACTCAATTTTCTAAGCACTTGTCCGTAAACGTTATTTATGGATAAGTTCTTAGCCGGTGCTGGAGTTTCATCGCCCTTCGGTCAATATCAGATCGGCGTTATCCCCCGCCGCTTGAAGGGATGCCCGGGGCGGCGTTCGCGCGCCATGTCGAGCGCCTGAATCAGCACGCGGCGCGTATCCCGGGGATCGATGACGTCATCCACCAGCGCGGCTTCGGCGGCAGGCAGGATACCGATCTTGGCGCGGAATTCCTCGACCAGTTCGTGTTTGCGCTGCTCACCGTCCTCCTGCTGCGCGAGCTGCTTGCCGAACAACACCTGCACCGCGTCGTCGGGCGAGATGGCGCTGAACGATGCCAGCGGCCAGGCCACCAGCAGGTCGGGCCGCATGCCCAGGCTGTTCATCCCGTAGTGCGCGAGGCCGAACGCCTTGCGCATCATCACCGTCATGCGCGGAACGGTGGCGTGTTCGATTTCGTAGAGCATGCGCGTGGACCAGCGAATGATGCCGTCTTCCTCCGACTGCGGCCCCGGGTAGAAACCTGGAATGTCCTGCAGAAAAATCAATGCGAAACCGTACACGTCGCAAAAATTGATGAAGCGACAGATTTTCTGACAGGCTTTTACGTCCAGCGTGCCGGACATCTGGTTGGGCTGATTGGCGATGATGCCGACCGCGCGGCCATCCAGATGTGCGAGCGCGGTCACCACGTTCGGCGCAAAACGCGGTTTGAATTCGAAACAGGCGCCATCGTCCACCAGACTGCGCACAACTTTTTTTACATCGTAGGCAAAGCGCAGATCGGACGGCACCACGTCCAGCAGTTCGTCGCAGCGGCGGTCGGGCCGGTCGCGGGTGGGCCGGCGCGGCGGCGGCTGGTGGCAATTGTCGGGAACGCAGGCCAGAAACTCCTTGATGCTGGCGATGCATTCGCGGTCGTCCTCGACCAGCAGATCGGCCATGCCCGAACGCTCGACGTGCTTTTTCGCACTGCCCAGTTCTTCCAGGGTGGTGTCGATGCCCATCTTGGTGCGCAGCAACTGCGGCCCCGCGATCATCATGCAGGCGCTGCGCGTCATGGGGACGAAATCCCCGATGGCGGTGAGATTGGCGTGACCGCCGACGCAGAGTCCCATCACCGCCACCACGATGGGGACATAGCCGCTCAGCGCCACCAGATTCGCGAACTGCGGATTGTCGTAGGCGCCCTGGGAGCTGACTTCCTCTTCAAGCCGCGCGCCGGTGCCTTCGGTGAGGATGACCAGCGGAAACCCGTGATCCAGCACCATCCGTTTCAGGCGGGTGAATTTCCATTCGCACACCTTGCCCATGGAGCCGCCGCGAAATTCCATGTCGTAGGCCGCGACCGCGACCCGGCGCCCGTTGACCTTGCCGTAGCCGACCACGATGCCGTCGCGGGGCGTAGCGCCCGGTTTGGTGGCGCGGGCGAGATCGCTTTCGCGCGCCAGCGGCGCCAGCTCCAGGAAGGTGCCCGCATCGAACAGCAGATCGACGCGCTCGCGGGCGGACAGCTGACCGCGGGCGTGGCGGCGCGAATAGTCGATGGCGGCCAGCGCTTGCTTGCGCTCGGCAAAGGGCTTCATGGCCTCGGTCAGGGTCTTGCCGTCGCTCATACTGTCCTCGGGCTGTCCGCGGAGGATGGGGGGCCACCGCATTCCATCGTAACGACGGAACCCTGCAAGGCCGCGCGGGAATCGAAGTGGCGCGGGAATGTAGCCCGAATCCACAGCCGCCTCAAGGCGCCCAAACCCCGCCGACAACCTGGCGAGCGATCAATCGGCGGCCGCACGCAGCGCCCGGGCTGCGGCCACCATGGCGGCCAGCGCGGGCCGCACCTCATCCCAGGAACGGGTCTTGAGGCCGCAGTCCGGATTCACCCACAGCCGCTCGGCGGGCACCCGGGCGCGGGCGCGGCGCAGGCGATCCAGGATTTCAGCGGCCTGAGGCACATTGGGCGAGTGAATGTCGTAGACCCCGGGGCCGATTTCGTTGGGATAGGCGAAATCCCGGAAGGCATCCAGCAGCCGGTCGTCCGAGCGCGCGCTCTCGATGGTGGTGACGTCGGCGTCCATGGCCGCCACCGCGCCGATGATGTCGTTGAAGTCCGAATAGCACATGTGAGTGTGAATCTGGGTGGCATCCTCCACGCCGGTGGACGCGATGCGAAACGCGCGCACCGCCCAGTCGAGGTATTCGCCCCAGTCCGCGTGGCGCAGCGGCAAGCCCTCACGCAGCGCGGCCTCGTCGATCTGGATGATGGCGATGCCGGCCGCTTCCAGATCCCGCACCTCATCGCGGATCGCGAGCGCAAGCTGGAGACAGGTGGCGGCGCGCGGCTGATCGTCGCGCACGAAGGACCAGTTGAGCAGGGTCACGGGGCCGGTGAGCATGCCCTTGACCGGTTTGTCGGTCAGGGTCTGGGCGTACCGGATCCAGGCCACGGTCATCGCCGCGGGGCGCGCCACGTCGCCCAGGATGATCGGCGGCTTCACGCAGCGGGAGCCGTAGGACTGCACCCAGCCGTTGCCGGAGAACACGAAGCCGTCGAGCTGTTCGCCGAAGTATTCCACCATGTCGTTGCGCTCGGCTTCGCCATGCACCAGCACATCGAGGCCGAGCGCTTCCTGCGCGCGGATCGCGTGGGCGATTTCGGCGCGGATGAAATCCTCGTATTCGGTTTCAGGAATCTCCCCGGCCCGCCAGCGGCTGCGCGCCTGGCGAATGGCAGCCGTCTGGGGAAACGACCCGATGGTAGTGGTGGGAAACGGCGGGAGTTGCAACCGTTCGCGCTGCGCGCCGATGCGCTCGGAGTAAGGGCGTGTTCTATGCTCATCGGCTTCCCTGAGCGCGGCCACCCGCGCCGCCACCGCAGGGCGATGCACCCGCGACGAGGCGCGCCGGCTCGCCAGCGCCCGGCGGCTGTCCTCGAAGGCATCCCGCGTCGCCGCGGTCTCGCCCCCCAAGGCGCGGCGCAACAGTGCGATCTCATCGAGCTTTTGCGTGGCGAAGGCAAACCAGGGAATCACGTCCTGCGGCAAGCGGTCGTCACCGCTCACATCGACGGGAACATGGAGCAGCGAACAGGACGGCGCGAGCCACAGCCGATCCGCGCGTCGCGCCAGCACGCCCTGCAACCGGGCCAGCGCCGCATCGAGATCGGTGCGCCAGATATTGCGGCCATCGACGATGCCCACCGAGAGCAGACGCCCGGACGGCAGCCGGTCTGCGACCGCATCCAGTTCGTCCGCAGCGCGCACGGCATCGACGTGGAGACCCGCCACCGGCAGCGCGCAAGCGAGCGCCAGATTGTCGGCCAGCGGGCCGAAATAGGTGGCGAGCAGCACCGAGACCCCGCTATCGGCCAGCGCGGCGTAAACGTCCGCAAAGGCCGCCTGCCAGGGTGCCGGCAGGTCGAGCGCGAGGATCGGCTCGTCCAGTTGCACCCAGTCCACCCCCTGGGCGGCGAGCCGCACCAGTATCTGCCGATACGCCGCGAGCAATCCCGGCACCAGCTCCAGGCGGTCGTCGCGCTCGCTCGCCGGTCGCGCCAGCCAGAGCCAGGTCAGCGGCCCCACCAGCACCGGCTTGGGCCGCAGACCGAGCGCCTGCGCCTCGGCGACCTGGTCGAACAGGCGCGTGCCGGAGAGCCGGAATGCCTGCCCGACGCTCAGCTCCGGCACCAGATAGTGGTAGTTGGTATCGAACCACTTGGTCATCTCGCAGGCCGGAGCGGGGCTGCCGCTGGGCGCGCGGCCCCGGGCCAGGCGGAAGTAGAGATCGAGATCCACCGCGCCGCCGTCCCAGCCGAAGCGCGCCGGAATCACGCCCAGCAGAGCGGTCAGGTCCAGCACCTGGTCGTACCAGGAAAAATCCCCCACCGGCACCAGATCCAGACCGGCGGCGCGTTGCAGTTCCCAGTGGCGGCGGCGCAGCTCGCGCCCGTGGCGTTCCAGTTCGTCCCGATCGATCTCGCCACGCCAATAGGCTTCGAGCGCCCATTTCAGCTCCCGGCTGCGGCCGATGCGGGGAAAACCCAGGTTGTGGGCACAGATTGTCGGCAAGGCGTCCATGTGTCGTCTCGGATTGAATCAGGACGGCCATTCTATTTTCGCCGATTAATCCATAAAATCTCACGTCTCTACGAATTAACATGAGCATTGCTCAACATGATCGAACGCCGACACCTGCGCAACCTGCTCGCCATGGCCGACACCGGCAGTCTGGCGCGCGCCGCCGAGCGCCTGCATCTGACCCCCTCGGCGCTGTCCCATCAGATCAAGCTGCTGGAGGACTATTACGGCCTGGCGCTGTTCCACCGCCACACCAAACCGATCCGGTTGTCGGCAGCCGGCCAAAAGCTGGTGGCGCTGGCGCGGGACACCCTGCCCCGCTTCGAGCAGGTCGAGCGCGAGCTGGCGCGGATCGCGGCGGGCGATGCCGGTCGGCTGTATCTCGCCATCGAGTGCCACGCCTGTTTCGAATGGCTGATGCCGGTGCTGGCGCGCTTCAAGGCGCGCTGGCCCGCCGTGGACGTGGACATCCGCCTCGGCCTCGCCTTCGACTCCCTGCCGGCGCTGCGCCAGGGCGATATCGATCTGGTGATCACCTCGGATCCGGTGGAAACGTCCGATCTCGCGTTCGTGCCGCTGTTCGATTACGAGGGATTGCTGGTGCTGCCGGACAACCATCCGCTGACGGCACAGCCCTGGATTCAACCGGAGCACCTGGCCGGCGAGACCCTGATCACTTATCCGGTGCCATCCGCGCGCATGGACGTGTTCAAATATTTCCTGCAACCGGCCGGCGTGGCGCCGGCCGCCGTGCGCCAGGCGGAACTCACCGCGATCATCCTGTTGCTGGTGACCAGCGGTCAGGGCGTCGCGGCCCTGCCCGACTGGGTGATGCGCCACACGCCCCACAGCCGCAGTCTGGTGACCCGTCCCCTGGGCGAGGCGGGACTGCACCGCACCCTGTATGCCGCGCTGCGTTCGGGCGACCAGGAGCTCGACTACCTGCGGGATTTCAGCAACTTCGCCCGCGAGCACCAGGCCGCCGCGCGCGCCGAACCCGAGAGGACCGTGCCATGAGTACAGAGTCGGACGCCGCCGATGCCAACGATGCCCTGGTCAGCCAGCGCTGGCGCCGGCACAGCGGAGCCTGGGTCGAGGCGGTGCGCGAGCGGCGCATTCCGAGCCGGATCGCGGTGACCGATCAGGCGCTGGTCGATGCCATCCTCGATTACCGCCCCGACACCCTGCTGGATCTCGGCTGCGGCGAGGGCTGGCTGGCACGGCGGCTGGCTCCGCTCGGTATCGCGGTGACGGGGATCGACGCCGCGCCTGCCCTGATCGATGCCGCCCGTCAGGCCGGCGGGGGAAGCTTCATGGTCGCTGGCTACGACGCCCTGCCGCCGGCACTCGGCAGCTTCGCGATGGCGGTGAGCAATTTCGCCCTGCTGGGCCAGGAACCGGTCGAGCACCTGTTCGCCACCCTGCCGAAACTGATTCCGGGCGGGCACTTCATCGTGCAGACCCTGCATCCCCTGATGGCACGCGGCGAACGGCCTTATCTCGATGGCTGGCACCAGGATTCCTGGGCCGCGTTCAGCCCCGGGGTCGAGGCGCCACCGCCCTGGTATTTCCGCACCCTGGAGTCCTGGGTACGGCTGTTCGGAAAGCACGGCTTGCGCCTGCTGGAACTACGCGAACCCCGCGCACCCGCAAGCACGGAACCGGCGTCGGTGATTTTTATCGCCGCCGTGCCCTGATAATTTTTTGGATTGGCGCACGGCACCGCACAGCTTTGCGCCTGCCCGTCAGCAGCAGCGCTTCACCTCGGCCCAGGCCGCAGCCTGCCGCTGACTGAAAAACTCCCGCCGCCCGAGCAGTTCGCGGTCCGGGTGCGCCGCCGCGTGATGGGCCAGATAACGTTCGTAGGCGTCATCCCCACTCACCGCCCGCAGCCAGGCCCAAAACCCGCGCAACGCCTTCATGCCTGCCCTCCGGCGGGCACGGCCGCGGACGCGCGACGCCAGTGACGCAGGCACACCCGGCCCGTATCGGCCAGGATCAGCCACAGCAGGCCCACGAACAGCATCGTCAGCCAGCCGTCGAGGCGCTGGTTGAAGATCAGCTGCGGCGCCACCGCAGCCTTCTCGGGCGGCAACAGACCGCCGGCGAGCTTCATGGCAAGGTCGTTCGCGCCGGCAAAAAAGCCCAGCCGCGGGTCGTCGCTCATCACCTTCTGCCAGGCGGCGGTGCTGGTGACCGCCGTCAGCCAGGCCAGCGGCAGGCCGGTGACCCAGAAATAGCGCTCGCGCCCGGTTTTCACCAGGATGGCGGTGCCCACGGACAGAGCAATCGCGGCCAGGATCTGGTTCGCAATACCGAACAGCGGCCACAGGATGTTGACCCCGCCGGCCGGATCGATGACGCCGATGTACAGGAAATAGCCCCAGGCGCCGACCACCAG
>CAVPTW010000027.1:0-100801 GCA_963708735.1 uncultured Gammaproteobacteria bacterium
CGCGGCGCAGGTCAGGCCTTAGCAGCTCGTTGAAAAACGTCGCGAGGCGGCCAGATGCGAGGCGCACGGCGCGCAGCGACCGAGACATATCCGATAGATAGGCGAGGAAGCGAGCACTGCGCAACGAAGCAGATGGCTGCCGCAGCAGTTTTTCAACAAGCTGTTAGGGAGCACAGGGCCGGAACGATGATAATGACATCCCTTCACTTGCACTGATCCGAGGAGTTCCCCATGAACCTGAATTTGATGTTCACCCCGTTGATATCGCTGATCGCCGGCATTCTCATCCTGGTCATGCCGCGCCTGCTGAACTACATCGTCGCGATCTATTTGATTGTGATCGGCCTGGTCGGGCTATTGGGCGGGAGCAACTTTCATATGAGGTAACGGCGTCGGGCATATGAGGTAACGGCGTCGCGGCGACAGGATCGACGCCGGTCATCGCGCTTTTCGCGGGTTCTGCGCGACCAGATCACGTCGCACCTGCGCAATCACCGGCCGGGTCTCGGGCCGCACGCCGCGCCAGATGAAAAAGGCTTCCGCGGCCTGTTCCACCAGCATGCCGAGACCATCCGCCACGGCACCGGCACCCTGGCGCCGTGCCCAGTTCAGAAAGAGCGTGGGTTCGGCGCCGTACATCATGTCGTAGGCATGGGCTCCCGGTGCCAGCAGGCCCTCGGGCAGCGGCGGTAGTGCGCCAGCGAGGCTCGCGCTGGTGGCGTTGATCACCAGGTCGAAAGGTTCCATACCGGCGAGATCCCCAAAACCCCCGCCTGCGACGCGCCCCAGGTCGGCGAATTCCTGCGCCAGATGCTCGGCTTTGTCGATCGTGCGGTTGGCGATCCGCAGTTGGGCCGGCTGTTCGGCGAGCAGCGGCGCCAGCACGCCACGCGCCGCGCCGCCGGCGCCCAGCACCAGCACGCGGCGCCCGGCGATCACCCAGCCGAGGTTGGCGGTCAGATCGCGTACCAGGCCGACGCCGTCGGTGTTGTCGCCCAGCACCTTGCCGTCGCTCTCCAATGCCAGGGTGTTCACGGCTCCGGCGCGCTGCGCCCGTGCGCTCAGGCGGCCGGCGAAGCGGAAGGCATCCTCCTTGAAGGGCACCGTGACATTGCCTCCGCGGCCGCCGCCAGCGAAAAATTCCGCCGCGGCGCGGGCGAATTGGCCCAGCGGCACCAAGTGCCGGTCGTAGCGCAGATCCTGTCCGGTCTGCGCCGCGAAGGCCGCATGGACGCCGGGCGAGGGACTGTGGGCGACGGGGTTGCCAAACAGGACGTAGCGATCGGTCACGGGCGGGTTTCCGGAGCACGGAGCTGCATTCTAGCGGGCGCGCCGTGCCCGCACGACCACGGGCCGGCCTAGCCGGGATGCCCGGCCCAGTCCCGGGGTTGCAGATAAACCTCGTAGAGTTCGGCTTCGGGCGTGCCGGGTTCGGGCCGCCAGTCGTAATCCCAGCGCACCAGCGGCGGCAGCGACATCAGGATGGATTCGGTGCGGCCGCCGGTCTGGAGACCGAACAGGGTGCCACGGTCGTAGACCAGGTTGAATTCCACATAGCGCCCGCGGCGGTAGAGCTGGAATTGACGCTCGCGTTCGCCGTAAGGCAGATCCTTGCGGCGCGCGAGAATCGGCCGGTAGGCCGGAATATAGGCTTCACCGATACGCCGGGCGAGGGCGAAGCTCCCATCGAAGCCCGGTTCATTGAGATCGTCGAAAAAGAGACCGCCGACCCCGCGCGGTTCGTTGCGGTGTTTGATGAAAAAGTACCGGTCGCACCAATCCTTGAAGTGCGGATACACATCCGGCCCCGACGGCGCGCAGGCGGTGCGGGCGGTGCGATGCCAGTGCACGCAATCCTCCGCGTAGCCATAAATGGGCGTGAGGTCGAAGCCGCCGCCAAACCACCATACCGGCTCCTGGTCGGGGCGCTCGGCGACGAAAAAGCGCACGTTGGCGTGGGAGGTGGGCGCGTGGGGATTGCGCGGGTGGATCACCAGCGAAACCCCCATGGCCTCGAAGGCGCAGCCGGCCAGCTCCGGGCGCGCGGCGGACGCCGCCGCCGGCAGTTCGGTGCCGTGGACATGGGAAAAATTGACGCCGCCCTTTTCGATGGCGGCGCCCTCGGTCAGCACCCGCGACACGCCGCCGCCGCCGCCCTCGCGCAGCCAGGCGTCCTCGCGGAATGTTGCCGCACCGTCTTCGGCTTCCAGCTCGGCGCAGATGTGGTCCTGCAAGCGCCGCAGCCAGGTGATTACAGCTTTTTTGTCCATGGGTTCATCTCGTCGCAGCATTCAACTCGGGCGCACAACGGCGCCACTCATCAGGTCGCGGATCTCGCTCGGCCGGCGCCGGGCGCCGACCCGACCCGGCGTGTAATAGTCAACCCGGGCGCCGAAATATGCCTTGACCTCGGGCAAGCGGGTGGCCGGCGGCAAGCCCTGGGGGTTCGCCGACGTGGAAACGATCGGGCCACCGAAGGCGCGGCTCAGGGCCGCTGCCACCGGGTGCGCACTGACTCGCACCGCCAGTGTGCCGCGACCGCCGGTCACGGCGGGCAGCGCCACGCCGTTGTCCGGAATCAGCCAGGTCACCGGGCCCGGCCAAGTCGCCTCCATGCGCGCGATGAGCCGGCGGTCGAGACCCAGCAAAAACGGCCGCAGCATCGCCAGCTCGGCGGCGACCAGAATCAGGCCTTTGCCCGGGTCGCGGCCCTTGAGTGCCAGCACCCGCGCCAGCGCCTCGGGATCGCGCGGGTCACAGCCCAGCCCCCACACCGCTTCGGTGGGATAGGCGACCACACCGCCGGCCCGCAACAGGGTCGCGGCGATGCGCAGATAGGGATGTCCGAAACGGGCCACAGGATCGATTCACTCGCCGAAGCTTTGCGGGGGCCGGACGAATTCCGGCCCCGCGCAGGGAGCCGGGAGGCTACCGGAAGCCCTCGCACTCGACAACCGGCAGTGCTCGCCATGCAGGTAGCCAATACTGTGTCCGGTTTTGTGGCACGTAATCCGACCGGTTTCATAATGCCAAGATTGGGATGGTATGAGACGGAGGGAATGGCTCAAGGAGACGCGACGGCTGGCAGGGTTCCCGCACACTGGTGGTGTGCGGGGCCACGGGCGAACCGGACACGCCAGCCGCCGGACCCGTCATGGAGGATGTCGCGTAAACCTGTGCGCGGCATTTCCCTAAAAAGCGGACAACGCAGGTGTCCTAAAACCGGACAGTTCAACTTGCTACCAACATAGGCCTGTCTGCATACCGTCAAACCTGGCTCGTTGCTGACCAACCGCCGCCGGTCACCTCGAACAAATGGTGCTGCTTCTTGCCAAGCCGCACGAGATAGAACCGCCCAAACAGAGCCCGCTCCGGGGCCAGCACCGCTTCGGACTGCACACTTTCGGCCGGGGACACCGCCCTGTCATTTACGGTTACGGCTCCTCGCGCCAAAGCATCTTTGACTTGCTTTCCCGAGGCGGCAGCGCCGGCCCCAACAAGCAGTTGCATAAAGGTTTTTTCAGCAAGGTGTGAACGGTCAACCTGGGTACTGCCCAACCCATCCTGCTTGAGCTGCGCAAAGTCATGTTCGGTCAGCTCGACGGCTCCGCCGCCCTCGAAGAGCGCCGTAACAATTCGGCGCACTCCCGCCACCGCATCGCGGCCATGTACCAGTTCCGTCAACTCTTTCGCCAGAACCTGCTGCGCCATCCTGCGCCCCGTAGTTTCGGCGTCAGCGTGTTCGATTGCGGAGATTTCGGCCACCGGCAGGAAGGTGAAGTAGCGCAAAAACCGGTAGACGTCCGCATCTGGCGTATTCACCCAGAACTGATAAAAGGTGTATGGCGAGGTCTTGCTCGGGTCGAGCCAAACCGTGCCCGACTCGGTCTTGCCGAATTTGGTGCCGTCTGCCTTGGTCACCAAGGGTAGGGTAAGTCCATAGACCGTGGCCCGATGCAACCTGCGGGCAAGGTCAATGCCCCCGGTAATGTTTCCCCATTGGTCCGATCCGCCAATCTGCACGGTACAGCCATACCTGCGATAAAGTTCCGCAAAATCATAGGATTGCAACAGTAGATAGGAAAATTCCGTGAATGATATGCCCACATCACTGCGCACGAGTCGCTGCCGAACAGACTCCTTGTTGATCATGGCATTGACCGAGAAGTGCTTGCCTACGTCCCGGAGAAAGTCGAGCGCCGACAACCCTGCCATCCAGTCCAGGTTGTTGACCACGGTTGCAGACGCGCTGCCCGTATCGAAATCAATGAACCGCGCCAGCTGCGCCCTCAGCCTCTCGGACCAACCGGCAACCACGTCGGCCGCATTGAGTTGGCGTTCCTCGGCCTTGTGGCTGGGATCCCCGATAAGCCCGGTGGCGCCGCCCACCAGCGCGATCGGCGCGTGCCCCGCAAGCTGAAAGCGCCGCAACGCGAGCAGGGGAACCAGGCTGCCTATGTGCAAACTGTCCGCGGTTGGGTCAAATCCACAGTAAACTCTTCTTGGGCTGCGCAAATGCTCTGCAAGCTCGTCGCCGCTGCTCATTTGAGCCACCAGTCCACGCTCCTCAAGGTCGACGATCAAATCTTGCTCGCAATGACTCACCATCGGCACCCTCAGGTTGCAGAAAGCGGTGAACCTTACCCCAACCAGAGATGAAAACAAGCCGGCAGAACTGGGAGAAAAAGGATCAGCAGCGGTTCCCCTCGGGCGATTTTTGCGCTAACTTTGCCGCGCAAGCAATTCCGCCCAGAACCCGACCTGGCAAGGATTCATGAAATCATCAGACCAGCCTGCGGCACGCCGGGCTCTCCGCCTCTTTTTGAACAGCATTCCCAAGAGTCACGCCGCTGCAGCCGGCCTGGTAGCAATAGCCACCGCCGCGGTGCTGTTTCTGCCTTCCGAGCGAGTCCAGGCCATACGGATAGCGCAGGAAATTCCGGTCGAGCTTGACACCGGATTTACCAGCCCCAGCGGACCTTCCGCCCAGGATGCCGGTGCGGAGTCACTGTTTTGGCGCGAAGAGCGGATACGCTCCGGCGACACCCTGACCAGCGTCTTCAAGCGACTGGAACTTGATACCGCGGATGTCCACGCTGTGGTCGAGGCCGACGGCAAGACAAAGGCCCTTTCCCAACTCCACATCGGCGAGACCGTGGCGGTAGCGGTTGGCGAGGAGGGGCGTCTGGCGAAGGTCAAGTACTCGCCTTCCCCCACCGAAACCTACCTTTACGAGCACGGCGACTCCGACAATACCTTTCAGAGCCAGTATCTCGTGGAAACCCCGGAGCCCATGCCCAGGGTACGGGAGGGCCGCATCAGCTCGTCATTGTTTGCCGACGCTGCGGCGGTCGGCCTCTCACAGGCCCAAATCATGGAGCTCGCTGGTATTTTTGGCTGGGACATCGATTTCGCGCTGGATCTTCGCGCGGGCGACACATTCAGCGTTCTGTATGACGAACAGTACCTTGATGGCCGCAAAATCGGCCATGGCGACATCCTCGCGGCCCGCTTCACCAACCAGGGGACGACCTATACAGCGGTACGTTTTGTAGAACCCGACGGCTCTGTCAGCTACTACACCCCCGAAGGACAGCCCATGCGCAAGGAGTTCCTGCGCGCTCCACTCGACTTCACCCGGGTCAGTTCGGACTTCAATCCCAGGCGCTTGCACCCCCTGTTCAAGACCGTCCGCCCTCACAACGGTATCGATTATGCCGCACCCCGCGGCACACCGGTTTATGCGGCGGGCGGGGGAAAAGTCATTGCCGCAGGTTACAGCGACTCCTGCGGCAATCACGTCGATATTCAGCACAACGGCAAGTACATGACCAAGTACTACCACCTCGACCGCTTTCAGGTCAAAGCGGGGCAGACCGTGAAGCAAGGCCAGGTGATCGGTGCCGTGGGCTCTACCGGGTACGCGACCGGGCCGCATCTGCACTATGAGTTCCTGGTGGACGGCGTCCATCGCAACCCGAGCACGGTGGCACTGCCCAAGGCGGATTCGATCCCGGCACACCTGAAAGGGCCTTTCGCCGCGCGGACAAACGCCTTGCTCGCGCAACTCGACCGCCTTAGCACAGCACACCTCGCGGCAAGAGAATGAGTTATCGGCGCGCATCCTCTGGCGCCAAAGGCACCTGTTTCATCGGCCTGATGTCGGGCACCAGCCTGGACGCGATCGATGCCGTACTGGTTGATTTGCCCGAACACGGCCATCATGTGGTGGCGCACCACAGCGAGCCCATCCCTGATCCTCTCCGCGCGGCCCTAACCCGCCTTTGCCAACCGGGCGGCATTGAAGGCGATCCCGTCGATCAAATCGGGACGGTCGACCGGCAGATGGGAGAACTTCTCGCCGATGCCGTCGCCGCTCTTCTGGCAACCGCCGGGATGCCGGCGGACCGGATTGCCGCCATTGGCAGCCATGGGCAGACCATCCGCCATCGCCCCCCCGATGGCGCCACGGCGCACCCGTTTACCCTTCAGATTGGCGACCCCAACTGCATCGCGGCACGGACAGGCATTACCACGGTCGCGGACTTCCGGCGTCGGGACATGGTCCTGGGAGGCCAGGGCGCACCTCTCGTACCGCCTTTCCATGCCGCTGCGTTCCGGCATCCCGACCGCGATCGCGCCGTCGTCAACCTGGGCGGCATTGCGAACGTCACGCTGCTTCCCTCCCGGGGGAAGGTTTCGGGTTTCGATGTGGGCCCCGGCAATTGCCTGCTCGACGCCTGGGTCAAACGGCATCTGGATCGCCCCTACGACGATGGCGGCGCCTGGGCAACGGCCTTTACGCCCGACGCGGGCCTGCTGCAAACCCTCCAGCGGCACCCGTTCTTCAAGCGCGCGCCGCCCAAAAGCACGGGGCGCGAGGAGTTCAACCTGGGCTGGCTCGATGCACAGCTCCGGGCCTTTCCAACCCTTGAACCGGGCGTCGTTCAGGCCACGTTACTGGCGCTGACCTCGACAACGCTCACCCTGGCGTTGGAGGAATATTCGACTATCGGAGAAGTGTATTTTTGCGGAGGTGGAGCGCGTAACCAGGCGCTGCTGGACGACCTGTCCGTGCGACTAAAACCGCGGACGGTCGCAACTACCGCAGCCCTTGGCGTTGATCCCCAATGCGTCGAAGCCACCGCCTTCGCGTGGCTGGCAAGGGAAACGCTCCACGGCCGACCCGGGAATCTGCCGGCGGTAACGGGCGCCAGCCGGGCGACTGTGCTCGGCGCGATTTATCCCGCCTGACATCGAGACCGCCCGCTCGGGTTTTGAAATAGCTCGGTTTTTCTTGCGTCAGCGGGCGCAGGCGCCGCCGCGGCGCCACCCCGGCACAGGGAGGCGCCCCCGGCACGGGAAAGTCAGCTCAGATCGAAAACGAGGAGCCACAACCACAGGTTGTCGTGGCGTTGGGGTTGCGGATGACGAATCTGGCACCCGCCAAACCTTCCTCGTAATGAACTTCGGCGCCGACCAGATACTGCAGGCTGAGCGGGTCCACCAACACTTTGACACCCTCGCTGTCGACGCAGGTATCGTCGTCGGCAACCAGTTCATCGAACGAAAATCCGTACTGAAACCCCGAGCAGCCGCCGCCCGTGACGTACACGCGCAGCTTGAGGTCGGGATTACCTTCTTCGTCGACCAATTCCCGCACCTTGGCTCGCGCACTTGGCGACACGATAAGCGGGGTTGGCGTAAACGTCTGTGGGACAGACATGAGGGGACGACCAGTTGATCATTGTTCCGGTTTCCATTATAGGCAGTTTCTCCGGACGCCGTGCGTTGCGGGTCCGGTCAGCACCCGCGGCCTCCCGCCAACCGGCTGTTGCGGATCGTTCAATGAAGCGCGGGCGCGCGCATAGCGACGTTCTGACGCGCCACCAGACGGTAAGCCTATCGCCTGGGGTCGCGACAACCCCGGCCGTCGCCGCAAGCCACTCCGCGCGCCGCGCAAAGAAGAAGTTGACTCATCCCCGGGACAAGGTCTACTCAGGGCAACAGTGCCGGGGCATCGAGTCCCTGGGTTTCGGGCAGGCCAAACAGGATGTTCATGTTTTGCACCGCCTGCCCGGAGGCGCCCTTGACCAGATTGTCTTCCACCACCATCACCACCACCTTGCGGCGGCCCTGGGGGCGCTGCACCGCGATGCGCACATAGTTGGAGCCGCGTACCGTGCGGGTCTGGGGATATTCTCCCGCCGGCAGCACGTCGACAAAGGGCTCATCGCGGTAGCGCTGCTCATAAAGCGCCTGAAGATCGACAGCGGGATCGGTCAGCGTGGCGTAAAGCGTGGAGTGGATGCCGCGAATGATCGGCAGCAGGTGCGGGACAAAGGTGAGCGCCACCTCGCCGCCGGCAATATCGGCAAGTCCCTGCTCGATCTCCGGCAGGTGCCGGTGCCCGCTGACACCATAAGCCTTGAAGCTGTCGCTGGCCTCGGCGAGCAGATTGGGGATGCTGGCCTGGCGCCCGGCACCGCTGACGCCGGACGCCGCACTGGCGATGAGATCGCCGGCATCCACGAGCCCGGACTCCAGCAGTGGCAGAAACCCCAGCAATACGCTGGTGGGATAGCAGCCGGGACAGGCGATCAGGCGCGCGCCGCGAATGCGTTCGCGATTGTATTCCGGCAAGCCGTAGACGGCTTCTTTGACCAGTTCCGGGCAGCCGTGGGGCTGTCCGTACCAGCGCTCCCACAGCGGCACCGAGCTGATGCGGAAGTCTGCGGAAAGATCGATGACCTTGACGCCGCGCTCCAGCAGCGCCGGCACCGACGCCTGGGCAACCCCGTGAGGCGTCGCAAAGAACACCACATCACAGGCCGCCAGGCGCTCCACGTCGGGCTCGGAAAACACGAGATCCAGATGACCGCGCAGATTGGGGAAAATGTCGGCCACGGCCCGGCCCGCTTCCTGGCGCGATGTAATGGCCGCAATCTCAACCTCGGGGTGCACCACCAGCAAGCGCAGCAGCTCGACCCCGGTGTATCCCGTACCCCCGACAATTCCCACTTTAATCATGGTGTTATGCCACTCCATCCGGTTGCGCGAGCGGGCCATGATACTCCACCGGCCAGCGCGGCCGCCGCAACCTCAGCGTCCAACCTGGACCAAATCCCGGTACCATTCGCTTTTGTCTGCACCGAGGTTGCCGATGCCCGCGGAATGGATCGAAGCCCTGCACATCATCAGCGTGGTCTGCTGGTTTGCCGCACTGTTTTACCTGCCCCGGCTGTTCGTCTACCACGCCATGGCGGAGGACCGCATCAGCATCGAGCGCTTCAAGATCATGGAGCGGAAGCTCTCCCGGGGCATCGCCACACCCGCGATGATCGCGGCGCTGACCTTCGGCATCTGGCTGGCGAGCCTGGCGCCTGATTACTACCTGCACCAAGGCTGGTTTCTCGCCAAGGTGACGCTGGTGACGCTGCTGGTGGTCTACCACCATGTCTGCCTGTATCTGCTGCGCCAATTTCGCAAGGACCGCAATACCCGCAGCCACGTCTTCTACCGCTGGTTCAACGAGATACCTGTGTTTTTTCTGATCGCCATCGTGATTCTGGTGGTAGTGCGGCCTTTCTGAACCCGCGGACTTCGCACGCGCAATTGGCCGTGCGAAGTCCGATCCACCATAATTCCCGCTTCCCGCTGCCGCAGAACCGCCATGACCCGTTCCGAGGACTGCTTCGCCGCCGCGCAACGCCACATACCCGGCGGCGTCAATTCACCGGTGCGGGCGTTTCGGGCGGTGGGCGGCACCCCGGTGTTTTTCGCGCGCGCCGAGGGATCCCGGCTCTACGACGTCGACGGCAACGGCTACCTCGACTATGTGCAGTCCTGGGGCCCCATGATCCTCGGTCATGGTCACCCCGATGTACTGGCCGCCATCCGCGTCCAGCTCGAGCGCGGACTCACCTTCGGCGCGCCGACCGAACTCGAAACCCAAATGGCGGACCGCCTGTGCGCCCGCATTCCGGGACTCGACCTGGTGCGCATGGTCAACTCCGGCACCGAGGCCACCATGAGCGCGATCCGCCTCGCGCGCGCCGCCACCGGCCGCGACCGCATCCTCAAGTTCGAAGGCTGCTACCACGGCCACGGGGATTCCCTGCTGGTCAAGGCGGGCTCGGGCGCCCTTACCCTGGGCGTGCCCAGCTCGCCCGGGGTACCGGCGGCGCTCGCCGCCCTCACCCTCACCCTCGACTACAACGACAGTGCCCAGGTGGAAGCGCTGTTCGCCCGCGAAGGCGACACCATCGCCTGCATCATCGTCGAGCCGGTGGCGGGCAACATGAACTGCGTGCCGCCGCAGCCGGGATTTCTGGAAACCCTGCGCCGGGTCTGCGACCGACACGGCGCCGTGCTGATCTTCGACGAGGTGATGACGGGCTTTCGCGTCGGTCCCCGGGGCGCTGCGGGACGCTACGGCATCGCGCCGGATCTGATCACGCTGGGCAAGGTGATCGGCGGCGGCATGCCGGTGGGCGCCTTCGGCGGGCGCGCCGACCTGATGACCCGGCTCGCGCCCCTGGGTCCGGTGTATCAGGCCGGCACCTTGTCCGGCAATCCGGTCGCCATGGCGGCCGGGCTCGCGACCCTGAGCGCTCTGGATGAGCCCGGCTTCTACGACCGACTGTTCGCGCGCACCCGGGAGCTGGCCGACGGCCTGCGGGAGCGCGCCGCCGCAGCCGGGATTGCCCTGACCACCAACAGCGTCGGCTCCATGTTCGGCTGCTTCTTCACCGATGCGCCGGCGGTAACCAATTTCCGCCAGGTGATGGCCTGCGACACGGCGCGCTTCAACCGCTTCTTTCACGGCATGCTGAAACGCGGGGTCTATCTGGCGCCCGCGGCCTATGAGGCCGGCTTCGTGTCCGCTGCCCACGGCAGCGCCGACATCGAGCAGACGCTGGCCGCCGCCAGCGCCGTGTTCCGCGAGGACTTTTGAATCATGCGCCCACAACAGGTATTTCACGCCTATCCACAACCGGAACACCGCGCCCTGCGCCTGCGCGAGCAGCGCCACTGCATCGCCTGCGGTACCCGCTGCGATACCCAGCCCATCGCCGGCGGACTGCGCTACCGCTGTCCGACCTGCGGCACGACCCAGTACCGCAATCCGGCGCCGGCGGTGGCAGTGCTGATCGCCGACGGCGACCGCTTCATCCTCGGCCGCCGTACCTCGAGCTCGCTCCAGCACGGGCTCTGGTGCCTGCCCTGCGGCTATGTGGAATACGAGGAGGATCACCTCACCGCGGCGGTGCGCGAAGTACGCGAGGAGACTTCCCTCGAGGTGCGCATCGACGCCATCATCAGCGTGGTCACCAACTACCTGCAGCCGCAGGTCCACTCGCTGGTCACCGTGCTCAGCGCCTCGGTGATCGGCGGCACGCTGGCAGCCGGCGACGGCCTCTCCGAGGCGCGCTGGTTCCCCTATACCGGAGAGTTTCCCGAGATGGCATTCGACGCCGACCGTCACATCATCTCCCGCTATTTCGAGACCGATCTCAAGGGTGCCCCGGTGGACCCGATTTATGCCCGCACCGAGGGGGTTGCCCATGACTGACTGGACGGCCGCCCGCGGCCCCTATCCCGCCACCCGCCTGCGGCGTACGCGGCGTGCCGATTTTGTCCGGCGCCTGGTGCGGGAAACGCAACTCAGCGTCGACGATCTCATCTACCCGGTGTTCGTGCTCGATGGCGCCAACCGCCGCGAAACGATCACGTCCATGCCCGGCATCGAACGCCTGTCCGTCGATCTGCTGGTAGCGGCCGCCGCCGAATATGTGGCCCTCGGGATCCCGGCGCTCGCGCTCTTCCCGGTGATCGATCCCGCGCTGAAATCCCTGGATGCGGCAGAAGCTTACAACCCCGACGGGCTGGTGCAGCGCAGCGTGCGCGCCTTGAAGGCTGCCTATCCGCAGCTCGGCGTGATCACCGATGTCGCCCTCGATCCCTACACCACCCACGGCCAGGACGGGATCATCGACGCCGCGGGCTATGTGCTGAACGATGTCACGGTGGCGACGCTGGCGCGCCAGGCGCTGGCCCAGGCCGCTGCCGGGGCCGACATGGTGGCGCCCTCGGACATGATGGACGGGCGCATAGGCGCCATCCGCACGGCGCTGGAAAACGCGGGGCATCACAACACCCTGATTCTCGCCTACGCGGCCAAGTACGCTTCGGCCTACTACGGCCCCTTCCGCGATGCCGTGGGCTCGGCCGCCAACCTCAAGGGCGGCGACAAGTACAGCTACCAGATGGATCCGGGCAACAGCGATGAAGCCCTGCACGAATGCGCGCTGGATCTGGCCGAGGGCGCCGACATCCTCATGATCAAGCCGGGCATGCCGTACCTGGACGTGGTGCGGCGGGTCAAGGACAGCCTGGGCGCACCCACCTTCGTCTACCAGGTGAGTGGCGAGTACGCCATGCACAAGGCTGCCGCCGCCAACGGCTGGCTGAACGGCGAGGCGGTGATGCTCGAATCCCTGCTCGCCTGCAAGCGCGCCGGCGCCGACGCCATCCTCACCTACTTCGCGGTCGAGGCCGCGCGTCTGCTCCAGCGTGCGCGCTGACGCCGCAGGCACCGTCCGTGACGCCCTGATCGCCGCCGGCGCGCGCGGACTCTTGGTCGCGGACGAGAGCTGCCCGCTTGATTGGCTCACCTCATTGCCGGCCGGTACGCGGGTATTAAGCAGCCGCTGGGATCTGTGTGCCGTTGCCCGCGGCCACGGCCTCGATGTGAGCTTCAGCGATTTCGAATTGCCCGCGACCTCCGACCTGGAACTGATCGCCTGCCGGGTGCCCAAGGAGCGGGCCGTGGTCCGCCATCTCATCAATCGCGCCTGGCACGCCCTCGCCCCCGGCGGCCGCCTGCTGCTTTGGGGCGGCAAGCAGACCGGCATCAAGACCCACGGCAAGGAAGCCGCCACTGCCTTCGGCGGCGAATCCGAGGTGCGCAAGCTGGGCACCGACTACCTGGCGGTCGCGACCCGGACCGGCGCCAAGCTGCACACGCTCCCCGACGCGGACTACGAGACATTGCGGCCACTGCTGGCCTACGGCGGGCGACCGCTGTTCACCAAACCCGGGCTGTTCGGCTGGGACCAGATCGACCCGGGCAGCGCGCTGCTGGCGGAACAGCTGCCCGCGGTTTTCGCCGCCGGCGGAGCACCTGCGAGCCTGCTCGACCTGGGCTGCGGCTATGGCTACCTGTCGGTCGCCGCGCATGCGCTTGGCGCGGGCGCGATCACCGCCACCGACACCTGCGCCGCGGCACTGCTGGCCTGCGCGAAAAACTTCGCCGCGCACGGCATCGCGGGTGAGGTGGTGCCGTCCGACTGTGCCGACGGGATCGCCGGGCACTTCGATCTGGTGCTGTGCAACCCGCCGTTCCATCGCGGTTTTGCTGCCGATCAGGCACTCAGCAAGCGATTTTTCCATGCCGCGGCCGACCACCTGCACCGCGCTGGTCGGGCGCTGTTTGTCACCCATCGCGTGGTGCCCGCCGCGGCCCTGGCGCAGGACGGATTCCGCTCCTGCGAGCAGATCGCGGCAACGCCCAGTTTCCAGGTGCATCTGTTGGAAGGACCGCGCCGCCACTAGCGGGCTGTTGAAAAATGCTGCGGCCGCTAGCTGCGTCGCTGTCGGATGCGCGCTTCCTCGCTTGTCCAGTTGATATTTCTCGGTTGCTGCACGCCGTGCGCCGCGCATCCGGCGGTCCTCCCGACGTTTTCCAACGCCAGCCAAACCCGGCAATCGCAGCGGCAAACTCTGGCCGGCGGCAATGCCGGCGCATGCCCGCAGACGCTCCATTTAAAATACAACCAATTGATTTTCAATAAATTATTTTTTGGCACAACGGTTGCATTGTGTTAGCCAAAGCAACCGGGAGAGACCCCATGCCCATCAATTTCGACCGCGCACTCGGCAGCCATGAGCAGGCTCTGTACCGGCTCAGTGAACGCACCGGGGTGTTGGCATCCAATCTCGCCAATGCCGACACCCCCGGGTACAAGGCGCGCGATCTTGACTTCAAGACCGCGCTGACCGGTGCCCGTGGCCCCGGACTCGAACTCGTCGCCGATAACACCCGGCACTTGGCGGCGTCCACTACATCATCCGCAGGCGGAGAACTGCGTTACCGCGTCCCGAACCATGCGTCACTGGATGGCAACACGGTCGACGTGGAAATGGAGCAGGCGGCATTTGCCGAAAACTCGGTGCGCTACCAGGCCACGCTTCAGCTCCTGCGCGGCCGCTTCGAAGATATACGCAAGGCGCTCAGGGGGTAAGCCATGTCAATGTTTGGAATTTTCGATGTCGCGGCCAGTGGCATGAGCGCCCAGAGCACGCGCCTTAATACCGTCGCCAGCAATCTGGCCAACGCCAACAGCGTCAGTGGAGATCCCAATAAGGTCTATCGCGCGCGCCAGCCGGTGTTCGAAGCCATGTTCGACCAGTTGCGGGGCGATCCTGCGCAGGCCGGCGTCCGCACCCTGGGCGTGGTCGAAAAGGCCGGTGAACCGGAACCGCAGTACGACCCCGGCAATCCGCTCGCCAACGCCGACGGCTATGTGTTTCACGCCAATGTCGATCCGGTCGAAGAGTTGGCCAACATGATGTCGGCTTCGCGCGGATTCCAGAACAACGTGGAAGTCCTCAACACCGTCAAACAGCTGATGTTGAGCACTATCCGGATCGGTCAATAACACCACACGAAGTTTGGGAGGCCTGTCATGGTCGCAGCGGTATTGAACAATTTTGCCAGCCTGGGTGTGCCCGACGCGCCCCAGGCGAAACCGAAAGATCGTCTCCAGCAGGCGGATTTCCTCAAGCTGATGACGACGCAGCTCGCCAATCAGGATCCCTTCAAGCCGCTGACGAGCGGCGATTTCATGACCCAGCTGGCACAGTTCAGCTCGGTGCAGGGCATCCAGGACTTGCAGAAATCCTTTACTTCCTTCGCCGACGCCATGATTCCCAGTCAGAGTCTGCAATCCGCGTCCCTGGTGGGCCACAAGGTGCTGGTGCCGGCTCCCGGCGGCATGCTGACCGATCAGGGCCTGAGTGGTGCTTTCGAGCTTCCCGCCGGCGCCAGCGATGTCTCGGTGAAAATTCACAACGCTGCCGGGGAGCTGGTGAAGGATTTCTCGCTGGGCGCGAAGGATACCGGCGTTGGTCGCTACAAGTGGGATGGCACCTCCAATACCGGGGCGCCCATGCCGCCGGGGCCCTATCAGGTCGACGTAACGGCGATGATTGGCGGCAAAAGCCTCGCGGTGGACAACCTGGCGGAAGCAACCGTCGATTCGGTGGTTCTCGGAACTCCCGGACAGGAGGCCCGCGTCAATCTTGCCGGCCTGGGTCAGGTCAATTTTTCCAGTCTGCGGGAAATCCGCTAAGACTTTGCCGGGAGGATTCTGAGATGCCCTTTCGTATTGCATTAAGTGGCTTGAATGCGGCTTCCACCGATTTGCGCGTAATCGGCAACAACGTTGCCAACGCCAGCACCACTGGCTTCAAAACCTCGCGCACCGAGTTTGGCGACATCTACGCCACCACCAATCTGGGGGTGGCCGCCAACGCGGTGGGTGGGGGAGTCAAGGTGGCCGCGGTGGATCAGCAGTTCAGCCAAGGCAATATTGCCACCACCGGCAATAACCTCGACCTCGCGATCAGCGGCAACGGCTTTTTTAGGCTCAACGATAATGGCACCAGCGTGTACACCCGCGCTGGGGCCTTTGGTGTGGATCGCACGGGTTTCATCGTCAACAACCAGGGGCAGCGCCTCACCGGCTATGGCGCCGATACCTCGGGGAATATCACCGGAGCCCTGGTGGATCTGCAATTGCCGACCGCCGACCTGCCGCCCAAGCAGACGACCGCAGCGGTGCTGACCGCGAATCTGGATTCGCGCGCGCCCGCACTTACGAGTGCCAGCTTCGATCCCACGGATCCCACGACCTACACAAACTCCACCAGCCTTACGATCTATGACAGCCTGGGCAACCCGCGTCTCAGCACCCAGTACTTCGTCAATACCGGGCCCGGAACCTGGGATATGTATCAGACGGTGGACGGGACATTGGTGGATGCCGATGCCGGCACTATGGTAGGCGCCGGTGGCAATGCGCGATCCCTCACTTTCGACACCGCAGGCGTACTCACATCGCCCAGTGTCGTCGCCACCGGACCGATTCCGGCGCTGGGCGGGTCCGCACCCTTTCCGATCAACATCGACTTGAGTAAGACCACCCAGTTTGGCAGCCCGTTCTCAGTCAACAGCCTCACCCAAGACGGCTTCAGTACCGGTCGTCTGTCCGGCGTGGATGTCAGCGATACCGGAGTGCTTTCGGCCCGTTACACCAATGGCCAGTCGCTGACGCTGGCCCAGGTGGCGCTGGCCAATTTTGCCAACCCGCAGGGGTTGCGCGAGCTCGGCAATACCGCCTGGGGTGAAACCTTCGATTCGGGGGCCGCTCTGATCGGTGGGCCGGGCACCGGCAGTCTGGGCGCGATCCAATCGGGCGCTCTGGAGGGCTCGAATGTGGACCTTACCGAACAACTGGTAGGCCTGATCACCGCGCAACGGAATTTTCAGGCGAATGCACAGGTGATCACCACCGCCGATGCCGTGACCCAAACCATCATCAACATAAGGTAATGAGTCTTGGCGCGCCTTGTCCCGCGTCTCGGCCGGCCGCGCGTGCCGGCTTTATTGAGAGGAGTTAGTCATGGATCGCATGCTGTACGTCGCAATGTCAGGCGCCCGCCAGTTGCTGCACGCGCAAACTCTGGTCGCGAACAATCTCGCCAATGCCAATACCACCGGATTTCGTGCCGATCGTCTTTCTCTGGAGGCGCTGCCGGTCTACGGACCCGGCCAGCCGGCGCGGGTGTATGTGCAGGCACAAGGTACCGGACCTGACACGAGTGCCGGAGCCTTCACCTCGACTGGCCGCGAGTTGGATGTCGCAATTTCGGGGTCGGGCTACATCGCCGTACAGGGTCCGGACGGCCGCGAGGGCTACACGCGCGCCGGCAATCTCCAGTTGTCCGCGAACGGGCAGCTCACCACGGGCCAAGGTTGGCCCGTGCTCGGCAATGGCGGCCCCATTGCGATTCCGCCTACGGAAAAGATCGAGATCGGGGCCGACGGCACCATCTCCGTCGTGCCCGTGGGGCAGGACGCTGCAACGCTCTCCGTGCTTGACCGCATCAAGCTGGTCGCTCCCGATGAGCGCGCGCTGACCAAAGCGGGGCACGGCCTGTTGCGCCTGAGAAACGGCGCCGATGCAGCGCCCGACGCCGGAGTCACCCTGGTTTCGGGGCAGATCGAGAGCAGCAACGTGAACGCGATCGAACAGATGACTGCCATGATCGATTACGCGCGCCAGTACGAAATGCAGATCAAGATGATGTCGACCGCGCGCGACAACGCCGACCGGTCCGCCGCACTGATGCAACTCAGTTGAGCGGGGCCTGACGGCCGCTAGCGCAAACCACATCCACGCACTAGCAGTTTTTCAACAAGCTGCTAGCCAGAAGGTCAATCAGATGACAAAGCAAACAGCGGACAGGAGAACGATCTCATGAATCCAGCATTATGGGTCGCCAAGACGGGCGTCGATGCGCAGCAGCAGCGCATGGCCGTCATTTCCAACAATCTGGCCAACGTAAACACCACCGGATTCAAGCGTGGTCGGGCGGTGTTCGAGGATCTGTTGTATCAGAACGTGCGCCAGGTGGGCGCCCAGTCGTCCCAGGACACCAAGTTGCCCTCGGGACTGTCGCTGGGGACCGGGGTACGCAACGTCGCTACCGAAAAACTGTTCACCCAGGGCAACCTGGTCAACACCGAAAATTCCCTCGACGTGGCGATCCAGGGTCGGGGCTTCGTCCAGATCCTCCTGCCCGACGGCTCGATCGGCTACACCCGTGACGGGTCCTTCAAGCAGGACGACCAGGGTCAGTTGGTAACAGCCAGCGGGTATGTGGTGCAGCCCTCGATCAGCATCCCGGAAAACGCCCAGTCGATCACCATCGGCTCGGATGGCGTGGTGAGCGCGACGGTACCGGGCGACTCGGCGCCCAGTCAGGTGGGAACCCTGCAACTGGCGGATTTCGTCAATCCCGCCGGGCTGCAACCCATGGGTCAGAACCTGTTCAGGGAAACCGCCGCCAGCGGTGCGCCCCAGGCCGGCACCCCCGGGCTCAATGGGCTCGGCACCCTGTCGCAGGGCTTCCTGGAAAGCTCCAATGTCAATGTGGTGGAAGAACTGGTCAACATGATCGAGACCCAGCGCGCTTATGAGATGAACTCCAAGGCGATTTCCACTGCGGACAACATGCTCCAGTACACCACACAAAATCTGTGACAGATCTTCTCCTGAAAAGTGGCACGGTTTTCGCTGTGCTCATGTTGAGCGCCCTGAGCGCCGAATCATTGACACATGAGGTTTCCGACTGATGATCCGCGGCGGCATCTCGATACCGGGGGCAGTGCTTCTGTTGGCAGCGGCGCTGCTTGCGTCGGGCTGTGCGGGTGTCGGGCACAGCAGCGCACCCGAGCAGCCCCAGCCCCAGGCGGCGCTGCCGGATTATGGCCCCGTCAACGGCTCGATCTACAACCGCGCTACCGCGCGGCCGCTGTTCGAGGATGTCAGGGCGCGCGCCGTAGGCGATCTGCTGACGGTGGTGTTGGCCGAAAACATGAACGCCAAAAAATCGGCATCGACCACCACCCAGAAAGATTCCGCCATCGCATTGCCAGTGCCCACACTGTTCGGCAAGTCCGGAAAGGACCTTGATTTTCTAAACAGCGAAATTGACGCCAAGCGTGGCTTCAAGGGCACCGGCAACAGCGCCCAGAGCAACGCGCTGACGGGGACCATCACGGTGACGGTGGTGGATGTATTTCCCAACGGTAATCTGCTGGTGCGCGGGGAAAAAAAGGTCGAGCTCAATCGCGGTGAAGAGCACATCCGCATCAGCGGCATCGTGCGCCCGGCGGACGTATCCCCGGCCAACACCATACCTTCCACCCGGATCGCCGATGCGCGCATCACCTATGCCGGCACCGGGGAACTGGCCGATGCGAACGCCGCCGGCTGGCTGGGGCGCTTCTTCAGCAGTGTGATCTGGCCCTTTTAGTTAGAGGAATTGATGTGAACCCACGCCAAGCTGTGAATCTCCCCTCGCGCGCCGCCGTACTGGCGATGCTGGCCGCCCTGATGTGCTTCGGTGGCGCCGCCCATGCCGAGCGGGTGAAAGATATCGCCATGGTCGAGGGCGTGCGCAGCAACCAGCTGATCGGCTATGGCCTGGTGGTGGGGCTGGACGGTTCCGGCGACCAGACCAGCCAGACGCCGTTCACGGTGCAAAGCCTCAAAAGCATGTTGGTACAGTACGGCATCACGCTTCCCGACAACGTCAAACCCCAGCTCAAGAATGTGGCAGCGGTTTCGATCCAGGCCGAACTGCCGGCTTTCGCCAAGCCGGGTCAGACCATTGATGTAACGGTTTCGTCGCTGGGCAACGCCAAGAGTTTGCGCGGCGGCAGTCTGCTGTTGACGCCATTAAAGGGCGTCGATGGGCGGGTGTATGCCATGGCGCAGGGCAATATGGTGGTCGGGGGAATCGGTGCCCAGGGTAAAGACGGGTCGAGCGTCACCGTGAATATCCCCAGTGCCGGGCGGATTCCCAATGGCGCCACCGTCGAGGTCGCCGTGGAAAGCTCGTTCAATCACAGCGACGGCATCGTCCTCAATCTGCATTCCTTCGATTTCACCACGGCGAGCCGGGTGGCTCAGGCGATCAACCGGACCCTGGGCGAAGGCTCGGCGAAGCCCGTCGACGGGGGCTCCATCTGGGTCACAGCGCCCACGGCGGGGGATCGCGTGAGCTTTGTATCCGTGCTGGAAAATATCGAGGTAGAACCGAGCGATGCCCCGGCCCGGGTGGTGGTCAATTCTCGCACCGGTACCGTGGTGATCGGCAGCCATGTCCGCGTCTCGCCGGCAGCAATCACCCACGGCAGCCTCACCGTCACCATCGCGGAAAATTACGCAGTGAGTCAACCTGAGCCCTTCTCGCACGGCGGCGAAACCGTTGTCGTGCCCCAAAGCGATATCTCCGTCAGCCAGGAAACCAACCGCATGTTCCTGTTCGAACCGGGCGTGGCGCTTGACGATATCGTCCGTGCCGTCAATGGCGTGGGCGCCGCGCCCAACGATCTGGTGGCCATATTGGAGGCGCTGAAGCAGGCGGGCTCGCTGCGTGCTGAGCTGATCGTGATATGAGCAAGCCGCCGCTTCTGGGTTCCGACGCGCCCTCGGTTGCCGCCCATACCGCTTACACCGATTTCGCCAGCCTGGGCCGGTTGCGCGCCAGTGCCCACAACGACCCGAAGGGCAGCGCACGCGCGGTAGCCCAGCAGTTCGAGGGTTTGTTCGTCCAGATGGTGCTCAAAACGATGCGGGAAGCGAGCCTTGGCGACGGGCTGTTCGATAACGATCAGAGCCGGATGTACCGCGACATGTTCGACGGTCAGCTATCCACAACGCTGGCCGGAAACGGCGGTGTCGGCCTCACCGATGCAATCATGCGTCAGTTGGGCGGCGAAGTGCGCCCGACTGCGCATCCGGCCGGCACAGTGCCTTGGCCCGCTGCGGCGCGGCCCGCTGCGGCGCCACCCGTTGCGCGCCCCGCACCACCGGCGCTCGGGGTGCTAGAACAGCCTCTGCATTTCGTGCGTGCCGTCTGGGATCAGGCGCGCACTGCGGCGGCACAGCTCGGCACCGACGCAAAATTGCTGGTCGCTCAAGCGGCTCTCGAAACCGGCTGGGGCCGTCATGTGCCGCAACGACCGGATGGCGCCAGCAGCAACAACTTCTTCGGGGTCAAGGCCGGTGGGCAGTGGTCCGGTGATCGGGTCGCAGTGCCGACCCTGGAATACCGCGATGGCGTGGTCCGCCGGGAGAACGCCAGTTTCCGCGCCTACGACTCGGTGGCGGACGGCTTCAACGATTATGTGCGGCTGCTGAAGTCCAACCCGCGCTACCGGGCGGCACTGGAGCTGGGCGACGATCCACACCATTTTGCCCATGCCCTGCAACACGCCGGTTATGCCACCGACCCGGCGTATGGGCAGAAGGTTCTTGGCATCCTCCATGGCAATGTCCTTGATGCGGCCGTCGGGGCGCTCAAGCCATGAGCCAGACGGCCGCTATAACGGATACACGCACGTCCGCCGCCGGGCGGTCACGGACGGATACCAATGGCTGATCCCTTGAACATATCGGTTTCGGCACTGTTGTCGTACCAACAGGCGCTGAACACCACCAGTCACAATATCGCCAACGTCAATACTGCGGGCTACAGCCGCCAGCAGGTCGAGCTCGGCACTCAGTTGCCCCAGTACACGGGCGGCGGCTACCAGGGCAATGGCGTGCAGGTGGACGGCATCCGCCGCGTCTACAACGAATTTCTGACCACTCAGGTGCGTGACCTAACCGCCAGCCGGAGCGAGGCGGACACGCTCCAGCAAGCGGCCAGTCAGATCGACAACATGCTGGCCGACCCCAACGCGGGCCTCACGCGGGTGACGGGGCAGTTTTTCGCATCGCTCCAGGATCTGGCCAATGATCCGTCCTCCACCGCCGCGCGTCAGGTGGTGCTCGACAAGACCGAGACGCTGGCCAGCCGGTTTCGCGATTTTTCCCGTTATTTCGACAGTCTCTCCCAGGGTGTGAACAGCGATCTGACCACGGCCGTGGATCAGGTCAACTCGCTCGCGAAACAGATCGGCGATCTCAACCTGAGGATACAGTCCTCCACGGGCTCCAACGGGGCCCCGAATGATCTTCTGGATCAGCGCGAGGAGCTGATCCGGCAACTGTCCGAATACACGACGGTAGCGGTCGTGGATCAGGACGATGGCAGCCGCAATGTCTTTATTGGCGCAGGCCAGCCACTCGTGGTCGGCGGTCAAGTACACCAGTTGACCATGCTGCGCGATCCCTACGATCCCGGACGTCAGCGCATCGGCTTCGCCTCCGGAGGTGCGCCGGTCGACATCACCGGACAACTCACCGGCGGCAAGATCGGCGGCCTGCTGGCGTTTCGCGATCAGGTTCTGGACCCTGCCTACAATCGTCTCGGGCAGGTGGCGCAGGGAATCGCTGCGACCATGAACGCCCAGCACCAGCTGGGCCTGGATCTCAATGGCAATATGGGCGGCGACCTCTTTACCATCGCCGCGCCGCAAGTGCTTCCGCGTTCCAGCAATACCGGCAGTGCGGTGTTAGGCGTCGCAGTAACCGATGTCGGCGCGCTCACCACCAGCGATTATCGCCTCGACCGCAACGGCACGACCTATTCCCTGACCCGGCTGTCCGACGGCACCGTCACCAGTCTGGATGCCGCCGGTTTTCCGGCCGGCGCCGTCACCGTGGATGGCCTGCAGATCAATCTGGCATCCGGATCGATCAACGATGGCGACAGTTTTTTGCTACAGCCGACACGGGGCGCGTCCGGATCCTTGCAGGTCGCCGTTAGCGATCCCAACGCCCTCGCCGCCGCGAGTCCGATACGCACCGGCGCCGGGTCGACCAATAGTGGCAGCGGTACGATCAGCTCCGGGGTGGTCAATGGTCCGCCACCGGTCAGCGCCGACCTTACCGCCGCGGTCACCATCACCTTCAACAACCCGCCCACCAGTTTCAATGTGACGGGCGCGGGTACCGGCAATCCCACCAATATCCCGTTCGTCAGTGGCGCAGCCATCAGCTACAACGGCTGGACGATGCAGATTTCCGGGCAGCCCGCGGTCGGCGACACCTTTTCCGTCGGCGCCAACACGGGCGGCGCGGGCGACAATCGCAATGCGCTGGCGCTCGGTGCGTTGCAGTCGACCCACTCGCTGGATCAGGGCCAATCCACCTTTGCCGACGCCTACGGCAGCCTGGTCGCCACCGTGGGCGTGCGCACCCAGCGCGCCCAGGCCACCAGCGAGGCGCAGGGGGTTCTGCTCGACCAGACAACCGCCGCCAGGGACAACGTCGCGGGTGTCAATCTCGACGAAGAAGCGGCCAACCTGCTGCGTTTCCAGCAAGCCTACCAAGCGGCCGCGCGCGTGATCGAAGTGGCCAACAGCCTGTTCGATTCCATCCTGAACGCCGTGCGGAGGTGAGTGTGCGGATTTCCACCAGTCAGCAGCAGTTGCAGTCCGTCCAGGCGATGCAGGAACAGCAGTCCCGACTGGCGCGTACGCAGCTGCAGATTTCGAGCGGACAACGCATCCTGGTGCCGTCCGATGACCCGACGGGCGCCAAGCAGATGCTGGATCTCGGCGCGACGATCGGCACGACCGGGCAATACCAGCGCACTGCCGACGTCGCCGAGGCGCGGCTGGGCGCCGAAGGCAATGCGCTGCAATCGACGACAAGTCTGTTGCAGCGAGTCCGAGAGCTGGCGGTGCAGGCCAACAATGACACCCTCAGTCCGCCGGACCGCAAGGCAATTGCGGTCGAGGTGCGCGAGCGCCTGTCCGAACTGGTCGGCATCGCCAACAGCCGGGATACAAACGGTGAATTTCTGTTCGGCGGTTATCGCGCCACGACCAAACCCTTCAGCGTCGCGCCCGATGGTTCGGTGGTCTACGCGGGTGACCAGGGCCAACGCCAGTTGCAGATCGGGGCCGACCGCCGCATCGCCGTCGGCGATTCCGGCGCGGCCGTGTTTCAGGCCGTGCGTAACGGCAATGGGACTTTCGTGATCGATCACGGCGCCAACACGGGGACGGCAATCGCCGACCCCGGCACCGTCCTCGACGCCGCCACTTGGCGGGCGAATCCGGATCAGTACACCATCACCTTTGTTACCAACGGCGCGGGCCAACTGGCGTATCAGGTTACCGGCGCGACCAGCGGTCCAGTGGTACCGGCGCCACCCGCGGTGGCCCCAGCCGATGCGCCTGCCTACGGCAGTGGCGCTGCGATCAACTTTCAGGGCATCCAGGTAACCATTGCGGGCACGCCAGCGCCGGGCGACACGTTCACGGTCGCGCCCAGCCAGCACCAGGACATCTTTGCCACCGTCGCTGCCTTTGCCACCGCGCTTGAAGCGCCAGCGATGGACCCGGCGGCACGCGCCGCCCAGCACAACGACATCAACCGGGCACTGACGGATCTCGATCAGGCGTTGCAGCACATTGCCGATATCAATGCCGGCGTCGGCGGACGCCTCAATGCGCTCGACAGCCAGCGCGCCAGTAATGCTGACGAGCTGTTGCGGACCCAGGCGCTGCTGGCCCAGGTCAGCGATCTCGATTATGCGCAGGCGATCACACAATTGAATCAGCAACAGGTGTCGCTCTCGGCAGCGCAGCAGGCTTATCTGCGGGTTCAGGGGTTGTCGCTGTTCGATCACATGGGCTAATCGCGGTCGGATAACGCCGTCGGGTTTTCTTGCCTCCGTTTTCAAAAAACTATTTTTTAGCGCGCCGGCGCACAGCGCGGGGAAATTTTCCGATCAACCGGCGTCATTCCGGACGCTTCCCGGATTTTCCTTCGGGCCCCCGGTGCGGCCGCCCGGCATCACAAACTCCTTTCCTGAAAAACCCTAAAGTTCTTCCCGCTCGCGCCGTTACCTTCCTTGGGAGCGGTAGACGCCATTGCGCAGGCAAGGCACCACCGCTTAACGCAAAGCCTGATGCGCACACACCAGTGATGCGCGGGTAGAACCAAGGAGCGCAATCATGTCTCAGACCATCAACACCAATATCGCGTCACTCAACGCGCAATACAACCTGGACCGTTCGCAGGGCGCACTCCAGACCTCGTTGCAACGGCTGTCTTCCGGCTTGCGCATCAACAGCGCCAAGGACGATGCCGCCGGTCTCGCCATTTCCGACCGCTTCACCACCCAGATCCGCGGCCTGGGCCAAGCCATCCGCAACGCCAACGACGGCATTTCGCTCGCGCAGACCGGCGAAGGCGCACTGGGCGAAGTCACCAATAACCTGCAGCGGATTCGCGAGCTCGCCGTGCAGTCTGCCAACGCCACCAACTCCGCATCGGACCGCGCCGCGATCAATCTGGAAGTGCAGCAGCGCCTGGCGGAAATCGACCGCTCCGCGTCGCAGACCTCCTTCAACGGGCGCAAGATTCTCGACGGCAGCTTCGGTAGCGCCACTTTTCAGATAGGCGCGAATGCCGGTGAAACCATCGGCCTCGCGCTGTCAACCAGCATGCGCACCAACAGCATCGGCGCAATCGCCACCGCGACCTCGGTTGACCTGAGCCCGGCATTTACGGGCACACCGGGCACGACGGGATCGCCGGCCACCTACACTTTCGATGCGGCTGCGCTTATAGGTGACTACAGCATAACTCCAGCAACCTTCACCTTCGGCGATCCGGACGGTACAGCGAGTGTGACGGTGACCCTGAACAGCAACATCACCACCACCACCGACTTGCTCAATGCGATTACTGGCGATCTGGAATATGACGCGGGGACAAAGTTTTCCGCAGCTCTCAGCGGCAACAATGTGGTCCTGACGGATAACGCCAATACCGCTGGCAGCTTCAGTGTCAGCGGTGCCGACGCTTCCCTGATCACCAGCAACCAGATTTCCACTACCGCGGGCGTTGCTGACACGGCTCCGGTCGCGGCCACCAACGTAACGGTTGCCGGTGATTTCAGCATCCAGATCGGTACCAGCGCCGCCGTCAACGTGGCTAACGGCACTTACACTTCGGCCCAGTCGCTCACCGATGCAATCAACACCGCGCTGGCAGGCAACGCTTCAGCGAGCGTGGATACCACGACCGGCAGGATCACCATCAACTCCGCTGAGGATGTCACCGTCGCTGGCACTACCGGGCTCACCACGCTGGGTTTCAGCGCCACCAACGTGGCCAGCGGCAGCTTGTCGGGAGCGAACGTGCTGGACGTCAATGCCGCCAACACAGTGATTCAGCGCGTCGATTCGGCGCTCACCAATGTGATCAACCTGCGCGGCACCTTCGGCGCCATCCAGAACCGCTTCGACTCGGTGATTACCAGCCTGTCCGCCACGACAGAAAACGCTACCGCCGCGCGCAGCCGGATTCAGGATGCGGACTTCGCGGCGGAAACCGCCGCCCTGACGCGGGGGCAAATCCTGCAACAGGCGGGTATCGCGATGCTGTCCCAGGCCAACCAGCTGCCCCAGGCCGTCCTGGCGCTGCTGCGGTAAAGGCAAGGGAGGAGGCCAGCCCGAGTTGGAGCGTCATGGGCTGGCTACCGTGGACAAGGACATGAACTGGGAGACAGCGCCGCAAGGCGCTGTCTCCCGTTCCCGTTGGTGAGGAGGCTGCGTCATGAGTACCAGTAGTTATCTTCTTCCAGGCGGTGTTGGGCCAACCGTGGGCACGTCTTCGATTCCTGCGCCGGCCGGGCGGGAGTCGCGGCAGCGGCAGGATACCGCCGCCACCGGCAATTCCGTGCCGGTAGCAGCGTCTCCCGAGTCGCCGGATCAGACCGCAGCGTCGGCGGCGGAGATTTCTCGGGCGGTCACGCAACTCAATGAATATGTGCAAACAATCAATCGCGAATTGCAGTTCAGTGTCGATGAAGCGAGCGGGCATACGGTAATCACGGTGCTCGATGCCCTGTCCGGGCACGTCATCCGGCAAATACCGGGGCACGAGGCACTGGCGCTGGCGAAAACCGTCACGCCGGATGGCAAACCGCCACGATTGGGCTTCTTGATGGTTGGCAAAGCTTGATGGCTGGCAAAGCCTGATGGCGCGCAACTTGCGTACTTGATGGTGTAGCGGGCAAGGCGCCCCGCATCGGGTGCGATGGCCATCGGAAAAAGGAGGCAGCCATGGTAGCGATAACATCTTCCGGAGTGGGTTCCGGGATCGATATCGAGGGTCTGATCTCGAAACTGGTGGCGGCCGAGGGCCAGCCGGTGGAGAACCGGCTGAATAGCCGGGAGGCCCGCCTGCAGACGCAGTTATCCGCGCTCGGGACTTTCCAGGGCGCGGTAGCGGCGTTTCGCAGCGCGGTCGGAGGACTCACTACCGAGAGTGTGTTTCAAAACAGCACGGTTACATCGAGTGCGGCCACGACGGTTACGGCAACCGCTGCCGGCAATGTTGCGCCTGGCAGTTACAGTATCGATGTCGCAACTCTCGCAGCCGCGCATAGTCTCGCCAGCGGATCCTTCGCCAGCAAAACGGAGCCGGTAGCCCCCGGCACTGCCGGAATCGGAACCCTCACGTTTCGCTTCGGCACCACGACCTACGATCCCATAGCCGATATTTATGGCGGTTTTGTACCGAACCCGGAGCAGGCGGTGCGTACGGTCGCCATCGATGCGTCCAACAATTCCCTGCAAGGCATCCGCGATGCGGTCAACAAGGCCGGCATCGGCATCAATGCCTCGATCATCAATGATGGCAGCGGTTTCCGGCTGGTGTTCGCCGCCGCGGCTACCGGCGCGGCCAACAGTATCGAGGTCGGTGTCGCGGAAAGCGGCGGCGGCGCCGGCGATAACACCGATGCTACCGGGCTGTCCCGGCTCGCGTTCAACAGTGGCGCGACCCAGATGTCGCAGACACGGGCGGCGCAGAACGCTGCGCTGACGATCAACGGACTCGCGATCAGCGGCCCCAGCAACCATCTCACGGATGTCGTCGAGGGGCTCACTATCGATCTGGTAGCGGAGGGCTCCGCAACCATCAGTGTGGCGCAGGACAACAGCGGGGCGACCACGGCGGTCGATGCGTTTATCAACGCCTATAACAAGCTCATCGATACCGTACAGTCCCTGACGCGCTACGACCCCGCTACGCGTCGGGCTTCCGTGTTCACCGGCGATACCATGGTCGCCGGAGTGGCATCGCGGCTGCATGCGCTGGCCACAGCGGCGGTGCCCGGCGTGACCGGCACCTATGATTCACTGGCATCGATCGGCATCAAGACCGATCCTGCGACCGGCAAGCTGGTGAAGGACAGCGTGCGCTTTGGCGCAGCGCTCAACGCCAACGCCGACGCGGTCGGGCGATTGTTTGCGATGACTGGCAGGAGTTCGGACACCCTGATCCGTTACACCGGCGCCAGCCCCACGACTGCCGCAGGCGACTACGCTGTGACGGTCTCCCAGCTGGCGACCCAGGGGCGGCTTGCGGGTAGCGCTGTGTCCGGCCCCTTCACCATCGGCGCGACGACAAACGACAGTTTTACGCTCACGGTGGATGGTGTCGCGAGCGGAACCATTACGCTCAGTCCCGGAACCTACAGCGGAACCGAGCTTGCCACGGCGCTGCAAACCCGCATCAATGAAGATGCGCGGCTGAATGCGAACTCCGCCGGGCTTGCGGTCACGGTCACCTTCGATACCGACCATTTCGTGATCCGCTCGAACCGTTACGGCAGTGCGTCCCAGGTGTCCGCCGCGAGCGGCGCAGCGGCGACGGCGCTCGGTCTGGCGGCGGCCACGGCCACGGCGGGAGTGGATATCGCCGGCACCATCGGCGGCATCCCAGCTAC
Organism: uncultured Gammaproteobacteria bacterium; assembly: GCA_963708735.1. Taxonomy (GTDB): domain Bacteria; phylum Pseudomonadota; class Gammaproteobacteria; order Pseudomonadales; family Porticoccaceae; genus JAGPUQ01. The sequence goes on from CAVPTW010000027.1 coordinate 28,561, forward strand.
CGGCTCGGGACGTTCGCTGACCGGAACCGGTGCCGCCGAGGGCCTGGCGCTTGAAGTGCTTGGCGGATCGGTTGGTGCGCGGGGAACCATAGCCTTTGCGCGGGGCATTGCCGATCGAACCAACAACTTCGTGGAAAGCCTGCTCGGCGCTCAGGACGCCATTGCCACGCGCACCCGGGGTATTCAGACCCGCATCGGCGATGTCGACGACCAGAGAACACAGCTGGCTGCCAGGCTGCAGCAGCTCGAGGACCGTTATCGGGCCCAATTTGCTGCGTTGGACAGTCTGGTCAGCACACTGCAAAGCACCGGGACTTTTCTCACTCAGCAGTTTGCCGCTCTGCCCGGAAGCAGGGCCGGTTGATGCACTCAGGCTGCCAGCTTGTTGAAGAACGTCGCGAGGGGGCCAGCTGCGAGACGCACGGCGCGCAGCGACCGAGACATATCCGATAGATAGGCGAGGGAGCGAGCACCCCGCAACGAAGCAGATGGATGCCGCAGCAGTTTTTCAAAAAGCTGCTACAGGTTTCCTCCGCGCGGCCGCTAAAGAAATCGGGTTCCAGCCAACCGACTTCAGCGAGGAATGCAAATGCGTTACGCCAATAGCCAAAGTGCCCTGAACCAGTATCGGCAGGTGGGCGTTCACGGCGGTGTTGCCGAAGCCAGCCCGCACCGCCTGATCCAGTTGCTGATGCGCGGCGCCCAGGACAAGATCGCGTTCGCCCGTGGCTACCTGGAGCGGGGCGACTATCAGGAAAAAGGCCGGCATATCGGCGGGGCCGCCGCCATCATCGAGGCGTTGCGAACCTGCCTGGACATGGCCAGGGGCGAGGCGATTGCCGCCAATCTTGCCGCGCTGTACGAATACATGAACCGCCGCCTGCTGGAAGCCAATCTGGAAAACGATGACGCGCGGTTGGTGGAGGTTGCCGGCTTGCTGGGCCAGATCCAGTCGGCCTGGGACGCGATCGCCGACACGCCCGAGGTTGCCGTCAGATGAACAACATCAGGCGAGTTGACGGTGCCGGAGTGGCGCCTTCGACAGCGCGGGAAGCTGCTCTGGCTGCGGTAATCGGACTGGCGCGGGCCATGCTGAATGCCGCCGAGGAGGGCGATTGGGAAGAGGTTGCCAGAATCGAGGCCACGCGCCGCGAGGAGATCGGTACCTGCTTCGCTCACACTGCCGCGCACGGCAATGCCGAAGTGATTGCCGAGCGTATCAAGACCCTGATGGCCATCGATCACCAGATCATGCTGCTGGCAACGACCGGCATGGACGATCTGCGGGACCAGCTGGGCGCATTGCGGACCGGTCGCATCGCGCGGCAGGCCTATGAATGCGCCGGCTCCGGATGAACCGAGATCGGGGTGGTACAGGTTTCAGCGCCGCGTTCGAGACGCATAATGGCCCATCATGAGCCGCCCGGTGCGGTAGCGAGGGTGCGTGGAAACATCTGCCGAATATCCGCTTGACCAGAGCCTCGCCTACGAAGGCGAGCTGGCGCTGGAGTGGCGCGCCGGGGACGCAGCAGTCACTGCGAGCCAACGGGAGCGACTCAACGCGGCGAACGAGCGGGCGTTGCGGCTGCTGGCGGTGCTGGAAGAGCACCACGCCGATACCTCTGAAGAACAGGCGTCCGGTCACGATCTGGCGCGGCTCGAGTTCAAGATCAATCTGATTCTCGAACTGATAGGCGGCTGGCTGGCCCAGCAACGTGACCAGCCGGCCCCGATCATGGCGCGCCTTTCCTCCCGCACGGTACGGTGGCAGCCGCCTGCCGCAATACCGCAGACGCAAGCCGCCGGCGAGGTGGTCCTTTATCTCCACGCTGCCCTGCCCTATCCCCTGCGCCTGCCGGCGGTCATCCACAGTGCTGGCGAGATGGTCGAGGCGCGCTTCGACGGGTTGAGCGAAACCCTGGTAGAGCTTCTGGAAAAGACGATTTTCCGCCGTCATCGTCGCCAGGTCGCATTGACCCGACCGACGCGCGATCCCACCTGACCGGCGGGCTCCGTCGGGGTGGAGTCGCGCCCCGCTTTCACGCAAAATGCCACCCGCTGTCGCTGTGTGTGCGTCATTGCGCAGTCGGAATGCCGACCGTGTCTCAGGACGCTTTTTGGCGACCGACGCTGCCGGGGGTGACGCAGGTCAACTGGCATGCGCGCAGGGTCCTCATGTTTGCAGCGATAATCTTGCATACAGGGAGGTGAAAAAGAATAGCGGTGAATCCGGTCGAGCAAACCAAATATGAGTCAATTGTTTCAAGACCCGCCGCTCATGGAGGGGCGGGTCTTGGTAATCGAGCGGAATCAGGAGTCACGGGCACGGTTTGCGGCGCTACTGGCGTTCATGGAGCGCAACGCTGTGATGCTGGACGAGAGCGACGACTGGCGCGCGCATCTGTTATCGGGGCCGCCGGTGGACGCAATGATTCTCGGAGCTTGCGACCTTGGCGCGGTGGTTCGGGAGGCCTGGCGCTGCGACTCCGATCTGCCGGTACTGCTGCTTGGTCACCCGGAGCAACAAAATATTGACATTGGCGGTGAGCACAAGCTTGTCTGCCGTATCGACTCGCCCCTCACGCACCGGGCCCTGGCCGAGGCTCTGCGCCGCGCACGGCTCTTCCGCACGCGGCGCGCCGATACCGACAAGCGCCAGCCGTTGGAGCTGTTTCGCAGTCTGGTCGGCAACAGTCGCGGCATGCGCGATGTGCGCCGGTTGATCGAACAGGTGGCGGGCTCGGATGCGACCGTATTGATTCACGGTGAGTCAGGGACCGGAAAAGAGGTCGTCGCGCGCAACATTCACTACCTTTCAGCGCGCCGCGAACGCCCCTTCGTCCCCATCAATTGCGGCGCGATTCCGTCCGAACTCCTGGAGTCGGAGCTGTTCGGGCACGAGAAGGGCGCCTTCACCGGCGCGGTGGCGGCGCGTCAGGGCCGTTTCGAAATGGCCGAAGGCGGCACGTTGTTTCTCGACGAAATCGGCGACATGCCACTGCCCATGCAGGTGAAGCTGCTGCGGGTGTTGCAGGAAAAGGTATTCGAGCGGGTGGGGAGCAATCGGTCGACTCCGACCAATGTGCGGGTCGTGGCCGCGACGCATCGGAACCTGGAGGAGTTGATCGAGGCTGGCCGGTTTCGCGAAGACCTCTACTACCGGCTCAACGTATTTCCCATCGAGACGCCGGCCCTGCGCGAGCGGGTCGCAGACATTCCGCTGTTGATCCAGGAATTGATTGCGCGCATCGAGCGGGACCAGCGCGGTTCGGTACGGCTAACGCCGGCGGCCGTGATTGCGTTGTGCCAGTACGCCTGGCCCGGCAATGTGCGCGAACTGGCCAACCTGATCGAGCGGCTCAGCATTCTGTTTCCGCTGGGCGTGGTCGACCTCGGCGATCTTCCGGAAAAATATCGGGCAGGGGCGACGGGCGAGGCGCCGGAACACAGGGCTCCATGTTCCTGTCCGGACAACATACGTCATCTGTCCCCCGAACAACTGTTTCCCGAACCTGCATTTGAGGGGTTGGGATTGCTCGGCCCGGCAATTCCGGAGCCCTCCGAGGCACGCCTGCCCCGAGCTGGCCTGAATCTCAAGGATCACCTCAGCGCCATCGAGATGAATCTCATTCGCCAGGCGCTGAAAAGCGCCGACGGCGTGGTCGCCCATGCCGCCACCTTGCTGCAAATGCGCCGCACAACCCTGGTGGAAAAGCTGCGCAAATACGGTCTGCACCGCGAGGAGGAGATGACGATTAATTGACGGGCACCAGCGAGCCAATCCCAACCAATTGATTTGTAATGTTATTTTATAGAGGCATGGTTTTTGCTGTCTTGGTTTTCAGCATCAGATTTGTGGCATCCAGTACGGGTGTCCGCTGCCACCAGGAGCAACCATGGCCCAGCCCGTCCCGGCCGAGTCCACGTCTTCCGCGCCACATCCGGCCCGCGCGCAGGAGTTGGCGCGCGCCTTCGCACTGTTTAACCACACCTCGGCGCAACTCGCGGGCTCTTATCGCGCGCTGGAAGATCGGGTTGCCGAACTCAGTGCCGAGCTCGCCGCGGTGCGCGACGAGCGGTTGCGTCAGCTTGCCGAAAAAGAACGCATCGCCAATCGATTGCAACATCTGCTCGAAGTGCTGCCGGGCGGCCTGGTGGTGGTGGACGGTGCCGGCACGGTGGTCGAGGGCAATCCGGCAGCGCTGGCGTTGCTCGGCGCAGCGCTGGTCGGTCGGTGCTGGCAGGAAGTCATCGAAGGCGCGGTGTCGCCGGAGGCTGCGAGCGGCGGCGAAATCACCCTGCGCAGCGGGCGCCGCATCAGCGTTTCGCGGCGGCCGCTCGATCCCGAGCCGGGTCAGATCGTCCTGCTGCTGGACGTCACCGACCAGCACTCGCTACGCGAGATGCTGAGCCGCCACCAACGCTTGTCGCTCATGGGGGAGATGGTGGCGAGTCTCGCCCACCAGCTTCGCACCCCGCTCTCTTCCGCGCTGCTGTACAGCTCGCAACTCGCCTCGCCGGATATTGCGCCGGCGGCCAGAACGCGCTTTGTCGAGCGCATTGTCGGACGCCTGAGGCACCTCGAAGGCATGGTCAACGAGATGCTGCAGTTCGCTCATGGCGGCGGCTTCGACACCGCTGATGTCAGGGTTCAGGATGTGGTGAACGACCTGCATAAAACCCTGGAACCGCAGTTGCAGCGGGCCGGCGCCGACTTGCAGGTCCACAACCGGATGCCGGGCGCCAGTCTGCACGGCAGCCGCGAGGCACTCCACAGCGCGCTGCTCAATCTCGCCACCAATGCGCTCCAGGCCTGCGCGCACAGTCCACGACTGCGTCTGGAGATCGATCGCGATGGCCCCGATTTCATCGAGCTGATGCTCAGCGACAACGGACCGGGGATTCCAGAGCACCTGCGTGAAAAGGTGTTCACGCCGTTTTTCACCACCCGCGCCGACGGCACCGGCCTCGGCCTGCCGGTGGTGCGGGCGATCGTTCTGGCCCATGGCGGCGACCTGTGGATGCGCTCCTCGGATGCCGGCACCACGTTCGGTTTGCGTCTTCCCTCCCGGGCGGCGACGACGCTCGCCAGTGGCGCGAGCGATGAGCGGGCGCGGATTTTTCCCGACGATCATCACGCGCAAGTCGCGCGCAACGAAAGGACAGCACCATGAGTGACGGTTCGATTCTGGTGGTCGAAGACGACCCTACGCTGCGGGAAGCCCTGTGTGAGACGCTGGAGCTGGCCGGGTATCCGGTGCTGGCCGCGGCGGACGGCGCCGCGGCGCTGCAGGTTCTGGAGCGCCAGCCGCGCGGGGTGAGCATGGTACTCAGCGACGTGCAGATGGCCCCGTGCGACGGTCACGCGTTGCTGCGCAAGGTCCGTGGCGTGCATCCCGATCTGCCGGTAGTGCTGATGACGGCGTACGGGACCATAGAAAAAGCCGTTACGGCCATGCGCGAGGGCGCTTCCGACTATCTCGTCAAACCGTTCGATGCGCAGGCGCTGATCGCCACGGTAAGACGTTTCTTTGCGCCCGCAGGCATTGCCACGCGCAGCGATCTGGTGGCCGAAGACCCGCGTACCCGCGAGTTGATCGCGTTGGCGGAGCGGGTCGCCCGCGCCGATATCACGGTGATACTCAGTGGTGAATCCGGAACCGGCAAGGAAGTCTTCGCGCGTCACATCCATGGCTGTTCGAACCGCGGCGAGCGGCCGTTTGTCGCCATCAACTGTGCGGCAATTCCGGAGAACATGCTGGAAGCCGTGCTGTTCGGCTACGAAAAGGGCGCCTTCACCGGCGCTCTCCAGGCCTGCCCGGGCAAGTTCGAACAGGCCAATGGCGGTACCCTGCTGCTGGATGAAATTTCCGAAATGGACCTGGCGCTCCAGGCCAAGTTGCTGCGGGTTTTGCAGGAGCGGGAAGTGGAGCGTCTCGGCGGCCGTAAACTGATTACGCTCGATGTGCGTGTGCTCGCCACGACCAACCGCAATCTCGGCGAGGAAGTCGCTGCGGGACGTTTTCGCGAGGATCTGTTCTATCGCCTCAGCGTCTTTCCGCTACATCTGCCCGCACTGCGTGAGCGCCGGATGGACATCCTGCCCCTGGCACGCCAACTGGTGCAGCGCCACTGGCGCGGTGTCGGACCGGTGCCGGCCTTCACCACCGCGGCTGCCGAGCACCTGCTGTCTCACCCGTGGCCGGGTAACGTCCGCGAGCTCGACAATGTGTTGCAGCGCGCGCTGATCCTCTACAACGGCACCGAAATTGACGTTGCCGATCTCGCTCTGGGTGCCGGTCCCGCTGCTCGGTTGGCGCAAGTTCCGGTGCAACCCGACGCCGCGCGCGATGCAGCAATCAGCGCCGCGAGCCTCGCAAGTGTCAGCAATGAATTGGGTGATGGACTGAAGAACCGGGAGCACGTGCTTATCCTGGACGCGCTGCGAGCTGTCGATGGCCGGCGCAACGAAGCCGCCGAGCGTCTCGGGATCAGCCCGCGCACGTTGCGTTACAAGCTGGCACGGATGCGGGCGGGCGGCGTGGCGCTGCCGGCCTGAAACGCGCTGGATGCTGTCCCTGCATTGTTAAGCAGAATCGTTTACTGGAGTGAATGCGATGAATTCGACTGATATTTCCCAGGTGCTCGCCCAAATCCGGGTGATGTCCGGCCAGGCTCAATCTGGCGTGAAGTGGTCTGAAGGCCCAGCCGGAAATGAACCGGCAATGTTTTCTGACGTATTGAAAAACTCCCTGGCGGCGGTCAATACCGCCCAGACCCGCGCGGGTGAGCTCGGCGAAAAATTTCAGGCCAACGATCCATCGATCGATCTGGCGCAAGTGATGGTCGCGGTGGAAAAAGCCAGCGTCTCGTTCGAAGCCATGACCCAGGTGCGCAACAAGCTGGTGGAGGCGTACCAGGAAGTCATGCGCATGCAGGTCTGATGCCGCAGGCACGACAAGACGGTAAGCGCTCAGCGGGGACGTCTGCACACAGGTTGAAGCAAGGTAACGGAGCGGGCCGTATTTGTCCGCGGTACACGGGTTGTCGAACACGAGAGCACGCATCGAAATGGCATTGATCAAGGCTGAAAGTGCACAGGGCTTTGCCCGCTTGCCGGTGGTACAGCAGATCGGGCTGATGGTCGGCCTTGCGGTCTGCGTCGCCCTCGGCGTTGCCGTGGCACTGTGGTCGCAAAAACCCGGTTACAGCCTCCTGTATAGCGGCTTGCCGGACAAGGAGGCGGCCGCCATCGTGGATGCACTGCAACGCAGCGGGACGCAGTACCGCCTCGACGCGAACACTGGCGCAATCATGGTGCCCGCCCAGGACGTGCGCGCCACACGGATGAAGCTCGCCAACGAGGGCCTCCCCAAAAGCGCGGATACGGGACTCGAATTCCTCGAAAGCGACCAGGAGTTGGGCGCCAGCCAGTTCGTGCAGCAAGCCCGTTACCAGCATGCCCTGGAGGTGGAACTGGCGCGCTCGATTGCCGGCCTGCGCAATGTGGCCAGCGCGCGCGTCCACCTGGCGATACCCAAACCCAGCGTCTTTGTGCGCAAAAAGGATCAGCCGACAGCGTCCGTGATACTGGATCTGCACCCGGGACGCAGGCTCGACGAAAAAGAAGTTGACGCCGTGGTCCACTTGGTTGCCTCCAGCATCGCCAACCTGAATCCCGACAAGGTGACCGTGGTGGATCAAAACGGTCGTCTACTGACCCAACGCAGTGACGATAACGGTCTGGCGCTGACCGCGAGTCAGTTCGACTACACCCGCCAGGTGGAGGAAACCTACGTCAGCCGCATCGAAAATTTGCTGATGCCACTGGTGGGCCCCGGCGGCGTGCGCGCGCAGGTCAAGGCGGGCATCGACTTTACTCGCACCGAGCAGGCGCAGGAGCGCTACGCGCCGGAAATACAGGTGTTGCGCAGCGAGCAGCTCTACGAAGAAACACGCGCCGGGGCCGATGCTGCCGGGATTCCAGGCGCACTGACCAACCAGCCTCCCGAGGGCGGCACCACCGACCCGGCGGCCGGTAAAAACGCAACCGGCAAGCCGGTGGAGCCAAAGGCCAGAACGCAGCAGTCAACGCGCAATTACGAGCTCGATCGCACCGTCAGTCATACGCAATCAAGCGGCGGGCAGGTGACGCGACTATCGGTCGCCGTAATCGTGGACGACCGTCAGGTTACGGCCGCCGACGGCAATATTCAGCGCACGCCGCTGACGCCAGAGGAAATCGCAACCATCACCGCGCTGGTGAAGGATGCCGTGGGATTTGACGCGACGCGGGGCGACACCATCAGCGTCAGCAATCAAGCGTTCCAGTCGCCGCAAGTACTGCCATTGCCGCCGCCACCCTGGTGGGATCATGCGTGGTTGCAGGACCTGGTCAAGGTCGGCGCGGGCGGGCTGCTGATTCTGCTCCTGGTACTGGGTGTGTTGCGCCCAGTACTGAACAAGCTCGCCGAACGTGGGCCTCGGCAACCGGATGCCATTGCGTTACCGAACCGGGACGGCGATGTGGGCGATGATCAGCTAAGCCTGCAACACGCCAACCAGACGCAGCTGGCGGCGCCGGGACAGCAGGCACCGGATCGCCTGACGGCGGCCAGGCAGGTCGTCAGCACCGACCCGGGACGCGTAGCGCAGGTAGTAAGAAACTGGGTAGGCAGCGATGGCTGAGTCAAAAATGTCCGGCACTGAACGTGCCGCCATCCTGCTGATGAGCCTGGGTGAGAGCGACGCCGCCGCGGTGCTCAAACTGATGGGACCGAAAGAGGTGCAGAAAATCGGCACCATGATGGCGACCCTGAAGAACATCCCGCGCCAGCAGGTCGATGACGTGCTGAACGAGTTTATCAAGACCGTGGACGACCAGACCAATTTCGGCTTCGGCAACGACGAGTACATCCGCAAGGTGCTGGTGTCGGCGCTGGGCGAAGACAAAGCCGGCGGCCTCATCGACCGGATTTTGCTCGGTCACAGTTCGAAAGGCCTGGAGGCGCTGAAATGGATGGACCCGCGCGCCGTAGCCGAGGTCGTGCGTTTGGAACACCCGCAGATCATTGCCATCGTCCTGGCCTACCTCGAAAGCGACCATGCGGCGGAAGTGTTGCAGTATCTCCCGGAGCGGGCGCGCCCCGACATCCTGATGCGCGTGGCAACCCTGGAGGGCGTACAACCCCAAGCGCTGATGGAGCTGGATGAAATCATGGAACGCCAGTTTCAGGGCGGCTCGAACGTCAAATCGTCGTCGGTGGGGGGGCTTAAAGCGGCAGCAAATATCCTCAATTATATGGATAGCGCGACGGAAGCAAGTATTTCCGAGGCGATCAAGCACGCCGACAGCCAGCTGGGCGACCAGATCCAGGATCTGATGTTTGTGTTCGACAATCTCGCAGGAGTCGATGATCGCGGTATTCAGGCACTGTTACGGGAAGTGTCATCCGACAGCCTGATCGTCGCGCTCAAGGGTGCCGACGCAGCGATCAAGGAAAAAATCCTGTCCAACATGTCCAAGCGCGCCGCCGAGATTCTCAGCGACGATCTTGACGCCAAGGGGCCGGTACGACTCGCGGATGTCGAAGCGGCACAAAAGGAAATTCTCACCGTGGCGCGCCGCATGGCGGACGCGGGCACCATCGTCCTGGGCGGCAAGGGAGCGGAGCAATATGTGTAAATCCGGGCAGCGGCCGTTGTGAACGTGAAACATACCGTCCTGTCCGGCCGCGCCGTCGCGGCGGCCAGCGCCTGGGAATTCACCCAAATGGGTGACCGCGCCGCGCCGGCAGCGGCGGCGGCGGCGGAGCCTGCCCCGGACCCCGCGCTGCAAGAAGCGTTGAAACGCCGCGCTTACGAAGAGGCCTACGCCACCGGATTGGCGGAAGGGCGTGCGGCTGGGCTGCGCGAACTTGCGACCAAAGGGCAGCAGCTGGAGCGCCTGCTGACCACACTGACGCGTCCCTTCGAGGCGCTGGACGACAGCATCGAGTGCGCGCTGACGACCCTGGCCATGACCCTGGTGCGCCAATTGCTGCGCCGGGAAATTCGCACGGAGCCCGGCGAAATCATCGCGGTGGTGCGCGACGCGATGGCGTTGCTGCCGGTGGCAGCGCGCAACATCCGTGTTCACCTACATCCCGACGACGCGGCCCTGGTACGCGAGGCGCTGGCCGGTTCCGGCGACGAGCGGCCCTGGCGCCTGATCGAGGACCCGTTGGCGAGCCGCGGCGGTTGCACGGTGACCACCGACGATTCCTATATCGATGCCCGCGTGGATTCACGGTTGGCAAAACTGTTTGCCCAGGCATTTGGCGACGAGCGGGCCCGAGATGGCGCGGGCGAGAATTTCCGGTGAGCGCCGTGCCGACGAGTGATCGCAGCGCGCTCTGGCGCGGCCGGCTGGAAGCCTGCGGGCAGCGCATCAAGCCGGTAACGCTGGTCGTCGAGGGACGGCTGACGCGGATGGTGGGGCTGACGCTCGAGGCGGTGGGCTGTCAGGCGGCCGTGGGCGCCCGCTGTCTGGTCGTGGGGCAGGACGGTTTCGAGATCGAAACGGAGGTCGTCGGATTCTCGGGCGATCGCCTGTTCCTGATGCCGATCAGCGATATCGCCGGGCTGGCGCCCAATGCGCGCGTCATCCCCACCGACCACGTGATAGGCGCGCCGGTGGGCGAGTCCCTGCTCGGCCGGATCGTCGACGGCTCCGGCAAGCCGCTCGACGGCAAGGGACCGTTGCGCACTCATGACGAGATGCCACTGACCGGCCGCACCATCAATCCGCTGGCGCGCAGTCCAATCCGGGAGCCCCTCGACGTGGGAGTCCGCGCCATCAACGCGCTGATTACCGTCGGGCGAGGCCAGCGCATGGGGCTGTTCGCGGGGTCCGGGGTGGGCAAGAGCGTGCTGCTGGGCATGATGACGCGCTATACCACGGCCGACATTATCGTCGTCGGGCTGATCGGCGAGCGCGGGCGCGAAGTAGCGGAATTCGTGAACAACACACTCGGGCCGGAAGGCCTCGCGCGCGCGGTGGTGGTGGCCGCACCGGCCGACAGCACACCCTTGATGCGCCTGCACGGCGCCATGCTCGCGACCGCCATCGCCGAATATTTCCGCGACAAGGGCAAACAGGTGCTCTTGCTGATGGATTCGCTCACCCGTGTTGCCCAGGCGCAGCGCGAAATTGCACTGGCCATCGGCGAACCGCCGGCTACCAAGGGTTATCCGCCCTCGGTATTCGCAAAGATTCCGCAGCTCGTGGAGCGGGCCGGCAACGGCGAGCACGGTGGTTCCATCACGGCGTTTTACACCGTCCTGGTAGAAGGTGACGACCATAACGAACCGATTGCCGACGCGGCGCGCGCGATTCTCGACGGCCACATCGTATTGTCGCGCCGCATCGCGGAAACCGGCCAGTATCCGGCCATCGATATCGAGGCGTCGATCTCACGTGCGATGACCGAGATCACCACCCGGGAACATCAGGCGGCGGTACGGCGCTTCCGGCAATGGTATTCCGGCTATCAGCAGAATCGGGACCTGATCAGCGTGGGCGCCTATCAACAGGGCGCCGACCCTCGTCTCGACGAAGCGATCCGGATGCACCCCCAGCTGCTGGAATTTCTGCGCCAGGACATGCACGAGCCGGTCGCCTTGGCACGCAGCCTGCTGGACCTTCACAGCCTGACGGGCTAGCGCCGCCGGATGGAATTAGCCACCTGCAAAGCATAGAACGAAGCAAATTTCAGTCAAAAAATCACAATAAACAGCAGCCGTGATAAACAACCGTAGCGCAAAGCGACGGACTGGCAACAGGAGAGATGGCGCATGAACGAACCGTTAGCAATCACGACAGCCTGCGAGGACGGGCGCCACACATGATGCGCTCCAAGCGTTTGGATACGGTGTTGCGCATGGCCGGGGATCGCGAGCGCGACGCCGTCGGGGCGCTTGCGGAAACCCGCCGCCGGCTGGTGGCCCAGGAACAGCGCCTGGAAATGCTGCTCGGCTATCGCGCTGAATATGAGGGGCGCTTCAAGGAGCGCGGCGCGGAGGGCATGGCCATGGGACAGCTGCTGGAATACCGCGCCTTTCTCGATCGGCTCAACCGTGCCATCGAGCAGCAACGCGCGGCGCTGACGGAAGCACAACGGCGAATGGAGGTTGATCGGCAGCATTGGCTGGAGGAAGCCCAACGCGCGCAGTCGTTGGGCAAGGTGCAGGAGCGGCTGCGCGACGACGAGCAGCGTAGCGCCGACGCGCAGGAGCAGCGGGAGACTGACGAGCGCGCTGGGCTCGTGGCACGGCCCCGCCCGCAAGCCTGAGCGCCGAAGCGAGCTGGTGATGGAAAATCCTGGCACGTCGCTTGCGATACCCGGATGCAACCACCAAGCGGCATCCGGGCTATCACCATGGAACCAACGTTAAACGCAACCCTGCCACCGCCTCCCTCGAGTGCGACGGCCCCTTCGGCATCATCGGTTTCGTCCAACCAACCCACTGATAAAAAAGAAGAATTTCCAAAAGCGCTCGCCAGTGCCCAGAATGCTGCGGCACCTCGTAGCGAACCAACCGCGGCACCGCCACCGCAATCCTCGGTTGCCGCAAGTCGGCCCAGCGTGGGGGTGAGCGGCAATGTCTTGCCGCTCACCCCCACGCTGGGCATGCCGGTGTCCGTCGCAGCGGGTGCCGAACCTGACGGCAATGAGGATGGCGTCCAGCAAGATGGCTCGGATTTGCTGTGGCCCTGGTCCGACAATTATTCGTTGGATCCGCAACCGGTCGGGATTCCCCCCCGCCGGCGCTGACGATCGCGGTCCGACTGACGGGATCACCCCCGCCAGACGGCCTGGGGACGGGATTCTCCGGTGGGCCGACGCTCGACGGACCGGGAGCCGCGACGGAACAAGGTGATGCCATGAATTCGCTGCTGCTGACGGCAAACGCGATACGCCCTGGCGAAACACACAAAACGACCGAACCGCGGGATCCATCGCTCCTCCCCGCCCTGACCCCGGCCATGGGGGGGCTGCGCAGTGGCGATGCGGCAAGCGCCACGCCCGCCGCCAGCCAAGCCACTGATGCCGGATCCCTGGACCCACCGGTAGGCCAGCCGGGCTGGGGGCGCGAACTGGGAAGCCGCGTTCTGTGGCTCGCCAAGGACAACCAGCAACACGCCGAACTGCGGCTCAACCCTCCCCATCTGGGACCGCTGGAAGTGCGCATTTCGTTGCAGCCGGATCAAGGTGCCAGCCTGAGCTTCCTGTCCAGCCATTCCGCGGTGCGTGATGCGGTTGCGGGCGCCCTGCCACAGTTGCGCGAGATGCTTGCCGACGGCGGATTCAACCTGCTGGGTGTCAATGTTTCCCACCATTCGGCCGGCGGGGAGTCGGCCTGGGCTGCGCCCCGGCACGGGCAGGGAGCCCGGGCAATGACCGCTCAAGAAGGAGCGGCCGCAGCCGATATGGAAAGCGACGGACAGCGGCGATCGCTGCCAATCCAGGGCGTCGGTCTGGTGGACTATTTTGTCTGAGGTGCAAACCGCCTCGCGCCGGCAGGCATTTCTCCTGTACAGCAACAACAGGGTTCACGCCTAACTCTGTAGCCCACAACCTGCCCAGTCCAATTAAGGAGATTCGAAGTGAAACTGAATTTGCCGGTTACCGATCGTGAAATCTCCCTCGACACCAACGCCCGGATTATCTCCACCACCGACCTGAAGGGCCGCATCAACCACGGCAACGAGGAATTCGTCCGGATCAGCGGCTTCACGTGGGAAGAGCTGGAAGGCAGTGACCACAACATCGTGCGCCATCCCGACATGCCGCCGCTGGCGTTTGAGGATCTCTGGACCACCCTCAAATCCGGCAAATCCTGGATGGGGGTGGTGAAAAACCGGACCAAGAATGGCGACTGCTATCTGGTCGATGCTTTCGTCACACTCCTTTACGATCAGGGCAATGTGATCGGCTATCAGTCGGTACGGCGGATGGTCGAACCCGAAGTCCGCAAGCGGGCACTGGCCCTGTACGCGAAACTGCGCAAGGGCCAACGCCTGAACCGGCTCACCTGGACCCTGGGCAGCCGGGCTCGCTACATCGCCACCATTTTCGGCGTGGTGCTGACGCTGGCGGCGGTCGCGCAGCTCACCGGCAAGCTGACCTGGATTGAAAGCGGTATCGGTCTGGTGCTGGGCGGCTCGCTCTCGGCCATCGCCGGCTGGCTGCTCGCGAACCCCCTGTGCAAGGCGGCGGCGGAAGCCCGTATCCAGATCGACAACCCGCTGATGCAGGCGGTCTACAGCGGCCGCAATGACGAGATCGGTGCCCTGATACTGGCCAATCGCATGCTCAACGCCAACCTGCAGACGGTCCTGGTGCGGGTCCTGGAAGCCAGCGAAGTGATCAGCGATGCCGGCCGGCAGACGGCGACTGCGGTCACGCAAACCAATCGCGCGGTCCAGCAGCAGCAGAGCCAAACGGACCAGGTCGCGACCGCCATGAACGAGATGACAGCCACCGTCCAGGAGGTGGCGCGCAATGCCGGGCAGGCGGCAGGTGTGGCCGCGGCCGCCGACGATCAGGCCGCGCGCGGTGCCGAAATCGTCGCGGGTGCGGGCACCCGGATGCATGCGCTGGTGCAGGAAGTGGAGCGCACCGCGGCCGTGGTCGGCACCCTGGAAGCGGACAGCGTACAAATCGGCAGCATCGTCAACATGATTCGCGAGATCACCGACCAAACCAACCTGCTGGCGCTGAATGCCGCCATCGAGGCCGCTCGCGCGGGCGAACACGGGCGCGGGTTCGCGGTCGTGGCGGACGAAGTCCGTACCCTGGCCGGCCGCACCCGCAAGTCCACCGCGGACATCCAGGAGATGGTCGAACGCTTGCAGAGCGGCTCCCGGGATGCGGTCAAAGTCATGGAGGCGGGACGCACCCAGGCGCGCGAGGCCATGGACCAGGTACAGCAGGCTGTGTCCGCGTTCGGCTCCATCACCGGGGCGATACGGGAAATTACTGACATCAATGCGCAGATCGCCAGCGCCGCCCAAGAGCAGAGTGCGGTGGCGGAGGAAATCAACCGCAACATCAACAACATCAGCGCCATGGCTGCCGAGACCAGCGGTGCCAGTCAGGGCGCCAGTCAGCACACGGCGCGCGTTGCCGAAACCACGCTGGAGCTGGTGGCGCGCCTGCAATCGTTCCGGGTTTGAATTTCGGCGGCGGCCGCCGAATTGTCGGCGCCGCGCCTGCGGACGCGTCAAACCGCCGGCGCGATATTGGGCACCGGCGGTTTTGTTTTTGGTAACTCATTGATCTCACAGGCTCCAGCGATCACTTTCGAAATGGCACACCGATTGCAAAAGCACAATCACAAGGTGCCAAACGCGATCGGGAGATCCCATGCCAAGGTTCGATGAAGACGATAGCGAAGCCGCCGCAAGCGCGCCCCCCGCGCGCGGCAAAACCCGCAAACTGCTGATCATCGGTGCTGTCGCCTTGGTGGTGATTGGCGCGGCGGTGACCGCCGCGCTGCTGCTACAGCGTGGCACCGAGACGCCGAACGCCGCCGCACCAGGGGACCAAACCGCCAGCTCCCAGCCCCAGCAGGTGCCGCTGTATCTGGACCTCGACCCGCCCTTCGTGGTGAATCTGAACGAAGACAACGCGATTCAGTTCCTGCAAGTGACCGCCTCCGTGATGGCATACGACCCGGTCAAGCTCGACAAAATAAAGGCGCAGATGCCTCTCATCCGTCACCACCTGGTGCTGCTGTTCAGCAACCAGACTTTCGCCGATATCCGCTCGCGCGATGGCAAACTAAAACTTCAGGCGCAGGCCCGCGACGTACTGCGCGAGGCGCTCACTGCCGCCGCGGGTGAACCCTTGGTCGAGGCCTTGTACCTTACCGCCATCGTTGCGCAGTAGCAGGAATCCTACCCATGGCGGCGACCGAGATACTTTCCCAGGATGAAATCGACGTACTGTTGCACGGCATCGACAGCGGCGGTGTCAAGGCGGAACCCGAGCCCGCCGCGCCGGGAGAGGCACGCCCTTACAATCTCACCAGCCAGGACCGGATCGTGCGCGGGCGGATGCCCACGCTGGAGATGGTCAACGAACGCTTCGCCCGACATTGCAGAATCTCGCTGTTCAACATGCTGCGTCGTACCGCCGATGTCGCCATCAATGGCGTGCAGGTGCTCAAGTTTTCCGAATACATTCATTCCCTGTATGTGCCGACCAGCCTGAACCTCATCCGGTTGAGGCCGCTGCGCGGCACCGCGCTGGTGGTGATTGATCCAAAGCTGGTGTTTTTGGTGGTTGACAGTTTTTTTGGCGGTGCCGGGCGCTTTTACACCAAAATCGAGGGACGCGAATTCACGCCCATGGAGATGCGCGTGATCCGGATCGTGCTCGATCTGGTGTTTCGCGACTTGCAGCAGGCCTGGATGCCGGTAATGCCGGTGGAGTTCGAATACCTGAACTCCGAGGTCAACCCCCAGTTCGCCAACATCGTTAGTCCCACCGAGGTGGTGGTGGTGTCGTCGTTTCGTATCGAACTCGAAGGCGGTGGTGGCGAATTGCATGTGACCATGCCCTATTCGATGATCGAGCCCATCCGGGATCTGTTGGACACCGGGCTTGCCAGCGATCATTCGGATGTCGACGAGCGCTGGACCCTGTCCCTGCAAGAGGAAATGAAGCAGGCCGAAGTCGAGCTGAAAAGCACGTTGACGGAGCTCCCGTTGACGCTGCGCCAGATTCTGGCGCTGGAACCCGGCGACATCATTCCATTCGAGATGCCGGATCAGGTCAGCGTGCTCGCCGAGGATATCCCCGCCTTTCGCGCGCAATTGGGCGCTCATCAAGACCGGATAGCCGTCAAAATTCTGAACAAGATCCCCCGTAATCTTCCCCAGCAGCCGTCGCTGGGAAAATCAGTCATGTGAGGCGCCACCATGAACGACAACACCCAAACTCTGCCGCCGGATCAGGACGCAATGGAGGACGATTGGGCAGCGGCACTGGCCCAGCAGGCCGATGCCCGCGAGGACATCCAAGCGCCTGCGCTCCCGAATCTCCAGGACAGCGGCACCCGCATCGGTGATGACGTCAACCTGGATGTCATCCTGGACATTCCAGTAACGCTGTCCGTCGAACTGGGCCGTACCAAAATAGCGATTCGCAACCTGCTGCAACTGAATCAAGGTTCGGTGGTGGAGCTGGACCGTATGGCTGGCGCACCCATGGATGTGCTGGTGAATGGCACCTTGATCGCCCACGGTGAAGTGGTGGTGGTCAACGAAAAATTCGGCATTCGCATGACCGACGTGGTGAGCCCGGCGGAGCGTGTGAAAAAACTCAAGTGACGCGCACATGACAATGCGCACATAAGCCGGCGCAAATAGAAATATCGCAAGCAAACGCGCGAAAAGCGCGAGGCGAACAAGATGAAAATTATTTCGCGATGGACAAGTGCTGGGGCGTGGCTGTTTGTGTCCCAGGGCTGGGCCGCCACAACTGCTGCGTTGCCGACACCGCGGGTTGGAAATGATCTCGTGGCCGCTCCCGGGCCGGGGCAGATGGTGCTGGGTTTGGTGATGGTACTCGCGCTTATTTTCGCGCTGGCCTGGGCAGTACGTCGCTTTGGGCGCGTGCAATCGCTGCCGACCGGAGCGCTGCGCGTGCTGGGCGGCTTGTCTCTCGGCACGCGTGAGCGTCTGGTGCTGGTCAAAGTCGGCAATGCGCAGCTCTTGCTGGGTGTCGCGCCGGGACGGGTACAGACCCTGCATGTGCTCGCCGAGCCGATCGAATTTCCGTCGCCCTCTGATGCCGGAGCCGGCGCGCGCGAGTTCGCCGAGCGGCTCCAGAGCGCACTGCGCCGGGGTCAGTCATGAGGCGTATTTTGCCTTTGCTGAGCCTGGTGCTGCTGCTCGCGCCTTGGGCGACCGCTTGGGCGGCGCCCGGCATTACGTTGGTAGACAGTGCTCCCAACGCAGCGGGCGGGCAGAGCTACTCGGTGACGCTCAAGATTCTGCTGGTAATGACGGCGCTCACGCTGCTGCCATCGGCACTGATCATGATGACGTCCTTCACCCGCGTGGTGATTGTGCTGTCGATGTTGCGTCAGGCGCTGGGCACGCCGCAGACACCCTCGAACCAGATTTTGGTCGGGATCGCGTTGTTTCTCACTCTGTTCATCATGGCTCCGGTTTTCGAGCGCGCCAACACCCATGCGTTGCAACCTTATCTCGCGGAAAAGATCGATGGTGACGTGGCGATGCAGCGCGCCCAGTTGCCGTTTCGCGAATTCATGCTCGCGCAAACGCGGGAATCCGATCTGGCGCTGTTCTCCGGGTTAGCTGGAAAAACCGATCTCGCGGGTTCCGACGACATTCCATTTTCGGTCTTGGTGCCGTCGTTCATCATCAGCGAGCTCAAGACGGCGTTTCAAATCGGATTTCTGATTTTCATTCCGTTTGTGATCATCGATCTGGTGGTGGCCAGCGTGCTGATGTCGATGGGCATGATGATGCTCTCGCCGATGCTCATTTCGCTGCCATTCAAATTGATGCTGTTTGTGCTGGTGGATGGCTGGAGCCTGATAGTCAGCACGCTCGCCGCAAGCTTCGACCTCGCATGAGTGGAGCCACGCTGATATGACGCCCGATTCGGTGATCGCCATCGGCCAGGAAGCGCTGAAGGTAACCGCGCTGCTGTCTGCACCGGTGCTGGGCGCCGTGCTGGTAACGGGCGTGCTGATCAGCCTGTTCCAGGCGATCACGCAGATCAACGAGATGACGCTGAGTTTTATTCCGAAGCTCATCGTCCTCGCGCTGGTGCTCGCAGTGGCGGGAACCTGGATGATTGATCTCATCACGAATTACACGATCCAGTTGTTTGATCGCATCCCGTCCCTGATCGGCTGAGGTGCGACGACGTGGAATTCACCACGGCACAGATCAGCGGATTCCTGGGCAGCTATTTCTGGCCGCTGTTGCGTATTTCCGGCATGTTGATGCTGGCGCCGGTGTTCGGTGCGGGAAGTACACCCGTCCGGGTGCGACTGGGGATCGGCCTCGTTATCACCTGGGTACTGTATCCCCTCTTGCCGGCGGCGCCCGCCGTCGAACCCTTGAGCGCAACGGGAATCGTCGTTACGTTCAATCAATTGCTGCTGGGCGTTGCCACCGGCTTCATTTTTCAGCTCGTGTTCGGCGCCGTGGTGCTGGGTGCGCAGACGATCGCCATGACCATGGGACTCGGGTTCGCGCAGTTCATCGACCCCGAAGGCGAGCCGACGGTAGTGTTGGGCACCTTCTACACCTTGCTGGGCACGCTACTGTTTCTCGCACTGAATGGGCACCTGGTATTGATTCAGGTGCTGGCGGAGAGCTTTCACGCCATCCCGGTCGGCGCCTCGGGATTGAGCCAGGACAGCATTATCCAGTTGGTGCTGTGGGGGAGCCGCATGTTTGCCGGTGGCCTGCTGATCGCGCTGCCGGCGGTGCTGGCCATCACCCTGATCAACGTCGCGTTTGGGGTCGTGGCGCGCGCCGCGCCGCAGGTCAACATTTTCGGTGTGCTGTTTCCCGTGACCATGGTGGCCGGCTTTGCCGTGATGCTGCTGACACTGCCCAGCCTGTTGCCGCGCTTCACAGCGCTGGTAATGGATGGCTTCGACTTCGCTGAACACAGTTTGCTGATCGGAAGCTGACGATGGCGGAGAACGAGAACGGCCAGGAAAAGACCGAAGCCCCCAGCAGTAAACGGCTGCAGGATGCCCGCGAGCGCGGGGATGTACCCCGTTCCCGGGAGCTCAATACCGCCGTCATGTTGTTGGCGTCCGCCTGCGGCCTGCTCGCTGTAGGCCACGGGATGGGCGAGGGTCTGGCACGGCTGCTGAGCAGCGGACTTCGGCTGAGCCGCGAGCAGATTTATGGCAGCGATGCCATGGCAGCGACACTCGGTCATCTATTGTTTCAGGGGCTCATCGTGCTGCTGCCGCTGTCGTTGATCCTGTTCGTGGCAGCCTTGATGGCGCCCTTGTTGATGGGCGGGTTCGCGGTCAGTGCCCAGTCTCTGGTTCCCGACCTGCAGCGCATCAATCCTTCGGCGGGCCTCAAGCGCCTGCTGGGCCCGACTGGACTCGCGGAACTCGCCAAGTCAGTGGCGAAGATGGCGTTGGTGACGATCGTAGGTTGGAGCTACTTTCACGGCCTGCTGCCGGAACTGCTGAACATCGGCGAGCTGAGCGTGGAAGGTGCCATCGCGCAGTCCTTCAAGTGGGTGGCGCGCGCGCTGCTGGTCACCAGCGCCGCGTTGATTCTGGTGGCCGCAATCGATGTGCCCTTCCAGCTCTGGCTGCACCGCAGAAAACTGCGGATGACCCGCGAGGAAACCCGCGAAGAGGCCAAGGGCAGCGAGGGCAATCCGGAGATCAAGGGCCGCATTCGCCGCCTGCAGCGGGAAATGGCCGCGCGACGCATGATGGCGGAGGTGCCGCACGCGGATGTCGTGGTGACCAACCCGACACATTTTGCAGTGGCGCTCAAGTACGACGAAAACAAAATGAATGCCCCTCGAGTGCTGGCCAAGGGCGCTGATCTGGTCGCCGCCCAAATTCGTCTGGTCGCGGCGGAACACCACATCCCCCTGTTTGCTGCGCCGCCCCTGGCGCGCGCGCTGTATCGCACTACCGAGCTGGGGCAGGAAATTCCTGCCGGGCTCTATCTCGCCATGGCGCGGGTACTCGCCTACGTCTATCAGCTCAGGCTGGCCATCGGTGCGGGCGCGCCGACACCACCCCCGCCCGGTGATATCGAGGTACCGGAAGAATTTAATGGGGACCACATCTGATCCGTCGCCCGTGTGTGGCATGGGGTTTGCGTTACTGGGCAAGACGTCAAAAAAGCGTCATTGACCCGACTTCCACTGCGCCGGCCGATCATGAAATTCGACTTTGACATGCAGACCTTGCAGCAACTGTTGCGCCGCGGCCTCGGCGCCCCGCTGCTGTTGATTATGATACTGGCGATGCTTGTGGTCCCGCTGCCGCCCATCATTCTCGACCTGCTGTTCACGTTCAATATCGGATTGGCGCTGGTGGTGGTCATGGTCGCGGTGTATGTGCTGCGACCCCTGGATTTTTCGAGCTTTCCCTCGGTACTGCTGCTGACCACGCTGATGCGCCTGGCGCTCAACGTGGCGACGACCCGCGTCGTGCTCATGCACGGTCACACCGGCACCCACGCCGCGGGCAGCGTGATCGAATCCTTCGGCGAGTTCGTGATCGGCGGCGACTTTGCCGTGGGCTTGGTGGTCTTTGCCATCCTGGTGATCATCAATTTTGCCGTAGTCACCAAGGGCGCGACCCGCGTGGCGGAAGTTTCCGCGCGGTTCACCCTGGATGCCATGCCCGGCAAACAGATGGCTATCGACGCGGATCTCAACGCGGGGCTGATCAGCCAGGATGATGCGCGCGTCCGGCGCGACGAGGTACGCAAGGAGGCCGACTTTTATGGGGCGATGGATGGCGCCAGCAAATTTGTGCGGGGCGATGCCGTCGCGGGCATCCTCATCCTGTTCATCAACATCGTCGGTGGGCTGATCATCGGTACCCTGCAACACGACATGCCGCTCGAACAAGCCGCACACAATTACGCCCTGCTGACGATCGGCGATGGTCTGGTTGCGCAGATTCCCGCCCTGCTGATTTCAACGGCTGCCGCGATCGTGGTGACGCGGGTTTCCTCGGCGGAAACCACCATGGGCCAGCAGGTCATGGCGCAGATGTTCACCAGCCCACGGGCGCTGGCGATTGCCGCCGGCATCATCGGCTTCATGGGCTTGATTCCCGGCATGCCCAATCTTGCATTTCTCGCGCTGGCGGGCCTGTGCGGGGGCGGCGCCTGGTATATCCAGCGCTCCGGGAAGGCGGCGGAGGCCGTAGCGACCGAGCCCGTCCCGGTGGAAGTGCAACCGCGCGATCAGGAACTATCCTGGGATGACGTCGCCACGGTGGATCTGATCGGGCTGGAAGTGGGCTACCGCCTGATCCCGCTGGTGGATCGCAACCAGGGCGGCGAGCTGATGGGCAAGATCAAGGGCGTCCGCAAAAAGCTCTCCCAGGAGCTGGGCTTTCTGATCCAGCCGGTGCACATCCGGGACAATCTCGATCTCGCGCCCGGCGCCTATCGCCTATCGCTACTGGGCGTCCCGGTGGCGGAGGCCGAGGTGTTTGTGGATCGGGAACTGGCCATCAATCCCGGCAAGGTGTTTGGCACGATAACCGGGATTGCCGGCCGCGATCCCGCGTTTGGGCTGGAGGCGGTCTGGATCGAGCCCGCCGAGCGCGAGCGCGCCCACTCCCTGGGTTATACGGTGGTAGATGCGGGCACGGTGATCGCCACGCATCTGAGCCAGGTGATCCAGACCCACGCCCACGAGTTGATCGGGCACGAAGATGTACAAAAGCTGATGGACCTGCTGGCCCGGACTGCCCCCAAACTGGTGGACAGCCTGATCCCCAAACTGCTGTCGCTGGGTCAGATACTGAAAGTACTGCAGAACCTGCTGGCCGAACGCATCCCGATCCGCGACATCCGTAGCATCGCCGAAGCCTTGGCGGAGACAGCGCCGCAGAGTCAGGATCCCGACGCACTGACGGCGGTGGTTCGGGCCGCACTCGGCCGATCGATAGTTCAGAAAATCAACGGGATGGACCAGGAAATATCCGTCATCACCCTGGACCCAGGACTGGAACAGTTGTTGCAGCAGTCGGTGCAATCAGCACAGCGTGGAGAGGGCGGGATCGAGCCGGGACTGGCGGATCAACTGCAAACCGCCCTGGTGGAGCAAGTGCGGCGTCAGGAAGTTGTCGGCGAACCGGCAGTGCTGCTGGTGGCGCCACTGATTCGCAACTGGCTCGCACGCCTGACGCGCCAAAGCGTCCCGGGGTTGCACGTGCTGTCCTATGGCGAGATCCCGCGCAACAAACAGATAAAAGTGGTTTCCACGGTGGGGCAATCCATGCCTGCCCTGGGTTCAGCCTAGGTACTGCCCTGGTCCCGGCGGTGCCAACCGCAACCGGGCTGGGTGAAACGATGGAAGGTGAGGTGATGCGCACATGAAGATCAAGCGATATTTCGGGCCAGACGCACGCGAGGCGATGCGGCTGGTGCGCGAAGACCAGGGTCCGAACGCCGTGATCCTTGCCAACCGCAGTGTCAACGGCGGTGTCGAGATCATCGCTGCCGAGGATTACGACGAGAATTCGTTCGCTGCATCGGAATCCCTGTTCGACGCCGTCGCCCCACACATGGCTCAGAATGTTGCACCGCTGGCGCCATCGCGGACAGTGATGCCGACCGTGGTGCCGCCAGCGATGCCGACGACATCCGAGGGGCCGGCCGAAGATGGTGGCGCTGATCGCCAGACGCTGGCGGCTATGCAGCGAGAGATGCGCACCTTGCGGGGGCTGCTGGAAAACCAGCTATCGCATCTGGCGTGGTCGAACGCGGCCCCGCAGAGTTCGGTCCAGGTGGTGCTGTCGGGTCGATTGCGCGCGCTGGGCCTGGGCGCACAACTCGCGCAAACCATTGTCGCGAAGGTTGCCGAGACCGCCGATCCCGAGCGCGCCTGGCGGTCCGCGCTGGGAGTTTTGGCGCATCTCATTCGCACCACCGACGACGATATTCTCACTCGTGGCGGCGTGATCCGAGTGGTGGGACCCACCGGCGTCGGCAAAACCACCATGGTCGCAAAACTCGCCGCCCGCTACGCCTTGCGCCACGGCAAGCGGCATGTAGCACTGGTGTCCACCGACAATTTCCGGGTTGGCGCGTGTGAACAGTTGCAGACCTACGGACGTCTGCTCGGTGTACCCGTGTACTGGGCTGCCGACGGCGCGGAATTGGCGACAGTGCTGTCCGACCTTGCCGACCGGCAGCTGGTCCTGATCGACACCGCCGGCATAAGTCAGCGTGATCTGGGGCTGGCCGAACGGCTCGCCGCGCTGCCGCCGGATGCGCGCGGCGTACAAACCTATCTGGCGCTCGCGGCCAACGTCCAGTTGGCCACCCTGCATGAAGTGGTACAGAACTATCGCCAGGCACCCCTGGCGGGCTGCCTCATTACCAAAGTCGATGAGGCCGCGAGCCTCGGTGAGGTGATTTCGGCGGCGGTCCACCACGATTTGCCGGTCGCCTATGTCGGCGACGGCCAGCGCGTTCCGGAAGACATGCAGCCCGCGCGCGCCAACAACCTTATCGCCAGAGCCGCGGCGCTGGTGCGGCCCTCCAGGCTGGCGCCGGCTGCCGACG
The DNA here is from genome assembly GCA_963708735.1 of uncultured Gammaproteobacteria bacterium. Classification (GTDB taxonomy): domain Bacteria; phylum Pseudomonadota; class Gammaproteobacteria; order Pseudomonadales; family Porticoccaceae; genus JAGPUQ01. The sequence continues at coordinate 52,895 of CAVPTW010000027.1, forward strand.
CCAGCATCAATGCTCACAGGAAAGTCGCCAATGCGCACTGACAACCTTCTCGACCAAGCCGCAGGGTTGCGTCGCATGTCCGGTATCACCGCCGCCCGGGTGGTAGCCGTCACCAGCGGCAAGGGCGGCGTCGGCAAGACCAATGTCAGCGTCAACCTGGCGCTCGCCATGGCCGCGCAGGGCCGGCGGGTGCTGCTAATGGATGCCGATCTCGGTCTCGGCAATGTCGACGTGCTGCTGGGGCTGCGGCCGCTTTACAACCTGTCGCATGTGATCCAGGGCGAGCGGACCCTGGAGGAAGTGCTGATCGATGGGCCGGGCGGCATCAAAATCGTTCCCGCCGCCTCCGGCGTCAAACCCATGGCGCAGCTCTCTGTGGTTGAACACGCGGCATTGGTGCGCGGCTTCAGCGACCTGAGCCTGAACTTCGATACCCTGCTGGTGGACACCGCCGCGGGGATCTCGGACAGCGTCATCACGTTCAGTCGGGCGGCGCAGGACGTGATTGTGGTCGTTCGCGATGAACCGACCTCCCTCGCGGATGGCTACGCGTTGATCAAGGTACTCAACCGCGACCACGGGATCGGGCGCTTCCATATTCTCTCCAACATGAGCAAGAGCGCTCAGGAAGGCCAAACCACCTTCGCCAAACTCGCCAACGTGGCCGACCGGTTTCTCGATGTTACCTTGACCTATCTCGGCACCATTCCCTACGACGAATGCCTGGTGAAAGCGGTGCGCAGCCAGCGTTCCGTCGTTGAAGCGTACCCGGGAAGTTCCTCCACACAAGCATTCAAGAATCTGGCACGAGCGGCCGATAAATGGCCTAAGCCCATTGGACCATCGGGGTATCTGGAGTTTCTTGTTGAGCGGCTGATCGGCACGCATTGCGACGCCACAGGGGCTTTGCCATGAGCGGATACGCCATGCACAGAGTCCCGAGCGAGGGTCCGGCGGCTTCGGGTCAGCCCGCGCTGGTGATGGAACACGCGAACCTGGTGAAGCGCATCGCCTATCACCTGGCGAGTCGGCTGCCCCCAAGCGTGCAGGTCGATGACCTGATCCAGGCCGGCATGATCGGATTGCTGGAGGCGGCAAAGAACTACAACGGGGCGCAGGGCGCTAGCTTTGAAACCTACGCAGGGATACGGATTCGCGGTGCCATGCTCGACGAGATTCGCCGCTCCGACTGGACGCCGCGTTCGGTCCATCGCAAGGTGCGCGCGGCGGCGGCGGCGGTGCGCGAAATCGAAATGACTACCGGCCGTGCCGCGCGCGGCAAGGATGTCGCAGAATCAATGGGAATAGGACTGGATGAGTATCACGGCATTCTCAATGACGCAGCGAGCTGTCGGGTGTTCAGTTACGACGACCCGGAAACACTGGGCGGCGCTGAAATCACCAATATTGCCGCCAGTGATGCGGTTGGGCCTCTCGATCTGCTGCACAGCGAAGCCTTCAGGAAATCACTGGCGCAAGCGATAGGAGACCTTCCGGAACGGGAGCAGATGATTATGGCGCTCTACTATGACGAAGAATTGAACTTGCGGGAAATCGGCGAAGTACTGGGTGTCTCCGAATCCCGCGTCTGTCAACTTCATGGTCAGGCGCTGGTACGGTTGCGTGCCCGCATGGCGGCGTGGTCACCGGCCACGGATTGAGCTTCGCCGACACCGATGGCTGCTGGCACGCTACGCACAAACTGTTTACGGTCAGGAGGTAAGCTTGGACAAGAACATGAAAATTCTCATTGTGGACGATTTTTCCACGATGCGGCGCATCATCAAGAATCTGCTGCGTGAATTGGGATTCAACAACACCGAGGAAGCAGACGACGGGAAAACTGGATTGCCGATGCTGCGGGCCGGCTCCTTCGATTTTCTGATTACCGACTGGAACATGCCGGGGATGACGGGAATTGACTTGCTGAGGGCGGTTCGCGCGGATGCAAAACTCGCATCGCTTCCGGTGCTTCTGGTAACCGCAGAGGCGAAGAAAGAGCAGATCGTCGAGGCGGCACAGGCGGGGGTCAATGGATATGTCGTCAAACCCTTCACCGCACAAACGCTACACGAAAAAATTGAACGGATTTTCGAGCGCATCGAAAGCGCTAGCTGATAGGGGTTTGAGGTAAAAGCCATGATCGCAGACGAAACGCTCGCCTTGGTCCGGGATTTACTCCGTGAAGCGGAGCAGGGAAATCACGAGCAAGCGGAAATTTACCTTGACGAATTGAGTCGCGTCAAGCAAACGGAGCTCTTCAGAGAGGTCGGAAAATTGACCCGTGACCTCCACGATGCCCTGAATCATTTCCGGATGGACACGCGCCTAGCGGATTTCGCTGTCCAGGAAATTCCGGATGCCAAGGAACGTCTCAACTACGTCATTACCATGACGGAGCAGTCGGCCAACAAGACGCTCGGGGCCGTGGAATCAGCGCTGCCGGTTTCCGAGCAGTTGCGCGACCGAAGTTTTGCGTTGATCGAGGATTGGCGTCGGTTTCGACGTCGCGACATGTCGGCGCAGCACTTTCGCGAATTCTGTCGCGAGCTCGACATTTTTTTTGTCGAGGTATCGGATGGCGCCAAGACTCTCAACGGCTTTCTGTCGGAAGTGCTGATGGCGCAGGACTTCCAGGATCTGACCGGACAGATAATCCGTCGCGTAATAACCCTGGTGCAGGATCTGGAGCTATCGCTCGTCGATCTTATCCGGCTTTCCGGCCCGGTGGTGAAGGCAAGCTCCGAATCCGGACCCAAGGCCGGTAAGGTAGTGGCACTGGCCGGACCGATAGTACCGGGGGTAGATCACGGCGATAGCGTTCAAGGTCAGGACGAAGTCGATTCACTGTTGTCCAGTCTAGGATTTTGACCCGAGTGAAGCCGACCTTGATAGCGTTTGAGAATTTGCGTTCGCGCAATCGATTTGCGACTGCGGCCACGTCAGTGGCCTGTGTGGGGAGGACTGCGTGAGCATAGAAGCGGACGACGAAATTCTTCAGGACTTCCTGGTGGAAGCCGGTGAAATCCTCGACTCCCTGGGGAGCATGCTGGTTGAGCTGGAGCAACGGCCCCAGGATGCCGACCTGCTCAACACAATATTTCGCGGCTTTCATACCATCAAGGGTGGCGCGGGGTTTCTGAACCTCAATGCCATGGTTGCCATATGCCATCAAGCGGAGGATGTTTTCAATGTGCTGCGCCAGGGCGAGCGCCCTATCGACGCCGGATTGATGGATGCGGTGTTTAGAGCGCTGGACGTCGTCAAGGAACAATTCCAGCAGCTAGAGGATGGTGTGGATCTGGTTGCGGCAGATGGCGAGCTATTGGATTTGCTTGGTCGCTACGCCGCACCGGATGAATTGACTGCACTGGACGCGTCGCTGGGAAAGGCCGTCCTGGCTCCCATCGGTGCTGCACCGGAAGCGCCTGATGATTCGCGGGAATGCGGCAGCGGCGAATTTCCTGACGTAACCGACGCGGAGTTTGCCGAGCTGCTGGATATTGCCAGCTCTGCGGATGTTGCCTGCTCGGCGGAGGGTGCGGGCTTTGCCGCAGTCGAACACGGCGGTAATTCCGACGGAGATGCCAGCGACGGCGACAGCGACGAGATGTCCGCTGAGGATTTTGAGCGCCTACTGGATCAGCTGCACGGTGGTGGCAAGGCGCCCGCGAGCACACCCGCCAAGGTGCCCGATCTCCCGGCACCCGGTGGGCCCGCTGCCGGCGCAGCACGCGCCGCGGATCTGCCCCCCGCCGATGTTTCGCAGCAAGCGGCGCGCAACAACGCTGAAACGACCGTGCGGGTGGACACCGGTCGGCTCGATCAGATCATGAACATGGTTGGCGAACTGGTGTTGGTGCGCAATCGCCTGACTACTTTGAAATCTGGTATCGCAGACGAAGCTGTTTCCGCGGCGATTGCTACCCTGGAGTTGGTTACATCCGACATTCAGACTGCGGTAATGAAAACCCGCATGCAACCCATCAAAAAGGTATTCAGCCGCTTTCCGCGCGTGGTGCGGGATCTCGCTCGCAGCCTGGCCAAGGAAGTAGACCTGGAGTTACATGGCGAAGACACCGATCTCGACAAGAATCTCGTCGAGGCGCTCGCCGATCCGCTGGTACACCTGGTGCGCAACTCGATTGACCACGGCATCGAGATTCCGGCGGAGCGCGAGCGGGCCGGGAAATCGCCTGTGGGCAAGGTAGTGCTATCGGCAAAGCAGGAGGGCGATCACATCCAGCTGGTCATCAGTGATGATGGCGCGGGCATGGATGCGGATGTGCTGCGCGCAAAGGCCGTTGAAAAGGGACTGATGGATGCGGATGCCGCGGCCCGCCTGACCGAAGCCGACGCGTTTTGCCTGATCTTCAAGCCGGGCTTTTCTACCAAGGCGGCGATTTCCGATATCTCCGGCCGCGGGGTCGGCATGGATGTGGTCAAGACCCGCATCGACCAATTGAATGGTTCCATCGAGATTGCGTCGGTGAAGGGCGCCGGTACTCGCCTCAGCATCAAATTGCCATTGACGTTGGCTATTCTTCCGACGCTGATGGTCGGAGTCGGCAATCACATCTTCGCCCTGCCGTTATCTTCGGTGAGCGAGATTTTTCAATTCGCGGACTGCAAGACCACCGTGGTGGACAACCGACCCTGTGTAGTGGTGCGGGAGAAGGTGATACCCCTGTTGGATCTGCGTCATTGGCTGGCGCGCGACTCCGATGGCCAGTTCGGCATGGGCAGTGAGCAGGTTGTGATTGCTCACCTAGGAGCGCAGCGCATTGGTTTGATCACCAATCGCGTGCTGGGTCAGGAAGAGGTAGTCATCAAACCCCTGGGTACATTGCTGCGTGGCTTGCCGGGTTTTGCGGGCGCCACCATCACTGGCGACGGCGGTGTTGCACTCATTCTTGATATTCCGAGTCTGGTGAAATCCCGGGCGGGGCTAGGCGGTATGGGAAGCCTTTCTGCTGCTTCAGGTCCAACCGCGGATTCGGCAAGGCAGGATGCGATGGCCCTAGTGTCGTGAATGCGGGGCAGGCAGGGTTGGTTAGCGACACGGTTCTCCGCATCGCGAATGCACATGGGCTGATACGGATGACCGATGCGCTGGCGCTGGCGTTCGCGCGCACTGGCCCGATGGAAAAGCCGTTTCCGCCAGGGGTTTCTTGACATGGCTGTGCGCGTGCTAGTGGTCGACGATTCGACATTTTTTCGCCGGCGGGTCGCTGAGATGCTCGATGGCGATCCTCGGCTGAGCGTCGTGGGATTCGCTGTCGATGGCCGTGATGCCATCAACAAGGTTCGCGAGCTCAATCCCGATGTCGTCACCATGGACATCGAGATGCCGGTGATGGACGGTATCAGTGCCGTGCGCTCCATCATGGCGGCGACACCGAAGCCGGTATTGATGTTTTCCTCGCTTACCCATGAAGGTGCCAAGGCAACCCTGGAAGCACTCGATGCGGGCGCACTGGATTTTTTGCCGAAGAGCTTCGACGAGATTTCGCGCAATCGCGATGAAGTCGCCCGCGTCCTGCGGTCGCGGGTGTGGTCACTGGGCATCCGGGGATTGCCGAAGCCGCGGTCCGTGGGGACTGCGGGCGACACGATTGCCCCGACTCCGCCGGGCCCACGCGAGCGGCGCGGTCTGGGCGGCGTGCGCGTGGTTGCCATCGGAACCTCCACCGGGGGGCCGGTGGCGTTACAGCAGGTGTTGTCCGCGCTGCCGGCCAACTTCCCGATTCCCATCGTATTGATTCAACACATGCCGGCGTCCTTCACGACCACCTTTGCGCAACGCCTCGACCAGCGATTTGCCCTGAACATTCGCGAGACCGCCAACGGCGACCTGCTTGAACCGGGAGTGGCATTGCTCGCGCCGGGCGGCAAACAGATGCTGATCGAGGCGCACGGCACTCGGCTGCAGGTGGTAGTACGCGAGAGCATGCCGGAACAGAATTACCGTCCTTCGGTGGACGTGACATTCGGCTCCCTGGCCAGAGCCTGCCCGGGGCGGGTGCTTGCCGTGGTGCTCACCGGCATGGGTGCCGATGGGCGCGAAGGTGCGCGGCTGCTGAAGCAGGGCGGCGGGCACGTCTGGGCGCAGGACGAAGCCTCCAGCGTGATCTACGGAATGCCAATGGCCATTGCGCAAGCCGGCCTTGCTGACGAGATACTCCCGCTGAACCAGATCGGCACGCGTCTGGCAGAGCTGCGCTGAATCATGGATATCCTGACGCTGGTTGGAATTATCGCCTCGCTCGCCGCAATTCTCGGCGGCAATATTCTGGAAGGCGGTCATGCCGAATCACTGATGCAGCTGACCGCGTTCATCATTGTGATGGGCGGCACGGTGGGTGCAGTCATGGTGCAGTCGCAGATGCCAATATTCCTGCGCGCCATGAAACTGGCCGTCTGGCTGGTATTCCCTCCCAAGCTGGCACCACGGGAAGCCATCGACAAAATCGTCGGGTGGAGTAACACCGCGCGTAAGGAGGGCTTGCTCGGGCTTGAAGCTGCGACCGAATCCGAGCCTGACCTATTCGCGCGCAAAGGGCTTCAGTTGCTGGTGGACGGCAGCGAGCCGGATGCGATTCGCAACATCCTGGAGGTCGAGCTGGCCACCAAAGAACATACCGATTTGCAGGCCGCCAAAGTTTATGAAGGCATGGGCGGGTACGCACCGACCGTCGGCATTCTGGGGGCCGTGATGGGACTTATTCACGTGATGAATAATTTGGCAGATCCCAGCAAGCTGGGCTCCGGAATTGCAGTGGCTTTTGTCGCGACGATCTATGGCGTCGGCCTTGCCAACATGTTTTTTCTGCCGATGGCCAATAAGCTGAAGGCGGTGATTCACGACCAGACACAGTTCCGAGAAATGATGATCGAAGGCATCGCGGCCATCGCCGAGGGTGAGAACCCCCGCAATATAGAGATCAAGTTGTTGGGATACGTCCATTGAACACGCATTCGATCCAACGCAATGGCCCGCAAACGCAAGCATGAAGAACACGAGAATCACGAGCGGTGGCTCATTTCCTACGCCGACTTCATAACGCTGCTGTTCGCGTTTTTCGTGGTGATGTACTCGGTGTCGTCGGTCAATGAGGACAAGTACCGCGTACTATCCGAATCCCTAACGGCATCGTTCCACGCTCCCGCAAAATCGATGCAGCCGATACAGATCGGGGCACCGGCCAAGTCTCCGCCACGAGACGATCTTTCCGTAAGACAATCGCCTAACCCCGTCATGCTGCCCAAGATGCCGGCGACCAAGCCCAAACCCCCGTTTCCAACCCAGAGTAAGCCGCAGGATGGCGCCAAGGCGCACCAGAGCATCGGCAGCGGCGCGGCGGGCGAAGATAGGGCAGAAACCGTGCGTGTGCTGAAGGCCATCGCGGAAGAGATAGAGCAGGCTATGAGCGACCTGATTGCTGACGGCCTGGTAACCGTACGCCGCAATCCGCATGCGGTGGAAGTCGAGATCAATACCAACGTGCTGTTTCCACCCGGTAGTGCGGCGTTGTCGGCATCGGCCCGCTTGATAGTGACCGAGCTGGCGGACGTGTTGCGAAAATTTCCGCATACCATTCACGTGGAAGGGTTTACCGACGACGTGCCGATCAGTAACGCGGTATTTCCGTCGAACTGGGAGCTGTCCGCCGGCCGCGCCGCCAGCGTGGTTCATCTGTTTGCCGACGCCGGCATTCAACCCGGACGACTGGTGGCCATCGGTTATGCCCAGTATCGACCGGTGGCCGATAACGCGACCTCGGAAGGGCGCGCAAAGAACCGTCGCGTGCTATTGGTGATTCAGGCAACCACAGGCGCCGAGGCGCTCTCCAGCGCCATATCCGACTACCGTGGACTGCCGGAAGCGGGATCCAAGGCGACCTCTTCCGAGCCACAAGCAGAATCTGCGAACCGTGGAACAGACCTGATCAATTCCACGAGGATTGACGGCCACCGCGGGGAGAAAAGGCCGGCTCCGCAGTTGCGGGTGATCAATCCGCCGATTCTCTCACCGTTCGCGGGTGGTGTGATCTCGACGCTCGGCAACAAGTCGCATTGAGTGCGGCAAGATCTTCCACCAGCCCGGCTCGGCACGGCGTAACAGGGTAGCGGCGGCGATTTTAGCGGCAGATCGGGCAAACTGGTGCGACAGGCACTTAAGAAATGGCCGTATTCTGTCGATACGTTGGCTACCGCCGCTGATAAGCCGGCACCGACTGAGGAGTTCAGATGAGCAATCAAGTGCAGGCGCAAGTCCCGGACAAGGATCAAGCATTTAAATGCGTCACATTTTGCCTGGACGATGAAACCTACGGTATCAATGTGTTGCAGGTGCGAGAAGTATTGCGCGTGAGCGAGATCGCACCGGTGCCCGGTGCTCCGGCCAATGTCCGGGGGGTCATCAACCTGCGCGGGAATGTGGTCACAGTGGTGGACGCGCGGAGAAGTTTCCGGATGGCCGCCAGACCGGTGGACGACGCCGCGCGCATCGTCGTGGTGGAAATCGACGAGCATGTCATCGGACTTTTTGTCGATGCAGTCGCCGAGGTTCTGGAACTGACCCAGAGCATGGTTGAATCAGCCCCCAGCGTCGGCAACGAGGAAGGCTCGAGGTACATCGATGGCGTGGTGAATCACCCGGGCGGAATTTTGATCCTGATCGACGTTCGGAAAATGCTCAACGACGACGAGTGGAAGCAGTTGGCGGCAATGTGATGGCAGCGGATTTTCCAGGGCCAATCACGGCGGCGTTGCCGATCCAGCCGGCGGGCGCGGATCGGCGTGCCCAGGGGCGCCAAAATCCCGAATCCGAGCAGCCCAAAGCGCAGCCGCCGGCGGGTCGCCAAAGGCGTTCCCGCCCGCAAGACACTGCCTCCGTCCTGGTCGTAAAAGACGACGACGCGCATTTGATCGATGAGTACGGCTGAATCGGCTGCGAGGCTGGCACTACCGCGTACGCGCGCGGATCAAATCTCGGCAAGAACCATCAGCATCGCGGCGCAGCGGGTGAATCTGTTCAATGCTCAGCGCGCGGCGTCGGAGCCCTCTCCAGTGTCGGCGCTCCCACGTGATTGGGGTTCGGGTGCGGACATGCGCCCGGATAGCAGATAAGCGAAGGCGATAACCTCGGCTACGGCCCGGTACAGCATCTCGGGAATTTCCTCGCCCAGCTCGACGTGCGATAGCGCAAGCGCGAGCTCGGCATTTTCGTACAGCGGAATTGCGTGCTCGTCGGCTACCCGACAGATGGCCTGGGCCAGCTCCGCACGACCCGTGGCGGTGACGCGCGGCGCGCCGTGGCCAGCGTAGCGCAGGGCCACGGCGATCTCCGGAGGCTCAGGGCGTCGACTCATGCCAGATCGTCCACCAATGAGTGGCGGACAACGCGTGCATGCTCCGGAGGCGAGCCTTGGTGACAATGGATATCACCGACGGTTACACCCGCTGCCAGCAGGTTACCGCGCAGCTCGGCCAGACGAGGCTGGAGCATTGCCACGGTGCTCTGTGTTTCGGCCCAGAGCCGGATCGAGATTTGATCGGCCTGTTGCCGTAGGTGCCCGTGCATCGGGCCCAGCCCCGGGAGATCGAAGGCCAACCGGATACTCCAGATATTGCGATGATTGCCGTCATCGCTTGTGCTGCGTTTGCTGTCCTCCGGATCCCGTTCAATCCGCAGTTGCCACAGATCCGCGCCTGCGCCATGGCGGATTGGGAGTTCCAGCAACCACACCCGGTGGTCCGGATGTTCGCCGGGCAGGGAACCGAGCTGCTGGAGCTGGATGCGTGCCAGCGACGACTCCACCTCGCCCCGAAACTGGCCCAGAAAATTTGCCAGGGTCTCCGCTTGCAGCACAGCAGTCGCCTGTCGCGGCTGAGCCTGAGGCTGGCTGGCAGCCAGGGGGGGCAACAACGGCAGAGTTTGCGCCATGGCTTGAGGCAGAGTCTGGGGTGGTGCCTGAGGCATGGGCGGAGCAGCGCCCGCGCGGGGAGCCGGAGATGCTCCGCTCGGAGATGCGGCGGTTTCCGGCACCAGAGCCTGCAGGAGCCGCAACAGGCCGGCCTTGAGGTCACGCTCCAGCGACGGTGTTTGACCGGTGCGAGCGCCCTCCGCCAAGCGGGCTTCGAGCAAGGTACCGGCGTTGGCCAAGGCGCTGCGAAGCTGGCCGAGTTCCCGCACCTGGGTGCTCTCAAGGAAGGCGCCGAAGAGCCTTCTGGCAGCCTGTTCGATGGCGGGAGATAGCTCGGTCAGCCGGGAGTCAGCGGCTACGCTGCCGGCAAGTCGCGCCAGCAGCGGCGTAAGCCCGCTTTGACGCGGCAGCTCCGTTAACAGCAGTGCCTTGATGGGATCCGCTGATGCACCAGCAGCAACCGGCTGCAACAACGGAGTGGGCTTTGTGCGGATAACCTCCAGCAATAGCTGATCGCCTTGTTGAACCGCAAAGGAAATCTGCGCCTGGTAAATACGATTGCCAATCTGCAAGGCCACCAGATCGCCGCGCGGCTCTCCCACGGCACGCGCGCTGACCACCTGTCCAGCAAGCCAGCCCCTGGTGTCCGGGGACGTGGTGGTGAGTCGCAAGGCATTTGTGGTTATGCGGGAGTCGATTTCCATGGTGGCATTATGTCAGCGCGTCGACGGCGGCGGCCCAGTGGATATCTTGTAATGCCTTATCGGCAGATTTCCTGCTAAATTCAGCGCCGTGGATAAACAATCAATCGATCTGGCGCGAACCTGGTTCACTCGTGAGCAAGGTATCGTCAAAGGCCCCTTTCCCAGCGGAATGATTCGCCGGTTTGTGTTGCTCGGGCGATTGACTGCGGGTAGCGAGGTGAGCGCCGATGGCCACGCCTGGCATTCATTGGGGGAGATTGCGCGCCTGACGCCGAAGGAGCGGCGGCCGCGGCAGGAAAATCCTGCACAAGCGCCCGGCGAACCAGTGCGCGGCTGGGAGGACGAGCGCAACGGCGAGCGCCGGAAGGACTCCGATGCAATAGCCTATGAGGGCCGTCGGAAGGGCGACCGGCGCCGCCCGGAATCGGCGGATCTGGTCGAGTTCCGCCGGCTGCGCCAGCGCAACCGGGTTGGGGCGAGGAAGAAGCCATCCCGGCTGGCCATCTGCTTGTGGTTGGCGGCATTGCTTGCCCCGCTGCTGGCAGCCGGTATTTATCAAGCCTTGACCCTTCCCACCGACATCCCGGCACGGCACGATTGCACAGCACCACCGGCCGCTGCGGTGGACTGGACAGGTTGCAACCGCAAAGGAGCGCATCTGCCGGATGTCGAGTTGTCGCATGCGCACATGGCGGATGCCGACCTCGAAGGCGCTTTGTTGCGCAATGCCCGGCTGGGTGGCGCCGATCTTTCTTATTCGAATCTGCGGGCGGTGGATCTGGGCGGCGCGAATCTGGCCGGCGCCGTGCTCGTCGGTGCGGACCTGCGCGCGGCGAACCTGACCGGAGCACATCTGACGCAAGCAGACTTTTCCTTTGCGGATCTGCGCGGCGCACGCATCGATGGCGCCAAGCTGGTGGGCGCCAAATTCGATGCGGCCATCTGGCTGGACGGGGTGACTTGCGAACCCAAGTCCACGGGATCCTGCCGGCGCTAAGCCCGGGCGGGTTCGATCGTATTGCTCAATACACCCTATTCCTCGAATTACCGTCGCGGTTGCCTCGTCAAAACCGCAGCGCCCTCGGCGGCGTGTTCCGCCCGCCGACGACCGCTTGCCGCCCGGGTCCCGTCCGCAGTGTCTGCCGGGTAGCGTGGAACCCGGACCTCGGGTTGCTTAATTTGCGCGGCAGCTCCTCAGATAGTGCAAAGCTGGCCAAGCGCTTGTTGAAACACATCGCGTTGAAATAAATCGCGCACGGCCAGATGCGACGTGCACCTCACAGCGAAGCAGATGGCCACCGCAGCAGTTTTTCAACAAGCCGCTAAAGAATTCGCTCGCTCAGGCGATACCTATAGGCAACCCGGGCCGGAGCTGCTCGCCATGGCCAGGGGTTGATAACCAGCAAAAGGGGACGGGAATGAAATCCGCCGCAATCAGGCTTCTGGGCAAGGTAACGATCAAATTCAGGCTGGTGTTGGGCCTGGCCATACTGCTGGTGGGCGCGCTGGTCAGTGCCGGCATCGGCTACGCGGCCCTGTCCCGAGTAGGGGCACTGGTCGACAAGGCCAATGATATTGGTCTGCTGGTCGGCTTTGTGGCGGATATGCGCGCCGAGGAAAGGAACTATATCTTGGGTGGGGACAGCGCCGCCGCCGATGAGGCGGGCAGCCTGATCGATAAATTGCTCGAACAAATCGAGGCAGTCAGGAAACAATATCCGGGTGCCGAGACCGACACTCTGACCAAGACGCTAAGCGAGTTTGCCAACAACTACAAACGTGGCTTTGAGCAATACATCGAGCTCAACGAGCGAGAAGCCGAACTGCTGGAAAAAATGGAAATCGCCGGTGGAGATGCGGGGTTGGCGCTCGATGAAGCCCGCAGCAAGCACGGCGGCGAGATCCGGCAATTGATTGACAGTGGCGCGGCACCGCAGGCCATCCTCAAAGCCGTGCAGGAACAGGAGACCACCAATTTCATGATCGAATGGCTGCTACAGGCACGCCGCGATGAAATGGATTATCGATTGAAATCGGATGCCGGAAAAGTTGACACCATGCGGGTCGGCGTTGAAAACATCCTCCTCGAATCTGGCCGGCTCGCCGAAACAACCGAGCGCGAAGCGACGCGTACGGTCGCACAATTGGTGATCGCCAAAACGACCGATTACGGCACAGCGATGCGCGATTACGTGGCGGGTCACGCAGAGAAAGAGGCGATTCACAGCCGTCTTGTCGAGTATGCACAACAATTGGAAGCGCGCGCGTCTGCCGCACAAGTACTCGAGCAGAGACAGCTCAAAATCGAATCCCGATTCGCCAACTGGCTGCTGCTCGGCACTGCGGGCGGGACGACGGTGCTGTCGGTGCTGGTGGCGATTGGTTTGATTGGTTCTGTCGTGGGGCCATTGCGGCGTGCCATCGATGCGATGCGCGACGTCGCGGAAGGTGAAGGCGATCTCACGCGCCGGTTGCCCGCGGAAGGCCGCGACGAACTTTCCGAATTGGGACGGGCATTCAACGGATTTGCCGAGAAAATGCGCGGCACTATCACTGAGGTAGCCGCCGCCATCGGACAGCTCTCCGCTGCCAGCGGACAACTGACAGCGGTTTCGGAACAGTCCGCGGCAACCATCGAGCGGCAAAGTGGTGAAACTGAGCAGGTGGCAGCGGCCATCAACGAGATGGTCGCGACCGCCCAGGAGGTAAGCGCGAACGTGGCTGAAACGGCCAACGCTGCCCAGATCGCGGACGACCAGACCCGGAGTGGTCAGCAGGTTGTGGAGCAAACCGTCGTGCAGATCAATCACCTGGCAACGGAAATCGCGGAAGTCGCCAGCACCATCAAGATGCTCGAACAGGACAGCGTCGCGATCAGCGCCGTACTAGCCATCATTAAAGGTGTGGCGGAGCAGACCAATCTGCTGGCGTTGAACGCCGCCATCGAGGCCGCGCGGGCCGGCGAACACGGGCGCGGTTTCGCGGTGGTCGCCGACGAGGTGCGGTCCCTGGCACATCGCACCCGCCAGTCCACCGAAGAAATCCAGACGACCATCGCCAAGCTTCAGGTCGGGACCCGCCAAGCCGCGCTGGTAATGGCGAAAAGTCAGGAAGAATCGCAAGCGGCTGTTGCCGACGCGACCGCGTCCGGGTCCGCGCTCAACGCCATCGCCGAGGCGGTCGCTCGGATCAACGACATGAGCGCTTTGATCAGCACGGCGGCAGAGCAGCAGAGCTGTACCTCCGAGGAGATCAACCGCAATGTGGTCCGGATCAGCGAGATGGCCGCCGAGACCGCGGCCGGCGCCGTACAGACCTCGGACACCGTCCGGGAAGTCACCCGGATGACCGGCGGTTTACAGCAGCTGGTGGCTCAGTTCAAGGTATAGCACGGGCAGCCGGCGGTACCGAGATGGGCCCGGCGCGTTCGCGCCCGAGCTCAGCGTCTTTCCAGCAAGGCATAGTAAAACCCGTCGTTGCCACCCACTGCCGGCAGCCACTGCCGACCTGCGGCCGTCGCCAGACCGGGATGGTCGGCGAGCGGTCTGACCCGCACATCGCTCCGCGCTGCGGCGAAGGCCATGACGACAGCGTCATTCTCCGCCCGCAGGACCGAGCAGGTGGCATAGAGCAGCAGTCCGCCCGGTGCGAGGGTTTCCCACAGTCCCGCCAGCAGGTGCGCCTGGGTGGCCGCCAGCGTGGCGATATCGCCCGGTCGGCGCAGCAGCTTGATGTCCGGATGCCGGCGCAACACCCCGGTCGCGGAGCAGGGCGCGTCGAGCAGGATGCGGTCGAAGGGCACGCCATCCCACCAGGCCGCCGTCGCACCCGCATCCGCTGCCAGCAGGTGTGCATTCAGGCCCAGGCGCGACAGGTTTGCGGCGACTTTTTGCAGCCGTTCGGCATCGTTGTCGATGGCTACCAGCTCACCGGTGCCGGGTTCGAGTTCGAGCAGATGCCCGGTTTTTCCACCGGGCGCGCAGCAGGCATCCAGCACCCGCTGACCCGGCTGCGGCGCGAGCAGCGCGGCACACAGTTGCGCGGCTTCGTCCTGCACGCTGATCAGGCCGGCGTCGAAGCCGGGTAGCTCGGTGACCGCCCGTGGCACCGCGAGCCGGATGCCGTCCGGGCTGTGGGCGGTGGGCGTTGCGGGAATGCCTGCGGCGGCGAGGCGTTCGAGATAAGCCGCGCGCGTACCCCGGGTGCGGTTGACCCGCAGCGTCATGGGCGCGCGATCGTTGTTGGCGGCCATCAGCGCCTCGGCCTGCTCTGGCCAATCGCGCCGGAACGCCTCCGCCAGCCAGGGCGGGTGCGCGGTGCCGTAGCTGGTGTCCGCGGCGAGCGCGCTATCGAGCTGCGCACGCTCGCGCTGAAAGCGGCGCAGCAGGGCATTCACCAGTCCTTTTGCCCAGGGCTTCCCGAGGCCGGCGCAGGCCGCGACAGCAGCGTGAAGGGCGGCATGGGGCGGCACCCGGGTATGTTCGAGCTGATACAGGGCGCAGGCGATCAGCGCATGCAGATCGGCGTCGCGCGCCTTGAGCGGCTTCACCATGAGCTGCGCGATGATCGCCGCGAGGCGGGGGTGCCAGCGCAGGGTGCCGTAGCAGAGCTCATGCAGCAACGGCCGATCACGCGCCGCCACCGTATTGGCCTGTGCCGGCAGGGCTGTGCTCAGGGACTGGCCGCGCTGTACCACCGCGGCGATGACGCAGGCGGCGGCGGCGCGAAGGTCGGGGGCGCGAGGGTCCGGGAGGTCAGTCAAACATCGCCCCGGGCGCGAACAGATCGGCGCGGCTGTTGAGTATCGCGGCCACGTCCAGCCGCTTGCGGCCTTCCAGTTGCAGTTCAAGGAGGCGGTAAGCGCCTTCGCCACAGGCCACGACAATGCCGCCCGGGTCGGCGCTGAGCACGGTACCCGCCGCGGCCCCGCCGGAGTAGGCGCTTACCGCGCCGGCCCAGACGCGCATCGCCACCCCCTTGAGTCCGGTATGCGCAACGGGCACCGGATTGAAGGCGCGCACCTTGCGGTCGATCGCCACCGCGCTGTCGTGCCAGTCGATGGCGGCTTCCCGCTTGTCGATCTTGGCGGCGTAGGTCGCCCGGCTGTTGTCCTGGGGCTGCGGTCTGAGGTTGTCGCTGGCGAGCGCGTCGAGGGTCGCCAGCAGCAGCGGCGGTCCCAGCGCGGCCAGCCGGTCGAGCAGGCTGCCGCCGGTGTCGGCGGAGGTGATGGGACACTCGCGCATGGCGAGGATCGCGCCCGTATCCAGGCCGGCATCCATTTGCATGATGGTAACGCCGCTCACCTCGTCGCCGGCCGCCAGGGCGCGTTGTACCGGCGCGGCGCCGCGCCAGCGCGGCAGCAGCGAGGCATGCACGTTAACGCAGCCCAGGCGCGGCAGGGCCAGCACGGCGGGCGGCAGGATCAGGCCGTAGGCCACGACCACCAGCAGATCGAGCGCCAGCGCCGCCAGCGCTTCCTGCACCTGCGGATCCTTGAGGGACTGAGGCTGTCGGACCTCGATGCCGTGCGCCAGCGCGAGCTCCTTGACCGGGCTCGCACCGAGCTGCCGACCGCGTCCGGCGGGGCGGTCGGGCTGGGTGTAGACCGCCGCGACGTTGTGGCGGGAATCAAGCAGTGCGCGCAGATGGGTTGCCGCGAATTGCGGGGTGCCGGCGAAGCCGAGGCGCAGCGGCGCTGCTGGGGCGGTCAAGGGGGTCAGGCGGTGGCGTGTTGAAGCTTGGCGAGCTTCAATCGGATGCGCTGGCGTTTGAGCGGCGACAGGTAGTCCACGAACAGCTTGCCGTTGAGGTGATCAACTTCGTGCTGGATGCACACGGCCATCAGATCCTGCGGCTCGATGGTAAACGGCTGCCCGTCGCGATCTAGGGCGCGGACCCGGATGTGTTCGGGGCGATTCACCTTCTCGTAGAATCCGGGCACCGACAGACAGCCCTCGTCATACTCGCGCTGGCTGTCGTCGAGAATTTCGATTTCGGGGTTGATGAACACCCAGGGCTGGTCGCGCGCTTCCGACACATCCATGACGACGACGCGCCGCTGCACATTGACCTGATTGGCGGCGAGGCCGACGCCGGGGGCCGCGTACATGGTCTCCAGCATATCGTCGACCAGACGCTGGACGGTGTCGTCGATCTTGGCGACCGGTAACGCTGCCTTCCGCAGTCTGGGATCGGGGAATTCCAGAATTGTCAGAATCGCCATAAACTTGTGACAGCTTTCTAGTAAAGTGCGTTAATCGGCTGCTAAGATTCCATGCGCAGGGCAGGAATGCCCGGCAGCAGCCGGCTGGCAGTATATATCACCGGAAGACAGCACAAAGGAAGAGCCTGATGAGAAAGATACTGCGAGCGGTGGCGGGACTCGGCTTCCTGGTGGCGTTGTCCGCTTTCGCCGCGGCACCTTTCAACGATAACGTTCCGGACAAGTACATCGTCAAGAAAGGCGACACCCTGTGGGGTATCGCGGCGTTTTTTCTGCAGAAACCCTGGGTATGGCCAGAGATCTGGCACGTCAATCCACAGATTGCCAATCCGCATCTGATTTATCCCGGCGACGAAATCCGCCTGGTTTATATCGACGGCAAACCCCGCCTGACGCTCAATCGCGGTCGTGAGGTGAAGCTGGATCCCAGGGTGCGCGAGGTTCCCCATGGCGCCGCCATTCCGGCGATTCCGCTGGATGTTGTCGATACGTTTCTGACCAAAACCCGGGTGGTCGCGCCCGGCGTGCTGGAAGCCGCCCCTTATGTGGTGGCTGGGCATGAGAAAAGCATTATCACCGGCGCCGGCGCGGATTTTTATGTGCGCGGCCAGATCCCGGCGGAGCAGTCGTTCTGGGGCGTCTATCGCAACGGCGGCAACTATGTGGACCCCGAAACCGGCGAATTGCTCGGCGTTCGCGCGCAGGACATAGGTTCCGGCAAGCTCAAGGCCACCGAGGGTGAAATCCTTACCCTTTCGGCTACCCGCACCGTCGAGGAGATCCGTATCGGTGATCGCATCCTGCCTCCGGAAGATCGCGAGATCCAAACCGTGTTCTATCCGAGCGCCCCGCCGGCGGGAATCCACGGCGTCATCATCGCGGTAGAAGGCGCTCTCGACAACGTCGGTCATATGGATGTGGTCGCCATCAACCGCGGCGAGCGCGACGGCATCAAGATCGGCAATACGCTCGCCATCTACAAGGCAGGCGAGGTAGTGCGGGACCGCATCGCCGAGAACGTGGTGACCTTGCCCCCGGAGCGTGCGGGGTTGCTGATGATATTTCGCACCTTCGAAAAAATGAGTTTCGGTCTGGTGATGCACGCATCCCGGCCGCTCAAGGTCAAGGACCTGGTGCGCGAACCCTGAGGCTCGCCTGACGACTGCCAAGGCTCAGGGATGGAGTCTTTTTCCTCACCGACGCCCGAAGCGCTCGCCGCCCACCAGTTGCTGATCTGGCCGGGCTTGGGCAGCGCTACAGCGCTTGGCCTCTACCGAACACTGGGCAGTTTCGAGCGCGCATTCAGCGCTCCTCTGGCCGGGATTCCCGAGCGCTGGCGCACCCTGTTGCGCGATTGCCGTGCCCAGGACGAAACCGCGCTGGCGGCAGCGCGCGCCGCACTGACCCCGCTCCTGGAGCGGGGCATGTTTTTGCTCTGTCTCGCCGACCCCGGCTATCCGGCGCTGCTCCGTGAAAGCTCCTCCCCGCCGCCCCTGCTCTACGGCTGCGGCAATCCCGCCGTCCTTGCGTTGCCGACGATCGCCGTGGTCGGCAGCCGCAATGCCAGCCGGGGCGGCGTCGAACACGCCACGCGCTTTGCTGCCGCGCTCGCCGGCAGCGGGTTCGCCATCGCCAGTGGCCTCGCGCTCGGCATCGACAGCGCGGCCCATGTTGGCGCACTCAAAACCGGCATCACCCTGGCGGTAGTGGGTACCGGCATCGACCGGGTCTATCCACGCCAGAATCTCGGCTTGTGGCGCGACATCGTCGCCGCCGGTGGGACAGTGGTGAGCGAATTTCCACCCGGCACACCGCCGCTGGCGGGCAATTTTCCGCGCCGCAACCGCATCATCAGCGGCCTCAGTCTGGGCGTCCTGGTGGTGGAAGCGGCACTGCGTAGCGGCTCCCTGATCACCGCCCGGCAGGCCCTGGAGCAGGGCCGCGAGGTGTTTGCCATCCCGGGTTCGATCAACAACCCACTGGCGCGGGGCTGTCACCAACTGATCCGGGAAGGTGCCACGCTGGTGGAGACCGCCGGAGATATCGTCGTCCAGCTGGGCGGCATGCTGGCCTTCAAGCGCGCCGAAGCACTGGCTGCGGTGGAACCGATCCAAGCATCGGTGAGTGTCGAGGCCACCCAGGTCCTGGCAGCGTTGGGCCACGATCCGGCCGATGTGGACCTGCTGGTGGCGCGGACCGGGCTCCCGGTGGCCGGACTCACCGCGGCCCTGGTCGAGCTTGAGCTTGCGGGACGGGTGGAGCACCGCGATGGGCGTTATTTCCCTCTCGTCTAAGTTGCCCGTATCGGCGAGCACCGCCTGTGCAGAAAAGTCTGTTGACAGGGGTTTTTCAGTCGCTACAATGCGCGCCTCGCTGAGACGGGGTTTGCCCGGGACAGCAAGGAAAATGCCGAAAGACCGCAGAAATCGCAGTTTTAACGGTTGACTTAAAGGCTGGCACGAGTAGAATGTGCAGCCCGCTCCAAGTAGAGCGAACGCTCCTTAACAATTGATCAGGCAATGCGTGTGGGTGCTTGCGAAAGTGATCCAGACAGCTGGAATCATCAGGCGCAAGTAACTCATCAATTCAGTAATGAGTTGGTAAGCAAAAGTGTTTGAGCCAAGTTAAGTAAAAGTTGAACTGAAGAGTTTGATCATGGCTCAGATTGAACGCTGGCGGTAGGCCTAACACATGCAAGTCGAGCGCGAAAGTGCCTTCGGGTGCGAGTAGAGCGGCGGACGGGTGCGTAACGCGTAGGAATCTGCCTGGTAGTGGGGGATAACTCGGGGAAACTCGAGCTAATACCGCATACGCCCCATGGGGGAAAGCGGGGGACCTTCGGGCCTCGCGCTATCAGATGAGCCTGCGTCGGATTAGCTAGTTGGTAGGGTAATGGCCTACCAAGGCGACGATCCGTAGCTGGTCTGAGAGGATGATCAGCCACACTGGGACTGAGACACGGCCCAGACTCCTACGGGAGGCAGCAGTGGGGAATATTGGACAATGGGGGCAACCCTGATCCAGCCATACCGCGTGTGTGAAGAAGGCCTTAGGGTTGTAAAGCACTTTCAGTGGGGAGGAAAAGTTGCCGGCGAATACCCGGCGACCGTGACGCTACCTGCAGAAGAAGCACCGGCAAACTCCGTGCCAGCAGCCGCGGTAATACGGAGGGTGCGAGCGTTAATCGGAATTACTGGGCGTAAAGCGCGCGTAGGCGGTTTGGTAAGCTGGATGTGAAAGCCCTGGGCTCAACCTGGGAACTGCATCCAGAACTGCCAAGCTAGAGTATGGTAGAGGACAGTGGAATTTCCGGTGTAGCGGTGAAATGCGTAGAGATCGGAAGGAACACCAGTGGCGAAGGCGACTGTCTGGACCAATACTGACGCTGAGGTGCGAAAGCGTGGGGAGCAAACAGGATTAGATACCCTGGTAGTCCACGCCGTAAACGATGTCAACTAGCCGTTGGGCTCCTTGAGGGTCTAGTGGCGCAGCTAACGCGATAAGTTGACCGCCTGGGGAGTACGGCCGCAAGGTTAAAACTCAAATGAATTGACGGGGGCCCGCACAAGCGGTGGAGCATGTGGTTTAATTCGATGCAACGCGAAGAACCTTACCAGGCCTTGACATCCTGCGAACTTTCTAGAGATAGATTGGTGCCTTCGGGAACGCAGTGACAGGTGCTGCATGGCTGTCGTCAGCTCGTGTCGTGAGATGTTGGGTTAAGTCCCGTAACGAGCGCAACCCTTGTCCTTAGTTGCCAGCGCGTAATGGCGGGAACTCTAAGGAGACTGCCGGTGACAAACCGGAGGAAGGTGGGGATGACGTCAAGTCATCATGGCCCTTACGGCCTGGGCTACACACGTGCTACAATGGTCGGTACAGAGGGTTGCCAACCCGCGAGGGGGAGCTAATCCCAGAAAACCGGTCGTAGTCCGGATCGGAGTCTGCAACTCGACTCCGTGAAGTCGGAATCGCTAGTAATCGCGAATCAGAATGTCGCGGTGAATACGTTCCCGGGCCTTGTACACACCGCCCGTCACACCATGGGAGTGGGTTGCAAAAGAAGTGGGTAGTCTAACCTTCGGGGGGGCGCTCACCACTTTGTGATTCATGACTGGGGTGAAGTCGTAACAAGGTAGCCGTAGGGGAACCTGCGGCTGGATCACCTCCTTAATCGAAGCGCTGGACGCTTTCGTCAAGTGCTCACACGCATTGCCTGATCTCGGTCTGCAGTTGTTGCTGATTGATTGGTTGTGTTCGGTGGGTGGTGCGTTGTCATCAGCTAATGCTTCAAAAAGCTGAGAGCGCCGCGCCCTGGAAACTCGTTGAGCGGCAGATGGCTTTGGGTCTGTAGCTCAGTTGGTTAGAGCGCACCCCTGATAAGGGTGAGGTCGGTGGTTCGAATCCACCCAGACCCACCAAGGTTCGCCCGGGATGGTGAGTCCGGTTAACGGGGCTATAGCTCAGCTGGGAGAGCGCCTGCCTTGCACGCAGGAGGTCAGCGGTTCGATCCCGCTTAGCTCCACCACTGGTCCAGTCTGAATAAAGATCTGCGCAACTGCAGTAGAAAAAACAGAGGCAAGCTATCGTCGAGATGGCTTGCTCCTGGATTTTCATGCCAGATGTTCTTTAAAAAAATGAATCGTTGAAACAAGTACACCTGCATAGGCGTGTGTGTGATATGAGCGCACAAGTCCTGCGTAAGGCTTCCCGCTTCAGGTGGGAGGCTGATGTACACAGTCGTTTGTCTTATATGGTCAAGCGACTAAGCGCATACGGTGGATGCCTTGGCATCTGGAGGCGATGAAGGACGTAGGAGCCTGCGATAAGCTCGGGGGAGCTGGCAAACGAGCGTTATATCCCGAGATTTCCGAATGGGGAAACCCACCGCTTTGGCGGTATCTCTCACTGAATACATAGGTGTGAGAAGCTAACCCGGGGAACTGAAACATCTAAGTACCCGGAGGAAAAGAAATCAACCGAGATTCCCTTAGTAGCGGCGAGCGAACGGGGATCAGCCTGCGAGTGATAGCTTTAGCGTTAGAGGAATCATCTGGAAAGTTGAGCGATACAGGGTGATAGCCCCGTACTCGAAAACGCTGAAGTGATACTAGGCTCGCGA
Source organism: uncultured Gammaproteobacteria bacterium (assembly GCA_963708735.1). Lineage (GTDB taxonomy): Bacteria > Pseudomonadota > Gammaproteobacteria > Pseudomonadales > Porticoccaceae > JAGPUQ01. Next base: position 74,873 of record CAVPTW010000027.1, read on the forward strand.
TAAGTAGGTCGGGACACGTGTTATCTTGACTGAAGATGGGGGGACCATCCTCCAAGGCTAAATACTCCCAGATGACCGATAGTGAACCAGTACCGTGAGGGAAAGGCGAAAAGAACCCCTGTGAGGGGAGTGAAATAGATCCTGAAACCGTATGCGTACAAGCAGTAGGAGCTCCTTCGGGAGTGACTGCGTACCTTTTGTATAATGGGTCAGCGACTTACTTTCAATGGCGAGGTTAACCGTATAGGGGAGCCGTAGGGAAACCGAGTCTTAATAGGGCGATTTAGTCGTTGGGAGTAGACCCGAAACCAAGCGATCTACCCATGGCCAGGTTGAAGGTGCGGTAACACGCACTGGAGGACCGAACCGGGATCTGTTGAAAAAGATTCGGATGAGCTGTGGGTCGGAGTGAAAGGCTAATCAAGCTTGGAGATAGCTGGTTCTCCTCGAAAGCTATTTAGGTAGCGCCTCGCGTCTCACCCTCGGGGGTAGAGCACTGTTTCGGCTAGGGGCCCATCCCGGGTTACCAAACCGATGCAAACTCCGAATACCGAGGAGTGCAATCGCGGGAGACAGACGGCGGGTGCTAACGTCCGTCGTCAAAAGGGAAACAACCCAGACCGCCAGCTAAGGTCCCAAATACCAGTTAAGTGGGAAACGATGTGGGAAGGCACAGACAGCTAGGAGGTTGGCTTAGAAGCAGCCATCCTTTAAAGAAAGCGTAATAGCTCACTAGTCGAGTCGGCCTGCGCGGAAGATTTAACGGGGCTCAAACTGGTAACCGAAGCTGCGGATGCGCGTTTACGCGCATGGTAGAGGAGCGTTCCGTAAGCCGTTGAAGGTGGATCGTAAGGTCTGCTGGAGGTATCGGAAGTGCGAATGCTGACATGAGTAACGATAATGGGGGTGAAAAACCTCCACGCCGGAAGACCAAGGGTTCCTGTCCAACGTTAATCGGGGCAGGGTTAGTCGGCTCCTAAGGCGAGGCCGAAAGGCGTAGTCGATGGGAAACAGGTTAATATTCCTGTACCTTTTGTTACTGCGATGGAGAGACGGAGAAGGCTAGATCAGACGGGCGTTGGTTGTCCCGATCTAAGCGTGTAGGGAGTGTCCTTAGGCAAATCCGGGGATGCAATCCTGAGGCGTTACGGCGAGGCCCGGCTTTGCTCGGGCCGAGTGATTGATGCCATGCTTCCAAGAAAATCTTCTAAGCTTCAGGTAACGAAAGACCGTACTCGAAACCGACACAGGTGGTCAGGTAGAGAATACCAAGGCGCTTGAGAGAACTCGGGTGAAGGAACTAGGCAAAATAGCACCGTAACTTCGGGAGAAGGTGCGCTCTTGACGGTGATGAAGCTTGCTTTCAAAGCTGTCGGGAGCCGAAGTAACCAGGCCGCTGCGACTGTTTATTAAAAACACAGCACTCTGCAAACTCGTAAGAGGACGTATAGGGTGTGACGCCTGCCCGGTGCCGGAAGGTTAATTGATGGGGTTAGCGCAAGCGAAGCTCTTGATCGAAGCCCCGGTAAACGGCGGCCGTAACTATAACGGTCCTAAGGTAGCGAAATTCCTTGTCGGGTAAGTTCCGACCTGCACGAATGGCGTAACGATGGCGGCGCTGTCTCCACCCGAGACTCAGTGAAATTGAAATCGCTGTTAAGATGCAGTGTACCCGCGGCTAGACGGAAAGACCCCGTGAACCTTTACTATAGCTTGGCACTGAACTTTGAATCTACTTGTGTAGGATAGGTGGGAGGCTTTGAAGCGTGGACGCCAGTCTGCGTGGAGCCATCCTTGAAATACCACCCTGGTATATTTGAGGTTCTAACTCCGGCCCGTTATCCGGGTCGAGGACAGTGTCTGGTGGGTAGTTTGACTGGGGCGGTCTCCTCCCAAAGAGTAACGGAGGAGCACGAAGGTACCCTCAGCATGGTCGGAAATCATGCTATGAGTGCAAAGGCATAAGGGTGCTTGACTGCGAGACTCACAAGTCGAGCAGGTACGAAAGTAGGTCTTAGTGATCCGGTGGTTCTGTATGGAAGGGCCATCGCTCAACGGATAAAAGGTACTCCGGGGATAACAGGCTGATACCGCCCAAGAGTTCACATCGACGGCGGTGTTTGGCACCTCGATGTCGGCTCATCACATCCTGGGGCTGAAGCAGGTCCCAAGGGTATGGCTGTTCGCCATTTAAAGTGGTACGCGAGCTGGGTTTAGAACGTCGTGAGACAGTTTGGTCCCTATCTGCCGTGGGCGTTGGAAATTTGAGGAGAGCTGCTCCTAGTACGAGAGGACCGGAGTGGACGAACCTCTGGTGTTCGGGTTGTCACGCCAGTGGCATTGCCCGGTAGCTATGTTCGGACAGGATAACCGCTGAAAGCATCTAAGCGGGAAGCCCCCTCCAAGATGAGATTTCCCTGGACCCTTGAGGTCCCTGAAGGGCTGTCTTAGACCAAGACGTTGATAGGCCGGGTGTGTAAGCGTCGCGAGGCGTTGAGCTAACCGGTACTAATTGCCCGTGCGGCTTGACCATATAATAGAGACGATTGAGTACGTCGCGGGGAATGTGCGCGTAAACCACCGCCTGAGGTGTACGACTTTCAACGATTCATTTGAGTTTATGAGTAGTATCCGAGGGCCTGCCGTTGTCCCATGGCCCGAGGCTGTTACTTTGCCGGTTTGCCTGGCGATCTTAGAGGCGTGGAACCACCTGATCCCATCTCGAACTCAGTAGTGAAATGCGTCATCGCCGATGGTAGTGTGGGGTCTCCCCATGTGAGAGTAGGTCATCGCCAGGCTTTAATACTGAAAAGGGCTCCGACTGATGTCGGGGCCCTTTTTCATTTTTGCCTTCCGCAAAACTAATCTATCCCTGTGGCTGGCCCTTGCGGAAGGCCGCAAACGTCCCGTTCGCTCGAACGGTTCGCGCAACTGAATGCAATCCATACAAGCGTCACACGCTAGACTGGGCGCTATGAGCTGCTGCTTCGGTGTTGCGCAATGAAGTTCCCGCATAACAGAACCATTCCGGCTGGCGACAAGAACCCGGTGTTCGCGCTGCCCTTGAGTATCTGGATCCTCGGTCTGGGTTCGCTCTTCATGGATATGTCGTCCGAGTTGATTCACTCTCTGCTCCCCCTCTTCATGGCTTCGGGACTCAGCGCATCGGTGGCGACCATCGGTTTCGTCGAGGGCATCGCCGAAGCTACCGCCGCCGTCACCAAGGTGTTTTCCGGGTCGCTCAGCGACTGGCTCGGCAAACGCAAGTTTCTGATGATTTTGGGGTATGGGCTCGCCGCTCTGACCAAGCCGGTGTTCCCGCTCGCCGGCTCGGTGGCCTGGGTACTGGGCGCCCGTTTTGCCGACCGTCTCGGTAAGGGCATTCGCGGGGCGCCTAGAGATGCTTTGGTCGCCGATATTACTTCGCCCCCACTACGTGGCGCTGCCTACGGCTTGCGACAGGCACTCGATTCGGTGGGCGCTTTCGCCGGTCCGTTGCTCGCGATTGCCGGCATGGCCTGGTTCGCTAACGATTTTCGCGCTGCCATGTGGCTGGCGGTGCCGCCTGCCTTCATCGCCGTGGCGCTGCTGATGCGCTATGTCCGCGAACCCGAATCGAAAGCCTCCGGTGCCAGGGTACGGGAATCGCTGGCATTGCGCGATGCGTGGCAACTGCCGCGGCGTTTCTGGCAGGTGGTGTCGCTGGGAGCCGTGTTTACACTCGCGCGTTTCAGCGAAGCATTTTTGGTACTGCGCGCCCGGGATGTTGGCTTCGAGCTGATGCTGGTACCGGTGGTAATGGTGGTAATGAATGTGTTCTACGCTCTGTGCGCTTACCCGGCCGGGGCTGCCGCCGATCGCCATCGGCCCCGCACTTTGCTGTTGCTGGGGCTCACGGTCTTGATTGTGTCCGACCTGTTGCTCGCGGTGGCCGCTGGGCCCGTATCGATGCTGGCTGGCGCTGCGCTGTGGGGAATCCACATGGCGCTTACCCAGGGTTTACTCGCCAAACTGGTCGCCGATACAGCGCCCGCTCGGTTACGCGGGACGGCCTTTGGCATCTTCAATCTGGTCAGCGGTGGTGCCCTGCTCGCTGCAAGTACGATTGCAGGTATGCTCTGGGGAGCGCTGGGCGCTCCTGCCACGTTTATGGCAGGAGCCGTATTTGCCGGCGCAGCAGCGGCAGGGTTGCTGGGATATCGAACTCAGCCCTCCGCGGGCACGGACTCCGGGAGCTGAGCAGGTGGCCGTGATCCGGCGGCGGCGGTCGGGACATCAATCCCACCGCCTCATTCAGTGGCTTTCGAGCTTGGATGAGCGGGAGTCGCCGCCGCCATGTGAGCCCGGATCGCGTCGGCGATCAGGGGGTAACGGTGGTCGAAATGGTGGTCCCCAGGGCGCTCAATGCGGGTGATATTGCCCGCGCCCGGATCTGTACACAGGCTGTCGGCGTATTCGTTGGCACCGTAGACGCACAGTACCTTGGTGGCCGGGATGCACACCAGCTCCGGCAGTATTGGCTTGGCCCGGTGATTGCTTTTGCCAAGCCAACCGGAGATCGTGACCTCGAAGCTGGCGGCGCGTCCGGGGGCGAGAAGCGCAACCGTCACTACGCGCTGTTGCCATTCCTCCGGCAGACGGTTGTAAGCGAACGGGAGCACTTCAGCGCCGAATGAGTAGCCGATCAGCGCCACCCGCTGGACGTTCCAGAGAGAGCGATAATGCTCGAGGATACGTACCAGGTCCGCGGCGGTGCGCTCGGGACTGCGTTGGTGCCAGAAGTAGCGCACCGCGTCGACGCCGATGACGGGGGTGCCTTGCTCCGCCAGCAATCCACCGATGGTCTTATCGAGGTCGCGCCAGCCCCCGTCGCCGGAGTAAATCACCGCGAGCGTGTCTGTGGGGTGGCGCGCCGGTAATTCCACCACCTGCAGATCGGTGATGGACTGCGACTGCGGCGGGTGCACGGCTTCCAGCGCGTCCAGGGTATCGACCGCTGCTTTGTCAAAGCGACCACTCGCCACCAATTGCGGTGGGCTGTCGGGGTTGTTCTCCTTGATGGCGCGCAAAAACGGATCGTCGTCCGCACCGCCAACCACATGCCAGAGCGCGCTAACCGGCGCGGGGCTCAGGGTGATCTGGCCGTTGGCGTCGGGTGCACTCGATATCCCGCACAGTTCTACGCCAAAGGGCAGTTGCGTGTTTGGCGTGTCCGTGACAGCGCCGGCAAAGGTGAGCGAGGGCGCCTGGGCCAGCAGCGCGTAGACGAGATCTGTCCCAGTCCCGTGGCCCACGAGCAGGGGTGGCTCGAGATCTTCGAGCCCGTAGCGCCGCCCCAGGTAATTGGCATGCCAGTTGATGATGCCGGCGATATCGACGCACTGCTCCTTGCGGGCGAGTGCGCCGGCCGCAAACTGTGCCACATCGACGCGCGCCACCAGGGCGCCGTGATCCACCAGCTTGCGCACGGCGGCGTCCAGCTCCTCATCGTTCGCCGTACCAAACGCAAACACCAGCCGGCGTATTGATCCAGCGGGCCGCTGCACACGATAGGCGCCCAAATCGTCGCTGCGCAGGCTTACTGCCGGCGGCGGCTGGTCGCAGGCAGTCAGTGTAGCCAGCATGGCTACAACCAGGTATCTGAGCATTTGAGTCACGGGATACGCCATCAGTTGGGAGTGAACACGCGGCTGTAGCCGCCGGCGATGAGTGCCGAGATGTCGAGCAGTAACAAGCGCGGCGACATCTGGTACGGATATGCCAGGTAGGCGCCGCGCCACTCGGGCTGAAACTTCTCCTTGTAGCGACGCAGCCCCTTGTAGTTGTAAAACCGGTTGCCGTATTCGTAGGCCAGGCGAGCGAAGCGCTCCGCCGGACGGGCGTATTCGTTCTCGCCGACTCCGGCCAGTGGCGCGATTCCGAGGTTGAACCAGCCATAGCCGGCGTCGCGCGCGTATTCCATCAGGCGCACGAACAGAAAATCCATGCAGCCCGGCGGCGCGGCGGTCCCGTGACGCATCAGGTCGATACTCAGTTCCTGATGCTGGCGATAATCCGGCATCAGGCTCGCGAACGCGACTATTGCCCCTGCGCGGCGTACCACGGCGATCGGCGCCTGACTCAGGTAAGGGCGTTCGAAACGGCCGAGTGAAAAACCTTTCTCGGCCGTTTTTTTGCCCAGCCATTGCTCGGATATGCCTTGCAGCTCGGCCCAGGTTGCTTCTGGCAACGGGTGTTCGAGCATACTGAATTCCAGCCCCTCGCGGGCGGCGCGATTGACGGCCGTGCGCAGGTCGTCGCGCTTTTTGCCGCGCAGCGAGAAGTCAGCCAGCGGTACCAGCGCCTGCTCGCCCAGCTTGAACAGCCCGAAGCCGTGGTCGTGATACAGGTGCAAGTTGGTTTCGCTGACTTCGTAAAACACAGGCACGCAGCCGTAGCGGTCGGCAAACTGACGAAACGCCAGTACCGCACCTTCCACCGCCGAGGGCGCGCCGGCCGGATCGCCAAGCGCCACCAACCGGTTGCGAATGGCACCGTAGGCGATCAGTGCATCGCGCTCCGGCGTGTAGAACAGGTATTTGTCGCCAAGCAAGGTGAGGTGGGCGAATTCATGACCGCCTTGGGTGGCATAGAAAATCCGCGCCTGTTCAAGCGCCGCGTCATCGGGTCGGAGCAGGCGCGGCTTGGGCATCGAAAACGCCAGCCAGCCGAGCATGCCGATCGCGGTCACCATGACCACCAGCAGGCTGCGCGCAAAGCGCGGCGCGTGTGCGCCGGGCGCGACTTGCAGCAGGCTTGCGGCCCAGGCTTCGTCCCCGTAAAGCGCCGCTCCCAGCCAGGCGTAACCGCCCAGCGCCGCCAGCAGCGCCACCAGCCACATCAGGTTGCGGCGACTGAGCAGAGGGTAGGCGTGCCGGTCGAAACTTTTGCGGCGCGTGACGAGCAGCGCGGCGACGGCGAGCAAATAGATGGCCTCTTCGTAGTCGAGGCCTTTGACCAGACTCAGCAGCGCTCCGGCGAGCAGTACCAGCAGGGTGAGTTGATAGGCGCGCCTCACTTCGCCGGCGATGCCGCGCGACAGACTCAGCAGAACCACGCCGGCCACCACCGACAGCAGGTGGGAGCCTTCCACCACCCTGTGCGGCAGGTAGTCGTGCAGCAGCGCGCTGCGCTCGGTCAGGGTCGGATAGGCGGCCGACACCAGCAGCACTACGCCCGCCAGAAAAGTGAGGTAGCCCAGCAGACGTACGCCCAGAGCTCCAATCAGCTCCACCGGCAGACGCAGCACCCCGAACAGGGGATGTGCTTCGGCGCGGCGCAGTATACGCACGAACAGGCTTTCGTCGGGAACGAACAGCCGTGCGCCGATGGCGAGCCCAAGCAGGGCAGGTACCAGGTAATAGCTCAGACGAAATAGTAATACCCCAGCGAGCACGCCTTCCTGCGCGTAGCCGAGCCGACTCAGGATCACCAGCAGCGTGCCATCCAGTACGCCCAAGCCGCCGGGTACCTGGCTGGCAATGCCGGCGGTGGCGGCGAGCGCGAAGGCAACGAGCAGTTCTTCCGGATCGGGCCTGACACCAGCGAGCGCGAGCGCTGCGCCCAGCACAACCAACGCCAACGCCCATTCGGCGAACGAAATCGCAATCAGCTCCAGGCGCAGGCCGGCAGTGAGAGGCGGCAGTTCGTGAAAAAAACGCCGGTGCAGTGCGCCGCTGCCGGTGACCAGGAAAAATGCCGGCACATAGACCGCAAAGGTGGCCAGCACCAGCTGCGGCACGCCATGGGGCAACGGCAGGGTGGTTGCCTGCTGCACAGCGATGGCGAGTGCCACCGCGCAGAGTCCGCCCAGGCCAACCGGGACTGCCAGCAGTTGCACGCCGGCGTAGACCGCGATGGTGCGTCCGCTGACGCCCTCCCTTGAGAGGGCAAGATAACGTACGCCGCTCCCGGCCATGCCGGACAATCCGAGCAGGTTGGCCAGCGTGCAGGCCGGCCAGGCGTAGCGCAGTACCTCCCGGTGTGGCAGCCCGACTTCGAGCCAGCGGCTCAGCAACAGGTCGTAGCCACACATGACCAGAACCGCGAGTAGAGCGAGCAGCTCGAGGCCGATAAGGTCGATGTCGTTGAGATTGCGGGTGATGTGGTGCAGCGTGTGCAGATCCAGTCCGCTCAGTTCGCGCCAGCCCTGCCAGCCGACCAGCGCCAGCGCCACGGTCGGCCAGAGCGTGCGCAACGCGCGTAGCCAGCGCCACCGCGCTGCCTGCTGAGCATTAGCAAACGGCAGGGCATCGTCGTTTTGAAGTAGCGGTGTGCGCGCGCTCAAGTCGGCATTGCTCCGGCGGAGGAGGTCTGCGCGGGACCTCGCTCCGCCATCGCGTCAAGATGGCTTTCGAGATGACGTAGCCGGCGGTCGATGTCCCGCACCGCGAGTTCGGCACGCACGTTGACCTCGTGGTCGACCTCGGCCGCCAGCCGGTCGCGTTCCGCTGCCCGGTTCTGGGACATCATGATGATCGGAGCCTGGATCGCTGCCAGCATGGACAGCAGCAGGTTCAGAAAAATGAACGGGTAAGGATCGAACGCGCGCAACGGCCCCAGGATTTCCGTGTTGAGCACAGCCCATATCACCAACAGCGCTAAAAATATCAGGATGAACGGCCAGGACCCGCCAAAGGCGGCAATGGCATCCGACGCCCGCTCACCGAAGGTTCGGCGATCATGAAATTCCTGCTCAGGATTGCGTACGCGATGGGCTATGCGGGTGACGATTTCGCGTTCCTGGCTGGACAGACTCTGCCATTGGTCACCCAGCAGGCGTCGCACCATGCGGTCGGGATCCACGGACATCAGGGTTCCTCCGTTGGTAGTCGGGTTGGTTGTGAGTGGCGACTGCGATCCGCGCTTGATTGGCGGAGTCTCCGGGACATGGATGTCCTCTGATGAGAGCCTCCGGGACCGTTTGCAGATCGGCCCAATAGCGCTGTACCGCCACGTAAGTATAGGACCCCGACCAGCCAATCAGCAGCAGCCCGATCAAAGGTTCGAGACTGGCGATCAGGCGCAGATCGCCGGTTGGATAGACATCACCCAGCCCGAGCGTGGTAAAGGTTTCCGCGGACAGGTAAAAATATTGCGCGGCGTGGGGGTACGATGCACCCACCAACGCGCCCAGACCCAGGGTATGGCCGAGATACATGGCCAGCGCGTAAAGAAGAATTTCGGCGAGATGTGCGGCCACGACGCTGAAAATGACGACCAACACGGCGCGCCGATGCCGCTCGACACGCGCTGCGTAGGTGCCGATGAAACCCAGGGCTTCGTAGGGGAATAACACACAGGTGACGATCAGAATCAGCGAGGCGGAGCAGGCATAGAGCATGGTGGCGGGATAGACTCCTTGGTTGGCGTATCGCGCGACCGGGGGGGCACACCCTGTGCCAGGTGGATGGCTCGCGGGTGGTTCGACATCCGTTGTGGGCTAATCGTTCGGAGGGAGATGGGCTCGGGCTGAAAAATGCGCAGGGCAGGCTTCCCTGCGCCGATGGGGCGCGGTGTTGCTGGTGGGGGCCGTGGGCGGCCAGAGCGAGGGTAAAAAAACGGCGGGGCAAGCCCCGCCGAAAAAGGTTGGCAACATTGTCCTCGCTGGCCGCAAAGCTTCCGGCAGTATTCTGAAGGAGCGACGCTGCTCCTGCGTTCGGTGGTTGATCAGGCGGCCCGGTAGCCCGGTGCCTCCCAGTTCCGGACGACGGGTACTACCTGTTCGGCAAACAACTTCATGCTCTTCTTGGCGTATTCGTAGGGCATGCCCGCAAAGCTGAAGCTGCAATTGATGTCCATGGCGCCGATGATGTTCTGGATATGCTCGATCTTCTCCAGGCACTGGGCGGGGGTGCCCCAGATCTGGAGATCGGCGAACTGGCGGCCCATGGCAGAATCCCCGATGTTGCGCATTGCCTTGGCGGCCTCGTGGTAGAAGTCGTAGGCGCCCTTGCCCCGGTCGCCGAAATGCTCGCCCTTCATTTCGTAGTGAACCATGGCGGAAATCCAGTAATCCGACATGTAGTGGTAGGCCATGTCAGCGGCTTTTTTCGGGTCCTTGTCGCAGATCACGAACAGATTGGCGCTGGTGGGCGGCGGCGCCTTGCCGCCCTGCTCCTTGCGGTAGAACTCGCGCCAGCGCTCGATTTCCTGGGCGCGTTTTTCCCAAGGCCCGATGGCAAACGTCATGATGGAACCGCCCAGTTTGGCCGCGTGGGGCGCGGTGTCCGGCGACATGGAGACGATGAAGGTGCGGTCACGGAAGCTCTTGAAGGGCCGCGGGCGAATCTCGCGGCGCTCCTGCCGGAAGTATTTTCCGCTGCCTTCCATGAAGCCGGTTTCCAGCGCTTCGAGCACCATGGCCGCCATTTCGTTCATGCGGTCGCGGGATTCCGCCATGTCGATGCCGAAGCCGTCGTACTCGATCTTGGCAAGACCCCGGCCCATGCCGAGCAGCACACGGCCCTTGGACATGTTGTCCAGCATGGCGATGTCGGTCGCTACCCGGATCGGATCCTTGTGCCAGGGCAGGATGATCGCCGCCGTGCCGAGCTTGATGGTTTTGGTCTGGCCCGCCACGAAGGCGAGGAATTCGGGGATGTTCGGACACAGGGTGTAGTCGGTGAAATGATGTTCCACCGCCCACACCGAGTCGAGCCCGAGCGGTTCCGACATCAGCGCGATGTCGAGCTCGTTCTGGTACATCTCGTAATCGCTCTGCGGCAGATTCGGGTGATTCTGAAACAGCATCAATTGACCGACTTTCATGGCGCTGACTCCTGCATACCAAAGTTGTGGTGGGGTGATGAAACAGCAACTGAGGCGAATGGTAGTGAGTACCCGAGGCGCGGCGCTACCCGAAAGCGGCAATTGGCTGATCCAGCGCAACTGGCCTGGAGCGGAGAGAGTCGGTTTGCCACTGGAGGCGCTTTAGCGTGGAGGCCTGGCACGGTGGTTATTCGGTGTGCCCTCCCGGCGGTGAGCTATGGCGGTGAACGGTTTCTTGGCGAGCTTTACCTCGGGAAAATACAGCGGTCTGAATAAAAAAGGGCGGCCCAGGCCGCCCTTAATACACGGGAGCAGTTGGACTCAGCCGGCGGCCTTGCGCTCGGCCCAGCCATTTTTCAGTACCGGCAGCACTTTCTCGCCGAACAGCTGCATGCTCTTCTTGGCCTGGTCATAGGGCAGGCCGGAATAGCTGAAAGTGACGTTCACGTCGATGTCGCCGACCAGATCCTCGATCCCCTTGATCTGTTGCAGGATCTGATCCGGGGTGCCGTAGACCTGGCAGTTGGTGAACATCTTTCCCATACCCTCGTCGCCGATGTGGCGCATGGCTTCGGCGGACTTGGCGTAGTGGTCGTACTGACCACCACCCTTGCCGGCGAAGTGGTCGCCTTTCATTTCGTAGTGGGCAGTGGCGGTGTGCCAGTAGCCTGCCATGTATTTGTGAGCCGTGTCATGAGCGCGACTGGCATCGGTGTCGCAATAGGCGATCACGTTGGCGACCGAGGGCGGTGCCTTGCGGTTCCAGTTCTGCTCGTACAGCTCACGCCAGGCATCGATATCGGGCTTGCGCTTTTCCCAGGGGCCGATGGCAAAGGTCATCAGGGCGCCGCCGAGCTTGGCTGCGTGGGGTACGGTGTCGGGCGACATCGACACCACATAGGTGCGGTCTTCGAAGCTGCGCAACGGGCGCGGACGAATCTCCCGACGCTCCTGTTTGAAGTATTTGCCATTGCCTTCCATAAAGCCGGTGTTGAGACCCTGCAGAATCATCTCCGCCGCTTCGTTCATACGGCCACGGGATTCTTCCATGGGGATACCGAACCCGTCGTATTCGACCTGCGCGAGACCGCGGCCGAAGCCGGCCAGGGCGCGGCCCTGGGACAGGTTGTCGAGCAGCGCGAAATCGGTCGCCACGCGCAGCGGATCCTTGTGCCAGGGCAGAATCACCGCGGCGGTGCCGAGTTTCAGTTTCTTGGTGCGGCCGGCCATGTAGGCGAGGAATTCGATGATGTTGGGAGACAGCAGATAGTCAGTGAAGTGGTGTTCGGTACACCAGATCGAGTCGAAGCCGAGGGCTTCGGTCATGTCGGCGATCGCCAGTTCATTCACATAGACTTCGGCGTCCGTCATCGGCAGCCAGGGGTGGTTCTGGAAAAACATCAGATTTCCGACTTGCATGCGTGGATCCTCGCGATTGCTATCGACGTAATTGAAGGTACGTAATTAAAGGTAAAAGTGGATGCAAAAAAAAGCGCGGTAACGCCCGGTCCTGCCCGAAGCCGTTGGGCGGGCTGGGTGACGTTGGACTTGGAATTACCGCAAGATGGTCTGATTTGCGCGCGCGATGCTACGCACCCACAGCGCCAAAAGCAAATTGCGATCGGCGCGGGAGTGCTGCGCGGCTGCGCAACCGCCGACGGCGGGTCGGTCAGGACTCCGGAAACACCGTCATTTGTTCGCCAGCTTGGCGGCGGTGCCGGCGCCCGGTGGCCCCAGATGCAGCACCTGTTGGCCGAGCAGCTTCAGCAGTGGCTCGCAGGCTTTGAAATCCGCCGCTTCGGCGCCGACCTGAAGTGTCAGGCTCGCTTCCTTGGCGTTCAGTACGCCCCCGGTCATGGGCGCGTCCAGCACGCGCACACCCTTGTTTGCTGCGGCCGCGGCCACTTTGCCGATGGTGGCGGCCGAGCTGGTGGTGAGGTCAATATAAAAGGCGCCACGATCCATACCGTTGAGGACGCCGTTGGCGCCCAGCATCACTTCCTCCACGTCCGCCGGCCCCGGCAGCGCGGTAAACACCACCTCGCAGCCCACGCCGAGCTTGGTCAGGTCGTCGCACCATTTGGCGCCCTGGAGCTCGAGGTTGCTCTGGAGTTCGCGCGCGAGGTCGTTGATGACCAGCGTGTGGCCCGCCTTGAGCAAATTCACGGCAATGGCGTTGCCCATGTTGCCGAGTCCGACAAATCCGATTTTCATGATCCACCCCTGTGTTGTTGTTAGTGAAGGCTGAATTCAGTTAATGCATTCTCTCACTGCCTGGCAAGCGGCGGTTCCGGCGCGCTGGCTTGTGGCACGGGCTTGATCTCTATCCAGTGCGGGCCGCGCTGGTGGACGTCGATTGCCGGCGTGAAGGCGTTCCGATGATCCAGGCTGCCCAAGGTGATATCGATAGGGTCCGGCTGGTTTTCCACCACACAGGCGACCGGGGTGCCGCAGACTGCGCGGAAATAGCGGTCGCCGCGCGGGGACGATTTCAGATGTGTCGGCGTTCCCTGGGTGTAAGCAAAGTGGTCCGGCACCACCCGCCAGGACACGAAAGGCGCGCCGCTGGTGCGTCGGCACATCGAGCAATGGCAGTTGGCGACCTGAGCCACCTGGTCGATCCGGTAGCGCAGAGCGCCGCAAAAGCAGCCGCCGGTAACGGGCTCCGTGGCCATGTCCGCTTTCTCCACCATTGTCTTGCCCGCATCAGACCTTGGCGATGACCGCCTCCGCGAATTCGTTGAGCCCGCGTCGGATCCCGTCGGCATCGAAGGCCGGCGGGTTGATCATCATCCGTTGGGTGCCGATCTCCTCGTACTGCCGGACCCGACCCGGGTCGGGCATGCCGGCCGCTACCGTGAGTTCGATCTCCGCCGGGTTGCGGCCGATTTTGGCGCACTCGTCACGCATGGCATCGAGCAGTGTCGGCAAGGTCTTGAGACTGCCGGACGCAGGATAAAAGCCGTCCCCCACCCGCGCCGCGCGCCGCGCCGCACCCTCGACATTGCCGCCGATCACGATGGGGACGCCCGGTTTCTGCACCGGCTTGGGATTGGAGTTGAGCGGACCCCAGTTGAAATAGGTGCCCTGGAAGGCCTCGGGCTCGCCCTTCCACAGTGAGCGGATGGCACGGATCGCCTCCTCGGTGCGCGGTCCCCGCTCGGCGAAGGGAATGCCAACGGTTTCCATCTCCTCGCGCAGCCAGCCGATGCCCACGCCCATCATGGCGCGGCCGCGCGAGAGCACGTCGAGGCTGGCCCATTCCTTTGCCACATAGAGCGGGTTGCGCTGGGGCAGGATCATGATGCCGGTGGCGAGGCGCAGTTTCCTGGTCATTCCTGCCGCATAGGAGAGCGCGACGATCGGATCGGGAATCGGTGCCCGCTCGCCGCCGGGAAAGCCGCCGTCCTTGCTGTAGGGGTATTTGGTCTTGAAGCCAGCGGGCAGAACCACATGCTCAACGGCCCAGATGGATTCGATGCCCACTTCGTCCGCCGTCCGCACCAGGACTTCGAACAGATCGGGGTTGGCGAGTGGACCGGCGGTGGCAAACGCGATGCCGAATTTCATGGGGCGACTCCTCTGGTCGGTTGTTATCGGTTCAGGCGGAGCATAGCAGCGGCGGCTGGATTCACGCCATGGCGATCGCCGCAGTCCCGGCAGCGCTGGTTTTGACATCGGTCGGCAGGGTCATACACTGTCACCGATCCAGCGCTTTGCGTCGAACCCCGATCCGGCCCGCCTTGCGCCGTTCCGATGCGGGCGTGTGACACGTTTGACAAGCCGACCTTGAATGTGGAGAAGCAGTATGACCGACCAACAACGCCTTGCCGACGCCGTCGCCATCGCCAACATTCCCACCCTGTTGATGGTGCTCGTGCAAATGACCGGCGACCGGCGCTGGCTGCACGATCCCTACCGGCCGCGACGCGCCAGTGGCGTCAGCGACAACGACAGCGGGGGTTTGGGCGCTGATATCCAGCAGGAGATTCGCGCCGCCGCGCTGGACGCCATCCTGGCATGGAAAGCCGGCAAGCCGCTGGCCCTCCCCGAACCTTCCAATGCCGAACTCGTGGAGATGCTGACCGTCGCCATGGGCGAAAAGGTGCCCAGTCAGTACGGCGAAATGACCGCCGCCCAGCTCGGTCAGACGGCCATGCTGTGGGACCGCAAGATCGATGTACCGCCGGGCTTCAAGGTGATCGTGATCGGCGCCGGTGCTTCCGGGCTGTGCGCCGCGGTCAATCTGAAATCGGCTGGGGTGCCGTTTCAGGTGTTCGAGCGCCGCGAATCCGTGGGTGGCGTGTGGCAGGACAACCGTTACCCCGGCGCCGGCGTCGATACCCCGAACCACCTCTATTCGTTTTCCTTCGCGCCCTACGACTGGTCGCAGTACTTCGTGCTGCGCGACGAGCTGCACGATTATTTTGAAGGTGTCGCCGATCAATTCGAGCTGCGCGAGCACATCAGCTTCAACACCGATGTCCTGTCCGCTGCCTACAACGCCGACCGCCAGCTCTGGGAACTGAAAGTCAGGAATCCCGATGGCTCGGTGTCGAATCATGCGGCGAATGTACTGATCAGCGCCGCGGGTATTTTCAACCCGCCGGCGTTTCCCGATATTCCTGGGCTCGACAGCTTCACCGGCGAAAAGTGGCATTCCGCGGAATGGCCGGCAGGCAAGGGCGTCGCCGGCAAGCGCGTGCTGATGATCGGCAACGGCGCGACCGCGATGCAGATCGGACCGGAAATCCAGAATCACGTGGAATCGCTCACCATATTCCAGCGCAGTCCACATTGGGCTTCACCGTTCGAACAGTTCCGCACCCCGGTGCCCGAGCCGATCCGGTTTCTCTTCAACGAGGTGCCGCTGTATCGCAACTGGTATCGCATGCGACTCGGCTGGACCTACAACGACCGCGTCTACGATTCGTTGCACAAGGATCCCAACTGGGCGCATCCCGAGCGCTCGCTGAATGCCATCAACGACGGCCACCGCGCCTATTTCACCGACTATATCAAGCGCGAGCTGGGCGATCGGATCGATCTGCTCGACAAGGTATTGCCCACCTTCCCACCTTTCGGCAAACGCATGCTGATGGACAACGGCTGGTACCGCATGCTGCGCAATCCTAAGGTGGCGCTGGTGGATGCCGCGATCGATCATATCGAAGGCAACAAGGTGATTACCCGGGATGGCGCCGCGTACGAAGGCGATGTGTTGTTGATCGCGACCGGCTTCAACGTGTTGCAGTTCCTTTCCACCTACGATCTCATCGGCCGCTCCGGCAAAAACCTGCGCGACGTCTGGGGCGACGAGGATGCCAGTGCCTATCTGGGCACGGTGATTCCGGATTTTCCGAATTTCTTTACTCTTTACGGTCCCAACCTGCAACCAGGACACGGCGGAAGTTTTATTTTCGTCGCCGAAATGCAGGTGCGCTATACCATGCAGATGATCGACGCCATGGCCCGCAACGCGCTCGGTGCGGTCGAGTGCAAAGCGGACGTGCACGACCGCTATATCGAAAAGGTCGATGCGCTCCACGAGAACATGGTGTGGACCCACCCGGGCATGACCACCTACTACCGCAATTCCAAGGGCCGTATCGTCGTTAACTCGCCCTATCGAAACGTTGATTTTTTTGCGATGACCAGACACGTAAATCTGGACGATTACCGGGCCGAACCGCGCAAGGCCGCTGCCAGCTAGCGTTCTACCGGGAGCGAAGTCGGGCTTGTGAATGTTGTACGGGGTCAACGGATCGCACAGCCATGGGTAATCGCAGAGTATTTGCAGCATGAAGCCAGGTATCAGAAAACCACCGGCGAAATTCGGCACCTTGCTGGGTGTCGCGCCCGGGAACGTTCCGATCTACTCGTCGGACTACGATTCCGTCGACGAACGGGAATATCCCACGCGGCAGTCCTACCAAAGCTATGTCGATGGCGTCTTCATGGGCTACAAGTGGCAGTGTGTCGAATTCGCCCGGCGCTGGCTGTACCTCAACAAGGGTTATGTTTTCGAAGACATTCCGATGGCGTACGACATCTTCAATCTGAGATTCGCACGCCGGATTGCCGACAATGCCGCGTTGCCGCTGCACGCCTTCGGCAACGGCTCCAAGCGCCTTCCGGAACCGGGCTGCCTGCTGATCTGGAACGAAGGCGGCGAATTCGCGCGCACCGGCCATGTCGCCATCGTCACTGAAGTCGACCCGGAATTCATCCGGGTGGTGGAGCAGAATGTCGACCATCAACCCTGGGAAGCCGGGCAGGGCTGCTCGCGGGAAATCAAGGCGACGCTGACCACCGATGGCGAATACTGGATCCGCTGCAATTTTGCCGGCGCGGAGATTCTGGGCTGGGTCATCCAGACGGAAAATTCCGCCTTCTCTGAAGATCCAGCGGAGATTGAAGCGCGCTTGCTGAATCTGCAAGCCCGCGCGGCGGACGCAACCGCCGAGCCCAGCCATTCCTGGCTCAATATGGCCAACGAGGACGAAGCCGCTTATGTCCATATGATGGATGGCCATCGCTTGGCGCATGCCGAGGAAAACCGGTTTCGCTATTTCGCGTTGTCGCGCGCGGCGGAGCGGGAGTTGCGGCGGGCGACCAACGAGCTCCACGCCAAGTTCATGTATGCGACAGACCATGTCCTGAGCAGTGACGCGTTGCTCGCGAAATTCAATCTGCCGCCCGCGGTGTGGCCGAAAATCCGTAAATCCTGGAGTAACCGCCACAACGAGATGATTACCGGGCGATTTGATTTTGCCGTTAGCGAGCGGGGCATAAAGCTGTACGAATACAACGCCGATTCGGCGTCGTGCTACATGGAATGCGGCAAGGTGCAGGGTAAATGGGCGACCCATTTTGGTGTTCAGGAAGGCCATGATCCCGGCGCGGATTTGTTTGGCGCACTGATGCAGGCGTGGCAGAAAAGTGGCGTCAACGACGTGCTCCACATCATGCAGGACCGGGATCTCGAAGAAACCTACCACGCCCTGTTCATGAAATCGGCCATCGAAGCGGCCGGCATCAAATGCAAAATCATCAGCGGTATCGAGGGATTGTCCTGGCGCGACTGCGGCAGCATCGTCGATGCCGACGGCGTCCAGATCAAATGGGTCTGGAAGACCTGGGCCTGGGAAACGGCGCTCGACCAGATCCGGGCCGAGTGCGAAGCGGACGCGAGTGGGCTCAGCGACTACCGCTTCGACGTGGTGCGCCAGAGCGCGCCCCGCCTGGTCGATGTGCTGTTGCGTGACGATGTCATGGTATTCGAACCGCTGTGGACGCTGATTCCCAGCAACAAGGCAATCCTGGCCGTTCTTTGGTCGCTGTTTCCGGACTGTCCCTATCTGCTGGAGTCTCAACTTTCACTGACTGATGGGCTTGGCGCGAAGGGTTATGTTGCCAAGCCCATAGCAGGCCGTTGCGGGAGCAACGTCAGCGTGGTGGACCGCGACAGCACCGTGCTCGACAAGACCGCCGGGCGCTTCCAGCATCAGGATCAGATGTTCCAGGAGCTCTGGCCACTGCCCTCATTCGAAGGTCAGTTCGTCCAGGTGTGTACGTTCACGGTGAGCGGCTGGCATGCCGGCACCTGTCTGCGCGCCGATCCGTCGCGCGTCATTACCAGCGGCAGCGAAGTGCTGCCGCTGCGTGTGGTGGAAGACAGCGAGTTTTAATGCGTGCGCACAGAGCCGGCGTGCTCACAGGGTCTTCAGGTACTCCAGCAACGCCGCCTTGTCGGCATCCGCCAGTCCGGTGCCAAAGTCGTGGCCCAGGTTGCCGTTGCCGCGCAGGCGTGTGTCGAACTGGGTGCGCGCCTGCTGTGCCGCAGTTGGCGTGGATTCCTGGCAGAAGCCTGGCAGAACGGTACCGGCGAGGGCGCCGAGCAAGACTGCGAGCCGGATCAGTGTCTTCGTGATGTTTTCTTCTTGTGCTGGCCAGACCAGCGTTCAGCCCCGGCAGGAGACCAGTTTTCAAGGCACCCCGTTTTGCTGCTCGCGCAGCACCTCGCACAGCCAGGGCAGTATCGCTTTGCTTTCCCCGATCTCCCCGGACTGACGCGCGGTCGCCGCAGCCAGCGCCGCGCCGAACACCTGCTGACCGATGTGGTGGCCTAGCTTGCGGTAGCTTTCGAACTGCGATTCGTCGAACCACTGGTCAGACGTGGATTGGTGCGGAAATCCGGGATGCGTCTTTTGGTAATTGATCAGGTCGGCGGGTTCGTTACCTGCCAGGCGCGGCTTGATGTAGATAAGATCGCCACGCGGCGTGTCCGGGCCGTAGTGAATCCGGCCGATCGCGCAGTAGCCTTGTTGCATGTCATCGACCTGGATCTCTATGGTTACGCCGAAATCGGCGTAACACTTGCGGATGGCGTTGCCGAGATCTTCGAACTGGCTGTCCGGATCCTGCCCCGCATCGATGGCGACAATACAGGCGCAGCGTCGCCGCACCAGTTCGTAGATGCCCAGATTTTCGAAATGGCCGCCGTCAGACAGATACACGAAGGGTGCATCCTTGTCGGTTTGGCCGAACAGCTCCTTGAGCAAGTAGCCGCCGCCGAAAGACGGATTGGGTCGTGTCCATACCTTGGCATTGGCGGGGTTGGGGCACCAATGGCCCAGACGGACGTTGAACACGGTCATCAAAAATGTCAGCGCTGGCGAACTGTGGTAGCCCATATTGGGGGAGGCGGCGGCGCCTGAAATGGCCATTGCCGTGCCCAACCACACGCCGCCCATGTAGTGCGCGGCGGGCCGGTACTGGCTGACCAAGTCGCCCTGAACATCCGGCGAGGTGAAGCTGTAACCGCTGGCCATGGGTGTGAACGCAAAGGCCGTTGCCCGCCGTTCCTGCCAAGCGAGTTCCTTGCCGGCCACCAGATTCATGGCGGTGTTATGGATGGGATAAGGGCGCTGGTATTGCAGCTGGCCGGCTCGGATGGCACAGAGCGCGTCCAGGTTGATGTCGTCCTCGGGGTCGAAGCCAGTGAACGGGTGGGGGCGGCGGACCCGCACTCGCGAGGCGCCGAGATAGCAGCGCACCAGCCGCTGACGGTAGAAGTGATAGAGCGAGAACAGGTTGACGTCGAGGCGCCACGCCAGTGCGGCGGCCATGGCGAGGCCCGCCGCAAAAATTCCCGCGATCGATGTTACGGGAATGTGTTTGAAGTTGGGCGCTTCAAGGTACAGGATGTCCAGGAAAGTTGTGTCTGACCTGATCTCGGGCCGTATGCAGTTGCCGCAAAGTACCGGCAACGTCAGTAACTTGTGGAGTCCCAGCGACAGCAGTCCCAGCAGACCGAGGATGAACACATAGGGCATCACCTGGGCGATGCGGTCACGCCAGGTCTGACTGATGCCATCGCCTATTTTCGCCCCGCGTCCCAGCAGTACACCGGCAAGGGTCGATAGCGCCCACATGAGGCCGCCCGCGGCGACGAATTCTTCGCGCATCCAACGGAAGAAGGCCGGTGCAACAAAGACGACGGTAAACATGGTGACCCAGACACCGGCGACCAATAGCAGCCAACCGCCCAGGCGCGACCACCATTCCCGTGACTGGTCGGAAAAATGGCGGCCCATGAGGCCGATGTGGCCGACCACGACGAGCGCGTAGACATAAAGCATCAGGGCGGCGCCCAGGCCCGAGGTCGGCCATGAGCCCCGGTAGCTCCGGCCGATGTGGCTAATATTGCGGATGTATTGCGCCACTTCCGCCATCCCCGCCAGCAACATGCCGCCGAGGGCGCCGGCAAGCATCGTGTAGAGCGCGATCAGCAGCGCGCGGTGCGGGGGCTGATGTGATGCACTGCCATCGCGGTAGCAGAGCAGGCGACCGCCCAGCCATCCGAGTAGCCAGGGCAGGCTGTAAATGAGCGTGCCGCCGGCTACCCAAGTGCCGAGCGCAACGTCCTTGAGGCGGGTAGATCCGGCATAGAGGCCGTAGGCGATGAACCAAGCCGATACGACCACCGGCAATACCACCAAGGTCAGCACGCCCGCCTGGCGCGCGTAGAATGGCTGTGTCCTGCGTGCGGCGCTGCCGAAATTAAGCCCAATGAACAGCATGCCCAAAGCGAGCGCGGCGACTCCGCCGCCGAACAGCGGCACCAGATCGGCGTGCACTCCCTTCCAGTCGGCCAGCCAGCGGATACCCCACATCAGCAGACGCGGCACCAGCAGCACTGTGCCCAGTGCCAGCAGCAACAGGCTCAGGTTGAGAGAAAGGTTGCGCAGGTAGGTGGCGACCGCGGCGAGCGTATCGGCGGACAAAAAACTTGAGCGTGGGGTGAGGTAATTGCTGTAGCTGCGCAGAAAGCGTATGGCCGGGTTTTCCGTGCCCCCGGTGCGCAATTTGTCCTCGGCGTCCTCGACGCGCCCGGCGCACTCGCGACGGATGAAGGCCGACAGCCAGCCGCCGACATAACCGCCGCCGGACACGCAGGAGAGGTAGTCGAATTGCTGCAGTAACCGAAGCTCTGCCAGCGCCTGAACGACGCCGAGATTGAAGGTCGCGCTGCGGATGCCGCCGCCCGAGAACGCCAGGCCGGTCAGCGGACGTTCGGGGCCGTCGGACTGGCCATCGGGTTCCCGGATTGCTGTGCGCTCGCGCGCAAGAACTTCGTCCCAGCCGAGCGGGTCATTCAGTGCAAGGCTGTCGCGTTCCGGTCCTTCTTTGTGATTGGGCACGCTTGACCTCCCTGTGCCGCACCCTGAGGTGCGGTTGCAATCTACGCAGTCCCTCGTTCAACCATAGAGCAAATATCCGAGCGTGCAAAGATTGCCACGGATTTGCGTCAAAGGCGCGGTGATAATTGCGTCACGGATCAGCGGAGTCCCTTGGTAGGTTTTTTTTCTGGGCGGATGCAAGCTATCGGCATCGGCGAATTCCGTAACCTGGCACAACCGCCACCGCGCTTGAGCGATGCGGCAGACTCCTGGCAAATCCGCCCCCGCGTCAGGATTTCCGCCGCGCGTCTTCCAGGTTCTGACCGGGCTGCCAGGGCTGTCCCAAACGCTGCTCCATGTAGTCGCGGATCAGCCGCCGTACTACCTGCGAGGGGGTCTGATCCTCCTGCGCGCACAGGTGCTCGAACACCGCCTTCTTGTCGGGATCGATCAGCACCGTGAGGCGCGCGGTGCGGGATTCAGTTGCCATGTCGTGATAATCCGATGCACATCATACTCGCAGCAAATGATAACATGGCCGCCGTGATGCCTACTCTGGGCGCTGGCTGACGCGGGCGACATTTCGAGTGATGTGTTCTGACTGGGCATGGGTCGGAGTGCAGGCAGCCCCAGTGGCGTGGCTGCTGCTCGGCCTGCTCGGGCTGCTGCGGGTGAACAGCCTGCGTTTTGTGGCCCATGGACTGTTTCCGGCAGGCGCTGTGGTCGGCGCGATGCTGGCGGTGTGCGCCTGGCAGGCGCTCGGCGCGGGAAGCTGCGCCACGGTGCTGCCGCTGGGTCTGCCCGACCTGCCCATGCACCTGCGGCTGGATGCGCTGTCGGCGTTCTTTCTGCTGTTGCTGGGCGGCGTGGCGGCGGCGGTGTCGATCTTCTCCGCCGGTTACTTTCGCTCCGGCGAGGGCACCGCACCGGGTCTGCTGGCGCTGCAATACCACCTGTTTCTCGCGGCCATGGCCTGGGTGCTGCTGGCCGACGATGCCTACGCGTTCATGGTGGCCTGGGAAGTGATGGCGCTGGCGTCGTTTTTCCTGGTCACCTCACAGCATCGGGTGCCGGAGGTGCGCCGGGCCGGGTTTCTGTATCTGTTGATCGCCCATCTGGGCGCGATCGGCCTGCTGTTGTGTTTCGGCGTCCTGCAGGGTGGCAGCTGGCAGTTCACCTTCGATGCGATGCGCGCGGCGCACCTCACCCCCGGTTGGGCTAGTGTCGCCTTCGGCCTGGCGCTGTTCGGTTTCGGTGCCAAGGCGGGTCTGGTACCGCTGCACGCCTGGCTGCCGGAAGCCCATCCGGCGGCGCCCTCGCCGGTGTCGGCGCTGATGAGTGGCGTGATGCTCAAGACGGCGGTCTACGGCCTGCTGCGGGTCAGTTTCGACCTGCTCGGTACGCCGCAGTGGGGTTGGGGCGCGACACTGCTGGGAGTGGGGCTGTTCAGCGCGCTGTTCGGGGTGATGTTCGCCGCCGTGCAGACCGACATGAAACGCCTGCTGGCCTACTCGTCGATCGAAAACATCGGTGTGATCTTCGCTGGTATCGGCCTGGCCATGCTGTTCCAGGGCACTGGGCTGCACGCGTTCGCCGCACTGGCGCTGGCGGCGGCGCTGTTTCACTGCCTCAACCACGCGCTGTTCAAGTCGCTGCTGTTCCTCGCGACCGGCTCGGTGCTGCACGCCACCCGGCAGCGCAGTCTCGGCAAGCTCGGTGGGTTGATTCGACGCATGCCCTGGGTAGCCTGGACGACGCTGGTCGCGTCGCTCGCCATCGCCGGTCTGCCGCCGCTGAACGGCTTCGTCTCCGAGTGGCTGCTGTTGCAGGCATTCCTGGAGTCGCCGCAATTGCCGCTGCCGTTCGTCAACATGCTGGTGCCGGTCGGCGCCGCGCTGCTGGTGCTCGCCTCGGCGCTGGCGGGCTACGTGATGGTGAAGTTTTACGGAGTGATTTTTCTGGGCCGCATGCGCGAGCCGCAGCTCGAACACGCGCACGACGCCGGATGGTTCGAGCGCGCCGCCCTGGTGGCGCTGGCGCTCACCTGCGCCGGACTGGGTTTGCTGCCGAGTCTGCTGCTGGTACATCTCAACGCGACCATCGGCCTGCTGGTCGGGCCGACCGCCACGGCCTGGGGCGAGCCTGGCTGGCTGCGCGCCGGCACGGTCAGTCAAGCCAGTTTCAGCCCGTTGCTGTTTGCGGTCGGCATCGCGGCGGTGATGCTGGGAAGTTTTCTGGCAATTCGGCGCGTCTACCATGGCCGGGTTACGCGCGGCCCGGTGTGGGACTGCGGGTACCCCTGGCAGGATGCACGCATGCAGGATACGGCCGAAGGCTTCGGGCAGCCGATCCGGCAGATATTCGAGCCGTTTTTTCGCATGGAGCGGCACCTACCCTCGCCATTCGATGATGCACCGCGCTACCAGGTGACGGTGGAAGACCGCTTCTGGTACCTGTTCTACCAGCCGGTGGTGCGCTGGGTGGATGCGGGGGCGCGAATGGTCGGCAAGCTCCAGCGGGGGCGCATTGCCATCTACCTGCTGTACGGATTCGCCACCCTGGTGGCGCTGCTGGTGGTGGTGCTGTGACGCTGTCGACGCTGCTGACGCAAGCCGCCGCTGTGGCCGCCGCCGCCGGACTCGCCCCCCTGCTGCTGGGCTGGGTCAATCAGTGCCGCGCCTGGCTGCAGAACCGCACTGCCCCGCCGTTGCTGCTGCCGTACCGCACGCTGCGCAAGCTGCTGCACAAGGATGCTGTGCTGGCGGAGTCGGCCTCGTCCCTGTTTCGTGCCGTGCCCTACGTGGTATTCGGCTGCATGCTGGTCGCCGCCGGCATCATCCCCTCGCTGAGCACCGACCTGCCGGCGGGCCGTGCCGCCGATACCATCGCCCTGGTCGGCCTGTTCGCCGCCGCGCGCATGTTCATCGCGCTGGGTGCCATGGATGTCGGCACCGCCTTTGGCTCGCTCGGCGCGCGGCGCGAGATGCTGATCGGCTTTCTGGCCGAACCCGCGCTGCTGATGGTGCTGTTCAATCTGGCGCTGATTGGCGGCAGCACGGCAGTGCCGGTGATCGCCGACCGCTTGCTCGCGCAGGGGATGGCGATCAACCCCAGCCTCGCCTTCGCGGCGCTGGCCTTCGTCCTGGTGCTGCTGGCGGAAAACGCTCGTCTGCCGGTCGACAACCCGACCACACACCTCGAGCTGACCATGATTCACGAAGCGATGGTGCTCGAATATTCGGCCCGCCACCTGGCGCTGATCGAATGGGCGTCGGCGCTCAAGCTGTTCAACTACGCCTGCCTGGGCTTTGCCTTTTTTCTGCCGGTGGGTCTGGCCGGGCGGGACGCGGGTGCGCTGGACCTGCTGCTGGCAACGGTCGCGCTGGTACTCAAGCTGATACTGGCCGGCGCGGCACTGGCGCTGTTCGAGACCCTGAGTGCCAAGCTGCGGGTGTTCCGGGCGCCGGAGTTCCTCGCCATGGCCTTCATGCTGGCGGTACTGGGTTTGCTGACCCGGCTGCTGTTCTCCGGGGGTGTGGCGTGAATAGCGCGCTCGCCATGCAGTGGGTCGAACTGCTCGCCTCGCTGCTGCTGCTGCTGTCCTTCGCCATGCTGGCGCAGCGGCGCATCGCCTCGCTGGTCAATCTGTTCGCCTTGCAGGGGGCGGTGCTCGCCGCTTCGACGGTGGCGGTGGCGGCCAGTGGCCTCCATCACCTCTACTACTCGGCCGCCCTCACGCTGGTACTCAAGGTGTTCCTGCTGCCCTATTTCCTGCGCCGCCTGATCGTGCGCCTTGGCCTGCAGTGGGACACCGAATCGGTGGTCGCCATCCCGCTGCAGATGCTGGCCGGTCTGGGGCTCGTGATCTTCGCCTTCGGGCTCGCCCAGCCGATCTCTCAGTTCGGACACGAGATAACCCGCGAGACGCTCGGTATCGCCATCGCCATGGTGCTGCTGTCGCTGCTGATGATGATCGGCCGGCGCAAGGCGGTATCGCAGGTGATGGGCTTTCTGGCACTCGAAAACGGTCTCGTATTTGCCGCGACCACGGCGACGCAGGGCATGCCGATGGTGGTCGAGTTCGGGATCGCCCTCGACGTGCTGGTCGGTGCGGTGATTCTGGGCGTGTTCTTTTTTCAGATCCGGGAGCAGTTCGACAGCCTGGAGCTGCGCCACCTCGAAATGCTGAAGGAGGATTGAGCCGGTGACGGAGGGGTCGTGGAACTGATCGCGCTGCTCGGCCTGCCGCTGCTGGGCGGAGCTGCGCTGGCCGTGTGGGGCGCGAGTGCCCGCGCGGCGGAACTCAACGCTTTGTTCAGTTTTGCCACTTTCATGGCCAGCTGTGCGCTCACCGTGCGGGTGATCCTGGGCGGGCCGCTGTTGATCGGTGGTGAACAATTTTTCATCGACGCCTTCAACGTGTTTCTGGTTGCCC